>UCFC01000019.1 GCA_900471515.1 Hyphomicrobiales bacterium | reverse complement strand
CGCCCGGAGAAAACCGAACAGGCCAGATCACTCCGCCGCAACGAAACCGAGGAAGAATACCGCCTCTGGAGCGACCTGCGCGCGCGCCGCCTGAACGGCTACAAATTCACGCGCCAAGTCCCGCTCGGCCCCTTCATCGTCGATTTCCTCTGCCGCGACGCACGCTTGATTGTTGAAATCGACGGCTTCCAGCATGCCGAGAGCCTCAGCGATCAACGCCGGACCGAATGGCTCAATGCCAATGGCTATTCTGTCCTGCGCTTCTGGAATCAGGAAATCGCGCGAGAACGACGCTCGGTTCTCGAAACGATTCTGGCTGCACTAGAGGGCAGGCTGCAGTTTAGCTCCGAACTGCCGAGCTTTTATTCGCCTGCCAAATTCACGGACACTAACGGGGAACGATCATGACCACAGTCATCAAGAACGGCACCATCGTCACGGCCGACCTCACCTATAAGGCTGACGTGAAGATCGACGGCGGCAAGATCGTCGAGATCGGCCCGAACCTTTCCGGCACCGAGGTGCTGGACGCCACGGGCTGTTTCATCATGCCCGGCGGCATCGATCCGCACACCCATCTCGAAATGCCCTTCATGGGCACCTATTCCTCCGACGATTTCGAAAGCGGCACGCGCGCGGCCCTTTCCGGCGGCACGACCATGGTCGTCGATTTCGCGCTGCCCTCGCCCGGCCAGTCGCTGCTCGAAGCGCTGACCATGTGGGATAACAAGTCGACGCGCGCCAATTGCGACTATTCCTTCCACATGGCGATCACCTGGTGGGGCGAGCAGGTCTTCAACGAGATGAAGACCATCGTTCAGGACAAGGGCATCAACACCTTCAAGCATTTCATGGCCTATAAGGGCGCGCTGATGGTGAACGACGACGAGATGTTCGCCTCCTTCCAGCGCTGTGCCGAGCTTGGCGCCCTGCCGCTCGTGCATGCCGAAAACGGCGACGTCGTCGCCTCGCTGTCGGCCAAGCTGCTCTCCGAAGGCAATAACGGCCCGGAAGCGCATGCCTATTCGCGCCCGGCCGAGGTCGAGGGCGAAGCCACCAACCGCGCCATCATGATCGCCGACATGGCCGGCTGCCCCGTCTATATCGTCCATACCTCCTGCGAACAGGCGCATGAAGCGATCCGCCGCGCCCGCCAGAAGGGCATCCGCGCCTATGGCGAGCCGCTGATCCAGCACCTGACGCTCGACGAGACCGAATATTTCGACAAGGACTGGGATCACGCCGCCCGCCGCGTCATGTCCCCGCCCTTCCGCAACAAGCAGCATCAGGACAGCCTCTGGGCCGGCCTCGCCTCCGGCTCGCTGCAGGTGGTGGCGACGGATCATTGCGCCTTCACCACAGCGCAAAAGCGTTTCGGCGTCGGCGATTTCACCAAGATCCCGAACGGCACCGGCGGCCTGGAAGACCGCATGCCGATGCTCTGGACCTATGGCGTCAATACCGGCCGGCTGACGATGAACGAATTCGTCGCCGTCACCTCCACCAACATCGCCAAGATCCTCAATATCTATCCGAAGAAGGGCGCCATCCTCGTCGGCGCCGATGCCGACCTCGTCGTCTGGGATCCGAAGCGCTCCAAGACCATTTCGTCGAAGAGCCAGCAGTCTGCGATCGATTACAACGTCTTCGAGGGCAAGCAAGTCACCGGCCTGCCGCGTTACACGCTGACGCGGGGCGTCGTGGCGATCGAGGAAGATACGGTCAAGACCCGCTCGGGCCATGGCGAATTCGTCCGGCGCGAGCCTGTCACCGCCGTCAGCAAGGCGCTGTCGACCTGGAAGGAGATCACCGCGCCGCGCAAGGTCGAGCGCACGGGCATCCCGGCAAGCGGCGTGTGATAGCAATGCGCGGCCATCTGTTTCTGACGATCGTTTCCCTGGCCGCGCTTTCCACCGCGGCACATGCTGACACGCTGCCCATCAAGGGCAGCTACGGCAACAAGGATGGCTGCTCCTACGCCAGGAGCGGCGAAAGCACCGGTTCCGACACCTTCTTTCTGCTGACTTCCGAGGGCATCACCACGGCGGCCTCTTACTGCGAAATCAAGAAAGTCCTGAAGACCGAAGGCAAGGACTTCACCGCCACGGTCGCTTGCCAGGCAGAGGGCGAAGAGGGCAGTAGCGACGACACCGTCAGGATCATATCAGGGCCTAAAGGCTACACGATCGGGTTCGTGGCCGATGCCGCAATCAAGTGGGGGCCGCTGCCGCTATGCAAATGACCTCATGCCGGCACCAGCTGATCGAGCTCGGGCAGCAGGACGACGCTCTCCTGCTCGTTCGGATCGGTGCGCGCAATGATCGCCGTGCAGGGCGTGCTGCTGAGGTTCGCCGGCAGATGCGGCACGCCGGCCGGGATGTAGAAAAGCTCGCCCGCATGCACGATCACATGGTTTTCCAGTCTGTCGCCGTACCAGGTATGGGCCTCGCCCGAGAGCATGTAGATCGCCGTCTCATGCGCCTCGTGCAGGTGCGCCTTGGCGCGCACGCCGGGCGGGATCGTCAGAAGATGCATACAGATGCCCTTGGCACCCACCGTCTCGGCAGCGATACCTTCGAAATAGCTGAGCCCCTGCTTGCCGTCATAGCTGTGGTTGGGGCGAACAATATGGCAGGTGGGCTTTGATTTTGCGTCCATCCTCTTCCTCCAGGGACTGTGCTGCCGGTCAGGCCGGCGGCAATAATATCACGGAAAACCGCGCCGGCGCGGCGAAAACAAGACTGGTTCATTGATGCAAGCACCCTCCGTCGTATCCGCCAAGGATCTCTGTCTCACCTACCAGACGAATGACGGCGCGGTTCATGCGCTCGCCGATGTCAATCTCGACATCCGCAAGGGCGAGTTCGTCTCCTTCATCGGCCCGTCCGGCTGCGGCAAGACGACCTTCCTGCGCGTCATCGCCGATCTCGAGCGCACGACGTCAGGCGAAATCGCCATCAACGGCATGACGCCGGAAGAGGCCCGCAAGGCGCGTGCCTACGGCTATGTTTTCCAGGCGCCGGCGCTTTATCCCTGGCGCACGATCGAGAAGAACATCGCCCTGCCGCTGGAAATCATGGGCTATTCCAGACCCGATCAGAAGAAGCGCATCGCCGAGGCGCTCGATCTCGTCGAACTCGCAGGTTTCGAGAAGAAATTCCCCTGGCAGCTTTCCGGCGGCATGCAGCAGCGCGCCTCGATCGCCCGCGCGCTTGCCTTCGACGCCGACCTGCTCCTGATGGACGAACCTTTCGGAGCGCTGGACGAAATCGTCCGCGACCACCTGAACGCCGCGCTCCTGAAACTCTGGGCGCGCACCAACAAGACGATCTGCTTCGTCACCCACTCGATTCCCGAAGCCGTCTACCTCTCGACCAAGATCGTCGTCATGTCGCCGCGCCCCGGCCGCGTCACCGACGTGATCGACTCGACCCTGCCGAGCGAGCGCCCGCTCGAGATTCGCGAGACGCCGGAATTTCTCGAAATCGCCCATCGCGTGCGCGAGGGGCTGCGGGCGGGGCATAGTTATGAGCAGTAGATTGAGCGCTCCGGGCTTGACAAAGACCCCTCCCCAACCCCTCCCCACAAGGGGGAGGGGCAGACCCGCTGCACCCTCCTCTTTCAATCCCGAGTTCGCAATTGGCAGCAAGGTCGAGATATGCACGCCGAGATGGCAGCGCCCGCCTGAACCCCTCCCCCTTGTGGGGAGGGGTTGGGGAGGTTTTTTTTCCTCAACAGGAATGGAGGCCTGAATGCCACATTCCAACATCGGGCCCCAAACCCGCGAAAGAGCCCGCCGACTTCGCCGCGAACTGACAAAAGCAGAATCCGCCATGTGGAACATGCTGCGCGACCTGCGCCCCTACGGCGCCCGCTTCCGTCGCGAAACCCCGATCGGTCCCTATATCGCGGATTTTGCATGGCTCTCCTCCCGCCTGATCGTGGAAGTCGACGGCGACAACCATGAAACCGAAGGCGGTCGCCGCCACGATCTTGCGCGCGACGCCTTCCTGAAAGATCAAGGCTTCACCGTACTGCGTTTCGACAATGCCCAGGTGCTTGATGGTCCAGACCATGTCTTCGTCGAAATACAGAAACATGCGGCGCCGCACCTGAAGGAACCCGCATGAAACCCGACACAATCAAGGACAAGATCGTCCCCGTCCTCACCATCCTGCTGGTCCTCGTCGCCATCTGGTATGTCGCCGCCGTCATCCTGAACACGCCGTTCCAGCGCGACATGGATACGCGCAACAACGTCACCTCGACCACGATGGAACTTATCGGCAAGACGCTGTCCCAGCCGAAACCCGTCCTGCCGGCGCCGCATCAGGTGGCGCAGAACGTCTTCGAAAACACCTTCCTCAGAAAACTCTCCAGCAATCGCAGCCTCGTCTACCACGCGGGCGTCACCCTCTCCTCCACCGCGCTCGGCTTCGCCTTCGGCACGCTGCTCGGCATCGTCATTGCCGTCGCCATCATCCACATCAAGGCGCTCGACCGCAGCCTGATGCCCTGGATCATCGCCTCGCAGACCGTGCCGATCCTGGCGGTGGCGCCGATGATCATCGTCGTGCTCGGCTCGATCAACATTACCGGCCTGATCCCCAAGGCGCTGATATCGACCTATCTCTCCTTCTTCCCGGTTGCTGTCGGCATGGTGAAGGGCCTGCGCTCGCCCGAGGTCATGCATCTCGATCTGATGCGCACCTATAACGCGACATCAGCGCAAACCTTCTGGAAACTGCGCGTGCCGGCCTCCATTCCCTTCCTCTTCACGTCGATGAAGGTGGCGATCGCCGCAAGCCTTGTCGGCACCATCGTCGGCGAACTGCCGACAGGCGCCGTTGCCGGCATCGGCTCGAAGCTGCTGGCCGGCTCCTATTACAGCCAGACGATCGATATCTGGGCCGCACTCGTCGCGGGCTCGGTCCTGGCGGCCATCCTCGTCACGATCGTCGGCCTCGTCGGAAAGATCGTCGATCGCGCAATGGGCGGGAGACCGGCATGAAGCGGGCGGTACTTTCCTGGCAGGGCCTCGTCGCCCTTGTCTGCACGATCGCAGCCATGTTCATGTTGCCGCTCTATGCGGCGGGAGCCTCTGCGCCCCCATCATCGGCCACATCGGCGCTGATCGCCCTGCTCGCTATTGCCGCGGCGCTGGTTTCCTTCGCGCCCATTTCCAGAACGCTCGCCGCGACCGCCCTCTTCGTCGGCGCTCACGGCGCGGCCTGGCTGCTGCTCGCCACATTGCCGGGCAACGAGGGCTTCGCGACCTCCTCCTTCTTCCTGCTGCTTGTCGCCGGCTGGCTGCTCGCCTCGCGCTGCGTCACGGAACTGTCCGAACTCCAGCCGCCGGCGCCTGCCGGCAGATGGCTGCTGCGTCTCCTGATTCCCGCGATCTTCGGCGCCTGGATCCTCATCGTCTGGGAGGCGGTCTCGCGCGGAGCCGGCATCCCCTTCGTCATCCTGCCGCCGCCAAGCGCGATCTGGACGCGCATATCGGGCTCCCTGCCGATCCTGGGCGAGGATATCAGGCAGACGATCTTCAAGGCGGTTCTCGTCGGATATGTCATCGGCTGCGCGAGCGGCTTCGTGGTCGCCATCCTCGCCGATCGCTTCGCTTTCCTGCGCCGCGGCCTGCTGCCGATCGGCAACATGGTCTCCGCCCTGCCGATCATCGGCGTCGCACCCATCATGGTCATGTGGTTCGGCTTCGACTGGCAATCGAAGGCTGCCGTCGTCATCATCATGACCTTCTTCCCGATGCTGGTGAACACGGTTGCCGGCCTTGCCGCTTCCGGCAACATGGAGCGCGACCTGATGCGCACCTACGGATCGAACTACTGGCAGACGCTCGTAAAGCTCCGGCTTCCGGCCGCAATGCCCTTCATTTTCAACGCACTGAAGATCAACTCGACGCTGGCGATGATTGGTGCCATCGTTGCGGAATTCTTCGGAACGCCGATCGTCGGCATGGGCTTCCGCATCTCCACCGAGATGGGGCGCATGAATGTCGACATGGTCTGGGCCGAGATCGCCGTGGCGGCGCTTGCAGGCTCGATCTTCTATGGCGTCGTCGCCCTTGCCGAAAGGGCGGTGACTTTCTGGCATCCGTCTATCCGTGGTGGTTAGGCGCGCCCCGGCCCTGCAAGGGGCCTGGGCATAACTTCAGAGGGAAAAAGAAAATGAAAAAGTTGATGGTTGCAATGATGGCAAGCGCCATGTCGCTTGCCGCAGCCCAGGCGATGGCCGCCGACAAGGTCACGCTGCAGCTGAAATGGGTCACGCAGTCTCAGTTCGCCGGCTATTACGTCGCCAAGGACAAGGGCTATTACGAAGAGGAAGGCCTCGACGTGGATATCAAGCCCGGCGGCCCCGATATCGCGCCCGAACAGGTGATCGCCGGCGGCGGCGCCGATGTGATCGTCGACTGGATGGGCGGCGCGCTCGTTGCCCGCGAAAAGGGCGTTCCGCTCGTCAACATCGCCCAGCCCTACCAGAAATCCGGCATGGAAATGATCTGCCGCAAGGACGGACCGGTCAAGACCGAGGCCGATTTCAAGGGCCACACGCTCGGCGTCTGGTTCTTCGGCAACGAGTACCCGTTCTTCGCCTGGATGAACAAGCTCGGCCTGAAGACCGACGGCGGCCCTGACGGCGTGACCGTGCTGAAGCAGAGCTTCGACGTGCAGCCGCTGCTGCAGAAGCAGGCCGACTGCATCTCGGTCATGACCTATAACGAATACTGGCAGGCGATCGATGCCGGCCTGAAGCCGGAAGACCTCACCGTCTTCAACTATACCGCCATGGGCAACGACCTGCTCGAAGACGGCCTCTATGCGATGGAAGACAAGCTCAAGGACCCGGCCTTCAAGGAAAAGATGGTGAAGTTCGTGCGCGCCTCCATGAAGGGCTGGAAATACGCCATGGAAAACCCGGACGACGCGGCCGAGATCGTCGTCGATGCCGGCGGCCAGGACGAGAACCACCAGAAGCGCATGATGGGCGAAGTCGCCAAGCTGATCGGCGACGGCACCGGCAAGCTCGACACGACGCTCTATGACCGCACGGCCAAGGCCCTGCTCGACCAGAAGATCATCAACAAGGAGCCGTCGGGCGCCTGGACCCACGACATCACCGACGCGGCGGCCAAGTAGCGGCGGCCAAGTAACGGCCTGCCGCCGGCAGGACAGGACGCGCGGGAGCTTTTCCCGCGCGTTTTTTGCGCCGGATGGAAAAAATCGCCCGCACCTGTCGCATTTGTCGGGCCTCAAACGTCAAAGCATCGGGGAGCCGATCAATCATCGTCATGTTCACATAACCCTGAGGTGATTGATGAGCCCCGCAATGGTGATTAATATTGTCTCATGGGGAATTATTTTCTGCCGGGCTTGCATGTGGAGCAAATCGATACCACGTACTAGCCGGATTTGCCGGATCAGGGACGATAGGTTCCGGCAAATGGGATGCGGGTAAATACCTCTGAGATTTGGAAGACGGCATTCGCCCGACCGCGAGCCTGTTCGAGGACCCGTGAGTGAGGCCGATCCCGTCAAGAGATTGGACGACGACGCATGGCACTGAAGCCGCACGCATTATTACGCGCCTCCACTTTTCTTGTCGCCGCTTTTGCGGCCGCCGCCGTATTCGCCCAGGAACCCAAGGCCAGCCAGCCGCAGGCCCAGGCTCCGCAGAACCTGCCGGCAATCGTCGTCACCACGGCGAGCGAGCGCGCGCTGGTCGACCGCGTCATCGGCACGGGCACGGTCCGGCCGATCGAGGAAGTCTATATCCAGCCCCAGGTGGACGGTCTGTCGATCCGCGCCCTGAATGTCGATGTCGGCGATGAAGTCACCGCCGACAGCACGCTTGCGACCCTGAACGACGACGCCCTGGTTCTGGAGAAGAGCCAGATGATGGCGACCAAGGCCAAGGGCGAAGCGACCCTTGCCCAGCTGCGCGCCCAGCTCGCCGAAGCGCAGGCCAATGCCGAACAGGCGCGCCAGCAGCAGGCCCGCGCCCAGGAAATGGGCAAGAAGGGCACGGTTTCCACCGCAACGGTCGAACAGGCCGATGCGACTGCCGCCGCGGCGAACGCCCGCGTCAGTTCCGCCGAACAGGCGATCGAAGTGGCCGAAGCCGATCTCAAGGTCGTCGACAGCCAGATCGCCGATGCCGACCTGAAGCTTGCCCGCACGGATGTGAAGACGCCGGTCGCCGGCGTGGTTTCGGCCAAGAACGCCAAGATCGGCGCGATTGCCGCCGGCAACGCCGATCCGCTCTTCACCGTCATCAAGGACGGCGCGATCGAACTGGTTGCCGATCTCTCCGAAACCGACATCCAGAAGATCAAGGTCGGCCAGAAGGCGATCGTGACCGTCGCCGGCGGCAACAGCAAGATCGAAGGCAAGGTTCGCCTCGTCGCCCCGATCGTCGATCAGACGACCCGCCTCGGCTCCGTTCACATTGCCATCGACGATGAAAGCGGTGCCCGCGCCGGCATGTACGGCAGCGCCGAGATCATCATCGCCGAAACCAGGGCGCTCGCCCTGCCGCTTTCAGCCGTCAACACCAGCCGCAACGGCTCCTTCACCCGCAAGGTGGAGAATAACGTCGTCAAGCAGGTGGATATTGGAACCGGCATTCAGGATAGCGGTTTTGTGGAAATCACCAGCGGCCTGAAGGCTGGTGACGTGGTCGTAGCCAAGGCCGGCGCCTTCGTGCGTGACGGCGACAAGATCGCTCCGGTGGCGGAAGAATCCGCCGCATCGAACTGACTGAGGTTAGCTCCATGAACTTCTCCGCCTGGTCGATCCGCAATCCGATCGCACCGCTGCTCGGCTTCGCGTTGCTGCTCTTTGTCGGCATCCAAGCCTTCTACGCGCTGCCGATCACCCGTTTTCCGAACATCGACGTTCCCGTCGTCTCCATCACCGTGACCCAGAGCGGCGCCTCGCCCTCCGAGCTCGAAATGCAGGTGACGAAGGAAGTCGAGGATGCCGTTGCCTCGATCAGCGGCATCGATGAAATCCAGTCGACCGTGACCGACGGCCAGTCGCAGACCGTCGTCGTCTTCCGCATCGAAAAGCCGACGGCAGAGGCCGTGCAGGACACCAAGGACGCGATCGACAAGATCCGCTCCGACCTGCCTGCCGGCATCGAGGAGCCGATCGTCTCCAAGGTCGATGTCGAAGGACAGGCGATCCAGACCTTCGCCGTCTCCTCCCCGAACATGACGCTCGAAGAGCTCTCCTGGTTCGTGGACGACACGATCAAGCGCGCCCTGCAGGGCCAGCCGGGCATCGGCCGTATCGACCGCTACGGCGGCTCCGACCGCGAAATCCGCGTCTCGCTCAATCAGGACAAGCTGAACGCCTACGGCATCAACGCCGCCGACGTGAACCAGCAGCTGCGCGGCACCAACGTGGACCTCGGTTCCGGCCGCGGCCAGGTGGCCGGCAACGAACAGACGATCCGCACGCTGGGCGACGCCCGCAGCGTCGCCCAGCTGACCGACACCTCGATCGCCCTGCCGAACGGCCGTTTCGTCAAGCTCTCCGAACTCGGCACGATCACCGATACCTATGAAGAGCCGAAGTCCTTCTCGCGCTTCAACGGCACGCCCTCCGTCACCTTCGCCGTCTTCCGCGCCAAGGGCGCCAGCGAAGTCTCGGTTGCCGAAACCGTGGCCGCGAGCCTCGACGAGGTACGCAAGGCCAATCCGACTGTCGCCATCCAGATGGTGGACGATTCCGTCTACTTCACCTACGGCAACTACGAGGCGGCGCTGCACACGCTGGTGGAAGGCTCGATCCTTGCCGTCATCGTGGTCTTCCTCTTCCTGCGCAACTGGCGCGCGACGCTGATTGCCGCCGTCGCACTGCCGCTGTCTGCGATCCCGACCTTCTGGATCATGGACCTCATGGGCTTCTCGCTGAACCTCGTGAGCTTCCTGGCGCTGACGCTGGCGACCGGTATTCTGGTCGATGACGCGATCGTCGAGATCGAAAATATCGCCCGCCATATCAAGATGGGCAAGACGCCCTATCGGGCAGCACTCGAAGCTGCCGACGAAATCGGCCTTGCCGTTATCGCCACCAGCTTCACCATCATCGCCGTCTTCGTGCCGGTCTCCTTCATGCCGGGCATCGCCGGCCAGTACTTCATCCAGTTCGGCCTGACCGTCGCCTTCTCCGTCTTCTTCTCGCTCATGGTGGCGCGTCTCGTCACGCCGCTGATGGCGGCCTACCTGATGCGCGCCGAAGACGGCATGGAAGACCATCAGGACAATGACGGTCTGCTGATGAAGGCCTATACGCGCCTTGTCACCGGCACGACCCGCAAATGGTACTGGCGCTACACGACGCTGCTTGCCGCCATCGGCTTCCTGGTCGGCTCGATGATGCTTCTGAGCCAGGTGCCGGGCAGCTTCATGCCGCCGGACGATTCCTCGCGCGTCGTTCTCTCCGTCGAACTGCCGCCGAACGCGACGCTCGACGAAACCGCCGCCACCACCGACAAGATCTATGACGCGGTGCGCGGCATCGACGGCGTCGAAAGCGTCTTCATCCTCGGCGGCGCTTCGCCGAAGGGCGATCTGGAACTGCGCCGCGCCACCGTGCGCGTCATCCTCGGCAATATCGACCATTCGCTGGTCAAGACCCTCGTCAACAAGGGCCTCGGCGGGCTGCCGATCATCGGCCAATATGTGCCGAAGATGGAAGAGCACGGCCGCACGCGTCCGCAGTGGGATGTGGAGAAGGATATCTTCGCCGCCGTGCGCTCCATTCCGGATGCCCGCATCTCCAAGGTCAATGACCGCGCCGAACGCGACCTGTCCTTCAACTTCCTCTCGACCAACGAGCAGGATCTGAACGATGCGGTCAGCCTGCTCGAATCCAAGCTGCGCGCTTCGCCGATCCTTGCCAACGTCTCCTCGGAAGGCGCCCTGCCCCGGCCGGAACTGCAGATCCGCCCGCGCATGGCCGAAGCTTCCCGCCTCGGCATCACGCCGCAGCAGATCTCCGAGACGGTGCGTGTCGCCACGATCGGCGATATCGACGCCAACCTTGCCAAGATCTCGCTCGACGACCGGCAGATCCCGATCCGCGTCCAGGCCTCGCTCGATGTCCGCCGCGATCTGGCCTCCATCCGGGCGCTGAAGATCAAGACCTCGACCGGCGCCTCCGTACCGCTCTACAGCGTCGCGGATGTCGATTATTCGGAAGGTCCGAGCTCGATCAAGCGCAACAACCGCAACCGCGTCGTCGCCATCGGTTCCGACGTGCCCTTCGGTACCGCGCTCGATACGGCGTCGGGCGAGTTCAAGCGCATCGTGGCGGAGACGGAACTGCCCAAGACCGTGCATCTGGCCGAAAGCGGCGACGCCAAGGTCCAGGCCGAACTGGTCGGCAGCTTCGGCAACGCCATGCTGATGGGCCTGCTGCTGGTTCTTGTCGTGCTGATCCTGCTCTTCAAGGACGTGATCCAGCCCTTCACCATCCTGTTCTCCCTGCCGCTTGCGATCGGCGGCGTGGCGGCAGCGTTGATCATCACCCAGAACGCGCTGTCCATGCCGGTGCTGATCGGCATCCTGATGCTGATGGGCATCGTCACCAAGAACGCCATCCTGCTGGTGGATTTCGCCATCGAGATGAAGCGCCACGGACTGGAACGCGTTCATGCCATGGTGGAAGCCGGCCGCAAGCGCGCCCGCCCGATCATCATGACCTCGATCGCCATGTCGGCGGGCATGCTGCCGTCTGCGCTCGGCGTCGGCGAAGGCGGCTCCTTCCGCGCACCGATGGCGATTGCCGTCATCGGCGGCATTATCGTCTCGACCGTGCTGTCGCTGGTCGTCGTGCCCTCCTTCTTCCTGATCATGGACGACCTCTCCCGTCTGCTCGGCTGGCTCTTCGGCCGCCTCGTCGGCAAGAAGGAAGAGGAAGAGCTCGCCATGTCGCGCGAGGAGCTCACCCGCGAGCTCAAGACGAGCCAGAGCACGATCGATGCCCTGGAGGAGCGCCTGGCCGCGATCGAGAAGCCGGAAAGCAAGCGCAAGACCGGCAACGACACCAACGTGCTGCGCCTGCCGCCCTTCGCGGCCGAATGAGACGGCAATCATAAGACGAGAGGCCGGGCATCGACCCGGCCTTTTTGTTTTGCGGACCTATCGCGGCCTTGGCGCCGCGGTGCTGTCTCTCACGACAAGTTCCAGATCGAGCGCCTCGTGGTTTTGCGGCAGCGCATTTTCGAGGATCGCCGTTACCGAACGCCGTGCGATTTCGGCAAAGGGTTGCGCCACCGTGGTCAGGCGCGGCAGCGAGGTGGCGGCTTCCGGCACGCCGTCGAAGCCGACGACGGATACGTCCTCGGGGACCTTCAGCCCCCGCTCCGCCAGCCACTGCATGGCATGGAGCGCAACCTTGTCCGACATCGCCAGAATTGCCGTCGGCGGATTGCCGGCGGAAAACAGGGCCTCCATCGCCGCCAGCGTGCTCGGCCTGTCATGCAGCGTTCCCTGGATCGGGACGGCGTCGCGCGCGATGCCGTATTCCGCCAGGGCCTGCCAATAGCCGTGCATGCGGTCGCGCGGGGTCGCTTCCATTTCAGGATCGACCCGCTCGGGCGCCACCCGGCCGACCAGGCCGTCGACATCGCCGATCGACAGGATCGCGATATTCCGGTGCCCGAGTTCCAGAAGATGCCGCGCCGCCGCCGCCCCGCCCGCTACATTGTCGATGCCGATTGCCGGGATGGTCTCGTCCTCGATGCCGAGCGCCAGCGCGATGAACGGCAGCTGCCGCTGACGGGTGAGTTCCACGAGCCTCTCGCCGCCTTCCACGCACAGCAGAATGAAGCCGTCGACGAGCGCGCTGTTGATGTTCCAGGCAAGCCGTTCCTCGTTCATCGCCGAGACGACGGCAATGCCCGTGCCGCTGGCGTCGCAGACCTCGCCGATCGCCGTCATCAGCGACCGCGCCCAGGGATCGTCGAAGAAATAGGTGAGCGGCTCGACGGCGGCCACGCCGATCGCGTTCACCCGCCCTGCCCTCAGCAGCCTGCCCTTGATGTCGGGTCCGCCGTAACCGAGCTCGCGGGCGACATTCAGCACCCGCTCGCGCACTTCCTCCCGGACCATTTCGGGGCGGCTGAAAACATTCGATGCCGTCCCCTGCGATACGCCTGCCGCCTTGGCGACATCGGCCAGCCTCACATGTCCTTTTCCCAATGCCACTCCTTGCAGGTCCGAGTCCGGTTCACTCTAGCAAAGGATTGTATCGGTTCAAAATAAACTTGACAGCGTCCGGGAGGAAGCGCAGGATTGAATCGGTTCAATTTCTCCATCGGGATTTTGAATCGATTCAATATTGTGGAGACGAAGCCATGATCCCGGTCAGCTCGCTTTTCAAGGATCTCTATGAAGACCGCTGGGGCAACCCGCGCGATGGCCAGCCTGTCGAACAGCCCGAACGCGGCAAGCGCCTGTTCGTCCTGCTGCCCTTCATGCGCAGGTTTATCGCCGGCCGCAAACTCCCGAACGCCTGGTCCTTCACCATCCCGGTCGATCGCCGCTTTCGATAAACGTGCCGCAAAAGCGTTTGATCAAAATCAACTCCCCCGCGTCTCGCTTCCCCTATCCTTGCATCATCAAGGGGGACATTGGCGGCCTTGACCGCTGCCGGAGGCGCAACATGAACAGGATGCTGATGCAAGGCAGCCGCGAACGCGCGCTACTTTCCAGAGCCGGAATACTTGCAGACCTGGAGAGCGTGGAAGCGGAGGCGCTGCGCGCCTGCTCCACCGTGATCACGTCTGCTTCACACGACATTCTCTTTCAGGAGGGCGAGCCTGGCGTTTATTTCTACAGCGTGCTGGAGGGCTATGTCCGGCTCTTTCGCCTGAACGGCGAAGGTCGCGAGGCGGATATCCGCATCTGCGAGCCGGGCGACAGTTTCGCCGAATGCCTGATCCAGGCCGGCGGCACCTATCGTTACGGCGCCCAGTCGATGGACAATACCGTGCTTGCCCGTTTCCATATCGGCAAGGTGCGCGCCCTCCTGGCCGAACATCCGCAGATCGGCACCGCGATCATGCGCAGCCTGTCGCTGCATCTGCTGTCGGCGATGGAGTGCCTCGCCAACGACCGGATGCAGACGGCGCCGCAGCGCGTGGCACACTATCTGCTCGCAAATTGCGTGGAGGACGGCGCAACAACGGCATCGCTACGGCTGCCCTTCCCGAAAAACCTGCTCGCCCGCAAGCTGGGTCTGGCGCCGGAGGCACTGTCGCGCGCCTTCTCGACGCTGAAAGCGGCCGGCGTGACCGTGCGCGGCCGCTTCATCGCCATCAGCGACGTCAACATGCTCAAACGCATCTGAGCGTCGGCAGCTTGAGCAGAGGGAGCATCCTCACGGATGCCCTAAAGGCCGCCCTGCACGCGCAGGAAATCGACGATCGAGCCGATGCCGTCGCCCCGCTTCATGTCGGAAAAGACGAAAGGGCGGCTCGCCCGCATGCGGGCGGCATCCCGGTCCATCACCTCGAGGTCGGCCCCGACGTAAGGCGCCAGATCCTTCTTGTTGATGACGAGCAGGTCCGAGCGCGTGATGCCCGGCCCGCCCTTGCGCGGGATTTCCTCGCCCTGGCAGACGGAGATCACGTAGATGGTGATATCGGCAAGGTCGGGCGAGAAGGTGGCCGCCAGATTGTCGCCGCCGGATTCGATGAAAACGACGTCGAGATCGGGAATACGCTCGTTGAGATTGGCAATGGCCTGCAGGTTGATCGTCGCATCCTCGCGGATGGCCGTATGCGGGCAACCGCCGGTCTCGACCCCGACGATGCGATCGGACGGCAGCGCCTGCATGCGCACCAGCGCTTCGGCATCCTCGGTCGTATAGATGTCGTTGGTCACGACGGCCACGGAATAGTCGTCGCGCATCGCCTTGCAGAGCTTTTCGGTCAGCGCCGTCTTGCCCGAGCCGACCGGCCCGCCGATGCCGACGCGCAGGGGTCCGTTTCTTGATTTCATGTGCCTTACTCCAATCGAAGCCAGATGATAGCGAAGCGCTGCTTTCCCGCCACCGGCAAATGACGCAGATATGCGCATAAGTCCCGCTCAGGAGCGGAACAGCCGCGTCTGCTGCGTTTCGTGGCGAAGCCCGGCAATATCGGCCTGAACCGTTGCCGAGCCGAGATCGTCGAGGCTGGAACCGGCAGCGCGCGCGGCAATATCGATCACCCGCGCCTCCAGCCCGGCAAGGATGGCAACGCCATCCTTCTGCCCTGCCACGCCGAGCCGGATGCCGGCGGAGACGGCCTGGGAGAGATAGGCGTGAAGAAAGGCGGCAAGCGCCTTTTCGCGCCCGATCGCATGCGCCCCCGTCACCGCACCGACGGCGACCGGATAGGCAGCCTTTTTCGGCAATCGGCCGAAGACGTCGTCCGTCCAGGCCTGCGCGGCCGTCAGGAAGGCTTCGCCGAGCAGCATCGTCTCCTGATGGCGCTCGCGCGAGCCGGCAAGTGCCGCGGCCAGTTCCGCAAGCTCGGCAAGGCGGGCGGCGTCACCGTGATCGCGATGACTGGCCGCCAGCAGCACGGCGTCGTTCCAGACGGAGCCTTTGCCGATCAGCGTCTCCAGCCAGTGCCGCAGCATACCGGCATCGCCAACGAGCCCGTCCGCCACGGCCCGCTCCAGCCCGCCGGAATAGGCAAAGGAGCCGACGGGAAAGGCCGGCGAAAGCCATGCCGTCAGGCGCAGCAGAGCCTGCAGCTCACTGTCTCCAGCCATCAGCCGTCAATCGTGCTTGTGCTGATGACCGTGGTGGTGGTCATGCCCGTGCCCGTGGTCATGATCATGATCGTGGTCATGATCATGATGCTCGTGATCGTGGTCATGGCCGTGGTCGTGATGGTCGTGCCCGTGCGAATGTCCGCCGTGGGCATGATAGGCGCCGCGCGCCGGCTGGAAGGGCTCGTTGATATCGAGCACCATTGCGCCCAGACCCTGCAGCATGGTGCGGATGACGTGATCGCGCAGGATCAGGATGCGATCCTCCTCGATCTGCGCCGAAAGATGGCGGTTGCCGAGATGCCAGGCGAGTTCGATCAGATGCGCCCGGTCGCGGCCGCGAATTTCGAACAGCTTCTCGTCGGCAGCGAGGATCTCGATCAGCTCGCCATCCTCGCGCACCAGCATGTCGCCATTGGCGAACAGCACCGGCTCCTTGAGATCGAGCATCACCATCTCGCCGTTCTCCAGATGCAGGAGCTTGCGGCGCAGGTGCCGCAGATCGTGCGGCAGCTTGACCTGTGCGGTCGGGTGAGAGGAAGGGGTGCCGGCGGGGAGATAGGAGGTGACGCGCTGCATGACATATCCGTTAATCTGGGACCTAGACCATGCAAAATAGCCCTTTGCGATGCAAGCACCAATGCACGTTTCGTAAACGCCCCGTCCGCAAACGGCTCTAGATTCCCGACGCCTGCAGCAGTTCCGCCTCGTCAGGCGCGACGCCCTGGACGCCGAGACCGTTTTCCACGAGCCCGTGCCAGGCGTGGTTGAGCCCCTCGCGCTCGTGGACGACGCGGTTGCGGCCGAGCGCCTTGGCAAGATAGAGCGCCTTGTCCGCGCAGGCATAGACCGCCTCCTTGTCGCGCCCCTCGTGCAGATCGGCAATGCCGCCCGAGATGGTGATGGTGACCTCGTGCCCATCCGCCGGAATCGGCCGCGCGGCGATCTGTGCCCGCACCGCTTCGATGCGCGCCACCCGCTCCTGCGGCGTGCCGCCCTGCACGATCACGCCAAACTCCTCGCCGCCGAGCCGCGCCACGACCGAGGCCCCATCGAAAGCATCCGCAAGCATGGCCGAGACGGCGGTGATGACGGCATCGCCGCAGCCGTGGCCGAAACGGTCGTTGATCGCCTTGAAACGGTCGACGTCGAAAATGGCGAGACAGGCATCCCCTTCCACTTTCTCCAGGGCATCGGTGAAAGCGCGCCGGTTCAAAAGCCCGGAAAGCGTATCGGTGCGGCTGAGCTTTTCGAATTCGGCGCGCGATACGGTCAGGTCATGAATGGCGAAACCGGCCACGAGCGACAGCACGCCGGACACCATTCCGCCGATGAGCCAGGAAAGGATGATGGCAAAGACCATGGCCTGCCCGAGCGTGATCGGCAGCATTCCGATGAAGTCGAGCGGCGGCAAGGTTATCAGGATGATGAATCCGGAGAGAATGACCGCCAGAAAACTCATCTTCAGCGCGAAAGTATAAACTGTCCTGCGATGCTCGAAACTGCCGAGCTCAGCCTGAAGCGATATCCAGTTTTCCATGAGAATCGACCTTCCTGCCCAGCGGTTCCAGGGCATTGATAAGATCGCAATTGCTGCGGGGGTCTTAATCCGATCACTAAAATTCGAGTGATTTCAGGGGATTCCACGCATCTGCTTTTTCTAGCAGGAAGTGCAACTTTTCGGGACAGGAATCACCACGATGGGAAACATATCTAAGCTTTTGACTTTAAACAGAATTTATAGGAAGCACCGGGTGCCTGTTCCAGAATGGTCTATGGCTGAAAAACCACAGTCCATCCACTGATTTCCACAACCAGTCAGAGAGTGATGTTCAGAATTCACTTTAAGAGGAACAATGGTCAGCAACCCCTCAGAAAGACAAGGGCCGAAACGGCAAAATAAGCGATCCTGTTCCCGACGCCATGGTTGCGCACGAGCAGTTATACTTCGCTTATAGAGGATAGCTGAAAGCACCGCCGTCTGCGGCATCCGGTTCCGGAATCCGGTTTGCAGGCCGCTTTGCACAATGCGGCCGCAAGCAGCGCGATCGCCCGTACCGGCCATCGCGGCGCCTTCGATCCGCCGGCAGGCAAGACGCCCTCAGAACAGGAAATAGCGCTGCGCCATCGGCAGCACCGTCGCCGGCTCGCAGGTCAAAAGCTCGCCGTTCGCCCGCACTTCATAGGTTTCCGGATCGACCTCGATCTCCGGCGTCAGGTCGTTGTGGACCATCGACGCCTTGGAGATGCCGCCGCGCGTGTTCTTCACCGCAACGAGATCCTTGGCGACGCCGAGGCGGCCCTTGATGCCGGCATCGAGCGACGCCTGCGAGACGAAGGTGACGGAGGAATTCGTCAGGCTCTTGCCGAAGGAGGCAAACATCGGCCGGTAATGCACCGGCTGCGGCGTGGGGATCGAGGCGTTCGGATCGCCCATCGGCGCCGCCGCAATCGAGCCGCCGAGCAGCACCATATCCGGCTTCACGCCGAAGAAGGCCGGGTTCCACAGCACCAGGTCGGCGCGCTTGCCGACTTCGATCGAGCCGATCTCATGCGACAGGCCGTGGGCGATCGCCGGATTGATCGTGTATTTGGCGACATAACGGCGGACACGGAAATTGTCGTTGTCGCCCTTCTCCTCTTTCAGGCGTCCGCGCTGGCGCTTCATCTTGTCGGCCGTCTGCCATGTTCGGATCAGCACTTCGCCGACACGGCCCATGGCCTGGCTGTCCGAGGAGA
Source organism: Hyphomicrobiales bacterium (assembly GCA_900471515.1). GTDB lineage: Bacteria > Pseudomonadota > Alphaproteobacteria > Rhizobiales > Rhizobiaceae > Rhizobium. The sequence goes on along the minus strand of UCFC01000019.1, from coordinate 216,305 downwards.
TGATCGAGAAGGCGCCGATATCGTGCAGGATGTCTTCCGCCGCGATCGTCTCCTTGCGGATACGGCTCTCGGCAAAGGCAATGTCTTCGGGGATCGACGGCGACAGGTGATGGCAGACCATCAGCATGTCCAGGTGCTCGGCAATCGTATTGACCGTATAGGGCCGGGTCGGATTGGTGGAGGACGGAATGACGTTCGGCTGGCCGCAGATCTTGATGATATCAGGCGCATGGCCGCCGCCCGCACCTTCCGTATGGAAGGCATGGATGGTGCGGCCCTTGATGGCGCCGATCGTGTCTTCCACGAAGCCGCTTTCGTTCAGCGTATCCGTATGGATCATCACCTGCACGTCGTACTCGTCGGCAACCGACAGGCAGCAGTCGATGGCGCCGGGCGTCGTGCCCCAGTCCTCGTGCAGCTTCAGCGAGGTCGCACCGGCCAGCACCATTTCCTGCAATGCGCCGGGCAGCGAGGCATTGCCCTTGCCGGCAAAGGCAAGGTTCATCGGGAAGGCATCGGCAGCCTCGATCATGCGGGCGATATGCCAGAGGCCGGGCGTGCAGGTGGTCGCGAGCGTGCCGTGCGCCGGCCCGGTGCCGCCGCCGAGCATGCAGGTCAGCCCGCTCATCAGCGCTTCCTCGATCTGCTGCGGGGCGATGAAATGGATATGGCTGTCCATGCCGCCGGCCGTCACGATCTTGCCCTCGCCGGCAATCGCTTCCGTGCCCGGACCGACGATGATGTTGACACCCGGCTGCATGTCCGGATTGCCGGCCTTGCCGATCGCCGCGATGCGCCCGTCCTTCAACCCGATATCGGCCTTGTAGATGCCGGTATGGTCGACGATCACCGCATTGGTGATGACGGTATCGACAGCGCCGCCAGCCCGCGTCACCTGGCTCTGGCCCATGCCGTCGCGGATGACCTTCCCGCCGCCGAACTTCACCTCTTCGCCATAGGTGGTGAAATCCTTTTCGATCTCGATGAAAAGCTCCGTATCGGCAAGGCGCACCTTGTCGCCGGTGGTCGGACCGAACATGCCGGCATAAGCGGCGCGGGAGATCTTGTAGGGCATCTATCGGGCTCCTTGCGAGGAAGAGACAAGCGGTTTTCCGGGCGGTTTTCCGGCAAGCCGCCTCAGACGGCCGGCGGCGATATAGGAATCGACGAGCTGCTTTTCGGCGGCAAAGGGGTGCCATTCCCAGCCCACATGGCCGAAGCCTGCCAGCGTCACCTCGTCGTCGGGAAACCTGTCGAGCACGTCGCCGATCACGATCATGCCGCTGCTCGGCACGACATAAGGCGCCGGCGAGAAGGCCGAAAGCGCCCGGTCCACGGCCTCATGAATCTGTTTCTCAACGATCCGATGTATCTTGCCAGCCTGCACGCAGAAGTCGTTGAATCGGCTCGTATAGTCATCGCAGAAATCGTCGAGTTCCGGATGCGATACGGCAAGCGGTGCGCGCATGGCCGCGAATTTTTCCGGATCGCGCACGCTCCAGATTTCCGCGGCTTCGACGATACCCGGATGGACGCGCCAGCTCTCGGAACCGAGCATGGCCTTGGCGGGACGGCCGGTATTGCACACGGCAACCACGTCGGTGCGCGTGCCACCGGCGCCGTAAGAGCGGCATTCGTTGAAGCGGATGACGAAGTCGGCAGCGTCGATGATCTCAGCCCCGCCTTCCGCCACGTCTCCGTTGCCTACGATGATGATTGTCCTGCCCACCTTACCGGCCCATCCCGTCGGCGAGTGCTTTGAGTTCCCTGGTCCTGAGATCGGTCAGGTCGGCAAGGCAGCCCGCCACCAGCATCGGCTCCATCGTGCCGCCGCGGGCCTGAAAGCCGGAATTTTCGCACTGGGCGTCGCGATAGCTGATCCAGGCACGCTGCGCCTTGAGCAGTGCCTGCTCGGCGCCCTTCATGTCGCCGTCGAGATCCTTGTCGATCGCCACCATGGCGGCGCGCGTCAGCTTGTACTGGGCATTGAGCGCCTTGTCGGCCGCGTCATAGCGCGCCTGCGCGCAACTCGTCATATCGGCCTGCGTCTGCGCATTGGCGCAATCCACGTCCTTGGCATGAGCGGCACCGGAGACAAGCAGCATCAGCGCCGCCCCGATGAGCCCGATCTTCAAGCGCATGTATTTCCTCCGTTATTTTCTTTTGATTAGAGCCGGCCCATCACCAGCTGGCGGAAGCCGTAGACTTCGCGCTTGCCGGAGAGCGGTATCAGCGTCACCGAGCGGGTCTGGCCCGGCTCGAAACGCACGGCCGTGCCGGCGGGAATGTCGAGCCGCATCCCGTGCGCCCTCTCGCGATCGAAGGACAGGCCGGCATTGGTCTCGGCAAAATGATAGTGGCTGCCGACCTGCACGGGGCGGTCGCCGGTATTGGAAACCTCGAGCGTCACGGTCGGCGCTCCGGCATTGAGTTCGATCTCGCCGTCGGCGGCAATGATTTCGCCAGGGATCATCTGTGTCTCCTTAAGCCGCCTTGGGCGCGCAGCCCTCGGCCTTCAGTACGCGCTTCGTGGAAGCCGGATATTTCGCAAGCTTCGATGCGGGCCGGATCGGCCGGGCGGCGAAATTGCCGCCGCAATTGGGGCACACGCCGTTCAGCACGTCGGCGACGCAATCCGCGCAGAAGGTGCATTCGAAAGTGCAGATCATCGCCTCCGCGCTGTCGGGCGGCAGGTCCTTGTCGCAGCATTCGCAATTGGGCCGAAGCTCCAGCATGGCTCCCTCCTCAGCGGATCGGTTGATGCACTGTCACCAGCTTCGTGCCATCGGGAAAGGTCGCCTCGACCTGCACGTCGTGGATCATCTCGGCAATGCCCTCCATCACCTGCTCGCGGCTGATGACATGGGCGCCGGCCTCCATGAGTTCGGCGACCGGGCGGCCGTCGCGCGCGCCTTCGACGACGAAATCGGTGATGAGGGCGATGGCTTCCGGATGGTTCAGCTTGACGCCGCGCTCCAGCCGCTTGCGCGCCACCATCGCGGCCATGGAAATCAACAGCTTGTCTTTTTCTCTCGGGGTGAGGTTCATCGTCTATCCGCTTGTTGAACTCATAGATTCCAGACTTTCGGCACAGGCGCTCCATTGCGCAAGGCGGAAATGACCGGGATGAGGATTTTTCTGAGCGCAAAACCATCGGCTGCGGCAAGGCGCACGATGAGCTTGTCGCTCCAGGCGCTCGCCCCGCCCATATGCCCCTCCACCAGCGGCCGCACCCTGGCAAGATAGGCTTCCGACTTCGGCCCCGCATAGAGCACCGTCGCAAAGGCCACCTGCCCGCCAAGCACCGCCTGCTCGGCCGCAAGCAGCGCCACGGCATCGGAAAGGCGCAGCTCCTCGGCATGGATCAGCCGGCTCGACCGGCGGATGCGCCAGCGATCGCGAAACAGCCCCGTCTCCATGGTCTCGCCCATCGCCTTGCGGCCGAGCAGGATGGCTTCGACAGCCAGGAATTCCGCGCTGTCGTCCAGATCGACATCCAGGCGGCGAAACAGCGAGGCGCGATCGAAAAGGATCGTCTCCTGCGGCAGCCAGTCGACGCGGGCGCCCGACCCCACCTCGATCTGCGTCGTCACCTCGGCAGTACCGGCCGATGCCCTGTAGATCTTCTCGCAGGCCTGTGTGGTGACGTCGATGCGCGTGCCGGCACCGGCCGACACGCTCCAGTTCATCCGGTCGCCACCCGTCAGCCCGCCGGCCGTATTGATGATGACGGCCTCCATCGAGGCGTCGAACGTGTCCGGCAGGCGGATCTTCGCCGCGCCCTCCTGATAGAGCTCACGGATTCGCGTGCGCCCGTCCTGCATCCCGGCCGCAAGATGCCCGCGTCCTTCCGCCCTCTGCGGTCTGGTGATGCCTGCCGCCACGCTCGTCATGCCACCCCCGTGCAGATGCCGTCCCGTCCGGCAACTTGCGTTGAATGTGTCCGGTGACTGGAAGAAAGCAAGTCCCGTGCCGCTTTCCGCACGCCCGTATCCCCACCGGTCTTTCGCAGGGGGCTGACGGCGTCTGCCGCAAAATACGGCATCTGCCGGTGTGATCGCCAGAGAGGTCATACGGTCAGATGGCGGCGTGCTTCCGGCGTATCCAGCGTCTCGGCAAGGCCCTCATGCACGATCTCGCCGCGATCCATGATGTAGACGTAATCGGCAAGTTCGCGGCAGAAATCGAGATATTGCTCGACCAGCAGGATCGCCATGCCGGTGGAATCGCGCAGGTAACGGATCGCCCGGCCGATATCCTTGATGATCGACGGCTGGATACCCTCGGTCGGCTCGTCGAGCACGAGGATCTTCGGCCGCGTGACCATGGCGCGGCCGATCGCCAGCTGCTGCTGCTGCCCGCCGGAAAGATCGCCGCCGCGACGCGACAACATCGACTTCAGCACCGGGAAGAGGCTGAAGATATCGTCGGGGATGTTGCGGTCGCGGCGGCCAAGCGGAGCAAAGCCGGTTTCGAGGTTTTCCTTCACCGTCAGCAGCGGGAAGATTTCGCGCCCCTGCGGCACGTAGCCGATGCCCTGCTTGGCCCGGGCAAAAGGCGGCAGGCCGTTCAGCTTTGTCTCGTTGAAGGTGATCGTGCCCGCAGACAGCGGATGCTGGCCGGTGACGGCGCGCAGGAGCGAACTCTTGCCGACACCGTTGCGCCCGAGCACACAGGTGATCTTGCCCATCTCGGCCTTGATCGAGATGCCGCGCAGCGCCTGGGCCGCGCCATAGTGAAGATTTGCGTTTTCGACTGTCAGCATCTCAGCGCCCCAGATAGTTCTCGATCACCTTCGGATCGTTGCTGACGAAATCGATCGATCCCTCGGCCAGCACCGAGCCTTCCGCAAGACACGTCACCTTCACGCCGAGATCGCGGATGAAACCCATATCGTGCTCCACGACGACGACGGACCGCGTCTTGGCGATGTCTTTCAGCAGGATCGCCGTTTCCGCCGTCTCGGCATCGGTCATGCCGGCCACCGGTTCATCGACGAGCAGCAGCTTCGGCTCCTGTGCCAAGAGCATGCCGATCTCCAGCCACTGTTTCTGGCCGTGCGACAGGTTGGCCGCGAGCTCGTCGCGGCGATGCGTCAGCCGCACCGTCTCCAGGATTTCCTCGATGCGATCCTTGTCCTCGCCGGAGAGCCGGTAGAACAGCGTCGAAAACACCGTGCGCCGGCGGTTCAGCGCCAGTTCCAGATTGTCCCAGACCGTGTGGCTTTCGAAGACCGTCGGCTTCTGGAATTTCCGGCCGATGCCGAGCTGGGCAATATCGGCCTCGTCCTTCTTGGTGAGGTCGACCGTGCCGTTGAAGAAGACCTCGCCCTCGTCCGGCCGGGTCTTGCCGGTGATGATATCCATCATCGTCGTCTTGCCGGCGCCGTTCGGGCCGATGATCGCCCGGAGTTCGCCGGGTTCGATGACGATGGAGAGCGAGTTCAGCGCCTTGAAACCGTCGAAGGAGACCGAGACACCGTTGAGATAGAGCACGCTCTTGGGTTTGACGTCGGGGATCATGGGTCTACTCCGCAGCCTGGATTTTTGCCTCGACGCCCTCTTCGGCAGCGGTTGGCGGCACGCCGTTCGAAACCGGCTTCCGCTTGCCGAGATACTGGGCGATCGTGCCGACGATGCCCTTCGGCAGGAACAGCGTGACAAGCACGAAGAGGCCGCCGAGCGCAAACAGCCAGTAATCGGGGAAGAGGCCGGTAAAGATCGTCTTGCCGCCATTGACGAGGATGGCGCCGATGATCGGCCCGATCAGCGTCGCGCGTCCGCCGACGGCCGTCCAGATGACGACCTCGATGGAGTTGGCCGGCGCAAATTCACCGGGATTGATGATGCCGACCTGCGGCACATAGAGCGCGCCGGCGATACCCGCCATCATCGCCGAGACGACGAAGGTGAAGAGCTTGAAATGCTCGACACGGTAGCCGAGGAAGCGCGTGCGGCTTTCCGCATCGCGCACGCCGACCAGCACCTTGCCGAATTTCGAGCGCACGATCGCCGAGGCGATCATCAGCGACAGCGCCAGGAAGATCGCCGTCGCCGCAAAGAGCGTCGCACGCGTGCCGTCCGCCTGCACGTTGAAGCCAAGGATATCCTTGAAATCGGTCATGCCGTTATTGCCGCCGAAGCCCATGTCGTTGCGGAAGAAGGCAAGCAGCAGCGCATAGGTCATGGCCTGCGTGATGATCGACAGATAGACGCCGTTGACACGGGAGCGGAAGGCGAACCAGCCGAAGACGAAGGCAAGCAGGCCGGGCACGACGAGCACCATCAGCGCCGCAAACCAGAACCGGTCGAAACCGTACCAGAACCAGGGCAGCTCCTTCCAGTTCAGGAAGACCATGAAGTCGGGCAGGATCGGGTCGCCATAGACGCCGCGCGAGCCGATCTGGCGCATCAGATACATGCCCATCGCATAACCGCCGAGCGCGAAGAAGGCGCCGTGGCCGAGCGAGAGAATGCCGCAGAAGCCCCAGACGAGATCGAGCGCCAGCGCCAGCAGCGCATAGGTCAGGTATTTGCCGAACAGCGCCATGATATAGGTCGGCACATGCAGCGGATTGTCCGCCGAGGTCGCCAGATTGAGCACCGGCACCAGCACCGCGACCACCAGCAGCATGGCGATGGCAATGGAGATCCGGCGATCGAGAGACCGGAGAAGGAAGGCCGTAATCATGCTTCCACCGCCCTTCCTTTGAGTGCGAAGAGCCCGCGCGGACGCTTCTGGATGAAGAGGATGATGAGGACGAGCACCAGGATCTTGCCGAGCACGGCGCCGGCAAAGGGCTCGAGGAACTTGTTGACGACGCCGAGCGAGAGCGCCCCGACCAGCGTGCCCCAGAGATTGCCGACGCCGCCGAAGACCACGACCATGAAACTGTCGATGATGTAGCTCTGGCCGAGGTTCGGCGAGACGTTGTCGATCTGCGAGAGGGCGACACCCGCCATGCCGGCAATGCCCGAGCCGAGCGCGAAGGTGAAGGCATCGACCCAGCCGGTGCGGATGCCCATGGACGAGGCCATGCGCCGGTTCTGGGTGACGGCGCGCATCTGCAGGCCGAAGGCGGAACGCTTCAGGAGCATCAGCAGCGCCACGAAGACGGCCATCGAGAAGACGATGATCCACAGACGGTTCCAGGTGATCGACAAGCCGCCGAGTTCGAAAGCGCCCGACATCCAGCTCGGGTTGCGCACTTCGCGATTGGTCGGGCCGAACACCGTGCGCACCGCCTGCTGCAGGATCAGCGACACGCCCCAGGTTGCAAGCAGCGTCTCCAGCGGCCGGCCGTAGAGATAGCGGATGACGACGCGCTCGATGACGAGGCCGACGAAGCCGGTGAAGACGAAGGCGGCGGGCACGGCAAAGGCCAGCGAATAATCCGCCATGCCGGGAAAGTTCGCGGTGATATATTCCTGCACGACATAGGTCGTATAGGCGCCGATCATCACCATCTCGCCATGCGCCATGTTGATGACGCCCATGACGCCGAAAGTGATGGCAAGGCCGATGGCCGCCAGCAGCAGCACCGAGCCGAGCGACAGCCCGTACCAGACGTTCTGGACGATATCCCAGAGCGCGAGGCTGCGGTTGATGGTGCTGATATGCGCCTGTATGGCCGGCTTGAGATCGTCAGGTGCGGTGGCAAGCGCGCTCGTCAGGATCGTCAGCGCATCGCGGCCACCGCGGGCGGCAACCGTATCGATCGCCTGTCTCTTCTCGTCGGCGCTGACATCGCTTTTCAGCACCATGACCGCACGCGCCGCTTCCATCGTGCCCTTGATCTCGGCGTCCTTTTCGCCGGCAAGCGCGGCATTCAGCAGGTCGAGATTGGCCGGATCGGCATCCTTCAGAAGCCCCTGGGCAGCCGCAAGACGGGCGCCGCGATCCGGGCTCAGGAGCGTCAGCTGGCTCATCATCGTGCCGATGAGCGTGCGCACGGAATTGTTGATCCTCACTTTCGACATCGTGTCGGGATCGATATCGGCAACGGCTTCGCCGGTAAGCGGATCGGAATAGGTGGGCTCGTCATCCGTGCCGCCCTGCACCAGCACAGGGCCGCCCGCGTCGGAATTGACGTAAAGAAGGCCGTCGCTCAGCTGCTGCAATATCCGGCTGACATGCGCATCCTTGGAAGCGACAAGCGCCTTGATGGCCGCCTCGCGCTCCGGAAAACCGCCGACGCCGAGCGCATCGACAAGCGCATGGATATCGTCCTGGGCCTTCAGGCCGGCCGTCAGCCCCGTGAGGCTCAGGCAAAGGGTCAAAAGAAAGATCTTGATGGCGCGATACATCGGCTTTCCCGCCTAAATCGTTGGCCTGTTTGGCAGCAACCGCTGGGGACGGAGCTTCCGCCCGGATCTGAAATCCGGACGGAAGTTCTTCTGGCTCATGTCGGACGGGCCAACTCAGGAACCCTTGCCGCCGCACTTGCCGGTGGCAACGTTGAAGTTGCCGCAGTTCATCGGCTTGCGCCAATCGGAGATCAGATCCTTGGAGTCCGGCAGGAAGTCGGACCATTCGTCGCCGACGACCTCGGGGGTCTGCTGGACGATTTCGAACTGGCCGTCGGCCTGGATTTCACCGATCAGCACCGGCTTGGTGATGTGGTGGTTCGGCATGACGGTTGCGGTACCGCCGGAGAGGTTCGGGACGGAGACGCCGATAATGTGGTCGAGAACCGCATCCGTATCGGTCGTGCCGGCGGCCTGAACAGCCTTAACCCAGGCGTTGAAGCCGATATAGGCGGCTTCCATCGGGTCGTTGGTCACGCGCTTGTCGTTCTTGGTAAAGGCGTGCCATTCCTTGATGAACTTCTTGTTGATCGGCGTATCGACGGATTCGAAGTAGTTCCAGGCTGCCAGGTGGCCGACGAGCGGCTTGGTGTCGAGACCGGCAAGCTCTTCTTCGCCGACCGAGAAGGCGACGACCGGGATATCGGTTGCCTTGATGCCCTGGTTGCCGAGTTCCTTGTAGAAGGGAACGTTGGCGTCACCGTTGATGGTGGAGACGACGGCGGTCTTCTTGCCGGCCGAGCCGAATTCCTTGATCTTGGAGACTTCCGTCTGCCAGTCGGAGAAACCGAACGGCGTGTAGTTGATCAGGATGTCTTCCTTCGGAATGCCCTTGGATTCGAGATAGGCTTCCAGGATCTTGTTGGTCGTGCGCGGGTAGACATAGTCGGTGCCTTCGAGCACGAAACGCTTCACGCCTTCCGTGTTCATCAGGTAGTCGACGGCCGGGATCGCCTGCTGGTTCGGAGCGGCACCCGTATAGAAGATGTTGCGCGAGGATTCTTCACCCTCGTACTGGACGGGATAGAAGAGCAGCGAGTTCAGTTCTTCGAAAACCGGCAGGACCGACTTGCGCGAAGACGAGGTCCAGCAACCGAAGACGGCCGCAACCTTGTCCTTCTCGATCAGCTCGCGGGCCTTTTCGGCAAACAGCGGCCAGTCGGAAGCCGGGTCGACAACGACGGCTTCGAGCTTCTTGCCGAGGAGACCGCCCTTCTTGTTCTGCTCGTCGATGAGCATCAGCATGGCGTCTTTCAGCGTCGTTTCGGAAATCGCCATCGTGCCGGAGAGCGAGTGCAGAACGCCGACCTTGATCGTGTCGTCGGCGGCAACCGCGCCGTGGAAGGCGGCCGATGCGGCCATGACCGCGCCGAGCGCAGCGCCCGTAAATATGGATTTGAGATTCATCTGGTTGAACTCCCCTCTTCTTGTTCCGCAACAGGCCGGAAACGGAGATTAACTGTTGCTTAAAGAACTATCGGGTGCTGCATCGCAAAACCGTATACGTCGATTGACGTAACCGACGGGGCTAAATGTGCAGGTTTGCGCTGCACCGCACTCTTAAGCGCTGGGATGATCCGTGTTACGAAAGCGTCACAACGGGAACAAGAAGCCTGAAGGAACCGCATGGCAGCGCGCCAACGCATCATTCCTGTGCGACGCGAATATAATCGCTGGGTCGCCAACCAGACGCTCGAAGACTATGCGCTGCGCTTTACCGCCAAGAGCGCCCGGCGCTTCTCCTCCCAGCGCATCTCGCAGACGGCGATCGGCGCCATCTCCTTCCTGGCGCTGGAGGCGATCGGCGGCGCCATCACGCTCTCCTACGGCACGACCAACGCCTTCTTCGCCATCATCGTCGCCTCCATCGCCATGCTGGCGATCGGCCTGCCGATCAGCCGTTATGCCATCCGCCACGGCGTCGATATCGATCTGCTGACGCGCGGGGCGAGCTTCGGCTATATCGGTTCGACCATCACCTCGCTGATCTATGCCAGCTTCACCTTCATGCTGTTTGCGATCGAGGCCTCGATCATGTCGGGCGCGCTGGAGCTGACGCTCGGCATACCCCTATGGATCGGTTACATTATCAGCGCCGTCATGGTGATCCCGCTCGTCACCCACGGCGTGCGGCTGATCAGCAAGTTCCAGCTGATGACCCAGCCCTTCTGGATCATCCTCAACATCCTGCCCTTCATCTTCATCGCCCTGATGGACTGGCAGCAATTCGATGTCTGGCGCGCCTTTGCCGGCATCCGCCATGCCTCCGGCCCGCCCGGCACGGTCGCCGATTTCAACCTCGTCGAATTCGGCGCGGCCTCGGCCGTCATTCTGGCGCTGATGTCGCAGATCGGCGAACAGGCGGACTTCCTGCGCTTCCTGCCGCCCGACCCGCAGCGCAAATGGCGCCACCGCCTTGCCGTCTTCCTCGCCGGTCCCGGCTGGGTCATCATCGGCGCGCCGAAGCTGCTGGCCGGCTCCTTCCTCGTGGTGCTGACCTTTACCTCGGGCGTGCCGGTCGACCGCGCCGCCGACCCGGCGCAGATGTATCTGACCGCCTTCGGCTACATGATCCCCTGGCACAATGCCGCGCTGTTGCTGATGGCCGCCTTCGTCGTCGTCTCGCAGCTGAAGATCAACGTGATGAATGCCTATGCCGGCTCGCTCGCCTGGTCGAATTTCTTCTCGCGCCTGACGCACAGCCATCCCGGCCGCGTCATCTGGCTGGTCTTCAACGTGGCGATCGCCCTGCTTTTGATGGAACTCGGCATCTACCGGCTGCTCGAGGAAACGCTCGGCATCTTCTCGATCATCGCCATGGCCTGGCTCTGCACCATCTCTGCCGACCTCTTCATCAACAAGCCGCTCGGCCTTGCCCCGCCCGGCATCGAATTCAAGCGCGCCCATCTCTACGACATCAACCCGGTCGGCCTCGGCGCCATGACGCTGTCGGCCGGCATCGCGCTCGTTGCCCATTTCGGTGTCTTCGGCTCGGTCGCCGCCTCGCTTGCTCCTTACATCACGCTGGTGATCGCGCTGATCGCCTCGCCCGCTCTTGCCTGGGCAACGAAGGGCAGGTTCTACCTCGCCCGCAAGCCGCGCCACGCCTGGAAGAACCTGACCACCATCACCTGCTCCGTCTGCGAGCATCCTTTCGAACCGGAGGACATGGCCTGGTGCCCCGCCTATGCCGCGCCGATCTGCTCGCTCTGCTGCTCGCTGGACAGCCGCTGCCACGACATGTGCAAGCCGAAGGCCCGCTTCAATGCGCAGGTCGGCGCCGTGGCAAAGACCCTGCTGCCGGAAACCATCGTCCAGAAACTGACCACCCGCCTCGGCCGCTACGGCATTGCGGTGGCGCTGGCGCTGACGGCGGTCGGCGCGATCCTTGCCATGATCGCCCATCAGGTCGCCTCGGCCTCGCCGGAGACGGCCGAAGTCGTCAACCGCACGATCCTGATCGTCTTCTTCGTCTTCTCGGTCATCGCCGGCATCGCCTGCTGGTTCTATGTGCTTGCCCATGACAGCCGTGTCGTCGCCGAGGAAGAGTCTTCCCGCCAGAACACGCTGCTTCTCAGGGAAATCGCTGCCCACAAGAAGACCGACGCGGCATTGCAGACCGCCAAGGAGGCGGCGGAAGCCGCCAACCGCGCCAAGAGCCGTTATGTCGTGGGCTTGAGCCACGAGCTGCGCACGCCGCTGAACGCCGTTCTCGGCTACGCCCAGATCCTCGAACGCGACGAAACGATCCCCACCCCGCGCCAGTCCTCCATCAAGGTCATACGCCGCAGCGCCGAACATCTCTCGGGCCTGATCGACGGTCTCCTGGACATCTCGAAAATCGAGGCCGGCCGCCTGCAGGTCTATTCGAACGAGATCAACATCCAGGATTTCCTCGACCAGATCGTCGACATGTTCCGCCCGCAGGCGCAGGCCAAGGGCCTCACCTTCATCCACGACCGTGCGCCGGCCCTGCCGCAATTCGTGCGGACCGACGAGAAGCGGCTGCGTCAGATCCTCGTCAACCTGCTTTCCAACGCCATCAAGTTTACGGACGAAGGCAGCGTCACCTTCGATATCGGCTATCGCAGCCAGGTCGCGACCTTCACCGTCTCCGATACCGGCCGCGGCATTGCCGAGAAGGACCTGACCCGCATCTACGAGCCCTTCCAGCGCGGTGAGGCCGAAAGCGTGCGTCCCATGCCCGGCCTCGGGCTTGGCCTCACCATCACACGCCTTCTGACCAACACGCTCGGCGGCGAAATCTCCGTCGCGAGCGAAAAGGACAAGGGCTCCACTTTCCGCGTCCGCCTCATGCTGTCGGCGGTCATGCGCCCCGCTGCCCCGCCGCAGGAGAAAAAGATCGCCGGTTATGACGGCCCGCGCCGCACCGTCGTCGTCGTTGACGACAACGAGGACCATCGCGAGATGATGCGTGAAATCCTCGCTCCCCTCGATTTCATCGTGCTGACGGCCGCAAGCGGCCCGGACTGCCTGACGCTGGTCGAAGGCATCGAGCCGGACCTCTTTCTCGTCGATATTTCCATGCCCGGCATGAACGGCTGGCAGCTCGTCTCGCGCCTGCGCGAGACGGGACGCACGGCGCCGATCCTGATGCTCTCGGCCAATATCGGCGATGCCGCCGCCCATGGCGACAGCGACGACAGCCACAACGATGCAATCGGCAAGCCCGTCGACATCAGGCAGCTGCGCGACAAGCTCGCTTTGCATCTCGGCTTGAAATGGCTTTATGCCGACGACCAGACACCGGCGCCGATGGCCGCCACCATGCCGCTCGGCAGCCCCGGCGCGGCGCATGTGCAGGAGCTGCTGCGCCTCGGCGAAATCGGCTATATCAGAGGTATAGAAGCCAAGCTCGCCGACCTTGCCAAGCTGGAGGCAAATCAGCCATTCACGGAAGAACTCCGCTCCTATGTCGCCGCCTTCGATCTCGCCGGCTTCATGGATTTCCTGCACAGGTTCGAAGAAAAGGGTGAAACCGTTGGCTGAGCTTCCCCGCGACATCGTTCTCCTGGTCGACGATTCGCCCGAGGCGCTCGGCTTCCTGACCGACGCACTGGAACAGTCGGGCTTTTCCGTGCTCATCGCCACGTCGGGTTCGGCCGCGCTCAACATCGTCGAGCGCATCACGCCCGATCTCATCCTGCTCGATGCCGTCATGCCCTCGATGGACGGTTTCGAGACCTGCCGCCGGCTGAAGGCCAATGCCGCGGTTGCCCAGGTGCCTGTCATCTTCATGACCGGGCTCACCGAAACCGAACATGTCGTGCACGCGCTGGAATCCGGCGGCGTCGATTACCTGTCGAAACCGATCAATATCGATGAACTCCGCGCCCGCATCCGCGTCCACCTGCGCAATGCCCGCTCGGCGCAGAGCGCCCGCGTGGCGCTCGATGCGGCAGGCCGCCATCTGCTGGCCGTCAAGGGCGATGGCGCGATCCACTGGTCCACGCCGCAGGCGACCCGCCTCGTCAACGCCGCCATGGGCAGCGACGACGGCATGGAGGTCGTCTCCCGCACCATCGGCAACTGGATGCGGGAACGTGCCGCCGCGGCCCGCGACGCGCTGATCTCCATCGCCCATGCCGGCCAGGCCGCCCTGCAGCTGGCCTTCCTCGGCGCCATCGGCCCGGACGAATATCTCTTCCGCCTGACTGCCGCCGGCAAGCGCAGCGACGACGAAGTGCTGCGCCAGCATTTTGCGCTGACCCAGCGCGAATCCGAAGTGCTGATGTGGATCGCCAAGGGCAAGGCCAACCGCGATATCGGCGAAATTCTCGGCCTCTCCGCCCGCACGGTCAACAAGCACCTGGAGCAGATCTATGTGAAGCTCGGCGTGGAGAACAGGGCATCCGCCGCCGTGAAGGCGGCGCATGTGCTGCACGAGATGTAGCAAGTGAAGGACGGCGCCTTCAGACCACCCGGTCCGGCACTTCCCGCCCCTCGAAGAAGGCGGTCACATTCTCCACGACCTTCATCCCCATCGCCGTGCGCGTTTCCTCCGTGGCACTGCCGAGATGCGGCAGCAGAACGACATTCTCCATGCGCCGCAGCGCCTCCGGCACATGCGGTTCCGCCTCGTAAACATCGAGCCCGGCGCCGCGGATCGTGCCGCTTGTCAGCGCCGCAATCAGCGCCGCCTCATCGACCACGTCGCCACGCGCCGTATTGATGAGAAAGGCTCCCGGCTTCATCGCGGCAAAGCGTGCCGCATTCATCAGGTGCCGGTTCTCCGCGCCGCCGGGGCAATGCAGGGAGACGAAATCGGAAGCCGCAAGCACGTCTTCCACCGAAGCAAGCTGGCGCGCGCCATAACGCGCCGCCTCGGCCGGATCGACCTTCGAGCGATTGAAGAACAGGACGTCCATGCCGAAGCCGAAATGGCAGCGCTGCGCAAACGCCTTGCCGATGCGCCCGAAGCCGATGATGCCGACGGTCTTGCCGCTCACCTTCGTGCCGATCATATGCGTCGGGCACCAGCCCTTCCATGCGCCGGCGCGCAACTGTCGCTCCCCTTCCCCGCCGCGGCGTGCGACGGACAGGAGAAGCAGCATGGCAATATCGGCCGTGCAGTCGGTCAGCACGCCGGGCGTATTCGTCACGACGATGCCCTTCGCCTTGGCGCCGGCGATATCGATATGATTGAAGCCGACCCCGAAATTACCGAGAATCCTCGCGCGGACATCGCCGGCAAAAACCGAGGCCGGCAGCTTGTCGGAAACGGTCGGCAGCACCGCGTCATAGTCCGACACGGCCTGGCGCAACTCGCTTTCACCGAGCGGCACGTCATCGGCGTTCAGCGTCACGTCAAAACGCTCGGCGAGCACGGCCTCCACGGCAGCCGGCCAGCGCCGGGTCACGAGAATACGGGGCTTGGTCATCAATCTGGTTCCTCCATCCTTTGCTTCTGGCTTAGGCCATGAGGGCCGGGAATGGAATGGCTTTCGCCTGCCGCGACACCCAATCTTGCGCCGGCGACAAAACGAAGGAAGCCCGGTCGATGACCGGGCTTCCATGAAAGGCATTACTGCCGGAGGCTGAGATTAGTCGGCCTTCGGGAAGTAGCTGTACTTGCCGTCGTCGCCCTTCTTCCATTCGTACATGACGTAGCCCGGAAGCTTCGGATCGCCCTTTTCGTCGAAGGAGATATCGCCGAGAACGGTCGGGAACGGACCCTTTTCCTTCATGGCGCCGGCAACGGCTTCAGCGTCGGTCGAACCGGCAGCCTTGGCAGCAGCAGCGATCGTCTGCATCGCAGCGTAGGAATAGAGCGTGTAGGCTTCCGGGTTGAAGCCGGCGGCCTTGAACTTAGCTACGAGGTCCTTGTTGGCCGGGTTCAGCGTCGGATCCGGGCCGAACGTGTTCAGCGTACCGGCAACGGCGTCGCCAGCGATGGAAGCAAGTTCGTTCGAGACGATACCGTCACCCGAAACGAGCGTTGCCTTCAGGCCCTGATCGGCCGACTGGCGGATGATGAGACCGGCTTCGGTGTGCAGACCGCCCCAGTAGATGATCGATACGCCGGCTTCCTTCATCTTTGCGATGAGGGCCGAGAAGTCCTTGTCGCCAACGTTGACGCCTTCGTAGAGGGCTTCGGTGACGCCGGCGGCGTTCAGAGCCTTCTTGGTTTCGTCAGCAAGACCCTGGCCGTAAGGCGTCTTGTCGTGAATGACGGCGATCTTGGCATCCTTGAAGTGGTCTGCCAGATACTTGCCGGCAATCGCGCCCTGCTGGTCGTCACGACCGCAGGTACGGAACGTGTTCCACAGGCCACGCTCGGTGAAAACCGGGTTCGTAGCGGCCGGGGTGATTTCGAGGATGCCGTTTTCGGCGTAGACTTCGGAGGCCGGGATGGAAACGCCCGAGTTGAAGTGGCCGATAACGAACTTCACGCCGTCGGCAACGAACTTGTTGGCGACGGAAATGCCCTGCTTCGGGTCGGAAACGTCGTCGCCGAGCTCGATCTTGATCTGCTCGCCGTTGATGCCGCCGGCAGCGTTGATGTCAGCGGCGGCCTGTTCGGCACCCTTCTGCAGCTGTGCGCCGAACGCAGCGTTCGCGCCGGTCAGCGGACCAGCAACGCCCACCAGGATGTCAGCTCGCGCAACGCCGCCGAAAGCGACGATCGCCGTCAGTGCCACTGCTGACAAGAGAGACTTCTTCATATTGTTACTCCCAATTTTTGGGCGGGTTTCTTCCAAGGCCTGACGCATACCCCACCTTTGACTGCGCCAGGAAAGCTGTTCCACTCTGAAGGCAATTCATGCCTAGTTTCAACGGGCTGTCAATGTTTCTCCTTCCACGAAAACGCGGAAGTTTTTTTGTACAGCCAGTAATAGTTGTTGACCATCTGGTTGGTGCGGCGATAGCGGAACCCGGCCGTCGAGAAGATCAGCAGCGTTACGAAATCGATGGCATAGAAGAAGGCGCTGAGCATCGGTCCGTCAAACAGCGCGTGGTGCAGGAACTGCATCACCCAGGCGAGCAGGAAAGTATAGACGACGGCCAGCGGATAGTTGCTCCAACCGTCCGCAACCGCCCGGCCGGCGCGCCAAGCCGTCCAGAAGCCGATGAGCACCACGAGCGCTCGGATGACTGTACGAGCGCCGACGTCGCTCTCGAAGAAAAGTCCCTGCATAATTAAACTCTCCTGTACGCGAGGATCAATGCCGGCCGCCTTCGAGATAAGCGGCGCGAACCTCCGGATTGGCAAGCAGATCCTTGCCGGAACCGCTCATCGTCACCTTGCCATTGACCATCACGTAAGCGCGATGCGAAAGTTTCAAAGCTGCAAATGCGTTCTGCTCAACAAGGAATACGGTCAATCCCTCGTTTTCATTGAGTTTTTTGATTGCTTCGAAAATGCCTTTGACGATCAGTGGCGCAAGACCAAGCGAGGGCTCATCAAGCAACAGTAGTTTCGGGCGAGCCATAAGCGCACGGCCGATCGAAAGCATCTGCTGCTCGCCGCCAGAGAGAGTTCCGCCACGCTGCGAGTGACGTTCCTTAAGGCGCGGGAACATTGCGAAAATTTTCTCCACATCCTCATGGAAGTACTTGAGATTATCGAGACCGGCGCCCATCTGGAGATTCTCCATAACGGTCATGCGCGGGAAGATACGTCGCCCTTCGGGTGATTGGGCGATACGAAGCCGCGCGATCTCATGCGTCGGCAGCTTGGTAATATCCTGTCCATCGAAAATAATCGAGCCGGTACGGGCTTGCGGGCTGCCGCAGATCGTCATCATCAACGTTGATTTGCCAGCGCCGTTGGCGCCGATCAGACTGACGATCTCTCCCTTGTTGACTTCAACATCGATACCGGCAAGCGCGCGAATATTGCCGTAATATGTCTCGACGCCCTGAATCTTGAGAAGATGCTCCCCGGCCATCAGATTGCGCCCCCTTCTACGGTCGCTATGACCTCTTCAACTTCTTCATCTTCGACACCAAGGTAGGCCGCAATGACCCTTGGATCGTTCTTCACATGATCGGGCGTGCCATCGGAGATTTTCTGGCCATACTCCAGAACGATAACATGATCGGAAATCTCCATGACCACCGACATGTCATGCTCGATAAGCAGAATAGATGTACCCGTTTCAGCACGAATTCCTCGCAGGAGGGCGTTAAGGGCAGCCGATTCACGTGGGTTAAGACCTGCCGCAGGCTCATCGAGGCAGAGAAGCTCAGGGCCAGTACACATGGCACGGGCAATTTCCAGACGGCGCTGCGCGCCATAAGGCAGATCACCGGCCGGATCATCAGCGCGATCGATCAAATCAGCCTTCTCGAGCCAAAAACGCGCAAGCTCGATCGCTGCTGCGGCTTCCTTTTTGTAAGGGCCAATGCCGAGGAGGCCCAGCACGGTGAATCCCGAAGCCTTCATCAGTTTGTTATGTTGAGCAACGAGAAGGTTTTCCAGAACGGTAAGGCCCGAAAACAGGCGAATGTTCTGAAAGGTGCGCGCAACTTTGGCTTCCTTGGTAATGCGGAAGTCCGGCAGGCGCTCAAGAAGATACTCCTTGCCGCTCTTTTGCGTCAACGTGATCATGCCCATCGTCGGCTTGTAGAAACCGGTGATGCAGTTGAAGACGGTCGTCTTGCCGGCGCCGTTCGGACCGATAAGCGCGGTGATCTCGCCACGTTTGGCTTCGAAGGAAAAGTCGTTGATGGCCATCAGACCGCCGAACTTCATCGACAGGTGCTCGACCTTAAGCAAAGTGTCACTCGACATCGTGTTCTCGACAGGGCTCATCAACCATGGCCCTCTTTGGTAAAGCTTCCCGAAACCGCTTTGCGCTCTTTGAGGAAAGCGGTCGGTTCACGTGAGCCAACGAAACCGCGCGGCTTGATAAGCATCACTACAACCATGGCAAGGCCGAATATCAGCATGCGATAGAGTTCCGGCGTAAAGGTCGGCCCGAAGATATCCTTCAGGAAATCCATGCTGCGCAGCGCCTCCGTGCCACCAACCATCACAATCGCAGCAATAGCAATGCCGGTAAGCGAACCCATACCACCCAGAACAACAATGGCGAGAATGACCGCCGATTCAAGGAAAACGAAAGATTCAGGCGAAACGAACCCTTGGCGCGCCGCGAAGAAGGAACCAGCGAAACCGGCAAACATCGCCCCCGTCGCAAAGGCGGTCAGTTTTGTCGTGACCGTATTGATCCCAAGCGAACGGCAAGCGATCTCGTCTTCACGCAAGGCCTCCCATGCTCGACCGATCGGCATACGGCGAAGTCTTATCGTTACATAGGCCGTCAGCATGCACAGAGCCAAGATAACGTAAAACAGGAAGACCTTGTAATAACCCGATGCCATCGGGAGCCCGAAAGCCTTCGCGAAATTGTTCGGTTTGCCGATATCAAAGCTCCAGATGCCAAAGATCGAAGCCTTGGCGATGCCGGTGATACCGAAAGTCCCCTTTGTCACATCAGTCCAATTGATGAGGACAAGACGGATGATTTCGCCAAAGGCAAGCGTGACAATCGCCAGGTAATCGCCGCGAAGGCGCAGCACCGGGAAACCGAGAATCAGCCCCCAAAGCGCCGCGAGTATGCCCGAAAGCGGCAACAGCACCCAAAATGAGAGACCAAAATAGCTTGACAGCAACGCATAGGAATAAGCTCCGACCGCGTAGAAAGCGACGTAGCCAAGATCAAGAAGGCCAGCCAACCCGACGACAATGTTCAGGCCCCACGCCAGCATCACGTAAATCAGGATCTGAACCCCGAAATTGTCAACGAACGTCAACGAACCCTGCGCACCGAATTTCGCCACCATCACCAGTGGATAGAGTATCAGCGCAACAAGCACGGCCTTCAGAAAATGGGTCTCGTACAGGCTCTTTTCCTGCGGCAAACCCAATCTTGCTGCTTCCGCATTTCGCTCGTTCCGTTTTTTTTCGGCAGGGAGCAAAACATAAATAGTCAGCAAACACAGGAGTGCCGCCACCACGACAATACCGGCCAGAATAGCCAGATCGTACCATTGTTCCTTCTGAACAAAGTCGGCGGCAATAAATGCCACGATCAGCGAAATCACCACAGGCAATGCAACACGCATGACCCTGGCAAAAAGACCTGGCCTCGCCTTGAAGATAACGACCAAAAAACGACCAGCGGCCGCAATCAGCACGAAAACTGCCAGCAGGCCCCAGCGTTGAACAACGATCAGCTCGTTGTTTATGTTTTGCTGCGTGCCGAGACCGATATAGAGAACGAACAAGCCAAGCGAAATGAGGCCAGTAAGGAAGGCTTCTTTAAACCCCTTCTGGACAATCGAAGACCACGGCTTACCCGCAGAAGTGTCGATGTTTGCCATGATTTATACCTTCTCGACTTCCGGTCGCCCGAGGATGCCCGTCGGCTTGAAGATCAGCACGAATGCAAGGATGGCGAAGGTGGCGACATCCTTGTACGCGATGGTGAAATAGGCCGACCACAGGGATTCGATGAGGCCGATCATCAGCCCGCCGAGAACGGCGCCCGGCAGCGAGCCGATGCCGCCGAGAACGGCCGCGGTGAAGGCCTTGACGCCCGGGATGAAGCCATCCGTGAAGGACGCGACACCGTAGTACATCAGGAACATCGTGCCGGCGACGGCAGCGAGCGCCGCACCCATGACGAAGGTAATGGAAATGGTCTGGTCGACATTGACGCCGAGCAGCGCCGCCATCTTGCGGTCCTGTTCGGTTGCGCGCTGGGCGCGCCCGAGCGCCGTCTTGTTGACGAGATACCAGAAGGCGGCAAGCAGGACGACCGTCACGACAATGATGATGATCTGCTTCAGCGAGATCGAAATGCCGCCGATATTGTAGACCGTGCCGACGAGCGGCGGGATCGGCTTGTTGCGCGGACCCTGCGTGACCTGGATGAAGTTGGACAGCGTGATCGACATGCCGATCGCGGTAATCAGCGGCGCCAGGCGGAACGAACCGCGCAGCGGACGGTAGGCGACGCGCTCGATCGTCCAGTTCCACAAACTCGTCATCAGCATCGCGACCACAAGCATTGCCAGCAGCAGCACGGCTACCGGAAGACCTGCAAAGATGGATGTGAGAACGAGAAAGACGATAAGAGCAGCGAAACCACCAAGCATGAAAATGTCGCCATGGGCGAAGTTGATCATGCCGATAATGCCGTAAACCATCGTATAGCCAATAGCCACAAGGCCATAGATGGATCCGAGAGTCAGCCCGTTGAAGAGCTGCTGGACGAAATACTCCATATGTCATTTCCCCTGGATGCGAACCAAATTTAAGTTGCATCTCTTATTGGTTTTATCGCACGTGCTTTCACACGAGCCACTAGTCGCATTGCATAGCGGTTTCGTCGGAAATGTGAAGACAAAAAGGATTTACTGGGCCAGAATTTTGGGCAAACAGGCTTAAATGGCGCAATTCGAACCAAAATCCACACAAAAACGGCATGAAATGGCAAATTTTTAGCCAGAGCCATTAATCTTTTGGCGCGAACCCGGTCAGGAAATACCCGCCTCGTGCGTAATCTATTCCACAAATAAGGAAGATGGCGAAATTTCAGCCTCCGGGATGCCGGCAATTGCGAATGCCATTTCACGAGCATCGCTCACGATGCGCTTTGTGCCGGCCTGCGAGCCTGTGCTAGAGTTGCAGCTTCCCGGCAAGGGGATGCGGCAAGGGCTCCCATGCACTATATGAGGCGCAGCAGTCTCAAGGCGAATTCGCGGACGAACGGCAGGATCATGCTGAGCACATTTGAACGGGCGGCGCTCGAAGCCGGCAGGGCCATCATCGAGGTCTTCTGCAACGGCTGCCCGGTGGAAATGAAGGCTGACGAAAGCCCCGTGACGGTCGCCGACCGGGAGGCCGAGCGCATCATACTGACGCATCTGGAACGCGATTTCCCCGACATCCCCGTCATCGCCGAAGAATCGGTGGCCGCCGGCAAGGTGCCCGACATCGCCGGAAAGTCGTTCTTCCTCGTCGATCCACTCGACGGCACCCGCGAATTCCTGGACAAGCGCCAGGAATTCACGGTCAACATCGCCTATGTGGAAAATGGCGCTCCCGTCGCCGGCATCGTTTTTGCCCCGGCCCTCGGCATCGCATTTTCCGGCGAGCGCGCGCATGCGGAAAAGCTGGTGATCGACGAGAATTTTGCCGTAAAGGCAAGAATGCCGATCAAAGTGCGCAAGCGGCCGGCGGAAACCCTGGCGCTCGCAAGCTTTCGGCACGACAGTCCCGAGACCGGCCTCTTCCTTGCGAAACATGCGATCTCCAAATGCACCAATATCGGCTCGTCCCTGAAATTCTGTCTGCTGGCGGAAGGCAAGGCCGACGTCTACCCGCGTTTCACCCGCACGATGGAGTGGGATACCGCAGCCGGCGACGCAGTGCTGCGCGCGGCAGGCGGTTCGACCGTGACGATGGACGGCCGGCCGCTCATCTACGGCAAGACCGGTGCGGCTGCCGATTTCGACTTCGCAAATCCCCACTTCGTCTCCTGGGGCGGCACCAAGCCTGTGCTTGAGCAGGCATAACGATCGCCGCCCCCGGCGTCTTTGCCTTTGTCGCGGCATTGTTCCGCGCGACTGCCGGGCACCCGAGCCCGGATGTTTCCGGCCGGGAGAATCACCCGGCAATTTCCGTCTCCGCTTTTCACCTCGATAACCCGTGCGCCACCTTGCGGCCGCATGCGCCTTGACACAATGTCGCCACAATCCGCGCCGCCGCCCCAATGTGACTTCGGTAACATCGCCGCGACAGGCAGACATAATTGTGGCAGTCAGACCATAGTTTCGGAAGGTTGGTTCCGGCCGCCTCCCCTCGCTCCCATTCCGGCACAATAGACGACCAATTCCATTCCGGCAGGGCCAGGATCGCCTTGGCGCCGACGGGAATGGCACGTTTTGGCACGGTGTAGGCCACAACCATCACAACCGTCGTTTGCTGTCCCGAATCTGCCAAGCACATAAAATTCCTAATAAAAATCCCGGTTGAAAAATAAAACTCCTGATTTTGCATAAACTTAACGCAACTGCGAAGTTTGCTGCGATGCGAAATTTCTCTGGACTCGGTTAAACAAATGTCGCAAATTTAGGATGTAGTAGGGTTAAACGTCGCCTAACATTGTCGCGCCTTATTCTGGCGCTAACCAAGCCAGCGAATGACACCGCCGAAAGCTTCAAAATACAAAGGGTAGATCCTTGAGCGTCATGGACCTTAACAAAAGTATTTCTGAAGAGAGCTTTCGCGTTACGCCTGTTCGTCAGGTCAACGCGAGGTTCCCAGTTACCGCACTCGACAGCATCGTTCCGCCCCCCGCCTCGGTGCAGTTCGTGCTGAAGCGAGCCTTCGATATTTTTGCCTCGATCAGCGCGCTCATCGTGCTTGCCCCGCTGCTCCTGGTCGTCGCAGCCCTGATCAAGATGGACAGCCCCGGTCCCGTTCTTTTCAAGCAGACGCGCTGGGGCAAGAACTGCCGCGCCATCAAGGTCTACAAGTTCCGTTCCATGCGCACGGACATGCAGGACGTCACCGGCGTCGCGCAGACGGTCAAGAACGACCCCCGCGTCACCCGCGTCGGCGCCTTCCTGCGTCGCTCGAACATTGACGAGCTGCCGCAGCTTCTCAACGTGCTGAAGGGCGACATGTCGGTCGTCGGACCGCGCTGCCACGCGATCGGCATGCGTGCCGGCGGCATGCTCTACGAAGAACTCGTTCCGCAATATCATCACCGCCACGCCATGCGTCCGGGCATCACCGGCCTGGCGCAGATGCGCGGCCTGCGCGGCCCGACGGACCGCCCGGCCAAGGCGCGCGCCCGCATCGCCAGCGATCTCTATTATGTCGAGAACTTCTCGCTGCTGATGGACATGCGCATCATCGTCGGAACGCTGATTTCCGAGCTGAACGGCGGCAAAGGCTTCTGATGGAATAAAGGGTATCGGCTGTTACAGCAGCCGGTACCGGAATGCCCGGGCAACCGCCTGCATGCGGTTGACCGAATCCAGCTTGCGCATCGCGCTCTTCAAATATCCCACCACCGTGTGCGACGACAGGTCGAGAATGATCGCAATTTCGTCGCTGCTCTTGCCTGCAGCCGACCAGCGCAGACATTCGATCTCGCGCCGGGTGAGCGTTTCGGATGGCCGGTCTTCCGGCTTCTCGTCGCCCGGCAGCGTGTCCAGGAGCTCCATGCAGCCATAGAGCAACGCCATCGCCTCCTCGTGCGAAGGCATGGCGCGCGCACCCGAAAAAGCGAATATGTATTGTTTCAGGTCAGCGTCGTGCAGCGCGAACGCGAAAGTGCGCTGCAGCCCGTGCATCTGAAACATCGTGTTGAGACGGCGGTTTTCCTGATTCGCCGCATTGCCGCCGAAAGGCCCCTCCTCGCAGAAGACGGGCATGATCGTGCGCTTCATGACGGCGACCAGCTTGCTGCAATAGAAGAGGTCCGCCTCCTCATAGAAATTGATGAGGCTCTGCGGCCAGTTGCTGACCAGCTTGTTTTCGAGAAAGGCCGTGCGGTCCCCGCGCGGGAAGACGGAAAACAGGTAATATTCGAACCCGGCGGCCTTCGCCAGCGCGTCCAGGCGGCTTGGGCCGTCGACGGCGGAAACGCCGGCAAAACGGGCCTCGGACGCAGAAAATGCGGCATCATCGGCGCAGTCGCGGACTGCGCGTTCACGTCTCTTCATTCTCGTGTTCCTTCACGGGCCTGGCTTCGGCTCTGCCTCGCAACCGGCCGCGGATTGGACGCGCCGGACGATCGGAAAGACGGCATTTGCCCCGCATCCGAAGGACACGAAGCAATCAAACGGCAATCTTTATTGATACTGCGAGAAGAGCGGAAACGAAGTCTTTGCGCTCATACTTATGTTGCAGCGCTTATAAGATTGTCCGGCAAGAATATGTAACATTTATTCCGCATGGCTCCCATGCAGCCGCCTCAAATTGACGTAACGGCAGGCACCCGCAAATCAGCCGTCCGGGCGCGCGTCTAAATTTGTTATCAAAGTCTTACGATGCGTTTAGGCAATTTTTAAATGTGGCAAGTTAGAGTGGCGCCCGTGGTCTTGCGTTGTGTAGAGAGTCCAATGACCGAAATGATACGTCCCCGAGTGAAATATGTCATCGGCCCCGATGGCAGCCCCCTGACGATTGCGGATCTTCCGCCGCCCAATACGCGGCGCTGGGTCATCCGCCGGAAGGCAGAGGTTGTCGCGGCAGTTCGCGGTGGCCTGTTGAGCTTGGAAGAAGCCTGCGAGCGGTACACGCTCACTGTCGAAGAATTCCTGTCCTGGCAGTCCTCCATCAACAGCCATGGTCTCGCCGGCCTGCGCACCACGCGCATCCAGCAATACCGCCACTGAGCCACCATTCGCTGATTATTTCGGGCCGGACGCATTTCCCTTGAGGGAATGAAGAAGGCCCGAAATCATTGCCGAGGCCGCGTAACACCAGAGGCCGGGCTGCGTAAACGCATTCGCAAGTCCCGTCGTCTTCGCCGCCGCAATCACGATCGCGACGAGCAGCACATCCATCATAGACCACTTGGACAGATGCGGCACGACATTGCGATAAAACAGGCTGCCGGTGCCGCCGGCAGCCTCCGATTCAGCCGCAATCCCGATCAACTTCAGAACCGGCAGCACGATCGAGACAAGCGCAACGAGCGCCGCAAGCGCCATGTCGCCGCCGGTCCAGAGCGAAGCCACGATCTGCAGGAATGACGGCGTCTCGTCGAAGAACCAGAGCTTCTCGAAACGGATGAGCGGAAGCACAAGGCCGAGCGCCAGCAGGAACGGCGCCGCTACCATGAGAACGGGCCGGATCGCCGCAAGCCTGTTCAAGTTTCCCCGCCCCTTTTGAACACACTGTCTCCTGCCGCCACGCTTGGCATGCCGATGCGGCCATGTCACGCTTCCGGCCATATAATTCTTCAGGAGACAGGCATGGATATCAGGATTGAGGAAAACGGTTCCGGCGGCCGCTACGTTGCGACTGTGGAAGGCCATGATGCGGAAATGACCTATTCCCGCACATCGCCGAAACTTATCATCATCGATCATACCGGCGTGCCGGACGCTTTGCGCGGCAAGGGCGTCGGCCAGGCGCTCGCCCTTCATGCGGTCGAGGCGGCCCGCAAGGGCGGCTGGAAGATCATCCCGCTGTGCCCCTTCTTCAAATCACAGGCGCAGCGCCACCCCGAATGGAACGACGTGGTGAACTGAGAAAGCCGCCTGGCGCGGCAGAAACACCAAAAGCCATGCATGACGGACACCGCGCCCGTCATGCATGGCTTCTGTGTTAATCCCCCAAGGCGCCGGCCATCGGCGCCCGCAGTATCGTCAGGCCCTGGCGCGGACTGCGCCGTCGCGCTCTTCGAGCGCCGTCGCCCTGGCATATTCCGCCTGCATTTCCTCGAGCGCCAGTTCCAGCGCCTCCTCCTGAACCTTCAGTTCCTTGATCGAGACCTGAAGATTGTCGGCACGCTGACGTGCGGCCTTGGCGAAGGTCGGATATGCAAAGTGATTCGGGTCGGAAATACCGGACTTCTTTTCCTCGACGACGATCTGGCTCTCCAGATCCTTCGTCATCCGTTCAAATTCGGACATCATCATCTGCAATTGCTGCAGCTGACGACGTTTTTCGTTAACCTGAAACTCCTTCAGGCGAACGAGGCTCTCTCGCGACTTCATACGCATTACTCCCGTGATGCGAGACCCCGGCTCAACTTGAAACCGCCCTTGCGCGCCGCTTTGACACGGTTTGCCGAAAAATTTCCTGCGATATTAACAAAAACCTACCGCTGGTAACCTTTCGTTTACGGGCATCGTTAATGATAGGCCCGATGATTTAAGGCTCGGTAAATGCCAGGACAGGAAAACCGAACCTTTTCATTAGCGAGTCGGATGAATCACTTAGCGCTGTTTCTTAATGTCGAAGTTGAGAATAGGGTTTTGAGATTCCCATTGGAAAACAGAGAAATGGAAAAATTATTTAATAAATTCGATACTCCTTGCCAGAGTGAATTAGAATTTGTTAACCATTTCGTGGCAGCTTCCAAATCACGTAGCTTATTCGGTATCGCGTAGGGGGCCATGCCACCTTTCGGCGGCGGTAAAGGGGATAATTATGCGGGTACTTCTCATCGAGGATGACAGCGCTACGGCGCAGAGCATCGAACTGATGCTCAAATCTGAGAGTTTTAATGTTTATACGACGGATCTCGGCGAAGAAGGCGTGGATCTGGGCAAGCTATACGATTACGATATCATCCTTCTCGATCTGAACCTTCCCGACATGTCCGGATATGAAGTGCTGCGCACTCTCCGCCTGTCGAAGGTCAAGACGCCGATCCTCATCCTTTCGGGCATGGCCGGCATCGAAGACAAGGTTCGCGGTCTCGGCTTCGGCGCCGACGACTATATGACCAAGCCGTTCCACAAGGACGAGCTCGTCGCCCGTATCCACGCCATCGTCCGCCGCTCCAAGGGCCATGCCCAGTCGGTCATCGTCACGGGCGAACTCATCGTCAACCTCGACGCCAAGACCGTCGAAGTCGGCGGCCAGCGCGTGCACCTGACGGGCAAGGAATACCAGATGCTGGAGCTTCTCTCGCTCCGCAAGGGCACTACGCTCACCAAGGAAATGTTCCTGAACCACCTTTACGGCGGCATGGACGAGCCGGAACTGAAGATCATCGACGTCTTCATCTGCAAGCTGCGCAAGAAGCTCGCAAATGCTGCCGGCGGCGCCAACTATATCGAAACCGTCTGGGGCCGCGGCTATGTGCTGCGCGAGCCCGATGGTGCCGAATACGCCGAAACCGCCTGATCCGCCGAATCCCCTTATCCTTGAAAGTCCCGCCCTAGTGGCGGGATTTTTGTTTGGGCGCGGCTATCGCGAAATGAAAAAGCCGCCCCGAAGGACGGCTCCCGTTAACGATTGGCGCGGCCCGTCAGGCGGCGATTGCCCGATTTCCGAACACGGCGGTAAGGATCTTGCGGTCGAAGGGCTTGAGCAGAAAGTCGGTCGCCCCGGCCCGCTTGCCGGCCATCAGCTTCTTGAGATCCGCCTCGATGACGCAATAATAGATCTTCACCTCTTTGCCGCCATCCATGGCGCGGATGGCAGCGATGAGATCGAGCGCTCCCTCCATGCCCGAATCGACGATCAGATATTCGGGAAGTTCGGCCTGGCAGCGCTGCAGCGCCTCTTCGGCATTCGACGCTTCGCTGACCAGGAAATCGAGCTCGGAAAGGATTCGCTTGCCGACCTTACGAACGATGTCCGAACTGTCGGTGATCATGAATCTCTGCATGGCAGCTCCTTACCCCTCGCGCCGTCTCCGTCGAGGGCCTTCCTAACCTTCGAAGATAGGTCGATCAGGCTAAGGAATCGTTACCGCCGCCGCTTCGATCAGCAATCGGTGAACTACGCGGCAGCGACCTTGGCAGTGAAGACGATCTCTTCGGCGCCAACCACATGATCCAGGACCATGCCGCATTCTTCCGCCAGCAGCACGGTGTAGTAAGGCTGGATCGAATGCGCATCGATCGCCTCTTCGACGGTACCGGTGGCGATTTCGATGAATTTCGGCGGCACGCGCATCAGCTTGCCCTTGGCGACAAGCGTGAAGCTCGCATCGAATTCCGGATTTTCCAGCGTGATATCCAGACTGCCGCCGCGCGGAATGGAGGAATAGGCGACGAGGAAGAGGTTCAGGAGCAGCTTGACCCTGTTCTTGGCGACGATCGCGCGCGGACCGTTCCATGTCACCTCGGTCTTCTTTTCGGCCACCGCGAAGTCCTTGGCGGCGCGTTCCGCCTCGCCGGTATCGATCGAGGCGCCGACGGAACCGGAGGCACCGAAGGCAAGGCGTGCGAATTTGAGGCGAACCGAAGCATTGAGCGCGCTGGTGCGGATGAGATCCATCGCGTCCGAATCCGCTCCGCCTTCATCCAGAAGCTCCAGGCCGTTGTTGATCGCGCCCACGGGCGAGATCACGTCATGGCACACGCGGCTGCACAGAAGTGCTGCCAGGTCCGGGCCGGACAGAGTGAGATTCGGGTTCTTGGACATCATCGTCTCCTGAGGGCGGCAGTGTCATTCCACCCGGTAGTGTGCCTGATCAAAATTGCGCGAAGTTTGCGACCGTACTCATCGCCATAATGACACCATATTTGGTAAACCGATTGTTAAGACGATCGGCGCAAAATGCATCAAATGCCAATGCCCCTGACAATGACGAATGGATGACATCATGCGCCTCCAATTTCTCGGAAGATTTATCGGCTTCTGCAGGTTGCTGACCGCGATCATGGTATCCTCGGTGGTCGTGGCCGGACAGGCCGCCGCGCAGGACAACGGCCAGTACACGATGCAGGAGATCGTCGATGCCGGCCACTCCTTCTTCGGCTCCACCAGCGGCGGTCTGGCCAAGGTTGTTGAAAACGCCTTCCAGAAATACGGCCTGCCCAACGGCTACATTCTCGGCCAGGAAGGCGGCGGCGCCTTCATCGCCGGCCTCACCTACGGCGAGGGCCAGCTCAACACCAAGAATGCCGGCGAACATCCGCTTTACTGGCAGGGTCCCTCCCTCGGCCTCGATTACGGCGGCCAGGGCTCCCGCGTCATGATGCTGGTCTATGACCTGCCCTCCATCGATTCCATCTATGCGCGCTTCGGCGGCGTCAGCGGCTCGGCCTATGTCATTGCCGGCTTCGGCATGACGCTGCTCAAGAACAACAATGTCCTGGTCGTACCGATCCGCACCGGCGTCGGCGCCCGTCTCGGAATCAATGTCGGCTACCTCAAGATCACGCCGAACCCGACCTGGAACCCCTTCTGAAAAGCCGGAACCGGCGCTAATATCCTTGGGAATATGGTCCTGCCGGTGCGCGCAGCCTTGCCGATGCGGCGGCTGCGTGCTTAATCAACCGGACTGACCCGTATCAACCTTCGAATCGATGGCCGCGCCGTGATCGAATATGCTCTTTTGTTCGGATTGGGCTTCCTGACCGCGGCCTTTCTTGTCTTTCTGGTCTTGCCTGCCGTCCATCGCCGCATCGTCTGGTATACGGAAAACCGCCTCAAGGCGACGATGCCGCTGAGCCCGCAGGAAGTGCGGGCACAGAAGGATATGGTGCGCGCGCTCTACGCCGCCGAAAATGCCCGCACGGCGCAGGACCTGCAGCGCGAACGCGAGAAATCGCTTTCCCTGCAGCTTCGCCACGACGCGCTTGCCGTCGATGCCGGCAGACTGGCCTCCGAAGTCAACGAGGCGCGCGCGCAGATCGGCGAAATGCAGGTTGAGGCGGCCGAGCAGCGCTCGCACCTGCGCAAGGACGAGAACTATATCAGCCAGCTGAAGACCAGCCTGCACATTGCCGAACAGGCCGGCTCCAACAAGGATAGCGAACTGGAAACGCTGCGTGCGCGGCTTTCCAAACTTGCGGAACAGACGGACAGTCTGAAGATCGACCTTGCAGCGCGCGAGACGGAAGCCGAGAACCTGAAGTTCCGAGCCAACGCGCTGCGCGAAGAACGCGATACGATCCGCCAGGACATGACCGTGTTGCAGAAGCGCGCCAAGGACGCCGAACAGAAGCTCAGCCAGCAACAGCACATGGTCATTCGCCTGGAAGACAAGGCCGCCCGCGAGGCCGCCTCCGCTGCGGACAAGGAAGTTCTCCTCGGCCGCCGGCAGCAGGAAATCGCCAGGCTGAAGGATCAGCTGAAGGCCGCCAATGCCGAACTGCGCAAGGCCGCCAAGGTGCTGCGTGATGCCGGCCTCGCCAAGTCGCTGGCCGATCTGCCCGCCGAAGCGGCCAGCGAGGCGGAAACCTCCGAACTCGATCTCACCGCCATCGCCGCGCAGATGAGCGACAATGTGCGCCGGCGCAGCGCAGCCCTTGCCGACCATCTGTTCAAGGCAAGAAACAACACGGGACGCGATGGCGCGCTTCGCGAGGAAATTACCTCGATCGCCGCCAACATGGTGGCGCTCACAGCCCTCAAGGAAGGCCCGTCCTCTCCGATCCTTCCCCTCCTTCCTGCCGCCGGCGAGAAAAAGGGAGCAAACGACCGCGTAAACCTCGCCGACCGCGCGGCCACGATCATCGCCGATCCGCAGCGCTGAACCGTCAGATCCGCGCCATCGCCGAGGATATGGCAAAGAGCGCGATACCCGTCGCCGTCGCCACGTTGAGACTGTCCAGCCCGTCGGACTGGGGAATGCGCGCGCTGCGGAACCGGGAAAGCACCGCCTCCGGCAGCCCCTCGCCCTCAGTGCCGACGACGAGCGCCATGCGATCGCAAGCCGGTATCCGGCGGATGTCCGTTTCGCCGCGCGGAGAAAGCGTCCAGATGGCAAAGCCGCGCTCGGCAAGGCTCGACAGCAGCGCAATCGCATCGCCGCCGCGGTGGTAGGGCGTGCTCAGCACCGAGCCGACCGAAACACGCAGCGCCTTGCGGTAGAGCGGATCGCAGCACGTCTCGTCAAGAAGGATCGCATCCGCCTTGAAGGCAGCGGCATTGCGAAACATCGACCCGGCATTGTCGTGATTGGAAATGCCGCAGCCCACCAGAACCAGCGCCCGCTCGGGCAGCCCATCGAGAAGCGCGGCCTCCGCCGCCTGCTCCCGCCGCCCGAGAGCGAGCACGCCGCGATGCATGTTGAAGCCGACGATACCGTCCAGAACATCGGCATCCGCCACATAGACCGGCACTTCGACGGGAAAGCGGTCGAGAATCTCGGACACGCCCTCGAGCCGGTTGCGGAGCAGCAGTATCTTTTCGGCCGAAAATCCCCGGCCCGCCGCATGCGCCTCGGCAAGCATGCGCAGCACGACCGTGCCTTCGGCGATGAAACGGTTCTGCCGGCCCGTCAGGTCGCGCTCGCGGATGTCGCGAAACTCCGCAATTCGCGGATCGCCGGGGTTTTCGATCGTGACGGGCTTTGCGGCCATGCCGGCCTCAATTGCCCGACAGCGTGATATTGGCCACGATCCGGCCTGCCTTGATGTCGAAGACCAGCGCCTTGCGCTTGCCGTCGACATCGGTGCCATAAAACAGGATCTGCCCGCCGGAAAGCGACGTCTGCTCGATCCTGAAGCCGAGCGGCAGCGAAGCGGTTGCCGTTACCGGTGCGTCTGAAGGAACGCCGGAAGAGCCTGCAGATGCCGTGGCCTGGGACGGTTCCGCACGCGTCACCTTGTAGACAACGGCGCCGAAGACCGCCATAAGGCTCACGAACATGATGGCGCCCGAGACGATCTGCAGGCGAACCATCTTGCGCCGGACATTTTCCATAGCCGGATCGAGGGGCTTTTCTTCCTGCTCGTCGTCGGCTGGCTCGAATTTCGTCATCTATGGCGTCCCGTTCTAAAAATACGTCGGAGAAGAAGCGTCTTGAGCGACCCCTTTAAACAAGCAGATGACAATAGAAAAGTCCTGACCGCCGACGAGACGGCCGAAGGCCGCCTCGATGCCTGGCTGACCGCGCAGGTCGGCGAGGAGTTTTCCCGCAGCCGCATCAAGGCGCTGATCAAGGACGGGCAGGTATTTTTGAAGGGCGCGCCCGTTACCGACCCGCAACGCAAGGTGCGAGCCGGCGACAGCTACGAGATCACTCTGCCCGAGCCTGAAGATCCGGCCCCGAAGGGCGAGGCTATTGCGCTCGATATCCTCTACGAGGATGAAGACGTCATCGTCATTTCCAAGCCCGCCGGCCTCGTCGTTCATCCCGGTCCCGGCAACTGGACCGGCACTCTCGTCAACGCGCTGATCCACCATTGCGGCGACACGCTCTCCGGCATCGGCGGCGTGCGCCGCCCCGGCATCGTCCACCGCCTCGACAAGGATACGACCGGAGTCATGGTCGTCGCCAAGAACGACGTGGCCCACCGCCATCTCTCGCTGCAGTTTGCCGATCACGGCCGCACCATGCCGCTGGAACGCGCCTATCAGGCGATCGTCTGGGGTCGTCCGCGCGCGCTCTCGGGAACGATCGACGCGCCGCTCGGCCGCGCCACCGGCGACCGCACCCGCCGCGCCGTCAAGCGCGCCGACAGCGACAATGCCGACGAGGCGATCACCCATTACGAAGTGCTCGAACGCTTCCACGAAAACCCGGATGCGAGCGCCCTCGCCTCTCTCGTCGAATGCCATCTGGAAACCGGCCGCACCCACCAGATCCGCGTCCACATGGCCCATATCGGCCATCCGCTGCTGGGCGATGCCGTCTACGGCGCCGGCTTCAAGACCAAGGCCAATCTACTGCCCGACGAGGCCCGCAAGGTCGTCAGGACGTTCGGCCGCCAGGCGCTGCACGCCTACATGCTGCAATTCGAGCATCCGCGTACCGGCGAGGTGATGCATTTCGAAGTGCCGTTGCCGGATGACATGATCGAGCTTGCCGAAGCGCTGCGCGGCTGAGAGGTTGCGACCGCTATTTGGCGCCTGCACCCAGGATCCGGTGCGTGGCATTGTCGAGAGCATGGCTGGTATCGCGCCCATCCTCCGCCAGTCCCCTTGCCGTATTGGCGCAGGATGAAAGAACGGCCGAAAGCGAAAGCAGCAGGATGGCGGCAAAAGCTGGTCTGGTCATCAGGTTCCCCTCATCGAAGCGGTCGTGCAAGAGTGCCGCCGCCACTGGAAAAATGCGGCAGCCGCCTGTAAAATCAATGCCGGCGGCAGGCGCCGGCCAAGGCCCGATAACGGGCTCGTGAACGCCGGGACCACCTTGAATCCCCGTTTCGCCATACTTATCTGTAAATGGACCTATTGCGGGCTTTGAGAGAGCCGCATGTCCCGGTTTGCCTTTAACGCGAGGGCGCGTTCCATCGGGAACCGGAATCCATATAAGGAGGGTGCATTATGGCCCGAAATAACTTGCCGTCCATTACCGCCGGCGAAGCCGGTCTCAATCGTTACCTCGACGAAATCCGCAAATTCCCGATGCTGGAGCCGCAGGAAGAGTACATGCTCGCCAAGCGTTACTCCGAGCACGGCGATCGCGACGCCGCCCACAGGCTCGTCACCAGCCACCTTCGCCTCGTCGCGAAGATCGCCATGGGCTATCGCGGCTACGGCCTGCCGATCGGCGAAGTCGTATCCGAAGGTAACGTCGGCCTGATGCAGGCCGTCAAGAAGTTCGATCCGGAACGCGGTTTCCGCCTTGCCACCTACGCCATGTGGTGGATCAAGGCCTCGATCCAGGAATATATCCTGCGTTCGTGGTCTCTGGTGAAGATGGGCACGACCGCCAACCAGAAGCGCCTGTTCTTCAACCTGCGCCGCCTCAAGGGCCGTATCCAGGCTATCGACGACGGCGACCTGAAGCCGGAACATGTGACCGAGATCGCCACCAAGCTGAACGTCTCCGAGGAGGAGGTCGTTTCGATGAACCGTCGCCTTTCCGGCGACGCATCGCTGAACGCCCCGATCAAGGCCTCCGAAGGCGACAGTGGCCAGTGGCAGGATTGGCTCGTGGACGACCACGACAGCCAGGAAGACGTGCTGATCGAGCAGGATGAGCTCGATACCCGTCGCCGCATGCTGTCGAAGGCCATGAGCGTGCTGAACGACCGCGAACGCCGCATCTTCGAGGCTCGTCGCCTTGCCGAAGATCCGGTGACGCTGGAAGACCTTTCGGCCGAATTCGACATCAGCCGCGAGCGTGTCCGCCAGATCGAGGTCCGCGCCTTCGAAAAGGTGCAGGACGCGGTCCGCAAGGAAGCGCTGGAGCGCGCCAAGGCCGTGCGTGTGGTCGAAGTCACAGCATAAGCCGGCCGCAGTAACGACATGAAAAAGGCGGGTCTTTGCGGCCCGCCTTTTGTTTTGCCCGGCTTTTCAGGGATCTTCGACCTCACTGGCTGGTCGAGAGATCTCCGAGCGCCGTCCATTCCTTGATCGCCGTGTTGAAGGCATTCCCGCCAGTGGCGCCCTTCTGCATGGTCAAGAGCGCCCGGCGGCCGTTGCGATAGGTGATCGGAATGTCGATCCAGTCGCGGGTGGCAAGAAGGTCCAGATTGGCCTTGCGCGCATCCGGATAGTCGTTGAGCGCGATCATGTGGAAATCGTCGGTGATCTTGGCCGGAACCGCAATCAGCGGATCGCCGCGATCCTGCTCGGTGCGCTTCATCGAAATGCGCTGGACGCTGTCGATGCTGCCGCCTTCGAAATTCGGCGGAACCGAGAAGACGATCTCGACCAGATGGCTTGCCGGCAGCGACGGATCGGAATTGCGCTTGAAGGTCAGCAATGCCGAAAGGTTGCGCTCCGGCACGGTGACGTTGCCCTGCACGGTGGCTTCCTGACGGCCGTCCTGTCCGGCTTCGTGCTGCACGGTCCAGACGACGGACCCCTCGATTGCCGTGGGCGAGCTTTCACCGATCCGCTCCTCGTAGAGGAACATCTTTTCCGTGGCGCCGACAGGCGTGCTCTGTGCGGCGGGCGCTGCGACAGCGCCGTTCGGCGTCAGGTTTTCGGCCGGCGCAGCATCGGACTGGACGCTCGGCGCGCTGGTATCGGCGGCAGCGACATTCTGCTCGGCGACCGACTTGCCTTCCGCCGTCGGCGTGCCCGGTACGGCCGCAGGTCCGCTATCGACTTCGGTGCCATCGGCAAGCAGCCGCTGGGTGAACTTGGTATTGGCAGCCGAACCGTCGAGCGAGGCGACCTCCTGGTTGGCTCGCGCCGGCGGCGTCGCAGCCCCCTCGTCCGTCGCCCGGGGTGTTGCGGGCGTGCCGTTCTGCTGCGCCGGAGACGTTGCCCCCGGCGTGGCCGCGTCGTCGCGCGCCGCCTGCGACGGCGCCGAGCTGACGAGACCGTCGACCATTGCCATTACCGCTTCGCGGTTCGTCCAGCCGGCATAGGCGCCGCCGCCAAGAATGCCGAGCGTCACGAGCACCGCCAGGATCGTGCCGATGCCGAAGCGGCGGCGCTTGGGCTCCATGCGGAAGCTCTTGCCCTGCATCTTGGAAGCGACGATCTGGTCCAGATCCATCGGCGGATTGCTGTCGTCGTCGTCGGCTGCAGCGTTGCGGCGGTCGTAACCACGCAGCGCACGCGCCTCGCGCCAGCCTTCGCCGGGGGCTGCGGCCGGCGCGGGAGCCGCCGAACTGGAGCCGTTGCCGGCATGCACTTCCGCAAAGATATCGACGTCGTCGAAATGCGCGGAAACGGGCGTCTTCTTGTCTGTGCCGGCCTCGATCGGCGGCAGGTCGTCGAAGGCGGCCGCTTCCCAGGAGAAGTTTTCCTTGGCAGTCGGCATGGCGGCCGGCGAAGCACCGTTTCCGAGTGTCGAGACCTCGTCGAAAGCGCGTGCCGAAGCATCGGCGGGAACGGCAGGCGTAGCCTCGGCAAAGGACTGGAGCTCTTCGCGCGCCCACTCGGTCTCGGCTTCCTGCGGTATGGGAGCCGGCGTTTCGGCAGCCGGCTCGGACCACATGCGATCGAAATGCGCTGCCGCATCCACCGCAATCGGTTCCTCGCGCGTGTGCTCGATGAAGTCGTTGGTCTGCGGCTGCGATTGCGGTTCGAAATCGGCCATCGGCTCGACAAGCCGATTGGACGCGCGGTCCAGGCCGCGCGGCGCCGGCTGGTGAACCTCTTCCTCCACCTCGCTGGCGGTTTCGGCTACCGGCTCGGCAGCGACCTCTTCGGGACGCGGCTCTTCGCGGAAATATTCCTCCGCCGGTTCATGAAGGTGCTCGGGCTCGCCATGATCCTGAGCCTCCTCCGGCGCGCGCCACTCCTCTGCCGGCGCCTCCTCTTCATGAGAGGGATGCCATCCGGCATGCTCGGGCACGGCCTCTTCGGCGGGAGCAGCCGCCTGGACAACCTCTTCCGGCTCGGCAGCCTGCTCGTAGACAGGCTCCGCGTCCTGCCGGTCATCGCTTTCGTCGGCAGGCGCCTCGGCAACGGGGGCCGGCTGCCCGGGCTCCGGTTCGGCTTCGTGTTCGGGCGCCGGCTCCTGATAGGCTTCGGGCTCAGGAACGGCTGCGACAGCCTCTTCGACAGGCACGGCTTCCGAATGCTCGGCCTCGACTTCGCGGATTGCGGCCTCAAGCTTTTCAAGCTGGCGTTGCAGCATGGCTTCCGGCGGACGCGGCTTCATGTTCTCGAGCTGCCGCTGCACTGCGCCGCGCGCACGCTCGTAGACCTTCACCCGCATCTCGGGGGTATTTTCAGACAGGCCGTCGACTGCCCGCCGAATAACTGCAATAAAATCCGCCATCAGTACTTTCTCAAGAAGTCCGGCACACTCCCGAACGGTCGCCTTAAGTGACCCGCGACATTAATCCTCAAACGGATCGGTCACAAGTATGGTGTCGTCACGCTCAGGGCTGGTGGAAAGAAGCGCAACGGGCGCGCCGATAAGCTCTTCGACCTGGCGAACATATTTGATCGCCTGCGCCGGCAGATCCGCCCAGCTGCGAGCGCCGACCGTCGATTCCTTCCAGCCTTCCAGCGTGACGTAGATCGGCTCGACCCGAGCTTGCGCTGCCTGGCTTGCCGGAAGATGGTCGATCTGTTCGCCGTCGAGCGTATAGCCGACGCAGATCTTCAATTCGTCGAGGCCATCAAGCACATCGAGCTTGGTCAGCGCAATGCCGCTGATGCCGTTCGTGGCAACCGACTGGCGCACGAGGGCTGCGTCGAACCAGCCGCAGCGACGCTTGCGGCCCGTCACCGTGCCGAATTCATGGCCCTTCTCACCGAGGAACTGACCGATTTCGTCCGTCAGCTCGGTCGGGAACGGACCTTCGCCGACTCGCGTCGTATAGGCCTTGGTGATGCCGAGAATATAGCCGAGCGAACCCGGCCCCATGCCCGAACCGGCCGCGGCCTGGCCGGCCACCGTGTTGGACGAGGTCACGAAGGGATAGGTGCCGTGATCGATATCGAGCAGGCTGCCCTGCGCGCCTTCGAACAGGATGCGGGCGCCCTTGCGGCGCTGCTTGTCGAGGAACAGCCAGACCGTATCGCGGAACGGCAGAACCCGATCGGCGATCGAGGTCAGTTCGTCCATGATCGCCTGATGGCTGACTTCGGCAACGCCGAGGCCGCGGCGAAGCGCGTTGTGGTGGGTCAGGATGCGGTCGACCTTGCCCGGCAGGGCTTCGAGGTCCGCAAGATCCATGACGCGGATGGCGCGACGGCCGACCTTGTCTTCATAGGCCGGGCCGATGCCGCGCCGCGTCGTGCCGATCTTGGTGCCGCTGTTGGAGGCCGCGTCTTCGCGATAGGCATCGAGTTCGCGGTGCAGGGACAGGATGAGGGTCGCGTTGTCGGCGATGCGCAGGTTTTCCGGCGTCACCTTCACGCCCTGCGCCTCCAGCCGGCCGATCTCGGCGATCAGCGCATGCGGGTCGACGACGACGCCGTTGCCGATGACGGCCATCTTGCCGGGGCGCACGACGCCGGAAGGGAGCAGCGAGAGCTTGTAGCTCGTGCCGTCGATGACGAGCGTATGGCCGGCATTGTGTCCGCCCTGATAGCGCACAACGATGTCAGCACGTTCCGAAAGCCAATCGACAATCTTGCCCTTGCCTTCGTCACCCCACTGCGAACCGACCACGACCACGTTCGTCATCTAACTCTTCCTGTTACCGGCGGAGAACCGCACACCTGCTCAAACCCGCGCATCTATAAAGCTTTGTTTTTGGGAAAGCGACCCTGTTGTCACAGCAGATTCGGCTTTTTACGTGACAAATCAGCCGCCGGCAGGCTAAGCCCGGTCATAAAAGCCCGCCAGAGACGAGATGCACGGAAAGAGCCCCTTGCAAGCCACAGCCTATATCTGCCTCGTCATTGCGACGCTCTGCTGGGGCGGCAATGCCGTCGCCGGCAAGCTGGCGCTCGGCCATGTCAGCCCGATGATGCTGACTTTCCTTCGCTGGTTTCTGGCGCTCGTGCTGATCGCCGCCGTCTCGCTGCCGCAGTTGAAGAAGGACTGGCCGGTGGTGCGCAAGAACCTGCCCCTGCTCTTCTTCTACGGCGTGATCGGCTACACGACCTTCAACGCCATGCTCTATTCGGCCGTGCAATACACGACGGCAATCAATGTCGCGATCGAGCAGGCCGGCATTCCCATGCTGATCTTCCTCTTGAATTTCGTCTTCTTCCGCACCGGCGTTTCGCTGGCCCAGGTGATCGGCTTCGGCATGACGCTTGTCGGCGTCGGCCTGACGGCTGCCCATGGCGATCTCGAAACGCTGCTGCAGCTGAGCCTCAACCGTGGCGACGGCCTGATGCTGATCGCCGTTGCCGCCTATTCCGTCTATACGATCTTCCTGCGCTGGAAACCCGTCGTCGACTGGCGCACGCTGATGGCGATCCCGGCGCTTGGTGCCGCCCTGACCGCCCTGCCCCTGCTGTTGTGGGAAGCCTCCCGCGGGACGGCGCAATGGCCTGACGGCGAAGGCTGGGCGATCGCCGTCTACACGGCAATTTTCGCCTCTCTGCTGGCACAGATACTGTATATCAGGGGCGTCGAGGAAATCGGCGCCAACCGCGCCGGCCTGTTCATTAATCTCGTTCCCGTTTTCGGCACGCTGCTTTCCGTGGCATTGCTCGGCGAAACGCTGCAGCTTTTCCACATGATTGCGCTCGTGCTGACGCTCGGCGGCATCGCCATCGCCGAAACCGGCCGTCCGAAGGCGGCGGCGCCCACCGTGCCGGCTTCGCCCGTCGACTAACCGAGTTCCAGCGTCGTCACGCCATAGACGTTCTTCAGCGGGATTTCCGGAGCCGGACCGCGATACATGCGCGCGGTTTCCATGACGGGTTCGAGCCCGATGCCTTCGGCAAGCGCAATCGCTTCGCCATTTCCGGCCGGGATATCGATATAGATCGACGCGCCGTGCGCCTGTGGAATGAGACCGGCCAGAAGGGCGGCCGCACTGTCTGCGTCGCCGGCAAAAAGCGGGCCGATCTTATAGCCCTCGTAACAGCGGCGGATCGTGCCGTAGCCGCGGATCTTGCCGCTCTTGCGCACGACAAGCGAGCTGCGCCCCTTGCGCGCCGTGCACCAGGCGGCCAGGAAAGCTGCCCGGGGCTGCGGGAAAATACCGTTGTCGTAGCGCAGCAGGCCCTCGAGCCGCGCATCCGGAACCGGCTGCGCGACGAGTGACGATTGCGGCACCGATGTCGGCACGCCGCCATAACGGATCGTGTTGTAGGCAACCTCGAAACCGGCCTTGCGGTAGGCTGCCTGCTGGGCGGCAACGCCATCGAGGCCGATCGTGCGTTCCCCCGCCGATGCGATACCGGCATTCCAGATCGCCTTGCCGAAACCTCGCCCGCGGAAATCGGGATGTACGATATAAAGACCGAGAAAGGCGAAATTGTCGCCATATTTGACGACCGAGATGGAGCCGACCGGCACCTCGCCGATGGCGCCGACGAAAAATCCGGAAGGATCGGCTTCGTGGAATGCGATCGCATCGTCGAGGCCGGGATTCCAGCCCTCCTGACGTGCCCATTCCAGCGCAAGCTCCAGTTCGCCGGGCCGCATGGAACGAACGGCAAATTCCGAATTCATGCAACCTTCCCAGATTGAAACCCGCAAGTCCATTTTCTGATGCGCCAAGCAATCGCCAAGTCGATTGTCCCTGCGCTCAGACCGGTGATGATGAACTTGCGTTCACGGCTTGAACGATGCGTGTCGTCGTTTTGAAATGCAATGCAAAAGAACTTCGATCTCGCCTTAGCATGAAACAATGTAATTGCAATCTCAAGAAAATTACTGCGCCCGCAGGATCCTTCCGGCGGGCGCAAATCGAAAGACGAAACTATCAGGTATTGAAGCCTTAGCGCAGAAACGGCCCCAATGCTTCGGCAGCACTGATGGTCTCGGCCGCCTGATTGACAACCCTGTCGAAGACGAAGCCGACGACGATGGTCAGTTGCTGCGAATAGGCCTTGAGCCGATAGCCCTCGCCTTCGGCCTGGACCGGCGCTTGCAGGGCCAAGGGCACGTTCGGGCGAACGAAACCGGCGCTCGTCGTCAGCGGCTCCTCGGGCAGGTGGCCGATGGCCGAAGTATACATGAGATCGCGGCCAAAGCCGCCCGGGCCGAAAGCGAAAGCCGGCTGGCTTGCGCCCGATGCCGCAATTGCGAGTGCGGCGGCAAGAAGAAGTCTGCTCATCGAAAGTCCCCGTTTCCAGCCGGCCGGCTGTTTTTACCTGGCCGCAGCGCCGGTCGCATCTGTCCATGCCCGGCCGCTTTCATGAGGCTCACTCTACATGCCGCTATTTGCAGGCCTTTTAAGCCGATCCCTACAATTTTATTGAAACGCGGTTTTTTAGACTGCCACTGTCCAGGTAGAAAACAATCTTTACCATACGCCTTGACGGTATCTTCGCATCCTTACTTTTAAGCTGCCTCAAAACGAAACAGGGGCAAAAACGATGCACGAAGTTCCCGTCAAATCCAGGATCATCCAGAACGTCTATTTCAGCCAGGAAGACGGGCGTCTGCGCATCTGCTTCCGCAACGGCGAGGAGCGCCTGTTCGAGGGCGTGCCGGCCGATGACGTCAGCACCATGGTGACGGCGCCCTCGCCGGGCCAGTATTATATCGACCGGATCAGAAAGCGTTACCGGCGCATCGCGGCCTGACGCATTTCGAAAGCTTTGCCGGCGCCGCTTGAAAGCGATCGCGCCGCCCCCGGACCGAGATCGATTGCCACATCGGCGCGAGCCTTATAAATGATGACTTCCATTGTCCGAGGTCTCGCGAACTGACGATGCCATCGTCCGATCAGAACATGAAACTGGCGCCGCAGCCGAAAAAGGGCCGCGCCGTCATGTGGCTGCTGATTGTTCTGTCTGTCTCGATCGTTGGCGCAACGGTGCTGCTGTCGAATGACATGCGGCACCTGAAGTCGCTCGCCCACTCTTTCGGCATAGAGCTTTTCCCGCCCGCAGCGCCCCCGCCTCCGCCGCCGCCCAGGGTTTTCCGCCGCACCGAGCCGGTCAGCATCAAGATCGCGCCGCGCATGTTCGACCCGCCGCAGCCCGCACTCGCGAGCGTCTTCCTGCGCACATGGCGGATTTCCGGACCGGTCATGTGCGAGGCGCTGCGCTCTGCTGGCGTCGAAACCAGCGAATGGACGGAAACGGCCTTCAATTCCGACACGTACGAATGCTCCTACGAACATATCTACAAGAAGGAGAAGGAGCATATCGCCAGCTCGCTCTTCCTCGTCGTGCGCGGCAATGGCAGGGGCACGATCACCAGCATGCGCGTGAAGCTCGTCGGCCCCGCGACCGACGGCAACGGACAGCTCGACCCGAGCATATTGCGCATCTTCGAAACCATGCTGACGCAGCCGGCCTGGCTGGATTTCCACGAGGCGCTGGCGGCGATCCGCAATCTGAAGGATGTGAAGGAGGAAGGCTTCGGCGCCCTCATCAACTTCACCCAGGAATATTCGCGGCCGGGCGCCTTCAACTTCACGCTCCTGCTTCAGGAGACCTCCGCCCAGCAGCGCCGCACCAAGGACTACTTTTCCCCGAAGACCTGGCTGCCCGCGCCCGACCCCTCCTGGCTGGTGCCGGAACTCATCTTCTGGCGGCGCGTGTAACTACCGCGCGCCGGCAAAGAGCTGCGGCCGCGGCACTTCCTTGAGCAGCCCGGCAAGATCCTGACCGTCCCGCAGGCAGCTGACCATGAACAGTTTCGGTGCCAACGCCTTGCGGCTGCACGCGATGAAGCCGCGGCGCAAGACTGTCCGCAAGGCACCTGCCGCATTCTGACCGCAGGCGAGACGCCGCCCGTTCGCATCCACACAGAGCGCCCGCGGAGCGATGCGCGGGACACCGGCAAGGACGAAAGTGTTGCCGTCGAGGGAAAAGGTCGCGTTGTCGATGACCGTCAGGGACCGGCCCGCCGAAAACTTGAAAGGATAGCGATCGGGCACGCGCTCATAGGGCTGGTGGCCCGGATCGACATGAACCGGCACGGAGGTCCAGATCGCCCCGCTTTCCGCATCCATCCGCGGCGTCGCATCGACCGGAGAGGCGACGAGATAGGAGGCGAAAGCCATCGCGCCTATAACGGCCGCGAACGCACAACAGACGCGGCCGGCAAGAAGGAGCAGTTCTGCAATCAACCGCAAGGTCATCCCCGTTTGAAGGCTGGACGCAAACGTCTTCGAACACGCGCTGGAGGAGCATGTTTCCACCCCAGGGCGTGCGCAATCCTCCTAATCCTTCCGAGCTAATTTAGCGCGTCAAACTTCAGACGCATTTAACTCAAAATAGGTGCGGCTCAGCGCTTTCGATCCTTGACTTGAATCGACCAGAGATTAGCTTTGGGGCTGTCTTGAACCGCTCGTCGGATCCAGCAGCCACCTCTCTCGCGCGAAACACATCGGGGAGTACCGCATGGAAACTAGACTGCAGTCCAAACTCATTGAAGCGATCGACTACAAGCGCGAGACCCGACACCTCACGCTCTATCTGACCAACGGCCAACGCCGGCATTACGAGGACGTCCCGGAAGGCATCGTCGTCGGACTGACCGCAGCAGCTTCTCCTGGCGATTTCTACATGAGCCAGATCCGGGGCCGCTTCCGCACGACCTGAAAAATACGGCACGCACCCAAGGCGTGCCGTGTCGGCGCACCCGGAACCAGCCCAGGCCGTTCACCGGCTGGACCGGCAAAACCGCAACCCTCCGACCATCCACTGGATCTCAGCTGCAAATCTCAGCCGGCAACGCTTCGCGATTTGTCGTCGTGGCCGGTCGCTGCAAGCAGGCTTCCCGTATCGGCGGCGCTGGAAGGATAGCCGAGGGCAAAACCTTGCAGGCTGTCGCAGCCGAGCCGTGACAGCGTGACCGCATGCGCTTCGGTCTCCACCCCCTCGGCAATCACCTCGACATCGAGCGCCTTGGCGATCTCGACGATCGATCCGACCACGCGCCTCTGCTCGGCCGATTCCACAACATCGGTAACGAGCTGGCGGTCGATCTTCAGCCGCTTCGGTTTCAGGCGCACAAGGCCGATCAGCGAGGCGTGGCCGGAACCGAAATCATCGATCTCGATATCGATGCCCATCTGCTTGATGAGGTCGATATTGGCGAGGAATTTCTCGTCGCAATCGTCGAGGAAGATCGTTTCGACCAGCTCGAAGACGATGGCGCCCGGCGGGATGGCCAAGCGGCGCAGCTTGTCCAGCAGCGCGGGATCGGCAAGACGCCCGGGCGAGATGTTCACGGCGATGCGCGGCACCTTGCAGCCCGCAGCCTGCCAAGCAAGGCGATCCTCGAGCGCGCGCTGCAATATCGCGGCATCGATATCGGCCGAAAGCCCGTACTCATCCGCAACGCGCAGGAAAACGCCCGGCGCAAGCAGGCCCTTTTCCGGATGGTTCCAGCGCGCCAGCGCCTCCAGCCCGGTGATCTCGCGGCTGCGCGCGTCGAGCTGCACCTGATAGTGGGGAATGATCTCGCCCTGTTCCAGCGCCTGGGCCAGATCCTCGGCCAGGCGACGCTTGCCGCGCAGGTCGTCCTGAAGCTGCCGGCTGAAGAATTCGATACGGTTGCGGCCGAGCTTTTTTGCCTGGTAAAGCGCCAGATCGGATTCGGCGAGCAGATTGCGCGCCCGTTTGTCGTTGCTCCAGGAAACGCCGATCGAGGCGCCGGACTGCAGCATCTCCTGCCCG
This sequence comes from Hyphomicrobiales bacterium, assembly GCA_900471515.1. GTDB lineage: Bacteria > Pseudomonadota > Alphaproteobacteria > Rhizobiales > Rhizobiaceae > Rhizobium. The sequence goes on along the minus strand of UCFC01000019.1, from coordinate 171,797 downwards.
AAGCGGATCTTCTTGCGCAGCCGCCGCTGCACGTCCTCGACGATCGCGGTCAACGCGTCGAGGCCGGCGAAATTGACCAGAACGATGACGAAATCGTCGCCGCCGACACGGGCGGCCATGCCATCGGGGGGAATGGCCGCCAGGATTCTGAGGGATGCCGCGCGCAACACGGCATCGCCGGCAGCGTGCCCGTGGCTGTCGTTGATCTGCTTGAACTGGTCGAGATCGAGATGCAGGACCGCAAGCGTCGATACGCTCTTGTCCGCCAGCAGCTCCGCAAGCCGCCTGTCGAGCAGGCGCCGGTTCGGCATGCCGGTCAGGTAATCGTGATTGGCGACATGCTCGATCCGCGCGTTGCTTTCTTCGAGTGCCAGCGCGCGGGCCTCCGCCATCATCTTCTGCTTGCCGAGCTCGGCATTGAGCAGCACGTCGGAGGTCACGTCCCATTCGGCGCCGATGAAGGACGGCGTGCCCTCCTCGTCGACATAGAAATGCGCGCGTGAGCGCAGATGCCGGATCTCCCCGCTCGGCAGAATGATGCGGAACTGGGAATTGTAGGCGCCGCGTTCTGAGATCGCCCGCTCGAAATCCTGCTCGGCCCGTTCCCGGTCCTCGGGGTGAATGGCATTCGTCCACACCCAGGTCGGCACTTCCCGATCCGTCTGGCCGGTACTGTACAGGCGGTGCATCTGCGCATCCCAGAGAATAGCATCCTTGTTGATACTATGCTCCCACACACCAATCTGCGAAGCATCAAGCGCCAGCTCCAGTCGCCGAAGAAGATCCTGGAACTCCTGCTCTGATCGCGTTGGTTTATTCTCGGGCAATTGGTCTCAGCCTTGGAAGCCTGCAAAAACTGATAATATAGTCGCAAGCCCTCATTAATGAAGCCTTTTCGTAAGTACCGAACTAGTTACTAGGTGAACTGTTCGTTACGACTGCCTCCTTTTCGCTCAGTATTCTTTTGCCGAACAAACGCTTCAATCAATGATTGTGCCTTGGCGGATTGCTGGCGATCTGCCGGAAATCGGCCGCCCCTTCGATGACCGCACCGTCGGAAAGCTGCGTCACCGTCTTGCGGTAGATGCGCTGCCACGGCGTCGCATCGGCGGGCACCGGCGGGATTCCCTCGGCCTTGCGCCGTTCGATCTCGGCCTCGTCGACCAGCATGTCACAGCGGCCCTTGTTGAAGTCGATGCGGATGATGTCGCCGGTCCTCAGCCACGCAAGCCCGCCGCCGGCTGCACTTTCCGGCGAGGCATTGAGGATCGAAGGACTGTCCGACGTGCCGGACTGGCGCCCGTCGCCGATCGTCGGCAGGCTGTTGATGCCGCGCTTCAGGATGTGGTCCGGCGGCTGCATGTTGACGACTTCTGCCGAGCCCGGCCAGCCGAGCGGGCCGGCGCCGCGGATGGCGAGGATCGTGTTTTCGTCGATACCGAGCTGCGGATCGTTGATGCGCTTATGATAATCTTCCGAACCGTCGAAGACGACGGCCTTGCCTTCGAACACGCCTTCGCGGCCCGGCTCCTGCAGGTAGCGCTTGCGGAAATCCTCCGATACGACGCTCATCTTCATGATGGCGAAATCGAAGAGATTGCCCTTCAGGACGAGGAAGCCCGCACGCTCCTTCAGAGGCTCGTCATAGGGCCTGATGACGTCGCGGTCGCATGCTTCACGCCCTTTGAGGTTTTCCCGCATGGTCTTGCCGGTGACGGTGCGACAGTCGCCGTTGAGCTTGCCGGCCTGCAGCAATTCCCACATGACGGCAGGCGTGCCGCCGGCACGGTGGAACTTCTCGCCGAGATAGGCGCCCGCCGGCTGCACATTGGCGAGCAGCGGAATGTCGAAACCATGCACCTGCCAGTCTTCCGGATGCAGCTCGACGCCGGCATGTTTCGCCATGGCGGCAAGATGCGGCTGGGCGTTGGTCGAGCCGCCGATCGCCGAATTGGTCTTGATGGCATTGAGGAAGGCCTCGCGCGTCAAGATATCCGACGGCTTCAGGTCTTCGAGCACGATCTCCACGGCGCGACGGCCGGTGCGATAGGCCATCTGGCCGCGCTCGCGATAGGCGGCCGGAATATTGCCGCAGCCCGTCAGCGACAGGCCGAGCGCCTCGGCGAGCGCATTCATCGTCGAGGCCGTGCCCATCGTGTTGCAATGGCCGACGGAAGGGGCCGAATCGAGCGCCGTCTGCAGGAATTCCTCTTCGTCGATCTCGCCTGCCGCAAGCTTCCGCCGCGACTGCCAGATCGCCATGCCGGAGCCGGCGAGTTTTCCCTCATGCCAGCCGTCGAGCATCGGCCCGCCCGACAGGACGATTGCGGGAATATCGACCGTCGAGGCCGCCATGATCGCAGACGGCGTGGTCTTGTCGCAGCCGGTCGTCAGCACGACACCGTCAAGCGGATAGCCGTAGAGGATTTCAACGAGACCGAGATAGGCAAGATTGCGGTCGAGGGCTGCCGTCGGGCGCTTGCAGTTCTCGAAGATCGGATGGGTCGGAAATTCGATCGGGATGCCGCCCGCGTCGCGGATGCCGTCGCGCACGCGCTTGGCCAGTTCGATATGGACGCGGTTGCAGGGCGTCAGATCGCTGCCGCTCTGGGCAATGCCGATGATCGGCTTGCCGGACCGCAGCTCCTCCGGCGTCACGCCATAGTTCATGAAGCGCTCCAGATAGAGAGCCGTCATGTCGATATGATCGGGATTGTCGAACCAGTCCTGCGAACGCAGGCGGCGCTTGGCGGTCTTGCTGTCGGTCATTTTCGTCCTCCCGGTCGGGCATTCCTGCCGTCTTTCGATGCGTGCATCACCCGGCCCTCCCGAACTGTTGCCTGCCTTTGATAACCCCCTCGCATCAGCATGCAACCGTTTTGATGAACGTAACGCATTTTTGTCGCATGCCCGAAAACGAAACGGGCGAGGACCGAAGTCCCCGCCCGATTTACCCGACAAAGGAGAGATTACTCCGCAGCGACCTTCATATGGTCGTCCTCGTCCTGCGGATGGTTGTCGTTGTGCTGGATGAGCGGACGGTTGCCCGTCATCCGGCGCAGGAGCACGTAGAATACCGGCGTCATGAAGATGCCGAAGAAGGTGACGCCGATCATGCCCGAAAAGACGGCGATACCCATGGCGGCGCGCATTTCGGCACCCGCACCCGTCGAGGTGACGAGCGGCACGACGCCCATGATGAAGGCCATCGAGGTCATCAGGATCGGGCGCAGGCGCAGGCGGCTGGCCTCGATCGCGGCTTCACGCGGCGTCCTGCCTTCGAACTCCAGTTCGCGGGCAAATTCCACGATCAGGATCGCGTTCTTGGCCGACAGGCCGACAAGGACGACGAGGCCGATCTGCGTGAAGATGTTGTTGTCTCCACCGGTGAGCCAGACGCCGGTCAAGGCGGCCAGAACACCCATCGGCACGATCATGATGATCGCCAGCGGCAGCGTCAGGCTCTCGTACTGGGCGGCAAGCACCAGGAAGACGAGCAGCAGCGCCAGCGGGAAGACGACGACGCTGGAGTTGCCGGCCAGGATCTGCTGGTAGGTCAGGTCCGTCCACTCGAAGTCGATGCCGGCCGGCAGCGTCTCATGCAGGATTTTCTCGATCGCCGCCTGGGCCTGACCGGAGGAGAAGCCCGGAGCCGGACCGCCGTTGATATCGGCAGCGAGGAAGCCGTTGTAACGGTTCGCACGTTCCGGACCGGTGCTGGCATCCACCTTCAGGAGAGCCGCGAGCGGGATCATCTGGCCCGATGCCGAGCGAACCTTCAACTGGCCGATATCTTCCGGCTGGGCGCGGAACTTGGCATCGGCCTGCACACGCACGCTGTAGGTGCGGCCGAAAGCGTTGAAGTCGTTCACATAGAGCGAGCCGAGATAGATCTGCAGCGTCTGGAAGACGTCCGTGACGGAAACCCCGAGCTGCTCGGCCTTGGCGCGGTCGAGATCGGCATAGAGCTGCGGCACGTTGATCTGGAAGCTGGAGAACAGGCCGGCCAGTTCAGGCGTCTGATAGGCCTTGGCAAGCACGGCCTTGGTCGCTTCGTCGAGCGCCTGGTTGCCCAGGCCCGCACGGTCCTCGATCTGCAGCTTGAAACCGCCCGTCGTGCCGAGACCGTTGACCGGCGGCGGCGGGAACATGGCGATGAAGGCATCCTGGATGGCGCCGAACTTCTGGTTCAGGGCCATGGCGATCGCCCCGCCCGAAAGATCAGGCGTCTTGCGCTCCTCGAAATCCTTCAGCGTCACGAAGACGATGCCGGCATTCGACGAGTTGGTGAAGCCGTTGATCGACAGGCCGGGGAAGGCGATCGCGTTGGCAACGCCCGGCTGCTTCAGGGCGATGTCGGTCATGCGCTTGATGACGTCTTCCGTACGGTCGAGGCTGGCGGCATCCGGCAGCTGGGCAAAGCCGATCAGATACTGCTTGTCCTGCGACGGCACGAAGCCGCCGGGAACCGTATTGAAGATATTGTATGTCGCGCCGACCAGCACAAGGTAGATCACCATGACGATGCTCTTGCGCGATACGAGACCGCCCACACCCTTGCCGTAATAGTTCGAGCCGGCACCGAAGACGCGGTTGAAGCCGCGGAAGAACCAGCCGAAGATCGCGTCCATGAACCGCGTCAGCCAGTCCTTCGGCGCGTGATGGCCCTTCAGCAGAAGAGCGGCAAGCGCCGGCGACAGCGTCAGCGAGTTGAAGGCCGAGATGACCGTCGAGATGGCGATCGTCAGGGCGAACTGGCGGTAGAACTGGCCCGACAGGCCGGAGATGAAGGCGAGCGGCACGAAGACCGCGACGAGCACCAGCGCGATCGCGATGATCGGTCCGGACACTTCCTTCATGGCCTTGTATGTCGCCTGGCGCGGGCTGAGCCCGGCCTCGATGTTGCGTTCGACGTTTTCGACGACGACGATCGCGTCGTCCACGACGATACCGATCGCCAGAACAAGGCCGAAAAGGCTGAGCGCGTTGATCGAGAAGCCGAAGACATACATGACCGCGAACGTACCGATGATGGATACCGGAACGGCGATCAGCGGGATGATCGAAGCACGCCATGTCTGCAGGAACAGGATGACGACGAGAACGACGAGCGCGATGGCTTCGAGCAGCGTGTCGATGACCTTCTCGATCGAGGCGCGCACGAACTTCGTCGTATCGTAGACGATCTCGTATTTCACGCCTGTCGGCATGGCCTGCTGCAGGTCGTCCATGGTGGCGCGGACATTGTCGGCGATCTCGATCGCGTTCGAGCCCGGCGCCTGGAGGACGGCGACGGCGACCGCCGGCTTGCCGTCGAGCAGCGAGCGCAGCGTATAGTCGGCCGCACCGAGCTCGATCCGGGCAACGTCGCGCAGGCGGGTGATCTCGCCGTTGGCGCCCGTCTTGACGATGATGTTGCCGAATTCCTCCGGCGTGCGCAGACGGCCCTGGGCGTTCACGTTGAGCTGCAGATCGACGCCCGGCTGGCTGGGAGAGGCACCGATGATGCCGGCTGCGGCCTGGACGTTCTGCGAGCTGATCGCATTGCTGATGTCGCTGGCGGCAAGATTGTGCTCGGCAGCCTTCTGCGGATCGATCCACACGCGCATCGAATAGTCGCCGGCGCCGAAAACCTGCACCTGGCCGACGCCGGCGATGCGGGCGAGCCGGTCCTTGACGTTCAAGGTCGCATAGTTGCGCAGATAGGTGATGTCATGGCTCTCCCCGTCGGAGACGAGGTTGACGACCATGATGAAGTCCGGCGAGCTCTTGACCGTGGTGATGCCGAGCGCGCGCACTTCCGCCGGCAGGCGCGGCTCGGCCTGCGACACGCGGTTCTGCACGAGCTGCTGGGCCTTGTCCGGATCGGTGCCGAGCTTGAAGGTGACGGTGACGTTGAGAACGCCGTCCGACGTCGCCTGGCTGGACATGTAGAGCATGCCCTCGACGCCGTTGATCTGCTCTTCGAGCGGTGTCGCCACCGTTTCGGCAATGACGGTCGGGTTTGCGCCGGGATAGGTGGCGCGCACGACGATCGACGGCGGCACGACCTCGGGATATTCCGAGATCGGCAGCGCCCGGAGGCCGATCAGGCCGGCGACCACGATGAGGACCGAAAGAACACCGGCAAAGACCGGGCGGTCGACAAAGAATCTGGATATGTTCATTTTAAAGCCCTCTCCGGGGTGAACATGGATGCAAAGTCCTCTCCGGCCGCCCGAGGGCCTGCCGGCAGGTCATTTCATGTCGGGTTGGCGGCCTCCTGCCCGAGGGAAGGAGGCTGGATTTTACTGAGCGGTCGCGACCTTCTCTTCCATCTGCGGTGCGACCACCGCGCCCGGACGGATGCGCTGCAGACCGTTGACGACGATCTTGTCGCCGACGTTCAGGCCGCCTTCGACCACGCGCTGGCCGTCGAACAGGGAACCGAGCTGGATCTGCCGGTAGTTGACCTTGTTCTCATCGTCGACGACGAAGACGAACTTCTTGTCCTGGTCGGTACCGACGGCGCGGTCGCTGATGACGATCTTGTTCTCGGCCTTCGGCTGGCCCATGCGCACGCGCACGAACTGGCCGGGGATCAGCTTGCCGCCGGGATTGTCGAAGACCGCCCGCACCGCAATCGTGCCGCTGGCAGCATCCACCTCGTTATCGACGAGCTGCAGCTTGCCCTTGATCGGCGTGCCGTCGTCGGCGAGCGTGCCGATCTCGACCGGGATCTGCTCGACAGCCGGCAGTGCCGCGTCGGTTGCCGGAAGCTGCGAAAGCGCCTTCGTGACCATTTCTTCGCTTGCGTTGAAGCTTGCGTAGATCGGATCGACGGAGACCAGCGTCGTCAGTTCCGGCGAGGCCGAACCGGCCGCGACAATGTTGCCGACCGTCACCTCGATCTTGCCGATGCGGCCGGAAACCGGAGCACGCACCTGCGTATAGTCGAGATCGAGCTGAGCGGACTGCAGGGCTGCCTGTGCCGAACGCAGGCTCGCCTGGGCTTCGGCCAACGTGCTCTGGCGCTGGTCGAGATCGCTCTGCGAAATCGTCCGGTTGTCCGAGAGACGGCGGCCGCGGTCGAGTTCGGTCTGCGCCAGGCTGACCTTGGCTTCGGCCGAAGCGACCTGGCCCTGCGCCTGAGAAACAGCCGCCTGATAGGGAGCCGGATCGATGGAGAAGAGCAGGTCGCCCTGCTTCACCAGCGCGCCTTCACGGAAATGCACCGACTGGATGGCGCCGCCGACGCGGGGGCGGATCTGCACGCGGTCGATGGCTTCCAGGCGACCGGAGAAATTCTCCCAGTTCGTCACGTCGCGGCTGGCGACGACGGCAACTGTCACCGGCACGGCCGGAGGCTGCGCAGGTTCGGAGGCAGCCGTGGCAGTTGCGCTCATCGGCAGTTCGAAAAAGATGGCCGCAGCCGAAACGGACGCAGCGAGGCCTAGGCCGGCGCCCACAAGGGCCCAGCGCTTATTTTTGGACGTCATTGGTACTCTCCTTGCGGCCCAAACGGCCGTAAAAATCAGTTCGTCGTCAATGCAATTGTGGCTGAACGCTCACATCCTGAAGGAAGTCCCCGAAATGGCGGCTGACGTTGTCCTGCCAGATCGAAGTTCCCTCAGATTTTCCGCCATAAATGGAAGGCCAGCCTGTCCCGGCGGGAAGAACATGCTGGCGCACGCCAACGCCTGCCTTCTTCAGGCGAGCGGCGTAACCGAGGGTCTCGTCATGCAGCGGATCGTCCTCCGCCGTAAAAATCAGTGCGGGTGCAACACCCGAAATCCGCGAGCAAAGGCAGGGCGCAGCATAGGGATGGCAACCGCCGCCGCTCAGATAGTGGCTCCAGCCCTCCGTCCAGCGCTGGCGCATGCCGATCTTGTCCGCCTTGCGGATCGAGGATGTACCCATGAAAGGATCGAGAAGCGGAGAAAGCAGGATCTGGCCGTCCAGCGCATCCGGCATCTGGTCGCGTGCTTTCAGCGCAACGCCGGCAGCGACATTGCCACCCGCCTCTTCCCCGGCGACGAACAGCAGCGACTTGCGATCGCCAAGGCCGGCCTTCTTGAGGGCAAGGTAGGAAAAGATCGAGAAGGACACTTCAAGCGCCTTCGGAAAGACATTGCCGGAGAGCGTGCTGTAGTCGGCGGAAACCACGATCGCACCAGCCCTCGCAAGGCTCGCCGCAATCGGGCGATCGGCGTTCGGGTCGCTGTCGAGGAAGGCTCCGCCATGCAGGTAGAGAACGATCGGCGGGCCTTTGCCAAAATCGGCCCCCATATAGACACGCGCAGAAACGGGGCCAGCGGCCACCTTTTCCAGCACCATGTCCTTAATTTCGGGCACCATCGTCTCTATCTCTTCGCTGCCTGGCATAGGGACAGACAACGCCTGTCTCTTGCATTTTGCGCCAAAAAGATATTGTTATTCAAATCGGGGAATAAGAAGCGATATCGCGATAACACTATTCCGAATCCTGAACAATGTTGCAACGCAAACTGCGGAAGTGAACCGATGGATCAACTCTCGGCAATGCGTGTCTTCATCCGCGTGGTGGAGACGGGCAATTTCACCCGCGCCGCCGACATGCTCGCCATGCCCAAGGCGACGGTGACAAATCTTATCCAGGGGCTGGAGGCGCATCTGCGCACCAAGCTCCTCAACCGAACCACGCGCCGCGTCATGGTGACGACGGATGGCGCCCTCTATTACGAACGCGCAGCGCAGATCATTTCCGAACTGGAGGAGCTGGACGGCAGCCTTTCGAATTCCCAAAGCCTGCCGACGGGACGGCTGCGCGTCGAGATGGCAGGCGCCTTTGCCGATTCCATTGTCGTGCCGGCGCTTTGTGATTTCTACCAGCGCTATCCGGATATCCGCATCGACCTTGGCGTTGGTGACCGCACAGTCGATTATCTCGCCGAAAATGTCGACTGCGCCTTGCGCGCCGGCACGCCGGCCGACCAGTCGCTGATCGCCAGGCGCGTCTCGGAGATCGAAATGATCACCTGCGCCGCCCCCCTTTACGTGGAGAAATTCGGCCTGCCGCAGCGGCCCGAAGAGCTTGAAACGGAACATTATTCCGTCAACTATTTCCGCGCCCAGAACAATCGCACCGTGCCTTTCGAGTTCCGCAAGGGCAATGAGATCATCGAGGTCAGTCCGCGCTACATCGTCTCCGTCAACGACAGCCGTACCTATATGACGGCAGCGCTTACCGGCCTCGGCCTCGCCCAGATCCCGATCTTCATGGCGCGCGAGCCCTTGGCGAAGGGCGAACTGGTCCAGACTCTGACGGAATGGACGCGCGAATCGCTGCCGCTTTACGTCGTCTACCCGCCGAACAGGCACCTCAGCAACAAGGTTCGGGTCTTCGTCGACTGGCTGGTGAAACTGCTGGCGGACGCCAAGCTCAACGCCCGCTGAAAGCCCAAAGAAAGCGGCCCGCGATGGGAGGGATAACCGTCACGGGCCTTAATCTGATGTCTGAAACTGAAGGCCTGTCGCACCGCAGGAAAGGCGCGGCAGGCCCTGGAGTGGAGGTCGGGAGGCTGGCGGCAACTTGCCGTCCGCCTCCGTCCAATCTGATATAGGTGCGCTTAGCCGGATAGTAAGGGGCAGCACGCCGAGACACCGTTCACAACTTTGCGACAGGCGGTTATTTCCCGACAACGGGCTTCAGCAGGTCCTCGATGCCGATGCGGCGGAAGAGTTCGGCCCGGACGCGGTCGGCAACGCCGTTGACGATTTCCGCACCATCCTGCGACGGATCGATATGGGTGCGGAACGGCCGCTTGCCGAACGGCATGTTCACCACTTCGACAATGGCTGTCGCAACGGAAGCGGCATCCGCATCGGCGGGTTCGAGCGAAGCAAGCCCCTTGAGCGCCTGTTCCGGCAACCCCTTGTAGGGACCTTCGTTATATTCCGCGGCGCGGACCGTGTCGGCAGGCGAGCCGGAATGGGCGAAGTGGTTCGTACCCTTGGTGAAGGCGCCCGGAACGATGATCGCGGTTTCGATGCCCCAGCGGGTCAGCTCGCTGGCATAGGAGACGGCAAGCGAATCCATCGCAGCCTTGGCAGCGAAATAGGGAGCGAGATACGGAGGCGTGCCGCCGCGGGTGCTCGACGACGAGACCCACACGACAAGGCCCCTGCCCTGCTTCCTCAGATGTGGCAGCACCGCGCGATTGACGCGCTGCGTCGAAAGCACGTTGATATCGAAAAGCTCCGCATATTGCTGCGGCGTGAAGGCTTCCGCCGGACCGAAGGACATATGGCCGGCATTGTGGATGATCGTATCGATATGGCCCTCGGCGGCGATCACCTTGGCGATGCCTGTTTCGACGGAGGCATCGGAAGCGACATCCAGCTCGACCGCCTTCAGATCGACGCCGTTTTCCCTGGAGAAGGCGTCGACGGCCTCGACCTGCGGCTTGTTGCGGCCTTCGGTTTCGCGCATCGAGGCGTAGACGATGTGGCCGGCCCTGGCGAGCGCGCGGGCGGTAAGAGCGCCGAAACCGCTGGAAGCGCCGGTGATGACGATGACTTGTTTGCTCATGGTCCTGTTCCTTCTGTTCGTGCAGGTGGCTGTTCGATCGGGGTTGATTGAAAGGATGCGGGAAAAGAGCGTGGCGGCACTCAGGCCGCCACGGCGAAAGCATCAGACCATGCCGCCGTTGGCGCGCAGCACCTGGCCGTTGATCCAGGCGCCGTCGGGGCCGGCGAGGAAGGCGACGACACCGGCAATATCCTCGGGCGTGCCGAGACGCTCGAGCGGATTGGCCTTGGCGAGGCGGTCGATCAGCTCATCGGACTTGCCGTTGAGGAAGAGATCGGTGCCGGTCGGACCGGGGGCGACCGTGTTGACGGTGATCTGGCGGCCGCGCATTTCCTTGGAGAGGATCGCGCCCATCGTCTCCACGGCGGCTTTCGTCGCGGCATAGACGCTGTAGCTTTCCGGCTTCAGACCGACGACCGAGCTTGAGAAATTGATGACCCGGCCGCCGTGACGCAAGCGTTTGGCGGCCTCGCGCAGCGTGTTGAACGTGCCCTTCAGGTTGACGCCGATCTGGCGGTCGAAGCTTGCGTCATCGACGTCGGCAAGGCGCGACAGCAGCATGATGCCGGCATTGTTGACCAGCACGTCGACGCCGCCGAAGGCAGCCTCTGCCGCATCGAACATGCGGCGCACGGCCTCCGCATCGGCAACGTCACCCTGCGCCGTCAGCGCCTTGCCGCCAGCCTTCTCGATCTTCTGGGCCAGTTCTTCGGCGAGCGCCGCGTTGCCGGCATAATTGATGACGACGGTAAAGCCGTCCGTTGCGAGGCGTTCGGCAATCGCAGCACCGATGCCGCGGGAAGCGCCGGTAACGAGAGCGACCTTGTTTTGATTGGCAGACATTTCCTTCTCCTTTGCTTCGGCGCCGCAGCGCCCTTTCGATGAGGAGAAGATGCCCCTTTCCACTTTGCGGATAATCAGCCATCATCCGGCATCACTATCCGGAAAATGCGAACAAACTCAATGGACAGATTCGATGCCATGCGGGTCTTCTCCCGCGTCGTGGAGCGCCGCAGCTTCACGCTTGCCGCCGAAGATACCGGCCTGCCGCGCTCGACGGTGACGGATGCGGTCAAGCAGCTGGAGGCGCGCCTCGGCGTGCGCCTGCTCCAGCGCACGACACGCCATGTCAGCCCGACACTCGACGGCGAGGCCTATTATCAGCGCTGCCTGTCGATCCTTGCCGACATCGAGGATGCCGAAGGCGCCTTCGCCGGCGCAAAGCCGAAGGGGCTGCTGCGGGTCGACGTGCACGGCACGCTTGCCCGCCATTTCGTGCTGCCGAGCCTGCCGTCCTTTCTGGAGGCCTACCCCGATATCGAATTCTACATGAGCGAGGGCGACCGGCTGGTGGATCTGGTGCGCGAGGGCATCGACTGCGTCCTGCGCGTCGGCACCCCGCAGGACAGCGACATGGTCGCCAGACGGGTCGCCATGCTGGACGAAATCACCCTCGCCTCGCCCTCCTATATTGCCGCCTTCGGCAGCCCTGACCATCCGGACAGGCTCACCGCGCATCGCATGGTGGGCTTCCGCGCAACCGGCAGCGCCGGCCCGCTGCCGCTGGAATTCATCGTCGACGGCAGCGTCCGCAACGTCACCATCCCCGCAACCGTCACGGTCAACGCCGCCGAAAGTTACATATCGGCCGCCCGCCTGGGTCTCGGCATGATCCAGATCCCGCGTTACCACGCCGAACAGGACCTGGCCGCCGGCACCCTCGTCGAGGTGCTCGCCGATTTCCCGCTGACGCAGACGCCGGTCTCGCTGCTCTACCCGCGCAACCGCCAGCTTTCGCCGCGCGTGCGGGTCTTCATCGACTGGCTGGCGAAGGTCTTTGCTCGACAAACAGCCGAAAACGCGCTTCACTCATATTAGCGATTTCGGAGGAACGGGCATGGCACTCAGCGATATCATCGTCTACCAGGCCGATGAAGGCTTCGTCGTCGAGTTCGGCAGTGAAGGCGAGGACAGGATCGCGGTCACGTTGCGCGAAGCCCCCGACCTCACCCACGACAATGCCATCGCCAAAGCCAAGGCATTGCTCGCCTCCGTATTCGAGCCCGTTCACGGCGACAGCGCCCGCAACAAGGATGCCGCCCTGCTCGAAGAGGAGCTGAACGAAGGCCTGGAAGATTCCTTCCCGGCAAGCGATCCGGTCTCCGTCACCGTCTCGTCCATTCCGATGCGCGACCCCAACGCCGGTCACTAGACCTGCGTCGAGACGATATTGTCGACGCGCACTTCGCCGCGCACGACGCCACGTTCGGCTTCCGGGTGGTCGATCGCCCGAGAGGATGCTATCGGCAATCTCCATGACGAGCGATATGATCAATGGCGCTGTTGGCGCCGCCCCGCTTGCTGGGGAAAGCCTGCGCCATTTCTTCGAACGCGATGCGATCGAGGTCGCCCGCGACCTGCTCGGCTGCCACCTTACGGTCAGCGGGTCGGGCGGGCGGATCACCGAGACGGAAGCCTATTATCCCGACGACGAGGCTTCCCACAGTTTCCGCGGCCCGACAAAGCGCAACGGCGCCATGTATGGCCGCCCCGGCAATGTCTATATCTACCGCATCTACGGCATGTACTGGTGCCTGAACTTCGTCTGCACGCCGGGCTCGGCCGTGCTGATCCGTGCGCTGGAGCCGGAAATCGGCCTGCAGGCGATGATGGAACGGCGCGGCACCGATGTGCTGACGCAGCTTTGCAGCGGCCCCGGCAAGCTCTGCCAGGCGCTCGGCATCGACATTTCCGTCAACGACCGCACTCTCGACCAGCCGCCCTACGCGCTCTCGCCTTCCTCACCCCTGCCCGTCGTCTCGGGCAAGCGGATTGGCATTACGAAAAATGCCGAAGCGCCATGGCGCTTCGGCATTCAGGGATCGCGCTATCTGAGCAAGCCGTTCCGATAGGCCGGGTATGCGCCATCACTCCATGACGGCGCTGTGGTCCATGGCCGGCGCCGCCTTCGGCTTGCGCAGCAGCAGGACCAGCGGCATCACCGCAAGCGACATCAGCATCAGCAGCTTGAAATCGTCCATATAGGCGATGATCGTCGACTGCAGCGTGATGACGTCGTTGAGCGCCGCCCGGCCAACGGCGGTCAGCGGGCTGAGGCCCTGCGCCGCCGTCGCATCGAAGGCCCGGTTGAACGGCGTCACATAGGCGGCGATCGACTCGTGGTTGCTCTGCGTGTTCTCGACGATCAGCGCCGAAACGATCGAGATGCCGACCGAGGAGCCGATGTTGCGCGACAGGTTGTAGAGGCCGGTTCCGTCGCCGCGCATCTGCGCCGGCAATGTCGCAAAGGCAATCGTCGTCAGCGGCACGAAGAGGAAGCCGAGGCCCGCCCCCTGGATGAAGCCGACCGACACGATGGTCCATTGCGACACGTCGGGCGTCCAGCCGGTCATGTCATACATCGCCCAGGCAGTCAGGCCGAGACCGAGCAGCAGCAGCCAGCGCGTATCCACCTTGCCGATCAGCCGGCCGACGATGAACATGCAGAGCATGGTCCCGAGGCCGCGCGGCCCCATGACGATGCCCGCCGTGATGACCGGATAGCCCATCAGCGTCTGCAGATAGGGCGTCATCAGCGCCAGCGAGGCGAGATAGGTGATGCCGATCACGAAGATGAAGATCATGCTGACGGTGAAATTCTGGTCGAGGAAGAGCCGCGGATTGACGAAGGATTTTTCCGCCGTCAGCGTATGCACCAGAAGCAGGTAAAAGGCGGCCGCGCAGATGATCGCTTCGATGACGATTTCGCCTGACGAGAACCAGTCGAGCTGCTCGCCGCGGTCGAGGAAAAGCTGCAGCGCGGCGATGAACAGGCTCATCATCCCGAAGCCGAACCAGTCCAGTTTGGCGAGCGCATCCCTCTTCGTCTCCGAAACGAAGATGACGATGCCGGCAAAGGCGAGCGCGCCGATCGGCACGTTGATGTAGAAGACCCAGCGCCAGCTGATATTGTCCGTCAGCCAGCCGCCGATGACAGGCCCCAGAACCGGCCCGACCATGACCGAGACGCCGAATAAGGCCATGGCCGAGCCGCGCTCCTCGACCGTATAGATGTCGAGGAGAATGCCCTGGGAGAGCGGAACCAGCGAAGCGCCGAACAGGCCCTGCAGCAGGCGGAAGGCAACGATCTGCGGCAGCGATTGCGCGAGACCGCAAAGAACGGAGGCGACGACGAAGCCGACGATCGCCGTCAGGAGCACGCGCTTGCGGCCGAACTTGGCGGCAAGGAAGCCCGACGGCGGCGTCATGATGGCAGCCGCGACGATATAGGAGGTCAAGACCCAGTTGATCTGGTCGGCCGACGCCGAAACGCTGCCCTGGATATAGGGCAGCGCCACGTTGGCGATCGTCGTATCCAGCGCCTGCATGATGACGGCCAGGATGACGCAGGCCGTGATCGCGCCGCGATTGGCAACCGGGGTTGCCGGTGATGCAGGAGCATTGCTCATGGCCGTTACTCGTGGCTCTTGCCCTGGCCGAGAAGGTTGTTGACGAAATCGGGCAGGCCGCGCGCATGGCCGGTATCGACCTCGACGACCGTGCTCATGCCGACGCGAAGCGGCGGCTTGCCTTCGGCATCATCGATGCTGACGCGCATCGGTATGCGCTGCACGACCTTCACCCAGTTGCCGGTCGTATTTTGCGCCGGCAGCAGCGAGAAGGAGGAGCCGGAAGCCGGGCTGATGCTCTCGACCTTGCCCTTCCACATCACGCCCGGATAGGTATCGACGTAAATGTCGACCGGTTGGCCGGGCTTGACGTAGGTAAGCTCGGTTTCCTTCGGGCTTGCGGCAATCCAAAGATGCGAGGTCGAAACCAGCGAGAAAGCCTGCTGCGAAGCCTGCAGGTAGGAGCCGACCTGCAAGGCGTTTACGTTGGTGACGATACCGTCGAAAGGCGCCTTGACGACGCTGTGGTCGAGCTCGCGCTCAGCGTTGTCGACCTGCGACTTGGCCTGCAGGTAGAGCGGGTTTTCCTCGACCGGCTGGTCGGCGCTGCCGCCGAGCTGGGCGAGCGTCGTTGCGGCTTCCGCCTTGGCGACCGAAACCTTCTGCTGCGCGGCTTCGAGATTGTGCTTGGCTTCGTCATAGGCCGATTGCGTCGCGCTGCCGTTGTTGACGAGGCTCTGCTGCCGGTCGAACTGATCCTGGTAATAGGGCAGATCGGCTTCGGCCTGGGTGATCTCGGCAAGCGACTGCTGGTAGCTGGCCTTGAGGTTCATGATCTGGTTGCGCTGCGCGCCGAGCTGGGCCCTGGCGCCGTCAAGCGCGATCCTGAAGGCGTCGGACTGCAGGCTGAAAAGCACCTGCCCCGCCTTGACCTGCTCGTTCTCATGCACGTTGATCTGCGCGACGATGCCTGAAACATCGGTCGTGATGCCCACCATGTCCGCCTGGATATAGGCGTTGTCGGTCGACATGACCTGGCCGCCATTGACGTAATAATAGCCGCCGACGACGAGCGCCACGGGCAGCAGGGCAAAGAGGACAGGGCGGGTGAAGCTGCGCCGGCGGCGGACCTTGTTGCCGCCAGGCGCAGCCACCGCGGCAGCCGCGGGCGCTGAATTGGATGAAGGCGCCTCAGCCACCGTTTCCGGTTGTTGCGGGATCTCTTTTTCGTCGGCAGGATTCTTGGCATTCGCGTCGGACACGACGCGCAAGGGGGATTTGTCAGCCATGTTTCGTCTCATTCTCGGCGACCGGGGTCCGGCACGCCTGCACCAGGTTCGTCTTCATTACGGATAGGGTGTGAAAAAGCCGGTCGCGCTCTTCGGGGGTTACGCCTTCCAATGCCTCGCCGCGCGTCACATCGCCGAGCTCGCGCATTTCGGCGAGGATCGGATGGGCGGCCTCACGCATGTAGAGCAGCCAGATACGCCGGTCGGTGGGGTGCTGGCGGCGCTCGATCAGGCCGCGCTCTGCAAGCTTGTCGAGAATGCGCACCAGCGTGATCGGCTCGATTTCCAGGATTTCGGCAAGCCCGCTCTGATGGATGCCCTCATTATTGGCGAGATAGGCGAGCGTCTGCCATTGAGACCGTGTCAGCCCAAGGTCCTTTGCCCGCTGCTCGAACCGCTTGCGCAGCAGGCGGGCGACGTCGTGCAGAAGAAAACCGAGTGTCGGAGTGTTGGTCATATACCTTCGCCGGCTAGTAATAAGCATCCTTATGATGTTGGTAGATATATTGAGCATGTGCAATGCACAAGGATGCAACCGCAAGATTCCGCACCTGCGACCAAAATGCCGCAGTCCGCGGTTAGGCGGAGCTTTCGATCCGGCTTCCTGCGAACGTCCGGGCAGCGGCAGAAACCGCTCTCGGCAACGTGATGGAGCGATATCGGCGGAAATGCCGGGGTTTGCGGAACTGCAAATCGGGGCGGTCAATTGGCATTTGCAATTTTCGGATTCTCCCGTTTATAGTCTGCCTTCATAGGGTTAGGGAGATCGCGATTTTCTCCCTCCGGTTGATTTCGAGGTGCCGGCTTGCACCTGTCATCTCCCGGCAGCCACGCATGGGTAGAATTCGGACTTAGGACGAAGGCTCATGCTTTCGTTCCAGCAGGCATGGACAGCTTTTCTCAGGCATAGGTTCAGGCGGCTGCATTCGGCCGCCCGCAAGGGGGACCGGAATGGCTTATTCGCTTCGACAAACATTGACGCTCGGCTGCTTGGCCGCTTTCCTGCCGCTTATCGCTGAGGCGCAGCAGGCGCCTGCTCCCCCGCCCGTCACTGTCGCCAAACCCGTCGTGCGCGACGTGGTCGACAGCGACGAGTTCATCGGCCGCTTCGAACCCGTCGACGAGGTTTCGGTACGGTCGCGGGTCGGCGGCTATCTGCAGGAAATCGACTTCACTGACGGTGCGCTGGTGAAGAAAGGCGACCGCCTCTTCGTTATCGATCAAAGGCCGTTCATCACCGCGCTCAATCAGGCCAATGCCGCGCTTGAAGCAGCGAAGTCGGCACTGGTTTTTGCCGATGCGCAGTATAAACGCGCGCAATCGCTTGCTTCGAGCGGCAGCCAGTCGGCACAGACGCTGGACGACCGCCGCCGCGAATTCGATTCGGCCCAGGCCAATGTCCGCGGCGCACAGGCCGCCGCCGACCGCGCGGCCCTCGACATGGAATATACGGAGATCACCGCCCCCCTCAGCGGCCGCATCGACCGCCGCCTGATCTCCGCCGGCAATCTGGTACAGACCGACCAGACCGTGCTGACCACGATCGTTTCGCTCGACCCGATCGACTTTTATTTCGACGTCGACGAGCGCCGGCTGCTGAATTTCGCCGAGACGGCGCGCAAGCTCGGCAAGGACCTGCAGCAGGGTGGCGGCGGACTGGATGTCGTGGTCACGATCTCCGATCCCAATGCCAAGCCGTTCAAGGGCAAACTCGACTTCGCCGAAAACCGGATCGACAACGAAAGCGGCACCATCCGCCTGCGCGCACGTTTCCCCAACCCCGATCTCGTCCTCCAGCCCGGTCTTTTCGGCCGCATTCAGATCGAGGCCTCCAATACCTACCAGGCCATCCTTGTTCCCGACGAGGCAATCGGCTCGGACCAGAATGAACGCGTCGTTTACGTCGTCGGCGCTGACGGCACGGTATCGACCAAGCCGGTCCGGCCCGGTCCGCGGCTCTACGGCTACCGCGTCATCCGCGAAGGTCTGGACGGCACCGAGACGATCGTCGTCAACGGCCTGATCCGCGCCCGGCCCGGCTCAAAGGTCACGCCGCAGATGAGCGAGCTGCCGCAGCAGCGTACCGACGCCCCGCCCGAAACCGCCGGTGCGGAGAGCAGCCAATGAGATTTGCCCATTTCTTCGTAGACCGGCCGATCTTTGCGGCCGTCATCTCGATCCTTCTCCTCGTCGTCGGCAGCATTGCCTATACGCAATTGCCGGTATCGCAATATCCCGAGATCGCCCCGCCGACCATCGTCGTGCGCACCTCCTATCCCGGCGCCGACCCGCAGACGATCGCCGATACGGTTTCGACCCCGCTCGAACAGCAGATCAACGGCGTCGAAGACATGCTTTACATGTCTTCCTATTCGAGCGCCGACGGCGCCATGTCGCTGACGATCACCTTCAAGCTCGGTACCGATCTCGACAAGGTCCAGGTTCTTGTCCAGAACCGCGTGTCCATCGCCCTTCCCCGCCTTCCCGAAGAGGTCCAGCGCCTTGGCGTGACCACCGACAAGAGTTCGCCCGACCTGATGATGGTCGTGCATCTGCTCTCGCCGTCGCACCGTTACGATCAGCTCTACGTCTCGAACTATGCGCGCAACCGCATCCGCGACGTGCTCGTGCGCCTTGACGGCGTCGGCGACGTCCAGCTTTTCGGCGAACGCCAGTATTCGATGCGTATCTGGCTGGATCCGGAAAAGCTTTCCGCCTACGGAATGACGTCCGATGACGTCGTGGCCGCGCTGAGGGACCAGAACGTTCAGGTGTCCGGCGGCAAGATCGGCGCCCCGCCCGTGACCGGACCGAACGCCTTCGAATATACGGTGCGGACGGACGGACGCTTCTCGGACGTGCGCCAGTTCCGCTATGTCATCGTCAAATCGACGGCCAGCGGCCGGCTTGTGTCCCTGCAGGATGTCGCCCGTATCGAGCTTGGCGCTCAGGACTACGTCACCAACAGCTATCTCAACAACGACCCGGCGGTTGCCCTCGGCATCTTCGCCCGACCGGGAACCAACGCGCTGGATACCGCCCATCAGGTCCAGGCGATCATGAAGGATCTCTCCCAGAATTTCCCCCAGGGTCTGGAATACCGCATCGTCTACGATACGACCGAATTCATCTCGGATTCGATCAGCGAGGTCTACAGGACGATCGCCGAAGCGGCGATCCTGGTGGCCATCGTCGTGCTCGTCTTCCTGCAATCGTGGCGAACGGCAATCATTCCGATCGTCGCCATTCCGGTATCGCTGATCGGCACCTTTGCGGTCCTGCTCGCCTTCGGCTTCTCGCTCAATATGCTGACCCTCTTCGGCCTCGTCCTTGCGATCGGTATCGTCGTCGACGACGCCATCGTGGTTGTCGAGAATGTCGAGCGAAACCTGGCGCGCGGCATGTCGCCCAAGGAAGCCTCGCATGTCACGATGGACGAAGTCGGAACCGCAGTCGTCGCCATCTCGCTGGTGCTGATTGCGGTATTCGTGCCGACGGCCTTCATTCCCGGCATTTCCGGCCAGTTCTACCGACAGTTTGCGGTGACGATCTCAGTCACCACCGCAATTTCCGCGTTGAATTCGCTGACACTTTCGCCTGCTCTCGCCGGTATTCTCTTGAAAACGCACGATCACGAGAGCAAGCCCAGGAACATCTTCTCGCAGTTGGGAAGCGGCCTTGCGAACGGCTTCAACCGCGGCTTCGACCGGATGAGCTCCGGCTATTCGTGGATCGTCCGGCATCTGGTCAGCAGCTGGATCGGATTGACCTGCTCGCTGCTCGCTTTTGCCGGCCTGCTCGGGGCGACCTGGTACATGGGCCAGAAAGTCCCCTCCGGCTTCATCCCCACCATGGACCAGGGCTACGCGATCATCGTCATCCAGCTGCCGGACGGTGCCTCGCTTGCGCGCACCGATGCCGTCGTCAAACAGGTCGGCGACATCGCCCGTACCGTACCGGGCGTCGGCAATGCCGTGCAATTTGCCGGCTTCAGCGGCGCGACCTTCACCAACGCTTCGAATGCCGGCGTCGTCTTCGTGCCGTTCAAATCCTTCGCCGAACGTGAAGAGGGCGGCGAGACGGCAAACAAGATCATCGGCGAGCTTTACGGCAAGCTGCAGAGCATCCAGGAAGCCTTCATCATTGCCATCCCGCCGCCGTCCGTTCGCGGCGTCGGCAATTCCGGCGGTTTCAAGATGCAGATTTCCGATCTTGAAAACGCCGATATGACGCGTGTCCTGGGCCTTGCCCGCCAGATGATGGGTGCCGCGGCCACGACGCCGGGCCTCACCGGCGTCTTCACGACATTCTCGGACGCCAGCCCGCAATATTTCCTGGCGATCGATCGCGACAAGGCGCGTTTCCTGAACGTGCCGATCCCCAACATCTTCAACGCGCTCTCCATCAACCTGGGTGTCGCCTATGTGAACGATTTCAACGCGTTCGGCCGCGTCTACCAGGTCCGCGCCCAGGCCGACCGGCAATACCGCATGGACAGGGACGACATCCTTGCCCTGAAGGTAAGATCGGCAACCGGCGCGCTGGTGCCCCTCGGCACGCTGATGGACATCAGGGATGCAAGCGGTCCGGCGCTCGTCCAGCGCTACAACATGTATGTCTCGGTACCGCTTCAGGGCAATCCGACACCCGGCACCTCGACCGGCGACGCCATCAAGAAGATGGAGGACCTTGCAGCGCAGATCCTGCCGCCGGGAACGACCTTCGAGTGGACGGAACTTGCCTATCAGGAAACCCACACCGGCAATACCGCCATCTATATCTTCGCCCTGTCGGTGATCTTCGTCTTCCTTGCGCTTGCGGCGCAATATGAAAGCTGGGTCCTGCCGCTGGCGATCATCCTCATCGTTCCGCTCGCCGTCCTGGCCGCGCTGATCGGCGTATCGCTGAGGGGAATGGATAACAACGTCCTCACGCAGATCGGCCTGATCGTGCTGATCGGCCTTGCGGCCAAGAACGCCATCCTGATCGTCGAGTTTGCAAGGCAGGCGGAGGAAGAAGGCAAAAGCGTCGTCGATGCCGCCATCGAGGCCAGCCATCTGCGCCTGCGCCCGATCCTGATGACGGCCTTCGCCTTCATTTTCGGCGTCCTGCCGCTGGCCATCGCCACCGGCCCCGGTGCCGAGATGCGCCAGTCGCTCGGCACGGCCGTATTCTCGGGCATGCTGGGCGTGACGATCTTCGGCCTGTTCCTGACGCCGGTCTTCTACGTCGTGTTGCGACGCTGGCGCAAGAAGCCGGCGGAAGTGCCGGCTCAGGTCGATGCGGAGGAGAACGCTGCCTGAGCAGGCATCAGGTGGAGAAAAGGTAGACCTGTCCCTGCCAGAAGCGGGCGACGGAGAGCCTGCCGCTCCTGAAGGCGCGGGTATCGAGATTGAGCCGCATCGGCTGTACGTCCGGCTGGTCGCCGGGCGTATGGCCATGCACGATGAGCTTCGGCAGCGGCAGCGGGCTTTCCAGAAACCGCTGGCGGATGAAGGCCATGTCGTCGTCGGCCTGCTCTTCGAGCGGCACACGCGGGTCGATGCCGGCATGCACGAAGACGACATTGGGCGTGTCGAGCATGATCGGCAGGGAGCGGATGAAATCGATATGGGTATGCGGCAGCGACTGGCGGATGAAGGCGTCGAGCTGCGCACCGGAGCGGAAGACGAGCGGCAGGTGATCGGGATCGAGACCATAGGATCGCAGAAGCTCGGCGGCCCCCATGGTCATCCAGTCGTCGTAGGAGGCCCAGCCGTCGATATAGTCGAGCATGACGATCTCATGATTGCCGGCAAGGCAGATGCGCTCGAAACCTTCGGGCGCCGGGTCCATGAGGTGGCTGAGGACATGGGCCGATTGCGGGCCGCGATCGATGTAATCGCCGAGCATGACGATGAGTTTCTTGCCCGGCAGGTGCTCGGCATCGCGTACGATCGCCTCCTCCGCTTTCTGCAGCAGATCGAGACGCCCATGCACGTCGCCGATGGCGTAAGTCGGGATATCCGCTATATCCATGCTCACGCGCGGGCGCGGCTGACGTCCCGCCTTCGAACCCTCGCGGCTTCGTGCAAGAGAATCGCTCATCATCATTCCTGATCGGTTGGCTGTCCCTTAACCATACGTAGAGCATACGGCAAGGCGATCAAGCTGGTAAGAAAATTCGACGGGCCGGGCTTTTGTGGAAAAACCGGCCTTACGCAAGCCGATGCAATCGCGCACTTTTTTAGCACTGGGAAAGAGTGGCAGATGGGCACGATATCGCAACTGCACGACAATGTGCGCCCTCCGGCGCACCGCATCGAGACCGAGGAGGAAGCCGTTTCCACAGCCCGCGAGCTTGCCGCCGTCTTTCGCCGGCAAGCAAACGAGCGCGACATCAACCGCCTCATGCCGAACGGCGAGCTCGACATCCTCTCCCAATCCGGCCTGACGGCGATAACCGTGCCTCCGGAATATCAGGGCCTCGACATTTCCAATGCCCTGCTTGCCGAGATCGTCGCCATCATTGCCGAAAGCGATGCTTCCATAGGCGATGCTCTGGCAGCACATTTCCGCGTGCTGGAGGGGCTGCGCAACCAGTCTTCGGAAGCGCTGAAGATTGCCCTTTATGAGCGCGCCCTGGATGGCGACCGTTTCGCCCCTGCCCGTTTTGCCGATCAGGCGGTCCTCGTGGCCGAAGGCTCCGGTTTTCGCCTGACGGGCCGGTCGGACCAGGCGCCGGCCGTTCTTTTTTCCGACCGGATCGCTGCCGCAGCGGTCGATCCTGCCGGCCGCAGGATCGTGATGCACCTTCAGCGTGACAGCGAGGACCTGCAGGCGGTGGACGACTGGGATGCCTTCGGCCTGCGCACCAACGGCACGGCAACACTGATTGCCGGCAAACTGCACGTGAATGCCGACAGCGTCACGCTCGCCTCATCCGGCGACCATGCGACGGAAAAATCGCTCGGCCTGCTGCTGCAGGCGGCCGTCGGCCTCGGTATTGCCCGCGCCGCCTTCGCCGATCTGCTTGCCATGGCAAGAGGACCCTCTGCTCCCGCCGGCAAAATCGGCGAGCGCGCCATCCGCATCGAAACCGCGACCGGCGCGCTGGAGCAGGCGGGCCGCAAACTGGATATCGCCCAGGTAAGCCCCGCCGAGGCAGCCATGGCGGAAGCCTGGTTCTCCGCCTCATCCGCCTGCCTTGCGGCAACCGAGGTGGCGCTGGACACGGCAAACGCTCTCTTCGAGCTCGCCCGCGGCGCAACCGGCAGCATCGCGCTCAACCTCGACCGTCACTGGCGCAACGCCCGCATCCACGACATGGCGATCGCGCGCGAGCCGCTGTTGAGCGCAGCCGGCGCGCATAGCCTGAAAGTCGGGGAAAGCTGACGCAGTTCCGGCAAGACGGTGCTGCGATTGCGCGCCCGGAATTGCCCGAAGACAAACAGAATGCGGATCAGCTCGCGGCGGAGACCGGGAGCTTCTCCTCGACCTTCTCGAGGCCGCCGCCGGCAACGAACTGCTCGAGCGTCATATTGTCGAGAATGGCGGCGATCGCGTCCCGGACTTCGGTCATCGAGCGCCGCACCTGACAGGTCTCGGGATCGGCGCAGTCGTCACAGGCCTCATAGGCCGTACGGCTCGCACATCGGATCGGCGCCAGCGGCCCGTCCAGCGTGCGGATGACGTGACCGATGCGGATCTCCGAGGCGGGCCGCGAGAGCGAATAGCCGCCGCCCGGCCCCTTCTTCGATCGCAGGATGCCGACATTGCGCAGTTCGAGCAGGATCGTATCCAGGAATTTCTTCGGGATATTGTTGCGCGAGGCGATATCGTTGATGAAGGCGGTCTCGCCCGGCGCCAGCCGCGCCAGATCGACCAGCGCCTTCAATCCGTATTTTCCCTTTTTCGTCAACATCTCTGGGTCGCCCTGCACTTCACGGCATTATGCTTCTGTAATAACAGGCAAATAGAGTCAAAACCATGAAGAGACAACAAAATAACCCGTTTTTATAGGTTATTTCGCCTATCTATGTTGCCGTAAAACCGCGCCTTCAAGTCCGGTGAGACCCAGCAAGATTGATGTGCCGGCCTCACCCCGGGCCGACACAGGAGCGACCGGAACGAACGCCTATACCGTTTTCAGCATGCCGCCATCGACGAAATAGGTAGAGCCGATGCTGTAGCTCGCCCTGTCGGAGCAGAGGAAGACGAAGAAATTCGCAAGCTCCTCCGGCGTGCCGAAGCGCTTGGAGGAGGCATGCTCATCCGCCACGCTCTGCAGGTAGCCCTCCCAGTCGCCGCCGGTTTCGGCCGTCAGCTGCTTGGCGGTCTTGATCCAGTCCGGCGTCAGGATAAGGCCGGGGTTGACGCAGTTGACCCGGATATTGTCCTTGACGAGCTCGGTGGAGAGCGCCTTGGAAAACATCATCAGCGCCGCTTTGGTGACATTGTAGATCGGCTCGTACCAGAGCGGCTGCGCGGCGCAGATCGAGGCATTGTGGAGGATCACGCCGCCGCCGCGCTTCTTCATCTGCGGCGCGATCCCGCGGGCAAGGCGCACCGCCGCCATCACATGCAGGTCCCAATAGGCCTGCCATTTTTCGTCCGGCGCTTCCATGACCGTCTCGTTGGAGCCGGTGCCGGCATTGTTGATGAGAATATCCGCTCCGCCGCGTTCGGCCGCCGCCGCAATGATCGCTTCCGTACCCTGGACGGTCGCAACATCGCTCTCGACGGCAATGGCGCTGACACCATATTTTTGGGCGATGCGTTGAGCCTCAGAATCGAGCCGCTCGCGCCCGCGCGCGGACAAGATAAGGTTGGTGCCCTCCGCCGCCAGCCCTTCCGCGATGGCAAGCCCGATACCGACGGAACCGCCGGTAATGACGGCGGTCTTTCCCTTCAAACCAAGATCCATGAAATCCTCCCGAATGCGGCCGGCAGCTGCGGCCGATCCGCCAAGTCTTCCGACATTGGTTCTGGCCGTCAAGCCGTGGCGGAAAATCATCGGCATGAGCAGACGATCCCTCTTGCCGCAGGCTGCGATCTGTCGCATGCCTGCAGGCGATCGGAGGAGCTTTCATGCGTCTTTATTCAGCTTGCATCGAATGGTTGTTTGCCGAGGAAGGCGATCTCTTCGCCGACCGCATCCGCCGCGCCCATGCCGCCGGCCTCAAGGCCATCGAGTTCTGGCGCTGGACAGACAAGGACCTCGACGCGATCGAGGCCGCATTGAAGGAAACCGGCCTCAATGTGACGAGCCTCGTCGCCGAGCCAATGATCGCATTGACCGATGCCGCCAACCGCCAGACGTGGCTGAGCGGTCTTGCCGATTCCGTCGACGTCGCAAAGCGCCTGGGCGCACCTGTGCTGATCGCGCAGGCGGGCAACGATCTCGACGGCTTCACCCGGGACGAACAGCGCAAGGCGCTGACCGAAACGCTGCGCGCCGGCGCCGACATCCTCAAGGGCAGCGGCGTGCGCCTCGGCGTCGAACCGCTCAACATCCGCATCGACCATGTCGGCTATTTCCTCGATTCCACCCGCGAGGGGCTGGATATCGTCGATGACGTCGCCCGCCCGGAAATCGGCATCGTCTACGACATCTACCATTCCGCCGTCATGGACGAGCGCACCGAAGACGTTCTGGCCGGGCGCATCGACCGCGTGTTCCACGTCCATGTGGCGGATCATCCCGGCCGCAACGAACCCGGCACCGGCGCCATCGATCTCGCCCGCCGCCTCAACTGGATTTACGCCAATGGCTATGCGGGCGCGGTGGGCCTGGAATACAAGCCGACAAAACCGGGCGCCGACGCCGTCAAGGCAGCGATCGCAACGTTGGGCTGACGCTCCCCGGTCGAGGCTGCGGCCCGGTCACTCGACAAGCGCGCCGCCGGTTTGCCCCTGCCTGATCGGATCGGCCGCCGCCGGCACCTTGCACGGGCCGGCGGACCGGCGCTCGACGATGCGTGAGGCAATCATCACGCGCCGGGCCGGCATGCCGGGCAGACGCGGATTTTCAATGCGCTCCAGAAGCAGCCGCAGGCCGACAGCCCCACCCTCCTGCCCTTCCATCTTCACCGTCGTCAGCGGCGGTGAAATCTGCGTGGCCGGCGAGAAATCGCCGAAGCCCACCACCGAGACATCGTCGGGAATGCGGTATCCCTGCCCCAGCAGTTCGGAAACCACCGTCAGCGCCAGCCCGTCATGGGCGCAGAAGAAGGCCGTGGGGTGAATGCCCCTTGCCTTGAGGTCGCGGAAGGCCTCGCCGAAGCCGATCTGCTCGTCGAAGCGCAGCACATGCAGAGAAACGTCCTCGCAGCGTTCGGCAATCTCCCGCGCCCCGTAGAAGCGCTCGCGCCGGCCTCGGAAGCCGGGCGTGCCGTTGACATAGCAGATCGACCGATGGCCGAGTTCGATCAGATATTGCAGCACCGCCTGACCCGCCTCATGGTCGGTTCCCGTCACCTGATCGGCCTGCTCCAGAGGATCGACCCAGCCGAAACGCACGATCGGCACGCCGGTCGCCGTGGCCGCCACGATCGCCTCCCGGTCGTGCGGGCCGACGAGCAGCAGCCCGGCGCAGGAGCGCGCCAGTTCCTCGAGCTGGCCGGCACTGTGGGTCCAGCGGATGCGCAGCGCCATGCCCAGCTTGTGCGCCTCGCGCTGCACGCCATTCTGGATCTGCATGTAAAGTTCGCTGTTGACGGCATCGAGATCATGGAAAACGACGGCGATGTCGTTCGTCTGCGATTGGCCGGCAGGGCGCGTATAGCCGAGCCGCTCGGCAGCGGCGCGGATCAGCGCGCGCGTCTCCTCGCTGACGCCGCTCTTGCCCGCCAGCGAGCGCGAGACCGCATATTTCGAAAGGCCGACCTCTCGTGCGATCGTCTGTAAGGTCACTCGACCCCTGCTACCCACACTCCACCTCGTATCCCCGGGCATTCGGAGCGCTTGGCTACACGTTCGCCGCCGGAATTGCAAATTCTTGCACTAACGGAACATAACGCTTTACCTAACAATATCCAAATGTATTCTTCCCGTTATCCCGGCCTGAAAGCAAAAACAACGACAAGGGCCGCGGATTTTTGGAGGAGAACCCTATGATCAAGCTGAAACGTCGTGCGTTTCTGGCCGGGACCTCGGCCGTTCTGCTTTTACCGGCGCTGCCGGCCCTTGCCGTCGATTACAAGGAAGCGAACATTCTGAAAGACAAGGTTGCAAGCGGCGCACTGCCGGCCCTGAAAGACCGGCTGCCGGAAAATCCGCTTGTCATCAAGCCGGTCGAAAGCGTTGGCAAATATGGCGGCGACTGGAACATGGCCCTCGTCGGCGGCGGCTCGCTGTCCATGCTGTTCCGCTACCAGGCCTATGAGCCGTTGCTGCGCTATACGCCCGACTGGTCCGGCGTGACGCTGAACGTCGCCGAAGCCTTCGACGGCAATGCCGACTCCACCGAATATACGATCCGCCTGCGCAAGGGCATGAAGTGGTCGGACGGTCAGCCCTACACGACGGCGGACGTCAAATTCTGGTACGACACGATCCTGACCGACAAACGCGTCGCCGTTAACGGACAGGGCCACTGGAAAACGGCAGGCAAGCCGGCGAAGCTTGAAGTCATAGACGAACAGACCTTCAAAGTTATCTTCGCCAAACCTAACGGTATGTTCCCGCTTCAGGTAGCCTGGGCCAATAACGACCACACGACCCGCTGCCCCAAACATTACCTCGAGCAGTTCCATATCGATTATAATCCGAAGGCGGACGAGCTTGCCAAAGAGCGCGGCTTCGAAAGCTGGATTGCCGCCTTCCAGTCTGCCTCCGGTTTCCAGGACGACAACGCCTTCTTCCTGAACTCCTCGAAGAAACCCTGCCTGCATGCCTGGATGTTCACGACCGCACCCGGCGAGAATACGGAACGCGCAATTGCCGAACGCAACCCCTTCTACTGGAAGGTCGATACGGAAGGTAATCAGCTCCCCTATATGGACCGCATCGTCTACCAGATGGTCGCCGATCCACAGGTGCTGCTCTTGAAGGCCATGCAGGGCGAAGTCGACCTGATGGACCAGTATATCGCCACGCCGAACAACAAGTCGGTGCTCTACGATGCGCGCGAGCAGGGCAAGTATGATTTCTACACGCTGACTTCGACCGAAGCCAATGTGATGAACTTCATCTTCAACCTGAACCACAACGACGAGACCAAACGAAAGCTCTTCCGCAACAAGGATTTCCGTGCGGCACTCTCCATGTCGCTCGATCGTCAGGCTCTCATCGATGCCGTTCTCGTCGGCCAGGGCGCTCCGGCCCAGCCCTCGATCAAGCAGGGCGATCCGCTCTATAACGAACAGCTCGCCACGCAATTCACGAGCTACGACGTCGACAAGGCGAATGCCATGCTCGACACGCTGATCCCGAAGCGCGACGACCAGAATTTCCGTCTGGACGAGAAGGGCCGCCGCCTGACGGTGATCTTCGAAATCGACCAGGCGCGCGCCGTCTTCCTCGATCTCTTCCAGCTGGTCATCCCGATGTTCCAGGCCGTCGG
Organism: Hyphomicrobiales bacterium; assembly: GCA_900471515.1. Lineage (GTDB taxonomy): Bacteria > Pseudomonadota > Alphaproteobacteria > Rhizobiales > Rhizobiaceae > Rhizobium. The sequence goes on along the minus strand of UCFC01000019.1, from coordinate 143,006 downwards.
CATCGATGCGCAGATGCGCACCATGGACCGTTCGCTCTGGGAGACCCGCGTCCGCCAGGGCCGCGACTTCGATGCGACGGCCCACCAGTTCGGCGCCAATGGCGGCGTCGCCGCCATGCTCGACCCGCGCTACTACGTGCCGACGGATTCGAACGCCATGTACGCCCCGGCCTGGCAGCTCTGGTATCTCGACCGCAACAATGCCAACGCGGAAGAACCGCCGGAAGAAACGAAGAAGCAGCTCGAGCTTTACGACAAGCTGAAATCGACTTCCGACGCGGCCGGTCAGCAGGAGATCATGAAACAGATCCTGCAGGGTGCCGCCGACAACTTCTATGTCTTCGGCATTTCCCTGCCGCCGGATGGCTACGGCATCGTCAAGAACAACATGAAGAACATCACGAAGACCATGCCGAACTCCTTCGGCTGGCCGACACCCGCTCCCACCATGCCGGAGCAGTTCTACAAGGTCTGACGGCCTGCGACATCGACGATGATTTCCGGGCGCCGGCTCCACCGGTCGGCGCCACGGCCCTTCTTTTGCCAATGCCCTCTTTTGCCAATGATTGGATGAAGACGATGCTCGACGCCAGAAGACAGAATACCGACACGCTGCGCACGCCGGACTGGTTCAAGACCGCCACGCGCTGGACCCAGCTGACCTTCGTGGAGGACGACCCGGAAAAATACGATCCGGCCTTCTGGATTGACGTTTTCAAGCGCACGAAATCCAATGCCGTCTGCCTCAGCGCCGGCGGCTACATCGCCTATTATCCGAGCGAAGTGCCCTACCACTATGTAAGCAAATATCTGGGCGACAAGGATATTTTCGGCGCGCTCGTCGATGCCGCCCGCAAGCTCGACATGCATGTCATGGCCCGTGTCGATCCGCATGCGATCCACGACGATGCCGCCAAGGCGCATCCCGAATGGGTGATGGTCAATGCCGACGGCACGCCGCGCCGCCACTGGGCCTATCCCGATGTCTGGGTGACCAATGCCTATGGCGATTACAACACCGTCTTCATGCCGGAAGTGGTGAAGGAAATCGTCCGCAAATACGATATCGACGCGATCTTCGCCAATCGCTGGCAGGGTCACGGCGTCGATTACAGCGAAGACAGCGCCCGCCGCTTCAAGGACATGTTCGGCCACGCGCTGCCGACGAAACCGGATGCCGACGATCCGGCCTGGCAGGCCTGGGTGCAGTGGCGCCGCCGCGTGCTCACCGACATGATCGCCCAGTGGGACGATGCCGTCAAAGCGATCCGCCCGCATGCGAGCTTCATCCCGAACATGGGCGGCGCTTCGCTGATGGAATTCGACCTCTCGGTCATCGCCAAACATTGCCCCTTCCTCGTCGTCGACCATCAGGGCCGCAAGGGCCTGGAACTCGGCTGGTCGGCCGGCCGCAACGGCAAGCGCATCCGCGCTACCTTCCCCGACCGCCCGGTCGTGCTCATCACCTCGATCGGCCCGGAGGAAGAATATCGCTGGAAGGATGCCGTCACCTCCGGCGAGGAAATGCAGCTCTGGATCAATGACGGCACGGCCCACGGCCTCTATGCCTGGTTCACCAAGTTCAACGGCGTCGTGCCCGACAAGCGCTGGGTGGAACCGGTCGCCGATTCCTTCGCCCTGCAGGCGGCCGTCGAGCCGGTCCTCGAAAGCATGCATCCGACGGCCGAGATCGCCGTCATCGATCCCTCGACCACGCTCCGCCACTGGGCGCCGGAAGAACGCCACAGCGCCGAGAAGCACGACCTCGGCTTCTATCATGCCCTCGTCGAGGCCCGCCTGCCCTTCGAGCTTCTTTCCGATCAGGTTCTGACGAAGGAAAATCTCGACCGCTTCAAGCTGATCATCCTCGCCAACGCTTCCTGCCTTTCGGATGCGCAGAACGAGGCGATCCGCGCCTATGTGAACCGCGGCGGCAGCGTCATTGCCTCCTACGAAACCTCGCTGCGCGACGAATTCGGCAAGAAGCGCAAGGAGTTCGGCCTCTCCGATGTGCTCGGTGCCAAATTCGTCTCCGGCCCGCGCGGCGTCGTCAAGAACACCTATGTGGCGCTTTCGGGCGATCATCCGATCAATCGCGGCTACGACGGTGCCGAACGCATCATGGGCGGCACGCGCCTCATCCATGCCGATCCGACCGGCAACGCGACGACGCCCTTCCTCTACGTGCCTGATTTCCCCGACCTGCCGATGGAAGAGGTCTATCCGCGCAAGGCCCCGGAAGGCGCCGCCGTCATCGCCCGCGAAACCGGCAAGGGCGGCCGCACCGTCTACATTCCCTGGAACATCGGCGAAATCTTCTGGGAAGTCTTCGCGGTCGACCATGGCAAGCTGATCGCCAATGCCGTGCGCTGGGCGCTTGGCAAGACGCCGCGCGTCACCGTCGAGGGCCCCGGCGTTGTCGATTTGGCGCTGCGCGAAAATGCCGGGGGCATCGCGCTCAGCCTCTTCAACCTCACCAATCCGATGATGATGAAAGGGCCGATACGCGAAAATTACCCTCTGGCGGCCCAGACGGTTTCGGTGGAAATTCCTGAGGGCAAGTCGGTGGCCAAGGCATGGCTCGTCGTTACCGACCGCGCCGCAAACTTCAGCGTCAAGGACGGCCGCGCACAGGTGGAGGTGCCCGATGTCGAACGGCTGGAGGTGTTGCACCTCACCTGGAAATGAGGTGCCCCCAGCGGCGGGGAAGACAAGGAGGAGCGTTTTCGGCCTGGAGGGGCCGAAAGCGGATGGAGATCCGAAGGAAGCGCCTGGCCGGGCGCTCTCAACGGGAGGAGAAACATTCCGATGCTTGGCTATATTTTCAAGCGCGTGCTCTACATGATCCCGACCTTGATCGGCATGTCGCTGATCTCGTTCATGATCATCCAGCTGCCGCCGGGTGACTACCTGACCTCTATGATCGCGACGATGAGCGACAGCGGTCAGGCCGTCGATCCCGCGCAGATCGAGCGGCTGAAGGAGATCTACGGCTTCGACGACCCCTTCTACATCCAGTATCTCAAATGGATGTGGGGTATCGTCAGCCGCGGCGATTTCGGCTGGTCCTTTGAATGGAACCAGCCCGTTTCCGGCCTGATCTGGGCGCGCATGGGCTCGACGCTGGTCATCTCGCTCCTGAGCCTGCTCTTCGTCTGGATCGTAGCCCTGCCGATCGGCATCTATTCGGCCGTGCGCCGCCACTCCGTCGGCGACCACGTCTTCACCTTCTTCGGCTTCATTGGACTGGCCGTGCCGAACTTCATCCTGGCGCTGACGCTGATGTATATCGCCTACCGCTATCTCGGCCAGAGCGTCGGCGGCCTCAACTCGCCGGAATATGCCGAGGCCCCCTGGAGCTTCGCCAAGGTCGGCGATTTCCTCGCCCATCTCTGGATCCCGATCATCATCATCGGCGCCTCGGGCACCGCAGCGCTTATCCGCATCCTGCGCGCAAACCTGACGGACGAGCTGCACAAGCCCTATGTCATCACGGCGCGCGCCAAGGGCCTGCCGGAATACAAGGTGATCATGAAATATCCGGTGCGCATTGCGCTGAACCCCTTCGTCTCGGCGATCGGCTGGGTACTGCCGCATCTCGTCTCGGGTGTCACGATCACCGCAATCGTGCTGAACCTGCCGACTGCCGGACCGCTGCTCTTCCGCGCGCTGGTCTCGCAGGACATGTATCTCGCCGGCAGCTTCATCCTGCTTCTCTCGGCACTGACCCTCGTCGGCATGCTCCTGTCCGACCTACTGCTTGCGCTGCTCGATCCGCGCATCCGGTTCAATTGAGGAGGCGCCGATGACACACGAAACCTTCGCACCCCATACCGGCCCCCTCAACGTCGTCGCAGATGGTCCCTCGATCAGCCCGCTGAAACAGGGCAAGACCGTCTCAATCGCCGCGATCGGCCCATGGCGGCTGATTGCCGGCAAGCTGATCCGCCAGAAGGTGGCGATGGTCGCCGGAGCGATCATCCTTTTCCTCTACCTCGTCGGCCTCTTCGCCGAGTTTCTGGCGCCGTCCCTGCCCGCGACCTCCAAGCCGCAATATACCTACGCGCCGCCGCAGGGTTTCAGCTTCTTCGTGGAAAAGCCCGACGGCAGCTCGGAGTTCAATTTCCATGTGAAGGGCTACAAGGTGGAGATCGACAAAGTGGCGCTGAGGCGCACCTTCGTGGTTGATGACACCAAGGTCGTGCCGATCGGCTTCTTCGTCAAAGGCCCGGCCTATCAGCTCTGGGGCCTGATCCCGATGACCACGCATTTCATCGGCCCGATCAATGCCAACGATCCGATGTACCTGCTCGGCGCCGACCGCCTCGGCCGTGACGTTCTGACCCGGCTGATCTACGGCACGCGTATCTCCATGTCGATCGGCCTCGTCGGCGTCGCCATGTCGCTCGTGCTCGGCGTCGTGCTCGGCTCGATCTCCGGCTTCTACGGCGGCTGGGTGGATACGCTGATCCAGCGCGTCATCGAAGTCGTCAGCGCCATGCCGACCATTCCGCTCTGGCTCGGCCTTGCGGCGGCGATCCCGCTGACATGGTCGCCGGTCAACGTCTATTTCGTCATCACCATCATCGTCTCGCTGCTTGGCTGGACAAGTCTGGCCCGCGAGGTGCGCGGCCGCTTTCTGGCGCTGCGCAGCGAGGATTTCGTCACTGCCGCCAAGCTCGACGGCTCAAGCGAAGCACGGCTGATCTTCCGCCATATCCTCCCCTCGCTGACCAGCCATATCCTCGCGGTCGTCACCCTTGCCGTGCCGACGATGATCGTCGCAGAGACCTCGCTCTCCTTCCTCGGCATCGGCCTCAAGCCGCCGGTCGTCAGCTGGGGCGTGCTGCTGCAGGATGCCCAGAATATCCGCACGGTTGCGACCGCGCCCTGGCTGCTGATCTGGCCGTCGCTCGCGGTCGTCACGGCCGTCCTGTCCTTCAACTTCTTCGGCGACGGCTTGCGCGATGCGGCCGATCCCTATGACAACTGAGGAGGCAGCCATGACCGATCTTCCCGATGACGTCGTCCTCTCGGTTGAAAATCTCTCGATCGACTTCCGCCTGCGCACGCATATCCTGCACGCCGTCGAGGATGTCAGCTTCCAGCTGAAGCGCGGCCAGACGCTTTGCCTCGTCGGCGAAAGCGGCTCCGGCAAAAGCGTCACCGCCCGCTCGCTGCTGCAGATCGTCGACAAGCCCGGCAGCATCGTCGGCGGCCGCATCCTGCTGCGCAACGGCAGCGAAGTCACCGATATTGCCACGCTCCCGCCCGGCAGCCGCGCCATGCGCGAGATCCGCGGCCGGCGCATCGGTCTCGTTTTCCAGGAGCCGATGAGTTCGCTCTCGCCGGTCCACACGATCGGCTCGCAGATCGTGGAAGCCATCCGCCTGCACAGCAATCTCGACAAGAAGGCCGCGCGCGCCCGCATGGTCGACCTGCTGCGCCAGGTGGAAATCCCCAATCCCGACAAGATGGCTGACCGCTACACGTTCGAATTTTCCGGCGGCATGCGCCAGCGCGCCATGATCGCCATGGCGCTTGCCGGCAACCCCGATATCCTGATCGCCGACGAACCGACCACCGCGCTCGACGTGACGACACAGGCCGAAATCCTCGACCTCATCAAACGCCTGCAGGTTGAGCGCGGCATGGCGATGCTGCTGATTACCCATGATATGGGCGTGGTGGCCGAGGTGGCAGACGACGTCGCCGTCATGCGTTTCGGCCATATCGTCGAGCGCGGCCCGGTCGATGCGATCTACCATGCCGCCACCCATCCCTATACCCGCCAGCTTCTGGCCTCGACGGTGAAGCTCACCCATCACGTCGAAGGCAGGCTGCCGGCCGTCGCTTTGTCGTCGGATGCGCCGCAGCCGATCCTGTCCGTGCGCAATCTCAGCAAGACTTTCGGCTGGCACGGCAGTGCCAACACGCTGCGCGCCGTCGACGACGCCAATTTCGACCTCTACCCCGGCGAAAATCTCGGCATCGTCGGCGAAAGCGGTTCCGGCAAGACGACGCTCGGCCGCCTGATCCTGCGCACCGTCGAGCCGACGACCGGAACCGTCCTCTATCGCGGCAAGGATGGCGGCGAGACCGACGTCACCCGGCTCGGCAAGAAAGAGCTGCGCAACTTCCATCGCGAAGTCCGCCTCGTCTTCCAGGACCCCTTCTCCTCGCTGAACCCGCGCATGACCGTCAAGGAAGTGATCGGCGATCCGCTCATCGTCAACGGGCTTGCCAAAGGCAAGGCGCTGGAAGATCGCGTCGCCGAACTGATGCGCCTCGTCGGCCTCGATCCGATGGGCATGGAGCGTTATCCGCACGCTTTTTCGGGCGGCCAGCGCCAGCGCATCGGCATTGCCCGCGCCCTTGCGCTTGATCCGCGCATCATCATCGCCGATGAGGCAACCTCGGCGCTCGACGTCTCCATCCGCAGCCAGATCCTCGACCTGCTGCTCGATATTCGCCAGCGATTGAACCTGAGCTTTATCTTCATTTCCCACGATATTTCCGTGGTACGCTATTTCTGTGATCGCGTGGCGGTCATGCATCGCGGCAAGATCGTCGAACTTGGCGAGGCCGAGCAGATCTGCACCGCGCCGCAGGAAGCCTATACGAAGAGCCTCATTTCAGCCGTTCCCAATCCCGACCCACGCGACAAGCGCATGCTGCACCGGCATCGCTTCGTCGCTCCCGCCAATGCCTGAGGATGTTCCAGTGCCGAAATTTTCCGCCAATCTTTCCTTCCTCTATCAGGATCTTGCCTTCCTCGACCGTTTCGCCGCCGCCGCAAGGGACGGTTTCGGCGCGCTCGAATATCTCGGCCCCTATGCCGAACCAAAGGAAAAGGTCGCCGATGCGCTCCAGGCAAACGGCCTGAAACAGGCGCTTTTCAACGTGCCCTCGGGTGACTGGGCCGGCGGCGAACGCGGCATTGCCTGCCTGCCGGATCGGATCGAGGAATTTCGCAACGGCATCTCGCTTGCCCTCGATTATGCCAAGGCGCTCGCCTGCCCGCAGGTCAACGTCATCTCCGGCCTCGTGCCAAAGGGTGCCGATCTCGAAACGCTGGAAAAGGTGCTGGTGAAGAACCTGAAATATGCCGCCGCGCGCACGGCCGATGCCGGCGTGAAGCTGCTGATCGAGCCGATCAACCTGCGCGATATTCCCGGCTTCTTCCTGTCGAACACCGATCACGCGGAGCGCATCCTCGAAAAGGTCGGTTCCGACAATCTCTACATCCAGTATGATTTCTACCACATGCAGATCATGCAGGGCGACCTGATCCCGACCTTCACGCGGCTGAAAGACAGGATCGCCCACGTGCAGATCGCCGACAATCCCGGCCGCAACGAACCCGGCACGGGCGAGATCAACTACGGCTTCATCCTCTCCGAACTCGACCGCCTCGGCTATGACGGCTGGGTCGGCTGCGAATACAAGCCGAAGGCCAGCACCAGCGAGGGCCTTGGCTGGATGAAACCCTACCGGAAGTGAGCGCGACATGAATATCGGTTTTATCGGACTGGGCGTCATGGGTCGCCCGATGGCGGAACACCTGATCGATGCCGGCCACACGCTGCATCTGAGCCGCGTGAAGGAAGCCTCTGAGCATCTCGTCACCAAGGGCGGCAAGGCCGCCCACAGCGCCAGGGCCGTCGCGGAAGCCTCCGACATCATCATCCTGATGCTGCCGGATACGCCTGATGTCGAAGCCGTGCTCTTCGGTGAAGACGGCGTCGCTTCCGGCCTCTCTGCCGGCAAGCTCGTCATCGACATGAGCTCGATCTCGCCTGTCGCCACCAAGGGCTTCGCCAGGCGCATCGAAGCGCTTGGCTGCGATTACCTCGATGCGCCGGTCTCCGGCGGCGAGGTCGGCGCCAAGGCCGCCTCGCTGACGATCATGATCGGCGGCAAGGAAGAGGCCTTCGAGCGCGCGCGGCCTCTCTTCGAAAAGATGGGCAAGAACATCACCCTGGTCGGCGGTGTCGGCGACGGCCAGACGGCCAAGGTCGCCAACCAGATCATCGTCGGCCTTACCATCGAAGCCGTCTCCGAAGCGCTGCTCTTTGCCAAACGCGCCGGCGCCGATCCCGCCAAGGTGCGCGCCGCGCTCATGGGTGGTTTTGCCGCCTCCCGCATTCTCGAAGTGCACGGCGAGCGCATGGTCAAGGAAACCTTCGACCCCGGCTTCCGCATCCGCCTGCACCGCAAGGACATGACGCTCGCCGTCGATGCCGCCCGCGCGCTCGATCTGTCGCTGCCGAACACGGCAGCGACCCAGCAGCTCATGAATGCCGCTGTTGCCAATGGCGACGGCGAACGCGACCATTCCGCCCTTATCCGCACGCTCGAACTCCTCGCCGGAGGGCCGCGCTAGATCAGGACCGCCTAGAACACCCGGACGACATTTTCGATTGCCTCCTGCCGGAGCCTTGTCTCCGGACGGCGAAGCTGTGTCCGGACATCAATAGAGAAGGACAGGACAATGCTCAGAAACGATATCCAATTCCCTTTCGGCGCCGTCTATTTCCGCAAGTCCAACCCGCCGCGCGACGATTGGGAACGCGACTACACGACGGCCGGCGAAGATGGCCTCAACATCTTCCGCCACTGGTTCATGTGGGGTGCGATCGAAGTGGCCCCCGGCGTCTACGACTGGGAAGAATATGACCGCCAGCTCGATCTCGCCGCCAGGAACGGCATCAAGACCGTCATCGCCGAGCTCATCCATGCAGTCCCTGACTGGGCGGTGCGCAAATATGCCGATGCGCTGCAGGTCAATGCCGACGGCACCAAGCTCGGCTCCTATATGGGCGTCTCGGCCGCAACCGGCGGCTTTTCCAACAATGGCGGCGGCGCCGGCGCGCTGACGCTGAACTGCCCGGAGGTGAAGGAAGCAGCCGGCAAGTTCCTGACGGCGCTTGCCACCCGCTACAAGGATCATCCGGCGATCTACGGCTACGACGTCTGGAACGAAGTCAACTATTCCGCCGATGTCGATTACAGCAGCTATGCCAAGGCCGCCTTCCGCAAATGGCTGGAGAAGAAATACGGCAGCCTGAAAGTGCTCGCCAAGGCCTGGCACCGCTACAGCTATGCCGAATGGGACGATGTCGAGCCGCCGGTCCACATGGCGCCCTATCCGGAATGCATCGACTGGCTGCAGTTCAAGCGCGACAATTTCTATGACCAGATGCAGTGGCGCATCGATACGATCCGCGCCGTAGACCAGAAGAACGTCATTGCCGCGCACGGCATATCAGGCGCGATCCCCAACATGGCCGCCAATGGCTGCGACGACTGGCTTGCCGCCTCCAAGGTGGAAATCTACGGTTTCACCTGGATTCAAGCCCGCAAGGGCACCGAACCCTGGAAGACCTGGTACGGCGTCGATATCAACCGCGCTGCCGCCCGCGGCAAGCCTTTCTGGCACGCCGAGCGCCAGGGCGGCCCGCTCTGGCTGCAGCCGCAGGTGATCGGCCGCGACAAGGAAGACGGCCGCGTGGCAGAGCCCGAGGATATCCGTATCTGGAGCATGACCTCCTTTGCCGGCGGCGCCCGTGGCGTGCTGAACCTGCGCTGGCGCCCGTTGCTCGACGGCCCGCTCTTCGGCGCCTTCGGCGCCTATGGCATGGACGGCAGCCGCACACCGCGCTCCGACATGCAGAGCGCAATGGCGAAATGGGCGAACGACCCGGCGCAGAAGACCCTCTGGGACGCAAAGCCGGTGCGTGGCGAAGTCGGTATCCTCGTCGTCCCCGAAACGCAGGAATGGGATTACCTGCTGAACTACGACCGCAAGGAAAAACCTTATCCGGAAGCCATGTGGGGTGCCTACCGCGCCTTCCTCGGTGAGGGCCTGCAGCCGGACTGGGTGCATATCGACGATATCGACACCTATGATTTCCTCTATTTCCCCTACCCGATCATGTTCACCGCCGCACAGGCGGCGCGCCTGAAAGCCTGGGTGGAAAAGGGCGGCACGCTGATTGCCGAAGCCTGCCCCGGCTATTTCGGCGACCGCGGCCATGTCGGCCAGGTACAGCCGAATATGGGGCTCGACGAGGTCTTCGGTGCGCGTGAGGAGGAAGTGGAATTCATGCCCGATATCGGCGACCGCATCCACTTCAAGTTCGGCGATATGGCCGTCGATGGCGGCGGTCTTCTCCAGTCCTACCGCCTGACCGGCGGCACCGGCCGCGGGAACTTCGATGGCGGACGTCTGGCTGTCGTCGAAAATCGCTTCGGCAAGGGCCGCACCCTGCTGATCGGCACCAATCCTTCCGTCGCCTTCTACCGCACCGATGGCAAGGCCAACGCCGCCTTCTTCGCCGAACTGGTCAAATGGAGTGGTCGGACGCGCCATGTGACGCTTTCCAACGATGCGGTCTATGCCCGCGTCCACAAGGGCGAGAAAGGAAGCTTCCTGTGGCTGGTCAATCCGACCCGCAAGACCCAGGCGACGACGGTCAGCCTTGCCGATGGGAAACTGTCTGGCGGCAAACCCGCTTGGCCGGTGGGATACGGCTATGATCTAAATCGTATCGAGGTTCCGGCTCGCGACGTGCTGATCCTGCCGCTGGCGTAGCTAACGCACGGCAAGCTGCTCGACCCAGCCGCCTTGCGAAAGCGCGGCGCGGTCGAGTTCGCTTTCGATGCGACCGGCCTGCATCAGCACCGCTCGGTCGCACATATGCGCGACGACGCCGGGATCGTGGCTGACGAGCACGAAGGTCATGCCATGCGAGGCCTTCAGATCGTTCAGCAGGTTCAGGATTTCGGCCTGCACCGAGACATCGAGCGCCGAAGTCGGCTCATCGAGCAGCAGCAGTTTCGGCTTCAGGAGCAGCGCGCGGGCAATCGCCACGCGCTGCCGCTGCCCGCCGGAAAGCTGGTGCGGATATCGCCCGGCCGCTGCGGCCGGCAGGCCGACCTGATCGAGCGCAGTCCGCACCTCATCCTCGACATTGCGCACGCCGCTCAGTGCCAGCGGTTCACCGAGAATGCGCGAGATGCGGTGGCGCGGATGCAGCGAGGAATAGGGGTCCTGAAACACCATCTGGATGTTGGCGCGCAGTTGCCCGGTGATCTTGTGCCCCGGTCGCAGCGCCTCATCGAACGCCGTGATCGAGCCCTGCCAATGGGTATTCAGTCCGGCAACGGCACGCAGCGCCGTCGTCTTGCCGCAGCCGGACGGGCCGATCAGCCCGAAGGTCTCGCCCGGCGCAACCTCGAAGCCGATACCACGCACGGCGGTAAAGCTCTTGCCGTCGCCCTGGAAGGTCACGGAAAGATCGGAAACGGAGAGCGCGCTCATGCCTCGCCTCCGTAAACCGGCAGCCGCGTCCCGTAGGTCGCGGCCGAGGGCCGCGCCGCCCAGAGTGCGCGCGTATAATCCGATCTGGCATTGGCGAGATCGGCAGACGCCATCTGCTCCTCGATCTTCCCGTGTCGCATGACCATGACGCGATCGGCATAACGCGAGACCTGCTGCAGATCATGGCTGATGAGCAACAGTCCCATGCCGAGTTCTTCGGTCAGCGACCGCAGCAAGGTCAGGATCTGGTCCTGCAGGCCGCGATCGAGCGCCGAAGTCGGCTCGTCGGCGATCAGGAGTTTCGGCCGGTTGATCAGCATGGCGGCAATCATGACGCGCTGCCCCATGCCGCCGGAAAGAGCGGCCGGATAACTCGAATAGACGCGCTGCGGATCGGGCAGACCGACCTTGTCGAGCATATCGAGCGCCTGCTCGCGCCGCTCGGCAGCTGAAAGCTTCGTGTGCAGAAGCAATGCTTCTTCCACCTGCCGACCGACCTTATGGGCCGGGTTGAGCGAATATTTCGGATCCTGCAGGATCAATCCGAGACCACTGCCGCGCAGTCTGTTCCAGCCGGATGGGGCCAATGTCGTCAGCTCCTGCCCGTCGAAGGCGAGACGCTTTGCCACGACCTCTGCCCGGCGCGGCAAGAGCCCCATGATCGCCCGGCCCGTCATCGACTTGCCGGAGCCGGATTCGCCGACCAGCGCCACGAGCTCGCGGCCGACCGCGAAGGAAATGCCATCGACGACACGCACCGGCCCGGCCTCGGATGGGAAGGCGATCGACAGATCCTCGACGGAAAGCAGCGGCTCAGTCATGGCGCGGATCCAGAATATCGCGCAGGCCATCGGCCAGCAGGTTGAAGGCAAAGGAGGTAATCAGGATGGCAAAGCCGGGCACGGCCGCCACCCACCATTGATCGAAGATCACCTGCGTGCCCTCCGAAACCATCGAACCCCATTCCGCTGTCGGCGGACGCACGCCGAGACCAAGGAAGCCAAGGCCGGCAGCCGCTAGAATGATACCCGAGAGATCGAGCGCCAGGCGGATGATCGCCGAAGGCAACACCAGCGGCAGGATATGCCCCCAGAGCAGCCGCACACCGCGGATGCCGACCATTTCGGCCGCCGCCAGATAATCGCTGCGCCTGAGTGCCGCCGTCTCCACACGCGCCTGACGCGCATAGGCTGGCCAGCTCGTCAGCGCCAGCGCCAGTGCGCCATTGATGAGCCCCGGCCCCATGATGGCGACGAAGGCGAAGGCGAGCAGCAGCCGCGGGAAGGACATGACGATATCGGTGATGCGCATCAGCACGCGTTCGGTGATGCCGCCGAAGAAACCCGAGAGGATGCCGACGAGAATGCCGAGCGGCGCCATCAGCAGCACGACGACGAGCACCAGCAACAGTGTCGGCCGCGCGCCATAGATGATGCGTGACAGGATATCCCGGCCGAACCCATCCGTGCCGAACCAGTGCGCCGCATCAGGCGGCATCAGGCGATTGGCCGTCTCCTGCAGGTTCGGATCATAGGGAGCGATCAGCGGCGCCAGCAGCGCAAGCGCCAGGATGAAGAGCACGACCGCACTGCCCGCCGCCGCCGAGGGCGAACGCAGCACACGCCGCAGGAAAGATGGCCCGCCGAGCGGCGCCTGGACGATCGCGCTCATCGCTTCCTCCCCGATTCCAGTCGCGCCACGCCGAGATCGGTCAGCGCGTTGAGAAACACGAAAGAGGCGCCGACGACGAGCGTTGCGCCGAGGATCGCCGGCATGTCGCCGGCAAACATCGCCGTCGTCAGATACCGGCCGATGCCCGGCCAGGCAAAGACGGTCTCGGTCAGCACCGCACCTTCCAGCAGGCTGGCATAGGAAAGGGCAATCACCGTCAGCAGCGTCCCGGAGACATTCGGCAGGATGTGGATGAAGACGATACGCCCGAGGCCGGCACCCTTGGCACGCGCCGTCGTCACATATTCCTGCCCGAGTTCGGTGAGGATCGCTGCGCGCGTCAGTCGCGAAATGGCGGCGAGCGCGTGAAAGGCCAGCACGATCGCCGGCAGCGCCAGATGCGCCAGCGCATCGCGAAAGGCGCCTGATTTGCCCGATATCCAGGTATCAATGAGCGCAAAGCCGGTGACGGATTTCACCGCATATTGAAAGACCACATCCGCCCGGCCCGGCCCCGGCGCCCAATGCAGCCGCGCATAAAAGAGCAGCAGCATCAAGAGGCCGAGCCAGAAGATCGGCACCGAGTATCCGAAGAGCGAGACGAAGCGGGCGAGCCCGTCCACCCACGTCCCCTGCCGCATGGCGGCGGTAATACCAAGCGCAAGGCCGATGACGGCACCAAGAATGATGGCAGCCGTCGCAAGCTCGATCGTCGCCGGGAAGGTGCGGGCAATATCCTTCGCTACCGGCTGCCCTGTCGAGATCGACTGGCCGAAATTGCCTGACAGCGCCGTCTCGACATAGCGGAAAAACTGCACCGGCAGCGGCTGATCCAGCCCGAGCTCCAGCCGCGCCTGCTCATAGGTGGACTGGCTGGCATGATCGCCGACGAGCTGCAGCGCCGGATCGATCGGCGACAGCCGCGTCATCGCGAAGGTGACCAGCGCCAGCCCGAAAAGCGTCAGCGCGAACGACCACAGCCATTTCGAAAGCGGCCAGACGAACGACAACTCCCGCCAGCTGTTGCGCTGGCGGGAGTTGGTCATGTCAGCATGATTATGCGTTGCCGTTTGCGGCACTTATTTCGCTACCTTGTCGTAATAGACCTGGTCTGCGTTGAGACCCTGGGCGTAGTTCTTCACCTTGTCGCTTAGCACGACCTGGTCATTGCCTTGAAGCATGAAAACGAAGGGCGCGCTCGCCTGGATCTTCTTCTGCAGGTCCTGGTAGAGCGCAGCGCGCTTGGCGGCATCCTGCTCCTTGACGGCGGCAAGCGTCTCGTCGGTCAGTTCGGGGATTACCCAGCCGGCCTGCTTGGCAACGGTATTGGCCGAGTTGTCCTTGTTGATCGCAAAGGCGCTGGCGTTGGAGTGGGCGTCGAAATAGTCCGGGATCCAGTAGCGAAGCGTCATCTCGAACTTGCCGGCGCGGCCGCGCGCATAGATGTCGCTGGCAACCCCCGGCTGGATATCGAGCGTGATACCGGCCTGGGCGAAGGTCGACTGCAGCGACTGGGCGATCGACAGGAACGGCTGGTCGTTGAAGACGATGAATTCGATCTTGAACGGCGTCTTGATGCCACCGTCGGCAAGGATCTTCTTGGCCTTCTCGACATCGAGCTTGAAGGGCGTATCGCCAAGCGCGCCGGGGAAGCCGTTCGGCAGGAAGGCCTGGTGAACGCTGCTCTGGCCACGCAGCAGGTTCTTGGTGATGCCGTCGTAATCGACGAGGTAACGCGCCGCTTCCCAGAAGGCCGGGTTGCCGAGCGTTGGGTTCGCCTTGCTGTTCAGCAGGATATAGTCCTGGCGGGCGGAAGGAACGGAGAGAACCTTGATGCCGTTCTTGTCCTTCAGCGCTTCGATCTGGTCGGCAGACAGGCCACGGGCGATATCGGCATCGCCCTGTTCCACGAGCAGGCGGCGGGCGCCGACGTCGGGCACGTTGCGGATGATGACGCTTTCGAGCGCGGGCTTGTCGGAAGAATTGGCGTTGGCCTGCAGCACCAGCGCCTCATGCGGCGTGTAGGTGGCGATCGTGTAGGCGCCGCTGCCGGCCGAATTGGTCTTCAGCCAGCCATTGCCGAAATCATTGTCCTTGGCCTGCGGCGAAACTGTCTGCTCATCGACGATGGAGGCGATCGGCGCCGTCAGGATCGAGAGCGCGAAACCGGAGCCGACATCGGCCGTCCAGGTGAGCTTGACGTGCTTGTCGTCAACCTTGGTGATGGCGGCATCGACATTGTCGGCCTTCCAGCCGAGTTCGTTGAGGATGAAGGCCGGCGACTTGTTGAGCTTCACGGCGCGCGTCAGCGAGAAAATCACGTCTTCGGGGCGGACCGGATTGCCGGAGGCGAATTTCGCGTCGGCAAGCGCAAAAGTCAGGCTCTTGCCGTCGCTGCCGGCTTCCCAGGAAGCAGCAAGCGCAGCCTCGATCTTCGTGCCGTCGTCACGGTTGGACTGCACGAGACGCTGATAGAGATTGTTGAAGGACTGGACGGTCGTCAGCTCGAAACCTTCGGCCGGGTCGAAGCTGACCGCGTCGTCGATCGACTGGGCGACGACAAGCACGTTTGCAGGCGTTTCGGCGTGAACGACCGGCGCGCTGAAAGCCAGCGCCAGGCTGAAGACGGTGCCGAGCAGCTTGGCGCGGCTGTTGATGATGGACATGGAAAACTCCCCTCGGGTGATGAAAAGCTCAGTTGGCGCCTTCGGCAAAGGCCTCAAGCTCGGGGTCGAAATCGACCTCGACAACATTGATGTAGACGGCAGTGGCAATCATGATGCCGGCGAAGGCCACGAGATCGACGAGCACCTTGGTGTCGTAGCGCGCCTTCAGTTCGGCCCAGATATCGGCAGGAATGGCCTTGGAATCGGCAACAATGGCCGTGCCAAAACGTTTAAGCAGCAATTCCCTCTCGCTCAGTTGAAGAGCATCCGGATTGAACCCGTTCCTGATCAGCGCGCGGCGAAAGAAGGTGACGGCGATATCGGACTGCAGCGCCTTGGAAATCGCATGCGAGAAGATCCAGATCTCGCGATCGCTGATGGCAGGGTTGAGCTCGGCCCTCAGCGTGAACCATTCGGCATAGATGCGGTGAGCCTCCGGCGAATGCAGCAGCGTCCGCTTCATGTTGGTCATGTTGCCACGAACCCGCACTTCCTCGTCGTGCGCTGCGCGAATCTCCGCGGAAGCGGTGTCGTAGTCGATAGGGGGAAGCTGGCTCATGCGGATTGCTCTTTCTTTGTGCGATAAAGGCTAGCGAGGTGGTGAGATATTGTGCAGTCCATATTCATCCAGCTTTTTCGCCTTTTGACGAAAAATATTCCGCCGAACGTTACCGGCAAAAACGAACTTTTCGCCACAGATATATCAGCATTTCGCATCAGGCGTTCTTGACATCAGGGCGCACAAACGACACGATGAAACCGGTTTCAATCGTACATAGGGAGTGATCGTGCGGTTCGACCTTTCGATCCTCTTGCCCCATCTGGGCTTTCTCGCGCAGGGCGCGCTGCTGACGGCGGAGGCCTGTGCCCTGGCCCTGATCGGCAGCGTCATCATGGGCGCGTTCGTCGCCATTGCGCGCACCTCCTCATCCGCCCTTCTGCGCCGGATTTCCTTCGTCTACGTCGATATCTTCCGCAACGTACCCTTCATCGTGCAGCTGTTCTTCTTCTATTACGGCCTGCCGGAGATCGGCATCTATATCGATGCCTTCACGACGGGGGTCGTGGCACTGTCGATTGCCGGCGGCGCCTATGCCTCCGACGTCATCCGCGCCGGCATCCTGGCGATCGACCAGGGCATCATCGAAGCGGCTGAGGTCAGCGGCCTGTCGCGCCGGGTAGTCTTCACCAAGATCGTGCTGCCGATCGCGCTCAGAACCTCCGTTCGCCCGCTCGGCTCGGTGCTGATCAACATGATCCTCACGTCCTCGATCCTCTCGACCATCACGCTGAACGAGCTGACCGGCTCGGCGCAGATCGTCGTCTCGCAGACCTACAGGCCCTTCGAAGTCTATGTCGTGCTGCTCGCCGTCTATGCTGCGCTGACCTATCTCGTCTCGCTCGGCATCGCCCTCCTCCACCGCCGCCTGAACCGCGACATGATGGAGGCCGTTGCCTGATGCGCTTTTCCGATTTCACGCCCTTCGACATCTGGCTGCTGCTGCAGGGTCTCGGCGTCAGCCTCGGCCTGTTCTTCTCGACATCGCTGATCGGCCTCTTGATCGGCACGCTTTGGGCCGTCTGCCGCTTCTACCGTGTGCCCGCGCTGACCCCGGTCATCACCTTCTTTGCCGAACTCCTGAAGAACTCGCCTGTCCTGGTACAGCTCTTCCTGGTCTTTTTCGGCCTGCCCGGCCTTTTCCACATCCGCATCACGCCGACCGCGGCCGCCACCATCACGCTCTCTGCCAATACCGCCGCCTTCGTCTATGTCATCGCGGTCTCGGCGATCGAATCCATCGGCCGCGACCAGATCGAGGCCGCCCGCGTCTTCGGCCTCACGCGCTGGCAGGTGTTGCGCCATGTCGTGGCCCCCCAGGCCATGGCCTTCGCCATCGGCCCGCTGACGGCGCTGCTCGTCAACCAGCTGCAGGTCACGTCGCTGATCTCGGTCATCGGCGTCGTCGATCTCACCAAGATCGGCAACATCCTCAACCTGCGCACGCTAAAACCCTTCATCGTCTGGACCGTGGTCGGCCTGCTCTATTACGTCTGCGCCAAGCTGCTCGCAAAGCTCGGCGCCCGCTTCGAAAACCGCCTCAGGGCGCATGCCGCCTGGAGAGGGCTCTAATATGCTCAAAGTAGAAAACGTCAAAAAGGCCTTCGGTCCCGTCACCGTTCTCGATGGCGTCAATCTCACCATCAATCCCGGCGAGGTCGTTTCCATTCTCGGCTCCTCCGGCTCCGGCAAATCGACTTTGATCCGCTGCATCAACGGCCTGGAGAAGTTGAACGGCGGCCACATCACCGTCGACGATTTCGACGTCGGCAAGCCGAAGGAATTGGCCGAAGCCCGCAAGCGCTCGGCCACCGTCTTCCAGCTCTTCAATCTCTATCCGCACATGACGGTGCTCGGTAACGTCACTCTGGCGCCGATCGAAGTGCTGAAGAAGCCGCGCGCAGAAGCCGAGGCCACTGCCCGCGCGCTGCTGGCCTCCGTCGGCCTCGCCGACCGCGCCGATGCCTATCCGGCCCAGCTTTCCGGCGGCCAGCGCCAGCGTGTCGGCATCTGCCGGGCGCTTGCCATGCAACCGCGCTACCTGCTGCTCGATGAAGTGACCAGCGCCCTCGACCCGGAAATGACGGCCGAGGTTCTGGCGATCCTCGCCAAGCTCGCGGCCGAGGGCACGACCATGCTCTTCGTCACCCACGAGATCGAATTCGCCCGGCAGATTTCCAACCGCATCGTCTTCCTCGACAAGGGCAAGTTGCTCGTCGATCTGCCGACCGCGGATTTCTTCGCCGCCGAGGGCGGCATGGCCAATCCGCGTATCGCCCAGTTCCTGTCCAAAATGCGTAAAGATTAGAGGTATTCATGCTGCTCTTGGCCAATAAAGAAGCCTGGCCCGGTTTCCCGACGACGGTGCAGATGCTGCGCGAGGGCGCCGTCAGCCTCGACGCCATGGTCGCCGGCATCAGCAAGGTGGAAAGCGAAGTCAAGGTGCGCAGCGTCGGTTACGGCGGCTGGCCGAACATGCTTGGCAACATGGAACTCGACGCCGCCGTCATGGACGGCAATACCCGCGATGTCGGCACCGTCGGCGCCGTGCCGAACACGTTGCCGGTCGCCCGTCTCGCCCATGAAGTGATGAAGCGCCTGCCGCATGTGATGCTGACCGGCGACGGCGCGCGCCGCTTTGCCAGTGAAATCGGTTTCTCCAAGGACGACGTTCTCTTCGAGGACAGCAAGCGCGTCTGGTGGGAGCGGCTGGAAAAGGAACTCTCGCCGGAAGATCTGGCGAAATTCCCCGATATCCCGCTGGCCCCCCTGAGCCGCGCCATCACCGATCCCGAGCGTGTGCGCGACACCACCGTCTTCCTGTCCGCCGATCCGACGCGCGGTATCCATGCCGCGACATCCACCTCCGGCTGGGCCTGGAAATATCCCGGCCGCCTCGGCGACAGCCCCATTCCTGGCGCCGGCTTCTATGCCGACAGTCGCTACGGTGCCGCCGCCTGCACTCATACCGGCGAGATGACCATGCGCTGCTCGACTGCGCGCACGGTCGTTCTGGCGCTCAAATTCGGCTATTCGCTCTCCGACGCCGTCAAGCTGGCTGTCGATGAGCTCAAGGAACTGTCCTCCGGTTTCCTGGCCGGCGTGGTCATCCATGCCGTCGACGCAAAGGGAAACCATGAGGTCGTGAATTTCAGATGCGAGGGCGAAATCCGCTACTGGCTCTGGGAGGACTCGATGCCCGAACCGGAACTTCGGGTCGCGAAACAGGCATAATCAAGAAGAGGGAAATGGAACCATGAAACGCATTCTCACAGCCATTGCCGCGCTGGCCATCGTTGCCGGCTCTGCGCTTCCGTCCTTGGCCGGCATGATCGACGATATCCGCTCGCGCGGCGTCGTGCGCATCGGCGTGTCGCTCGGCGGCGAGCCGATCGGCTTCCGCGACGCCCAGAACAACCCGGTCGGTTATGACGTCGATGTCGCCAACCGCCTGGCGGAAAAGCTCGGCGTACCCGTCGAATTCACCGACGTTTCGGGTGACGCCCGCATCTCCATGCTGGTGTCAGGCCAGATCGACGTGGCGATCGCCAATACGTCGGCCACGCTCGAGCGCGCCAAGGTCGTCAACTTCTCGATCCCATACAACCGCGCCGGCCTGCGCGTCATCGTCCAGAAGGACGCCGGCATCAAGGAACTGAAGGATCTCGCCGGCAAGAAGGTCGTCGTCGGCCGCGGCACGACGGGTGAAACCTTCCTGAAATCCGCCGTTCCGGACGCACAGCTCGTCTATGTCGACCAGTTCGCCCCCGATGGCGTCCTGCAGCTCCAGCAGAAGCGCGTCGACGCCGCGATCGAGGACTCCTCGCTGCTCGACTACCTCGCCACCAAGAACCCGACGCTCGTGACCCTTGCCGGCCTCTATTCCAACGACCCGATCGGCATTGCCGTTGCCAAGGGCGATCCGGAATTCGTTCGCTGGCTCGACATGTTCGTCTCCGATTACATTCAGTCGGGCGCCTACGAAGCCAATTACAAGAAATGGTGGGGTCCCGAAGCCAACCCGCCGGCTCTGAACCCGCAGTGGTGAGATGATCCTGACAGGCCGCCTCCGGGCGGCCTGTTTGCTATCAGGATGTCATTACCATCAGGAAGTCAGGCGCGGAAAATAGGTCGTCGGCACGATGACTGGCGGCTGGCCGGGACGGAAATCGCCGGGATTGGCGATGAAATCCACCATCTGCTCCACATAGACGCCCTTGTCGTAGCCGATCGAGGAGATCGGATAGGCATCGAAATCGGTGAGCGAAAGGTTGTCGAAACCGTAGAGCCGGAAGCGTGTCGGCCGGTTTCCGGGAAAATCGGCGCGGCAGACATCGAGAATGCCCATGGCCATCGCATCCGACGTGCAGAAGATCGCATCCGGGCAATCGGCGCCGGTCAGTTCCTTGGCTGCCGCATGCCCGCTCTCGTAGGAATAGTCGCCTTGCACCGTGCGCACCAGCTCTATGCCGTTCTCGGCGAAAGCCTGCCTGTAGAAGCCGATGCGCGCCTGCTCCATCGGCGAGGACGAACGCCCGGTCACGAGCCCAGCCTGCCGGACGCCTTTCCTCGCGGCGTCGGCCACGGCCTCGCCGATACCGCTGCCCTCATCGGGAATGACGACCGGCGAGAGATCGTCATGGAGCCCGTTCAGCATGACGACGAGATCGGAGCGGAACATGCGCCTGACCGTCGCCGCATCCGCAAAATCCGAAAAGACCAGCGCCGCATCGACATGATAGGCCACGCCATTGCGCAGGAATTCCTCCACACGGGCGACCGAGCCGATGCGGATCATGATGACCTGTTTGCCGATCGACTGAATCTGGTCCAGCAGCCGGTCGAAAAGATCGAGGTCGGAAAGATCGTGGATGTGGTTGACGACGACGGCAACGAGATTGACCGTCTTGGTCGTCAGGCTCTGCGCCAGAAGGTTCGGCTTGTAGCCGAGCCGGGCGGCGGCCTCGACCACCCGTTCGCGCTTGTCGGCCGAAACCGGCCTCGGCTCGTTGGACAGCGCCCGGCTCGCAACCGCGCGCGACACGCCGGCGAGCTTTGCAACATCGGCAATCGTCGGAGCGGCATCGCGGCCATTGTTCTGTGTCATATTCGAGCGCTTTCCAACCAGTCATGGCGTGATAGCGCAGACAAGCGCATCTTCGCTATCGGAAACTTGCAATCATCCACTTTCACGGCACTGAAACCGGTGCCAACACCGCTTTTCGCCTCAATGCCAGCTTGAATGGAGGAACCGCATGGCAATCACCCTCTCGCCCCTCAGCCTGCCCGATTTCGGGCCGGTCGCCGCCGATCAGCCGCAGATCCCGGCCGAGACCTACGTCGCCCGCGCCGACGCTGCGCTGAAGGCTGCCGGCACGGATTGGCTCGTCGTCTATGGCGACCGTGAGCATTTCGGCAATATCATGTTCCTCTCCGGCTTCGAGCCGCGCTTCGAGGAGGCCCTGCTGCTGCTCGGCCCCAAGGGAAAGCGCGTCGTCATCACCGGCAATGAATCCGAAAGCTATACGGTGCTCGCCCGCCTGCCCGGCATCGAGGTGCTGCGGGCACAGACCTTCAGCCTCATGGGCCAGGACCGCACGCAGAACCCGCGTCTTGCCGACCGTCTCAGGGATGCCGGCATCGGCAAGGGCGACAGCATCGGCCTCGTCGGCTGGAAATATCTTTCGGCGGAAGAGGACGAGGACCACGCAAACTGCTTCTTCGTCCCCGATTTCATCGTCGCTGTGCTCCGCCGTGTTGCCGGCAGCGTTACCGACGCAACGGCCGTCCTGATGCATCCGGAAAACGGCCTGCGATCCGTCGTCGATGTCGACCAGCTTGCCGCCTTCGAATGGGCGTCGGCCCGCTGCTCGCGCGCACTCTGGCGCGTCGTGTCGGGCGTCCGCGAAGGCGACACCGAATTCGAAGCGCTCGGCCGGCTCGGCTATGAGGGCGATCCGCTGAACGTCCACACCATGTTCGCCTCCGTCGGCAAGGGCGAAAACATCGTCGGCCTGCGCAGCCCGACGGCCCGTCGCCTGAAGAAGGGCGACGGCGTCACCACCGCGCTCGGTTACTGGGGCGCCCTCTCCTCGCGGGCCGGCCTGCTGACCGATCATGACGAGGCCTTTCTCAAATCCGCCAAGGCCTATTTCGAAGCGCTGATCACCTGGTATGAAACCGCCGATATCGGCACCACCGGCGGCGACCTCTTCACCGCCGTTACCGAGAAGCTGAAATCCGCCGGCCTGAACTCCGCTCTCAACCCCGGTCACCTCGGCAGCCACGAGGAATGGCTGCATTCGCCTGTTCGCCCGGGTTCCATCGAGCGCCTGCGTTCCGGCATGCCCTTCCAGGTCGATGTCATACCCGTGCCGATGCCGGCCGGCTGGGCGCTGAACTGCGAGGATGCAATCGCCTTTGCCGATGACGACCTGCGCGAGGCCATCCGCACCCGCTATCCCGACATGCATGCCCGCATCGCCGCCCGCCGCGCCTTCATGGCGGACAAGCTCGGCGTTGCCCTGAAGGAATGCATCCTGCCGCTCTCGGATACGCCGCTCTACCTGCCGCCCTTCTGGCTGAAATCGGACCATGTGCTGATCCGCCAATAGCCAACAATGACCGGCAGCCCTTGGCCGCCGGTCGCGCCTTGCCTAGATTGCTATCGACGACAGGAGGAGCGGCATGAGCGACAATCACAGCGACGAGCACATCAACTGGCGCGACCACGGCGTGAAGGTCATCCCCGGCAATGCGCTCGACCCAAACACCGCCCAGACGCCGGGCATGAACCGCGCGACCGCCATCGACAATGCGCGCGCTGGCGCCGAGAAGATCTGGGCCGGCACAGTGACGATCCACGCCAATGCCAAGACCGGCGCCCATCACCACGGCGATCTCGAAAGCATCATCTATGTGGTCAAAGGCAAGGCCCGCATGCGCTGGGGCGAAAAGCTCGAATTCACCGCAGAGGCCGGCCCCGGCGATTTCATTTACGTGCCGCCCTTCGTGCCGCATCAGGAAATCAATGCCAGCCGCGACGAGACGCTGGAATGCGTGCTCGTGCGTTCAGGCCAGGAACCTGTGGTCGTCAACCTCGACATCGAACCGGTCGAAAAGCCGGAGAACGTGCCGTGGATCGACCCGATCCACCGGCACCAGGTATAGCTCAGGCAGCGGCGAGGATCATCGCCGCGCCCTTCTCCGCCACCATCATCGTCGGCGCGTTGATATTGCCGGCCGTGATGTTCGGGAAGATAGAAGCATCGACGATCCTGAGCCCGTTTACGCCATGCACCTTCAGCGACGCATCGACGACGGATGTCGTCTCATCCGGCCCCATCGCAGCCGATCCGCAGAGGTGATAGATCGAGCCGGAATTGCCCCGGAAATAGGTCAGCAGCTCCTCGTCGGTCTGAGCCTCCGCTGAGGGCGGCATCTCCGTTTCGGTGATGGCCCGCAGCGCCGGCGCTTCCATGATCCGCCGCACCAGCCGGCTTCCCTGAATGACCTCCTCCTCGTCATGGGCGGTGCCGAGATAGTTCGGCCGGATCTGTGGCGCATGCGCCAGTTCGGGCGAGACGATGCTGACCGAACCGCGGCTCGTCGGCCGGCAGGAGTTGAAAGCCAGAAGGAAGCCCGAATAGGGCTCCGGCTTCAGTCCCGCCTTCGGATCGCTCGGGATGCGATAGGAGAGCGGGTTGAAATAGAGCTGGATGTTCGGCCGCTCTTCCTCCGGACTGCCGCGTAGAAAGGCGCCCGCCTGGTTGACGCTCAGCGCCAGCGGCCCCCGCCGGGTCAGGATGTAGCGCAGCGCCTGCCGCGCCTGCCCGAAGATGGTGCCGAGTTCGTCGTTCAGCGTCGGCACGGTCGAGCGATAGTAGAAGCTGGCGCAGAGATGGTCCTGCAGGTTCTTGCCGACCGCCGGCAGGTGCCGGACGAGCGGAATGCCGAGCGACTGCAGATGCGCCCCGTCGCCGATGCCGGAAAGCTGCAACAGCTTCGGCGTATCGACCGCGCCGGCCGAAAGAACGACTTCCTGCCGCGCCGCATAGCTGGTGACGCCACCCGGCCCGATCACCTCGACGCCGGTCGCGCGCGCCTCGGCATCGACGATCACCCGGCGCACGCGGCTCTTGCGCAAAATCGCAAGATTGGGCCGTCCGAGCGCCGGCCGCAGATAGGCAAGCGACGAGGAAGAACGCACGCCGTTGCGCGTATTGATGTCGTAGATACCGGCGCCCTCGATGCTCTCGCCGTTGAAGTCCGCGTTCAACGGCAGCTGCAGCTCGGCACACGCCTCCAGAAAGCGGTCGGTGATCGCATGTGACTGGCCACGCATCGGCGTGACGTGGATCGGCCCGCCGCCGCCATGATATTTGCTCTCGCCGCCCGCATGCGTTTCCAGCTTGCGGAAGAAGGGCAGCACGTCTTCATAGCCCCAGCCGAGATTGCCGGCGGCCTTCCAGTCGTCGAAATCGTCCGCCGCGCCGCGCACGAAGATCATCGCATTGATGGAGCCCGAACCGCCCTGCACCTTGCCGCGCGGCGCATAAATGCGCCGGCCGTTCAGTGCCGCTTCCGGCTCGCTCCAGTACATCCAGTTGACCTTCGGATCGTAGTAGGAGCGCGCATAACCGACCGGGATTCGAAACCAGGGCGAGCTGTCATTGCCGCCGGCTTCGATCAAAAGCACATTGTGCCTGCCGCTTTCGCTGAGGCGCGCGGCCAGAATGCAGCCGGCCGAGCCGGCGCCGACGATGATATAATCGTATGTCGTCATCTTCGTTCTCAGCCGCGGGCCGGCGCAAAGGCCTTCACGTCGGCAGGCTTGTCATCCATTTGCAGATGCAACCGCTGCCCTTCGTAAGGCGAGTGTTTGGCGACGACATCGAGATCGAGTTCCACGCCCAGTCCCGGTTCGTCCGACGGGATCAGATAGCCGTCCTCGAAGCGCAGCGGTGTCTTCAGGATCTCGGCATAGAAGCCCGAGAAATCGACGATCGCCTCATGGATCAGGAAATTCGGCGAAGACGCGGCAAGCTGGATGCTGGCCGCGGCACCGATCGGGCCATTGTAGAGATGCGGCGCGATCTGCGCGTAATGCGCCTCCGCCATGCCGGCGATCTTCTTCGATTCCAGAATGCCGCCGGCGCGCGCCACGTTCATCTGCAGGATAGAGGCCGCACCGGTTTCCAGCACGCGCTGGAACTCGTATTTCGTCGTCAGCCGCTCGCCGGTCGAAATCGGGATCGAGGTCTTGCGGGCAACCTCCGCCATCGCCTCTTCCTGGCCTGGCGGCACCGGCTCCTCGAACCAGAGCGGATCATATTTCTCCAGCCGCTGTGCCAGCCGGATCGCCGAGGACGGCACCATCTGCCCATGCGTGCCGAAGAGCAGATCGGCGCTGCTGCCGACAGCCTCCCGAATCCGGGCGCAGAATTCCTCGCAGCGGTCCATGACGCCGAGCGAAAGCTGATGGCCGGAATAGGCCGTATAGGGACCGGCCGGGTCGAACTTGATGGCGGTGAAGCCCATCTCGACCATCTTCACCGCACATTCGGCGGCGAGGTCCGGATCGTTATAGTCATATTCGCCGGCCGCGTTCTTCGGATAGAGATAGGTATAGGCGCGCAGCTTCTCATGCACACGCCCGCCGATCAGCTTGTGCACCGGCTTGCCGGCCGCCTTGCCGATAATGTCCCAGCAGGCGATTTCCAGGCCGGAGACGATGCCCATCATCGTCGGGTCCGGGCGCTGGGTGAAACCGCTCGAATAGGCGAGCCGCCAGAAGCGCTCGATATCATGCGGGTCATGGCCGAGCAGATAGCGCTGGAAGACGTCCTCGATCAGCGGCACGAGCGCCTGCGGATGGAAGGCGGTCGAATAGATTTCTCCGACACCCACGATACCGTCGGCTGTCGTCAGCCGCACGAAGATCCAGTACATGCCGCCGATATGCGGCGGCGGAACGGCGACGACATGGGTGGAAAGCGATGCGATCTGCATGGCCGTGATCCTCAATGCTTGAGTATGACGAGGCGCGTCTGGGTGAATTCGAGCATGCCGTGCTTGCCGTCATCGCCGCCGAGGCCGGAGCGCTTCCAGCCGGCGTGATAACCCTGGTAGGGATCGGCAGGGAAACGGTTGACGTAGAATTCGCCGGCTTCGATCGCGTCGGAAAAGCGCATGATCGTGCGGTGATCGTTGGTGAAGAGCACCGAACTCAGACCGAACTGATGGTCGTTGGCTAGCGCCAGCGCCTCCTCGGTCGTATCGTAGGCAACAACAGGTAGAACCGGCCCGAAAATTTCCTCGGCGATGATCTCCATGTCCTGGCGGCAATTGGAAAGCAGCGTCGGCGGATAGAAGAAGCCGGGGCCTTCAGGCAGGATGCCGCCGGCTTCGATACGCGCCCCCTCCTCCACCGCCTTCAGGACGGCCTTGTGCACATTGGTCTGCGCAGCCTTGGTGGCGAGCGGCCCGACGCGGGACGCATCGACAGAACGGTCGCCGAAGGCGCGTGCGGCAAAGCCGGCCTTCAGCTTGGCAAGCAGCGCATCATGGATGGAACGGTGCACATAGACACGCTCCGGCGCCGTGCAGAGCTGGCCGCAATGATTGGTCTTGGCGGCGACGAGCTGCGCGGCAACGGCATCGAGATCGGCATCCGGCTCGATGATGACGGGCGTCTTGCCGCCGAGTTCCAGCGACGGCTTGGCAATGTTCGCCTTGCAATAGTCGAGCACGATACGGCCGGCCTGCAGACTGCCGGTCAGCGTGACCATGCCGACCTTCGGATGGGTGCAGAGTGTCGCCGCAACCTCATGCGACATGGTGAGGATATTGATAAGCCCGGCCGGCAGTCCCGCCTCGACCACGGCTTCGGCAATTTCGAAGGCCGAGGTCGGCGTCGAATTGCTCGGGCGCACGACGACCGCGTTGCCGGCAATCAGCGCCGGCGCGATCTTGCGCACCAGCGTGTAGATCGGGAAATTGAAGGGGATCAGGCAGGCGACGACGCCGATCGCCTCGCGCTTCAGAAGCAGCGTTTCGTTGGCATTGTCGCTCGGGATGATTTCACCCTCGATGCGGCGTGCCCATTCGGCATGATAGCGCATCAGCTCGGCAGCGTAGATCGCCTCGCCCGTCGCATCGGCCAAGCTCTTGCCGGATTCCAGCGCCAGCGCCGCACCGATCTTTTCCGCCCGCTGCTCGATGACAACAGCAAGCTTACGCAGCGCATCGCCACGCGCAATGGCCGGCAGCGCCCGCCACTCCTTCTGCGCTTTCGCCGCCGCCTCGACCGCCTCGACGGCTTCATCGGCGGTCGCCGACGGCACCTTGGCGAATTGGGCTTCCGTTGCCGGATTGAGCACCGGCACCAGAGTGCCGGAAGACCGGAATTCTCCGGCGATGAAATTGCGATATTCCGTCATGACGGCATCCTCGGGACAATAGACAACCACGCGCATGCCGGCCTCTGCCGGCCATACGTTGAAACGAAACAGGGTGCCGACGCCCGGAAGCGGCGGCTAGAACGTGCTGCGGCCCGGCGCCGCGTCGAGAAGTGTTCTCGTATAGGGGTGTGTCGGCGCCTGCAGCACCTGGGCCGCACTGCCGCGTTCGACGATTTCACCCTTCTGCATCACCACGATCTCGTCGCTGATCTGGGCCGCGACGCGCAGGTCGTGGGTGATGAAGACGATGGCGAGCTGCAGCTTCTCCTGCAATTCGCGAAGCAGTTTCAGAACCTGCGCCTGAACGGAGACGTCGAGCGCCGAAACGCTCTCATCCGCAATCAGCACGTCCGGCCGCATGGCAAGCGCGCGGGCAATGCCGATGCGCTGGCGCTGCCCGCCGGAGAAAGCCGACGGCTTGCGCCAATAGGCGCTCTTCTGCAGGCCGACGAGATCAAGCAGCTCCTCCGCCCGGCGGCGCGCCTCGCCCGCCTCGACACCGGCAAGCATGGCGGAACGCGCGATCATCGGCCCGACGCGGCGGCGCGGATTGAGCGAACCGAACGGATCCTGGAAAATCATCTGGATCGACCGGCGGCGCGCCCGCAGCGGCGCCGGCGAAAGGCCGAGAAGATCGGCACCCGCGACTTCCACCCGGCCGCTCTTCGGCTCGATCAGCCGGATCATCGCCTTGGCAAGCGTTGACTTGCCGCA
This sequence comes from Hyphomicrobiales bacterium, assembly GCA_900471515.1. Taxonomy (GTDB): domain Bacteria; phylum Pseudomonadota; class Alphaproteobacteria; order Rhizobiales; family Rhizobiaceae; genus Rhizobium. Next base: position 114,608 of record UCFC01000019.1, on the reverse strand, counting down.
ACCGGATTCGCCGACGATTGAGACAACGCGGCCCGGCAGCAGGCTGAGCTCCACATGTTTCAGAACCTGAACGCTGCCGTAGGAATGCTGCAGATCATGCACCGCAAGCACCGGCTGCTCGCCGGTCTGCGCCGCCGGTCGGCCATGCGGCGTCAGGCTCGGAACGGCGGCGATCAGCTCCTTCGTGTAGGGGTGAACAGGTGCCGTCAGCACCTGTTTCGCCTCCCCGATCTCGACGATCTCGCCATGGCGCATGACCGCCACCCGGTCGGCAATATCGGCCACCACGCCGAAATCGTGAGTAATGAAGACGATGCCGTGGCCGTGCACGTCGCGCAGCTCGCGCACCAGCTTCAGCACCTGCGCCTGCGTGGTCACATCGAGTGCGGTCGTCGGCTCGTCGGCGATCAGCACGCGCGGGTTCATGGCAAGCGCCATGGCGATGACGACGCGCTGGCACTGGCCGCCGGAAAGCTCATGCGGATAGGCCTGCAGGATACGGTCCGGGTTCGGCAGATGCATGGATTCGACCAGCGCCCGGGCGCGTCTCCTGCGCTCGGCGGCATCGAAATCCGAATGCAGTTCGAAGACTTCCTCAATCTGCGCCGAAACCGTCATCGCCGGATTGAGCGAGGCGATCGGCTCCTGGAAGATCATGGCGATATCGCTGCCGCGGATAGCGCGGAACGCACGCTCGGAAAGGCCGACGAGATCGGTATCGCCGAGCACAACCTTGCCGCCGGCAACCTTCAGCCCTTCCGCGACCGCACCCATCAGCGCGCTCGACAGCACCGACTTGCCCGAACCGGACTCGCCGACGATGCAGAGGATTTCGCGCGCCTTCAGATCGAAGCTTGCGGCTTTCACGGCATAGGGCCGGTCAGCACCATTCGGCAGTGCGACGCTTAAGTTTTCGACCCGAAGGATCGGCTGGCTTTCGTTGCTGCTCATGCGCGCCTCCCCTGCGCTTCCGAGACTTCCCGCAATCCGTCGGCCAGCAGGCTCAAGCCCAGCATCAGCGACGAGATCGCAAGGCATGGAAAAATCACGAGATGCGGGAAGGCAATCGCCATGGCGCGGCCTTCATTCACCATCGTGCCCCAGTCCGGCGTCGGCGGCGGCAGACCGAGGCCAAGGAAGCCGAGCGTGCCGATGGTGATCGCCGTGTAGCCAAGGCGCAGGCAGAAATCGACGGCAAGCGGCCCGCTGGCATTGGGCAGAATATCGAAGAGCATGATGCGCCAGGTGCTTTCGCCCTGCGTCACCGCCGCCGCCACGTAATCACGGCTGGCGACGTCGATGGTGATGCCGCGCACGATGCGGAAGATCGCCGGCGCGCTGCCGAAGGTGACGGCCAGCACGATGTTGAAAGGCGAGGAACCGACCACGACGATGATGACGATGTAGAGCACCAGCACCGGGAAGGAGAGCACGACATTGGCGACATAGGACAGAACCGCATCGCCCCAGCCGCGCCAGTAACCGGCGGCAAGCCCGAGCACGACGCCGACCACATAGGCCGTCAGCGTCGCCAACGTCGAGAAGACGACGACGGTGCGTGCGCCATAGATGAGGCGAGAGAGAATATCGCGGCCGAGCTTGTCCGTTCCGAGCCAGAAGACATTGCCCGAGGGATCGGCCATGCCCGGCTTTGCGAGCGGCAGCAGCGTGCGGATCGGATCATAGGGCGCAAGCCACGGCGCGAAGATCGCCACCAGCAGCCAGCCGATCGTGAGGAACCCGCCGATCAGAATGACGGGATTGGAGAGGTAGGGTGTTACGGTCTTCCGCATGGCGCCCTCACTTCCGTCCCTTGGCTGCATCGAGCAGCGAGACGCGCGGATTGAGCCAGCCATAGGCGAGGTCGGAGAGGATCTGCGTCGCAACGACCACCACGACGCTCACCATCGCGCAGGCCTCGACGAGGCGGATATCGCTGTTGAGCGCGGCATCGTAGAGAAGCGTGCCGAAGCCCTTATAGGCATAGAAAACCTCCACGACGATGACGCCCGACAGAAGCCACGGGAGCTGCAGCATGATGACGGTCACAGGCGTGATCAGCGCGTTGCGCAAAGCATGGCGCCAGACGATGCGCGCCGTGCTCGCACCCTTCAGCCGCGCCGTGCGGACATAGTGCGTGCCCATGACCTCGATCATCGAGGCGCGGGTGACACGTGCCAGGTAACCGGTCGAATAGAAGCCGAGCACCAGGACCGGCAGGATGATCTGCTGCAGCGAAAAGCCCGTCAGCATCGTGCTGGCGCCGGGCAACCAGTGCAGCCAGAACACGAAGACGGCGGAGAAGAAAACGGCGGAGGCGAAATCCGGGATCGAGGTCGTGGCGATCGCGATGAAGGAAATGATGCGGTCGAGAACGGAGCCCGGGCGCATGCCGGCGATGATGCCCGCAAACAGGCCGACCGGGACGATGATGAGCAGCGCCCCGCCAGCAAGAATGCCGGAGGCGGCAAGCCGATCCGGGATCAGGTGGGAAACCGGCGCACGATAATAGGTGGACATGCCCCAATCGCCGGTCACGAAGGACCAGAGCCAGCGGCCGTAACGGATGATGAAGGGATCGTCGTAACCGTTGGCTGTCAGCCACTGGGCGCGCTGGGCCGGCGTCGAGAACTGGCCGAGAACCTTGACGGCGACATCGCCGACATTGACCTCCAGCGCCAGGTAAACGAGCAGCGACACGGTGAACATCACCGCGAGAGCGCTTGCCAGTTTACGCAGAATGAAAAGAAAAACAGTCACGAACCACCTCTTTGCCGGGTCGGGGCCGCCGCGATGAGCGGCCCCGCCGAAGATCAAGCCTTGGCGAGCCAGACGCCGTCCATGCGGAAATAATCCGCCGGGTGAAGCTGGAAGCCGCGGACGGTGGTGGCGGCAGCGCTGAAGCGGTTCGGCCAATAGGGCTGAATGATGACGGCGGAATCCTGCAGGATCTGCTCGACATCCTTCATGGCTTCGGGACGCTTGGCCGGATCGACGACGGCAAGCGCCTTGTCGAGCGCAGCGTCGAATTCCTTGCTGGCGAAATGGCTCTCGTTCCAGGCGCCGCCGGAGCGGTAGGCAAGGTCGAGCGTCATGGCGCCGAGCGGACGGTGCGCCCAGTAGGTCAGGCCGAAGGGAACCTTGTCCCAGATCGGCCAGTACTGCGAGGCCGGCAGAACGTTGAGCTTCAGCCGGATGCCGGCTTCGGCAAGGTTCTGCTGCAGCACCTGCGCGGTATCCTGTTCCCAGGTCCCCTGCGTATTGCCGAGCGTCAGTTCCAGATCGAGACCGTCCTTGTGGCCGGCTTCGGCAAGCAGCGCCTTGGCCTTTTCCACATCGCGGGCAACCGCCGGCAGCGCGAAATAGTCTGGCTGGACCGGAGAGACGTGGAAGTTGGCGCCGACTTCGCCCTCGCCGCGATAGGCGACATCGAGCATCTGCTTGTTGTCGGCGGCAAGCTGCACGGCCTTGCGCACGCGGATATCGTCGAACGGCTTCTGGTCGGACTGCATGCGCATGACGAGCGTATGGGCTGCCTTGCCGGTCAGAATCTGGATATTCGGCAGCGACTTCATCAGATCGTATTCGGCGATCGTCGCGCGATAGATGATGTCGATCTGGCCGCTCGAGAGCGCCGCAAGATGCGTGGTGATATCCGTGCCGAGGTCGATATATTGGATACCGTCGAGATGAGCCGGCTTGCCCCAGTAATCGGCGCGCTTGGAGAACACGGCCTGGCGGCCGACTTCATAGCTCTCCAGCTTGAACGGGCCGGTGCCGATCGGGTTGGCCGGCCAGTTGGCGCCGCCCTTGACGAAGTCGCGATGCAACATTGGGCAGGTGTAGGAATAGAGCTGTTCGGGCAGCGAGGAAACGGCGCGCGACAGCGTGATGCGGACGGTATGGTCGCCGGTCTTTTCCACCTTCTCGACGGCCGAGAAGGCGGTCTTGTTGGAAGACTGCGAGTCCGGTGCGATCCAGCGCTGGATATTGAAGATCACGTCTTCGGGCGTGAAGGCATCGCCGTTCGACCATTTGGCGCGTTCGTCAAGCTCGAAATCCCAGGTCTTGAGATCGGCAGACGGCGTCCAGCTCTTGGCCAGATAGGGATGAGTGACATTGTCGGCATCGACAAAGGTCAGGAATTCCAGGCTGTTGCGATAGAGGTTCGACGCCTCGATCCAGCTCGTCATCATCGGATCTGTCAGTTCCTGGATCTGGCAGCCGAAACGCAGCGTGCCACCATCCACAGGCGTTTCCTGAGCAAGTGCGGGCTTGCTGTCGCCGAGGAAGGCGCTGGCGGAGGCCGCCGTCACACCGAGCCAGGCGACGGCACGCAGGAAGCCGCGGCGATCGATCTTGCCGGCGCGGACCTGCTCGCACAGTTCCGGCACCGAGGGATGCAGCGGCTTGCCGCTATGGGTCTTCAATTCAGTCATGATCTGCCTCCTCCTTGAATGGCAGTGAATTCGTTTCAGGCACCCTCTGTGCCAGACACGATGCGCAGGGCGGGCTTTTCACCTTCGTTCACCATGCGATTGCTGAAGCGGCTGATAATCCAGGATCGAAACCCTGCAATCAAAGGATCCACCAGCCCCTCCGCATCGGTCTTCAGGTAATAGCCGAAGCCTTCGTAATAGTGTGCGGTGACCGGCGCAACCAAGCGGCCGCTTTCTATTTCCTCCCGAAACAATGCCGGATCTGCCAGCACCAGGCCCTGCCCCGACAATGCGTACTGAACCCCGAGACTGGCGCTGTCGAAGGTCACGCCGCGAGCCACGGAAACCCCGCCAAGACCGTTCTGTACAAGGAAGCGCTGCCAGGTAACGTAGGGCTCCATGTCGACGATCTTGATGTGGATGATCTCGTTTGCGGCAATGAAAGCCGCCAGATCCGAAACCCCTCCCCTGACCAGATCGGGATGGCACAGGATCGTCGGCCGCTCCTCCCAGAGCAGGTCGGTGATCCATTCGTCGACGGCCGGCCGCGTATAGACGACCGCCACGTCGAATTCGCTGTCCGGCACCCCGTAGGGTGTCGAAACCTCCAGCAGCACATCCGGGAAGCTGCGCCGGAAATCGGTCAGCAGCGGCACGGTGAGCTTCATGGCAAAGCTCGGCGGCAGGTTGATGCGCAGCTTCCGCTGGCGCTGCTCATCCGGCGCGCAGACTTCGCGCATCGCCTGTTCGATACGGTCGAAACCCTTGCCGATGCCGGCGGCGAGCGAGCGTCCGTCGTCGGTGAGCGTCGTAGCCTTGTGGCCGCGTTCGAAAAGCTTGCGGCCGATGCTCTCTTCCAGACCGATGACATGCCGCGAAAGCGCGCTCTGCGAAATGTTGAGCGCGACGGCTGCCGCCGTGAAGCTGCCGTGATGCGCCACGGCCTCGAAGGCCCGCAGCGCGTTCAGCGGCAACCGGCGGCGATCGACCGCCGGCTCCTTCTTCGTCTGGGGAGAGCGATCCTCCGTCATTATCCCGCAAGCCCGCCGAACAGGACGTATTTGCTCTCAAGATATTCGTCGAGGCCTTCGGCGGCACCTTCGCGGCCGAGGCCGGATTGCTTGACGCCGCCGAAGGGTGCCACTTCCGTCGAGATCACGCCCTCGTTGATGCCGACCATGCCGGCTTCCAGCGCTTCGGCGACGCGCCAGGCGCGGCCGAGATTCTGCGTGAAGAAATAGGCCGAGAGGCCGGTTTCCGTGTCATTGGCAAGCGCGATCGCCTCTTCCTCGCCCTTGAAGCGGAAAAGGCCGGCGACCGGGCCGAAGGTCTCTTCGGTCGCCAGCGCCATATCGGTCGTCATGCCGGTCAGAACCGTCGGTTCGTAGAAAAGGCCGCCGCGCGCGTGCGGCTTGCCGCCGGTCAAAACCTTGGCACCCTTTTCCACAGCATCGCTCACATGCCGTTCGACCTTCGTCAGCGCCGGCGCATTGATGAGCGGTCCCTGGGCCGCGCCGTCCTCGACGCCGGGCGCGACCTTCATGGCCGCGACGGCCTTGGCAAGCGCCTCGGCATAGCGGTCGTAGATGCCGTCCTCGACGAGGATGCGGTTGGCGCAGACGCAGGTCTGCCCGGTATTGCGGAACTTGGAGGCGATCGTGCCGCGCACCGCCTGATCGATATCGGCATCGTCGAAGACGATCAGCGGCGCATTGCCGCCGAGTTCGAGGCTGATGCGCTTCACCGTATCCGCACTCTGGCGCATGAGCAGCTTGCCGGTCGCCGTCGATCCTGTGAAGGAGAACTTGCGCACGACAGGGCTCTTCATCCAGACGCCGACGACATCGGCGGGCGACTTCGTCGTCACGACGCTGACGACACCGGCGGGAACGCCGGCCTGCTCGCCGAGACGGGCAAGTGCCAGCGCCGAAAGCGGCGTATCCTCAGCCGGCTTGATGACAATCGTGCAGCCTGCAGCAAGTGCGGGACCAACCTTGCGGGTAATCATCGCCAGCGGGAAATTCCACGGCGTGACAGCCGCGACGACGCCGACCGGCTCCTTCATCACGACAATGCGCGCATCGGCCTTGTGCGACGGCACGACGCCGCCATGCGAGCGGCGACCTTCCTCGGCAAACCAGGTGAGGAACCCGGCCGCATAAGCAACTTCGCCGCGCGCTTCGGCAAGCGGCTTGCCCTGCTCGGCGGTCAAAAGCCGCGCGAGATCGTCCTGATTGGCAAGCATCAGTTCCGCCCAGCGGCGCAGCACGGCGGAGCGTTCCGAGGCGAGCGTCTTGCGCCAGGTCTTGAAGGCCTTCGCTGCGGCATCGACCGCCTGCTGGGCTTCCGCCGCGCCGCAATCCGGCACGGTCGCAAGCTCGCTGCCATCGGCGGGGTTGAGCACGGCAAACCGCCTGCTGTCGGCCGCACTTCCCCATCCTCCACCGATCAGCGCATTGTCTTCCACTAGCTTCATATCAGGCAACCTTCGGCGTGAAGAACGGATTGCCGACCGTTGCCACGCCTTCGGCAAGCTCGGCACGCGACGGCCAGCCCTTCAGCAGCGCGCGCTTGGCTGCAAGATGCGTTGCAGCCTTGTTGTTATGATACACTTCTTCGGCATCGTTTGCCGACGGATTGACCCAGACGGCGGCAATCGCCACCCAGTCATCCTCAGCCTCGGCCGGCAGCGAACCATCGAGCAGGGCAGCAGTAATGCCGGCGGCAACGCCGGCCTGTGCCGGTCCCCAGGTCATCAGCTCGTGCGAGGATCCCGATTCCATCACCGCCTTGGCGATGAAGAGCGTCACGGGCTTGGCCGGAAGGTTAGGCTTCAGCACGGCCTGGAACGGCAGGTGGCCGGGACCGGGGCTTGCGGCCGCGCCGGCGAGCGCACCGGAAATCGGGCCGTTCTTCGGGCCGAGATAGAGGTTGATATGGGCAGCGTTCGGGCCGGAACCCTCGAAGCCTTCACCGATGTAAAGCATTGAAATCTCCAGTAGCGATGCGAGTCGAACCCATTATGCCCTTGCCCATTACGCCCTTGAAAGTGCGCGCGGACGACGGACCGGGTTATAGTCGTTGATCATGTCGCGCGGGCGGTAGGGCTCTTCCAGGAAGGTGCGCTCTTCTGCCGTGAGTTCGATCGCCGCAGCTTCGATCGCGGCAATGACATGCTCGGGGCTTTCCGTTCCGACGATCGGAACCGTGCTGTTGCCGGAGCCGATGACCCAGGCCTGGGCGATCTGGCTTGCCGTCTTGCCGCGTTTGGCGGCGATCTCGTTGACACGCTTGGCGATCTCCTGGTCGATCTCGTCGCCGAACCAGTCGAGGTAAAGGTCATGCGCGATACGCGGCGCCGAACCGCCGCCGGCAAGATAACCGCGAGCGAGCGGCGAGAAGGTCGTGACCGCAATGCCCTCGTCCTGGCAATAAGGCATCATTTCGCGCTCTTCCTCGCGATAGAGCAGCGAATACTGGCACTGCATGTTGACGAACCGCGTCCAGCCGTTCCGGTCGGCGACATGGTTCATCTTGGCGAACTGCCAGGAATACATGGTGGAAGCGCCGATGTAGCGCGCCTTGCCCGACTTCACGATGTCGTGCAGCGCGCTCATCGTTTCCTCGATCGGCGTTTCCGGATCGAAGGCATGGATGACATAGAGATCGACATAGTCGGTGCCCATCTGCTTCAGCGACTTGTCGATCGAGGCCATCAGATGCTTGCGCGACAGGCCCTTGTCGTTCGGATCGTCGCTCATCGGATAGAAGGCCTTGGTGGCGAGCACCAGCTTTTCGCGATCCGTCAGCGACAGCAGCGTGCGGCCGACCACCTGTTCGTTGATACCGGTCGAATACCAGTCCGCCATGTCGAAAAAGTTGATGCCGACATCGAGCGCCTTCTTGAGGATCGGTACCGACTTTTCCTCGTCGAGCACCCAACCCTTCCACTTGGATGAGCCGATACCCATGGTACCAAGGCAAAGCGACGAAACCTTCAGGCCGGTCCGGCCAAAGCGCACATATTCCACAGCGATGTCCTAAAAGTGTTTCTCCCTCCTAAGACTATGCCGTGGCGACACTATTGTGACAAATAGGTTTATTCGATGCGCCTATCTCAAAATGAGATATGGCGCCACCAGCCGCCCGCGGAAATATGCGCGGCAAGCTCTTCCGTTGCGGGCCTATGAACTTGATCGGCTCCGCCCGCCATCTGCCGCAGTTTCGTTGCGATTGCGGAAGTCGTGCGGACGCGTATCAAGTTTATTTGCCCGCAAGCCTGACCTGCCGCTTCGTATGGCCGGACCAAAACCTAAGTATAGTTATGTCTAAGGGCCCTTGGGTCTATTCTATATTCGTAGCTCGGAACCGACCTGACCATTCACGGTTCCAGGCTGGTGGCATCGCCCCTTGCCACCTCCAGGGCAGGCGCTCCCCTCCGCCGAAGCCCCGCGGATCCTCCCATCCGCCATAGACCGTCCCGCCGCCCGGGACGGTCTTTTCTTTCAAACACCGGAGCCAATTCGGCTTATGCTTCCAACACTTTGGTATAGTTTTGCGCCGACAAGCGCGCCATTAAGGTAAACGCGCACCGAACGGTATGGGTAGAGGACCTCAACCAACAGCGAGGGGGTATGGGATCAGCTTTTGTATCGAAACTCATCAACCGGCGGGGAACGCTCTCGCACGAGATCACGCTCGGCCTGATCGCGCTGGTGCTGGCTGCCACCGTGCTCTATGTCGATGCCTTCACCGAGATCGAAAGCGCCATTGCCGTCCTCTATGTCATCGTGTTGCTGCTATCGGCGGAAATGCTGACGCGGCTTGGCACGACGCTGCTGGCAGTCATCTGCGCCGGCCTTACCCTTTTTGCCTATCTCTATTCGCATGGTCTCGAGGAAAATGTGCCAGCCCAGCTGCGCCTTGCAGTCTCTCTCGCCGCCATCACCATCACCTGCGCGCTCATTCTCAGGAACGAGACCGCGCGTGTCGGGCTGATCGAGGCCAACCTGCACCTGCGCGACAGCGAAACCCGCTACCGCTATATTTTCGAGCACAGCCGCATCGCGCTCTGGGAGCGCGACTATTCCGCAGTGCGAGCCTTCCTGATGTCATTGAAGGCGGAAGGTGTGAGCGATCTCAAAGACTACTATCGAACGAACCCCGGCGTCATCGCCACCTGTACGGGCCTCATCCGCACCATCGCCTCCAACGACGCGGCGCTCGAACTGCTCGGCCATGTGGCCGACGGTCTTCCCTCGCGCGCGATGCGCCGCTACATCGCCCCTGACGACGATACCTTTCTCGACCTGATGAACGCCATCTTTCGCGGCGAGCGGCATTTCGAGGGCAAGGGCAATCTGATTGCCGAGAACGGCGAAACCAGGCTCGTCATCATGAGCATGAGTTTTCCCGAAGACCCCGCCGCCTTCAACCGCGTCGTGGTCGGCATGGTCGATATCACGCAGCGGGAAATGATGCAGAAGGCCATTCGCGAGGCCCAGGACGAGCTGGCTCGTGCCGCCCGCGCGGCAACCGTCGGCACCTTGTCCGCCTCGCTCGCCCACGAACTCAACCAGCCGCTCGGCGCCATCGTCGTCAACGCCCAGACGCTGCTCAGATGGCTGAACCGCGAACCTCCCGATCTTGCCGCCGTGCGCCGCTCGGCCGAACGCATCATCCGCGACAGCCAGCGGGCGAGCGAGATCATCCACAATACCCGCTCCATGCTGACGCAGGCCGATCGCACGCCCGAACAGGTCGATCTCGAAGCGCTGGTAGAGGAAACGCGCGCCCTGATGGAACACGACTTCCAGCGCGACATGGTCGATTTCGACGTGGCCCCGGCCGAAGGGCCGCTCACCGTAAAGGCAATCCGCATCGAACTGCAGCAGGTTCTCATCAACCTTGTCACCAATGCCGTGCAAGCCATGCGCGAGACGGCAATCGACCGGCGCAAGATTCTGGTCTCGCTCGCCAGGAAGGATGATATATTCGTCACCCTCTCCGTCAGGGATTTCGGACCCGGCATCAGCGAGGAGGCGATGGCGAAGCTCTTCACCCCCTTCTTCACGACCAAGCCCTCCGGAATGGGCATGGGTCTATCGATCTGCCGCAGCACGCTGGAAGCCGGAGGCGGTCAGCTCATTGCCGGCAACCATCCCGAAGGGGGCGCCATCTTCGAAATGATCATACCGATTGAGGACGAGCATGACCGACACTAGTGCCGCATCGAAGGCAGCCGCTCAATCCGCATTGCCGATCGTCTATGTCGTCGACGATGACGAATCCATCCGCGAGTCGCTTGTCGATCTCTTCCGGTCGATCCAGATGGATGCCGTCTCCTTCGCGACCACGGCCGCCTTCCTCGACGCCGCCGACCTGCGCCGGCCGGGCTGCATTCTCCTCGACGTGCGCCTGCCGGGCCTGAGCGGGCTGGATTTTCAGCTTCATCTTGAACGGATCGGCAGCAGGATGCCTATCGTCTTCATGACCGGCTTCGGCGATATTCCGATGAGCGTGCGGGCGATGAAGGCCGGCGCGGTCGATTTCCTCACAAAACCTTTCCGCGACCAGGATATTCTCGATGCCGTTGGCGTCGCGATCGAAAAGGATATGGCCCGCCGGCGGGAAATGGCCGCAAGCGACGCGGTCGCCTCGCTGGTCGATACGCTGACGCCGCGCGAGCGGGAGGTGATGGCCGCCGTCGTCAAGGGGCTGATGAACAAGCAGATCGCCTATGACCTCGGAATCAGCGAAATCACCGTGAAGCTGCATCGCGGCAATGTCATGCGCAAGATGCAGGTCCGCTCGGTAGCCGATCTGGTGCGCAAGGCGGAGATGCTGGAAGGCAGATAACCGAACCTAGACCCTTGTATGGTACCGCGCCACCATCCAAAACCTCATAATAGACGTCAGATAATGCAAGAATAAGCAAGGCTAACAATCTCGTGTCACATACATCCACAATCGCGGTCGTCGATGACGATCAGGCCATCCGGGAGGCTCTTGACGATCTCATCCAGTCCTGCGGCTATCGGAGCAAGCTTTTTGCCTCCGCGGAAGAGTTTCTGGCCTTTGACGACCGGGCGGCCATCGACTGCATGCTCGTCGACGTCAAGATGCCGGGTCTGAGCGGTATCGAACTGCAGGCAATCCTCAACGGCGAGCCCGAAAAGCCGCCGATGATCTTCATGACCTCCTATCGCGACGAGCGAACCCGCGCGGCAGCCATGGAAGGCGGGGCTTTGGCCTTTCTGGGCAAACCGGTCGAGTTCGATTCCCTCATCAATTATCTGGAAATCGCGTTGAAGCCGTGAGGCTTCACTGCGCTGGAATTCATAGTATTTCCTCTACAGCACGCAGCGAACCGAAACATACACCTATGTATAATTCAAAATAATATCACGAAAGACTAAAATTAATCTCGTAAGATCCAGTCCACTGGATAGAAAACGAGGTGAACGCCATGATAAAGCTCAAGCGTCCGATTTTTATCAGCGTCGGGAAGAACATTCTGATGGATGTGATCTTCTCCAACATCGTGACCGGTGCGAATTACAAGCTCCATTGCGCGCTTTTGCGCTTGGAGCCGGAAAATCCGATCTACGAATATCAGCCGGTGCGCATTGCCGCGCAACGCCGCCCGGATGAAATCGGCCGGACCCGTTTCTGATCCTTGCGCCTCCGGCGCTGACCGGCTTTCCTCCCGGCCGGTCAGCGCATTTGCCGGCAGCCGGATGCGCCATCACGCACTGTCACGACGCACCCGAACCTGCGCATGCCACGGCAAATGCTCGCACGTTTCTTCGCCTTGGCGGCAGAACATGTTAGCGTCCCGGCGGGAAGGACATTTCGCAGGGGTTCTCGTCCGCCGGATATGGCCTCCGCCTGCCCCGCATCCGCCTGTCCCGGCGCGAGCGTCCGCAAGAATCCTGCGAGGATCGCGATCCGGTGTCGCGGCCGGCTCATCCGTTCCAACCACCGGTCTTCCGGTGCTGGAGAACAGCTATCCGTAACACGAGGCGTCAGGGAAGATGGCATGACAGGCATTACCGACCTCTCAGTTCTTCTCGCAACGATGGAGCCGGAATTGGTGGAGGGCGAATTCGTCTATTGCACCGTGCCGGCCTCGCGGCTGGAAGACCATCTCCATCTTCGCCCGCTCGGCCTCTTCCGCGAGACGGAAGGCCTGACGCTTATCCTGCCCCGGGATGCGGCGAACAGGGCCGGGCTGCAGGCAAGCGCGCCTTTACGGCAGATCACGCTGAAAGTGCATTCCTCGCTTGAGGCCGTGGGCCTGACCGCCGCCTTCTCGCGCGCGTTAACCGAAGCCGGCATCAGCGCCAATGTGGTCGCGGCCTATTACCACGACCACATTTTCGTGCCGGCCACAGATGCCGAACGGGCGATCGAAGCGCTGCGGCAGCTCTCGGCGGCAAGTCGGAGCTAACGCAATGCCAGCGCAAACGTGCAGCGGTCTTGCCTGAAACAGAAAATCAGGTCGGCGGCGCGTCGAGCGCGTGCAGAATGCCGCGCAGCTCGGCAAGGCCGCGAAGACGGCCGATCGCCGGATAGCCGGGCGTGACATTCTTCTGCAGGTCGTCAAGCATCCGGTGGCCGTGGTCGGAGCGGAAGACGATCGATTGATCGGCGCTGCGACGGCGATCCTCGGCAACCAGTTCCTTCAGCACCGCGACCATGTTCACGTCGCCCTCGAGATGCGCGCTTTCGTGGAACGTACGGCCGTCGCCCTCGCGGGTCGTGGCGCGAAGATGCGCGAAATAGATGCGGGAGGCGAAACGCCGCGCGATCGCCGGCAGATCATTGTCGGCGCGCACGCCGAGGCTACCGGTGCAATAGCACATGCCGTTGGCGGCGGCCGGCACGGCATCAAACAGCGCCGCGTAGTCCTCTGCCGTCGAGGCGATGCGCGGCAGGCCGAAGAGCGAGCGCGGCGGGTCGTCGGGATGCAGCGTCAGCTTCACGCCGCGCGCTTCCGCAGCCGGCACGACGGCTTCGAGGAATTCGATGAGATGCTGGCGAAGCTTCCTGGCGTCGATGCCCTGATAGGCGACGAGCTTTTCGCGGAAGGCCGGAATGGTAAGCGGCTCGGTGGTCGAGCCCGGAAGAGCCGAGGTGATGATGCGGGTAATCTCGGCAATTTCCGCTTCCGTCATGCTTTCGTAAACGGCTTTGGCCCGCGCCTTGTCTTCATCCGAATATTCTTCGGCAGCGCCCGGGCGTTGCAGAACGAACAGCTCGAAGGCAGCGAAACGCTCATGGTCGAACCGCATGGCGGTGGCGCCGGTCGGCGTCACGTAATCGAGATCGGTACGCGTCCAGTCGACCACAGGCATGAAGTTGTAGCAGACGATCGGGATACCGCAGGCGGCGACAGCCTCGAGGCTGGCGATCCAGGCCTCGATTTCTGCCTTTGCCTGCCCACCCTTGCGCTTGACGGCGTCAGGGATCGGAATGCTTTCCACGACGCTCCAGGTCAGCTTCGAGCGGCCGGCGGGTGTCGTTTCGATCAGCGACTGGCGTTCGCGCACTTCCGCTTCGGTCCAGGCACGGCCGATCGGCACCTGATGCAGCGACGAGACGATATTCGTCGCCCCCGTCTGGCGCACCTCGTCCAGCGTGACCGGCGCCTCCGGCCCGAACCATCTCCAACCTTGCCGCATTTCGTCTGTCTCCTTGGTCTTTCATTTTTTAGCAGAAATAGTCCGGGTACTGCGAGCGCAGTTCCGCCACGTCAGGAATGACGGCGCTGAGGTGATGGATCATGGCCTCGCGCGCCGCCGCGCCGTCATGCGCCGCGATAGCATCGCGGATCACCATATGCTCGCCCACGACGTTGTCCATGCGCCCGAGGACCGGCAGCGTCAGGCGCCGCGCTCGGTCGATCTGCACTTTCACCGTCTTCAGGATGGCCCAGATGCCGGGATAACCGGCAATTTGCGCGATCGCCTCGTGAAAGGCCTCGTCCTCTTCATGAAAGCTTGAGGCGTTGCCGAGCGCCGCATGCGTCTTCTGCCGGGCGATAATCGCATCGAGGCGGGCGATATCGGCCTCCGTCGCAATGCCGGCGGCCGCCTCCACCGTCGTTCCCTCCAGCGCCTTGCGCACGATGACCGCTTCCGGAATGGCCGAGACCGGAACGCGCGAAACCACCGTGCCCGACTGCGGGTAGATATCGACGAGACCGCCTTCCGACAGCCGCAGCAGCGCCTCGCGAACCGGTGTCCGGCTGACGCCGAAATCCTCGGCAATCCGCTTTTCCTGCAAGACCGTGCCCGGAGGAATTTTCAGCGACACGATATCGGCATGCAGCCGCTCGTGGATCGCCGCCGCCGTCGTCACGCGCCGAATCTTTCCGCCGGCCTCGCGTGGCGCCGGAAAGGCAAGGATTTCAGGGTCGGAAGCCTGCCGCATGCATGGTCTCGGGACGTTGACACTTTCATGCATACTAGTATATCAATTGAATTCTGTTGCCAAGACATGCCGCGGAGGAGAACGGCGGCGTGAATTGCAACCGGAGGAAAGCTTCGAGCAGCAAGCGTTCGATGCCGGCGGGAAACCGGCGCATAGACGCATGGGACGTGCATTGCGATGCAAACGGGCGGTGCTCGGGGCTGAGGCCGGCACTGCCGCAACGGAGGAGGACAGAATGAAGATCACACGCAGAACGTTCGTCGGCGGAGCTGCCGGCGTCGCGGCCGCCGGAATACTGCCGCTTCGCGCATTCGCGCAGGCAAAGGCACCGGCAAGTCCTGTTACCATCACCATCGTCGATGTCGCCGGCAACCTGGCGCTGACGCAGGGCATGTTCGAAAACTACGCCAAGGCCAAGCCGGAATTCGTTTCCAGCTTCTCCTTCACCAAAGCACCCGCACCGGAACTGCCGGCCAAGATCCAGGCCCAGCAGGCTGCCGGCAAGGTGGATATCGATCTCGTGCTGACCGGCACGGACGCGCTTTCGGCCGGCGTCGACCAGGGCCTCTGGATCGACATGTCCGGCAAGAAATCCGCCCTTCCCGATCTTGAAAGCATCCTGCTGCCGCAGGCCTTCAAGATGCAGGCGCTCGCCAAGGATCAGGGCGTCGTCATCACCTATTACCCGTCCGGCCCGCTGATCGAATACATGCCGGACAAGGTGGCGACGCCGCCGAAGACGGCGCAGGAACTGCTCGACTGGGCGAAGCAGAACAAGAACAAGTTCCTCTATGCCCGCCCGGCGAATTCCGGTCCCGGCCGCACGCTGCTGATGGGCCTGCCGTACCTGCTCGGCGACAGCAACCCGCGCGACCCGGTCAACGGCTGGGCCAAGACCTGGGAATATCTGGCCGCGCTCGGCGAAAACATCGAATATTACCCGACCGGCACTGCCGTGGTCTTCAAGGAACTCGGCGAAGGCACGCGCGACATCGTCGCCACCACGACCGGCTGGGATATCAACCCGCGCGCACTCGGCATCGTTCCCGAGGAAGCCAAGGTCGGCAAGCTGGAAGGCTTCCACTGGGTCACGGACGCCCATTATGCGGCAATCCCCAAGGGCGTTTCCGACGAGAAGGTCGGCGTCTTGCTCGACGTGCTGA
Organism: Hyphomicrobiales bacterium; assembly: GCA_900471515.1. Lineage (GTDB taxonomy): Bacteria > Pseudomonadota > Alphaproteobacteria > Rhizobiales > Rhizobiaceae > Rhizobium. Next base: position 98,569 of record UCFC01000019.1, on the reverse strand, counting down.
ACTTCATCTACCAGCCGCAGCAGCAGGCGATCGCCTATGACGCCGGTTACTTCTATCCCGGCCCGGCCGTGAAGGACGTCACGCTCGAGATGGCGCCGGCAGAAAGCCAGGACGTCATCAAGGAATTCGGACGGCCGGAATATGCCGACTGGATCGCCGGCAGCCCGCTGGAAGTGCCGCTGGAGCCCAAGCAGCTCGTCCAGGCCTTCCGCATCTGGGACGAAAAGATCGGCGCCAAGAAAGGCTGATCCCTGTCCATCACAATAGTTCGGCGCTGGCTTCCCAGCGCCGGACCTCTGGCGGCCATGATTGCCGATAAATGGAGATTGCATTGACCTTGCCGGTTCAAAACGCAGCAGCGGCGCCATCGCGGAAAAATGCGCGCCTTGAGCTTGATGGCATCAAGCGATCCTTCGGCGCCTATAACGCCCTCGACGGCATCGATCTGACCATCGAACCCGGCGAATTCATCGCGCTTCTCGGCCCCTCCGGCTGCGGCAAGTCCACCGCGCTAAACTGCATTGCCGGCCTGCTTGGCCTCTCCGGCGGCGAAATCCGCCTCGGCGGCGATCGCATCGACCAGCTGGAGCCGGAAAAGCGCGGCTTCGGCATGGTCTTCCAGAGCTATGCCCTGTTTCCGCATATGAGCGTGCGCAAGAATGTCGGTTTCGGCCTTGCCATGCAGGGTATCCGCGGCGCGGAAGCCGACAAGCGCGTCATGGATGCGCTGGCGCTCGTGCGCCTCGAAAGCCAGGCGGACAAGCTGCCCGGCCAGCTCTCCGGTGGCCAGCAGCAGCGCGTCGCCATCGCCCGTGCCATCGTCATCCGGCCGCCGATCGTCCTGATGGACGAGCCGCTCTCCAACCTGGACGCCAAGCTGCGCCTGGAAATGCGCGCCGAAATCCGCGGCATCCACGACCAGATCGGCTCCACGACCATCTATGTCACCCACGACCAGGACGAGGCCCTGTCGCTGGCCGACCGTATCGTCGTCATGAGCCAGGGCCACATCCAGCAGATCGGCACGCCGCAGGATCTCTACCAGCGCCCGGTCAATCTCAATGTCGCCGATTTCATGGGCTTCCGCACCCGCATTCCCGGTCGTGTCATCTCCGTTTCCGGCGGCGAAGCGGAAATCGAAGCCGCCGGCGCGCGGCTGACCGGCACCATGCGCGATACGCTCGCCGTCGGCGATGCCGCCGTGCTCTCCGTGCGCCCGGAAGACCTTGTCGCCACCACGGACGGCACCGGCATTCCCGTGACCGTTGCCAGCACCGAATATCGCGGCCGCGCCTTCTTCGGCATGGCCCGTTCGAAGGACGGATCGGAACTCTATTTCCGCGCCGACGATGCGCTGGCGCGCGGCTCCTCCGCCACGCTACAACCGGTTACCGGCCGCGCACTGGTCTTCAGGGGAGCGCCGGCATGAGCGGCCCGTCGCTGAAAACCCGTCTCGCGGCTCAAGGCCTCGACGGCACGACCCTGCTCGTCCTGCCGGGCCTGCTCTTCATGATCGCCCTCTTCATCTATCCCTTCGTCTACGGCGTCGCGGATTCCCTGATGCCGAAGGATGGCGGCGTCTGGTACGAGAACTACGCGAAATTCTTCTCCGACCAGTTCCAGTACGGCACGATCGCCAACACGATGTGGCTTGCCCTGCCGGTGACGATCGTCAACCTCGCCTTCGCGATCCCGGTCGCCTTCCGCGTCCGCCTGATGCGCCGGCAGCGGCTGCTGACGACGATCCTCGTGCTGCCGATCACGCTCGGCACGGTTTTCGTCGCCGACGGGCTTTTGACCTATCTCGGCCCGCGCGGCTGGTTCAACCAGGCTCTCATCCTTTTCGGCATCCTGGATTCGCCGGTCAAGCTGACCAACAACTATTGGGGCGTCTTCGCCTCGCTGCTGATAACAGGCTTTCCTTTCGCCTTCCTGCTAACCTTGTCCTATATCACCGGCATCGATCCCGCGATCGAACAGGCCGCCGCAACGCTTGGCGCCAATGCGCGGCAGCGCTTCACGCGCGTCTTCCTGCCGCTTCTGGTACCCGGCCTTGCCGTGACGTTCTGCCTGTCTTTCGTCCAGGCCTTCGCGGTGTTTCCGTCCGCCGTCCTGCTCGGCGCGCCGGCGGGGCCGACGCGCGTCATTTCGATCGCCGCCTATCAGGCCGCCTTCGAGCAATATGACCATTCCTACGGCACGGCGATCGCCCTTATCATGGGCATGGTCGAGCTTATCGTCGTCGTCGCCGTTCTCGGCGCACGTTCGCTCTTCTACCGCGGCCCGGCCGGCGGCACGAAAGGTTGAGCCATGATCCGTGACCAGGGCCTGACCTCGAAGATCTGGCGCATCGCCGTCTGGGCGCTTGCCACGCTCTTTGTCCTCAATCTGCTGGCGATCATCGCAGTCGTCATTCTCAACTCCTTTGCGACACGCTGGCTCGGCACCTGGCTGCCGCGCGGCTGGACCGACCGCTGGTATTTCAGCGCCTGGAGCGAGTTCCAGCTCTCCAGCGTCTTGATCGTCACCTTCGAGATGGTGTTCGTCGTCGTCATCATCTCGGGCATTCTCGGCGTGCTGACCGCTTACGCGCTGGCGCGACGCGATTTCCCCGGCAAGCGCGCCATCATCCTGCTCTTCCTGCTGCCGCTGTTGATCCCGCCGCTCACCTACGGCATTCCGCTGGCGACCGTGCTTTACCAGCTTGGCCTCGGCGGCACCTTCTGGGGCGTGGTGCTGATCAACCTCGTGCCGTCCTTTCCGTTCGTCGTGCTGGTCATGATCCCCTTCATCGAGCAGATCGATCCGCGCATAGAGGCCGCCGCCCGTGTCTTCGGCGCCGGGACCACAAGTCTTTTCATCCGTATTCTGCTGCCGCTTCTGTTGCCCGGCATGCTGGCGGCACTTCTGCTGGTGCTGGTACGCACGCTCGCCATGTTCGAGCTGACCTTCCTGATTGCCGGGCCGCAGACGCAGACGCTCGTCGTCTCTCTCTACTATGCGGTCTTTGCTTCAGGCGTGCGTGCCGGCCAGTCGATCGATGCGATGGCGGTGGTCTATATGGTGACGACGCTCTTCTGGCTCGTCATCGCACTGCAATTCGTCAATCCGACGCAGATCGTCGCCCGCGCCAAGCAGCAATCGGCGCATTGAAGCCTGGCACGCAAAACGGCGACACGGCTTCGCGATAGGCTGCTGCCGGCTTCCGGCAGCAGCCTTTTCGATCAGTAGACTTCGGGAACGTACATTTCCGGCGGAACCGGGGCGCGATGATAATCATCGTGGCGCACGCGCTCCGGCAACACGATTGCCTCCTTCGGCACATCCTCATAGGGGATCTGCGCCAAGAGATGGGCGATGCAGTTGAGGCGCGCCCGCTTCTTGTCCACGGCCTGGACGACCCACCACGGGGCTTCCGGAATATGCGTGCGGTCGAGCATCTCTTCCTTGGCCTTGGTATATTCCTCCCAATGGACGCGGCTCTGCAGGTCCATCGGTGAAAGCTTCCACTGCTTCAGCGGATCGTGAATACGCATGTTGAAGCGGAATTCCTGTTCCTCGTCCGTGATCGAGAACCAGTACTTGATGAGAATGATGCCGGAACGAACCAGCATGCGCTCGAATTCCGGCACGGAACGGAAGAATTCTTCCAGTTCATCCTTCGTGCAGAAGCCCATGACGCGCTCGACGCCGGCGCGGTTATACCAGCTGCGGTCGAAGAGCACCATTTCGCCGGCTGTCGGCAGATGCGGCGTATAGCGCTGGAAATACCACTGGTTCCGCTCGCGCTCGGTCGGCGCCGGAAGGGCCACGACGCGGCAGACGCGCGGATTGAGGCGCTGCGTCACGCGCTTGATCGCGCCGCCCTTGCCGGCGGAATCGCGGCCTTCGAAAAGCACGACGACCTTGAGCTTCTTGTACTGGACCCAGTCCTGAAGACGGACCAATTCGTGCTGCAGGCGGAAAAGTTCACGGAAATAGAGCTTGCGGTCGAGTGTCTGCTCCGCCTCGCCGGACATGCCCTCGGCAACCAGTTCGTCGAGCCGGTCCTCCTCCATCTGCATTTCCAGCTCCTCGTCGAAGCTATCGGCGATTTCATTCTTGATGCGGTCGAGCTGAGTGTTTTCGATCATGGCACGCTCCCTGTTCTATTCACTCGATAAAGCACGTTCTCGCCATAGCTATATGACAGAGTTGCGACGACGGAAGATTTGCCTTGGCAAAACGCAAGGACCGCAGGCGCAAGATACCGTTCGGCCGGAGCGTCCAACCGTGCTTGCGCCAAGCCCTGTTGGCAGGACCGACCGGCGTCGCAGCTTGTGCCATGTCAAGTTTTATGTATACATTGATGTTGCTGAGCAATTTCCGCGGCATCAGCTTTTTCCTCTGGAGGAGAGAGGGAAAATGCCCAGGTCGCGGGCGTATCTCTGGGAGAGAGATATGATGCGCAACAAAGGGAGGAGTATACATGGTTTCGTTTTCAAGAAGACTATTCATAGCCGGCGCGGCACTTGCCACGCTTGCCGGCACGCCTGCATTTGCACAGGAAACGGTCAAGATCGGCGTGATCCTGCCGATGACGGGTCCTTTTGCCTCGACCGGGCGCCAGGTCGAGGCCGGCGCTCGCGCATACATGGCAATCAACGGAGACACGGTTGCGGGCAAGAAGATCGAACTCGTCCTGCGTGACGATGCCGGGACCGCCGACCAGACCCGCCGCATCGCCCAGGAACTCGTGGTCAATGACGGCGTCAAGATGCTCGTCGGCTTCGGCCTGACGCCGCTTGCCATGGGTGTCGCGCCGGTTCTCAACCAGGCAAAGGTCCCGGCGATCATCACCTCGGCCACCACGTCCGCCATCATGAAGCAGTCGCCCTATTTCGTGCGTACCTCGATGGCAGGCCCGCAGTCTGCCGTTCCGGTCGCCACCTGGGCCGTCCAGAACAACCTGAAGCGTGTCGTCACGCTGGTGACCGATTACGGTCCCGGCATCGACATCGAGAAGGGCTTCACCGACCAGTTCAAGAAGGAAGGCGGCACGGTTGTCGAGGCGCTGCGCGTTCCCCTGCAGAACCCGGATTTCGCACCCTTCCTGCAGCGTGTGCGTGACGCCAAGCCCGACGCCCTCTTCGTTTTCGTGCCCTCGGGTGTCGGCGCCATCTTCATGAAACAGTTCGTCGACCGGGGCCTGGCGGATGCCGGCATCAAGCTGATCGCCACCGGCGACGTGACCGATGACGATCTGCTGAACGGCATGGGACCGGCCGCCAAGGGCGTCATTACCGGCCACTTCTATTCGAGCGACCACGACAGCCCGGAAAACAAGGCTTTCGTCGCCGAAGTCCGCAAGGCCAACAACAACATGCGACCGAACTTCATGTCGGTCGGCGGTTATGACGCCATGCATGTCGCCTATGCCGCCCTCGAAAAGACCGGTGGCGATACGGACGGCACCAAGCTCGTCGACGCCATGAAGGGCATGGAGTTTGTCAGCCCGCGCGGCCCGATCACCATCGATCCCGAAACCCGCGACATCGTGCAGGATATCTACATGCGCGAGGTCAAGGAGAAGAACGGCGAGCTCTACAATGTCGAGTTCGCCACGTACCCGAAGATCCACGATCCGAATACGGCTGCCAAGTAAGCCTTTGGAACAGGCGGCGGAAGCAATTCCGCCGTCTGGGCGCAGTGAGGTCTCATGCTGACAATCCTGTTCGACGGCATCGCCTATGGCATGCTTCTCTTTGTTCTCGCCTGCGGATTGTCTGTCACGCTGGGCCTGATGAATTTCGTCAATCTGGCGCACGGCGCCTTCGCCATGGCCGGCGGCTACATCACCGTCATCATGATGAACCGCTACGGCATGTCCTTCTACTGGTGCCTGCCGGCCGCCTTCGTCGTCACCGCCCTCGTCGGCGCCCTGCTGGAACGGCTGCTCTATCGCCGCCTCTATTCGGCCTCGCATCTCGACCAGGTGCTGTTTTCGATCGGCCTCGTCTTCATGTCGATTTCGGCAATCGATTATTTCATGGGCGGCCAGCAGCAGCTCATTAACCTGCCGCCCGAGCTCAGCGGCCGCTTCGGCTTTCTGGGCATCGATATCGGCCGCTACCGCCTCTTCATCATCGTTATCTGCGCCGTGCTGACGGTCGCGCTGCAGCTGGCACTCACCCGTACCCGCTTCGGCAGCCAGTTGCGCGCCGCCGTCGACGACGGCCGCGTCGCCCGCGGCATGGGCATCAACGTCTCCGTCATTTTCGCGCTGACCTTCGCGCTCGGTTCGGGCCTCGCCGGCCTTGGCGGCGCGCTCGGCACCGAACTGCTCGGCCTCGACCCGAACTTTCCGCTGAAATACCTGATCTATTTCATGATCGTCGTCACCGTCGGCGGCACCTCGTCGATAACGGGTCCCTTCATTGCCGCACTGCTGCTTGGGATCGCCGATGTCGCCGGCAAATATTACGTGCCGCAGCTTGGCGCCTTCATCATCTATGCCGTCATGATCCTCGTACTGATCCTGCGGCCCCATGGCCTCTTCTCCCGGGAGGGCAGCCGATGAACGGCGAACGCAACAATGCCTCCGACGAGGCCGTGGGGCTCCTGAAGCGTGCCGGCCGGTGGCATATCTGGGAATTTCTGCTCTGGCTGGTCGCCATCGCCGCGATCTTTGTCCTGCCGTCGCAGATGCTGATCCTGACGGAGATCGCCATCCTGGCGCTCTTTGCCGTCTCGCTCGATCTCATCCTCGGTTATGCCGGCATCGTCTCGCTCGGCCACACCGCCTTCTTCGGCCTTGGAGCCTATGCGGCGGGCCTTTTTGCGGTCCATGTCTCGGGCGAGCCGGTCATCGGCCTGCTGGCGGCCGCTCTCGTCAGCGGCCTCTTCGGCTTCCTGACGAGTTTCCTCGTCTTGCGCGGCTCCGATCTCACGCGCCTGATGACCACCTTCGGCGTCGCCATGCTGCTTGCCGAACTCGTCAATCAGGCAGCCTGGCTGACGGGCGGCGCCGACGGGCTGAGCGGCGTGATGCTGAACCCGATCCTCGGTTATTTCGAATTCGATCTCTGGGGCCGCACCGGCTACGTCTATTGCCTGATCGTGCTGATCGCTCTCACCTACATCGCCCGACGCATCGTCCATTCTCCCTTCGGCCTGTCGCTGAAGGCGATCAAGCGCAATCAGCGCCGCGCCTCCATGCTCGGCATCTCGCCCACACGCCGCATCGTCGCGATCTACACGATCTCCGCCGCCTATGCCGGTATTGCGGGCGCGCTTCTGACGCAGACGACGAGCTTCGTCTCGCCCGATGTGCTTGCCTTCCACCGTTCGGCGGAGGTGCTGCTGGTGCTGGTCATCGGCGGTGTCGGCTATCTCTATGGCGGCGTCTTCGGCGCGGTCGTCTTCTCCATCCTGCGCAACTGGCTTTCGGTCATCACGCCGCAATACTGGATGTTCTGGATCGGCCTCGTGCTCATCATCATCGTTCTGGTCGGCCGCGAACGCCTGCCAAGCTGGCGGAAGCTGTTGCCGGGTTCGGCGCGCAAGCGTGAGGCCTGCATGCAGCAAGCCGTGGCGGAGGAAAGCAAATGACGCTCGCGCTGGAAACCCGCCACCTCGTCAAACGCTTCGGCGGTTTCGTCGCCACCAACGACGTCTCTCTGCAGATCCGCCAGGGCGCCCGTCATGCCCTGATCGGCCCGAACGGCGCCGGCAAGACCACCATCATCAACCTGCTGACCGGTGTTCTGACGCCGAACAGCGGCGAGATCCTGCTCGCCGGGGAAGACATCACCGGCGTCTCTTCCTACCGCCGGGTCGGCAAGGGCCTGTCGCGCACCTTCCAGATCAACCAGCTCTTCGGCGATTTCTCGCCGCTAGATTCCGTCATGCTGGCAATCAGCGAACGGCGGGGGCATGGCCGTTTCGCCTGGCGGCCGCTCTCTGCGGACCGCGAAGTCGCCGATGAAGCCGCCAGCCTGCTGGAACGCTTCCGCCTCGCCGATGTCATGGGCGTGCCGACAACGCTCCTGCCCTACGGCAAGCAACGTCTGCTCGAAATCGCCCTTGCGATCGCCATGCAGCCGAAAGTGCTGCTGCTTGACGAACCTGCCGCCGGCGTTCCCGAAGAGGAGCGGCACGAGGTTCTCGGCATCGTCCGCGAACTGCCGGCCAACGTGACGGTGGTGCTGATTGAACACGACATGGATCTCGTCTTCTCCTTCGCGGACCGTATTTCGGTGCTTGCCGCCGGGGCACTCTTTGCCGAGGGGACTGTGGCCGAGATCTCCAGGGATCCGCAGGTGAAGGCCATCTATCTCGGGGAGGATGCGTAATGGCCGAACTGCTTCGGATCGAACGCCTCGTCGCCGGATATGGCGAAGCCCATGTTCTTGCCAAGGTCGATTTCACGCTGGAGGAAGGCCGTTCGCTCGCCCTGCTCGGCCGCAACGGCGCCGGCAAGACGACCCTTCTGAACACCATCATCGGTGTAACCACCCACCATGCAGGCTCCATCCACCTGCAGCAGCGCGACATCACCCGGCTCGGGGCGGAAAAGCGCGCGCCGCTTGGCATCGGCTGGGTGCCGCAGGAGCGCAATATCTTCCGCTCGCTGACGGTGGAAGAAAACCTCACGGCGAGCGCCCGCCCCGGCGCATGGAATGTCAGCCGCGTCTACCAGATGTTCCCACGCCTGCAGGAACGCCGCCGCAACCTTGGCAACCAGCTCTCCGGCGGCGAACAGCAGATGCTCGCCATCGCCCGTGCCCTGATGCTCAACCCGAAAATCCTGCTGCTCGACGAGCCGCTGGAAGGTCTCGCCCCGATCATCGTCGACGAACTTCTGGCCGCACTTCGCCGCATCGTCACCGGCGAAGGCATGTCGGCGATCATCGTCGAGCAGAAGGCCCGCAAGGTGCTGCCGCTGACGGATGAGGTCATCGTGCTCGAACGCGGCGCGGTGACCTATCGCGACACATCACAAGCACTGCTCGCCTCTCCGGAGACGCTCGACGCCCATCTCAGCGTTTGAGGCTCAAGCCTCGCGCGGCGGAACGCGGGTGATGCGCGCGCCAAGCGCGTTCAACCGCTCCTCGATCCGCTCATAGCCGCGTTCGATCTGCTGGGCATTGTTGATGACGCTCGTACCCTCGGCGCACATGGCGGCAATCAGCATCGCCATGCCGGCGCGGATGTCGGGGCTTTCCACCTGCGCGGCGCGCAGCTTCGACGGACCGGCGACGATCGCGCGGTGTGGATCGCAAAGCACGATGCGCGCGCCCATGGCGATCAGCTTGTCGACGAAGAACATCCGGCTTTCGAACATCTTCTCGAACATCAGCACCACGCCGTCACATTGCGAGGCAGTCACGATGGCAATCGACATGGTGTCGGCCGGGAAGGCCGGCCAGGGCTGGTCCTCGATCTTCGGGATATGCCCGCCGAAATCCGGCTGGATCTTCATCTCCTGGCCTGCCGGCACCACGAGATCGTCGCCCTCGATACGGCAGCGGATGCCGAGACGCTCGAAGGTCATCAGCGTCGAGCGCAGATGTTCTACACCCGCCCGCCGGATGACGATCTCGGAACCGGTCACGGCGGCAAGGCCGATCAGCGAGCCGACCTCGTTATGGTCCGGGCCGATGCGATGCGACGCGCCGCCAAGCGGCTGGCCGCCGTGGATGGTCATGGTGTTGGTGCCGATGCCTTCGATCCTCGCGCCCATGGCGATGAGGAAATGCGCGAGATCCTGGACATGCGGCTCGGACGCGCAGTTGCGCAGGATCGTCTTGCCTTCGGCGGCAACGGCCGCGCAGAGCGCGTTTTCCGTCGCCGTGACGGAGGGTTCGTCGAGGAAGACATCAGCGCCGCGCAGCTGTGCGGCGCGGAAACTGTAGGAACCGTTGACGCTGATTTCGGCGCCCAGCTGCTCGAGGGCCAGGAAATGCGTATCGACGCGGCGCCGCCCGATGACATCGCCGCCCGGCGGCGGCAGCGTGATCTCGCCGCACCGCGCCAGCATCGGACCGGCAAGCAGGATGGACGCGCGGATCCGGGCGCAGAGGGCAGGGTCCAGATCGGCCGGCTTCAGGTCGCTTGCTTCGATTTCGAGTTCGTTGCGGCCGAGCCAGCGTGCCCTGGCACCGACGGACTGGATCAACTCGACCAGCGCTTCGACATCGCGGATACGCGGCACATTGGTCAGATGCACCCGCTTGTCGGTCAAAAGCGACGCGGCAATGATCGGCAGGGCGGCATTCTTGTTGCCGCTTGGATGGATTTCGCCGGCAAGGCGGTGGCCGCCCTCGACGATATATTGAATTCGCTCATGCGGCTGGGCCTGTGCCACTGCTGTCATCCTTGTTCGAATCGATTTTTCAGGGGGCATATCTGCGTTGTCATTGCGACATCGGATTGATCGCCGATCGGGAAGTGCGGCTGTTTTTTAGCGCCGCCGCGCGCGGACGGCTAGAGCCAAGACGGCGGGACGAATCCATAAAAAGCGGCGCCCTCCCGGGCGCCGTCGGTAACACCGTGGATGGTGGTGTCGGAACTCAGCCCTTCTTGCTGCGCCAGCTGTCGGCGTAATTCTCGCGGGCTTCACGGGAATAGGGCGTGGGCGAAACGCGCACGCGGATTTCCGCCTGCTTGTGCCGCTCGACCGAGGTCTTGCCGGAACCGCCATCGGGTTCGCCCCAGACGAGGGTCAGAACGTCACCCACCTGCACGTCGGCATCGACGATGCCGAGCGAAAGCATGCAGCGCTCATTATAGCTGTAGCCGTTGAACATCGACATGCCGACCATCTTGCCGTCGCGCATGATCTTGTCGGCGCTGGTCGAGGCATAGTTCGGCTGCGGGAAGTCGATCCACTTGAAATGATCCTCGCCCGGACGGAAGGCCGAGGCGATGACATTGACGACATCTTCGGCATTCCACTCGAAGGTCACTTTCTTGCGGTTCGTCCTGCCTTTCAACTTTTCGAGCGCCGACTTGCCGATGAAGTCGTCCTTCTTCCAGCCGATATAGAAGTCGTAGCCGAGCTCGAACGGATTGACGTAATAGTCCTCGATATTGCTCGAGACGAAGCTGCCGCCGATCGCGCCCGTCGCCTCGTAACTGTCTGCGCCCAGCCAGTCGCGATAGGCGGCCAGCATGCCGTCGCCGGTATAGATGCCGGGCAGCGGCGACGGGATCCAGCCGGATTCCAGCGTGTTGGTCGAATAGGCGCGGCTGCCGCAGCGCACGAGATCGACACCCGCCGCCTTTGCCGATTCCAGGATGACCGAGAGAATATAGGCCTTGTCCTCGTAGGGACCCCAGATCTCCAGACCCGGCGCGCCGGACATGCCGTGGCGCAGCGCGTTCACCGTCTTCGAGCCGACCTTGATCCTGTCGACATGGAAGAACTTGATGTCGGGGATCGGCCCGCCGTTCATCTTCTCGAAGATCTTCGGGGCGTCCGGTCCCTGTATCTGGTAGCGGTAGTGGGTGCGCAGCACACGTTCGCCTTCCGGCCGCGAGGGCGAACGCGGATCATATTTCAGCCGCACGTTCCACTTGCCGTAGGCGGCGCAGAACATCAGCCAGTTGGATGTCGGCGAACGGCCGACGAGGATGAACTTGTCCTCGCGCTCGCGGAAGATGATCTGGTCGCCGATCACGTGACCGGCCGGCGTGACCGGCACGAAATGCTTGGCGCGGTTCGTATCGAAATTCGAGAAGGAGTTGATGCCGTGATAGGCAAGGAACTTCTCCGCGTCGGGGCCTTCGACGGTCAGCTCGTCCATGTGATGCGACTGGTCGAAGAGAACGGCGGAGTTGCGCCATGCCGCCTGCTCCGAGCGCCAGTTGGAAAACTCGGCCGCCACGACCGGGTATACATACATGCCGACCTTGGAATTGCGCAGCAGTTCCACCGTATTGCCGGCCGACTTCAAAACTTCGGATAGGTTCGATCTCGCCACCTGATGTCCTCCCATTGGCATGCGATAATGTATACATGAAATGCCCAATGCGATCGGATTGCAAGCCTATTTTCTGCCGGCAGCATCCTACTCCCGGAGACGGAAACGCAAAAGGGCGGCCCGAGCCGCCCCCTCCAAAACCGGATTTGTCCGATATTATCGGTGAATCAGCGCAAGTCCCCTGATCTGTTCGATGAGCGTCGGGTCTTCTGCAAGAATGTATTCAAGATTGCGCCGCGCCGTGCGCGCATGCTCCCTGGCGATCGCTTCCGCGCGGCTGCCTTCCCGTGCCTCGATCGCGCTGACGAGCGCCCTGTGCTGGTCCTGCGCGGAACGCAGCGAACGGCGAAACGCGGCAATATCGGCCTTGTCCGGCAGGAAGGCCGAAGGGGACGCAAAGGGCAGCGAGCTTGCCCGCTCCACTTCACGCCGGATGATCTCGCTGCCGGCAAGCGCGGCAAGCTGATGGTGGAATTTCTCGTTCAGATCGGAATAGGCATCGAAATCGACATCGTCGAGCTGCTCGCCAAAACAGTCGTCGAGCTTGAGCACCGTCTGCTTGATATCCTCGAGCGCATCAGCCGGAACGCCGCGTTCGGCCGCCAGCCTTGCCGCCATGCCTTCCATCACGCCACGCACTTCGATGGAATCGACCACATCGGCAAAACCGAAACGACGAACCACAAAGCCGCCATTCGGCAGGCGATCGAGCAGCCCCTCCTCCGTGAGCCGCGACATTGCCTCACGCACCGGTGTCCGGGAAATATCGAGCGCCTCGGCCAGCGGCACTTCGAACAGGCGCGTGCCGCCCTGCAATTCGCCGCTCAAAATCTTTTCCCGCAACTCGATGACGGCGCGACGGCCATGCGTTGCGGCTTCACTTTGCTTCATCGACGCCTCCAATCCCGGCTAAATGTATATAACAGCCAGAACGCATACAAAACCCCACCCCAGGCCGGCATCCTATCATATGATTGTATGCACGACAGCGGGATAATTTCCTCACCGCGGCGATTATCGGCACAGAATTCGCCGATCTCTTGACATGATGTATACATATGTGATGTCTGATCTGCGGGAGGAAAATCGATGGCAACGCTCGTGCTCATTCCGGGGCTCGTGTCCGACGGCATTGTCTGGGCATCGCTTGCCGACGCCGTGGCGCACCGCATGCCTGTGCACGCGGCCGATGTCTCCCACGCCTCCTCGATATCGGGCATGGCGCAAAGCGTTCTCGCCGCCACCGAGGGCGATCTGATCGTAGCGGGCCACTCCATGGGGGGCCGCGTCGCCATGGAAATGGCACGCATCGCACCGGATCGCGTCAAGGGGCTCGTGCTGGCCAATACCGGCCATCACCCGAAACGCGATGGCGAAGAAATCAAGCGCCAGCAGATGATCGATCTCGGCCACCGCAGCATGGAGGGCCTTGCCGACGAATGGCTGCCGCCGATGCTCAGCCCCGCCCGGCTGTCGGACACGGAACTGGTCGCCGGCCTGCGCGCCATGGTGCTGCGGGCCGGCCCGGACGTGCACGAGCGGCAGATCCGCGCGCTGATCGACCGGCCGAACGCGTCAGCCTACATGGCCGAACTCGGCTGCCCCATCCTGCTTGTCGCCGCACGCCACGACGGCTGGAGCCCGCTCGCCCAGCACCAGGAAATCGCCGACGCGGCACCCGATACGGAACTTGTCATTGTCGAAGATGCCGGCCATTTCGCACCCGTGGAACGGCCTGCCGAAGTCACCGCCGCAATCACCGGCTGGCTGGCACGCAGATTTGGAGGAGCCGATGCCTGAGAAGACAGCCATTCCCGATACGCCGCTCTTCGACCGGGCCGGCTCGATCCGCGGCTACCGGCTGAACAAGATGGCGATGGCGCTCGGCCAGATGGAACACCGCGAAGCCTTCAAGGCCGATGAGGACGCCTATCTCGCCCGCTTCGCCTTGAGCGAGGAGGAAAGGGCCGCGGTCAAGAGCCGCGACTGGCGCGAGATGGTGCGCCTCGGCGGCAACCTGTTTTTCATCCTCAAGATCGCCGCTGTCGATCCGACCCCGATCACGCAGATTGGCGCGGCCCAGGCCGGCATGTCGCATGAGGATTTTCTCTACGAACGGCTGGGGAAGAAGAGACATGGCTAAGATCATCGGCGGCCTCGGAACGAGCCACGTCCCCTCGATCGGCGCAGCGCTCGACAAGGGCCTGCGTGACACACCGGACTGGAAACCCTTCTTCGACGGTTACGAAGCCGGCAAGCAGTGGATGCGCGAGGCGCGGCCCGATATCGCCGTCGTCGTCTTCAACGATCACGGCAACAGCTTCTTCCTCGATCGCGTGCCGACCTTCGCCGTCGGCGTGGCTGAAAGCTATCGGCCGGTCGATGAAGGCTGGGGACCGCGGGCCATTCCCGCCTTCGAAGGTGCCGTCGATTTCTCCTGGCACTTCGTCGACAGGCTGGTCGAGCGCCATTTCGATCCGCTGGTCTGCCGCGAGATCGAGGTCGATCACGGCCTGCAGGTACCGATGGAACTCTTCTTCGGCCGGCCGGAGCGCTGGCCCGTCAAGGTTCTGCCGATCTGGGTGAACACGATCCAGTACCCGATCCCCACACCGCAGCGCTGCTGGGAAATGGGCAAGGTGCTGCGCGAGGCGATCGAAAGCTGGCCGGGCGACGAGCGGGTCGTCATCCTCGGCACGGGCGGCCTGTCGCATCAGCTGCAGGGTGCGCGCGCCGGCTTCATCAACCAGGCGGCCGATCGCGCCTGGCTGGATGGCATCGCCGCCAATCCGGAGCCTTACCGCGCGATGAGCCGTGAGGATTATGTGGAGCAGTTCGGCTCCGAAGGCGCCGAACTCATCATGTGGCTGGTCATGCGCGCCGCGATGGACGAACAGGTCAACCTCATCCACAAACACTACCACGCCCCGGCCTCCATGACCGGCGCCGGCATGGTCGTTCTGGAAAACGCCGCCTGATGTCGGCCTTCTTCCTCATGCGCTGCCTGCATCACGAGGGACAGGATGCGGCCCGCGATCGGCATCGCCCGGCTCATCGCGCCTGGGTACAATCGGGCGGCGAAGGCCTTGCCACAGTGCTGATCGGCTCTGCCCTGCAGGATGCCAGCGGGGCCCCGATCGGCAATTTCGGCATATTGGAAGCAGCAGGTCTGGCCGAAGCCAAAGCCTTTGCCGAGGGCGACCCTTTCAACAAGGCGGGCATTGTGGCAAAGATCGAACTCACGCCATTGCCTGCGACATTCCAGGCCGGGCGTATCAGCGATCCGATGACGCCGAGGCCGTAAATTCGGTTCCGCCACCAGCGGGAGGAGGTGCCCCGGAGAGGGGCAGATGAGGGGGCTGGCACAACAAGGGAGGGAACGACCGGAACACGAGGGAAGGTCGCTTGTTCGCTATAGCCCCCTCATCCAGGCCACGATCGCGATCAGCCCGCCTGTTCGGCCCTGTGCGCCTTCAACCGCAATTCCAGCACGCGCCCGACAATTTCTTCCAATCCGCTGGCCTGCCCGACGCCGCAGGCGCCCAGGCGTTCCTGCACCTCGGCGATCTCTGCCGCCAGCCCGCCACGAAGGCCAAGCGCCTCGAGCGTTGCCGCGCTCTCGCGCATCTCCGCGGCTCGCCGCCGGCCGTGCCGCGTCGTGCGCTCCATCTGGTATTCGGCAAATTGCGGCCAGTTGAGGCCGGGGAAGGACCCCGAAAGCGAGGAGAGGATTTCGTCGTAACAGCCGGACGCCTTTGCCGCGAGCAGGGCCTCGGCGGTGATCGCCTCCAAGCCCTTCACGAACAGCGAACGCACCATCTTGATCGCCGTCGCGGCACCGGGCACGGTCCCTGCGATTTCGCCGGAGAACCCGAGACGGAAAAGTTCGGGCAACAGCCTCTCTGCCGGCCCGCCGGCAAGCAGAACCGGCGTCTGATGCTTGCGCGGATGAACTGGCGCCATGACGGCCATGTCGAGGTATTCGCCGCCGGCCGCTTCTATAGCGGCAGCCGTCTCCCGCTTCCTGCCGGGAGAGACCGAATTGATATCGATGACCACCTGCCCCTGGCGCAGATGCGGCAGGAGCGGTTCGACGGCAAGCAGGCTCTGATCCGCCGTCACGGCACTGAACACCCAGTCCGCATCCGCAAGTCCGGCAATGGTCTCGCAGATCCCGGCCCCGCGCATCCGCATCGCCTCGCGCATTGCCGTACCGTCGGAAGCGAGCAGGACGTCGTAGGCGACGAAGCTCAGGCCCGGCCGGGCCAGCCCCTCATGGAATGCGCGCGCTGCTTCGCCATACCCCAGAAACCCGATCTTCATGCCAACCTCCCATTTCCGAAGGACCACGCGCTCGCCGAAACATTCCGGCGGTCACGCAAAGACATACCCGTCGAAGAGCTTGCGGGCGGTGCGCAACACAGCGGCATCCGTCACGACCCCATCCCTGACCGTTGCAATCACGCTCATCTCGCCGGTCGGGTGTTCGACGGAGATCAGTTGCTCGCCGCCATCGGGCACGACCGCCAGCTTCGCCGCCGGCCCTTCCGGCAAGAGGCAGGCCGTCGCCACGCTGACGGCGCCGAGCACGCCGATCGCATCATGGCAGCGATGGGGAATGAAAGTGCGCGTCGAAATCGCGCCGCCGGCCCTTGGGCGCGAAACCATCGTCATCTTCGGCACCGACTTCTTCGAGACGTCGCCGAGATTCATCATCGGCCCGGCCTTCAGCCGGATCGCCTCGAGTTTCGTTCGCAGCTCGTTGTCGGCTTCGAGCTCATCAGGTCTTTCCGTGCCCTCTATGCCGAGATCGCTCGCCAGCATGACGACGCACGGCATGCCATTGTCGATCAACGTGCATTCGATCCCCTCGATGACGTCAGCAGCATGGCCCGTCGGCAAAAGCGCCCCGCAGCTCGAACCCGCCGTCTCTGCAAATGTGATCGGCACCGCAGCTGAGGTGCCCGGAACCCCGTCGATGCGGGCCTCTCCCGCATAGGTCACGCGGCGACCCGGCGTGGCGATCTTCGCAGTGGCGATCTGCCCGGTATTCTCCATGAAGATCCGCACTTCCGTCTGCCCGTCGCCAGCCTCGACAAGGCCGCGCTCGATGGCAAAAGGGCCGACGCCGGCAAGGATATTGCCGCAGTTCTGCGCGTCTGTGACGATGGGCTCCTCGACGAAGACCTGCAGGAAGAGATAGTCGATATCGGCACCGGGCCGCTCCGACCGCCTGACGACCGCGACCTTCGAGGTCAGCGGATCGGCCCCGCCCATGCCGTCGATCTGCCGTCGATCGGGCGACCCCATGACGCGAAGCAGAAACGCGTCGCGATCTTCCGGCAGGTCCTCCGCCAGGAAATAACCGCCCTTGGACGTGCCGCCGCGCATCCACATGCAGCGCACGCCTTCCTGCGGAACGGGGTCAGACATATTTCAGCCCCTTCTGTGCCAGCCGCTCGCGCATCTTGTAGATGTCGAGCCCGAGTTCGCCGGCAGCAAGCCGCCGGCGTTTGTCTTCTTCCGCCGCAACACGCTGCTCGGCCTTGTCGGCGACCTCGGCCGCCTCTTCCCGCCGCACGACGCAGACCCCGTCGTCATCGGCGACGACAACGTCGCCGGGATTGACGAGCGCCCCGGCGCAGACGACGGGAATATTGACCGAGCCCAGCGTCTCCTTGACCGTGCCCTGCGCAAAAATCGCCCTGGACCAAACAGGGAACTTCATCTCCCTGAGATCTGCGACATCGCGCACGCCCGCATCGATGACGAGCCCGCGGCAACCGCGCGCCATGGCCGACGTCGCCAGGAGATCGCCGAAATATCCATCCTCGCAGGGACTGGTCGGCGCAAGCAGCAAGAGGTCCCCTTCCCTGATCTGTTCGATCGCCACATGCACCATCCAGTTGTCGCCCGCAGGCGCGGATATGGTCACGGCACTCGCCGCGATCCTCGCGCCCGGATAGATCGGTCGCATATAGCTCGCAAGCAGCCCCTTCCGACCTTGCGCCTCGTGCACGGTCGCCACCCCGCAAGCCGCGAGGCGATCGATGACGGACCGCTCCGCCCGTTCGATGTTCCGGACAACGATCGCCATCAGAGTTCGTCCACCGTTCGCGGGAAGACCGACTGGAAGCCCTCGGCATGCGTCGCCTTGCGGCCGCCCGACTGCCCGCCGGAATTGCGCATGAAGTGGTTGCCACGGTTTTCGGCGACATTCCTGTAGTAGTGCCAGAGGTGTTCCTGTCCCTCCATGCACTGGATCGCCGCCCATTTCTTCTCCCAGACGGGTGAGATATCCAGGAAGACATCGGGCTTCCATTCCATCTGCTCGGTCTGATGCGGCTCGAAGAGATAGAGCTGCGGCGCGCCGAGGATTTTCTCGCCTGGATTATGCCCCCAGGCCTGCGCGATCATCCGTGCCTCAAGCGCGACCTGTGTCGCGTACATATGGTCGGTATTATAGGGGTCCCACCTGGAGTGGCTGAGCATGAATTCCGGCTGCACGGCACGGATCACGTCGACCAGCCGGAACTTTGCCTCCTGATCGACGACCAGCGGATAGTCCCCGAGATCGAAGAACTGGATGTCATGCACACCGAGCGCCCGCGCGGCATTTTCCGCTTCGATGCGCCGCGCCGCCTTCACCTTTTCGAGCGTCATTCCGGCATTCTTCCAGAGCTTGGCGCTCTCGCCGCGCTCGCCATAGGACAGGCAGACGACCGTGACTTCGTAGCCCTTTTCCTGATGCAGCGCGATCGCGCCGCCACAGCGCCAGACGAAATCCGCCGAATGCGCGCTGATGACCAAGGCCGTCTTCGCCATGAACTAGTCCTTCCTCGCCACGGGGGGCGTGCCATGCGTGTGAAATGTCTCGATCGTTTTCAGGCCCCAGGCCTGGCCCTTCTTGCGCTCCGTTTCCGTCCAGGTGACGGTCGGCCAGTCGGGCCTGAGGATCAGCCGCGCACCGGCATTGGCGAGTTCGACGCGGTTGCCGGCAGGCTCCCAGACATAGAGGAAGAAGGTGCCCTGGATTGCGTGCTTGTGCGGCCCGGTTTCGATATGAACGCCGTTTTCCAGGAAGATATCGGCCGCACGCAAAATTTCCTCGCGCTGATCGACAGCATAGGTAACGTGGTGGAGCCGGCCCTTCGCGCCGGTATGGTCCTCGGAATAGGCGATATCGTAGGTCTTGTTGTTGACCGTGAACCAGCAGCCGCCGAGCCTGCCATTGTCGAGCTGGATCTGCTCCGTCACCCGGCTGCCGAGCGCTTTCGTCATGAAATCGCGGATTGCCCGCACATCGCCTGCCAGCAGGTTGAGGTGATCGAGCCGGCGCGGGCAGCAGCCGCGGCCGTGGTAGCGCTGCGCGATATTCTTCAGCGCCGGCCGCTCGCCCTCGGGCGCCTCATAGACCTGCGTATCGTAATAAAGCTCGAAAACATGGCCGTCCGGATCGGTAAAGCGATAGGCGCGGCCATGACCCGCATCGCCGTCCACCCAGCCGATGCCGCATCCCATGCCCTCGATCACCTTCACCCGCCGCTCCAGCGCTTCCGGAGACGAGGTGCGATAGCCGACATGGCCGACACCGGTCGTGTGGTGGCGCACGAGCTTCAGCGTGTGGAATTCGTAATCGTCGAAGGCGCGCAGGTAGGCGACGCCGTCTTCGATCAGGCTGGGTGTCAGCCCATAGACCCGCGTGAAGAAATCGAGGCTTTCGTCAAAACGGTCGCTGTAAAGTTCCACATGGCCGAGATGGGCGACGTCGAAGCAGGGCTCGCTCATGCGCCGGCACCCCGGCCGACGGACCTGACCGCTTGCAGATATCTCATGATGATCCTCCTCGCCGGCGCGCGCCTCCACGCCCGCCTGCCGCTGAAAATACTAGGAATGCCGGCAGCAGCAGGCAATTTCGTTCTGCTGACGGGTCATAAGCTGAGCGTACAGATCGACCCGGAGCCGACCTGAAAGGACGGCCGCCAAAGCCCCTCTCCGGCGACCGTCCGTCCCCGCCGGCACTCAGGCGAAATGGATGGTTTTCAGCTCGATGTAATTGTCGAGGCCCTCGATCCCGCCCTCGCGGCCCTGCCCCGATTCCTTGACGCCCCCGAAGGGCATGGTCGGATCGACGATATTGCCGTTGATCGTCAGACCACCGGAACGGATACGGCGCGCGACGCGATAGGCGCGCTCCGGATCGGCACTGTAGATCGCGCCGTTAAGGCCATAGGCGCTGTCATTCGCCTTGCGGATCGCGTCCTCCTCGTCGCTATAGCTGATGACGCAAACAACCGGCCCGAAAATTTCCTCCTGGGCAATCTTCATGGCCGGCGTCACATCGGTGAAGACGGTCGGCTCGACATAGAAGCCTTTTTCCAGCCCGGCCGGACGACCGCCGCCGCAGGCAAGCGTCGCGCCACCCCGGATGCCGGCATCGATATAGGCCTTCACGCGCTCCAGCTGACGGCCCATCGCCAGCGGCCCCATATGCACAGCGGGATCGGAAGGATCGCCGACCTTGATGTTGGAGACAGCACCCAGGAAAAGGTCGAGGAATTCCTGCTTGCGCGTCTCCGGCACGAGGATACGCGTCAGCGAAAAGCAGACCTGGCCGGTGATCGGCATGGTGTAGACCATCAGGCTCGGCAGCGCCTGCCTGAAATCGGCATCGTCGAGCAGAAGCGCCGCCGATTTGCCGCCAAGCTCCAGGCTGACACGGGCAAGGCGCTCGGCGCAGGCCGCCGCGATATGTTTGCCCGCCGCCGTCGAGCCGGTGAAGGCCACCTTGTCGATGCCCCTGTGGCGGATCAGATAATCACCCGCCTCGCGTCCCGCCGGGACAAGGTTGAAGACACCCTTCGGCAGGCCGGCCGCCTCGATGCATTCGGCAAGGATATAGGCTTCCAGCGGGGTTTCCGGCGAGGGCTTGGAAACGAAGGTGCAACCCGCCGCCAGACCCGCCGCGATCTTGTAGCTCAAAAGCACCATCGGCGCATTCCAGGGCGTGACCGCAGCACACACGCCGACCGGTTCTTTGACGACCCGCACCTTGCCGCCATCGGCGCGCCTGCGCTCATCGACGAAACTGTAGGAGTTGCCGTCGATCAGATCGGCGTAATAGTTGAAGAGTGTCGCGTTCTGCGGCACCAGCTTTTTCGTCAGCATGATCGGCGCCCCGACCTGCAGCGTCCAGGCTTCAGCGATCTCGTCCAGCCGTTCGGTGATATTTTCTGCGACCTTGCGCAGATAGCCGGCTCGCTCCCGAGGCGAAAGGCGCGGCCAGGGGCCGTTGTCGAAGGCGTCACGGGCGGCAGCCACCGCTGCATCCATATCCTCGGTCGAACCCTCGGGATATCGCATCATCAGCTCCTCGGTGACCGGCGAGATGACATCGAGCATCCGGTCCGAATGCGGGTTTACCCATTCGCCGCCGATGAAGAATTTCTCGGGCGCATGCAGCACGGACTTCGGCTTGGTCATGAGATTCATTGCTGCTCCTCCTTGAGACATGAAGACGGTTTGCGGGCTCGAACGAGCCGGCAATTTCAAGCACTTCAGCGCCTGCGCCGGGTAAGGCCCGGCCAATGTCATGCCAATGTTCCCGTGCCGGCCTCCTCCACGAAACCTGCACGTCCTCCGGGAAGCAGACTGCCAGATGAGACTTTGGCGCGCAAGCCGCATTTCCGCAGATCAGTCAATTCTTCTCGACAAAATGAATACCTCGCATCTGCGCACCATGCAGATTTTCGCATTTTATAGGCAAAATCGACTCTCCTTGATTGAAATGAATTCAAGAATGTATACATTTTGAGGGGCATGGAGGAGCCTCAAAGGGAGCGATGCAATGGCGTTGTTGAATTTCGCCGGCAAGTCCAGGGTAAACGCGCCGGAGCCGGAATTCGCAGACATGATCGACGGCTGGTCGATCGAGGTCATGCCGCGCACCGCCGCCAAGATCGACGACTTCCGCCCTCTCCTGCCGCCTGGAACCCGCGTCTACATCGCCCACCTCGATGGCACGCCGATAGAGGACATGCTGGCAACGGCAAGGAGGCTGACGGGGCAAGGCTTTGCGGTCATGCCGCATATACCGGCCCGCAGCATTCCCGATATCGGCACATTGGCGAACTGGCTGGAGCGCTATCGCGGCGAAGCCGACGTCCGCCAGGCGCTGTTGCTGGGCGGCGGCCGGGCAGCACCGGCAGGCGATTTCCATAGTTCCATGCAATTGATCGAGACGGGCCTTTTCGATCACCACGGCTTCACCCACCTGCATTTTGCCGGCCATCCGGAAGGCAGCCGTGATGTCGATCCGGACGGATCGACCGCCCTTGCCGATCAGGCGCTGCTCTGGAAGCAGGATTTCGCCTCCCGAACCGATGCCGAACTTGCCATCACCACCCAATTCACCTTCGATCCCCAGCCGGTCATCGACTGGGCGGAGCGCGTCCAGGCGGCCGGTGTCACCATGCCCATCCATGTCGGCATTGCCGGCCCGGCAAGGCTGCAGACCTTGATCAAATATGCAGTCTCCTGCGGCATCGGCCCTTCCATGAAGGTTTTGCAGAAACGCGCCGTGGACATGACCAAACTGCTGCTGCCCTATGAGCCGACCGATCTCGTCGCCGCCCTCGCCGATCACAAGGCAAGAAGGCCCGAAAGTCTCGTCAGCCGATTGCATATCTTTCCGCTCGGCGGCATCCAGGTCGCGGCCGACTGGATGAACAAACACCGTTCCGTCGAAACATCTGTCGCGCTACCCTGACATTGCCCGGCAGCGGGCCTTCAGGAAGAGCCATGCCGACGCCAACCTATCCGAACCTGCGCCATATCAGGCTGTTTGTCGCCTGCGCCGAGACCGCCTCGCTGACATCGGCCGCAACCGCTCTCGGCATCACTCAGCCGGCGGCCTCCCAGGCCCTGCGGCGGCTGGAAAAGCATCTGGATACAAGCCTTGTCGAACGCGACACCATGACGCTGACGGCGGAAGGCAGGATCGCCCTGCAGCGGTCCCGCCGCCTGCTTGACCTTATCCGTCAGGCCTGCCCGCCGGCCGCGAGAGCCGCGATCGTCACTGTCGAAACCCGACTGGCATGGCCTCACCTGCGCGCCATCGCGACATTTGCCGAACACGGCAGCTTCAGCGCCGCAGCCCGCATGCTGGGACAATCCGAACCCGCTGTGCAGCGCGCCGCCCGCGAGGCGGAAGCCGTCATGGGTGTTTGCCTCTTCGAAAATTCCGGCCGCAACGTCCGCCTGACGGTGGCAGGCCTTTCTGCCGCCCGCTGGTTCAGCCTGGCGCTTGCCGAGTTCGTCAGCCTGCGCGACGAGCTTCTGGAGGCCCGCAACCACTATGCCGGCCGCATTTCGATCGGCACGCTGCCGCTGACCCGAACCTTCCTCGTGCCCGAAGTGATCGCGCATCTTGCCAACCGCTTTCCGCTCGCACGTTTCGAGATCGTCGAGGGAAGCTACGAAGTGCTGGTCGACGATCTCGAATGCGGCCGGATCGATATCCTCGTCGGCGCACTGCGCAGAAACCTTGTCTCCAACACGCTGCATCAGGAACCGTTTTTCGATTTCGAGCTTAGCGTCGTCGGACGTGCCGACCATCCGCTGGCACAGTCCCGCAAGATCACGCCGGATGACCTCGCCGGCTATCCCTGGGTCGTCGCCCGCCGCGGCACGCCCTCGCGTGAAACTTTCAACGCCATGGCCGCAACCTTTCCGAAGGACAAACCCGCCCGCCGGAGCGTCGAGACCGGCTCGCTCAACGCCATCAGGGGCGTGCTTCTGAAATCCGATCATCTCGCGCTGCTCTCCAGCCACCAGATCCGCTATGAGCTGGCGGCGAACTTCCTTGCCGTGATGGACTATCCGCTGCCGGATTCGCGCCGCCCCGTCGGCGTCACGCTGCGCCGCCACTGGCTGCCGACGATGCTTCAGGCTGAATTCCTGGCTCTGCTCCGGCAGCATTCGGCAGAACTCGACCGGCCAGCACCGCTTTCACGATTGCGCGAGCGGCCACCATCGCCCTCGAATATGCGATAAAGCTTCTCCGGCCCGGGTGGCAAATATCGATATTTCATGGAGTTTTTCCAATGCCTTTACGCTGCGCCATTCTCGATGACTACCAGCGCGTCGCCCTCACCATGGCCGACTGGAGCAATATCGAAGGAAAGGTCGAGATCAACCGTTTCGACGACCACATCGCCGATACCGATGCGCTGATCACCCGGCTGGCAGACTATGACATCGTCATCGCCATGCGGGAACGGACCGCCTTCGACGCCGAACGCCTCAGCAGGCTGCCGAAGCTGAAATTGCTGGTTACGACCGGCATGGCCAATGCCTCGATCGACATGGCCGCGGCCGCCCGCCTTGGTATTGCGGTTGCCGGCACGCGCGGCTTCGTCGGCTCGGCCGCGGAACTGACCTGGGCACTGCTCATGGCGCTCGTTCGTCATATTCCCTCCGAAGTCGCCAACTTCCGTGCAGCCCGGAACCCCTGGCAGCTGTCGGTCGGGCGCGATCTCCGGGGACTGACGCTCGGCATCGCCGGCCTTGGCAAGCTCGGCCAGCAGGTCGCCGCCTATGGTCGCGCCTTCGGCATGAACGTCGCCGCCTGGTCACGCTCCAACACGCCGCAGAAGAGCGCCGATCTCGGCATAGGTTACGCCGCCTCCCTCGATGAACTGCTGGCCGCCGCCGATATCGTCACGATACATCTGACCCTGAACACGCAAACAACAGGCATCATCGGCAGGCGCGAACTCGGCCTCATGAAGCCGGGCGCCATTCTCCTCAATACGTCCCGCGGTCCACTCGTCGATGAACCGGCATTGATCGCCGCGCTGGAAAGCGGTCATCTCGCAGGCGCCGGCCTTGACGTTTTCGATGAGGAGCCCCTGCCCGCAAACCACGCCTTCCGCCGCCTCGCCAATGTGGTCGCCACCCCGCATCTCGGCTATGTGACAGAGGCGACCTATCGCATATTCTATGGCGATGCCGTCGAGGATATCGCCGCCTGGATCGAGGGAAAACCGGTCCGTATTCTCAATTCCTCGAATTAGATCGGGAAAGGCCGTGGCGGAAACTCCACGCACCGGCCAGGAAGCCTTTCGGCAATCGGCGCGACGCAATATGCTGCGGCATCTTACTCCTGGGAAAAGTGCATATGACAGATGAAAATACCGCGTGCTCGTAACGAGTAACGCACTGGCGAAGCCTGCCTGCGAAAGGCTGGAGCGAGCCGGCATGTCTCTCGAATTCACGGTGGCGACGCCCGACGAACAGGCTCTGCTCGACGCTGTCGGCAGCGGACCGGTCCACGCAATCCTGCTGCGCGGCAACCCGCCGATCACGCGGCGGCTCATCGAGACGGCAAGGTCCCTCAAGATCATCGCCAAGCATGGCGCCGGCGTCGACAGCGTCGATCTGCAGGCCGCTCGCGATGCCGGTGTCGCCGTTACCACCGCCGGTGAAGCGGGCGCGGCGGCGGTTGCGGAACTCGCGCTCTCCATGATCATGGCACTCGGCCGGGATCTGCCACGGTTGACCGATCGCATGCGCAACAGCCACTGGGACCGCGGAGGATACCAGGGTCGCGAACTTGCCGGCCGAACGCTCGGCATCATCGGCCTCGGCCATATCGGCGGACGGCTGGCTGTGACGGCACACGCGCTGGGCATGAGGGTGATCGCCGCAAGGCCGGGTGGCACTCCTCGGACGGGGGAACTTCCCGTCACCGCAGTCACCTTCGAACAGCTGCTGGAAACGGCCGATATCGTCAGCCTTCATTGCCCTGCGACGCCGGAAACCACGGGCCTGATCGACACAACGGCAATCGGCCGGATGAAAGCCGGCGCGCTGCTCATCAATACGGCCCGAAGTGCATTGGTAGACGAGGCCGCCGTTGCCGAAGCGCTCCGTTCCGGCAAGCTTGCCGGCGCTGCCTTCGACACTTTCTCGGAAGAGCCGGTCAATCCGAACAATCCGCTGCTGAAGGCCCCGAACATTATCCTGACCCCGCATATCGCCTCGCAGACGAGTGCCGCCGTCGAGCGGACCGGGCTTCAGACGGCAGACAACATCATTGCCGCGTTGCGTGGGACGGAGGCCGGACCTGCATCCTGAGCACGAACGGCTCCCCGCCTGAGCGCGGGGAGCCAGGTGCTTCAGACTGGTGCGCGCGGATCATGCCGCGCGAGACGGCGCAGAAGATAATCGACCTCGGCCCGTGCCGTCACGCTGAGCGCGCTTCCGGGCTTGCGCTGCGCATCCGATGTGATGACGCCCCGGCGCATGAGAACATGCTTGCGAACGGCAAGCCCGACGCCGAGCTGCTGCTCGTAACGGATCAGCGGCAGATGCGCGTCGAAGAGATCGTGCGCTTCGTCGCGCTTGCCGGCCGCAAAGAGACCGACCAGCTCGACCAGCATGTCGGGGAAGCCATAGCCGGTCATGGCACCGTCCGCACCGCGCTCCGGCTCGAAATCGAGGAACATGCCGCCATTGCCGCAGAGGATCGAGAAGGGGCGCAGCTCGCCGGCCTTCTGCAGGGCACGCAGTTTCGAGATCTTCTCCAGCCCCGGCCAATCCTCGTGCTTGAGCATCAGGCATGAGGGATGATCGGAAATGATCCTGGCGATCACGCTCGCCGACATGACGACCGTCAGTGTCAGCGGATAGTCCTGCAGCACCCAGGGAACGTCCGTGCCGACGGCCTCGACGGCCTGGGCGAAATACTGGACGATCTGCTCGTCTGTGCGCAGCGCCGGCGTCGGCGCGACCATCACGCCGGCAGCCCCCATGTCCATCGCATCGCGGGCGAGCGAGCGCATCGCCGCAAAGCCGGGTGCCGAGACGCCGACGATAACGGGCACTCTGGACCGGCCGACCACCTGGCGAATGATCGCCCGCGATTCCGCCGGTTCCAGCTTCGGCGCCTCACCCATGATGCCGAGGATGGTCATGCCGGTGACGCCGCTATCCTGATAGAAATCGGTCAGCCGGTCGATCGATGGCGTATCGAGCGTACCATCCGCCAGGAACGGCGTGGTTGCGATGGCATAGACGCCCTTTGCGTCAGGTCCGAAGCTCATTGTGCATCCTTCCACGCCTGATAGCGTGCCTTTGTTTCCGCATTCATGGGATAGAGACCGGGAAGCGGCACGCCCCGGTCGATCTCGGTCATGATCCAGGCTTCCATGCGCTCCTGCTCCGGTGCCTCGGCAAGGACTGCCTCCAGGAGAGCGGCCGGTATGAGCACCGCGCCATCCTTGTCGGCAACGACGATATCGCCTGGAAAGACCGCGACGCCGCCACAGGCGATCGGCTGCTGCCAGCCGACGAAGGTCAGCCCGGCGACCGAAGGGGGCGCAGACATGCCGTCGCACCAGACGGGCAGCCCGCTTGCAAGCACGCCTTCCAGGTCGCGCACCACACCGTCGGTGACGAGAGCTGCGACCCGACGCTTCATCATCCGCGCGCAGAGAATATCACCGAAAATGCCGGCATCCTGCACGCCCATGGCATCGACCACGGCAACGCATCCTTCCGGCATGTCTTCGATCGCCGCTCGCGTGGAAATCGGCGAAGCCCAGCTCTCGGGCGTCGCCAGATCCTCGCGCGCCGGCACGAAACGCAGAGTGAAAGCCGACCCGACGACCCGCTCCTGGCCGGGCCTCAGCGGCCTGGTGCCGCGCATCCAGACATTTCTCAGCCCCTTTTTCAGAAGCACTGTCGTCAGTGTTGCCGTGGAAACGCCCTTCAGGGTTTCGATAACAGCCGGATCGAGGGACATTGTCGGCACCTCATATGCTCTGGATGAGGCCGCCGTCGATACGGATGACGGAGCCGGTGATATAGGATGCGCGCGGGCTGGCCAGAAAAGCAACCGTGTCCCCATATTCCTCCGGTCGTCCGTAACGCCCGACAGGGATCGAGGCGGTGCTCTCCGCCGTCACCTCTTCCACGGGCCGGTTTTCGCGCTTGGCCTTCTGCTCGTCGAGGAAGGTGATGCGGCCGGTCGCGATACGCCCCGGCAGCACGATATTGGCGGTAATCCCGTCCCGCCCGATCTCGCGGGCAAGCGTCTTCGACCAGCCGACCAGCGCCAGGCGCAAGCTGTTCGAGATCCCGAGATTGGGGATCGGCGCCACGACGCCTGACGACGTCGACGTGATGATGCGGCCCCAGCCGCGTTCTTTCATGCCGGGCAGCACGGCATCCGTTACCGCAATCACCGAGCGTACCATCATGTCGAAATATTTCGACCAGGTCTCGGCCGCCTGGCCGGATGCGGGCGTCGGTGGCGGACCACCCGTGTTGTTGACAAGGATATCGACAGGTCCGAACGCTTTGGCGATTGCCGCCAGTCTTGCCTCGATGACGGAGAGATCGGCAATGTCCCAGCCGATCGCAAGCGCCTGTCCTGCGGCGGAAACAATGCCTTCCGCCGTCTTTGCGGCCGCCGCCTCATCGATATCGGCAACGGCGACGCGGACGCCTTCCTGAGCCAGCGAGCGGGCAATCGCCCCACCCAGTCCACCACCCGCGCCGAATACCAGCGCGGTCTTTCCGTTCAATTGCATATCCAAGGCAGGTACTCCCGTTTCGCCCGCATTATGGCGATCGCAAGAAGAAGAAAAATCTCGCTTTTTCTGCTTTCAGAAGATAGAGAATCTGTTCTTATGGAGACACGTTTTCTCGATACTTTCCTCCTGGTTGCCGAGCTTGGATCACTGGCCGAAGCCTCCCGCCGCCTCGGCATCACACCAGCCGCGGTCGCCCAGCGCATGCAGGCACTGGAAGACGATGTCGGCGTGCCGCTCCTGACCCGCGTCGGCCGCCGCGTGCGCCCGACCGATACCGGCCACGCCATCATCGAAAAGAGCCGCAGAATCCTCGCCGAGGTCCGCGACCTGCGCAGCCTCGCCAATGCCGATCTGCCCTCCGGCGAGCTTCGGCTCGGCGCTATCACCACCGCGCTGACCGGGCTGCTGCCGGCCGCTCTTCATGAAGTGTTTGCCAGCATGCCGCATGTGGAGGTCTTCCTGTTGCCCGGCCCCTCCACCGATCTCTATCAGCGGCTGATAGACCGCGATATCGACGCGGCGATCCTCGTGAAACCACCTTTTTCAATACCGAAAACGTTGGAGTGGGAGCTGCTGCGCGCCGAACGCCTGGTTCTTGTCGCCCCTGCCGACTGCCAGGGCGAGAACCCGCACATGCTCCTGAAGACCCGTCCCTTCATCCGCTACGACCGCAACAACTGGGGCGGCCGTCTTGCCGACGAATATCTTCAAAGGCAGGGCCTGAAACCGGCTGAGCGGCTGGAACTCGATTCCCTCGAAGCGATCTCGGTCATGGTCGCCAACGGGCTCGGCGTTTCGCTGGTGCCGGACTGGGCAAGGCCCTGGCCGGAAGGCCTCAACCTCGCCGTCCTCGAACTGCCCGTGCCCTTTCCACCGCGAGAGGTCGGCATGCTCTGGCCACGCAGTTCCCCGTCGCGCCGGCTGACCGGCATCGTGCTCGATGCGCTCAAGCGCTCGCAGACCGCCCTCCGGCCCCAGCAATAGAGCCTTTATTCGCCGGAAACGAGGCTCTTGCGCTGGTAGACATGGATATAGTCGACCAGCAGGTAGGACGGGTTCGGCGTCTCGTCGATCGGCCAGCCTGACCCGAGCGCAAGATTGACCAGCGGGTAGAAGGGCATCTGGAATTCCGGCGGCGTATCGAAGCTCCACAACGGCTTGCGGTCCAGATAGAAGGTTGATTTCTGCGGGCCGATATCCACGCCGAACGTATGGTAGTCGCTGCTGAGCGAGCCTTCGGGCACATTCGTCAGGTGGCCGTCCGTCGTGTGCTGGTTGCTCGGCCGCCAGACGTGATAGCCCATGCTGAACTCGCCGGGCGCGCGACCGTAATATTCGATCACGTCGATTTCCGAGGTGAATTTGGACCGGTCGAGACCGATCAGCCAGAAGGCCGGCCAGACGCCCTTGCCCGGCGGCAGCTTCATGCGGGCTTCGAAATAGCCGAATTTTTGCGAGAAGCCCTCGCCCTTCGGATTGGTCGAGGCGATGAGACCGGACCGCCACTTGCCGTCCGCATCCTTGCGAGCCTCGATCCGCAAGATGCCGTCATTGACCGTAAAAGGAAAACCGTCCATCGGGTCGGTAAAGCGGGCATCGCCGAAATCGCCGTTCCAGGGGGTGTGGGCGATCCAGCGCGATCGGTTTTCTCCCCAGGCCGAAACATCGAGCGTGTTGAAGTCCTCGGCGAAGGTGAGCTGAAAATCGTCGAGATTGAGCGGTTCTTCCGCTTCGCTCGGCCGAGGGCCGGGCGGGCCGAAAAGGCAGATGAGGATCAGAAGCGCAAATCTACCGGCAAACTTCGCGTGACGCATGGTTCTCCCTCCAGGAGATCTCGACCCCGTTGCGGGGTTTTGCGAGCCGATCATGAAACAACGACTCCGTTTCGCCAGGGCATAAACCTCCTGACAATGATGGCTTCCAGCCCGTCCGGCCGCCCCGCCACCTGCCACAGGAGCAGGGAAGAGAGCCAGAAGACGGCAAGAGCTGCACCGCTGCAGAGGCCGACGCCAATGACAAGGTCGATGCCGAGCGGCATGGCGATGAGAACGGGCTGAAGCCAGAGCAGGAAGCCGATCATCGGCAGGCAGGCTGCAAGCGGCCGGACGACCGCATGGAACTGCGCGCCGATCGAGGCACCGATCAGCCGGCGGGTGATGACGATGCAGACGGCACAGGCAACGACAGCGGCGATGACGCGCGCGGCCAGCGCGCCGTCAAGCCCGAACATCATCACGCCGAGCACCGTAACCGGCGCCCGCACCGCGAATTCAGCAAACATCCTGAGCGCCACATAGCGGGTCTTGTCGAGAACCATGACGAGCGGCGGCATGATCGTCGTCGGCAGGCCGATCAGGCTGACGATGCACAGCCACTGCAGGATCGGTGCAGCAAACGCCCATTTCTCGCCCACGACAATGCGCAGGATCGGTTCGGCCAGCAGGATGATGACGAGCAGGATCGGCGCCGCCACGACCATGATCGCGTTGGTGGCCTTCAGATAGGCCGCCGTCTGCTTGCCCCGATCGCTGACGTTGGAAAAACCGGCCATCAGCGGACGCATGAGCGGACCGACGAATGTCTGATAGGGAATGCCGGCAAGATTGTCCGCGACGCTGAAGGCGCCATAGGTGGAAAGGCTCGTGAAGCGCGGCAGCAGCAGCCGATCCATCTGCCAGTTGAGCGAATTGAGAACCTGCGAAACCGTGTTCCAGCCGATCATGTCCTGGAAATGTTTCCATTCCGAGAGGCTGAGTCTGGGCCGCATCGGCGCGAAGATATAGGAGACGATAGTCGCCGCGGTCGGCCCTGCGACGGCGCCGATCGCCAGCCCCCAGTAGCTGTCCGTCGCGAGTGCCACGCCTACACCGAAAATCAGGGTCGACCCTTTGGTGATGAGGTCGAGGGCAAATTCGCGCCGGAAGTCGAAGCGCTGCATGAAAAGCACCATGCGCGGGCTGATTACGCTTCGCATCGCCGGCGCGATCGAAACCACGGCAACGAGCGGAAAAAGCCGCGTGTCGTTATAGACGACAGCCATCGGCCAGGCGATGACGATCATCAGCAGGCTGATCGCGACCCCTCTGATGAGGCTGAGCGTGAAGGCGGTTGCAAACATCCGCTCCGATGGCGAGGGAATGCGTACCAGCGCCTGGGTGAGCGGAAGATCGAGGATCGCCTCGACGATCACGAGAACCGACGTAGCGATGGCGACGATCCCGAAATCGGCCGGGCTCAGAAGTCGCGCAAGCACAAGCAGGCTCACGAAATCGAGCAGTCGTGCAAGGAATTTTCCGCCGATTGTCCAGATACTTGCTGTTGCCGTTTTATGCGATACGCTTGACACGATCTGGTCCCTGGCCATGTGCAACCAACCTTTTCCGGGGCGCCGGCCTACCCGCCGCTCCGGTTTTGCCGGCCTCCTGGCCGATTTTGCGCGTTAGCTTGCCTTCCTCCTGGAGGGGCTTGCGGCCTGACGCCCGTGTTTGGCCAGTTGCTCGTCGATCAGCAAGCCGAGGCGGTCGCGGAAGACCGCGGCGGAGAATCTCAGCGCGTGGTTTCGGATCGCGGCCGGATCGAGCGTATCCTCGACCGCCTCGAACGCTGCCATCGTTTCCATCAGCGCTTCCACGCTCTGCTCTGCAAAACGGAAGCCGACATGCGGCGCGCAGACGGTTTCGCGCGCGCCTCCGGCATCAAGGGCCAGAACCGGCCGGCCGGACGCCATCGCTTCCACGGGAAGAATGCCGAAATCTTCGATGCCGGGGAACAGCAGCGCGCGGCAACGCGACAGGTGATCGCGCAGAACCGGGAACGGCTGGTGGCCGAGGAATTGTACGGTCGGCCCGGCGATTGACCTCAGATAGGCTTCCTGCTCGCCCTCCCCGATCACGACCAGATTGCGGCCCATTTCCGTGCAGGCCTTCACGGCAATATCCGGCCGCTTATAGGCGGTGAGCTGGCCTGCATAGAGATAGAATTCACCCTTGCCCTGCCCGATGGCGAAATCGTCGGTCGCAACCGGCGGATAGATGACGACGGCGTCGCGGTCATAAAAGCGGCGGATACGGCCCGCGACATAGCTGGAATTCGCCACGAACGTATCGACACGCGAGGCGGTCGTTACATCCCAGGCACGCAGCATCGGGGCGGTGAGCGACATCATGGCCTTGCCGACCCAGGAAACGCCGCGCCGGTAGACGTGAAACTGATCCCAGATATAGCGCATCGGCGAATGGCAGTAGCAGATGTGAAGCGCATCCGCCCGCGTGATGATGCCCTTGGCAGGACCGGATTCGCTTGAAATGACAAGATCATAGTCCTGAAGGTCGAAGTGCTCGAGCGCAAAGGGCATGAGCGGCAGCATCTTCGTGTAGTGGCGCGTCGCCCGCGGAATCTTCTGCAGGAAGGACGTATATATGTTGCGGCTGTTCAGGAAATCGCTGGTCCGGTCGGGATTATGGACCAGCGTGAAGATATCTGCCTGCGGAAACATGCGGCAGAGTTCCTCCACCACCTTTTCGCCACCGCGCATCGACACCAGCCAGTAGTGGACGATGGCGACGCGAAGCGGTTTCGCCTCGGCCCTGCCGCCGGCCTCGACGGCCCGGCTTCGTGCCACGACGGGGGCATCGCCCCGGAATGCCATTGCTTCTGGGAGAGAGCTTGCTGCTTTGACAGTCACCTGAACGCTCCTTGTACAATTGCCCCGCCCCTCGGCTCGGGCACCACATGTGTCGGAATGAGACTGCGATATTGGGCGAGAAGGGCGTCGCGCCATTCTTCGTGCGTCGTTGCCAGATTGGGCGACAGCCGGAAGGCACGCTCGCTCATCAGGCGGACACCCTCCTTCGGCATCTGGCGGAAGGCCGCCAATGTCGCGGCAAAGGCCTGCTCGTCCATCGTGTTGCAGGAGATCGCCATTCCGGCCCTCTCCATTTCCTCCGCAAGGAAGGCGCCCTTGGTTATGATGACGGGAAGGCCGCTGCGCGCCGCCTCGATCGCCACGAGGCCGAACGGTTCGGGATAGCGGGACGGCATGACGAGTGCGCTTGCGGTGCGGATGATCCGGCCGATCTCCGCATGCGACTGCCAGCCCATGGCCCGCACGTGCTCGCCGGCCGCCGCAACCTTCGGCATCAGCGGTCCGTCACCGATCACGCAGAGCCTTGCGCCGGCGCGGCGCACGGCAGCAAGCGCGTCTTCTATGCCCTTTTCCTCATCCAGCCGGCCGATGAAGACGAATTCGTCATTGTCCTCGGCTGCGACACGCTCGGCCGTCAGCGGCGCGATCGGGTTGCGGATGGTGATCAGCCGTTCCGGCCGGTAGCCCGAACCGACGAGGAATTCGGCCATCTTTTCATGGAGCAGAATGACCCTGCCGAAGGCGGGACGGCTTCTGAGCGCACGGAAGAGATTGGCGCCGCGCGCCGTTCGCCACAGTTTCTGCGCATAGCTGCGCTTGTCGCAGGAAGTGGCGATGCAGCTTGCCCCGAGCGGGCGCCGCCGGCAGATCTCTTGCGCCCGATAATCGAAGAACGCCCCGTTGGGGCATCCGTTGAAAAAATCATGCGCGTGAACGACGCATCGCTCGGCAACCGGCGCAAGCGCGTCGAAGACGGCCGGCGACAGGATCTGATGCCAGCCATGAACATGGTAGGCCGTCTTCGGCGTATCGTTGGCACGTATCCAGGCGGAAATCATGCCGGCGGCCGCGGGATTGTGAATGCCTGTTGCGAAGGCCTTCGCACGATTGGAGCTCAGAAGGTCGCGGCTGTTGAGCTTGACGATCGGGATGCCGAGAGAGGCAAGCTCCTCGTTGGCGCCGTCGTCGCCGCATATATAGGTCACGGCAATGCCGAGCCCGCGCAAGAGTTTCGCCGACAGTACCGCAAGCGCGGTCGCCCCGCCCCTCGCCGTCGAATAGTCATCGATGATGACCACGCGGTCGAGCACCGGTCGCGCAGCGATACCGTCCCTCCATATTTTGGCATAGCGTCCGGAAGCCGGCCACCGCAACGTCGAAACGGCGGACCCATTTTCATCAGGACGCAGTTGGCCGATGTCGTTCATAGAAGCTCTCCGACGACAGACACAATGGATGCTTTTGACGGCTAGGCCCCTACGCCGTCCATGAGAGGTGAAGTGGTCGCGAGCCGGCGGCAGACGCTCGCCGGTTCGGGACGAAGCGCACTATTTTGCCGAGGCTGCACCGTCGGCATAGGCTTCCAGCGCCTTGCGGTTGAGGATACGGATCCTGCCTTGAGCCCCGTCGATCACCTTGCATTCGCGCAGGCGCCGCAAGCACTGGTTGACCTTTTCGCGAGAGGCCGGAAGCGTCGCCGCCAGGTCGTTCTGGGAAATGACCAACACGTCCCGGTTGGCCGGCGTATCCCTTCCGTAGACAGAAGACAGCCGCAGAAGCATTGCCGCCAGTCGCGACTGCAGGCTCGATCCGGCATTCGAAATGATGCGGCGCTCCAGCTCGGAAACGCGCGCAAGCGTTCTGGAAAAGACCTTTTCCTGAAACTGCGGATCGGTTGCGTACCTTTCCCGCAGCAGCCGGCCTTCGAAGAAGTATAGCTCGCAATCCGAACTGGCCCTATACTCCAGGTTCAGCATCTGCTTGCGCAATACTTCAAGTTCGCCGATCAGACCTCCCCTCGGAATGATCTCGACAATGAATTCCCTGCCATCCGGCAGCATCGTACTGGCGCTGACCAGCCCGCGCTGCACGCGAGCAAACGTGTCTACAAAGACTCCGGCGCCTGCGATTAGTTCGCCGCGTCGGAAGTTGCGTACAGTCGCGCGGCAGAACGGGAAGTCGTCGTCGTTTGAGATGCGGTTGTTCAAAGATGAATCCGGAACAACGCTAATGGCCGCCTTGCCCATAGCGACCCTATAGTCTCTCGCTTGTGTAGCTCCGTCCATGCGCATAACTCCCCAAACAAACAGATTGGTCGTAGCTGATGCTGCACTGCATCATTTATATTGTCCTAACTTGAGAGTCAAATAACAATCGAAGATGACAAGAGCATCTCAAATAATAGTGACGATACCTGCAGTTATATAGATTATATTTTTTCTAGCATCCGTCGAATTCGAGGGGTGTATTATGCCGAATTGCCCATTTTTGGGGCGATTTAAATCAACATTGTCCAAAAAACAGCTATAACGCCCGACTTTATCTATTCAAGCCGCGCGTTCTGACGCCATACTAAGTTAAAATCTCGAATAAAATTAGGATTTGGAAATCCCCTGCCGCTGAATTCGTGGCGAACTCCGTAGCATCACAGTATTAGCATAAAGAATTTGCTAATCATTATGACCGCGGTCACAGACAAGCACATTGCGCTGCACCAAACTTCATAAGGTTCTAAACGGAAACTGTTGGAGTCGGTCAATGACTTGGGAAGCACAGAGTATTGAAGTTCGTGAATCCTGGCCGAATGTTGACCAGTCCGGGCCGAACAAGGATCGGCGCTCGGCATCGCGGCCCCACGTCGTCGGCAGGGCATCCAAGCGGGCGGTTGATATCGCGATGGCGGCCACCGCCCTGGTTCTGCTGTCGCCCCTGATGCTGATCGTGGCACTCATCGTAAAGTTGAGCGATCAGGGGCCGATCTTCTATTCGCATACGCGCATTGGTTACGGAGGTGCCGCCTTCGGCTGCCTCAAGTTTCGCACGATGAAGACCGATGCCGCCGCCCAGCTCGCCGAACTGCTGCGCACCAATCCGTCGGCGCGAGCCGAGTGGGAAGCGACGCGGAAACTCAAGAACGATCCGCGCATTACGACGGTGGGCGAGATCCTGAGGAAGT
The DNA here is from genome assembly GCA_900471515.1 of Hyphomicrobiales bacterium. Classification (GTDB taxonomy): domain Bacteria; phylum Pseudomonadota; class Alphaproteobacteria; order Rhizobiales; family Rhizobiaceae; genus Rhizobium. The sequence goes on along the minus strand of UCFC01000019.1, from coordinate 62,182 downwards.
CCAGCATTGATGAGCTGCCGCAGCTCATCAATATCCTGCGCGGCGAAATGAGCATCGTAGGCCCGCGACCGGTGACGGCCGACGAGCTCGCCCGCTACGGCGAGCATGTGACGAGCTACATGGCCGCAAGACCGGGCCTGACCGGGCAGTGGCAGACCAGCGGGCGTAACGATGTCAGCTACGAATACCGCGTTGCGCTCGATGTCCAATATGTCCGCAACTGGTCGCTTACGCGCGATTTCATCATCATCGCGAAGACCGTTCCGGCGCTGTTTTCGCAGCGCGGCTGCTACTAATCCGCAAACGACATATGGCCCCGCCGGGCCATGCACCTGCTGGACAGCAACGAAGAAGACACTCTCGCCCCTTGGATCAGGACACTATGAACTCAAATCACGTCTTCAGCAGCGTCTCCCCGATATCCCTGCCGGCCGCCGTCAGCGCGAGTTCGCCGCTGACGCTGCGGGACATGTCCTTTTTCGTCAGAATGCGCTGGCCCTGGATCGTGTCGACCATCCTGGCCTTCGTGGCGCTCGCCGGCGCCTATCTTCTGATCGCCAAGCCGACTTACGTGGCCAGTACCCAGCTTATGGTCTTCCCGCAGGTGAACGGCTCGGACGCCCAAAGAGCCTTCGCCGAAGACGCCTTCATCGATGCGCAGCTTGAAATAGCCAAATCCAGCGATGTCCTTGGCGGCGCCGTGAACGCATTGAACCTCGCCGACGATCCGGCTTTTTCCGGTCAGGCCCTTTCCCTGCAGGACAAGGTCAAGGACTGGCTGACGGGCAACCTCGCCAGCACCACCCAGCCCGACACGGCACAGGATGCCGCGAACTCGGACAAGGCCCAGCCTGCGACGGGCCAGCAGACGTCGCGGACCGACCGGGCGATCGCGCGTCTGCGCAATATCGTCGCAATGCGCCGCATCGGCCAGTCGACGATCCTCGAAATATCCGCATCCGCATCCGACCCGCAGAGGGCGGTCGAGATCGCCGATGCCGTTGCCCAGCAATACATTCGCAAGAACGTTCAGATGAAGGCGGCGGCAGCCCAGCAATATAGCGAATGGCTGGAGCAATTCGTCAACGAACAGCAGCGCGGGCTTGCCGATGCCGCAAACGCGCTTGCCACCTTCAAGGCGAATCCGCGCGACCAGTTCAAGCTTGCAGAGTTGCAGAGCGCGACCGACGCCCGCCGCACGCTCTTCGAAAATACGCTTACCCAATATACCGAGGCCAAGCAGCGCATTTCCTATCCGGTCTCCGACGCGACCATCGTTTCGCAGGCGACCTCACCGCTCTCCAAGGCGCAGCCGAACAATTCGCTGATCCTTGCCTTCGCACTGATCGTCGGCGCCGGTTCCGGCCTCGGCCTCGCCATGATCCGCCATGTCAGCGACCGGCGCATCATGCGCACCCAGCAGCTCTCGCAGGCGGCTGGCCTGGCTTTCGTCACCTCTCTCGGACGCGCAAAGAGGAGCGGGCGCGCGGCCGCACTGCCGACCGCCGGCGACAGCGGCACCGTCGCCTATCCGATGATCCCGGGAATGGCCGAGCTTGGCGCGACCGTCACCGGCTTCCGTCGCCGACGGCGCGTAGTGATCGGCATCGTCGCCGTCAACCCGGGCGACGGAGCATCCACCATCGCCTGCGAACTGGCCGTGCTCTCGGCGATATCGGGCTCACGCACCCTGCTGATCGATGCGGCTGCGACGAAGTCCTCGCTCAGCAAGTCCATCGCCCCGAACAGTTCAGCCGGCCTGATCGACGTGCTCGACAATATCGAGGCGATCCGCACCGCCACCCTGTCGCTGACGCCGACGCTGAAATTCCTGCCGCTCGGCAAGGTCCGCGCCGTGACACCCGCCATTCGCCTGAGCTCGCGCCGCACCCAGCTCAACTTCAACGATCTGAAGAAGGAATTCGACGCGATATTCGTCGATATCTCCGCCTTCACCTCGTCGCCGGACGCCAATGCGATCGCTCCGGAGCTGGACGGCGTTCTCGTTGTGACCTGTTACGGCCAAACCTCGATCGACGAAACGGTCCGCGTCGTCGACAGCATGCGCAATGTCGGGGCAGAAATCCTCGGCGCGATCGTCAACAACACACCGTCGAGTGTTCAGCCATGACGATCCCGACATTGCAGGCACCCAAGCTCAAGATAGCCGTCGGCATTGCCTCGGCGGGCCGACCGGCGACGCTTCTGGAGACAGTCGCCTATCTCGACGGCCTCCAGCCCCATCCGGAACGCATCATCGTCTGCGTCCCCAGCCTGGATGACGCTGCCGGGCTCGCCGGCCGCAAGGGCGTGGAACTGATGCTCGGCCCTCGTGGCCTGACCTGCCAGCGCAACCGGATCATCGAGGCGGCAAGCGCGGACATGGACGTGCTGATCTTCCTCGACGACGATTTCATTCCGGCGCCGGGCTTCATTCCGCGCATGGCCGCCGTCTTCGCCGACGATCCGGATGTGGTCATCGCGACCGGCGACGTCCTCGCAGACGGCATCCTCGGCAAAGGGCTGACCCAGTCCGAAGCCATGGATGTCATCAAGACCGCCGGCGAAAGAGGCGAGCAGGTGACGGAAGTCTACAACGCCTACGGATGCAACATGGCGGTCCGGCTGGCGCCAATTGTCGGTCACGGCCTCGCCTTCGACGAGGAGCTGCCGCTCTACGGCTGGCTCGAAGATGTCGATTTCAGCCGCTCCATCGCCCGCTTCGGACGATCGGTGCGTATTTCGGGCGCCTGTGGCGTGCATCTTGGCGTCAAGTCCGGACGTCAGCCCGGCAAGAGGCTCGGCTACTCGCAAGTCGCAAATCCCGTGCATCTGATGCGCAAAGGCACCATGTCCGCGACCCGTGCGCTGGCGCAGATCGGCCGCAACATCCTGGCAAACGCCCGAGGCGCGCTGCTCAACGATCGCGCGGTCGACCGCCGCGGCCGGCTGAACGGCAATTTCCTGGCTTTGTCCGACCTTCTGACGGGACGTGCATCCCCGATGCGCATCCTCGAACTCAGCCAGTCCTCAAACCGTGAGATGGCCTCGCCATCCATCGCGGCAAAACGGAGGTAACAGACGCCATGAGACCCATGTTTTTCGTTGATCGTCTTGCGCTCGTCGGCCTTGCCGCCGTCTTCAGCTGCGCGATGGGATGGGGCGCTGCCCGCGCCGACAACTACACGCTCGTTCCCGAGGACAAGATAAAGCTGCGGATCGTGGAATGGCGGTCCGCCGATTCCAAATATGCGAGCTGGGAAGCTCTCGACGGAACCTACACTGTCGACGATGCAGGCAACCTGTCGATTCCGATCGCCGGCCAGATCAGGGCCTCCGGTCAGACGACCGAGCAGCTGTCGGATGCCATTTCAGATGCGTTGGCCGAAAAGGCCGACCTTCCCGGACGACCGTTCATCGCCGTCGAAATCGACCAGCATGCGCCGATCTTCGTCAACGGCAGCATCGAGCGGCCGGGACGTTACCCCTTCGAGGCCAACATGACCGTCATCAAGGCCGTCAGCGTTGCCGGCGGCTACATGCGCGCGCGTGACGACAGCAGCTATTACGACCGGGACCGCATTCAGGCTGCCGGCGACTATCGTACAGCCGTCCTCAACCGCCGCGATCTCCTGATGCGTGCCGCGCGCCTGCGCGCCGAGATCGCCGGCCAGTCCGATTTCGACATTCCCGCCGAACTCGCCGGCGTACCCGATATCGACAAGCTCAAGGCAGAGGAACTGAACCTGATGCGCCTGCGGGCGGTCGAATCCAATAGCCAGATCGAGGCGGCAAACGATCTCAGCCGCCTCTACACGCAGGAAATCCAGTCGCTCGAAGCCAAGATCGTCTCCCAGAAGCGGCAGATCGACCTTGCGCAGCAGGAGCTGAACAACGTCAACAGCCTCGTCAGCAAGGGCCTCACCAGCAACACCCGCCAATATTCGGTCGATCGCGGTCTGGCGGAAGCGCAGAGCGAATTGCTGGATCTCGAGATCGCGCTGACCAAGTCGCGCCAGGGTTTGAACGAGAGCGAGCGCGAAAAGGCAACCATCATCAACAAGCGGAACGCCGAAAACCAGCAGGAGCTGAACACGATCAGCCTGGCCATCAACAAGGCAGGCATCGATATGCAGGTGGCGCAACTGCTCGGCGATCAGGCCGGCTATAGCGCGGAACTCGCCCGTATGGGGGCCGAATCGACGCTCCTCGGCAAGACGAAAAAGAACTTCAAGATCGTTCGCCGCAACGAAGACGGCAGCTACAGCAATATCGTGGCAGATGAGAACACCGCCCTGCTGCCGCACGACATTATCGAGATCGGCGTCGAGGCAACGGCCGATGTCTCCGCCGCCACGCCGGCGCCGCAGCCCCAGCAGGCGGCCGCCGCCCCTGTTCCCGACATAGCCCGGAGCGATGCGCCGCCACCGAACTGGGTATCGCAGACGGGATCGAACTAGGAGACCACGGTAGGATTATGCCTGTTAGCATCGGAATTGAGTCCATGTCCGCATTTGCCGTCCTGTCGGGCCGCACGCATGGCCCGCGTGGCGCAGGAGCAGAGAATCCTCGGCCCCCGTCGGAGGCTGCGGCATGACAATAGAACCGATCGGCTTCCTTGTCCTCCTGCTCGGCCTCGCGCTCGTCTATTACGGATCCCGCTTCGCGATCACGGCGCTGTGCATCTCCACATTGCTCGGCGCGGCGGCAGCCTTCCAGCTTCCGGCACTCGGCGGCAGCAGCATTCAGCCGAGCCACCTCCTGCTCTTCTTCGTCACGATCGGCGTGCTGCTGCGTCCGCGCCAGAAACAGGCGGCGCTTACGAGCCTGGCCTATCCCGGCCCCGGCTTCTGGTTTGCCGCCTATGTCCTGTTTTCCGCGGTATCGGCCTTCTTCCTGCCGCGTATTTTCGCCGGCGCGACGTTGGTCTATTCATCCGCGCGCAGCAGTTCCGGCCTGATGTCGATCATGGCATCGCCGCTGGCGCCGGGTTCCTCCAATCTCACGCAGTCCGTCTACCTGCTCGGCGACCTCGTCTGCTTCGCCGTCGTCTGCGGTCTTGCCCGGCTGGGGCACGGGCGCTTCATTGCCCGCCAGCTCATCGTCACGGCGCTCGTCTGCCTGGGTTTCGCCCTCGTCGATATCGCGACCTTCACGATCGGCCAGCCCGACCTGCTCGATTTCATGCGCAATGCCAATTACACGATGCACACGGCCGAGGTCATCGGCGGCTTCAAGCGCATTGTCGGCTCCTTCCCGGAAGCGAGCGCCTATGGGGCGGCTGCCCTTGTCTTCTTCTGCTTCACGCTCATCCTCTGGCTCGAGCGCTTCCCCAGCCGCTTTACCGGCTTTGCGACGCTGTCGATCGGCCTGACTCTGATCCTCTGCACGTCGACGACGGCCTATGTCGCCGGCCTCTTCATGATCGGCGTCGCGGTGCTGTTCGCACTCAGGCGTCTCCTGAGCGGCCAGGCGACGCGCCCCTATGCCACCTTCCTTTTGATTACGCTGCTGATGGTGCCTTGCGTGGTCCTGGCGATGGCGCTGATCCCCAGCGTCTGGAACGCTCTTGGCGACCTGGCGAACGTAACCCTCGCCAACAAGCTCGAATCCCAATCCGGCGAGGAGCGTACCGCCTGGAACACGCTGGCGCTGATCTCCTTTGTGGAAACGGCCACCTTCGGGGCCGGGCTCGGCACCGTGCGCGCATCGAGCTTCGCCGCAGCCCTTCTGTCGAATGTCGGCCTCACGGGCACGGCTCTCTTCCTGCTCTTCCTCTACAGCCTCCTGATGGCCGCCGCCCGCAGCAAACTGGTGAACCGCGAAAACCGGGCGATCGGGATGGCCGCCGTTTTCGCCTCCGTCGCGCAGATCGCCTCGGCGACGATTTCCGGCAGCAGCACCGACCTTGGCCTGCTGTTCAGCATCACGGCCGGCCTTGCAAGCGGTTGCCTGGCAGCACCCTATGCGCTGCCGAACCGCATGGCCCGACTTCAGAGGACACCGGCATCTCTGATGAGTACGCCGGTATTTTCGTCACGATGATGTGCGGGGCCGAAAAGATGTCGGCGATATCAGCCTTGCCGCTGCTTGCCCGGCACAGGTGCCGGATCGGCCATGGCACTCTCCTTGGACGGCTTGCGGCTGCGACGCCAGAGCCCGGCTGCGAAGACGCCCGTCACATAACAGGCCTGCATCAGCACGAGGATACCGAGACCGTAGAGCGCAGCCTCGAGCAGAGACGCGCTTTGATGGGCCACGACGCCGAAACCGAGCGATACGACGATTGCGAATATGGCAAAGGCCCAGGCGCGAATGGCGGTTCCGGCTGCGAGCGAAATCAGTATCACAATGATCGTGCCGTTCAGCATTGCGATGCCTTATCCCTTCCTGTCGTCCCACATGCCCGTGCCGATCTTCACATTACAGGGCCAAATCCACAACACCCAGCTTTTGGTAGTGGAGCGATAGCAATGGTTAATTTTCTCACAATCCGCCGCGATCAAAACGCCGACGAGGGACGTTTTGTTGCTGGCGGAACAAGAATTGGCCCGCCGTCAACAAGCAGACGGCGGCATCCCGGCAAAGAGAAATTTTCCACGGATTCAACAAAGACACTTCCAGGCGAAGAACTGCGAGAAGGATTGTACCATGAGTAATCAGTGCGTGGCCTACGTTACGGATGTCGAATATTCCTTTCCGACTATTCTTTCGGCGCTGCAGGCGCGGAAGTTTGCAAATTCCGAGACGGATGTCTGTGTTCTCATGTCGGAGCACCTCGATAATTTCGAGGAGCTGAAGGGCCTGCTGGCACTGAGCGGCGTCAAGCTGATGGACGCGACGGAAGCGCTGCGCGAATCCCTCGGCAAGCTCGACGGTTCGCATTTCATGGGCCGCATCAGCGTCAGCACCATGGCCAAACTCGTGCTCGCCAAGGTCCTGCCCGAAAACTATACCCAGATCATCTATCTGGACGGCGACACACAGATTGTCAGCAGCCTTGCCGATCTTGAGAATGCGTTCGCACCGCCCGGAAAGTTTTTCGCGGCACGCGATTACACCTCCATCCACGGCCTGCTGCAGAACGGCAAGGACAGCAGTTATTTCAATGCCGGCGTCCTGAAATTCCACCGCGACGGCTGGATCGGGCCGGAGGCACTGCAGCTCTTCGCCACGAACCCGGATGCCTGCGACGGCAAACATGACCAGGGCGCCCTGAACTACGTCTGCGGTTCCTCGCTCATCCTGGTGTCGAACCGCTGGAATTTCCCCAAGCAGTTCCTGCATCTGGTGGACATGTCCTCGCTCGCCATCGTCCATTACATGGCCCACCCCAAACCCTGGCACGGCACGTTCTTCCCGTGGAGTGACACCGAAAGCCAGGTCTATATCGACCTGCGCAAGACGCACCCGGCCTACAACGCGCTTTACCGGGGCATCAGCTTCGACCGCAAGGTCGTCTACAAATACCGTTCGATACGGGAGCGCGTAAGACATGCCCTGCAGAATGAAATGCCCAATCCGCGCGTACAGACCCTGCTCGCCGGCGATTATGTCGTGTGATGAAAGGTCGACCCGATCCCTGCAGGCAGAGCCGGTCTTGAAGGCCGGCGCGAGTGTTCAGGAGCAGAAATGAGCGCATTGACCACCAGCATCTCGCACTACGCCAAGGCCCGGCTGCGCCGCTCGCTGAAGGCCGGGCAACTCGGCTATGCCGGCCTTCGTGGCGGCCTGAAGCAGGCACGCCACGTATTGATCTGCGTGATCCGCGACGAGGGACACCGGATGGCGTTCTTCCTGCAATATTATCGCGATCTTGGTGTCGAGCACTTCATCTGCATCGACAACGGCTCGAGCGACGGCACGGCTGAATTCCTTTCCGGCATGGAAGACGTTTCGCTTCTGTCAGCCACCGGTTCCTACAAGGCAGCCCGCTTCGGCAATGACTGGATCAACGCAGTCATCAACCGCCATTGCCAGGAGAAATGGGTTCTCTATGTCGATGCGGATGAGTTCCTGATCTACCCGCACTGCGATACGCGTTCGATCGGCCAGCTGACCGCCTATATGGAATCTGTCGGCGCCCATTCGCTGCGCTCCGTCATGATCGACATGTACAGCCGCAATCCCGTCAGCGAAAACATCTGCGAACCCGGCCGCAATCCTCTCGATATATGCAGCCTTTTCGACCATTCAGGCTATGAATCGCACTTCGACAGGAAGAGCCGCACCATCTGGATCAAGGGCGGTGTGCGCGGCCGTGTCTATTTCCGCGGCCGCGTCTGGGATGGCCCCGCGCTCAACAAGATCCCGCTGATCTATGTGTCCGGCGAACGCCTCTACCTCAAATCCTCGCATCAGGTCTGGCCGCTCTCGCTCAATCTCGGCGAAATGCGCGGTGCCGTCGGCGTCACCAGCGCCCTTCTTCACTTCAAGTTCCTGTCGAGCTTCCTCCACAAGGTGGCCGATCCTGCCAACCGCTCGCAACATACGGCCGAGTACACCATGTATTCCTCCCCCGAAGATGCGCGCAACTTCGTCTACACGGGCACCGCCACCTATCGCCACTGGAAGGATCTTTCCGACCGCGGCCTTATCCAGGGAGAAGGCTGGCAACTCTGGCACAGCGCGTCCGATGCGGAAGTGCGGCAGAAGAGCTCGCCCGCACCCGCCAAAGCCCCCGTTCCAGTCCAGACGGGTGCCGTTATCGCAGGCGAAGCGACGCCCTCGCGCTAGCGGCCTCCATGACGTCCGTGCCGACCCGCATGGGTCCCTGCTCCTAGTCTGCTTCGACGAGATACCGCGTCAGCTCCGCACTCGACATTTCGCGTGCAAGGCTTGCAGCCTGACCAGCCCACATATTGCTGAAATCCGGCCGGCCTTCCTTCTCCGTCACCGCCCTCAGCGGCGCAAGCGCACCGCCGGCGGTCGGGAATGCCGGTGCAGTTGCCGACAGCGGTCCGATCTCCCGCATGATGCGATTGACGATGCCGCGTGCGGGACGGCCGGTAAAGATGTTGGTCAGGGCAGTATTGTCGTCCCGCGCCGACTTCAGCGCGTCGCGATGGAAGGCGGTGATTTTCGCTTCCGGCGTAAGGAGATAGGCCGTACCTACCTGAACTGCGGAGGCACCAAGGACAAAAGCGGCGCGAACGCCGCGCCGGTCGCTGATGCCGCCAGCCGCAATGACCGGTACGGGAACCGCATCGACGATCTGCGGCACAAGCGCCATCGTGCCGACCTGCATGTTCATATCGTCACCAAGGAAATTTCCCCGGTGGCCGCCGGCTTCCAGCCCCATGGCGATGACGGCATCGACACCGCGCTGCACCAGCCAGCGCGCCTCCGCAACCGTCGTCGCCGAAGCGATGACCCTGGCGCCGGTACGCCGCACGCGTTCCAGAAGATCCGGTCCCGGCAGGCCGAAATGGAAGCTGACGACCTCGGGCCGGTAGGTCTCGACAAGCGCACAATAATCGCCGTCGAAAGGCGCACGCCCGGCCGCCGGAACCGGCGCGGCGGGATCGAGCCCCAGCTCGACATAGTAAGGGGCAAGCGCGGTACGCCATTTCATCTGGGCAACGGCATCGGCCGCCGGATTGGCATGAACAAAGAAATTCACATTGATCGGCTTTGACGTCGCCGATCGTATCTGCTCGAGCGACGCCCTTGTCTGCTCGATCGTTAAAAGCGCTGCAGGAAGCGATCCGAGCCCGCCGGCTTCGCTGGTAGCGATCACCATTTCCGGCGTCGTCGCGCCCGCCATTGGTGCCTGAATGATAGGAAGCTCGATCCCGAAAAGGTCGACGATACGATTGTCCTGCCAGTTGCCCATGAGGTGATATCCCTGCATTTCATTTGGTGCAAAGCGGGTGGCGGCCGCAAAGGCCGCCACGACACTATTTCTGTCCCGCCGCTTTTTCCGCAAGCTGCTTGCGATATTCAGGCACTGGCAGACCGCCCACACCCCAGTTTTCCATCTCGACTTCATCGATAACGACGAAGGTACTGTCATGCGGCTTGCCCATAATATCGAAAAGAAGATCGCTGACGCCCTTGATGAGCGCGGCCTTCTGTTCCGGCGTGGTGCTGCTTGCACCGGGAGCCGTGCCTTCACGCGTCACTTTGATATTCACATAAGGCATTGTCGTTCTCCTTGGCGGCGGGCGCCACATGGCGCTCCGCCCGTTACCTCCCCACTACCAGCGGCCGGCGTGCTGGCCGCCATCGACATTGAGCGTCTCGCCGGTCACGAAGCCGGCATGCTCCAGATAGAGCACGGCATCGACGATCTCGCTCACTTCGCCCAGGCGGCCGACCGGATGCAGCCCCTTGAGGAAATCATGCGTCTCCGGCGCATGCATCGGCGTCCTGATGATGCCGGGCGCCACCGCATTCACGCGGATGCCGCTCCTGGCATATTCGATGGCAAGCCCGCGGGTAACGGCGTCGAGACCGCCCTTGGTCAGCGTCGCAAGGCCCGTCGGAACATCGGCAATCGGCTGTTCCACAAGGGCCGTCGTGATCTGAACGATGTGACCATGGCCCTGCTTCAGCATCTGGGCAATGGCAAACTGCGTGACATGGAAGAAGCCGGCAACGTTGACGTTGATGACGTTGTTGAAGTCTTCGACCGTGTAGTCGGTAAACGGCTTGCCGATGAAGATGCCGGCATTGTTGACCAGCGTGTCCACGCGGCCGAAACGCTCGACCGCCGTCCTGACCACCTGTTCGGCCACGCCGCGCTCGCCGATGCTGCCGGGGACAGCGATAATGCCCGCATCGGACAACGGCTCGATGCTGCGGGAATTGGCGACGACGACGTAGCCTTCCCTGCGATAGGCCGCAACGATACCGGCACCGATACCCTGCGAGGCACCGGTGACGATGGCGACTTTCTGTTCGTTACTCATGATATGTCTCCTTGGAAGATTGGCGCCTGGCGCCAGTTTGAGAGGGATCAGGCCGTCAGCTCGATGCTGAGCGGCTTGCCCTTTTCGAAGAGCCTCAGCCGGTCTGCGAGGTTGAAGACCGAAAAGGCGTGCGCAAGCTGGTCCTGATTTTCGCGAAAATGCACCCAGCCCTCGTTATGCGCAGGTACGAGCAGCGCGTTCGGGAAGGCATGCGCCGCTTCCAGAGCGTCCTCGCTGCCCATCGTCATGTGAAAGCGGCCACGGGGCTCGGCAGCACCGGTAAACAGCAGGACCACTTTCGGGGAAAAGAGCCGCGCAACCTCGGCCGTCCCCTCGTACCAGACCGTGTCGCCGGTCACGTAAAGAAGGTCGCCCGGCTTTTCGCGGCCAAGTGCAAAGCCGACGACATCGCCGGAAATCGGTTCGATGCCGACGGGGCCGTGCCGGGCGGGCGTCGCCGTGACCAGAAGCTTCTCGCCGCCGGCACCTTCGAGTGTGACGGTTTCGAAAGGATCAAGCCCGAGCGCATTGCCGCCCAGCCGCTCCGCACCGGCCCTAGTCGTGTAGGTGGTGCCAACGCCGGGCAGCATGGCCCGGCCGGCACTGTCGAGATTGTCGAGGTGCTGGTCATGGCTGAGAAGAACGGCATCCAGCCGGCCGATCTCTTCGACAGACAGGGCGGGGCCGGAAGTCTTTTCGAAACGGACGGGCGTTTCCCTGTAGAGGCCCGGCGGGTCGAAGGTCGGATCGGTAAGAAGGCGCAACGCGCCATATTCGACGAGCACGGTCGGCCCGCCGATCAGCGTGAGGGTGAGACTGGAAGAGCTCATGTCGGCAACCTTTCTGTTTGAGGTCGCCTCCTATCTAGTCCCGTTCCCTTCTGCGAAAAATTCGCTATTCTTTGCCAATGGCTGATAAAAAACGCACAGAGCCGGACTGGCAGGATATCCGGGTTTTCCTTGCACTCGGACGGCACGGCAGCCTGTCGGCCGCCGCCCGCACGCTGCGTGTCAACCACGCAACGATTGCCCGCCGCCTTCATTCGCTGGAAGAAACGCTCGGCGAGAAACTGGTCGAGCGCCGCCCGGACGGTTATGTGCTGACCCCTGCCGGAACCCGCGCACTGACTGCGGCCAGCGACATGGAGGCCTCCGTCCAGACGCTTGGGCGCGGCTGGAAGGACGACACGCCGAAGGGCCTCGTGCGCATCAACGCGTCACCCGCGCTCTCGCAGGGGTTCCTCGTCTCCCGTCTGGCGATGATTACGATGCAATTTCCCGGCCTCGACATCGACCTGGCGACCGACATGCGCAGCATCAGCCTTGAACGCCACGAGGCCGACATTGCCATTCGCCTCGGAAAACCGCAGGACGGCGATCTCATCGCCAGGCAGCTCGCGACGATCGGATACGGCTTTTACGGAACGGAGGAGGTCTGCCGGCAGGCCGAAGACGGCGCCGAGCCGGTCTTCGTCGGATTTGACGAGGTGAATGCCTTCGTGCCGGAGGCGGCCTGGCTCGCCCGCCATTTCCCGCATGCGCGCGTGTCGTTCCGTGCCAACAACCAGGTGTCCCAGTCAACGGCCGCCAAGGCCGGCGCCGGTCTCGCATTGCTGCCGCACTATATCGGACGCACGGAAAAGAGCCTTCGCCACTGCCTGCTGGAGCCGGTGCCGCCGCCGCGGGAGGTCTGGCTTCTCACCCGACGCCAGCAGCGCAAGGATCTGCCGATCCGAACCGTCGCCGACTATGTGACGAAGATATTCGCGACAGAACGCGCCTTGTTCGAGGAATAGCCCCTTCAGAAGGACAGGTCGAGCACGCGCCCTTCGAACAGGCGGTCGCGCGAGCCTTCGAGATGCGCGCGCATCAGGTCGCGGGCGTTTTCCGCCCGGCCCTCGGCGATCGCCTTATAGATTTCGTTATGTTCCTGATACACCTGTTCGAGGCCCGGCCGCGGACCGAGCAGCGAAAGTCCGTGCAGATGCATGCCGACGGCGATGTGCGCCTTCAGCGCATCCATGGAGGCCGTGTAATAGTGATTGTTGGCGGCCTCTGTGACGGCGCGATGGAAGACGAAGTCGGCATCCACCCGGTGCAGCTGGTGGCTTGTCGCTTCCCGCAGATCCGCAAGGGCCGCGGCAATCTTCTGGATTGCCGCATCGTCGCGGCGCTTGGCGGCAAAATAGGCGGCCGCCGGCTCGATCGTCAGGCGGAATTCATAGCAGCGCTGGATATCGGCGATCGTCTTGACCGGCGAATAGGCAAGCTGCGCCGTCGGCGAGCCATGCGCGCTGACGAACGTGCCGGCACCCTGCCGCGCATAAACGATACCCTGCTCGCGCAGACGCGCAAGCGCATCACGCACGATAGGACGCGAAACACCCAGCATCGAAGCAAGCTCGTGCTCACCCGGAAGCCGTGAATCGGGCGGATAGTTGCCGGCGCGGATGCGCTCCATCAGCTGATCGAAGACACGATCGACCAGCTTCACGGCCCTGCCGCGCTCCGGCCGTGCTGCCGGAGCCGCTTCCGGATTTACCGATCCGCCATTCGCTTCATCCACTCTCATTCTCCCCGCTGGCATTCCTTACGCCGCCTGATTCCGAACGATCAGTCTTAGCAAACTATCGGAATTGCCGAAGCCCCCCGACTTGACGGCACATCGGAATTGCCGCCCGTTGACATCCCTGACGTCGAACCACGGAACACCGGCCTCGATTTCCCCCTTCGGCAGCAGGACCGAAACGCCCAGTTCACGGAAAACGGCAAGCGCGGTATCGCCGCCGCCGACCATGATCATGTCAGGATTCGTATCATCTATGACCGATTTCACGCCCTGCGCAAAGCGAGCGGCGACACGCGCGCCATCGCTCGTCATCTCGCCCGTGCAGCGCAGCAGCGCCGGCAATGCCAGCCCCTCCCCGCTTTCGACCGCACCCATCGGCGCGTCCACGACGATACGGAGGGCACCCGAAGCTTCGAGACGGTCCATCTGGGCGGCCGTAATTGGATCGCGGGAACCGAAGGCAAACAGCGTCTTTCGCGTCGCGAGAAATTCCGGCGTCAGCCGTGCAGGTCCGCCGAGCCGGCGCGCCAGCGCCGAGCCCAGGCCGCGAGCGCCGACGGCAAGGGTGGAAAGCCAGTCGTTTTCCGCCACGACAATATCGAGATCGGCATCGTCTTCGGCATCGGCGACCGTCACGCCACGAGCAGATCCGGCAAAGAGGTCCGCGATCGGCAACGGATGTTCCACGCCGCGCCCGACAACGCAGCCGCGATAGGTAATGCGCTCCTGATCGGGAATAGCCGGCGCCATCAGGATGGTCTCGAGACCGAGCACGTCGGCCAGTGCGATGCTTTCTGCCGCAACATTGCCCTTCAGCCGGGAATCGATCTTCTTCATGAAGATCGCCGAACCGGCGGCACCCAGAGTTTCGGCAGCGGCCCGCACGCGCGCCGCCGCTTCCGCCTCCGGCAGGCCGCGCGAGGCCGTATTGACGACAACGACTTCCGCACCGGTTTCCAGCGCCTTGCCGGCCGCTTCGACATCGATCGCAACAGCAACCGACAGCCCGGCCTCCACAAAGGGTGTCCCCGTATCGAGCGAGCCGGTCAGGTCGTCGGCAATGATGGCGACTTTCAGCGTCATGAGGCCTGCCCCGGATTGACGGCATGGCAGGCAACGAGATGGCCGGGCTTGGCTTCCTTCCATTCCGGGACGACCTTGCTGCAGACGTCCATGGCGATCGGGCAGCGCGTATGGAAACGGCAGCCTGTCGGCGGGTTCAGCGGGCTCGGCACATCGCCCTGCAGGATCTGGCGCTTGCGGCTGCGCTCCAGTTCCGGATCGGTTTCCGGCACGGCCGAAAGCAGCGCCTTCGTGTAAGGGTGCAGCGGATTGTCGAAAAGCTCTTCGCGCGTTGCAAGCTCGGCCAGGCGACCGAGATACATGACGCCGACGCGCGTGCTGATATGACGCACGACGGCGAGGTCATGCGCGATGAAGAGGTAGGTCAGGCCGTATTTTTCCTGCAGGTCGAGCAGCAGGTTGATGATCTGCGCCTGGATCGACACGTCGAGCGCCGAGATCGCCTCGTCGCAGACGATGAACTTCGGCTGGCAGGCGAGCGCACGCGCGATGACGACACGCTGGCGCTGGCCGCCGGAAAGCTCGTGCGGGTAACGCTGGGCAAAACGCGTCGGCAGGCCGACATCGGTCAGCAGGGCCGCGACCTTGTCCTTGAGCTCCGCCTTGGTGGCAAGCTTGTGGAAGAGGATCGGCTCGCCGATCGCCTCGCCGACCGTCATGCGCGGGTTCAGCGTCGAATAGGGATCCTGGAAAACGATCTGCAGGTCGCGACGGAAGGGCCGCATCTGCTTCTCATCGAGCGTGGCAATATCCTGGCCCTTGTAGACCACCTTGCCGCTCGTCGCCTTATAGAGATTGAGAATGGTAAAACCGGTCGTCGATTTGCCGCAGCCGGATTCGCCGACGAGGCTCAGCGTCTCGCCTTCCATGATGTCGAGATTGACGTTGTCGAGCGCATAAACGGTCGCCGAGCGCTCGCCGAAAGCACCGAGCTTGACGTGGAAATGCTTGACGAGGTTCTCGACCTTCAAGAGCGGTTGGGCACCCATCACGCAGCCTCCTGCATTCTCTGGACGACGAAACAGGCGGCGCGATGCGCGCTGTTGCCGGAAACCGGCTCAAGCCGCGGCACACGTTCGTGGCAGACGGCTTCCGCCAGCGGGCAGCGCGGCGCAAAGGGGCAGCCCTTCGGCCGGCGACCGGGCTCCGGCGGCGTGCCGCCGATCGAGGACAGCCGGCTTGCCGGCGCATCCGAGAGCTTCGGGATCGAGGACAGCAGCCCACGCGTATAGGGATGGCTGGGACGAGCATAAAGCTCGTCCACCGGCGCATCTTCCACGACCGTGCCGGCATAGAGAACGGCGACGCGATCGACAAGGCCGGCGATCAGCGCGAGGTCGTGGGTGATCCAGACGACGGACATGCCGAGCTTGGCGCGCAGATCCTTCACCAGATCGACGATCTGGGCCTGGATCGTCACGTCGAGCGCGGTCGTCGGCTCGTCGGCGATCAGAAGCTTCGGATTGCAGGCAAGGCCGATCGCGATCATCACGCGCTGGCGCATGCCGCCAGAAAGCTCGTGCGGATAGGCCATCAGCCGCTCTTCGGGGCCGGGAATGCCGACGAGGCGCAGAAGTTCGACGGCGCGTGCGCGCGCATCCGCCTTCGACATCCTGCGATGATAGATCAGCGGCTCGCAGATCTGGTCGCCGATGCGCATGACCGGATTGAGCGAGGTCATCGGATCCTGGAAGACGAAGCCGACATCGCCGCCGCGCACCTTGCGCAGGTCGGAATTGGACATCTTCTGCAGGTCGCGCCCGTCGAAATTCGCCGAACCCTTCGTCACCTTGATCTTGTTCGGCAGAAGCCGCATCAGGCTGAGCATCGTCAGGCTCTTGCCGCAGCCGGATTCGCCGACGACGCCAAGCGTCTCGCCCTTGTTGACATAGAGGTCGATGCCATCGACGACGACGGCGGGACCGCGGCGCGTATCGATCTCGATGGTGAGATCCTTCACGTCCAGCAGGCGTTCGTTGCTTGTTGCGTTCATCATTTGCTGCCCCGCGGATTGAGTGCGTCGTTGAGGCCGTCGCCAAGGAAGCTGAAGGCCACCGAAGCAAGGCCAAGCACGGCCGCCGGAGCGGCGAGGAGATGCGGATAGTGCTGCCAGACGCGCAGGCCGTCCGAGATCATGTTGCCCCAGCTGGGGGTCGGCGGATTGACGCCGACGCCGAGGAAGCTGAAGGCGCTTTCCAGCACCATTGCCGTGCCGAGGCCGGCGCTGACGGAAACGATCAGCGGCCCGAGCGCGTTCGGCACGATATAGCGCAGGATGATCAGCCAGTTGGACAGGCCGAGCGCCTGCGCCGCCATGACATAGGGACGATTGCGGATCGACAGGACCTGGGCGCGCACGAGGCGCGCATAGGGCGGCCAGGAGATCAATGCCATCGAGCCGAAGACCAGGATGAAATCGACCCACACGGTCTGGCGGTAGAAGGGATTGAGGGTGGCGAGATACTGCGCCTCCATCCATTTCGTGATCGGCGTCTTCAGGGATGCGTTGATGACGACGACGAGAAGCAGATTCGGCACCGACATCGTCACATCGGTCAGCCACATGATGGCGCGGTCGTAGGGATTGCCGAAAAAGCCGGCGACGGCACCGAGCAGCAGCCCGATCAGGACAGCGATGAAGGTGACGATGACGGCAACGAGGAAGGCCGTGCGCGTACCGAAGACGATACGGCTGAAGACGTCGCGGCCGAGATCGTCGGTGCCGAAGAAATGCGCCAGCGACGGCGGC
This sequence comes from Hyphomicrobiales bacterium, assembly GCA_900471515.1. Lineage (GTDB taxonomy): Bacteria > Pseudomonadota > Alphaproteobacteria > Rhizobiales > Rhizobiaceae > Rhizobium. The sequence continues at coordinate 44,869 of UCFC01000019.1, read as the reverse complement.
GCGTTGCGCGAGGCGAGATCCTGGCTGAGATAGTCATAGGGCGTCAGGGACGGGCCGAAGATCGCCGTGAAGGCAAGGATGACGATCACGACGAGGCCGAAGATCGCAAGCTTGTTGCGCTTCAGGCGCTGCCAGGCGTCACGCCACAGGTTGACCGGCGGCTCCTCGGCCGTCTCGACCGTCGCAAGAGGAATGGCGGACATGATCAGCGGCTCCTTCTGGAATCATTGGCGCGCGGATCGAGCATCGGATAGAGCACATCGACCAGCAGGTTCGACACCATGACCAGGAAGGATCCGATCAGGGTGATCGCCAGGATGACGGGATAATCGGAATTGGTGAGCGCCTGCACGGTCAACCGGCCGAGACCCGGCAGACCGAAGACGAGCTCGACGAAGATGGCGCCGTTGACGATGGTGATCATGATCAGGCCAAGCTGCGTCACCACAGGCGTAAGCACGGGGCGCAGGATATGCTTCAGCGCCACCACGATTTCCGGCACACCCTTGGCGCGCGCGGTGCGGACGAAATCCTCCGACAGCACTTCGATGACGGCGGCGCGCGTCTGGCGCACGATCAGCGCGATCGGCTGGAAAGACAAGACGATGAGCGGCAGGATGATGCGCACGTCGAAGACGCCGCCCCAGCCATAGGGCACCTTGATCATCGGCAGGAGCACGATCAGCGCCACCATCAGGAGCGGGCCTGCGACATAGGCCGGGATTGCCCACAGGAACAGCGCCGAACCGAGGATCGTATAGTCGATACGGTTGTTCTGGTTCAGCGCAGCGATCATCCCGAGCGGGATTGCGACGATCGCCGTCAGGATGATGGAACAGAGCGCAAGCTGGAAGGAAACGGGGGCGGCGGCCGAAACCATGGCCCAGACGGAGCGGCCCGAGGTCAGCGAATTGCCGAACTGGCCGTGCAGGAGGTTCCAGATATAAAGGCCGAACTGCTCGATGAAGGGCTTGTTGAGACCGGCACTTTCGCGGATCGCCTCGATACGCTGCGGATTATAGGCAACGTCGCCGGGCGCACGAAGGAAGATCAGCTTGATCGGATCGCCGGCACCGTAGAAAGCCATCGCGTAGACGGCCATCATCACGACCAGGACGGACGGAATCCAGATGGCAAACCGCGTGAACACGTAGCGTAACAAGGCCACCTCCCATTCTTGCCCGGCGCATTTCCGCGGGAGGCCGCAACCGCCGGTTCTTCTTGAAACATAGCGCGAAGGCCTTTCGGCCCTCGCGCCGCTGCTTTGGCCGCATCATGCGGCCCTGTTATCGGCCTCAGCCGATCGACACATCCCAGGGAGCCACGACCTGCCAGTCGAGGTTCTTTTCCATGGCCTTGACCTCCTTGGTGGCCCAGCGCGACATCGCCTGAGAATACCACGGAAGGAAGGCCCAGTCGTCGCGGAAGGCCTTCTGGGCTTCCTGCGCGAGCTTCACGCGCTCCGGATCGTCGGCGGCCTTCGTTGCAGCTTCTGCAAGCAGGCTGTCCACCTTGTCGTTCTTGTAGCCGCCGAGCTTGTTCTGGGCGTTGGACGACGTGGAAGCGATGGAGCCGGCGAGATAGGAAACGGCGTCGGGAACGCGCGTGCCGACGTCGTCGCGGAAGATTTGGACCGCATTCTGGTCCGGGCCGGCATAGGCGTCCTGCTGCGGCTTCATGTCGACGGCGGTGATGCCGAGGTTCTGGCGCCACTGCTCGGCGATGAACTGGGCTGCCGCCTGGATCGCCGGACCGGAAATGCCGACGAACATCAGCTTGGGAAGACGCTCCGGACCGCCGTAGCTGGATTCGGCAAGCAGCTTCTTGGCGGCTGCCGGATCGTACGGATAGGGCTCGAAGCCGGAATTCTCCGCACCCGGAACCGAGTTCAAGATCTGGTCGGCCTTCTTGTGCGGACCATCCGGATAGGAGGCCTTGAACAGGCCGTCGCGATCGACCGCCATGATCAGCGCCTGGCGCACCTTCGGATCGTCCATCGGCGCGCGAGACGTGTTGAACCAGAAATGCTGGCTGGTCGGGATGAGCGGACCCGCCGAAAATTCCGGGCCGAGATCCTGGATGATCGTCGAGGTGACGAGCTCGGTGTGCGCATTGTATTCGCCAGACTTGATCAGCGACGTCGCCGTCACGTTGTCTTCGATCGAGCTGATTTCGATACGGGCAAGCTTCGGCTTCGGTCCGAAGAATTTTTCGTTCGGCTCGAAGGTCAGCGTGCCGGCGTCGATATCGAGCGCCGTCAGCTTGAACGGGCCGGAATAGACGGCGCTGCTGTCGGGCCTGTACCAGTCAGCCACTTCCTCGCCGTCGCTGCCGCGCGACTGGGCGGCCTTGGTGATCGGCACGATATGGTTGGCAAGACGCATGAAGAAGATCGGATCGGCTTCCGTCAGCGTGCAGACGACGGTCGATTCATCCGGCGTTGCAACGCCGGTCAGTTCGTTTGCGGAGCCGGCGGAAACTTCCTTGTAGCCGGCAACCTTGCTCAGCACCTGATCGACACGCTGGTTCTTCGTGTTGGGCATGGCGGAAACGTCCCACGAACCCTTGATATCGGCCGAGGTGATCTTGCTGCCGTCGGAGAAGACCGCCTTCGGGTCGATCTTGAAGGTCCAGACCTTCTTGTCCGGCGATTCCCAGCTCGTGAAGACGTAGGGCTGGATCTTGCCGTCGGCATCGAAATACATCGGCGACGCCCACCAGAACGAGTTCCAGCGGAAAGTTCTGCCGCCGCCGCGCAGCGGCGACCAGTCCTGGTCGAAGGCGGGATTGATGGCCTTCAACACCTGGCCGTCCTGCGCCATGACGATGCGGGCGCTCGCACCGAAGAGCGAGAAGCCGACGCCGGCCGCAAGCCCCAGCTTCAGCGCGTTACGACGGGAAATCTGCGAAAAGTCTTGGTCACTACCAATTGTCATTTGCTCCTCCGTGGCAAATAGCGCGCCTTTCGAAAGACCTCCCCGAAGCTGCGCGATATGACGCTGACATTTGCGCGATAATGTAAATCTGTCAATGGAAAATAACATATGGAACATCAAATCAGGGGATTGAAATTATTTCAGTAGCAAAATCAATATTTTAAAAATCGACGCACGTAGATTTCAAATTTGTAAGATTGACAACTGAGGGACATTGGGATGAATACGGCAGCGTAGGAACGTGCCGGGCAGGCCCGGTCTGACGAGGAGGACACCCTTGAGCAATCACAAGATTACAGGCGTCTATAGCGCCGCGACCACCCCTCTCAATACCGATGGCAGCCCGGATCTCGGCCTCTTCACCGAACATTGCCAGCGATTGATCGAAGAAGGCTGCCACGGTGTGGCGCTGCTCGGAACGACGGGCGAAGCCAATTCCTTCTCCTCCGCCGAGCGCCGCATGATCCTCGAAGCCGCGCTGAAAGCCGGCATTCCCGCCGACAAGCTGCTGCCCGGCACGGGCGTCGTTGCCATTCCCGAGACCGTCGAACTGACAAAACACGCGCTTTCGCTCGGCGTCACCAAGGTCGTCATGCTGCCGCCCTTCTACTACAAGGGCGTGTCCGACGACGGCCTCTTCACCGCCTATGCCCAGATTCTGGAGAAAATCGGCGATACCAGACTGCAGGTGATCCTCTACCATATTCCGCAGGTTTCGGGCGTTCCGCTCTCCATCCCGCTGATCAGGCGTCTGGTTGAAGCCTTCCCGGACACGGTTGTCGGCATCAAGGAATCTGCTGGCGATTTCAACAACATGCAGGCAATCATCGCCGCCTGCCCCGGCTTCTCCGTGCTCTGCGGCGCCGACCCGCTGCTGCTGCCGCTCCTGAAGGCCGGCGGTGCCGGCTGCATCACCGCCACCTCGAACCTCGTCGCCAATTCGCTGCGCACCGTCTACGACCACGTTCATGACGAGGCGAAAAGCGCCGAAGTCGAGGCCGCACAGGCACGCATCAACGCTTTTCGCACTCTGTCGAACTCCTATGTGCAGATCCCGACGATCAAGGCCATGGTTGGCCTGAAGACCGGCAACGCCGGCTGGCGGCGCACGCGCCCGCCGCTGGTGCCGCTCAACGACGCCGAATATGCGGCACTCGCCGAAGGCTACGCAAAGCTGCCATAAGGGAGGAAAAACCATGCAACCGACAGGTTTGAAGCCTGAAGACGTTCCCTCGCTGATGGACGGCACGCTCAGGGCAAATTCCGCCCAGGCTGGCCGTCTTGATGCTTATCTGCCGTCTCCTTGCATCCAGAACCACGCCGCCAATCTCGCTTTCCTGGCCGATGGAACACTGACATGCGTCTGGTTCGGCGGCACGATGGAAGGCATGGGCGACATTTCGATTTACATGTCTCGGCTGGCACCCGGCGCCGACCGCTGGTCAGAACCGGAGAAAATGTCGGACGATCCGGCGAAATCCGAGCAGAATCCGTTGATTTTCAACGCGCCTGACGGTCGCGTCTGGCTGCTCTACACATCACAGACATCGGGCGATCAGGACGGCGCGGTTGTCAAATGCCGGATCTCGGAGGATGGCGGCAAGAGTTTTGCTCCCCCCACCGTTCTCTGCGACCTGCCCGGCACCTTCGTGCGCCAGCAGATAGTCGTCAACGGCAGAGGCGACTGGCTGCTTCCCGTCTTCCGCTGCATCAGCCTGCCCGGTCAACGCTGGAGCGGCGACGCCGACACGGCAGGCGTCCTGATCTCCCGCGATGGCGGAAAGAGCTGGAAAATGAGGGAGATAGAAGGCAGCCTGGGCGCCGTGCACATGAATATCGTGCCGCTCGAAGGCGACAGAATGATCGCCTTCTTCCGCGATCGCTACGCAGAGCATATTCGCGCCTCGTTCTCGCCGGATCAGGGCGAAACCTGGAGTGCGCCGGAACCAACCAATCTGCCCAACAACAATTCCTCGATCCAGGCCGTCGGCCTTGGCGATCGACGAATTGCAATGGTTTACAACCACAGCAGCGCCGCCTCTTCCGACGCCCGACGTCAATCGCTCTACGACGAGATCGAAAGCGGCAAGGCTCTTGTCGCCGAAACGCCCGATACTGCAGCCCGAAAGGCTGTCTGGGGTGTTCCGCGCGCGCCGCTGAGCCTTGCGGTTTCGGCAGACCACGGCGGCCATTTCGAACGCAAGTTCGACCTGGATACCGGCGACGGATACTGCCTGAGCAACAACTCGAAAGATATGCTCAACCGCGAGTTCTCCTACCCCTCCATCATCCAGGGAGCGGACGGTACGCTCCATGTCGCCTACACCTATTACAGGCGCGCCATTAAATATGTGCGCCTCCCATTGGAATCAATTGCTTAACGGCCGACTGGCCGACCGGGAAGGCATGGAGAGGTCCGATATGCACAGCACCGGACCTCTCTGCACAGGACTCCCGTTTTTACAAATACACCACAAGTCCGCTTCAAATTGCGCTGGCCCCACCGCAGAACTGCATAGTTCATAATTATCTAATCAATTTCAAATTCTTATACGCAAATTCACGCGCCCCATCCGGCGCGTCTTCGATCAAAATGGATATCGAAACAAGAAAAACAACCATTCATTCTTGCCAAAAATCGTGGGACAGGATAACAAATTTACATCATTGGCGGCCTAGTCCGTCGCGCATCGGGGAGGACCGCCTATGGTCAGTTTGGATTCACCTATTGCCGTTGTCCGGCCGCACCTGATCGAATTCGGCCTTGGGACGGCGGGAAAGCTGGGCGCCTGGGCCGCGAGCAAGGGGTATTCGCGGACACTGGTCATTTCGGATGCATTCAATGCCACCCGCGTCGAACTGCTGCAGCTGAAGGGTGAGGTTTCGGTCTTCGCCGACGTGACACCCGAACCGGACATTGCCAATCTCGACAAGGTGCTCGCCGCTGCGGAAGCCGCGCAAGCCGACCTCATCGTCGGCTTCGGCGGCGGCAGCGCCATGGATCTTGCCAAGCTCGCCGCCGTGCTCGCCGGCTCGCCGCAGACGCTCCGCGAGGTGGTCGGCCCCAACAAGGTTCAAGGGCCGCGCAAGGCAGCGCTCGCGCAGGTGCCGACGACCTCGGGCACGGGCAGCGAGGCCGGTATCCGCGCACTTGTCACCGATCCTGAAACAAAGGCCAAGCTCGCGGTCGAGAGCCTTCATATGCTTGCCGATATCGCCGTCATCGATCCGTCGCTGACCTTCTCCGTGCCGGCGCGCACGACGGCCGCAACCGGCGTCGATGCCATGGCGCATTGCGTCGAGGCCTTCACCAATCGCAAGGCGCATCCGATGATCGACATGTATGCGATCGAGGGAACGCGGCTCGTCGGCAAATATCTTGCGAGAGCGGTCCGCGACGGATCGGATGCCGAAGCCCGCGCCGGTCTGTCGCTGGCCTCGCTCTATGGCGGCTTCTGCCTCGGCCCGGTCAATACGGCCGGCGGTCATGCGCTCGCCTATCCGCTCGGCACGCGCTGGCATGTCGCCCACGGCGCGGCCAACGCATTGATCTTCCCTCATGTTCTCGCCTTCAACACGCCGGCCGTACCGGAAAAGACGAAAGCGGTCATGGAAGCGCTCGGCTACAGTGCCTCGGACACGGTCAAATCGGTCTTCGATGCCGCCTATGCCTTCTGCGCGGAGCTCGGCATCGAGATGACCCTGTCGGGCCTCGGCGTGCCGCAAGACGATCTCGATGCCATGGCCGACGATGCTTTCGCCATCCGCAGGCTGCTGGATAACAATCCGCGCGACTTGACGCGCGCCGACATACGCTCGATCTACGAAGCAGCCTATTGAGGCAGGGCTTTCAAAAGGAATTTGACCGATGGACAGAAATGCTAAAGTCGCAGTAACCCTCGGCGATCCCGCCGGCGTCGGCCCGGAAGTGATCGTCAAGGCACTGGCGGCGTTGCCGGCTGCCGAACGGCGCGACTTCGTCATCGTCGGCAACAGCGAAGCGCTGGAGCGCGCTGCGCGCGCGACCGAAGTCGGCCTGCGCTTCGGCCCCTCCGCCTCCGAAGACGGAAACACCATCGCCGTCGACGAGGTGCCGCTTGGCGCGCCGCTTCCCGAGATCGGCAAGGTCAGCCCGGTCGCCGGCGATGCATCCGTTCGCTATATCGCCCGCGCCGTCGATCTGGCCATGTCAAAGGAAGCCGACGTCATCGTCACCGCGCCGATCAACAAGGAGGCCATGAACCTCGCCGGCCATCATTTCGACGGCCATACCGGCCTGCTGGCGCATCTGACCGGCTCCAAGAGTTCCTTCATGCTGCTCGCCTCCGAGCGGCTGAACACCATTCACGTTTCCACCCACGTCTCCCTGAAGGGCGCGATCGAACGCGCCAGGACCGAGCGCGTGCTGGCGACGATCGAAGCCGGCCATAATCATTTCATGCGCCTCGGCAGGAAAGCCCGTATCGCGGTCGCCGGTCTCAACCCGCATTGCGGCGAAAACGGCCTCTTCGGTACCGAGGACACGGAGTTCCTGGCACCGGCCGTCGAACTGGCACAGGCCAAGGGTATCGACGTGGTCGGTCCCATTTCCGCCGACACGGTCTTTGCCCGCGCCTATAACGGCGCCTTCGATCTGGTTATTGCCCAGTATCACGATCAGGGCCATATCCCGATCAAGCTCGTCGCCTTCGAGACCGCCGTCAACGTCTCCCTGGGCCTGCCGATCGACCGCGTCTCCGTCGATCATGGCACCGCCTTCGACATCGCCGGAACCGGCCGCGCCAACCACGTCAACATGCTCTCGGCCATCGCCTATGCGCGGCTGATGGCACGGTCGCCGCGCGCCGCCACGGCGCTGGCCTCCTGACACCGGCATCTTTACAGCTCCGGTCAGCAGAGCCCGCTTGAATGCGGGCTTTTGCACCGATGACCAAGCCGTTTCGACAGCCGCCGCTTCCTCTGCCGGACGGGTTCAGGCTTCTATCGCGACCAGCGTGCTATGATCTGGTCGGTATTTGCCAGCACCTTGCGGACTGCGTTGCGCGCCATGTTCGGCCGCTGCAGGCGGATGCTTTTCTCGATATTCTCATGAAGTTTCAGCACATATCGCAAATTGTCCTCCTCTCGCGTCACATGGGTGAAGAGGTGGTTCAGCGCCGATTCGATCAAGACGCCGAGCGGCACCAGCAGATCATTTCCGGAAGCGCGCAGGATGGCGATATGAAATCGCGTATCGGATTCCGTTCGCTGCTGGAGTGATGTCGCCTGTCCCATATCCTGCAGAGCCTGACTGATTGCCTTCATTTGCTCCTCGGTCCGGCGCTCCGCGGCAAGGGCCGTCGCTTCCGGCTCGATCATGTGCCTGAGTTCCTGCACGGTCCTCAGAAAGGCTTCGCGATCGGGAGAGGCGGCATACCAGCCCAATACGTCGCGATCCAGCAGGTTCCAGCGTTCCTTGGGCTCGACCCAGCTGCCGATTTTCGGACGGGAAGAAAGCAGCCCCTTGGCCATCAGCATCTTGATCGCCTCGCGCACCGCCGATCGGCTGACTTCGAAGACTTGCGACCACTTTGCCTCGTTTGGCAGGATCGTGCCCGGCGGATAATCGCCGCGCACGATCCTGAGGCCGATCTCGCCTGCCAAAGACACATGAACACTTGCCCCGGTTATACGCGGAGCATTTGGGCGCCTTGCGGTGGCCGAGCGGTCAACCGTCGCCACCTCGACCGAAGCCGTCGGCTTTCCCGATTTCTTGTCAGGCATTTATTTCTACTGCCTCAGCATTCTTTCGACTGTCTGCGCGTGCTATCAAAACAATCGTAATAACGAGGAAGTCGCCTGCGATTGACTCTGGCAAAATGCGCGGAATTCAAGGCGCGTCAAGCCCTGCGGATCTTTCGATCCGTCTCGGGGGCAACTAGTGCCCCCTTGGCGTTTCAGACCGCGAGCCTACTTTTGAATGCAGGTATCGACCGTATCTTTCGTGCACTCATCGAGCCCGGTGAATACCGGATCTTCAACCGCCTTGCCGGCAATCAGATCCATCATCACCGAAGGTGCCTTGTAGCCCATCTCGAACGGCCGCTGGCCGACGAGCGCAGTCACCAGACCTTCCTTGGCAATGGCAACCTCGTCGCCGATCGTGTCGGCGGCGCCGATGACGAAGTCATTGCTGGCAATCTTGTCGGCCATCGGCTTGAACAGGTCGCGATAGGGTTGCGGCGCGCCGAACAACGGCCAGCCACCCATAATGCCGAAGGCGTCCAGATCGGGGTTGGCCGCAAGGATATCGGTCATCGCCTGCACGCCCTTGGCACCGTCGTCATTGGTGAAGACCGGGCATCCGGCGACTTCCGTCCATCCACCCTCGCCTTTCAGCTCGGTAAGCCCCTTCTGGCCGGTAAGCGTGTCGCGCATGCCTTGGGCGCGGCGCAGGATATTGTCCGCCCCCGGATTGCCCTCGATCGTGCAGATCTTCCCGCCGTTCGGCTTGGCTTTCTTGATATAGTCACCGATGCGCGCGCCCATCAGGTAGTTGTCGGTACCGAGATAGGTCTTGCGCAGCGCCGCATCCTCGGCTGCAAGGTCGGCATCGAGCGTCATCACCGGAACCGTCGGATTGGCGGTCTTCAGGGTCTGGGCGATAAGTTTTGCGTTCGACGGCGAAATCGCGATTGCGGCCGTGTCTGCCTTGCCCAACATATCCTGCACGATCTGCGCCTCGCCGGCTTCGTCCGAAGTCGATGCGGGACCGGTATAGAAGCACTCATATTCCGAATCCGGGTTCTCCTTGTTCCACTTCTGGCAACCTTGATTGATTGCTTCGAAGAATGGATTGTCGAGCCCTTTGACGACGATGACGAGTTGCTTCTTGGCCAGGGCCTGGCCCGCGGTCAGCGCCAGAATTGCGACAGTCAGTAACAATGCTTTCTTCATGGTTTCCTCCCTTCAAAACGACGGGCACGGCATACCCGCCATACGAAATCAACCCGGATACCAGACGACGCGAGGCTCCTCCTTCGAACGCTCGTATTGCCACGCCGAATCGATAAGCATTTCGAGATCGTAGTTCGGCCGCCAATCCAGCAGGTATTTCGCCTTGCTGTTGTCCATCCAGTTGGAATGGAAGCGGCTCGGTATCTCGACAGAACCGAGATTTCGCGTGCGCGACAGATAGGCTGCGACTTCGGCATAGTCGACCGGCCGATCCATGCAGATGTTGAAGAGCTGCCGCTCCGCCCGAGGGTTGTCGATCGTCGCCAGGATCGCGGAGACGAGGTCATCGACATGCACGAAGTTGCGTTTGAGCGGACGCCCGTCGGCATCGAGCAGCAGCGGCACCGTGCCCGCGGCGGCATAGCGCCGTGCGGCCTCTTCCGGAACCATCGTCTTCCAGTCCGGACCGCCGAAGACGTCGTCTCCGAAGGACAGCGAATATTTGAAATCGTCCTTTTCCATGATCCAGGGCGCGCGCAGGCAGCAGCCATTGAGGCCATATTGGATACCGAACTGCTCCAGCATGACTTCTTCCAGAACCTTCGAGAGCGCGTAGCTTCCCGGATAGGCGCAATGGCGGACGCTCTCGGTAATCGGATCGTCATGGCGATGGTAAAAATGCCCAATGCCCGCATCGCCGCCGATCAGGATGAACTGGCGTGCCGTGGCGCTGGTGCGGAATTCCTCGAGCAGCCAGAAGAGCCCCTTGACCGCGACGTCCATGATTTCGCTCGGGGTTTCCTTGCAGGTGGCAAGATGCACGACATGGGTGACGTCACGTAGCGCGGCAGCGACAACATCGCGCTCGGCAATCGAACCGCGGATGACTTCGACGCGGTCGGTCGCTTCGCACAGGCGGTTATGGCAAAGCGCGCGAATACGCGCTTTGGAAAAGCTCGGATCGTCAAGCAGCCCAGCAATGAAGCGCCGCCCGACCTTGCCCGTCGCACCGGTAACAAGGATCAGCATGCTCTCTCTCCCAGTGATAGCTAATATTCGAGCGCGGCTTCCGTCAATTGATATTTGTCCGACAAAACGGATTTTTGTTACAATAGGCTCCGCACCGCGGACAATGAGTTGACGCTGTCGCGGGGTTTTGCGTAAATGCTCATATTCGTTTTTCCCGGGAGGATATTGGAAAGACGAATTCGCTGCAGCCGCGCGTCGAAAACAAGCCGGGTTCGGAGCGAACGGATAGCGACAGGTTTTGGGAGGCCAGAAGGCTGGTGGCGGTTCTCGAACTCACCAATATTTCCAAACATTTCGGTGCCATCCAGGCCGTCAGCGACGTGTCGTTTTCGCTCGAAGCGGGGCAAGTGGTCGGCCTCATGGGCGATAACGGCGCCGGCAAGTCTACATTGGTCAAGATGATCGCCGGCAACTTTCGGCCGAGCCACGGGACCATGCGTCTCGATGGCGCCGATCTCGTGCTCCATCGGCCGAAGGAGGCACGCCAGCACGGTATCGAGATCGTTCACCAGGACCTGGCGCTCTGCAACAATCTCACGGCGGCGGCGAACGTCTTCCTCGGGCGGGAATTGCGCCGCGGCGTATGGCCCCTTCGCATCCTCGACTACAAGGCGATGTACAAGCGCGCCGGCGAGATATTTCGCGAGCTCAAATCCGAGACCCGCCCGCGCGATCTCGTCAAGCAGATGTCAGGCGGCCAGCGGCAAGCGGTCGCAATCGCCCGCACGATGCTTTCGGAAGCGAAAATCGTGTTGATGGACGAGCCGACCGCCGCCATTTCCGTGCGCCAGGTAGCTGAAGTTCTCAACCTGATCCGCCAATTGCGCGACCGGGGCATTGCCGTTGTCCTGATCAGTCATCGCATGCCCGACGTCTTTTCGGTCGCCGACCGGGTGATCGTGATGCGGCGGGGAAGAAAGGTGGCCGACAAGCCAATTGCGGCAAGTTCGCCCGAGGAAGTGACCGGCCTCATCACCGGCGCCATCGAACAGGTGTGATCGATGCCATCCGTTGCAGGGGCAGGAAGGAAGAAGGCCGACGATGGCGATTACACTTGACCAGACGATCGAGCAGAAGCAACGCAGCTGGCTTGCGGCGATCCTGAGCAGCCAGACATTCTGGGTTCTCGTTGCGGTCGTTCTCGCCTGCATTTTCCTGTCGATGACGACGGACTCCTTTGCCACGGCGAAGAACATCTACAACATCACCCGCAACGTCACCTTCGTTGCGATTATCGCGCTGGGCATGACGCTGGTCATCATCACCGGCGGCATCGATCTGTCCGTTGGCTCCGTGCTTTGCCTGTGCAGCATGGTGCTGGCGGTCGTCATGCACGCGGGATACAGCATCGAAGTCGGCATCGCCGCCTCGATCGGCACCGCCCTTGTGGTCGGAGCGTTCAACGGCCTGTTGATCGCCTATCTCGGCTTTCCGCCTTTCGTCGTCACGCTCGGCATGTTGTCGATCGCGCGCAGCCTTGCGATGGTTGCCTCCAACAACACCGTCGTCTTCCAGTTCGGACCTGACCACGACAAACTTCTGGCGCTCGGTGGCGGCGCCTGGCTTTTCGGCATTGCCAATCCGGTGGTCTATATGGTCGTTCTGGCGCTCATGACCGGTTTCGTGCTGCGCTGGACCAAGTTCGGCCGCTATGTTTTTGCCATCGGCGGCAATGAACAGGCCGCGACGCTGACGGGCGTCCCCGTGCAGAGGATCAAGGTCATCGTCTATATGATTTCCGCCCTGTCGGCGGGGGTTGCCGGCATCATCCAGACCGGCTGGCTCGGCGCTGTCACGACAAATATCGGCGCCGGGATGGAACTGCAGGTCATTGCCGCCGCGGTCATCGGCGGCGCCAATCTGGCCGGCGGCGTCGGCACCGCCTTCGGGGCCTTGATCGGCGCTGCGCTCATCGAGGTCATCCGCAACAGCCTTGGCCTGCTCGGCATCAATGCCTTCTGGCAAGGCAGCTTTATCGGCGGGGCAATCGTGCTTGCCGTTCTCTTCGACCGAATTCGCAATCTGCGGCGCGACGAGTAGGCGAACGTACCGAGCGTTTGGGATCGCCGGAATGCCGCCAACATGCCGTGTCCGGCCGTCCGGCTGGACCGATGCCGGCGCGTCGGTCCAACACGAACGGCAGCCGTGTTCGCGGCCATCGTCAATAGACATCCCTCACATACCGCTTTGCCGCCGAGAGCGCCTTTACGTATTTCTCGGCCATGTCGCTGGTCATGTTTCCGTGACATGCGACAATTTCCTTGAGCGCCGCATCGACATCCCTGGCCATACGGCTGGCATCGCCGCAAACGTAGAAATACGCGCCCTCCTCCAGCCAGCGGAATAGTTCGGCGCCGTACTCGCCCATCCGGTGCTGAACATAGATTTTCGCATCCTGATCGCGGGAGAAGGCAAGGTCCAGGCGGGTGAGATGACCGCTCCTCGTCCAGCGCTCCAACTCGTCGCGGTAGTAGAAATCCGTGGCCTGATGCTGCTCTCCGAAGAACAGCCAGTTCTTTCCCTTGGCACCACGCGCCTCACGCTCCTGGAGGAAGGCACGGAAGGGAGCAATGCCTGTGCCGGGTCCCACCATGATGGCCGGCGCGTCCGGGTCATGCGGCGGACGGAAATGTGCCGAAGGTTGAATGAAAATCGGAGTGACGACATCGCCAGCACGATCGGCAAGGAAGGCCGATGCGGTCCCTGCCCGGTTCACGGCGCCGTTTGCGTATCTGACAACGGAGACCGTCAGGTGAACCTCGTTTCGATGGAGTTTGGAGCTTGAAGAGATCGAGTAAAGGCGCGGCTGCAAGCGTTTCAGGCCACCAATGAATTCCTGTGCTTGGATCCGGCATGGCGCCAGCGCGACGATATCGGCGATCTGCTTGCCCCACAGCCAGCGTGCAAGCTCTTCGCGCTCACCGGACGATATTTCCGACAAAGTATTGCTGCCTGAAACGGATGCCCACCATTTCACGAAGTCGCCGCTCGCCCGCCCGAGCTCGAAATGCTTTTCCAGGGCCTCCGCAAGCGGCATGTCTCCCGATCCCTCGACCGAAACCGGACTATCGGCTTCGAGCTTCAGCGTCGTCAGGATCTCGTCGACAAGCATAGGGCTATTGCTCGGCCACACGCCGAGCGCGTCGCCCGCCTCGTAGCTCAATTCTCCGTCACCAAGGTCGAAAGCGAATTGCCTGACCTCCTTCGCGCCGCCCTCCGCCGTCAGCCGCTTGTTGACCAGCAGCCTCGATGCATAGGGCGCCTTCCGGCTGAACGTCGGTTTCGGCGAAACACCGGCGACCGCTGGAGGTGCAGCGACAACCGCTGCCGTCGCCCGGGAGGACGCGACCGCAAGCTCGGCGACCTTGGCCGGCTGCAGCATCTCGCAAAGACGATCCGCCCAGGATGCGACCGACGCCTCGTAGTCAGGCTCGCAGTCGATGCGGTCCGCAAGGCGCTGCGCGCCCAGAACCGCAAGGCGCTCGTCGAGCTTGCGGCCGAAGCCGCAAAACTGATCGTAATTGCTGTCACCGAATGCGCAGACCGAATAGTGAAGGCCGGCAAGATGCGGCGCGGTCTCCTTGTTCAGGGCCTTCCAGAATTCGGCGCCGTTGTCCGGCGGGTCGCCGTCGCCGAATGTGCTGACGAAAAACAGGCAGGTTTGAGCCCCGGCAAGATCGCCGGGTGACAAGGCCTCCAGCCCAGAAAGACGAAATTTCCGGCCTTGCGCCTCAAGGCGCTTTGCAAAGTTCGAGGCCGCCGTCTCGGCATTGCCGGTTTGAGATGCCCATGCGACCAGAACGACGGGAGCCGTCACCTCCGCCGGGAGTGCCGGCACCGGAGCGGAAGACGGGGATACGATCTCGCCCGGCCTTCTACGATCCCGCGAAAAGAGTCCTGCCAGCATCCCGTCGACAAGCAGCCGGCTCTCGGCCGCCAGAGGTGCGCTCTCGGGAAGAACCGGAAGAGCGACCGAGCCGATGGCGATCGCAGCGTTCAACCCCGTCATGAACCCCTGCAGATAAACCTGCTCTGAAGGTGTAAAAGCCGGAACAGCGGCGAGTCCGACTCCTGTCATAGCACTCAGGGCAGTGATTTCGGGCGCGGCGGAAGGCGCTGGGGCGGCTGCGGTTTCGACGCGAGCCTCCACAATGGCATTCATCGGACGTTTCTCCTGTTCGCTGTCCGTCGAGGTCGCTTTCTCGCTCAGGCGGATCGCGACGGCAGTAAACTTGAACTCGGGCTGCAGGGACAGGGGATCGACCGCGTCGCTCGTGACGGCATTGATGGCGAGGTCGTCACCGAAGCTGTCGTTCCAGTGAAACGGTGCAAAACAGGTTCCGGGCAGCACCCGATCGGTGACGACGGCGGGAAGCACCGCCTTGCCCCGTTTCGAACGGATCTCGACCCTGTCCTTTTCCTCTATGCCGAGTTCCGCCGCGTCCTCGGGATGGATTTCGACGAAGGGGCCGGGATTGAGCTTGTTCAGCGTCGGGATTTTTCCGGTCTTCGTCATGGTGTGCCATTGGTGCTGCAGGCGACCGGTATTCAGCACGATGGGAAAATCCGGGCTCGGCATTTCCGCCGGCGCCATATGCGGGCGTGGAAAGAAGACTGCTTTCCCCGTCGACGTAGCAAAGGCGAGCCGAGGCTCGGTCCCGTCAGCCAGGACCTTTCGCTCCTGGCTGACGCCGTTGTTGACGTAGCGGATCGGATTGCGGTCGGCAGCCTCCGCCGAGGCCACGGGCCACTGCAGAGGCCCGGCGCTCAATCGCTCGTGGCTCGCTCCGCGGATATCGTAGCCGGTCTTCGGGTTCCAGGCCCGCTTGATCTCCTCGAACACTTCGGCTGAAGAGGCATAGTCGAAGGCTTCGGCAAAGCCCATTTCTCGTGCGACGCGCGCGATAATGAGCCAGTCTGGCAAGGCCTCCCCCGGCGGCTCGACGGCCTTGCGCGTCAACGTCATGTTGCGCTCGGAATTGATCATCACGCTATCGCCCTCCGCCCAGAGCGCGCCGGGCAAAAGGATATCGGCGTAGATATTGGTTTCCGTGTCGAGAAACGCGTCCTGCGTCACCACCAGTTCGGCCGCCTTCAGCGCCCTTATGACGTTGTCGCGGTTGGATACGGTCGCCACAGGGTTCGTGCAGATGATCCAGCAGGCCTTGATCGCACCGGCTGCCATGTCTTCGAACATGGCGATCGTTCCGCCGCCCGCCTCCGCGCGCAAACTGCCGTGGGGGATTTTCCAGAGGCCTTCGGTAAAGGTGCGGTCCGCTTCGACAAGCGCCGAGCGCTGGCCAGGAAGCCCTGGCCCCATGTATCCCATTTCCCGGCCGCCCATCGCATTCGGCTGGCCGGTCAAAGAAAACGGGCCGCTTCCGGGCCGGCATATCTTGCCCATGGCGAGATGCAGATTGCAGATTGCGTTGGTGTTCCAGGTGCCGTGCGTGCTCTGGTTCAGGCCCATGGTCCAGCAACTCATGACCTCCGGCGAACTGCCGATCAGTTCGGCGGCCTTGATGATGTCGTCAATCGGAATTCCGGTGATCTCGGACACTTTTTCCGGCGGGTAGTCCGCCAGAAAGTCCACCATCTGCTCCCAGCCGTCGGTGAATTCGGCAATGAAAGCGGAATCCGTGTGACCGTTCTTGACCACCAGATGCAGGAGACCGTTCAGAAGCGCGAGATCGGTTCCTGGCTTTATCTGCAGGAAGAGGGTAGCCTTGTCCGCGGTGGCGTTGCGCCGTGGATCGACCACGATCAGCCGCGCGCCCTGTTTGACGCGATCCATCATGCGAAGGAACAGGATCGGGTGGCAGTCGGCCATGTTGGCGCCGATAACGAAGAAAAGGTCGGCCTTGTCGAAATCCTGATACGAGCCGGGCGGACCATCGGAACCGAGCGAAAGCTTGTAGCCGCTTCCCGCGCTCGCCATGCAAAGCCGTGAATTGGATTCAATGTGCTTTGTGCGGATAAAACCCTTCGCAAGCTTGTTGGCGAGATATTGTGCTTCGAGCGACATCTGGCCGGAGACGTAGAAGGAAACGGCATCGGGACCATCGCGTTCGATAATTGCCTTCAGCCGCCGTGCGGTCTCGCTGATCGCCTTGTCCACTGAAACCGGGAGTTGGTCCTGGCTGCGGGCAAGGCGCATGTGGGCCTTGTCCATCCGACCGGACTCGGCGATTGCCTGGCCGCAGGTATTGCCTTTCGTGCAAAGCCTACCGAAATTCGTCGGATGCGTTTTGTCGCCGGAGACCTTGACCACCCTGTTGCCCTTGACCTCCATCACGATGCCGCAACCGACACCGCAATAGGGACAAGAGCCTTTGACGGTCTTGCTGTCGGAGGTCATAGAGTTCCCTCCAGCTCAGACAGAATCCCGAACTCGAGCATTGCAGGGACGAAGTTTTCATTGTCGTGGCCGGGTCGCGTCAATTTGAGCAGCGCGAACCGCTGGAGGTCCGTCAGCTTGCACCACTGAGCACCAGTCGGTGGCGTGACACCTCTTGAGGCCGCCTGGCTTGTCACGACCTGCGGCACGCCATCGGAAGCCGCCCATGCCACTGCCTCGCCGGCATCGATCGACTTCGCCAGTTCACCGGTGCGCCGTGCAATGAACTCGGTAAGCGCCATGCGGTATGCCTCCACGTCGGCGGGCACCTTGCAGGGCTGCTCCAACAGCCATCGCCGTTCCGGCTCTTCAAAGCGGCTCCACTGTCGCAGCGACAGCTTTATGCCACAGAGATCCAGCTTGAACCGCACCGCCATCGGGATGCAGCGGAGGCTGCCTGCGAAGTCGCTCTCGAACCGGAACGTTTCGATAGGCTCTCTCATAATTGGCTCCCGTTCACAGGCAGGAACGAACAGCCATTGACCGGCTTCAAACGATGGGCAGGCATTCTGCTCAATCTCCTTGGACGACACCCGACGTCCTGAAAAGTCCAAAAACAAAAAAGCTGCTGACCAAAAATGTCGTCCGAAGGAGACGCCAGTTTCAGATCAGCAGCTTTGCTATGAGACGCCCGCCGTTGGACGCTATGCCAGTTGCCCGCAGCAACCGGAATTGCGGCAGCAAGAACCATGCCAGGCCAGGATATTGCTGAAAAGACTGAGATTTCTCGGCTGCCGCCCCGCATCCGCAACCTGCTGCCGTGAAAATCGGCAGTCACCAGACCGCGCCCGCCCAGCGTTTAGGCAAAACGTCGGTTGGCAGGAAACCCATTTCGTCGTCAACATCGGCAAACAGCAGAGAGCACGAAGACGCGCAGCGTAAATTTACTGTTGCGTACTTACGCACGGATCGGCGGCGCCTATTGTCCCCGGTCTGGAACCTGGTGGGACCTTGATGAGGACGTTGCCTGTTTTCGCCGTATTGCTGTCGCTTTGCTCCTGCGGACATCCAAGTGGCGTAATGACGCCGGTCGCGCTCACCGCGTCCGGTCCGAAGACATCGCAGGTCGAGATGCTGGTGGCGACGACACGTCAGCCTTCCGGCGATCCCGCGACGCTTTTCAATGGCGAACGCAGCCCGAAACCCTATCTGACCGACATTGCCGTATCCATCCCGCCAAAACGCGCTGCCGGCACCGTGCAGTGGCCCAAGCGGCTGCCGCCGAACCCGGCGACCGATTTTGCCGTCACCCATGTCGAACATCTCGAAACGCGGGCGGAGGGCCGCGCCTGGTTCAACCAGCACCTCAAAGACGGCCACGCACTCGTATTCGTGCATGGTTTCAACAACAAATACGAGGATTCCGTTTTCCGTCTTGCCCAGATTGTCCACGACAGCGGCATGGACGCGACACCGGTTCTCTTCACCTGGCCGTCGCGCGCGCGGCTGACAGCCTACGAATACGACAAGGAAAGCACGAACTATTCGCGCACGGCGCTCGAACAGGCATTGCGCATTCTCGCGCAGGACCCGAGCGTCAAGGATATCACCATCCTTGCCCATTCCATGGGAACCTGGCTTGCCATGGAATCCCTGCGCCAGATGGGCATCCGCGACGGTCACGTGAACCCGAAGATCCGCGACGTCATTCTTGCTTCGCCCGATATCGACATACAGGTCTTCGCCAAACAGTTCGTGGAGATGGGCACGCCCCACCCGAAATTCACGATCTTCGTTTCGCAGGACGATCGGGCTCTGGCGGTGTCCAGCCTCATCACCGGAAAAGTATCCCGGCTCGGCGCAATCGATCCGTCCAAGGAGCCATATCGCAGCCGGCTGGAGGAAGCAGGCATTACCGCGATCGACCTGACCGAGGTCAAGACCGGCGACAGCCTGAACCACGGCAAGTTCGCCGAAAGCCCCGAAATCGTCCAGCTGATCGGCCAGCGCCTGATGACGGGCCAGACCCTGACGGACTCCAATATCACCTTTGGCGAAGGCGTTGCCGCGGTGGTCGGCGGTACGGCCCAGACAGTCGGCAAGGTCGCGGGAACGGCGGTGGCCGCCCCTCTGACGATCATCGAACAGCCGTCGCGCACCGCGGCAAGGCCAGCGAATGTCGAGGATACGCTTCGCGCCGACCCGCAATCCAAACCGCTGACCAATTGACCGACCGGTTTACGGGCAGAGGTTACGGGAACGATCAGGGCTGTCGCCGCTCAATCCGGTCGCCGCTGACGGAAGAAACGTTACCTGCGCCCGGACCGCCCTGCCGCTTCCCTGCCCGGAAAACGGAGCGATCGTGCTGGCGTGCGGTAGCCCGTGCCGTAACGATGCGCGCATTTACGGTAATTTACTTCCGTCCCTTTCGCTTACGCGCGAAGCTTTCGGCTCACACCCCGGAGGCGATGATGGCACTGGCATTCGACGATGGGCGGTCCTCAGGCACGGCGCCCGAAGGCATGATCTGGATCCCCGGCCGGACCTTCACGATGGGCTCGAACGAGCACTATCCCGAAGAGGCGCCTGCCCATCCGGTAAGGGTGGATGGCTTCTGGATCGACGAGATCCCCGTCACGAACCGCAGGTTCATGGAATTCGTCAAGGCAACGGGCTACGTCACCTTTGCCGAAAAGGCGCCGGAAGCGAAGGATTATCCCGGCGCAAAACCGGAAATGTTGCGCGCCGGATCGCTCGTCTTCTTTCAGCCGAAGACCGTGAACGGACCTGATATTACCCAATGGTGGACTTTCAAGTTCGGTGCGAACTGGCGCCGGCCGCTCGGCGGCCTGAGCGATCTGCGCGGCAAGCTCGACCACCCCGTCGTGCACGTCGCCTGGTGCGATGCCAAAGCCTATGCGGATTGGGCAGGCATGGATCTGCCGACCGAGGCCGAATGGGAGCTTGCAGCCCGCGGCGGCCTCGACGATGCGGAATTCGCCTGGGGCGACGAGTTGATGCCAGGCGGCGTCCCCATGGCCAATACCTGGCAGGGCACCTTTCCCGTGAAATCCACGAAGGCGAAAGGCCACGAGCGGACCTCGCCCGTCCGCAGCTTCCCGCCGAACGGTTACGGCCTCTACGACATGATCGGCAATGTCTGGGAATGGACGATGGACTACTGGTCCGACCGCCATCCGCAACCGGTGGCAAAAGCCTGCTGCATTCCAGACAACCCGCGTGGCGGCGGCATGGAGGCGAGCTACGATGCGCGCCAGCCCGGCATCCGCATTCCGCGTCGTGTGCTCAAGGGCGGCTCGCATCTGTGCGCCCCGAACTATTGCCGCCGCTATCGTCCGGCCGCCCGCCATGCGGAGCCGGAGGATACGTCGACCAGCCATCTCGGCTTCCGCTGCATCAAGCGAGCGTCCGCAGCAAAGGAGGATGTCCATGCGAAGGTCCACGCAAGCCATTGACGTCAGTCTTGCCTCCGTTGCCGTCGCCCTCATCCTGCTGATCGCGGCGGCATGGAACCCCGTCTTCGCGCAGGAACCGCTGCCTTCCTGGAACGACACGCCGGCCAAGGCCCGTATCATGGATTTCGTCAAGGCGACCGTCACGGAGGGCGGCAACGGCTACGTTGCCCCCTCTGACCGTATTGCCGTCTTCGACAATGACGGCACGCTCTGGTCCGAGCAGCCCTATTACACCCAGCTCGGCTTTGTGCTCGACCGGGTCAAGGCGCTGGCGCCCCGACATCCCGAATGGAAAACAAAGGAGCCTTTCAAGAGTGTTCTTGCCGGCGACATGAAGGGCATCGCGCGCGGCGGGGAAAAGGGCATCGTCGACCTCGTGATGGCGACACACGCCGGCATGACCACCGAAGAATTCAGCAAGACCGTCTCGGACTGGTTTGCGACCGCAAGACACCCCAGGACGGGAAAGCCCTATACCGAAATGACCTACGTGCCGATGCGCGAACTGCTCGATTATCTCAGGGCCAATGGCTTCAGCACTTACATCGTTTCGGGCGGCGGGGTGGAATTCATGCGGCCGGTGACGGAGCGGATCTACGGTATCCCGCCCGAACAGGTGGTCGGCAGCACCATCGCAACGCAATATGATCTGGTCAGCGACGTCCCGGTTCTCAAACGCCTGCCGAAGATCGATTTCATCGACGACGGTCCCGGCAAGCCCGTGGGCATCAACAAGTTCGTCGGCGCGCGGCCGATCTTCGTCGCCGGCAATTCCGACGGCGATTACGAGATGATGCGCTGGACGACGGCAGGCGAAGGTCCGAGCTTCGCCATGCTGGTGCACCATACGGACGCCGATCGTGAATATGCCTATGACCGGGAGTCGGCCTTCGGAAAACTGGACAAGGCATTGGACGAGGCCGAACGGCGGAACTGGCTGGTAGTCGACATGAAGCGCGACTGGAAGACGATTTTCGCCTTTCAGTAGCTTCGCTGCCGGTTATCGCTTTAGAAGTGGAAGACCACGCCCAGGATCGGTCCGTGCTCGACGATATCGTTGGTCAGCGTATCGTCGCTGTAGTTCACGCCGAGAGCGCGATAGCCGGCAACAGCGGAAATGGCGTCGTTCCATTTGTAGCCGATACCCCCCATCACGTCCCAGTCGAGATCGGCACCGCCAGCACCGATCAGACCCCACCCGGTCAGATAGACCGAGGGTGTAATCGAGTACATCCCCCTGAGACCCGCCATGGCATCGACCCAAGTGGCATCGTCTTTGCCCGACACGCCATCCAGCGGTCCTCCGGCAAAGGAAATCGTCGTTTCCGTATACCAGATCTTGACGCCGCCGATGACATCAAGACGGCCCTGGGGTTCGTCGATCACGGCGTAACCCGCGCCGATCATCGCCGCGAAGGTTTCCTGCTTCAGGTCGACCTCGTTGGCCAATAGGCCACGCGGCGTGGCGGAATCGGTCGTCACCCGGACATAGGTGATATCGGTCACGATGCTGAAGCGGTCGTAGCGTGCGTCCCCCGCTGCCATGAAGGCAAAATCGAGATCCGAGAGAATGTCGCCGAAACTCTCGTCGACATGAACCTCCGGAAGGCCGAAAACGCCGGCGTCGCCGGTGATTCCGGCGGCCCAGAAATAGGGCGACAGCGAAAAGGTCCACTTATCGGGATCGGCCGGCTGCGGCTGAGGCGCCAGAACAGGAGCGATATCGGCGGCATGAGACATGACTGGCACGGCCAGAATGGCCGCGGACAACAACAGCACGGTGCTTCGCATCAAAAATCCCTCTGCTGACCCACGAAATTGGCATCCCCCGTCCCAATAGGACACATCTGCCGCGTCAAACGAAGTAAGTTACCGTAAACGTCAACGTAAACGCTTCCGTAAGCACTGCTTCATTTACGACCGAGGCCCAGCGGCGGCGACCTTGAAATCGGCCCCGGCCTTGACCAGCCCCAACTTGATATCCGTCGCGAGCTGGGGGTCCAGCCGTGCCTGCGCCATCCGCTGCTCGAAGGTTCTGCCGAAGTCAGGGACACCTGTCGCAATTTCGGCAAGACGAGATCCAGCGCCCTCCGATCCGAGCTGTCCCAAAGCCGCGGCACGGATCGCGCCCGTCAGGAAATCGCCCGAACTGACCTGCTCGACAAGCAGGGAAGCCTCGGAATAATCACCGGTCCGATAGGCCTCGAGCGCGAGAACCAGCATCGCATTGCGTGGGACCGTATCGACCGATCGGCCGGCATCCTGGGCCATTGCCACACCGGCCTCCCGATAACCCGCAGAATAGAGGATGATCGCCAGGTTTGCCGCCGTCTCGGGATTGTGGGGGTTGAGCGCAATCGCCCGATTTCCGGTCTGGATTGCCGCTTCCGACCTGCCATCGGCAAATTGCGCATTCATCAAGGCGATCTGCGCCCGATCAGACAGCGGCGCGAGAGAAACCGCCCTCTTTGCGGTTTCCAAAGCTTTCGCCGTGGCGGTCGGATCCGGCATGTCCGCGGCCAACAGGCCCTGCGACATGAGCGCGAGCGCATCGGGATCGTCAGGCGCTGCGGCAAGCGTCTTTCCGAGACAATGCTGAAATTTCCTGGCGATATCCGGGTCGGCTTCGTCCAGCGCGTATTCCATCCTGATGACGCAGGCATTGCCGATATCGCTGTCGTTGCCGGCCTGCATCTCGACCATGTTGATGGCACCGCGGCCGGAGGCAAGCCGCCTTGCAAGCCGATCGGTGATTTCTTCCCTGACCGCGGCATGGCTGCTGCCGCTGATATCGAACCGCTCGACACCGGCCCTCAGGAGATTTCCAGAACCTTTGTCGACGAGCTGCCACCAGATGCTGCGATCGTCCCCGTCCCCGTAATATTTGATGTCTAGATCGTAGCTCCGTGACGACGAAGCCGCCTTGTCGGCAAGACCGGGAGTGGCCTTCGCGACCGTCAGCGTCTGAAATTGCGTAAAGGCTGCGAGCAGCATATCGCGCGTGACGCTTGCCTCTCCTCTCATCCCGGCATCCATGCCCTCCATGGAGACGTAGACCGTCGGGCGAACCGTGAGAACGGGCGACGCGGGAAAGACAGCAAGCCCACCGCCTGCAAGCAGGCAAGCGCCGATTGCAACCGCAAGTGCCGGCTTCCACCGGGGCCGGCTGCCGGTCAGCACGCGGTCCTCTTTCGGCGGCCCTTCCGCATTGCAGACGTCCGATCCGGCATCGCCGGCCAAGACTTCGTCCTCCCCGGCATCGTCGGGCTCGAGCGGCGGCGGATTCTTCGGGAAAAGCGCTATATACATTCCCTTGGGAATGTGGATCGAAATTTCGCGGTCGGTGCCGAATGCCTCGTAGTAAGCGTGCAGACCGCTGCGCAGCCGGCTTATCTCGATGCGGACGATCGGATCGTTTGCAGCGTCGAACCCACTCGGTCTTCCAAGCACGTCGAGTGCAATAGCATAGGCCTTGACGTTGCCGTCGTATCCATCGAAACGGCGTTCGGCCAGATATTTCAGGATGTCGCGCTGCCTTGCAGTCACCCTGAATCTTGGATCGTCAAGAAGTCGCTCTAGTTCCTCCCTCGCCACCGCCGTCGATACTTCGCAGTCCCTCAAGTCGTGTATCTCAGCACCCATGGCCGCCTCGCACGCTTTGATTTAGCTAAAGTAGATTCAACTAAAGTAGCAAGGTAAGCTTATTGCCTAAAAAACGAAAAGTTGCAACACGAGCCGCCGACAAAACCGATACGGGTCGATGGCCGCACGGCTCGGCCTCAATCCGTCAAAGGCGAAGTCGTGTCGAGAAGGTGACGAATGATATCGCTCTCGATTTCTGCACAAAGCGCAGTGTATTCGTCCGCCAACGTTCTCGATTGCGGATCGCCGCGTTTCATGAAGCGCTCAAGCGCGAAGCTCGCCTCTTCGTATGCTTCCAGGAGGTCGTTCAGCGCGGAGGACCGGGACGCGGCAATCTGCAGACGCCCGCGCAGCGCCGGAAGTTTCAGCATGAGTCTCCATAGACCGAGCTGCGCGGCATCGGCGCCGCCGCTGTCGGCCCTGCCCCGTTTTCCCATCGACGCCGCGCCTCCCGACAAAAGCAATGGCGAAGACTATGCGGACCACGGCCTCTCAAGGAAGTACGCAACGGTAAACGCTGCGGGATTTACGCTCGGGGCTGCCGCCTTTACGGCTGCGTTGCGCGCAACTTACCGCCCCGGACGACCGATCATGTTCCGCCGCAGACGCGCGGACGATCCGATATCGAGCGCCGGTATGCAGCAACCGCCATGCAGTATTTTCATTCTAGTCCGCGGGCGCTTCCTCACCCGGAACAATCAGGCCTGCGGCCTCCAGCCCGACAAAAAACCGCTTCTGGTCCTCGGTGCGCGCCAGCCGCCTGACGACCTCCCGCCTGATATTCGGGACGAGTGCCGGCGATCGGGTTTCGATCCAGTCGATCTGTTCCTTTGCGTCAACCGTCTTTCCAAGAGAGCCAAGAATTGAAAGCAGGACAAGGCGGTGCATCGGATTGTAGTTCAGATCCGACATGCGCGCCCATAGTTCCGCCGCCTCGGCATCGCCGCGCATGAAGGCGCAGAGCGCCATGCCGACTTCGTAATATCCGTGCGGGCCGGCATTCCGGCTGACGGCTCGCGAAATCAGCTCGCAGCCCCTGTCCCAGTTTCCCGACATCGACAGGCGCAAGCCGTATTCGCCCGCGACTTCCGTATCGTTTGGATTGCTTGCATAGGCAGCCTCGCCGGCACGCAACGACTCCGTCGTGTCATTGGCGAAGAAATGGGCGAGCATCAGCGCCTGCAAAGCCCGCGCATTCGTGGGGTCAAGCCGCACCGCGCGTTCGGCGAGCTCCCTGGCAATGTTCAGCGTATCGGCGGTCGGCTTCGAATTCAGCTGATAGGGAAAGCGGAACTGGTCCAGATAGGTCAGCGAAAGAAACGCCGCGAGATTGGAATCTCCAGGCCTCTTTTCGGCGGCCTGCTGCAGGCAGGATTGCGCCACCGCATGCGCTTGCGCGGTCATTTCGCTGCGGTAGCTGTAATAGGACAATATGCACGAGAAGGGATCCGTGCGTCCGGCAATATTGGCGGTATTGGTCTTGAACATGACGCCGAACGGGCGCGCGACCGCCGTCGCGATATCTTCGGCGAGGCTTGCCTGCGTTTTCAGGACATCCTGAACCTTCATATCCGCATCGTAATTGTTGGCCCAGATGACCACTCCGTCTGCCCGGCGCACGAGTCTCGCCGTCGAGCGCAATGTGTTGCCCTCCAGTCGCACGCTTCCCTGAAGGGCGTAGAGCGGCTCCGAAGAGGCCTGAGCCTCCCTGCTCTGAGGCAGGCGAGCGACCACGACGACGTCCTTGAAGGGGATGAGCCTTTCGATGACACTATCGGTGATGCCCCTGGAAATGTCGGATGCAAGGGCACCCTCGGGAGCGCTGTCGAAAGTTTCGACGACGATGGTCGGGCGATTGGCAGTTGCCAAGGTCTCGTGGCCGGCAGTGAACGGCCCGGCGTAGTAAAATATCGCCACGGCGACGGCAGAGGCAAACACGGCGGTTGCCGCAAGGAGCCATTTTCCAGGCCGTGACAGAGGCCATTTCGTCCTGTCCGTGCCGACCATGTCGCCCGTGAGATCGACCTGCTGGCTTGCCTCCGGCGAAGTGGACGACCGGCCGGACTGTTCCGAAGGCCCCGTCTCCACGGTATCGGCATTTTGCCGGATGTCGAACACGGGCACATAACCGCCTCTGGGAACTGTGACGACGATCCGGTCGCCGCTGCCGGCGGTGAGATAGTAATGTTCCAGTTCCCTCCTCAACCGCCCCGCCTCGATGCGAACGCAGGGATCCTGCTGGGCATCAAAATGCGCATCTCTGCCGAAAACCGCCTGCGCGATCGTGAAGGCCTTAAGATATTCCCGCCGGCCGGCAAGCGTTTCGGTCACGATGAATTCGAGGAATCGTCTCGCCCGCTCGGGGAGACGAAACTCCGGGCTGGACAGAATCTGCTCGAGCTGCTGCTCCACCTCCTGCTGGGATGGGATGGCGCCACCAGCCCTGTCAACGCCTGCGTTTGTCATGGGCTCCCCCAAAAGGTCCCGATTGCAAACAACCTGCAGCGTACCGGGCCGGACGATAGACCCGAGCGGGCGCAACGGCAACGCAATTCAGTCGGTATTGCTAATTAAGGCAACTCGAACGAAAGGACTCCCGTCTGCCGGACAGGTCCCGATATGTTCCCGCCTCGCGTAGGATACCGTATCCTACCGAAGCGGACGTGTATTTTACTGCCTTCATGCGATCGCGCGCTCTATCATCTCCAGGCATACTGGAGGAGACGGCGATGACATCACCTGAGACGTCCACACCCCAACCCATGACAAGCGCAGAGGATCTGCGCAAACGAGCTCTGGAACTCCAGCTTCTGGAAATGGAGCGCAACGAAAAGATCAAGGCGCGTGAGGCAAAGAAACATGCCGAATTCGTCGAGGATTTTTTCCGCAAACAGATCGGAGAAACGGAGCGGGCCGTCATCAAGCGGCTGGTCATGAAGGCCGCTGCAGAAGGCAAATACGAGGCACTGATCTACAGTTTTCCCTCGACATTCTGCACGGACAGCGGACGCGCCATCAACAACAACCTGCCCGGATGGCAGAAGACGCTGCAGGGAAAGGCAAAAGAACTTCTCGAACTGTTTGAGGAAGTCGCCAAACCGCAAGGCTACGGTCTCAAGGCCATGATCATCAACTTTCCCGATGGCATGCCGGGGGATGTCGGCTTCTTCCTCACCTGGGAACCGCCGGTCGACTGACCGGCACCCGCAGGCATGAGCGAAGGAGTACCGAATTGAAAGCGACGGAGATCGAGCGAAAGTTCCTCGTCCGCAACGACGGATGGCGCGCAAACGCCGGCCCGCCGAACGTCCTCCGGCAGGCCTATCTTTGCGACCGGGATCAGAACTCCATACGCGTTCGCCTGATTGACGGGCACTCTGCGCGCCTGACGATCAAAATCCGCAGGCCAGGCCTTGCCCGGGAGGAATTCGAGTATGCGATTCCGGTCGATGAGGCCCGCGACCTGCTGCTGCATGCGGCCGGCCATGTCATTGAAAAGACCCGCTACCGCGTTCTCCATGACGGCAGGAGCTGGGATGTGGATGTCTTTGCCGGCGCCTACGAGGGGCTGACGCTCGCCGAGATCGAAATGGCGAGCGAAGACGAGCAGCCGGACCTGCCGCAATGGCTGGGGCGCGAGGTCACTGGCAAGAGGCGCTATTCGAACCGCGCGATGGCGGCTGCCCTGTGCGCATCGCCGGCGCTGCGGGACGCCGGCGGCTGAAATCCTATTCGCTTACCACGGTCCAGCTGGCATCCGGATTGAAATCCTTGATCGCCGCCGCGCGTGCCTCCGTTTCCGGTCCCAGATCACGCTGGTAGATAACGCTCGTGCCATTGACCATGAACGTCTGAACGCCGGTCACTCGATATTTGACCGGCCAGGCGATCAGCGCAAAGCCGCCGGTCATGTAGCCGTTGACGACATAGCTTTGTTTGCCGCCGAGCACATTGTCTCCCTGGGATGTCAGAATCCGGTAGCGATAGCCGAAATAGCCCTCGCCACGTTTGGCCGCCCCAAAGGCGGCCGTCTCGACCAGCGCGCTTGCCGGGCTTTCCTCGGGATAGACGTTCGGCTCCCAGTACAGGCCATCGAGCTTGCCCGGACTGCTGATCAGCTTCCTGGCGAACTCGTAGATGCCGTCGCCGTCGCGATCGGCGGACGCATATTGGTACTGTGCCGCCACATATTCATGCATCGTGTCGATGGTGGCGAGTTCGTTTTCGCCGATGCGGCGATTGACGATCTCTTCGAGGCCGCGCTCGGTGTCAAAGGACCATTTGCCGTCCTTGTCCTCGGTCAGGGGAAAAGGCAGCGGCCAGAGCCGATCTCCGATCGCCACGATCGTTGCGCCGTCGAAATCCCGCAAAACCGCCTGCCGTTCGGCACCCTCGCGGATCAATCCGTAGGCGGTCATCGCCTCGTTGCTGGCACGCAGCTTGTCCGCCCTGAGGCCGAGCAGGGTGGCGAGATCGTCGATATTGCCGGAACCCAGCACCGATTTCAGTTTGTCGAGCGCAAGCTGCGGACTGTCGAATTTCGGTGAGGACGTTGCCGCCCTGTATTCGGCAAGATCGGTCTGCACTTGCGAAAGCGCCGGCGCAACCGGCATTGCACAAAACACTGCCGCAAACACAAGCGGAATTACCGTCGGTTGACGTCTCATGATGTAACTCCCTGAACTTGAAAAGACCTCATCGCCGTCTGCCGCCACCACCGCGGCCCCCTCCTCCGGACGGGCGCGGCCGGTGCTGGACGGGACGAGCCGACTGGCGATGGGCGCCCATGCTCTGCGCTCCCCGTTTCGAGGCGACAGCCTCACGGCGACCGGACTGGACATTGCCGAGCGCGCTTGGCTGGCGTCCGCGATTGTCCGCTCTGGCCGCCATCTGAGGTTTGCTGGACCGCTTCACGGCGGACTTCTGCGCTGGCTTGGACGGGCGGTTCGCTGCCTTCTGAGGACGCGCTTCGGGCCGGGATGCGGCCGGCCGATTGGCCGCCGTCGGCCTGTTTGCCGCTGCCGGCCTGTTTGCCTGCGGCCTGTCCTTCAGGCCTTGCGCCGTGCTCTTGCGGATGTCGTCCGCGCGCGCCGAATTGGCGCGATTGCCGGGCCTCTGGCTCGCCTGGATATCCTTGGCCCTGTTGCGCAACTGGTTGCGATTGTCGGCCTGCAGGCCGGATTTGATCGCCGACCGGTCCAGCTTCGAAAGCTGGTCCTTGCCGATGCTCAATTTGCTGCGGTCGACATTGCTCCAGTCGACGTCGTTCCACTTCAGCTTTCCGTTGAAATCGCGATCGTTCAGGCAATTGTTGCAGTCGATGTCGATATCGCCGTCCCAGCGGCCGCCCCAGACACCCCAGTCATCCCAGTTGACGATGGCGGCCCAGGCAAGCCCGGTCACAGCAGCGGCAAAGAAGGTTGCGCCGGGGTAATAGTAGCTGTCGTAATAATCGGGATAATAGGAGATCGGCTCTGACACATAACCGGGCTCATAAAGCATTTCCGGCGGATATTGCGGGATATAGATCTTTTCCGGATCGGTCGGCCGGATGATGATGTTGTCGTTCTCGGTGACGACCGTCACCTTGTCATCCGTCTTGATGATATTCTTTTCCACCGCTTCGTCGCGAAGCTGCTGGATGGCGATCAGGACATCCTTCTGCTGGTTGGTAAGCGCGTCGGCGAGCGATTGGGTCCAGTCGAGGTCCTCGCTCATCATCTTGACGATATCCGGGTAGTTCAGCAGGGAAACGACGCTGCCGTCCCAATCGCTCTTGGGCTTGAGATCGGAATCCTTCTTCTTCGCCTCCAGGAAGCGCTGTGCCTCAACGACCTGAAGGGGAAAGAGCGATGCCGCTGAAATTGCCGCAACGAGCTCGTCGGGATAGAGCGCGATGCGCGCCACGAGCACTTCAAGCTCGTCATCGGATAGAAGCGTTGCCGCCGGCTCGTCGGCACTCGTCTGTGCGGGTGCCGGTGCCGGAATGGGAACCTGGGCTCGCGCCGGAAGGGCAGGCTGCAATGCAATGATTGCCAGCACCGAGAATCCCCCAAGCAGTTTGCGGGAAATTGCTTTCATCACGCATGGACCTCCCTTGGGTCATTGAATGGCAGCTGCGCTCATGGAGATTTCGGGCCGGTTCGCGGAGACTGCCTGAGCACGACGATTTTCGATTGGGCGATCGCCTCCCCCATCTCTTTCAGCAGTGCGTCGACGAGACCCGCATATTCCAGCTGGCGTGCGTCCCGAATTGCTTCCGGCAACCGCTCGACATGCGCCAGGGCCTCCGCGGCGGCAGCCAGATCCTCACACATGCTGTGAAAGGGCTCACTCACATAAAAAAGCCGCTGCACCAGCCGCTTCTGGTCGGGGAAATAGGTCTCTGCCGTCTCAAGGGCGGACAGGAATGTCGAACCTTGCTCTCCCGACATCATCCCCCCCTTTGTCAAACTGCGCTAAGCAGATGAGGAAATTATATAACAAGCGGATCGGCGGGAGACGTAAAATACGCGATCATACGTTAGCCGGCTTCCAAAACCCATGTGGATTGCGGGTGTAGGGGCTGGAATGGCAGTCCTTTGGCCGGTCCCGCCTCCTTGCCCTGCTGCAGAGGCAATCCCGCGCGACGGATATGCCCGCGATAGCGCGATAGAGACTACGCGATGCTACGGGCATCGGAACCAAAACAAGCCTACTATTCCGCGCTGATAGCGATCGAACGGCTTGTCCGGACCAGCCGGAAGGGCGCGGCTGTGTTTCTCGACGGTTCTGCCTTGGGCGTGCTGATCTTTGTCGTCGTCATGCTGTTTTACGTTGCTGATCGAGGCCGCAATCTATCGCGATCGCGGCGGCGGCGTCTGCATCGCCGCAAGCGACGGCAAAACACAATGGGGCTCATGGTGAAAGCATAAGGAGGGAGCGGTGATAGGCAGTCTTCCGATGTTGCGAGGCTTGACCGGTTTCAACAGGAGCTGGCTCCGCAGCGACATCCCTGCGGGGCTGTCGATCGCCGCAGTCGGCCTGCCGAGCGCCATTGCTTATCCCGCTATCGCCGGCCTGCCGCCGGAGACCGGTATCTATGCCAGCATCGTCGCACCGATCGCCTATGCGATTTTCGGGCCGTCACGGCTGTTGATCGTCGGGCCGGACGCTGCGACGATGACCGTGCTTGCGGCTGCGATGGGCGCTATCGTCGCCGCCGATCCTGCCGCCGGCAACGACCGCGTCGCCATCGCGGCCGCTCTCGCCCTCGGGGTCGGCATCTGTTATATCGCCGCAAAATTGCTGAAGCTCGGCGTTCTCGCGAACTTCCTGTCCCGCCCAATTCTGGTCGGCTTCTTCGCCGGCGTCTCGCTCTCGATCCTGGTCGGCCAGATCGGCCGTTTCACAGGCGTGAAGATCGAATCCGACGGCCTGGTCCAACCCGTCGTCGAAATCCTTGCCAAAAGCGGCATGATCCACATGCCCTCGCTCATCCTCGGCCTCGCCATGTTCGCGCTGCTCTGGCTCGTCCGGGCCTTCCGCTTCAAGATTCCGGGTCCGGTGCTGGTCGTCGTCGTCTCCGTCGCCCTGTCTGCGATCTTCGACTTTCGGGGCCAGGGCATAGCAGTGGTCGGCGATATCCCGCGCGGGCTTCCCTCGCTCTCCCTGCCCGCTTTCCATCAGATGCCGCTCGACAAGATCGCTGCCGGTTCCGCGGCGATCTTCCTCGTGAGCTTTGGCGCCGGCATCGTGGCGGCACGCAGCTTCGGCTCGCGAACCGGCGAAGAGGTCGATGCCAATCAGGAACTGATCGGGCTCGGCGCCGCCAATATTGCGCCCGGACTCTTCGGTTCGTTTCCGGTCAGCGTATCGGATTCCCGAACGGCCATAAATCTGTCGACGGGGGGCGTTTCGCAGGTTGCAGGATTGGTGTCGGCCGCCACCCTGGTCGCCGCCCTGGTTTTTCTTCACGCTGCGCTGCGCATCCTTCCGATCCCCGCACTTGCCGCGATCCTGGCAGCGGCGGCCATCAGCCTCATTGACGTCAACGAACTGAAGAAAATCTGGCACATCAGCCGCATGGAATTTCTCTTCGCGCTGATCGCCATGTGGGGCGCAATCAGCTTCGGCGTCCTCAACGGTGTCATCGTCGCGGTTGCGGCAACCTTCGCCTATCTGCTGCGCCAGACGATGTTTCCGCGTGACGGCCTTCTTGGCCGCATCGAAGGGCGGCACGGTTTCTTCGACCTGCAACGATTCCCGGAAGCTCGCCCCGTTGCGGGTGCGGCCGTCTTCGCGATCCAGGGCAACATCCTGTTTTACAACGCCGATTACGTGCGCACGCGGCTCATCTCGACAGCAAGGGCGCTTCCCGCCGAAACCAGATGCCTGGTGCTGGATGCAAGCGCCATCACACATGTCGACAGCACCGGCGCAACCGCCCTCGAGGCCGTCGCCGAGATCCTTGCCAAACGACATGTCATTTTCGCAATCGCCGATCTCAGCGAAGAAAGCCGCAGCGTGCTCGAACGCGCCGGCGTCATCAAGGCAATCGGCGCCTACAATCTTTTCAACGGCAGAGAGGAAGCCTTGCGGACGCTGATTGGCGATATCGACCAGATCGGCAATGCCGCGCCGGCAAACAATGCATCTGAGTGACAGGAGGAGGCAGAGCCATGGACGAGAATTACGAGCTGAAGCAGGCCGAGGGTGAGGCAAGCCGCGGCGGCAAGGACAAAAAGAAAAAGAAGCCGTGGGATTACGACAAGGAAATCGGGCGGCTGCAGGTGGAGCTTGCCCATCTGCAAGCCTGGGTGAAGAAATCCGGCGCAAGGATCGTCATCGTCTTCGAGGGACGTGACGCCGCCGGAAAGGGAGGCATGATCAAGCGGATAACCGAGAGGGTCAGTCCGCGTGTCTTCCGCGTCGTGGCGCTGCCTGCGCCGACCGAGCGCGAGAAATCTCAGATCTACATGCAGCGCTACATTGCCCACCTGCCGGCTGCCGGCGAAGTCGTGATATTCGACCGCAGCTGGTACAACCGCGCCGGCGTGGACCGCGTCATGGGCTTCTGCAGCGAGAAGAAAGCACAGCGTTTTCTTGAGCTTGCCCCCCGCTTTGAGGCAGCCATCGTCGAAAGCGGCGTCATCCTGCTCAAATATTTCCTGACCGTCAGCGAGGAAGAGCAGGAACGTCGCTTCCGGCGCCGGATCGACGACCCGCTGCGGCAGTGGAAGCTGAGCCCGATGGACGTCGAATCCTACCAGCGCTGGTGGGACTATACGCGTGCCTATGACGAGATGCTGCGGATGACCGACACCAATCACGCTCCGTGGTGGATCGTACCCTCGGACGACAAGAAACGCGCGCGGATCAACTGCATCTCGCACATCCTGCAGTCCATCCCCTACGAGCGGCTGAAATTTGACGAGCCCGATCTCGGCAAACGCCAGAAGCGGCCGGCCGACTTCATGGAGGATCGCAGCATCCGCCGTATCGTGCCCGACACAACGCCGTAGGCGGAGCCGCCTGACACATGGCGGATGGCCACATGGAACAGACGACCGAGACACCGGCGCCGAAAACCGAGGCCGGCCAGATTTCGATAGAGGCAAGGGTCAGCGATCTTGTCCGGCTGGGCATTATCGGGCTTTTCGCCTACTGGACCATGGTACTCATTGCGCCATTCGCGCTGATCGTCATCTGGTCGGCGATCCTCACCGTGGCACTGTTTCCGATGTTCGAGGCGCTCTCGCGGCTGATCGGGAACAGGCCGGTTATTGCGGCCGTCATCGTTGTCGTCGGCTGCCTCATCCTTATCATCGCGCCGCTGGCCCTCGTGGCGGTCAATTTTGCCGATGCCGCGCAGGCGCTGGTCGAAAAGCTGATGACGGAGAACATTGCACTGCCCGCCGCACCGGCCGCCGTCAAGGAGTGGCCGGTCATCGGAGAGCGTATCGACGACGCATGGAACAAGATAGCAGGCGATCTCGCCTCGACCATCATCAAGTTTCAGGCTCCCATTCGCGAGGTCACGGGCGTCGTCGTCACGAAGCTCGCCTCGATCGGCGGCGGCGTGCTGAGCTTTGTCGTCTCCACCATTCTTTCCGGCCTGTTTCTCACACGAGCCACACATCTGGCGGCGGCGATACAGGTGCTGGCAAGCCGTATTGCCGGCGAAAAAGGTGTTGGCTTTGCACGGCTTGCCGGAGCCACGGTACGGAATGTCTCGCGCGGCGTCATCGGCGTCGCGTTCCTTCAGACCCTGCTTTGCGGCCTGTGCTTTGCCTTCTTCGACATTCCAGCACGCGGCGCACTGAGCTTCGCCGTCTTCATGCTCTGCGTGATGCAGCTGGGACCGGCGCTGGTGCTTCTGCCCATGATCATCTGGGCATGGTTCTCCTGGCCGTCTGCCACCGCCCTCCTCTTTACCTGTCTCGCCATACCGATCACGGTCGTCGACAACGTCCTGAAGCCCGTGCTGATGGCACGTGGCCTCTCGACCCCGATGCCCGTCATCCTGATCGGGGTCATCGGCGGCACGCTCTCTCACGGGCTTCTCGGCCTGTTTCTGGGACCCGTGGTCCTCAGCGTCTTTTACGAATTGCTGCGGGCCTGGGCCTGGCCCGGAACGACGGCAAGCGGGAACGATCATCCCGCTGCCGGGTTCGACGGACAGGTTCAGCGGTCGCTGCAGTAGACGACAATTTCCCGCTCTATTTCCAGGCAGAGCTGTTCATATTCGGCGATCAGCCTGTCTTCTCGCGGGTGCTGATTTCGGAACCGATCCAGTGCGTCGACGGCAAGGTCATAGGCCTCAAACATCTCACCCAGCGTCTCGTTCGTCATGCCAACGAGCCGATGACGGATATCGGGAAGCCGGAGCATCAATTTCCTTCGCCCACGCTCTCTGCTCATGGCGTAGCTCCGATCATCTGCGCGAACCCGTCAATCATCCAAACTCGACGGAACGCCGTTCGTTCCCGATCCTCGTCTCCAATATCATTCGCAGGGACGGCTCGGTCGGATCACGTCGCACGAGATTCAATTGCTCGATCCAGAGGGCAAGAGCGACGGGCCGGCGCTCTCACTGGCATCCAGGCAGCCGATCCGATGCGGGACGTCAGGACTCCCAATCGGCGGAATTCAGGGCTTTGACGGTGACGGCAGCAACGATGCCGGTCAGCACAATGCCTGCAAAGCCGATGACCAACGACAATATCCGCGATGAAACATGTTTGGGGGTAAGATCGCCGTAGCCGATGGTCAGGCCCGTGACGAAAGTGAAATAGAGAGCTTCGTCGATCCGCCAGCCTTCGATGTGCCAGATTACAAGCCCGGATAGGATCATCACCGAGACGATCCCGGACAGGATCGGCCAGATCACACGAATCTGCTTTGCGAGCGCGACGAAGAACAGACGCCGCATTTGCCTGTGGGTCAATTTATGGCCAGGTTTCGTCGGCACGTTTTCGACCTTCCCAGGTTCAGGTCGGCCGGACCCTCTGCGCAATCTGCCTCACAGGGTCCGCTCGGGCAAAACATATAGGGTCGTGGCAAAGATCATATAGACCGTCAGCACCAGCATGCCGACGAACCATGCCGAACGCCCGCTATTGGTGACGAACATCGCCGTAATGGTCGCCAGGAAAACCATGACCACGACGCCCGGCGAAAACTGCAGATCCATCGGTGTCGGACCGATCACATAGCTCAACAAGACCAGCACGGGAGCGACGAACAACGCGATCTGCGATGCGCTTCCGAGCGCAATGCCCACGCTCAGGTCGAGGCGGTTCTTGCGCGCACCGGAGAAGGCGGAAGCCATTTCGGCGGCGCCGCCAACCAGCGCGACGACGATGAAGCCGACAAAGGCGGGCGTCATCCCGAAGACTTCGGCCGCCTCCTGCACGGACTCGACGAAGATCTCGCTGACCAGCGCGACAAGTATCGTAACGCCGGCAAGTGTGGATAGAGCGATGCCGATCGGCCACGGCTGTTCGTCCGCCTCAGCGTGCTCGGCTGCGGCAAAGAACTCGCGATGCGTCTTGAGCGTGAACAACAGCCCCAGCCCGTAGCCGACGATGAGCAGGATCGCCAGGCCGAAGCTGAGTTTCTGGATGACTGCGCTCGCCGACGTTGAATCCATCGAGGCGACCGCCGACGGCATCAGCAGGCCGATCGTGGCGAGGAAGAGCAGGCCTGCCTGAAGGCGCGCATTGGCTCGGTTGAATTCCTGACTGTGATATTTGAGGCCGCCGAGTAGAAACGATGCCCCCAGCATGAACAGCGTATTCGTGACGATCGCGCCGGCAACGGACGATTTTACCAAAGTATATTGTCCGGCATGCAGGGCAGTCAGCGCTATCACCAGTTCCGTCAGGTTCCCGAGCGTGGCGTTGAGCAAACCGCCGGCAGCATCGCCCGTTTTTGCCGCAACGGATTCGGTCGCGTGGCTGAGAAGGCCGGCCAAGGGTATCACGGCAAGCACCGACAGAATGAAGAGCACCGTATGCGCCTCGGGGGCAACGCGCGCGGCGACGAAGACCACCGGCACTGCGACAAGCAGCCAGAGCATGGGGTTGTCACGAATCTCTTTCCAAAGGAGGCCCAACCCTCGCT
Organism: Hyphomicrobiales bacterium; assembly: GCA_900471515.1. Taxonomy (GTDB): domain Bacteria; phylum Pseudomonadota; class Alphaproteobacteria; order Rhizobiales; family Rhizobiaceae; genus Rhizobium. Next base: position 7,907 of record UCFC01000019.1, on the reverse strand, counting down.
CCCGTCCGGCGCCTGAATCCGCAGCCTGTTGCCTCATCACGCGGCGGGCTTGTTGTGATAGGTGCTGATGTGCCCCGGCAGGTTTTCGGCCCGGTTCATGCGCCTGAATTCGTTGCGGGTCTCCCGGGCGCCGACGGGCGTCACGATCGACGCGGCGGCTGCAACAGCGATTACAGGGGCAAACGTCCTCATCTTCCGGCTCCCTCGAACAACCTGTCGCCAGTGAACATCAGAGTAGCGCAACAAAGAGCCGGAGGCATTGAGCCGGATCAATGGAAATGCGGCCGACCGAGCGCGCCCGCTTGGCAGGCCTTCGCTGGTCGGCTTGCAGAAAAAGACCAATAGAGTCTACGCGATACTACATCGATGCCCGGTCCAAAGGTGGTAGATTCTCGTCATTGTCGAGAGAAAAGGGCAGTCGAAACACCAACATCTCTCAAGTGGCGGAGAAGGCCATCATGTCCACCAGGATGGAGACGCCGCATATTGCCGAATACAGTTCCGTGATCTCCGGCCTGGGGAGGCGGACCTCGCTCATCGGATCGCCATCGGCACGCAGCAAACCGGCACACGCGTTGCCCGAAGAGAACTGGCCAGAGACGAGCTGGATGCGGCAACTCTATCGGCACATGCCGGATGCAGTGTTTGTCATGACCGAAAACAACAGAATTTCGGCCTGCAACAGAGCTGCCGTGGCCTTGTTCGGCTATGAAGAAGACGAATTGCTTGACCATAAGATCGACGCCGTCTGGTCCTCGACGCCGGATGTTCAGCTCAAGGCACGTTGGGCGGACCAGGGTGCGGTTCGGGCCGGCCTGGCAACGACCAAGAGCGGCGTTCGGTTTCCAGCTGCCCTGACAATCATCCACAAACCTGGCGAAAGGGAAGGCTTTACGGCGGCGATCTTCGAGGACTTTCGGACAGAACGCGAAACATTGGGTCAAATTCGGGAGCTGCAATGCGAATTGGCACATCTCGCAAGAATAGCGGCGCTCGGGGAGATGACTGCGACACTGGCTCATGAACTGTCCCAGCCGCTATCCTCCATCGTCGCTTACTCCGAAGGCTGCGGCCGCCTTATGACCGATGATCGCCACCGCCACGACGAGAAGCTTCGTGAGGCCTTGTCCGAAATTGCGCAGCACGCCTTGTGGGCGGGAGCGCTCGTCCGGAACATCCGGGGATTCGCAAAGCGCGGTGCCGGCGACAGGCAGATGGAGGCGGTTCACGCGCTGATCCGCGAAGCGGTGGCGCTTTCCCTCGCCGGATCATCCCGGAAAAACGCCTGCCCCGATCTGCAGCTCACAGCAGAGCGTGACACCGTGCTCGCAGACCGCGTTCAGATTGTCCAAGTCCTGATGAACCTTTTCCGCAACGCCATGGAGGCAACCGACGGTGTCGAGCAGCCGGCTATCGTGATCCGCACCAGAACCGACGATTTCTCGCATCTGGTTGTCGAAGTGTCGGACAACGGCTGCGGAATTGCTGCCGACATCGAGGAGGCGCTGTTTCGCCCCTTCGTCACCAGCAAGCCACACGGCCTCGGCATGGGTCTGGCACTGTCCAAGCGCATCATCGAAGCGCATGGCGGTCGCATAGCTGCGCATAAGGCAATACAGGGCGGCTCAATCCTCTCCTTTTCACTTCCGCTGGCGGAGGCCACAATCGATGGCGAACGACCTTACGATCCATCTCGTCGATGACGAAGAGTCGCTCCGTCGATCTCTGACGTTTCTGCTCGTATCGGCGGGTTTTGCCGTTCGTGCCCACAGCTGCGCGAAGGCCTTTCTGGAACTCCTGCCACTTTCGGGCCGAACCTGTCTTGTCACGGACTTGTGCATGCCCGATATCGACGGCATCGAATTGCTTCGGCGGCTGAGGCGTCTCAACCCGGCCGTGCCCGCGATCGTCATCACCGGCCAGGGCGGTATAGCCGCAGCCGTTCAGGCGATGAAGGCCGGGGCATCTGATTTTCTGGAAAAACCGCTGAAGGAAGCAGCGCTGATCTCGGCCATCAAAGCGGCGATGGAACACGGGCGCATCGACAGGCCGAGCACCGATTGCGAGCATGTCGCGGCCCGGCTTCGTCAGCTCACGGAGCGCGAACGCCAGGTTCTGACCGGCGTTCTCGAGGGCCTGCAGAACAAGATGATCGCCTATCATCTCGGCATCAGCGCCCGTACGGTAGAGGTCCACCGCGCCAACGTCATGGCCAAGATGGGTGCGCGAAATCTGGCCGAGCTCATGCGAATGACCATCGCCATCGACGTGACTGCGCAACCGCTTGAGCCTGCGAATACGTCGCCTGCCAATGTATGGCCAGCTTATATTTGACATCCCTAAAGCAAGCCTTGCAACCACCGGCTTGTAGGATATGATGCGTTAGGGCTAGCTTAAATAATTGCGTGATCTTGTCGTAGGGACGATTATGAGAAGCGCAAATATCAATGTTTTCAATAGTTTTGGACCGACGGCAGATGAAATTTGCCGGCAGGTTGAACGGATTCTCGGCAGCGAGGAGTTCCATGCGCCCAAGCGCGGGCGGAACTTCCTGGAGTTTGTCGTCAATGAGACGCTTGCCGGCCGTTCCGATTTCCTGAAGGCATTCACGATCGCAAATATCGTTTTCGGCCGGGAAGCGTCGTTCGATCCGCAAAACGATCCGGTCGTGCGGATCGAGGCCGGCCGGATAAGAAAGGCGCTCGAGCGCTACTATCTCGTCGCGGGCCAGGCGGATATGGTCATCATCACCGTCCCCAAGGGTGGCTATGTGCCGCATTTCGAATATGCCCGAGATCTGCCGCCCCCGCTGGCAGCGATTGGCGAGGAAACATCGCGGGCGACGGAACCGGCGCATCGAGACCGCCCGCTTGCTGCGCGAGCATGGCGCCCGGTGCGGCTGAGCCTTCTTGGCCTGGGCATCGGCGTGATAGCCGTTCTTGCATTTGCGCTCTCTGCCGAACGAGATGGACCGACCGGTCCATTGCCGGCAGCAGCTTCCCTGCCGAAAGTAATCGTCGAGTTTTTTTCCGAGAGCGACCTCGCCGATACCGGCTTGGATATAGCTCGTGGTGTGCGCGACGACGTTATCGGTCAACTTGCCCAGTCCGACCACATTGTCGTGGTCGCCGATCCGCTGCGCACCGGGGCCGGGGGCGACCTGGTGTTGCAGGGAAATGTCCAGCTCGACGGCAGCAGACTGCGCACCGCAGCCAGGCTTGTACGCCAGTCGGACGGGGTTATCGTCTGGGCCAACAATTTCGATGCCGATCTCAGCGCCGAGAACAAGCTTGCGATCCAGGGCAATATCGCCAGGCAAATCGCCAATGCGATCACGCAACCCCATGGCGCCATCTTTCAGATCGACACGGATACAGCCGCCGAACCTGCACGGACAGGCGATCAGGGCGCCTATGCCTGCACGCTCGCCTATTACAGCTACCGCCAGAGCATGACCACGCAAAGCCACGACGCCGTGCGCGAATGCCTGCAGCAGGCGACCCGGCGTTTTCCCGACAACGCCCTGTCCTGGGCCCTGTTGTCCGTCGTTTACCTCGATGAGGTGCGGTTTCGCCATAAGCTTGGCACCGCCCCTTCGGCCCCGTCGCTCGAACAGGCAACGGCGGCGGTACAGCGGGCGGCAGGGCTTGCGCCAGGCAATCCCCGCGTATTGCAGGCCCTGATGATGGTAAGCTTCTACAGAGGGGATATCGACAAGGCTCTGAAGGCCGGAGCTGCAGCCTATGCGGCAAATCCCGATGATGTGGAAGTCGCCGGTGAATATGGCTTCCGGCTGGCAATGTCGGGAAAATGGCAATCCGGCTGCGAACTGCTGTCGATCGCGTTGAACAGGGGTATCGGCCCCGAGGGTTATTACGAGGTCGGCATGGCGCTATGTGCGTTCATGAAGGGAAATGTCGAAGAGGCGGAGCGGTGGTCGCGAAAATCCGATCTCGACTCCAACCCGATGCACCGCCTTGTGCTGATGTCTATCCTCGGAGCAGCTGGAAAGACGGACGAAGCCAGGCGGGAAGAGGATTGGCTGAGCCTCCACGCGCCGGCACTGTTGGCCAATGTCCGCAAGGAAGTCGCTCTGCGCCTGCAGCGGCAGGAGGATCAGGAGCGCTTCCTGAACGGGCTGCGCGCCTCTGGCCTGGCCATTGCGGCAAGATAGACCGCTATGGCTCGGAGCCTGTGCCGTTCAGTTTGCGGTTATTCGCTATCTCCATCGCGATTTGGGTGGCGATCTCCTCTTCGACATCGAGCATGGCCTGACCGCGCAGGTCGCGATCATATTGGTTTGCCCAGATAACCGTACCATCGGCGCCGCTTATCAGGCGGACATGCAGATGGAGGACCGTACCTTCGGTCAGCGCACTCCCCTGAAGGCTGTATTGCATGCCGGTCATAGCGGTGTCGAATCGACCCGGTGCAAGCACGACGAAGCGCTCGGCCTTCATGAGCTTCGCGATCAACTGATCGACCAGCCCTTTAGCGAAGTCCGACCCTTCTGCGGCGCCACCAAGAGCCGCGAAGGGTTCCACGATAACCTTGGGTCTGTTCTGAGAAGTCGCGGTGGCCGGGGGTGGCGGGGGCTTTGGCGGCGAGAGATAGGTCTCGAGCGGACGAATGAGAGCAAGGACAGCTATGGTGCCGAACAGCGCAGGCAGGCCGATCGGCAGCAGAAGATTGCGCCAGCTGATCGCGCGTTCGGCATTGCGCCGCTGATTTGCAGAATCCCGCAAATTTGCCGCTTCGTCCCCATTCGGGCTGCCCTCAAAATCTGAAAAATGCGGCGAATATCTCCCCTTGGGAATAGTGATGCGAATAGGATCGCAGCTTCCGCTGACGAGGTAGTAGCGTTCGAGCGCACGACGGATGCGCCCCGCCTCGATACGGACAACCGGATCATTCTGGGCATCGAACGAGGTGTCGCGCCCGAAAACCGCCTGGGCGATCGTGTAGGCCTTGAGCTGCTCGCTGCGACCTTCCAGTGTTTCCTCGACGATATATTGCAGGAAGCGCCGCCCACGTTCAGGAGCAAGGAATTCCGGGCTCGTCAGAATACGCTCGAGTTGTATGCGCACGTCAGCGGGGTTTTGGAGTGCCCGGCTTTCCCCTTCCTCTTCCGATGCCATCGAGACCTCCCCGATTTTTTCGTATCGCTCTCAACAAGGGGCATAGGCTTATACACCCGCCCGTGGTTCCGGGCTTCAGTAGCAATACGTAAGGGGTATCTCGAATACCGCGGCAAGCAACGATTGCATATGCTGCGACGCGGATGGGGGCGACGCCGATGCTTCAAGACCACGCGATTGTAAAACACACGACAGTGCCGGGGCACCGCCATCGAGCTGTCGGGCAAACGGTAAGGGATCAATCGATCAGGCTCAAGGCCGACGAAACAATCTACAGCGAAGGTGAACATGCGCTTGCAATCTACCAGGTCGAAGCAGGCGCGGTGCGGATCTACCGCCTGACTACCAGCGGCCAGAGATACATCTTGTCCTTTTGCGGCAAGGGCGAATGGTTCGGCCTGGAAACAGGCAATATTCGCACCGATTTTGCCGAAGCCGTCTGCGAAACGTCCATCAGACCCTTTCGGGCCAATCAAAACGCGGCCGTCCCCGTAGACCTTCTCCACATCGCGCTCATGAACCTTGCAAAGGCCCAGCATAAACAACTCGTCATCACCGAGCAAAGCGCCCTGAAGCGGGTTGCGGCTTTCGTCTGCGAAATGGCAGAGCGTCATCCGGAAGATGCTGAATTCGATATGATGATGTCGCGCAGCGACATCGCCGACTATCTCGGTCTGACTGTCGAAACTGTTGCCCGTTGTTTCACGAAGCTCCGCGAAAAACGTATCCTTCGGCTGAACGGCAGGCTGCAACGCAGCGTTCGCCTCCTTGACCGCAATGGACTGATGGCCCTGACCGTCCAGAGTAGTTCCAGCAGGAGTGTGAAACGGTTTTGCGTCCGGAATTACCTGGAAACAAAGAGATAGAGCATTTCGGGCGATTCGATCCCCGCCGGAAATGCTCCAATGTCCCCCTCATTTCGAAGATCAACTTCAGGAAGGAACGGAACGATGGCCCGGATATACCGCCAGAGACCACGCGGATCCGCAAAAATATTCCTCGCAGGCCTGGTATTGCTCGCCGGCCTTCCCCTTGCTGCCGTTCAGGCGCAGGATGATCCGTTCAACCAGTTTCCCCTGGTCATCCAGTGCAAATACAACCAAACCTATAACGTCTTTTACCTGTCGCGGATCTCGCAGGACGGGGTGGCGACCTATGTGGCTTCAGACCGTATAGGGGGCACAATCACGCTGGACGGCCGAGCGAAAGCAATCGGCGATACGGGCGGCGGCAGTTGTGTCGGCAAGACTTTGGCCGAACTGCGCGAATCCGGCCAAGCGCGCGATTGGGCGCGTTAGCGTCTTTCGTCCGCTCTGACGGCATTTCGCATTATTGGTCCTTGCATCGGGGATTGCCCGGTTCGCTTGCGCATTCTTCAAGGTTCTGGCGAGCTTTGCGGGAAATTTACCCTCTAGAAAGCCATCACCTCGTCCCTGGCGGTCTGGGCGACGGAAACGGCACCATGCTCGGAAAGCGTTGGTGCTGGCATGCGCACCAACCTTCTTCCGAGTTCAAACCGAGAATGCGTTTGACCATCACGCACACCGTTTGTCGACAGCTTCATTCCCGGTTGCGTAAACTCCCTCGCGCACATCCAATTCCTTTCAGACGCGACGGAACTCCATTCCGGTCCTCCCGACAGGAAGTCCCGTCGGCAGGTCCGAACCGAACTCATACAAACTGGAAGTCCGACGACTGCAGGCTCGACACAGTCACGTTCTTCAGTGTGATAGTATTGTCCGCATCTGCGGTAATGATTGTGTCGCTGCCCGACAGGATTGATGAGGCGAGCAGCGATGCCCAGTCGGCAAAGATCGTGTGATCGATCCTGATCGTATCATGTGCCCCGCCGGCTACCTCGAAAGACATGATCGTGTCGTGCCCCCAATTCGGCTCGTAGACGAAAAAGTCCGCGGCTATTCCACCAATAAGGACGTCGTCTCCGGCGCCACCTGTCAGCGTATTCGACCCCGCGAGATTGCCCACAATCCGATTATCGAGCGCATTGCCTGTTCCGACAAAGGCTTCGAAGCCGGTGGCACCCGAGCTCAAGTTTTCGATGTTGTCTCCCAACGTATAGCTGGCGAGGGACGTCTGCACCTGGTCGATCCCTTCGCCGGCATTTTCGATGACGGCGTCCCCGGCATTGTCGATGACGTAATAGTCGTTGCCCTTGCCGCCGATCAGCGTATCGCTACCGTCTCCACCACTCAGCGTATCGTTGCCGACACCTCCTGTGATCGTATTGGAAAGCGCGTTGCCGATGCCATTAAAGCCACCGCTGCCGGTGTAGACGAGGTTTTCGACATTGGCAGCAAGTGTCAGGCGATCGAGCCCGGTCTTTACCGTGTCGGTGCCTGCACCGGCACTTTCGGTAACGACGTCGCCGGCGACATCCACGATATAGGTATCGTCACCCGCTCCACCGATCAGCGTATCGGCACCGGCGCCGCCGTTCAGCGTGTCGTTGCCGTCTCCACCCGACAGCCGGTCGGCCGCAGCACCGCCGGTAATCGTGTTGGCAAGGTCGTTGCCCGTTCCGGTGAAGGCCACCGTGCCCGTATAGGTCAGGTTCTCGACATTGTCGGCAAGCGTATAGGTCGCCGACCCAGCCTTCACCGTATCGATCCCGGCATCGGCACCTTCGGTGACGAGGTCACCGGCATTGTCAACGATATAGGTATCGTTGCCCGCCCCACCGATCAGCGTATCGGCGCCGGCGCCGCCATTCAGCGTGTCGTTGCCGGCGCCGCCGGTGATCACGTTCGC
>UCFC01000013.1 GCA_900471515.1 Hyphomicrobiales bacterium | reverse complement strand
GCGTTTTTTCTTCGGCGGAAAAGGGCTTTGGCTGGACCCACCCCCCACCAACACCCCCCACGTCCCTCGCAAATTTTGTGGGAAATTTTTGACCCTCACCAACGGTGTCGGTTCGACCGCTATTACGAGGGGCTTTCAACTACTGCCGTGCCGGTTCGGAAGACAAGTCAAGGATTGATCACCGAACACTTACCGCCCGCCACAAAAGGCGTATTGTCGCCGCTTCTGTCATCGTTGATGTAGCCGTGTGAGTACATCTCGACGTATCGCAGTTTCGAAAAATTGATTACCATTCCCCAGGCCGGGCCGCCACAGTACAGGGCGTCCATCAAATCTCCGTTTGGCAGTCTGTATCGATCACAAGAAAACACTTCGATGCTTTTCCCGAGTTCTTTGACCGAATATTTCATAGGGTCGCTCGGTTGCGAAGTTATCGCGTACTGAGAAGCGTTGTTGTTATTAAAAGGCGTCCCCATCCAAGCTCCATTCAGATACTTCAGGCCGCCAGCGACTTCCTGCGCACATAAGAGTGTCTCGGCGTGGGCGGTTGCGATTGAAAAGAAAAACAAAGCGACAAACGCTAACCCCTTTCGCATTCTCATTCTCTCCCCATTGAGTACCCTGTCTAGGATAGCGACTGGGTCTCTTTGCGTCATGACCGGCGAGCCTAGACCTCGTTTCAGAATATGGTCTTCAGTACCTTTTCCGTGCCAGCAACAAGATCGGCGATCTCTTCCTTGGTAGGCTCACGTTCCTTGGCGTGATCGCAAAGGTTTCTGATGTCAGCCAAGTGCTGGACAAATCGCCACTGGGGAACTGTTATCGTATCGTTGTCTTTGAGCAACTGGTTTAGGTCCGAAATTCCGGGGTGCTTCTTCTTAACGCTGAGACCGTGTGTGTCGCAAACTTCGGTGAGGTGCTTTTCGATCACAACACCGCAAACAGCTCCTGCGGCGCGAAGATAACCCGCCTTCGCAAGAGCTTTGGCGCTTTCGATCTCGCTGTCGAAAAGGTCTGCTTGCAAAATCGACCGCATCTCGGTGAGGCGACTGCCGAGCGCATCTTTCGCCGCCCGGATGATATTAACCTGCTGGGCCATCTCGGGTATTGCGGCGCTGGCATCGGTCTTTACTTCCCCGTATAAGCTGACGACAAGACCCTTCAACGCATCCTTGATCTTGTAGTTCTCGAAATTTATGTCTTTCCGAGCCTTCGGGTATTCGAAATACGAATTGAAATCAGATATCCTATCCGGAAGTATTTGCTTAACAACAGATTGCGCTTTTGAAAACCACGACTGATATTTCACGTCAAAACTCGGCAGATCCTTTATAAGCTTATCCACTTTCTGCATGTCATAAAGCTTACTGTAGGCTTCCCTAAATTCTTTCGGCCTGCATTTGTATTGCAGAGCCGCATGAAGAATCTCGCCTTCATCAAGGAGGGCGTCCAGTTCCGCCTCGAACTTCTTAAACCTTTCAGACAACTCTTCCTCCCGCGCGACGAATCGATGCGTGCCATGCATGGTGCTCAAGGAAGCAGTGACGGGCGAGGAAAGCAACTCGGCACACGTGTACCCATCCCAGCCGGATCGCAGCCTGAGTTGCAGCATTGTTGCAGATTTCCGTTGACTATGTTGCAAGCCAGCTTGAAGATTGCAGCCACGGAGCGACGAAAATGTGTGGAATTTTCAATAAGATGGATCCGGAAGAGGTGGGATTCGAACCCACGGTACGGTTTCCCGCACGCCGGTTTTCAAGACCGGTTCCTTAAACCACTCGGACACTCTTCCATCGATTGATCTGGCTGGTCTTTGCCGGAAGGAGTCCGTTCTTGACGAAGACTGCCTGCCTCGACCAACAAATCGCGGTTCGGCAGGCTTTATAGCGGTTCGCCCTCCAGCGTCAACGTGCTCCGACGTGTCGAACGGCAATTGAGCGGATAAACTGCCCCGATCGCCCGGCGTTGCGGCTGGCGCCGGCCTCGGCTGTCGCTTGAGATCTTCAGCCCTGGAAGAGGTTGAGGATGTTGCGCGGCGCGCCGTTGGCGATCGACAGCGACTGCACGGCGAGCTGCTGCCGGGTCTGGGCGGCGCTGAGGCGGGAGGATTCCTCTTCCATATTGGCGTCGACCAGCCGGCCGATGCCGCTGTCTATGGATTCGCTCAGATCCCTGGCGAAGGATGCCTGCATGTCGATGCGCTTGCTGAGCGAACCGAGCGTCGCGCCGACGGCAATCATCTGTTTCGTCATGCTTTCCACGGTCTTCAGCATATCCTCCAGCTCCGCCGTCGTCGTGGAATTGTCGAGGGTGATCTCGACGGAGGAGGCCGGTACGGTCGCTCCCTTCAGCAGGATATAGTTCTTGGCTGCACCGGCCTGGAATGCGAAGGCCCCGCTGGAGAGAATTCCGTATTCGCCGGAACCACCGTTATCGACGAAATACTGGACGTTCGTATCCGTGAGCGGCGGCGGCGTGTTGATGGGATAGGTCATCATCGCCAGCTGCACGCCGCCATTGCCGTCGCGCACGAAAGAGCTGACGATCTGCTTGTCCTTGGAGTCGTCGCCCGTATCCCAGACCAGCCAGCTTTCGCCGTTGAAGGATGCGGATTCGATCGTCGATCTCAGCTGCTGCTTGAGCTGGGTGAGTTCCTCGTCGATCTTGGTCTTGTCGACGCCCTTTTCATGGGCCGCGACGATCTTCGACTTGATCTCGGACATGACGTTGATGGAGGAGGAAACCGCGGTATAGGCGGTATCGACTACCGCGCTGCTCATGCCGAGCGCATCCTGAACGGCCGATATCGCCTTGTTGTCGGAGCGCATGGTCGTTGCGACGGACCAGTAGGCGGCGTTGTCCGCTGCCTTCTCGACACGCAAACCGGTCGAGACATGCCGCTCGGTCGTCTGCAGGCTTGCGTTGACGGACCTGAGGCTCTGCAGGGCAGCGATTGCGGATGTATTCGTATTGATCGATGTCATGCGGCGCCTTGATCGGAAACTGAGGCTTCTCATCCTCTGGAATCGACGCGTCATGCATCTTGACAGAACGCAATCATTTCCGCGGCATCCTTAACGGGACGTTACCTGCCTTACGCAACTATTTATAAAGACAGGAGGAAATGCCCCGTTGCGGGACAGTATGGCGGCGGCGCGCCGAACAGGCTGTCGCGAAAGAAAGCGTCGGGGTCGCGCAGTAAAACCGCCGCCATCTCGTTCCCGCACAGGTTAAAATCAACCAAACATTAACCATAAGCGTTAGAATTCGACCTATCGCCGCGAAATCGTTCGCAAATTCGCCACGATATCCACAAGATTAAAGTCTCGTTAGGCAGGCAGGGCATAAGGCAACTCCAACTCATTTAAAAACGAGTTCCTTAACCATATTAGTCTTTGACGGCGTGGGGCATATGAAACTGAATTACGGGGCGGCGTCTTTCGCAACGGCGGCACGGTGGCTGGCGGTATCGGCCATGTGCGCAACTGTGGCGGCCTGCGGCACGACACAGGCGGTTCCCAAGAAGAAATCCCACGGCAAGGAATATTTCTCCGAGAGCGAATATGGCGTCAAAGCCAGCCCGCGCGTTGCCACCGGCAACAATATCCCCAAGGGCGGCGGCCGCTACATGGTGGGCGATCCCTATGTGGTGAAGGGCAAGATGTATTACCCCAAGGAAGACTATTCCTATAACAAGGTGGGTATCGCTTCCTGGTATGGCTCTGCCTTTCACGGCCGCCTGACGGCGAATGGCGAAGTCTACGACCAGATGCACCTTTCAGCCGCGCATCCGACCTTTCCGCTGCCGAGCTATGCGCGCGTGACCAATATCGAAAACGGCTCGTCCATCATCGTGCGCGTCAACGATCGCGGGCCTTATCACGAAGGCCGCATCATCGACCTGTCCAACAAGACTGCCTCCATGCTCGACCTCCAGCACAGCGGCACCGGCAAGGTTCGCGTGCAATATGTCGGCAAGGCGCCGCTCGACGGCCACGACATGCCCTATCTGATGGCCTCCTATATTCCGAAGGGCAGCCGCATTCCGGGCATTTATCCGGGCGAGGGCCAGATTGCGACCGGCGTCATGGTCGCCTCCAACAGCAAGAAGATCACCGGCGACCAGCTCCAGAGCCTCGGCGACTATGCCGATCCGTCGCCCGCCAACGTGCCGGTGCCATTCTCCTCGACCGCCTATGCGGGCAATACGCCGAGCGCGAAGTATAATGCGGCTCCGGCTCTCGCGCCCGTGCCGATGCAGGCGCCGGCCGGCGGTCATTTCCTGACCCCGCCGCCGGCCTACAATGCCGCGCCGGCCATGGAACAGATGGTCGTTCTGCCGGACATCGGCCCTGTTCCCTACGAGCGGCCGAACGGCTGGTCGAAGGGCGCCTCGCTTGCCATGAACTATCAGGAAGAGGCGGTCACGGTGAAGGTTCCGCTCGCCTTCGACGCCGTGATGGTGCGCAATGACGGGCTGACGCAGGAATCCATCCTGGCCTCGTTCAAACGTCAGAACGGCGGCAGTGCGAAGGCGCGATAAATCGCACAATAAAGTGTAATTGCATCGGCTTCCGGCTCGCTTTACCCTCCTGAATCAATCCGCACGATCAATGGGAATTGCGATGTTGAAGCCGCTGCTTCGCCTCCTTGCATGCCTGCTCCTGCCCGCTTCCGCGGCCCTTGCCGCAGAAGGCACCGAGGCGGGTTTCGTCACCAAGGCCGCACAGGCCTACATGATCGAAGCCTCGACCGGTACGGTGCTTCTCGCCAAGAACGAGAACCAGGTTTTTGCGCCTGCCTCGCTTGCCAAGCTGATGACGATGGATCTCGTTTTCGATGCCGTCAGCAAGGGGCAGATTTCGCTCGATACCGAATATCCCGTCTCCGAATATGCCTGGCGCACAGGCGGCGCGCCTTCGCGTGCGGCCACGATGTTTGCGGCGCTGAAATCGAGGGTTCGCGTCGAGGACCTGATCAAGGGCGTGGCGATCCAGGGCGCCAATGACGGCTGCATCATCCTTGCCGAGGGCATGGCCGGCAGCGAAGACCAGTTCGCGGCTTCGATGACGCGGCGCGCTCGCGATCTCGGCATGGACAAGGCCGTCTTCGGCAATTCCACCGGCCTTCCCGACGGCAAGAGCAAGGTGACGGCCAGGGAACTGGTGACGCTCGCTGCCGATCTGCAGACATCCTATCCCTCTCTCTATTCCTATTTCGCCCAGCCGGATTTCGAGTGGAACAAGATCTTCCAGCGTAACCGCAATCCGCTGCTCGGCATGGATCTCGGCGCGGACGGCCTGGCGACCGGCTTTACGGAAGGGGAGGGCTATTCGATCGTCGCCTCGGTGCAGCGCGACGGACGGCGGCTGTTCGTGGCGCTTGCGGGCATCGCCTCCGACAAGGAGCGCACGGAAGAGGCCAAGCGCGTGCTGGAATGGGGGCTGACGGCCTTCGAGAGCCGGCAGGTCTTTGCCGACAAGGAAGTCATCGGCGCGGCAAGCGTCTATGGCGGCACGGCGCGCACCGTCGATCTCGTCGCCAAGGCGCCGGTCAGCGTCTATGTTCCGATCAACAATCCGGACCGGCTGGCCGCCCGCATTGTCTATCACTGGCCGCTGACGGCGCCCGTGAAGGCCGGCACGGAAGTCGGCACGCTGCGCATCGTATCCGGCAACAGGATGCTGCGCGAAGTGCCGCTCTATACGGTGCAATCGGTGGAAGTCGGATCGCTCAGCAGCCGCGCGGTCGATGCGCTGCTCGAGCTTGGCGAATCGCTGTTCTTCTCGTGGCTCTGGGATACGTCCGAGCAAAGCTGAGCCGAACATTGTTGCCGCAATTTGCCGGGGAAGGTGAATATGTCGCCGCGGCAAAAGGTTTCGTTCCGCACTATCTTCGGATAGATAGAGGATGAGCGCGGCGCTCAGAATGCGGGAAAGTGTCATTGTCGTCCGGTACAGGATTGTTCGTTACGTTTGAAGGCGGAGAGGGCGCGGGCAAGTCCACGCAGATCCGCCGCCTCGCCGAGGCCCTTCGAGCCGAAGGCCATGACGTGCTGCTGACCCGGGAGCCGGGCGGCTCACCGGGCGCCGAGGCGGTGCGCCACGTGCTGCTTTCGGGTGCCGCGGAAGCCTTCGGGACCCGCATGGAGGCGATCCTCTTTGCCGCCGCTCGCAACGACCATGTGGAAGAGGTCATCCGGCCGGCGCTTTCCAGGGGCAAGATCGTGCTCTGCGACCGGTTCATGGATTCCTCGCGCGTCTATCAGGGCGTTACCGGCAATCTGGAGCCGGAATTCATCGAGACGCTGCAGCGCATCGCCATCAACGGCGTGGTGCCCGACTGCACGCTGATCCTCGACATTCCCGCCAAGCTCGGGCTGGAGCGCGTTATCAAGCGGAATACCGGCGGCCCCGACCGTTTCGAGAAGGAAACGCTCGAAACGCACGAGAAGCGGCGCGAAGCCTATCTCGACATCGCTGCGCGCGAGCCGGAGCGCTGCCATGTCGTCAATGCCGCGCAGCCGGAAGAGGCGATCGCCGCCGACATCCTCGCCATCGTCAGGCAATTGCTGGAACCGGCCGCCGCAGAGCGGATGCCGGAAGCGGCCCATCATGAGTGAGGAAAGGCCCGGACTGCTCGACGGCGCCATCTGGCCGGCCGAGAACACGAAGCTTTTCGGCCATGACGAGGCCGAGGATTTTCTGGCGCAGTTCTACCGCTCCGGCAAGGGCCATCATGCGATCCTGATCGAAGGCCCGGAGGGCATCGGCAAGGCGACGCTCGCCTTCCGCTTCGCCAATCATATCCTGTCGCATCCCGATCCCGCCAGCGCGCCGGAGCGCATTGCCGATCCGGACCCGGCTTCCGCCGTCAGCCGGCAGATCACGTCGGGCGCCTCGCACAATCTCCTGCATCTTGCCCGCCCGGTCGACGAGAAGACCGGAAAGGTCAAGTCGGCGATTACCATCGACGAGGTGCGCCGCGCCGGCAAATTCTTCTCGCAGACGTCCGGCACCGGCAACTGGCGTATCGTCGTCATCGACCCCGCCGACGACATGAACCGCAATGCCGCCAACGCCATCCTGAAAATCCTCGAGGAGCCGCCGAAACGGGCGATGTTCCTCGTCCTCTCGCATGCGCCGGGAAAGCTGCTGCCGACGATCCGTTCGCGCTGCCTGCCGCTGAAACTTTCGCCGCTTGACGATAACGCGCTGGTCGCAGCCCTTTCGCATCTCGGCATCCAGGGGGAGGGGCAGGCCCTGCTTTCGGCCGCCAAGGGCAGCGTCGGCGAGGCGCTGAAGCTGTTGAACTATGGCGGCGGCGAGATCATCCAGGCCTATAACGACGTCCTGTCGTCCGAGGGGCCGGCGGCGCGCAAGGCCATGCACAGGCTTGCGGATGCGCTTTCGGGCAAGGAAGCCGATACGATCTTCGATTTCTTCGTCAGCCATGTCGGCGACGACATCATGAACCGCGCGCGCCTTGCGGCCGGCGAGGGGCAGATCGCGGCGGCCGAGCGCCTGGCACGACTCTATTCCGAAATCACCGAGAAGCTGACCGTCTCCGACGCCTATAATCTCGATCGCAAGCAGACGATCATGGAAGTGCTCTCCGACATCAAGCAGCCGCGCGCCTGAAGCGTGCTCGACATGCTGGCCGCCTGGGTTGCCCGGTCAGCCGGCCAGCAGCTTCCAGGCGACGATGGTCAGCGTGACCGCCAGCACGATGCGGATCGTGCGCTCGTGCAGTTTCGGCGCAAGCAGGCTGCCAAGCACGATTCCGGGAATGGAGCCGACCAGCAGGGCCAAGAGCATTGCCCAGTCGATCTCGCCGATGAACCAGTATCCCATGCCGCCGACAAGGGTGAGCGGTACGGCGTGGACGATATCGGAACCGACGATCTCGCGCACGTCGAGCCGCGGATAAAGCACGAGCAGGATCGTGACGCCCATGGCGCCTGCACCGACCGATGTCAGGGTCACGAGCACGCCGAGAACGATGCCGAGAACGACGGTGAAGAAGGCAATGGTCGCCGGCTTCGGCGGCATGCGCTCGCCGATCGCCCGGCGGGCGAATGCAAGGATCTGGCTGCGGAAAACGAGCATGATCGCGGTCATGACCAGCAGCCAGCCGAGTGCCGTCGTGATGGAGCTGGTGACACCGATGCTCTTGCGATCGACACCGGCCATAAGCCAGAGCATGAGGAGGGCGGCCGGGACGCTGCCGGCGGCAAGGCTGCCGACGATCCTCCAGTTGACACGCCCATGCATGCCGTGAACCGCGGTGCCCGCCGTCTTGGTGATCGCCGCATAGAGAAGATCGGTTCCGACGGCGGTTGCCGGATGCACGCCGAAGAGAAGCACGAGCAGGGGCGTCATCAGCGAGCCGCCGCCGACACCGGTAATGCCGACCAGCGCTCCCACCATGAGACCGGACAGGGAATAAAGAGGCTCGAACGTCAAATATGCGCCTCCGACGGCGCGCGGCCCTGACGACTGCAGATCAAGAAAAATGGCACTTCGCTTCTGTCCCGCCCTGTTGCGGCACAAGGGGTAGATTGCGTCAGAACGCGAGTCAAGTTCACGACTGAGTGTCCGCGAAATCGTCGGCGGCTGCCAAACTTGATGTTTCGCTTACCCGAGACATGCGCTAAGAGCGGCTGACGATTTTTATAGAGTAAGCCGGAATTGGCCGCCATGACAGACAAGACCCCCTTCTACATCACGACTGCGATCTCCTATCCCAACGGCAAGCCGCATATCGGCCATGCCTACGAACTGATCGCGACCGACGCCATGGCGCGCTACCAGCGTCTCGACGGCAAGGATGTCTTCTTCCTGACGGGGACCGACGAACATGGCCAGAAGATGCAGCAGACGGCGCGCGCCGAAGGCATCACGCCGCAGGCGCTTGCCGACCGCAATTCCGGCGAGTTCCAGGCGATGGCGGCGCTGCTCAACGCTTCGAACGACGACTTCATCCGCACCACGCAGGCGCGTCACCACGAGACGTCGAAGAACATCTGGAACCTGATGGCCGACAATGGCGACATCTACAAGGATTCCTATGCCGGCTGGTATTCGGTGCGCGACGAGGCCTATTACCAGGAAAACGAAACGGAGCTGCGCGCCGACGGCGTGCGCTACGGCCCGCAAGGCACGCCTGTCGAATGGGTGGAAGAGGCAAGCTACTTCTTCAAGCTCTCCGAATACCAGGACCGGCTGCTGAAGCACTATGAAGAAAACCCCGATTTCATCGGCCCGGCCGAGCGCCGCAACGAGGTGATCTCCTTCGTCAAGTCCGGCCTGAAAGACCTGTCGATTTCGCGCACGACTTTCGACTGGGGCATCAAGGTGCCGAACGATCCCTCGCATGTCATGTATGTCTGGGTCGATGCGCTGACCAACTACATCACCGCCACCGGCTATATCGAAGACCGCAACGGACCGCGGGCGAAATACTGGCCGGCCGACGTGCATATCATCGGCAAGGACATCATCCGCTTCCACGCCGTCTACTGGCCGGCCTTCCTGATGTCGGCGAAGCTGCCGCTGCCCAAGCGCGTCTTTGCCCACGGCTTCCTGCTCAACAAGGGCGAGAAGATGTCGAAGTCGCTCGGCAACGTCGTCGATCCGGTCAATCTCGTGAACCATTTCGGCCTCGACCAGGTGCGCTATTTCTTCCTGCGCGAAGTTTCCTTCGGCCAGGACGGCAGCTATAGCGAGGAGGCGATCGGCACACGCATCAATTCCGATCTCGCCAACGGCATCGGCAACCTTGCCAGCCGCTCGCTGTCGATGATCGTCAAGAATTGCGACGGCAAGATCCCGGGATGCGGGCCGCTGACCGATGAGGACAAGGCGATGCTGGCGCAGGCAGATGCGCTGCATGCCTCGACGCGCGAAGACATGGGCAAGCAGCTCATCCACCGCGCGCTCGCCTCCATCATCGCCGTCGTCTCGGAGACCGACCGCTATTTCGCCGGCCAGGAGCCCTGGGCACTGAAGAAGACCGATCCGGCGCGCATGGGCACGGTGCTCTACGTGACCGCCGAAGTCGTGCGCCAGATCGCCATCCTGCTGCAGCCGTTCATGCCGGAATCGGCGGGCAAGCTGCTCGACCTGGTGGCCGCGCCTGCGGACAAGCGCGACTTCGCAGCGCTCGGCGAAGCAGGCCGCCTGGTGCCCGGAACTGCGCTCGAAGCGCCGACGCCGGTCTTCCCGCGCTACGTTGCCCCGGTGGAGGCTTAAGGCCGTGCTGGTCGATACGCATTGCCATCTGGATTTCGCCGATTTCGAGGCGGAGCGCGACGAGATCGTGGCGCGCGCCCATGCGGCCGGCGTCGCACAGATGGTGACGATCTCTACCCGGGTGCGCAAGCTCGACGGGCTGCTTGCCATCACCGAAAAATATCCTTCCGTCTTCTGCTCGGTCGGCACGCACCCGAACAATGCGGCCGACGAACTGGATATCCAGACGGAAGACCTTGTGCGGCTTGCCAATGAACATCGGAAGGTGGTCGCGATCGGCGAAGCGGGTCTCGACTATTTCTACGATACGCAGAAGCCCGAGGACCAGCAGACCGGCTTTCGCCGCCATATCGCCGCGGCGCGGGAAACGCAGCTTCCGCTCGTCATCCACAGCCGCAGCGCCGATGCCGACATGGCTGCGATCCTGACCGAGGAGACGGGGAAGGGGGCTTTCCCCTTCATCCTGCACTGTTTCTCGGCCGGTCCGGAACTGGCAAGGACCGGCGTCGAGCTTGGCGGCTACATCTCCTTTTCGGGCATCCTGACCTTTCCGAAATCGGAAGAGCTGCGCGAGATCGCCAAGACCATCCCGCACGACCGGCTGCTCGTCGAAACGGATGCGCCCTATCTCGCGCCCAAGCGCTGGCGCGGCAAGCGCAACGAGCCATCCTATGTGGTGAACACGGCCGAGGTTCTTGCCGAGACGACCGGCCTTGCTTACGAGGAGCTCGCGCGGATCACCACCGACAACGCTTTCCGCCTGTTTTCCAAAATGCCGAGGATCTAGCGGCGTGATACGGCGGCAGCGGTTCACCATTCTCGGCTGTTCGTCGTCGCCCGGCGTGCCGCGCATTACCGGTGACTGGGGTGCCTGCAATCCGGACAATCCGAAGAACAGGAGAACACGCTCGGCCTTCATGGTGCAGCAGTTTTCGGCGGATGGCGCGGCAACGACCGTGGTTATCGATACGGGTCCGGATTTTCGCGAGCAGATGATCAGGGCAGGGGTCGATCATGTGGATGCGGTCCTCTACACCCATCCGCATGCCGACCATATTCACGGCATCGACGACCTGCGCGGCTATTTCCACAATACCCGCCGGCGCGTGCCGATCTTTGCCGACCAGTTCACCATGAGCCGGCTGCGGGAGGCCTTCGGCTATTGCCTGGAGACGCCGCCGGGCAGCAACTATCCGCCGATTGCGCTGCCGATCGTGATAGAGGACTTGGAAAAGCCCGTCGAAATCCACGGGCCGGGCGGAACGATCACGTTCATGCCGCATCTGCAGCAGCACGGCGACATTCATTCGCTCGGCTTTCGTATCGGAAATGTGGCCTATTGCAGCGATGTCAGCGATTTTCCGCCGCAGACGGTGGAAAAGCTGCGGGATCTCGACATGCTCATCATCGACGCCCTGCAATATGCCTACCATCCCAGCCACCTTTCACTGGAACAGTCGCTGGACTGGATCGAGCGGCTCAAGCCCAGGCGGGCGATCCTGA
Source organism: Hyphomicrobiales bacterium (assembly GCA_900471515.1). Taxonomy (GTDB): domain Bacteria; phylum Pseudomonadota; class Alphaproteobacteria; order Rhizobiales; family Rhizobiaceae; genus Rhizobium. The sequence goes on along the minus strand of UCFC01000013.1, from coordinate 289,321 downwards.
CGCACATGCATACGCCGCTCGACTATGACGTGGTCATGGCGCAAACGCCGGACCATGTGGTGCCGGCGTTCGACCAGATGAGCTTTGAGGTCGAAGTCTAGGCGGCGATATAGTGCGTGACCTCGAGGTATCCGCGGTAGATCATTTCCAGGGAAACATAGAGGATGATCAGCAGGCCGACATAGGCGATCCAGCGATGCTTGTTGAGCAACCGGGCGATGAGGTTCGCAGCGATGCCCATCAGCGCGATGGAGAGGCCGAGGCCGAGGACCAGCACGCTCGGATGTTCGCGGGCTGCGCCGGCAACGGCCAGCACGTTGTCGAGCGACATGGAAACGTCGGCGATGACGATCTGAGTCGCGGCCTGAAAGAAGGTCTTCCTCGGCGCTGACGCGCCGGCTTCGCTCGCATGCTCTTCGCCATGGCCGGCGCGCAGCTCACGCCACATCTTCCAGCAGACCCAGAGAAGCAACAGGCCGCCGGCGAGCAGCAATCCGACGATTGCCAGCAGATAGACGGCGACGGAAGCAAACAGGATGCGGAGCACTGTGGCCGCGAGAATACCGACAAGGATCGCCTTGCGGCGCTGTGTGGCTTCCAGGCCGGCGGCAGCAAGGCCGATGACGACGGCATTGTCGCCGGCGAGAACGAGGTCGATAGCAATGACCTGCAGCAGAGCCGTCAAACCGGCTGCTGTGAAAATGTCCATATTGAATTACCCCCAAATACGCTTGGAGCGTGCTAGCGTCTTGAGGGTTTTCCGTCAACCTGAGAAGGGATGCATTGACGGCCATCCACGGCCATGCCGTGTATCCGGCTGATGCGATCGATACGGTGTCGCGTATCGGCGGATCGATGTAGATTATGGAACGATTCTTTTCTTCGATCCGCAGGCCCATGGAAACGTCGCTCTATCTGCCCGTCAAAGGCTTTCTCGAAAAGGCAGGTTATGTCGTCAAGGGCGAAGTCGGCGGCTGCGATCTCGTGGGCTTGAGCGACGACGATCCGCCCGTGGTCGTGGTCTGCGAACTGAAGATGAGCTTCAATCTCGAACTCATCCTGCAGGCCGTCGATCGCGCGGCCATTTCCGACGAAGTCTGGATTGCGGCGCGGATTTCGGCCAAGGGCAAGGGCCGCGAGGCCGACAAGCGCTACCGCGACCTCTGCCGCAGGCTCGGTATCGGCATGCTGGGAATCTCGGATGCCGGCGACGTCAGCGTCATCGTCGGCTCCGTATCGCCGATGCCGCGGACAAATCCGAAGCGGCGTTCGCGGCTCATGCGCGAGCACCAGAAACGCCGCGGCGATCCGGCGCTCGGCGGCAGCACGCGAACTCCGCTCATGACGGCATATCGCCAGCAGGCACTCGGCTGCGCGGCAGCTCTGGCGTCAGGACCGCTGCGCACACGCGACATCAGGACCGGCGTGCCGGAGGCAGCCAAGATCCTGCGATCCAATGTCTACGGCTGGTTCGAGCGGCTCGACAGAGGCATCTATGGGCTGACGGATGCCGGGCGGGAAGCGCTGCAACGCTGGCCGCAGCCGGAGATGCAGGCGGCCGAGTAGAGCCATCCGGTATAGGTTTTAGTTCCATAATCTATCTTATGCGATCTTCATATGTAGCCGCAAAGTTAGAATGTCCTGTTTCTGCAAAGTTGGAATGTCACTCTCCTGACGTTTTGATGACGTGGGAGACAAGCGGATGGGACTGATTGCGATGAGCGAACGCGATCTGCAGCGCACCCTCGCCGATTGACGGGATGGCATCCCGGCTCCACGTCGTCGAAAGCTGTGAGCGCCGATCGCTTCTGTCAAACGACGTATATTGTTTTACGCATACTGATCTTATAAGCACGCGCAGTCGGGTTTGGGCGTCGGTCGCTTAGCGTCTCATTGGCTGCGGCGCCCGTCAGGCGTTGGAATTGAGATGATTTCATTTGCGGATTCAGCCAAGGCACAAAACCTCCATTTTGGAGATGTTATCATAGACGAGACGTGCATGTTCGTGCATCGCAACGGGCAGACACTGCAATTCACCAGGAACGAACGCGCCCTTCTTCTGGCCTTCACCGGCAATCCGCGACGCCTCATGACCCGCAGCCGCCTGCTGGATGAGATCGCTCAACCGGGCTCCGATCCATCCGACCGCAATATCGATTTTCTGGTCAACAGGTTGCGCTTGAAGCTCGGCGACAACGCGAAGTCACCCAGTTTCATCGCAACGCAATATGGCGAGGGCTATGTCTGGATCGCCACCCCGTCCCGGACCGATCCGATCGATGCCTTCCTCATTATCGGTCCGACCTTCGAGCTCCAGAGCCACCCGCTGCGTCAGCAGAGCCTGTCCCTGATGGGCAAGCTTCAGGAGATGATTGCCGCCGGTATCGGCGCCGGCCACAAGGTCGTTGTCCTCGAGCGGCATCTTCTCGCGGCCTATGACAAGTTGCGCTATTTTCTGCAGGTGAGTTTTCACGCTGATGCCGGACGCATCAACTGCGCGGCCACCTTGCGGGAAATGCCGTCGAAGCGCATCGTCAAAGCGTTTCGCCTGCATCTCGATTCTGCCGACGACGGGTCCTTTGCAAACGAGGCGTCGCGCGTCTCCGAAGGCGTTGTCAGCGTGCTGCAACGGGCCCTCAAAGAGGCTTCGAACGGGCTCGGCGTGCCCACGGATGAAGCGCCTGAAGTTCGGCACCGAAGCGGTTCCACGCTGTTGTCCGTCTCAAATCCGAAATGGCTGGCGAGCGGCGAACAGCTTGCCAAAGGCCGCGAGCAGGATCCTTTCGATGCGGACGCCGCGATCCAGTGGGGTTTGCACCTCTTTGCGCGCCTTGTGCTTACCAGTCCGTTCGAAGGCATAGACCTTGCGGAACGCGATCGCATAGAAGGCGAGATCGAAACCACCGTGCTGGAGTGCCTGCCAGAAATAGAGGACAGACCCCTGCTGATGCTGGGAGCCGCCAAGCTCCTCTATTTCATCAACCGCGGCCATCTTGAACTCGCCGAGGAAATCGTCGAGCGCGCCCTCACCCGGATCCAGGATTTCACTGCCGCCCTGCCCATTCTCGGGCAGCTCCGGTTTGCGCGCGGTCATTTCGATGAAGCTGTCGGTTTCTTCAATCAGGGCATCCGGGCGGCCGAACCGGGCTCGGAATTCCACCGCCATATGAGAGTCCTGAAATATATCGCGCTGCTCGCCGCAGGCCAGAACGCGCCTTCGGCAGCCCAGGCCACCGATATGAGCAACCTCGGTACGGATTGCCCGCCGGAGATTGCCCTGATGATCGGCTGGCTGGCCGTTCAGCCGGACCAGGCTTTACCGAACGTATCAGAGCGTGCTGCTGCTGAACTCGGCTCCCATCGCGCGACAAGGGCGATAGAGTATCTCTACTTTACGTCCACGCGCCATGTCAGATCCGAGGAAGGGCGTGCAAACATCATGCGCAACATGATTGCGCATCTGTCGCGACTGTACGGCCAGAAGGTCGTGCCTGACTTCGTGCTTAGCAGCATAGGCTCCCTCGCCTCAGCCTGAACATCGCTGCCAATGGTGCAAGCGGCCAGGCCACCAGAGAACGCTCTGGCGGCAGGCGCTGCCGCTCGTCCTGCTCAAACCAATCACGAGACCGGTTTTTTCAATTCTCAAATATTGGGCAAACAATTGCCTGATAGCCACGACCGCTGTTGCCGATCTGACGATCCAATCCCTCCAGAAGGCGGAGACAGAGGGCAATAACTGGCTGAAACCATCACGAGCGCGACGCGTCAAAGAAAACCGCGCGCAGATTTTTTGCTGAGGGACCCTATTCACATGCCAATTCAAGTCCGGCGTATCAAATACCTACTCTTGCTTCCGGCAGCGCTGTCAATCGCAGCGAGCCTCCTCCAGGGGTGCACACTCGTCAGTGACGGGAGGGAATTGGCGAAAGAACAGCAGGAAAACCAGGAGCTCCTTGATAATCTTTCCAAATTTTCACCAAGCGAAGCGAATGGGAGCTCGAGCACGGTCCGCCCGTCCAATTCAACTGCTCCATCGGCCCCGAGCGGCCCGCCCAGCACCGGCGTCGGCGGAATTCCCCTGTAGCTTCCGCGCCCCTGCCTGGATGTCCTTGAACCGACCAGGTGCCGCCCCGCATATTTCGCGGGGCGGAACTACGGGCGAAATACAAGGGACCCTTCCCTGAATTGCCCAATCTGCAGGCAAGCGCGCCTTTCAACTCTTATCCGTGACGGAAAATAGACGTTGATGCGAGTCGCGACCTGCCTGATAGTCCGGCCGATGTCACACACCTCCCAATGGCCGCGCCAGGACAAAATGCCCCTCAAATATATGAATTTCCCTATCCTTTCGAAACTCCTGGCGGCAGCGCTTGCCGCACTCTTCGCATCGGGTCTGCCGGCCTTTGCGGAAAATCCGTCCGCGCCCTGGCCCCAGACGCAAAGCGACCTGCAGGCGGAACCCGGCATTCGTTTCGGTACGCTCGAAAACGGCATGCGGTTTGCGATCATGCGCAATGCCACGCCGCCGGGACAGGCGGCCATCCGCTTTCGGATCGGCGCCGGCTCGCTCGACGAGCGGGACGATCAGCAGGGACTTGCGCATTTCCTCGAACATATGGCCTTCAAGGGCTCGACGCATGTCGCCGGCGACGAGATGATCCGCATCCTGCAGCGCAAGGGCCTGGCCTTTGGGCCTGACACCAATGCCAACACTTCCTACGACGAGACCGTCTATGCGCTCGACCTGCCCGAAGTCGATGCGGACACGCTCGCCACCGGACTGATGCTGATGCGCGAAACGGCGAGCGAACTGACGCTGGATGCCGGCGCTTTCGATCGAGAGCGCGGCGTCATCCTGTCGGAAGAACGGCTGCGCGACACGCCGCAATATCGCGCCGCAATCGGCGTCACGAACTCCCTGCTCGCCGGCCAGCGCGTGAGCGAGCGTGCTCCCATCGGCAAGGTCGACATCATCAGCAACGCACCTGTCGATCTGCTGCGCGACTACTACCGGGCCAACTACCGGCCCGAGCGCGCAACGCTGATCGTCGTGGGCGATGTCGATCCCGACACGATCGAAACCCAGATCCGGCAACGCTTTGGCGACTGGAAGGCCACCACCCCTGCCCCGCCTGAACCCGATCTCGGCACGCTCCGGCCGAAAAGCGAAAGTGCCGAGATCATTACGGTCCCCGGCGGCACCACGAATGTAAAGATCGCCTGGACGCGCCCCTACGACGCCTCTCCCGACACGTTCGCCAAGCGCCGCCAGCAGCTGATCGAAGATCTTGGACTTCTGGTTCTCAAGCGTCGGCTGGGCGCCATGTCCAACAGGGCCAATGCGCCTTTCCTCAGCGCCACCGTCGGATCGCAGGATCTTTTCGATTCTGCCCATCTGGTCGTCGTCATGGCAAATTCCGAGGCGGACAAGTGGCAGGCGGCGCTTGCGGCCATCGATCAGGAGCAGCGCCGCTTCCAGCAGTTCGGGGCCGACCAGACAGAGGTCGATCGCGAAATCACGGAATATCGCTCGCTGCTCGAGGCCGCTGCCGCGGGTGCTCAGACGCGCACCAGCACCGATATCGCTTCGCTGCTGGCCAACAGCGTCGATGACAACCAGGTCTTCACCTCGCCTGCCGAAGACCTGTCGATGTTCGAAAACATCGTGAATGGGCTGACGGCGGCCGAGGTCAACCAGACGCTGGCTCGTCTCTTTTCCGGCAACGGCCCGCAACTCATGCTGCAGACCGCACAGGCACCAAAGGGTGGCGCAAACGACCTGCGGCAGGTCTATGACGCCTCCCGTGCCGTTCCCGTCACGGCGCCCTCCTCGGCGGCAGCCGTCGTCTGGCCCTATACGCATTTCGGCGAGCCCGGCGCTGTCGTCGAACGCAAGGCCGTGGAGGATCTCGGCCTGACGATGGTGCGCTTTGCCAACGGCGTGCGGCTCACCATCAAGCCGACCAAGCTGCGCGCAAACGAGGTGCTGGTGCGCGAGGATATCGGTCACGGCCGGCTGGGCCTGCCGAACGACCATCCCCTGGCGATCTGGGCATCGCCGGCTGTCGTCCTGTCAGGCACCAGGGCCATGGACTATCCGGATCTGCAGAAGGCGCTGGCCGCCAAGATCGCCGGCATCGACTTTTCCGTGGGCGACAGCTCCTTTCAATTCACCGGCCAGACACAGACGGGGGATCTTGCGACCCAATTGCAGATCATGGCCGCCTACACTTCCGATCCCACCTATCGACCGGAGGTTTTCAAGCGCGTCCAGCAAGCGTATTTGAACAATCTCGATCAGTATGATGCGACGCCGGGGGCCGTCATCAGCCGCGATTTCGCCGGCCTCGTGCATTCCGGCGATCCACGCTGGACCTTCCCTGACCGCGCACAATTGTCCGCCACAAGGCTTGAAGATTTCGAAGCACTGTTCCGGCCCCACGTCTCCACCGGTCCGATCGATATCACCATCGTCGGCGATATAGGGATTGACGATGCGATCCGCCTGACGGCCGAAACCTTCGGCGCTTTACCGGCCCGACCGGACACGGCGCCAGGCGATATGGCAAACGACGTGCATTTTCCCGTCCCTGCCGAAAAGCCGGTCCTGCGGACCCATAACGGCCGGTCCGACAATGCCGCAGCGATCGTGGCCGTTCCCGTCGGGGATATGCTTTCAGACATGCAGCGGGGCTTTGTCGCGAATGTTGCCGGCCAGATCTTCGAAAACAGGCTGATCGAACAGTTCCGCATCGCGGAAGGCGCAACCTACAGCCCGCAGGCCGCAATGGACCTGTCATGGGACATTCCCGGCTACGGCTACGCCTATCTCTATGTCGAGACGACACCGGGCAAGGTCGAAAATTTCTATGCGCTGGTGGACAGGATCGCCGCCGATCTCAGGTCAAACGATGTGTCGCCGGACGAACTGGTGCGCGCCCGCGCGCCGATTGTCGAGACGCTGAGGCACCAGCAGCAAGGCAACGAATATTGGGTACAGTATCTGAACGGCGCTCAGACGGACCCTCGCCGCCTGGATCGAATTCGCAACAATCTCAGCGGCTACGAGAAAGTCACCGCCGAGGATATTCGCCGGTTCGCCACGACTTATTTCCAGCCGGACAAGTTCTGGAAATTCGAAGTATTGCCGGCGGCGGTAAGATAGGCCCTCACTGCAGCTGAAGCGGAAGCCGTGCCGGCGCCAACGCGGCGCCCCGGCAAAACGCACCCCGCCCGCCGGGGAAAGGCCGCCTGCCCCGGGTCCGCCGGGCGAGTGGCCGGACCGCATCATGCGTCCGGCGCCTGGCCCGGTTTTGCTGGTTTCCGCCGGCAAAGCGTCGCTTTCGGGACGGCGCATCGATCTTTCTGGTCTACTCTGTGACAGGCAACCGCAGCGGGAGGAGCTGCTCGTGCGTTGCCCTGACTTCAACGGAGGAGACGGAAATGAGCAAGAACCGTGGCGTCGTCTATTTGCGGCCCGGAAAAGTGGAAGTCCGCGACATTGACGATCCGAAACTCGAAGCGCCGGATGGCCGCCGCATCGAACATGGCGTTATCCTGAAGGTCATCTCCACCAATATCTGCGGCTCGGATCAGCACATGGTGCGGGGCCGCACGACAGCCATGCCCGGCCTTGTGCTCGGACATGAAATCACCGGTGAGATCATCGAAAAAGGCATCGATGTCGAAATGCTCGATGTCGGAGATATCGTGTCCGTGCCCTTCAATGTGGCCTGCGGGCGCTGCCGCTGCTGCAAATCGCAGGACACCGGCGTCTGCCTGACGGTCAACCCGTCACGCGCCGGCGGCGCCTACGGCTATGTCGACATGGGCGGGTGGATCGGCGGCCAGGCGCGTTACGTCATGGTCCCCTACGCCGATTTCAACCTCCTGAAATTTCCGGACCGCGACAAGGCGATGGCCAAGATCCGCGACCTCACCATGCTGTCCGATATCCTTCCGACCGGCTTCCACGGCGCGGTGCGCGCCGGCGTCGGCGTCGGTTCGACGGTCTATGTCGCCGGCGCCGGTCCGGTCGGGCTCGCGGCGGCCGCCTCCGCGCGCATCCTCGGTGCGGCCGTCGTCATGATCGGCGACTTCAACAAGGACCGCCTCGCCCATGCGAGCCGGGTCGGCTTCGAAGCCATCGATCTCTCAAAGAGCGACCGGCTCGGAGACATGATCGCGCAGGTGGTCGGTACCAATGAAGTGGACAGCGCCATCGATGCCGTCGGCTTCGAAGCGCGAGGACATTCCGGCGGCGAGCAGCCGGCGATCGTGCTGAACCAGATGATGGAAATTACCCGCGCCGCCGGCTCCATCGGCATTCCCGGCCTCTATGTCACGGAAGATCCGGGCGCGGTGGACGATGCCGCAAAACACGGCAGCCTGTCGCTGCGCTTCGGTCTCGGCTGGGCCAAGGCTCAATCCCTCCACACGGGCCAGACGCCGGTGCTCAAATATAACCGGCAGCTGATGCAGGCGATCCTGCACGATCGCCTGCCGATCGCCGACATCGTCAACGCGAAAGTGATTTCGCTGGAAGACGCCGCCCAGGGCTATGAAAGCTTCGACCAGGGTGCGGCGACGAAATTCGTTCTCGACCCGCATGGCGCAATCGCCAGGGCGGCATGAGCGACAGGATGCGCCGGGGCGAAGCCGTCCCGGCCCTCCCTGCCCTTCGGCCGGCCAGCTACTGTTCGCGGAACGTATGGCTGATCTGGTCCATCAGCGGCTTCGTCATGTAGGAGATGACGGAGCGGTCCGCGACCTTGATGAAGACCTCGGCCGGCATGCCGGGATAGAGCGCCATGTCGGTGAGCTTCTCCAGGCTTGCCGGTTCCGGCTTGATGCGCACAGGATAATAGTCCAGGCCGCTGCGCTGCTCGGTCACGACATCGGGCGAAATCGATACGACATCGCCCTGCACTTCCGGCGTGGTGCGCTGGTCGAAGGCGCTGAAGCGGATATCGACCTTCTGGCCGAGCGTAAGCTGGTCGATATCGCGCGTGGCGATCTTGGCTTCGATGGTCAGGTCGCGCTGATCCGGCGCCAGCAGCATCAGCACCTCGCCGGGATTGACGACGCCGCCGACAGTATGGACGGTGAGCTGATAGATGCGCCCGCTCATCGGGGCGCGCAGCTCCAGCCGGTTCAGCTGATCGACGGCTGCGATGCGGCGCTCCTGCAACTCTGAAATCTTGGCCTCGACATCGGTCAGGTCCTTGGAATTTTCCGTCCTTCGATCCTCGTCGAGCTGCAGGATCTGCAGGTTGATCTCGGCGATCTTGCCTTCGGCCTGCGCACGGGCCGAAAGGCGCTCGCCGCGGTTTCCGTCGAGCTCGACACGCTGGCGCTTGAGGCTGTTGACCCGCTGCATGGTGACGATCTGCTGGTCATAGAGCTTGCTTGCGGCATCATATTCCTGATCGACGAGCCGGATCGCCTCATCGATCGATGCGAGCTGCAGCGTATCGCCCTGTATCTCCTCGGCTAGCTGCGCCTTGCGCTCTTCCAGCTGCCTGCGCATGCCGAGCAGCGACGACTGGCGAGCGTTGAAGAGCTGGAGCTCGCCGTCGACGAGGTTCCTGTTGGCGGCGATATCGATGCCATCCGCGGCAAGGTCGTCGGTGGAAAATTCGGTCGCGCCGACGCGTTCGGCCTGCAGGCGCGCGCGCCGCACATGCAGCTGGGCAAGATTGCTGTCGATGATGGCGAGACTGGCCTTTGCCGAGGCGCTGTCGAGACGCAGCAGGACGTCACCGGCCTGCACATGCGCCCCTTCCCGCGCCATCAGTTCCGAGACGATGCCTCCCGTCAGATGCTGGATCTTCTTCACGTTCTGGTCGATGATCACAGTCCCCTGCCCGACGACGGCATTGGACAGCGCGGTCGACGCGGCCCAGCCTCCCATGCCGCCGACAAGGGCGACGGACAGGATCCAGACGGACAGGATATGGCGGTTCAGCGAGCGTTGCGACTGCATCGTCATCTGCCCTGCTCCGTTTCGTCGCCAACCACCTTCAATGCCGCATGTCTTGGCTGTTCGGTCAGATTGTCGGTGCGGATGACCTTGGCAAGCACGAGGTCTTTCGGGCCGAAAGCCAGCGCCTGCCCGTCGCGCATCGCCAGGACGAGATCGACGCTCGAAAGCGTGCTTGGACGATGGGCGACGACGATGACGATGCCGGCCCGCTGGCGAATGCCCGCTATCGCACCCGCCAATGCCATCTCGCCGTCGATATCCAGGTTGGAATTCGGCTCGTCGAGCACGACGAGGAAGGGATCGCGGTAGAGCGCGCGGGCAAGCGCGATGCGCTGACGCTGGCCGGCGGAGAGCATGGAACCATCAGGCCCTATTTCGGTCTCATAGCCTTTGGGGAGCCGCAGGATGAGATCGTGAACGCCGGCATTGCGCGCTGCCGCGATAATTTCCTCTGCCTTCGCATCCCTGCGAAAACGCGCAATGTTCTGCGCGACGGTGCCGGCAAAGAGTTCCACATCCTGCGGCAGGTAGCCGATATGGCGCCCGAGCGCGGCGTCATCCCACTGGCCGAGCGCTGCGCCGTCGATGCGCACCGAACCGCGATACACGGGCCAGAGGCCCACGATGGCGCGCACCAGCGAGGATTTTCCCGAAGCGCTCGGGCCGATGATGCCGAGCGCGCTGCCTGCCGCCAGCGTGAAACTGACCCCCTGGACGATGAGTTCCTGCCTGCCGGGTGGGCCGCTTGAGACCGCCTCGACGGAAAGCTCATGGGAGGGTGCCGGCAACGCCAGCGGCGAAACCGTTTCGGGCAACAGGGCCAGCATCTGGCGCAGCCGGCTCCAGGATTGCTGGGCCGCGACGAAACCCTTCCAATTGGCGATCGCCTGCTCGACCGGTGCCAGCGCCCGCGATGTCAGGATGGAAGCGGCAATGATGATGCCGCCCGAAGCCATGTTTTCGATAACCAGCACGGCACCGGCGGCAAGCACGCCCGATTGCAGCGCCATGCGGAAGATCTTCGAGACGATCGCGTAGCCGTTGACCGTATCGGCATTGCTGCCTTGCACCTCGCGATAGGCATCGTTGCGTGCCGACCAGCTGTCGGCGAGTTCGTCAGCCATGCCCATGGCCTGGACCACTTCCGCATTGCGCTGCGCCGCACTTGCGAGCGCGTTTCTTTCGGTCGCGAGTTCATGGACCCTCCTGGTTGAAGCCTGCGAACTTCTGTTCGTCAGATAGGTCAGCACCATCAGGATCAGCGCACCGCAAATGGCAATGATGCCGATGATGGGATGGAACAGGAAGCAGATGCCGACATAAAGCGGCACCCAGGGCAGATCGAAAAAGGCTGATGGGCCGGAGCTGGAAAGAAAGCTGCGAACCTGATCGAAGTCGCGCAGCAGGGAGAGGCCATCGCCCGCCGCCCTGCCCTTGAGCGGCGCCTTGAGCGTCGCCTTGAACACACGGCGGCTCATCACCTCGTCGAAGACACCGGATATGCGCACCAGGATGCGCCCGCGCACAAGTTCGAAAGCGCCCTGGAAGGCATAAAGCAGCAATGCCAGAAGAGCGAGCGCAATCAGCGACGGGATGCTGCGGCTCGGTATGATGCGGTCGTAGACCTGCAGCATGAAGAAGGAACTGGTCAGATAAAGCAAATTGACCAGGGCACTGGCAACGGCGACGGCAATCAACCCTCCGCGGCTGCGTCGCATCGCCTCTGCGGCGAGGTCTTTCCCGCCCTGACGAGCCGGCGAGATGCCAAGTCCGTTCAATATCGAATCTCCGTGGAACATCCTGACTGATTGTACAGGGCAATTCAGCCGCCGCTTCGCAAACATATTGCGAGCAATACAATATGATTAACAGACCATAACTTTGGCGGATTCCACTGTATAGAGTCAAATTGCTTTTGAAGAGAATCACTATACCATCAAAGCAGCAAATTCTACTTCCGGGCGAGGAGCGCAATAATGGTCCAAGCTGTTAGAATTAATGATGTTATCGACTCCTTCGGAATTGATACGCACATCGATTACACGGATGGAAAATACGCCAATATCGCAGAGGTTGTTGAAGCCCTGGACTATCTCGGCCTCGACACGGTTCGCGATCATGCCCCTACCCTCGCTTCCGACCCCTATGGTCAGGGCCATCTCGGGGATGCGGCGGATGCCGGCATAAAATTCGTCTTCGTCTCGGGGCGTGACGATACTCCTGCCACCGTCGTCCAGAGGCTGCACGCCTTCGTGGAGGCGCATCCCGGTTCGATCGTCGGCATCGAAGGCCCGAACGAAGTCAACAACTGGCCCGTCTCCTACAAGGGACTGTCGGGAGAGGCCGCCGCACTCGCCTACCAGAAGGACCTGTTCAACGCGGTAAATGCCGACCCGCTTTTGAAGGGCATTCCGGTTCTCGGCTTTACCGGTTACACGGTTGCCTCTTCCAACGACTACACGACGATCCACACCTATGCGAAGGAGGGCGACCAGCCCTTCACCTGGCTCCAGCGCGAATCCGGCGACCAGATGAGCGCCGACCCCGGCAAGCCGCTGACCATCACCGAAATCGGCTACCACACGTCGCTGGCCGCCGATACAAATGGCGGTTGGGAAGGCGTCGATGAGACGACGCAGGCGAAGCTGCTTCTCAACACGCTGATGGACGGCGCCTTTCTCGGATCGAAAGGGACGTTCATCTATCAGCTTCTCGATGCCTATTCCGATCCGGGAGGCGCCGACCAGGAAAAGCATTTCGGGCTGTTTCGCCTGGATTATTCCCCCAAGCCGGCGGCAACGGCGATCCATAACCTGACGGAAATCCTTGGGGATGACGGGGCAACGCAGGCGACCTTCAATCCGGGAACGCTCAACTATTCGATCAGCGGGCTGCCATCGACGGCGCGAAGCTACCTGACGGAGAAATCCGACGGCAGCTACCAGATCATCATCTGGAACGAACCGGATATCTGGAACCAGACGACCGACAAGGCGATCCAGGCGGCAACGGCCAGCGTCAACGTCAATCTGGGTGGCGCTTTCGGGACGGTGCAGGTCTACGATCCGCTGACGGGCAGCTCGCCCGTCAAGAGCTTCAGCAACGTCTCCTCGCTGAACGTGGATGTCGTCGACCATCCGATCATCATCAACATCGCAGCGGGCGCAGGTGCGCCGCAGGAACCCGGCCACATTTATGGCGGTACCGGCGACGATATATTCACCGTCACCTCGCCGACCGACATCGTCGACGAAAGCCGCGGCGGCGGGACCGATACCGTCATGTCGTCGATCAGTTTCAGCCTCGGGGATCCTGCGCATGTGATCGGCGCCGTGGAGAACCTGACCCTGACCGGCAGCGCCAGCATCAACGCCACCGGCAATGGCCTCGCCAACATTCTCGTCGGCAATTCCGGGGCAAATGTGCTGAATGGCGGCGCTGGCGGGGACAGTATGACAGGCAAGGCCGGTGACGACACCTATATCGTCGACAATGCCGACGACATGGTCATAGAGGCCGGAGGCTCCGGCAAGGACACGATCAAATCCTACATTTCCCTCAGCCTGGGAGACACGGACCATGTGACCGGGACCGTTGAGAACCTCATCCTGATCGGCACGGCCGATATCGATGCGACCGGCAACGGCTCAGCCAATATCCTCACCGGCAATTCAGGGGACAACAATCTCAACGGCATGAAGGGCGCCGATCGTATGGCCGGCGGATTGGGGGATGATACCTACACAGTCGAATCGGCGGGCGATATCGTCGACGAGACCAACGGCGGCGGCAACGACACCGTCGTCTCCTCCATTTCCTTCAATCTGGCGAATGCGCTGGGCACGGTGGAAAATCTGACGCTGTCAGGTTCGGCAGCGCTCAGCGCTACCGGCAACGATGCGGACAACGTCCTGACGGGCAATACCGGCGCCAACATCATTTACGGCGGCCTGGGGAACGACCGGCTGATTGGCGGCGGCGGCATAGACACCCTGAACGGCGGCGCCGGGGCGGATTATTTCGTATTCAGCACAAAGCCGAGCAAGGCGAGCAATGTCGACAAGATAGAAGATTTTTCCGCAGCGGCCGGCGACAAGATCGTGCTCGACCATGACATCTTCGCAGCGATCGATCCGTCCAGCTTCTCATCGGCCAATTTCGTTATCGGCATCAAGGCAATGGATGGGAACGACAGGCTCATCTACAACCAGTCCAGCGGCGCGCTTTTCTACGATGCCGACGGAAACGGGCGCGGTGCGGCCGTTCAGGTTGCGACGCTCACCAATCTGGCGACGCTTCATCACGACGACTTCCTGTTTCTTTGAAAGCGGCGCGACGTCTTCAGGCGGCGGACCTCACGGGGCTCCTTTGCGGAGCCCTTTTTCTTGCCGCATGCCGATGTGGATGCGCCCCATCGGCCACGCGGAGGTCTCGTAACCGGCGTTCTTCCGGCGCGGATCTTCGGGCGGGACAAAGGCTGACAAGTGACTTGCATGATGCAAGTGACTTCTGTAGTGACTTGCATCATGCAACGAACAAGCTTCGCCAATTTCAGATGCCCGGCCGCGCGCGCGCTCGACAGCGTCGGCGACTGGTGGAGCATGATGATCCTCCGCGACGCCTTTCAGGGGCTGACGCGTTTCGACGAATTCCAGAAGAGCCTCGGCATTGCGCCGAATATCCTGACGCGGCGGCTCGCGCATCTGATCGAGGAGGAGCTGTTCGAGAAGCGGCTCTATAGCGAGCGCCCCGCCCGCTACGAATATGTGCTGACGGCCAAGGGGCGCGATTTCTTCCCTGTTCTGATGGCTCTGTTTTCCTGGGGACGCCGGCACGTTCCGCAAGAGGACCTTGCCTTCCTGCTCGGCAATGCCGCCTCCGGCGAGGAACGCCTGCCGGTCCTGGTGGATGCGGCCAATGGCGAAGAACTCAAGCCCGAAAACACCTGCCTGCTGCCCGGGCCGGCAGCCGAGGAAAGCGACCGCGAGCGGATTGCCCGCATGCGCGCTTATTATCTTGGCATCGATGCCTAGAAAACCTCGTTTCCCCGGAGTGCCGGAAATGCTCGATCTCTTTGTTTTTGCGCAATTCCGAACGCAAACCGACTGCGCATTTATGCTGGACTTGCTCTAGAAAGGACGAATCCATGGAACGCATTGTTGTCACCGGCATGGGACTTGTTTCGCCGCTCGGCGTCGGCGTGGAGACCGCATGGAACAGGCTTGTCGCGGGCGGTTCCGGTCTGCGCGTGCTGCCGGAGGATGTGGTCGGCGACCTTGCTGCAAAGGTCGGCGGCGTCGTTCCCTCGATCGAGGAGGATGCGGGAGCCGGCTTCGATCCCGACCGCGCGGTCTCGCCCAAGGATCAAAAGAAGATGGACCGCTTCATCCAGTTCGCGATGATGGCGACCGACGAAGCGGTGCGCCAGGCCGGATGGATGCCCGAGGGCGTGGATGAGCGCGAGCGGACCGCGACGATCATCGCGTCCGGCGTCGGCGGCTTCCCGGCGATCGCCGATGCGGTGCGCACGGCCGAGACACGCGGCGTGCGGCGGCTCTCGCCCTTTACCGTGCCGTCCTTCCTCGTCAACCTGGCGGCGGGTCAGGTCAGCATCCGCTATGGTTTCAAGGGACCGCTCGGCGCGCCGGTGACGGCCTGCGCCGCAAGCGTTCAGGCGATTGGCGATGCGGCACGGCTGATCCGCTCCAGCGAGGCGGATGTCGCTATCTGCGGCGGTTCTGAAGCCTGCATCGACAAGGTGAGCCTCGGCGGCTTTGCGGCGGCCCGCGCACTCTCGACCGGTTTCAACGACAGGCCGGAACTTGCTTCGCGTCCCTTCGATACGGCCCGAGACGGCTTCGTGATGGGCGAAGGGGCCGGCATTCTCGTCATCGAAACGCTTGAGCACGCGCTGGCTCGCGGCGCGACGCCGCTTGCCGAACTGGTCGGCTACGGCACGGCCGCCGATGCCTATCACATGACGGCGGGGCCGGAAGACGGCGACGGCGCCCGCCGGGCGATGGAAGCGGCATTGCGGCAGGCGAAGATTCCGGTCTCCGAGGTCAAGCATCTCAACGCCCATGCGACATCGACACCGGTCGGTGACAAGGGCGAGATCGCAGCGATCGGTACGGTCTTCGGCCGCGACGGCGGCATTGCCGTCAGCGCCACCAAATCGGCGACCGGTCATCTCCTGGGTGCCGCAGGCGGGCTTGAAGCCATCTTCACGATCCTTGCGCTGCGCGACCAGATCGCCCCGCCGACGCGCAATCTGGAGACGGCCGACCCGGCGGCAGAGGGCATCGATCTCGTCGGCGGCACGGCCCGCAAGGTGGCGATGGAATACGCGATCACAAACGGCTTCGGCTTCGGCGGCGTGAACGCCAGCGCCCTCTTCCGCCGCTGGTCCTGACCGGCCCTTTCCTTGCGCCGAAAATCGCCTACACTTGTCCGGATATAGCCGGAGGCGATCCCATGCGCGCATTCTTCGCAGTGCTGATCCTGTGTGCCGTATCCGTGATGTCGGGGGTGCCCGCCTATGCCGAAGATCCCGTCCAGACGACGCAGACGATGATCGAGGCGCAGATCCGGGCCTTCCTCAAGGACGATGCGGATACGGCCTATTCCTTCGCCGCGCCCGGCATCAAGGCCATGTATCCCGACAAGAATGTCTTCTTCGCCATGGTGAAGAAGAGTTACGAGCCGGTTTATCACCCCGGCAACTATGCCTTCGGGCGCAGCAGATCGATCGACGACGGGGCCATGATCTATCAGGAAGTGCTGATTTCAGGCCGCGACGGCAAGGACTGGACGGCAATCTACCAAGTCGCTCGCCAACCTGACGGCAGCTTCAAGATCAACGGCGTGCAGATCGTGCCCAATGCCGACAGCAAGGGCATATGAGGTGCTGTCTGGCCCCATATCTTCTTTCTCTTCCGGTTGGCGAGCTACGCCCTTCAAAACGGATGGGGTGTCTTCAAGCTGACCGAGCTTCCGCTGAAAGCGGCCCTGTTTACTCCCAGCACAGGCGTGGAAAGCCTCTTTCCCTTCAACGGCCCCGGTTGGTCTCTGTTTTTCGAGCTTTGGGTTGGGCTGTTGACGAGCCGGTGCGCAAGAGGTTGAAATCGATGCTTGTGCCCGGAACTCCAACCGCCAAACCTGTCGCATCCGCCGCCAGGACGAACTGATCCTTACACCGGTTCGATATCGCCCCTTGCCCATTCCTCGATCGTCTCGGCCATGAAATCCGCAAAACGGCCTTCGGCAATCGCCTTGCGGATACCCTGCATCAGTTCCTGATAATAGTTCAGGTTATGCCAGGAGAGCAGCATGCCGCCGAGCGCCTCGTTGGCCCGGACGAGATGGTGGAGATAGGCGCGGGAATAATCGCGCGTTGCCGGGCAGTTCGACTGTTCGTCGAGCGGGCGCATATCCTCCGCATGACGGGCGTTGCGGATATTGACCTTGCCGCGGCGGGTGAAGGCCAAGCCGTGACGGCCCGAACGGGTCGGCATCACGCAGTCGAACATGTCAATTCCGCGGGCAACGGATTTCAGGATATCGTCAGGCGTGCCGACGCCCATCAGGTAACGCGGCTTTTCGCCCGGCAGGACCGGCAGCGTCTCTTCCAGCATTTTCAGCATGACGTCCTGCGGCTCGCCGACCGCAAGGCCGCCGACGGCGTAGCCCTTGAGGTCGAGCTTGGCGAGTTCCTCGGCCGAGCGGACACGCAGGGCCGGCACGTCACCGCCCTGGACGATGCCGAACATCGCTTTGCCGGGCTGATTGCCGAAAGCGACCTTGCAGCGTTCGGCCCAGCGCAGCGAGAGCTCCATGGCGCGCTCGATTTCCTTCGGCTCGGCCGGCAATGCCACGCATTCATCGAGCTGCATCTGAATATCGGAGCCGAGCAGGCCCTGGATCTCGATGGAACGCTCCGGCGACATGTGATGCAGGCTGCCGTCGACATGCGACTTGAAGGTGACGCCCTGCTCGTCGAGCTTGCGCAGGCCGGAAAGCGACATGACCTGAAAGCCGCCGGAATCCGTCAGGATCGGATGTTCCCAGCGGATAAGCTTGTGCAGGCCGCCGAGGCGGGCGACACGCTCGGCCGTCGGACGCAGCATCAGGTGGTAGGTATTGCCGAGAATGATGTCGGCGCCGGTGTCGCGCACCTGGTCGAGATACATGGCCTTGACCGTACCGACCGTGCCGACCGGCATAAAGGCCGGCGTGCGGATGACACCGCGCGGCATGGAAACCTCACCGAGACGGGCGGCGCCATCGGTCTTCTTCAGGGTGAACTGGAAGTTCTCAGTCGTCATCGGTCTTTCCGGAAAAGGAGGCTCGCGTCGCCGTAGGAATAGAAGCGGTAGCCTGTCGCAATCGCGTGTTCATAGGCCGCGTGCATGGTTTCGAAACCGGCGAAGGCGGCGACCAGCATGAAGAGCGTCGAGCGCGGCAGGTGGAAGTTGGTCATGAGGACGTCGACCGCCTTGAAACGGTAACCCGGCGTGATGAAGATGCCGGTGGCGCCAGCCCAGGGCCTGATGTTGCCGCTTTCTTCGGCGGCGCTTTCGATCAGCCGCAGCGAGGTCGTGCCGACGCAGATGATGCGCCCGCCCCTTTGCCTGACCGCATTCAGCCGCGCGGCGATCTCGGCGCTGACGTAACCACTTTCCAGATGCATCTTGTGATCGTCGGTATCGTCGGCCTTGACCGGCAGGAAGGTGCCGGCGCCGACATGCAGCGTCACGAAATGCCGCTCGATGCCGGCCTTGTCGAGGGCCTCGAAGAGAGCAGGAGTGAAATGCAGGCCGGCGGTGGGGGCAGCAACAGCACCCTCCTCCCGCGCGTAGATGGTCTGGTAGTCGGCGCGGTCGCGCTCATCCTCCGGCCGCTTCGCCGCGATATAGGGCGGCAGCGGGATATGGCCGACGCTGGCGATCGCCTCGTCCAGCGCTGGACCGGAAAGATCGAAAGCGAGCGTCACCTCGCCTGCCTCGCCCTTCTCCTCGACTGTGGCATCGAGCGCGCCGATCAGGCAGCTTTCGCCGCTGTGGCCGAAGGCGATGCGATCGCCCTCCTTGATGCGCTTGCCGGGCTTGGCAAAGGCTTTCCACTTGTTGGCGCCGACGCGCATGTGCAGCGTCGCCGAAACTTGCTGGCCGCCGGCGCCCTCGCGATGGCGGATGCCCTCGAGCTGGGCCGGAATGACCTTGGTATCGTTGAAGACCAGTGCGTCGCCGGCCCGCAGGAAGGACGGCAGGTCGAAGACGCGGTGATCCGACAACTGCGCCTGCCCATTCGGATCGACGACGAGCAGGCGCGCGCTGTCGCGCGGCTCGGCGGGCCGCAGCGCAATGCGTTCATCCGGCAGGTCGAAATCGAAGAGGTCTACGCGCATCGAGGCACTTTCGGGCAAAGCGAAACCCGCCCCGCGCTTTCGCGCAAGGGCGGGTTCCAGCAGAAATCACAATCAGACGTCGGCGGCAACCCGCATGGAGACGATCGAATCCGGATCGGAAACGGGCTCGCCCTTCTTGATCTTGTCGACGTTTTCCATGCCTTCGATGACCTGGCCCCAGACGGAATACTGTTTGTTCAGCCACGGAGCGTCGGTAAAGCAGATGAAGAACTGGGAATTGGCCGAGTTCGGGTTCTGCGAACGGGCCATCGAGCAGGTGCCGCGGACATGCGGCGTTGCGGAGAATTCAGCCTTCAGATCATCCTTGGAAGAGCCGCCCATGCCGGCGCGGCCCGGGTTGAAGTTCTCGCCGCCCTTCTTGCCGAACTCCACGTCGCCCGTCTGCGCCATGAAGTCGGCGATGACGCGGTGGAAGACGACGCCGTCATAGGCCTTCTCGCGGGAAAGCTCCTTGATGCGCTTGACATGTTCGGGGGCGACCTGCGGCAGAAGCTGAATGACAACCTTGCCCTTGGTGGTTTCCAGAATGATGGTGTTTTCCGGATCCTTGATCTCGGCCATTGTCGTTCTCCTTCTCGTCTTGAATTTAGTTCTTGCCCAGCGTGACCTTGATCATGCGGTCAGGATCGCTGACTTCGCCGTTCTGGCCTTCGCCCTTCTTGATCTTGTCGACGTTTTCCATGCCCGAGACAACCTTGCCGACGACCGTGTACTGGCCGTTCAGGAAAGAGCCGTCGGCGAACATGATGAAGAACTGCGAGTTGGCGGAGTTCGGATCCTGGGCGCGCGCCATGCCGACCGTGCCGCGCACGAAAGGCGTCTTGGAGAATTCCGCCGGAAGGTCCGGCAGGTCGGAGCCGCCGGTGCCGGCCAGGCTCGCGTCGAAGTTCTTTTCCATGTTGCCATACTTCACGTCGCCGGTCTGGGCCATGAAGCCGGGGATGACGCGGTGGAAGGCGACATTGTCATACTCGCCCTTCTTCACCAGCGCCTCGATCTGCGCAACATGCTTCGGCGCCACATCGGGAAGAAGCTGGATGACGACCGGGCCGCTCTTCAACTGGATGGTCATGTAGTGATCGGCAGCCTGCGCAAAGGCGTCGCCCGCGAAGGAGGCGAGATAGAGCACGCCGGCAAATGCAAGATAGAAGAGTTTCATGTGAGCTCCGTTGAGGCGAGGTCCGCCTAGGCTTTGCGCTTGGATTTCAGGGCTTGCAGGACGGCCGCCGGCACGAAGGCGCTGACATCGCCACCCATGGCTGCGATCTGGCGCACCAATGTGGCGGTAATGGGCCGCGAGGCCGTGCCTGCCGGCAGAAAAATGGTCTGGATATCAGGGGCCATCTGCCGGTTCATGCCGGCCATCTGCATTTCGTAATCGAGATCGGTGCCGTCGCGCAGGCCGCGGATCAAGAGGCTTGCGCCATGTGCGCGAGCGGCGTCGACCACGAGATTGTCGAAGGAGACAACGTCGATATGGGCGCTCTTTTCCGGAAAGACCTCGGCCAGGGACGCGCGGATGAGCGCTGCCTTTTCCTCAAAGGAGAAGAGCGGGGTTTTGCCGGGGTGGATGCCGATTGCGACGATCACTTTCTCGGCGACGTTGAGCGCCTGGACCAGCACGTCAACGTGTCCGTTGGTGATCGGGTCGAAGGACCCCGGATAGAAAGCTGTCGTCATCTGTCCCAGCCGTTTGTTTCACGCCTTTTGTCATGGAAGCCGGTTTCCCGCAAGTGATTTAGCCGTGCCGGCCGATGCGGCTGAACGATGAATGAACGGCGCGTTCAAGACCTCTTCAGATGCGATCTGCTTTATTCGGATCGTCAACACAGATGCCGCCGGCCCCGGTGGCATTTCCCCCGGAAAGACCTTGATCATGCTGATCATCCTGATTGCAATTGCCGTTATTTTCTCGCTGGTTGCAGAACTTTTCTACGGCTATCTCGCAGATCGGCGTCAGCCTGGCTGGGTGCGTCCCGAGGTCAACGAACATGCGGTCATCATGCGCCAGCTCGGGCGCATGCGGTCTAATCGATTTGAATTCTGAACGGCAGATGAACGAGGTATTCAAGGTCGCTTCAGAACACGGTTGGTAAACACCCCGTCAACATCCGGCGGGAACCATTTAAAGACGGATGCGTTCATTTGATCGACACATATGAGATGCGAAAGCGCGGCAGGAAGGGAATGAAGATGCCTGGCAAGATCACCATGATTAACGTGCTTTGGATGGCAATGGTTACAGGCATGCTGACTGCCACAGTCGCTCTCTATGACAACCAGAAGATCGATACCTCCAAAGTATATGGTCCCTATGCTTCGGCTCGCTCCGTAAGCGTTCTCGGCCAGTACTGAGGGGCGTGAACGCAACCCTCGACAGAAAGGAACGCCACCATGTTCACGATCCTGACAGTTCTGACAGCACTCATCAGCATCATGTTCATCGTGTCCGTGACCTCAACGATTTCCGCGCTGCGCCGTGAAAGCGAGGACGTGAAATCGATGAACGAGAAGCACAGCGCTTTCTAAAGCCGCTCCCCCAGCGCAAAGCCTGAACGCAAGCCGGATGTTCTGCATCCGGCTTTTCTCATGCCGGCGACGGCCGCAGCGCCAGGCAGCCGCTCTTTCGCAGCGGCAGGACAAGCAGCGCGCCCCTGCCATAGAGCGCGCGCACATAGTCGCGGCGCTCGCTCGTCACGACGGCAAAGCCCCTGCCCCACCGCAGGATCGAAACGCCCTCCGGCAAGGCGCCGGGCTCGATGCTGGCGGCGGGAAAAACCACGGCGGCCGGCGCCTTGCCGGTTGCGGCAAAGACGACGGCAAACAGCCCGAAGACTGCGGCGACGACCGCAATCGCAATGCCTGTCCTGCGCGCCAAGCGTCTGATCAAGGGGCCATCCGTCCGATGTTTCAGAAATCGAATATATGTTCGAGCCCGGGATCGGCAATCGGCCGGTCTTTGAGCAGAGGCGCAAGATCGGCCATCCTGACCGAAACGAGCAGACGGTCGCTGGCAAAACCTGTGCGAGACAGGCGCGCAATCGCCTCGCCGGGCAGATTACCGGGCTCCGTCCCCCGCGGCACAGTCAGCGACACCATGATCTCGTCATTGCCGGCAATCTCGCGGATTGCGCCACCCGCCGTGGCGATCTGCGCAAGGATATGGGTGAAACGATCGTAGCGCGGCGTCTCGATCAGTACGCCATCGGCACTTTCCGAAATGACCGATACGTCGGGTATAGCTGAAAGCGCGGCAGCCGGCAGGCCTGAAACGACCGATCGGATCGTCAGCTTCGCCTCGCCGGTTGCGGCAACGGCGCTGGCGATCACGCCGGCATAGGCAATCTTAGCGCGCCATTCGCCGCCGAGCGCCAGGCGGCGCTCCCAGCCGCGCAGCGGCTCTTCCACCGGCGCGGCCCAGAGCCTGTCGATCCAGGGCTGAAAGGGATATTTGTACCACGGGGTCTGGCGAAGGAAGGCGGCATAATCGATCGCCATGTCGCGGGCGACAATATCCTGGGGCGTCTTTTCACTCCCGCGCCAGAGCGCGAAAACCCGTCCTATCGTTTCCTCATAGGCGGCCTTCAGGCCCATTTCGAGCGTGAAGCTGACACCGATCGTCGCGATCATCATGCGCGTCTCGCTGTCGGCGCCGCCATGCCGGTCGGCAATCCGCGTCAGCGCACAATCGGCCGTCCAGAAATCCCGCACGCTGGAGAAATAGCCGAAGCCATGTTCGTCGCCCGTTTTCAGGATTTCGGCAAGGCCGTCATAGGCATAGACGATGTGCCACTCGGGATAGGTGAGGTAGGTATTGGCCTCCTGCCGGCGGAATTCGGCATCCGCTATCAGCGGCTTGTAACCGTCGGGCTCGGGATCGGCATGGCAGAAGGTCTCGACATAGGCGACGGGGCTCAACAGCAGCAGGACCACGACCACGAGAGCCGCAAGCAGCCAGCCGACGGTCTTGACAAGGCGTCGCATCACGGAGCCTCCCGGCGGAAGATATAGCTGGAGGCAATCCCTGCGCCGCCCAGGAAGAGATGCGGAAGGTTGGCGAGGATCTTGAAGGTGAAGGGAAGATCCTGAACGCCGTAGTTGACGATGCCGAGATCGAGATAGCCCGACCCGGTTGCCAGCCCAAGCAGGCCATCGCTGAAATAGAGCAGACCGAAATAGAAAAGAAAGTTTCGGGAAGCACGGGCAGACAGGAAGGCAGCGATGGCGGCCCAGGCAGCAGAGGCCAGATGCAGGCTGTCATCATAGATATCGAGCGCGAAGATGCCGAACGCGCGTCCCTGCGCATCCGTCAATCCGGGAATATAGTTCAAAGCGGCCGCAAAGAGCAGAACCACAGTATAGAGCATGGCGATCAGCCGAAGCCTGGACATGATGATCCCCCTAGAGGCTTGCGAGATAGCGATCCCAGAAACGGTTGCGGAAGGTAAGGGCGGGATCCAGCCGGCGCTTGGTGGCGGCGAATTCGCCGGCGCGCGGATAGGCGCGGGTAAACTGATCCAGCCTGGCATGCGGCCGGTATGGCAGATAGTAGCTGCCGCCGATGGCCAGCACGCGCTCGATCAGGGCTTGCGTCATGCGCTGCATGTCGGCCTCGCCTCTTACCGTTTTTTCCTGGGAGAAGAGCATGACCGCGGCAATGCGAGGCTCCGTCGCATAGGCCAGCACGCTGTCGCGATCGGTATCGACATAGCGCAGCGTGATGTTGAGGAGCTCTTGGTAGGAAGCCGGAATGACCTCCTGGCAGGCATTGACGAAATCGGCGAAACGCGACGGCGCGACGAAATATTCATGCAGGATATCGGTGCGGGACGGATCCCGGTCATCGAGCGTGACGACGGGCTCGTTCATCAGGCTGTTGCGCGTCGCCTGCGCTACGATCGATGGATTGACGACGGCCTCCGTCCACCAGCGCAGATGCTTGGCCCTGTCCGAACCGAGCTGCGCGCGGAAGATGTCTCGCGAGACGTGGCTTATGAAACCGGAACCGGAGGCCGGAGGTATCCTGGTCTGGTCCGACGCAGCGCGATATGTAATCAGCAGTGCATCTTCGAAGAAGCGATCGAGCGAGATATCCATGCGGCCATAGGCCATGGCGATGGTGCTGTCGCTCGCCAGAACCTCGGCAAAACGGCGCCCGAGATCCTCGCCCGCCAGATGCTCGAAACTCGGCTCCAGCAACAGGTTCGGCACCATGTCGAGTTCGAGCTCGGTAATGATGCCGAAAAGACCGTAGCCACCCATGGCATGGTTGAAGAGTTCCGCATTTTCCGTGCGCGAGCAGGTCACGAGATTGCCGTCCGCCGTCATCAGCCTGATGGACCGCACCGTGCTGCCGCATCCGCTGAAGGGAACCGGCCAGCCATGGGCATTGACCGAGAATGTGCTGGCAACGCCGAAATCATTGTTGGACTGCATGACGGCGGGCGAGAAACCGATGGCATCGAGCTTGGAAATGACCGTCGACCAACGGGCTCCGGCGGCGACACGATAGGTCCCGGAGGTCGTATCCGCCTCCAGCCAGTCCTGATCGAGCGTGAGCGCCGTGCCGTTCTCCACAAGGCTCTGGCCGCCCATCGAATGGCGCGCAGCGCTGGCGATGAAGGGTCTGTTTGCCTTGACGGCCTCGGCGAGCGCCGTGCGCAACCGGCCGGTCATGGCGTCCTGCGGCGGCTCCCTGGCGGTCAGATGGACCGCCACCCGCGTCGGCGTCAGCTCTCCGGCATCGTTGAGAACGATCGCGCCGTCCTCCACGGGGATCTCCGCTGGAAAGGCCGGTCCCGGATCGCTTTGCGGCTGAAGCAGGAAACGCCCCGCCGCAACGCCGGCTGCGGCCGAAATGCCGGCCAGCACGCCCCGCCTTGTCCACCTGCCCATAACATTCCCCCTCCGGATGAATCGGCAAGTTCTTCATAGCGCAATAAAAAACCGGGCGGCAGGGGCCGCCCGGTTCGCAACGCGAATGTGGTAAAATTATTCGCCCGACGGGGTCTCGTCGGCTTCTCCCGCGGCAGGCGCCCCGCCTTCGGAAAGCACCGCTTCGTCACCATTGTCGGCCGTTTCTTCCTCTTCCGGCTCGCTGATGCGCTCGACGGAGACGACCTTTTCATCCTTGGCGGTCGAGAAGATCGTGACACCCTTGGTTGCGCGGCTGGCGATACGGATGCCGCCGACGGGAACGCGGATCAGCTGGCCGCCGTCGGAAACGAGCATGATCTGGTCGCCATCGTCGATCGGGAAGGCGGCGACCAGTTCGCCGATTTCGCCGGTCTTCGACGTGTCGGTGGCGCGGATACCCTTGCCGCCACGGCCGGAGATGCGGAAATCATACGAAGACGACCGCTTGCCGAAGCCCTTTTCGGAAACCGTCAGCACGAACTGTTCGCGCGCCTTCAGCTCTTCGTAGCGGTCGTCGGAGAGCTGTCCCTCTTCGGTGACTTCCTCGCCGACCAGCGCAATATCCTCTTCGTCCACGCCGGTCGCCCGACGTTCGGCGGCGGAGCGCTTGAGATAGGCGGCGCGTTCCCACGGCTCGGCATCGACATGGCCGACGATCGTCATCGAGATGATGCGGTCGCCTTCGCCGAGATTGATGCCGCGCACGCCGATCGAGTTGCGGCCGGCAAAGACGCGGACGTCATCGACCGGGAAGCGGATGCACTGGCCGAGCGCCGTCGTCAGCAGCACGTCGTCCTGATCGGTGCAGGTCTCGACGGAGAGGATTTCGTCACCCTCCTCTTCCAGCTTCATGGCGATCTTGCCGTTGCGGTTCACCTGCACGAAGTCGCTGAGCTTGTTACGGCGCACAGTGCCGCGCGTCGTCGAGAACATGACGTCGAGGTTATCCCAGCTGTCCTCATCCTCGGGCAGCGGCAGGATGGTGGTGATGCGTTCGCCGGGTTCGAGCGGCAGCATGTTGATGAGCGCCTTGCCGCGTGACTGCGGCGTGCCGATCGGCAGGCGCCAGACCTTTTCCTTGTAGACGATACCGCGCGAGGAGAAGAACAGGACCGGCGTGTGGGTATTGACAACGAATAGCCGGCTAACGAAATCTTCGTCACGGGTCGTCATGCCCGAACGGCCCTTGCCGCCGCGGCGCTGCGCCCGGTAGGTCGTCAGCGGGACGCGCTTGATATAGCCGAGATGCGAGACGGTCACGACCATGTCTTCGCGGGCGATAAGGTCCTCATCGTCCATTTCGAGACCGCCATCGACGATCTCGGTGCGGCGCGGAGTGCCGAACTCGTCGCGGATGGCGGCAAGCTCGTCCTTGACGATCGTCTGGATGCGCACGCGCGACGACAGGATATCGAGGTAATCCTTGATTTCCTCGCCTATCTTGTTGAGTTCATCGCCGATTTCGTCGCGGCCGAGAGCCGTCAGGCGGGCGAGGCGAAGCTCGAGGATGGCGCGAGCCTGCTCCTCCGAGAGATTATAGGTCAGGTCGTCGTTGATGCGGTGGCGCGGATCGTCGATGAGGCGGATCAGGCTCTCGACATCCTCCGCCGGCCAGCGGCGGGTCATCAGTTCTTCGCGGGCCGACTGCGGGTCCGGTGCCTGGCGGATGACGCGGATGACTTCGTCGATATTGGCAACCGCAATCGCGAGACCCACCAAGACGTGGGCACGTTCACGCGCCTTGCGGAGCAGGAATTTCGTTCTCCGGCTAACGACTTCTTCGCGGAAGGAGACGAAGGCGCGCAGCATGTCGAGCAGCGTCAGCTGTTCCGGCTTGCCGCCGTTCAGCGCCACCATGTTGCAGCCGAAGGAGGTCTGCAGCGGCGTATAGCGGTAAAGCTGGTTCAGGATGACGTCGGCATTGGCGTCGCGCTTCAGCTCGACGACGACGCGGTAGCCCTGACGGTCGGATTCGTCGCGCAGGTCGGAGATGCCCTCGATGCGCTTTTCGCGCACCAGCTCGGCCATCTTCTCGATCATCGTCGCCTTGTTCACCTGATAGGGAATTTCGGTGATGATGATCTGCTCGCGATCGCCGCGCATGGGCTCGATGGTGGCAACACCGCGCATGACGACGGAACCGCGGCCGGTTTCGTAGGCCGAACGGATGCCGGCGCGGCCGAGGATCTTGGCGCCGGTCGGGAAGTCGGGACCCGGAATGATCTGCATCAGGTCCGGCAGTTCGATTGCCGGGTCGTTGATCAGCGCAATACAGCCGTCGATGACCTCGGAGAGGTTGTGAGGCGGAATATTCGTCGCCATGCCGACGGCGATGCCGCCTGCCCCGTTGACGAGCAGGTTCGGGAACTTGGCGGGAACCACGACCGGCTCGGACAGCGTGCCGTCGTAGTTGTCGCGGAAATCGACCGTTTCCTTGTCGAGGTCGTCGAGCAGCGAATGCGCCGCCTTCTGCAGGCGGCATTCGGTGTAGCGTTCGGCCGCCGGCGGGTCGCCGTCGACGGAGCCGAAATTGCCCTGGCCGTCGATCAGCGGCAGGCGGAGCGACCAGTCCTGCGCCATGCGGGCGAGCGCGTCATAGATCGCGGCATTGCCGTGCGGATGGTATTTACCCATCACGTCCCCGGTAACGCGGGCGCATTTGACGTATTTCTTGTTCCAGTCGATGCCGAGCTCGGACATGCCATAGAGGATGCGCCGGTGCACGGGCTTCAAGCCGTCGCGCACGTCGGGAAGTGCGCGGGACACGATCACGCTCATCGCGTAATCGAGATAGGACCGCTGCATTTCCTCCATAATGGAGATCGGCTCGATGCCTGGCGGGAGCTTCCCGCCGCCGGGGGGTGTTTGCTCAGTCAAAACGGTTCACGTTCTCTTCTAGAATCACTCGAAGATTTATAGCGGAAAGCCTGTTCCCACGCCAATTTGGCCGGCAGTTTTGAACAGGCTTTTGCGGTCTAAAGAGGGCAAATCGCGGCTTTTGCCCATGGTGAAAGACGAAAGGAGATCATGTATTTGCCAAATCGGAAGCCGCGCATCACAATCATCAAAAACAAGCGTGTATATGGGGTTTTGGAGAACCGATGGCAAGCGCCGACCAACTGATTAACGCATTCACGACGCTGCTCGTCACCATCGATCCGCCAGGACTTGCACCGCTCTTTCTCGGCCTCACCGTGGGCATGAGCCGCCCGGAGCGCAAGCAGGTGGCGCTGCGCGGCGTGACGATCGCCTTCATCATCCTTGCGGTCTTTGCGCTGTTCGGTTCCAGCGTGCTCGGCGTGCTCGGCATTTCGATCGGCGCCTTTCGGCTGGCCGGCGGCCTGCTGCTGTTCTGGATCGCCTTCGAAATGGTGTTCGAGCGGCGGCAGGACCGCAAGGAAAAGACCACGGAAGTGGCGATCACCAAGGACCATATCGAAAATATCGCCGTTTTCCCGCTGGCGCTGCCGCTGATTGCCGGGCCGGGCGCGATTTCGGCGACGATCCTGCTCGGCGGCACCCTGCCCTCCACGGTCGAGCGCGCGCAATTGATCGGCGTCATCGCGGGCTGCCTGCTGATCACGCTGGTGGTGCTCTTCCTCGCCGACCGGCTGGACCGCTTCCTTGGCGTGACCGGCCGGGCGATCCTCACCCGCCTTCTCGGGGTGATCCTCGCCGCACTTGCAGCGCAATTCGTCGTCGATGGCGCAAAGTCCGCCCTCAACCTGATAAGCGCCACGCCGACATGAAAACGGCGCCAACAGGCGCCGTCGTCAATTCATTCTGACAGCTTCGATCAGAACGGAATGTCGTCGTCGAGATCGCGCGAGAAGTTGCCGCCGCCGCTGCCGGCGCCGCCACGATTGCCGCCGCCGCTGCGACCGCCGCCGGAAGACGGGCCGGAGCCGTAATCGTCTCCATAACCGCCGCCACCGAAATCATCGCCGCCACGACCGCCGCCGAAGCCGGAGCTTGCGCCGCCGCCTTCGCCGCGGCCGTCAAGCATGGTGAGCGTCGAATTGAAGCCCTGCAGCACGACTTCGGTCGAGTAACGGTCGTTGCCGTTCTGGTCCTGCCACTTGCGGGTCTGCAGCGCGCCTTCGATATAAAGCTTGGCGCCCTTCTTCACATATTGTTCGACAACCTTGCACAGGCCTTCGTTGAAGACAACGACCGTGTGCCATTCGGTCTTTTCGCGGCGCTCGCCGGAATTGCGGTCGCGCCAGGTTTCCGAGGTCGCGATGCGAAGATTGGCGATCGGCCGGCCATCCTGGGTGCGGCGGATTTCGGGGTCGGCACCCACGTTTCCGATAAGAATTACCTTGTTCACACTGCCAGCCATACCATTCACCTTACTGCCGCCCTGACCGGCGGCGTTCAAAAATCATCGGCGCACCTTAAACCATAGAGGACATGCGATGCGCATCCAGGCCCTCTTAATCCACAAGGAATTTTGTTCTTTATTTGTTCTAATTATTCGCTATGATCCTGTCAACAGAATCGAAAACATTTGTTGTTCCGGACATTCAGCCTCGACTCGACCGTCGGCATCACTAAATAAGGGCTGTTATTCCCCAAACGACCTGAAGCAGAGACGATGAGCGAACTGAAGACGATCTCCATCCGCGGCGCGCGCGAGCATAATCTGAAAGGCATCGACCTCGATCTGCCGCGCAACAAGCTCATCGTCATGACCGGGCTTTCCGGCTCCGGCAAGTCCTCGCTCGCCTTCGACACGATCTATGCCGAAGGCCAGCGCCGCTATGTCGAAAGCCTTTCGGCCTATGCCCGCCAGTTCCTGGAAATGATGCAGAAGCCCGATGTCGACCAGATCGACGGGCTCTCGCCGGCCATCTCGATCGAGCAGAAAACGACCTCGCGCAACCCGCGCTCGACGGTCGGCACCGTTACCGAAATCTACGACTACATGCGCCTGCTCTTTGCGCGCGTCGGCGTTCCCTATTCCCCGGCGACCGGCCTGCCGATCGAGAGCCAGACGGTCAGCCAGATGGTCGACCGGGTGCTCGCCTTCGACGAAGGCACGCGCCTCTACATTCTGGCGCCGATGATCCGCGGCCGTAAGGGCGAGTACAAGAAGGAACTGGCCGAGCTCATGAAAAAGGGCTTCCAGCGCGTCAAGGTGGACGGCCAGTTCTACGAGATCGCCGACGCGCCGACACTGGACAAAAAATACAAGCACGATATCGACGTGGTCATCGACCGTATCGTCGTGCGCCCCGACATGGCCTCGCGCCTGGCCGACAGTTTCGAGACGGCGCTGAAGCTCGCCGACGGGCTTGCCGTTGCCGAGTTCGCCGACAAGCCGCTGCCGCCCGAGGAAACCGCGGCCGGCGGCTCTGCCAACAAGTCGCTCAACGAGACGCATGAGCGCGTGCTGTTTTCGGAAAAATTCGCCTGCCCGGTCTCCGGCTTCACCATTCCCGAAATCGAACCGCGCCTCTTTTCGTTCAACAATCCGTTCGGCGCCTGCCCGACCTGCGACGGCCTCGGCTCGCAGCAGAAGATCGATCCAGACCTGATCGTGCCGGAACCGGAGCGGACGCTGCGCGATGGCGCGATTGCGCCCTGGGCAAAATCGACCTCGCCCTATTACAACCAGACGCTCGAAGCGCTCGGCAAACATTTCGGTTTCAAGCTCGGCAGCCGCTGGAACGACCTTCCGGAAAAGGCCAAGGATGTCATCCTGAACGGTACGGACGAGAAGATCGAATTCCACTATGCCGACGGCGCACGCTCCTACACGACCTCGAAGAATTTCGAGGGTATCGTGCCCAATCTCGAACGGCGCTGGAAGGAAACGGATTCGGCCTGGGCGCGCGAGGATATCGAGCGCTTCATGTCGGCAGCCCCCTGCCCGGCCTGCGGCGGCTTCCGCCTGAAGCCGGAAGCACTCGCGGTCAAGATCAACAAGCTGCATATCGGCGAGGTCACACAGATGTCGATCCGCGTCGCGCGCGACTGGTTCGAAGCGCTGCCGGCGACGTTCAACGCCAAGCAGAACGAGATTGCGGTGCGCATTCTCAAGGAGATCCGCGACCGCCTGCGCTTCCTCAACGATGTCGGCCTTGAATATCTGAGCCTGTCGCGCAATTCCGGAACGCTTTCCGGTGGCGAGAGCCAGCGTATCCGCCTTGCCTCGCAGATCGGTTCCGGCCTGACCGGCGTTCTCTATGTGCTCGACGAACCGTCGATCGGCCTGCACCAGCGCGACAACGCGCGCCTGCTCGAGACGCTGAAACACCTGCGCGACATCGGCAATACGGTCATCGTCGTCGAGCATGACGAGGACGCGATCCTGACGGCCGACGATGTCGTCGATATCGGCCCTGCGGCCGGCGTGCACGGCGGCCAGGTGGTGGCGCACGGCACGCCGCAGGAAATCATGGCCAATCCAAAATCGCTGACCGGCAAATATCTGTCGGGCGAACTCGGCGTCGCCCTGCCCGACGAACGGCGCAAGCCCAAGAAGGGCAAGGAGATCAAGGTCGTCGGCGCGCGCGGCAACAATCTGAAGAATGTGACGGCGGCGATCCCGCTCGGCGTGTTCACGGCTGTGACGGGCGTTTCCGGTGGCGGCAAGTCCACCTTCCTGATCGAAACGCTCTACAAGTCGGCGGCGCGCCGCGTCATGGGTGCCCGAGAAATTCCTGCCGATCACGACCGGATCGACGGTTTCGAGCATATCGACAAGGTGATCGACATCGACCAGTCGCCGATCGGCCGCACGCCGCGCTCGAACCCGGCCACCTATACGGGCGCCTTCACGCCGATCCGCGACTGGTTCGCCGGCCTGCCGGAGGCCAAGGCGCGCGGCTACCAGCCGGGCCGTTTCTCCTTCAACGTCAAGGGCGGCCGCTGCGAGGCCTGCCAGGGCGACGGCGTCATCAAGATCGAGATGCATTTCCTGCCCGACGTCTACGTCACCTGCGACGTCTGCCACGGCAAGCGTTATAACCGCGAGACGCTCGACGTCACCTTCAAGGGCAAATCGATCTCCGACGTGCTCGACATGACGGTCGAGGAAGGCGTGGAGTTCTTTGCGGCGGTTCCGGCCGTGCGCGACAAGCTGCAGTCGCTCTTCGATGTCGGCCTTGGCTATATCAAGGTCGGCCAGCAGGCCAATACGCTTTCGGGCGGCGAGGCGCAGCGCGTCAAGCTTGCCAAGGAACTGTCGAAGCGCTCGACGGGGCGCACGCTCTATATTCTTGACGAGCCGACCACCGGCCTGCATTTCCACGACGTCGCCAAGCTTCTGGAAATGCTGCACGAGCTGGTCAACCAGGGAAATTCGGTCGTCGTCATCGAGCACAATCTCGAAGTCATCAAGACTGCCGACTGGATCCTCGACTTCGGCCCGGAGGGTGGCGATGGCGGCGGCGAGATCGTGGCGGTCGGCACGCCCGAGACGATCGTCAAGGAGAAGCGCTCCTATACCGGACAATTCCTGAAGGATCTGCTGGAGCGGCGGCCGGTCAAGAAGGTGGTTGCAGCGGCGGAATGACCATGCGGCTTGCCACGATAGCGGACCTGCCCGCCGTCGTGGCGCTGACGACGGCCGCCTATCAGCCCTATACCGATCTTTTCGGCACACCGCCGATCCCGGTGACTGAGGATTACGGGCCGCGGATCGAGCGCGGTGAAGTATGGTTGCGCGAGACCGGGGGCGCCCTGGCGGGGCTCTCGGTCGTCGAGCGCCATGCAGACCATGTGATGCTCTTCAGTATCGCCGTATCGCCTCATTTCCAGGGTGCGGGACATGGCGCGGCCATGCTCGCATGGCTGGAGGACAGGGCACGGGACTGGGAAGTGCCGGAGGTCCGGCTCTATACCAATGCGCGAATGGAGCGGAACATCGCGCTTTATGGCGCCTTCGGTTTTCAGGAAACGGGTCGCCGGCCCAATCCCTATCGGCCAGGATGGACCATCGTCGACATGATGAAAAAGGTTGGCGCGGTCTGAGCGATCGCAAGCGAGGAGGAACAGATGAGCAAATCGGGCACGATCCGCGTGGGAATCGGCGGCTGGACATTCGAGCCGTGGCGCGGCCATTTCTTTCCTGCCGATCTCAAGCAGAAGGACGAGCTGAACTATGCCAGCCGCCAGCTCAAGGTCATCGAGGTCAACGGCACCTATTACAGCACGCAGAAACCCGCGGTCTTCGCCAAATGGGCGGCCGATGTGCCCGACGGCTTCATCTTTTCGCTGAAGGCGACGCGTTTTACGACGAACCGGCGCGTGCTGGCCGAAGCCGGGGAGTCGATGGAGAAATTCCTCTCCTCCGGCATCAGCGAACTCGGCGACCATCTCGGCCCCCTGCTCTGGCAGTTCGCGCCGACCAAGAAATTCGAGCCTGACGATTTCGAAGCCTTCCTCAAGCTCTTGCCGGACAGGCAGGACGGGCTGAAGCTGCGCCATGTCGTGGAAGTCAGGCACGATTCCTTCAAGGTGCCGGAATTCGTCGCCCTGCTCGAAAAATACGGCGTGGCGCCTGTCTGCGCCGAGCATTTCGATTATCCGATGATCGCCGATGTGACCGCGGATTTCGTCTATACCCGGCTGCAGAAGGGATCGGACGATATTGCGACCTGCTATCCGGAACCGGAGCTGAAGGACTGGACCAAACGGCTTCAGGCCTGGTCCGAAGGCAAAGTGCCTGACGACTTGCCGCTGATCGACAAGAACAGGAAGGTCAAGGCCGAGCCGCGCGACGTTTTTGCCTTCATGATCCACGAGGGCAAGGTCAATGCGCCGCACGGGGCGATTGCCCTGCAGAAGCGGGTCGACGGCTGATCGTTTCAGGCGTGCCGGGCAATCTTTCAGATTCGTTCGCCGCGCCTGGCTCCTGTTTTTGCGCGTTGCTGCCAAAAACTGCGGCACGCTGCTATGTGACATGCTTCAGAAGGGCAGCACCTGGGCTGCGAGGTCTTCGGCCGTCAGGCCCTTGCCGGCGCGATGGCCTGCCTCACCATGCAGCCAGACAGCGGCAGCGGCTGCCTCGAAGGCCGGCAGGCCCTGGGCGAGCAGGCCGCCGACAATACCCGCCAGCACATCGCCGGAGCCGGCTGTGGCGAGCCAGACCGGCGCGTTGGTGTTGATCAGCGCCCGCCCGTCCGGCGAGGCTATGACCGTATCCGCCCCCTTGTAGATGATCGCGGCGTTGGAGCGGCTGGCTGCGGCCAGTGCCTTGTCCACCTTGCCGGCCCCCTTGTCGGCTGCGATATCGGGAAAGAGGCGGGCAAACTCGCCGTCATGCGGCGTCAAAACGAGGCGCGGCTCTCCCTTAAACAGCGTGAACAGTGCCTGCGGGTCGTCCTTGAACGAGCTGATCCCGTCCGCGTCGAGAACGAGACGGCGGTCGCGCAACAGGGATACGAATTTGCGGGCTCTCTTTCCAATCCCGAATCCGGGTCCGAGGATGAAAGTCTGAAGCCGTGTGTCTTCAAGCCAGTGCCCCAATGCCGCCGCATCATCGATGGCGTGCAGCATGACGGCGGTCAGATGGGCGCTATTGGCTGCAAGGGCTTCCGTCGGTGCGGCTATCGTCACCAGCCCTGCCCCGGCTTTCAGGCCGGCCGTCGCGGACATTCGGGCCGCCCCCGTCTTGCTCGCCTCGCCCGAAAACACGACAAGATGGCCGCGCTTGTATTTGTGGGTTTCCAGCTGTTCGGCCGGCATGGCGGAGCGCCAGACGGCCGGCGTGTTCTCGGCCACGCGTCCATTCGTCTGTGCTCTGACGATGCGGCCCGGAATGCCGATATCGACGATTTCCAGGCGGCCGCAAAGCTCCCTGCCCGGCATCAGCAGATGGCCGGGCTTGCGGGTCATGAAGGTCACGGTATGGGCCGCGCGGAAAGCGGCCCCGAGCACCGCGCCGGTGCGCCCGTCAAGGCCGGATGGCAGGTCGATGGCGACGACGGCAATGCCCGCCTTCCCGACCTTGCCGATCAGATCGGCCACGTCAGAGGGAACATCGCGCGCAAGGCCGGCTCCGAAGAGGCCGTCAATGACGACGTCGCCCTGCCGCGGTGCGTAACGGCCTATATCCTGTCCCGTCCGCCCGCAGGCCGCCTTTGCACGGGCCGCATCCCCCTTGAGCCTGTCCGGATCGCCGAGATGGAAAATCTCCACCGGCGCGGCGCTCTCCCGCAGAAGCCGGGCGACGACATAACCGTCGCCGCCATTGTTGCCGGGGCCGCAGAATACGGCAAAACGCTGCGCACCCGGATAGAGACGCAATGCAGCGGCAGCGACCGCAGCCCCCGCTTTCTCCATCAGGCCGTAGGTATCGATACCGGATGCGGCAGCGGCCCTATCAGCCGCAGCCATTTCAGCAGGTGTCAGGAGAAGATCTGGAAGGCGTTCGCTCATCACACCATTCAATTCAAAAAGCGCCTAAAAAACAACCGCATGACCACAAAAACAAAAGCACACGCTTTAGGCATATGCATATTTTTTAATCGAACCGATGATGACCTCCCGAAATTGACGTCGGGACGATTTTTTCGCTTTTCACGCCAGTTTTGCAAAAAATGCAGCCTTGCGAACCTCGTTTTTCATCAAAACGACATGCAAATGCAGGCAAACAGAGCCGCGCACGTAAAATTCCGCGATTTTTTGACCGAGACGGATTTCAAACTGGCACGATATCTGCATCATATCCCGCGAGCGGGAAAGTTCCTGCTGTAACGGGAGAAGCGGAGAGACATTTTCTCATGAAAAAGATCGAAGCGATCATTAAGCCTTTCAAGCTGGACGAGGTGAAGGAAGCCCTTCAGGAAGTCGGTCTGCAGGGTATCACTGTCACGGAAGCGAAGGGCTTCGGTCGCCAGAAGGGCCATACCGAACTCTACCGCGGCGCCGAATATGTCGTCGATTTCCTGCCGAAGGTGAAGGTTGAGGTCGTGCTCGCAGACGAAAACGCGGAAGCCGTGATTGACGCTATCCGCAAGGCCGCGCAGACGGGGCGCATCGGCGATGGAAAGATTTTCGTTTCCAACGTCGAGGAGGTTATCCGCATCCGCACCGGTGAAACCGGTATCGATGCCATCTGACCGGCTTTGCCGTCCGGCAGGGCCATCTATCCTCATCGCACATAACGTAAAGTCATCACAAAACAGAGGAAGCATCTTATGGCGAGTGCAAGCGAAATCCTGAAGCAGATCAAGGACAACGACGTCAAGTTCGTCGACCTGCGCTTCACCGATCCCAAGGGCAAGCTGCAGCACGTGACGATGGACGTAGCCTGCGTCGATGAAGACATGTTCGCCGATGGCGTGATGTTCGACGGCTCCTCGATCGGCGGCTGGAAGGCCATCAACGAGTCCGACATGGTGCTGATGCCCGACACCGAAACGGTGCATATGGACCCGTTCTTCGCTCAGTCGACCATGGTCATCGTCTGCGACATTCTCGACCCGGTTTCCGGCGAAGCCTATAACCGCGACCCGCGCGGCACCGCCAAGAAGGCCGAAGCCTACCTCAAGGCATCCGGCATCGGCGACACGATCTTCGTCGGCCCGGAAGCCGAATTCTTCGTCTTCGACGACGTCAAGTACAAGGCCGATCCGTACAATACCGGCTTCAAGCTCGATTCCACCGAACTGCCGTCGAACGACGACACCGATTACGAGACCGGCAACCTCGGCCACCGTCCGCGCGTCAAGGGCGGCTATTTCCCGGTTCCGCCTGTCGACAGCGCCCAGGACATGCGTTCGGAAATGCTGACGGTTCTCTCCGAAATGGGCGTCGTCGTCGAAAAGCACCACCACGAAGTGGCTGCCGCCCAGCATGAGCTCGGCATCAAGTTCGACACGCTCGTGCGCAACGCCGACAAGATGCAGATCTACAAATACGTCGTCCATCAGGTCGCCAATGCCTATGGCAAGACGGCAACCTTCATGCCGAAGCCGATCTTCGGCGACAACGGCTCGGGCATGCACGTGCACCAGTCGATCTGGAAGGGCGGCAAGCCGACCTTCGCGGGCGACGAATATGCCGGCCTTTCGGAAACCTGCCTCTACTACATCGGCGGCATCATCAAGCATGCCAAGGCGATCAACGCCTTCACCAACCCGTCGACGAATTCCTACAAGCGTCTCGTCCCGGGTTATGAAGCACCGGTCCTGCTCGCCTATTCGGCCCGCAACCGCTCGGCTTCCTGCCGCATTCCGTTCGGCTCCAACCCGAAGGCAAAGCGCGTCGAGGTCCGCTTCCCGGACCCGACCGCCAACCCCTACCTCGCCTTCGCCGCCATGCTGATGGCCGGCCTCGACGGTATCAAGAACAAGATCCATCCCGGCAAGGCCATGGACAAGGACCTCTACGACCTGCCGCCGAAGGAACTGAAGAAGATCCCGACCGTCTGCGGCAGCCTGCGCGAAGCGCTGGAAAGCCTCGACAAGGACCGCAAGTTCCTGACGGCCGGCGGCGTCTTCGACGACGATCAGATCGATGCCTTCATCGAACTGAAAATGGCCGAAGTGATGCGCTTCGAAATGACACCGCATCCTGTCGAATACGACATGTACTACTCGGCATAAGACAAGACTTGAAAGCCCCGGTTCGCCGGGGCTTTTTCGATCCGGAGGCCAGGAGGACCGATGGGCGCAGATGACAGTCATGTGACGAAATCCCGCGAAAATCTTGATTTGCGGGGGACCGATCACCAAATTGGGTGAGAAAGGAAGTCGTACCATGAAAGAAAGAGTTGCAAAGTTCAGTATAGGCGAAGTGGTCCGGCACAAGGTTTTTCCGTTTCGCGGCGTCATCTTCGACGTTGATCCGGAGTTCGCGAATACGGAAGAGTGGTGGAATTCCATTCCCGCGGAAGTCCGCCCCAGCAAGGACCAGCCGTTCTACCATCTGCTCGCCGAAAACGACGAAAGCGAATATGTCGCCTACGTTTCCGAGCAGAACCTGGTAAGCGACGAGAGCGACACGCCGCTTCGCAATCCGCAGGTCGAGCAGATCTTCGACCGCAGCCCGACGGGCCAGTTCAAACCCAAGATGAGCTTCGCCCACTAAGTCGGACCCATGACCTCCGTGACAAGGCCCCGCATGACGGGGCCTTTCTTTTGGGCAACAAAAAACCCGGCTCGTGACCGGGTTTTTCATCAATTCCTGAAAGCCCTGATTACTGGGCCTTTGCTGCCTTCTGGGCGTCTTCCAGCTTCTTGCGGGCTTCCTCAGCCTTCTTCTGCATGCTGTCCTGCAGGCTGCGCTGGCTTTCGGCGAGCTTCGATTCGGAAACCGGTTCGCCGTCATAAGCGCCGGTGAAGCCTTCGAGCGAAACCTTGATCGGGTTCGGAGCGCGGCGGAAGTTGATCGAGGTGAAGACCACGTCGCTGCCCTTCTTGAGGCTTGCGATCATGGCGTCCGTCAGCGGGATTTCAGCGGTGCACTTGTCGGGCAGGCAGACGGCGTAATCGAGCTTCTGGCCCTTGCCGCCATCGATCTGCATGCTGATGCCCGGAGGGATCAGGCGTGCGGCCGGAACGGAAACCTGAAGGATCTTGCGGTTGATCTTGCCGGAAACCGAAATCAGGCCAACGGCCGTAACGAGCTGGCCGCCATTGGCAAGAACCAGGTTCTGAACAACGCAGATGTCGTTGTCTTCCTGCTTGCTGCAGGTCTTGTACCAGCCGAGGCGCGGTGCGCCGACAGCCTGTGCGGGCGCGTCTGCCGACGCTGCCGGAGCCTGGGCGGCCGCGTCCTGTGCGAAGGACGAAACCGGAGCCGAAGCACCGAAGATCACTGCCATAACGGACAGTGCTGCCCGCATTTTCTTTTCAGACTTGAACATCATAACGAATTCCGTCTCCTGATATCCGTTGCGGGGCTACGTTCGGCCGCCCCAACCACCGGGTCGTTCGGCACTCCACCTCGTGGAAAATTAAGGCAAATGCATGACCCCAAAAACTTCGGGTCACGTGTTACATCGCACCGCTGAAGATATCCAGCATTTCTTTGGCAATTTCGCGGGCATTTTGGCACATAGGTAAAGAAAGCGGCGGCTGCGGTTGGAATCGAGCTGTCACATGCTACCCTTCCGGCGAATCGTGCCCATTGCCGCGCATCAAGGAATTTCAGCAATGCTCCGGATCGCCCTTTTCGCCGCTTTTGCGCTTGCCGCCAGTGCCGCCGCCGCAGAGCCCGTGCACGGTATCGCCATGCACGGCACACCGGCGCTGCCCGCCGACTACAAGAACTTCCCCTACGTCAATCCGGACGTGAAGAAGGGTGGAAAGATCACCTATGGCGTGGTCGGTACCTTCGACAACCTGAACCCCTTCATCATCAAGAGCAACCGCACGACCGCGCGCGGCATGTGGGATCCGCAGTTCGGCAACCTGGTCTACGAGGCGCTTCTGCAGCGCTCCAGCGACGAGCCTTTCACGCTCTACGGGCTGCTCGCCGAGACCGTGGAATGGGACGAGGACCGCACCTTCGTGCAGTTCAACCTCAATCCCAAGGCCAAATGGTCCGACGGGCAGCCCGTGACGCCCGAGGACGTGATGTTTTCCTTCGAACTGCTGCGCGACAAGGGCCGTCCGCCCTTCTCCAGGCGTCTCGACGTGGTTTCCAAGATGGAGAAGGTCGGCGAACACGGGGTGCGTTTCACTTTCAACGACAAGGCCGATCGCGAGACACCTCTGATCTTCGGCCTGTTTCCGGTGCTGCCGAAACATGCGATCGACCCGGAAACCTTCGACCGCACGACCCTGACGCCGCCGGTCGGATCCGGCCCCTACAAGGTTAAAAGCCTCAAGCCCGGCGAGAGCATCACCTATGAGCGCGATCCGAACTACTGGGGCAAGGATATTCCGGCCAAGGTGGGCATGGACAATTACGACCAGATCAGCGTGCAATATTTCCTGCAGGATACGACGCTCTTCGAATCCTTCAAGAAAGGCGATATCGACATTTATCTCGACGGCAATCCGGGGCACTGGGCGAGCGCCTACGATTTCCCGGCCGCGACGTCAGGGACTGTCGTGAAGGATGTCTTCCAGCCGAAACTGCCGAGCGGCATGCTGGGCTTCGTCTTCAATACGAGGCGGCCGATCTTTGCCGATATCAAGGTGCGCGAGGGCCTGTCGCTGGTCTTCGATTTCGAATGGGCCAACAAGAATCTCTATTCGGGCGCCTACAAGCGCACGCAAAGCTTCTGGCAGAATTCCGACCTTTCGAGTTTTGGCGTGCCGGCCGATGCGCACGAACTGGAACTGCTCGGCCCGATCAAGGACAAGATCGATCCCGCCATTCTCGACGGCAGCTACAAGCTGCCGGAGACGGACGGCTCGGGACGCGACCGCAAGGTGCTGAAGCAGGCCGTCGATCTTCTGAAACAGGCGGGATACACGATCCAGGGCGGAAAGATGGCGGATGCCAGCGGCAAGCAGCTTGCCTTCGAGATCATGACGCAGAACCCCGATCAGGAAAAACTCGCCGTCGCCTACCAGCGCTCGCTGCAGACGATCGGCGTTGCCGCCTCGATCCGCACCGTCGATGATTCGCAATATCAGAGCCGGACCAACAGTTTCGACTATGACATGATTATGAAGGCCTATACTTCGTCGCTGTCACCCGGCAACGAGCAGCTCGGCCGCTGGTCGTCCGCAGCCCGCACCCGCGAAGGCACCGACAGTTTCGCCGGCGCCAACGATCCGAATATCGACACGCTGATCGATCACCTGCTGCGGGCACGCTCGACCGAGGATTTTACGGCTTCGGTGCGCTCCTACGACCGGCTGCTGCTTTCCAACCACTATGTCTTGCCGCTGTATCACATCGATCAGCAATGGGTAGCGCGCAACAAGCGCATCGGGCGTCCCGACAAGATGCCGCTCTACGGCTACCAGCTGCAGACCTGGTGGGATGCGAGCGTGCAATAGTCACATCATCCGGCGCGCCGCTCTATTTCCTTTCTCTTGCCGCGACCTTCCTCTAAAGATCGTCCGGAACATTGCTCCGATCTCGGCCCTGCGCCATCGGAGGTTACAGAACAAGGAAATCGGAATGGAACGCATCACCATCGACGTCGTCTCCGATGTCGTCTGCCCCTGGTGTTATCTCGGCAAGGCGCGGCTGGAGCTGGCTATCGCCGAGGTGCAGGATGAAATCGGCGTCGATATCAATTGGCGTCCCTATCGCCTCAACCCCGACTATCCGCCCGAAGGCGTCGACCAGAAGAAGATGCTGGAAGAGAAGCTTGGCGGCGCAGAACGCGTGGCGCAGGCGCACAAAATGCTCACGGAATACGGCCGCGAGGTGGGCATCAACTTCAATTTCGAAGCCATCAAGATCGGCCCGAACACACTCGACGCGCATCGGCTGATCCATTGGGCCGTCGTCGAGGACCGGCAGAAGCAGGAAGCGGTCGTGTCGGCGCTGTTCAAGGCCAATTTCGAAGAAGGCCGCAATGTCGGCGATCACGAAGTGCTGCTCGATATCGCCGAGAAAGCCGGCCTGCAGCGCTCGGTCATCGCCGCCCTGCTTGCTTCGGATGCCGACCGCAGCGTCATTCTCTCGGAAATCGACGCGGCGCAGCGCATGGGCGTCAACGGCGTGCCCTTCTTCATCTTCGACCAGCAATATGCCGTCAGCGGCGCACAGACGCCGGATGTGCTGGCGGGCGCGCTCCGCGAGATCGCCAAGGCGAAAGCCGAAGCGCGCGCCGGGTTGAACTGACCCGCGCCAGCATCGTCAAATTGGGAAGACAGTGGGGCAGTCCGGTTTAGCCGGGCTGCCCTCAGCTTTTTGCGAGTTCCGCAAGTTGCGTCATGATGACAGCGGCGCCTTGCAGGCGCTTTTCCGGGGTCGGCAGATCGCGGGTCAGGAACAGGCTGTGGTCGGGGCGGATCTTCGCCATCGTGCCCTGCTTGCCGATATAGCCGACGAGATTGGCCGGGTTCGGGAATTCCTTGTTGCGGAACTGCACGACGACGCCTTTCGGGCCGGCATCGAGCTTTTCGACATTGGCCGTGCGGCAGAGCGACTTGATATAGACGATCTTCAGCAGATGCTGGACTTCCGCCGGCATCGGCCCGAAGCGGTCGATCATCTCGGCGCCGAAGCCGTCGATCTCCTTGAGATCGGTCAGTTCGCCCAAACGACGATAGAGCGCCATGCGCAGATGCAGATCCGGCACGTAACTGTCGGGGATCATGACCGGCGTGCCGACGGAAATCTGCGGCGACCAGCCGGTATCGGCGATCTCGTCGATACCCTTCACTTCGGCAACGGCCTCTTCCAGCATCTGCTGGTAAAGCTCGAAGCCGACTTCCTTGATATGGCCGGACTGTTCCTCGCCGAGCAGGTTGCCGGCGCCGCGGATATCGAGGTCGTGGCTTGCGAGCTGGAAGCCGGCGCCGAGCGTATCGAGCGACTGCAGCACCTTGAGGCGACGTTCGGCGGTTGCCGTCAGCACCTTGTTGACCGGCAGGGTGAAGAGGGCGAAGGCGCGCACCTTCGAACGGCCGACGCGGCCGCGCAGCTGGTAGAGCTGGGCAAGGCCGAACATATCGGCGCGGTGGACGATCAGCGTGTTGGCGGTGGGAACATCGAGGCCGGATTCGACGATGGTGGTCGAGAGCAGCACATCATAGCGGCCTTCGTAGAAGGCGTTCATGATGTCCTCCAATTCACCGGCCGGCATCTGGCCGTGGGCGACGGCGACCTTCAGCTCCGGCACGTCGGACTGGAGGAAGGCGTGCACATCCGCCAGATCGGCAAGGCGCGGGCAGACATAGAAGCTCTGGCCGCCGCGATAGTGCTCGCGCATCAGCGTTTCGCGGATGACGAGGCTGTCGAAGGGCGAAATGAAGGTGCGCACCGCCATGCGATCGACGGGCGGCGTGGTGATGAGCGAGAGCTCGCGCACCCCGGTCATGGCAAGCTGCAGCGTGCGCGGGATCGGCGTTGCCGAGAGCGTGAGGACGTGGACGTCGCTCTTCAGCTCCTTCAGGCGCTCCTTGTGCTTCACCCCGAAATGCTGCTCTTCGTCGATAATCAGCAGGCCGAGATTGGCGAACTTGATGCCGGCGCCGAGCAGCGCATGGGTACCGACGACGATATCCGTCTTGCCCTCGGCCACTTCCTTTTTCGTCAGCGCCAGTTCCTTGGAGCCGACGAGGCGCGAGGCCTGCTGGACGCGGACCGGCAGACCACGGAAACGCTCGGAGAATGTCTTGAAATGCTGGCGGGAGAGCAGCGTGGTCGGTACGACGACAGCAACCTGCACGCCGTTCATGGCGGCAACGAAGGCGGCGCGCAGGGCCACTTCGGTCTTGCCGAAGCCGACGTCGCCGCAAACGAGGCGGTCCATCGGGCGGCCGGCGCCGAGATCGCTTCGCACGGCTTCGATCGCGTTGTCCTGATCCTCCGTTTCGTCATAGGGGAAACGGGCGGCGAACTC
Organism: Hyphomicrobiales bacterium; assembly: GCA_900471515.1. Classification (GTDB taxonomy): domain Bacteria; phylum Pseudomonadota; class Alphaproteobacteria; order Rhizobiales; family Rhizobiaceae; genus Rhizobium. Next base: position 245,557 of record UCFC01000013.1, on the reverse strand, counting down.
GTCATAGAGCCCTTCCGGCGTCGTCAGCACCGGCGCGTGGCGCGTCAGGCGTTCGGCGGCGATGCGGATCAGCGCATCGGCCATATCCAGCAGGCGGCGCTTGAGCTTGGCCTTGCGCATCTGCCATGCGCCGCCGCCAAGCTTGTCGAGCGGGACATCGGTGCTTTCGCCACCGAAGCGCGAGAGCAGGTCGATGTTTTCGACCGGCAGGAAGAGTTTGGCATCGTCGGCATATTGCAGTTCGAGGCAGGCATGCGGGGCGCCTGCCGCCTCGATGGTGCGCAACCCGACGAAACGGCCGATACCATGTTCGGCGTGGACGACGATCGATCCTTCGTCGAGGCCGGCGACTTCGGAAATGAAATCGGCGGCGCGCTTGCGGCGGCGGGAACGGCGCACCATGCGGTCGCCGAGAATATCCTGCTCGCCGATGACGACGAGATCGCCGCTCTCGAAGCCGGATTCGAGGCTGAGCACGGCTGCCGCCGCCTCACCTTTCGCGAGGCCCGACACATCCTTCAGCGCCGCGATCGGCTTGACGCGTTCGAGGCCGTGTTCGTTCAAAACCTGCAGCAGGCGCTCCAGAGACCCTTCGGTCCAGGCGGTGATGACGACCTTCGCGCCGCCGGCGCGTTTATCGGCAATGTGCCTGACGACCACATCGAAGATGTTGACACGCTCCGCATCCCCGCCGCCTTCGGCATTGGAGCGCGCCCAGCGCTGGCCCTGGCGCGCATCGAGATTGACGACGCGGCGCGCCTCCCCCTCGTGCTCGTTGAAGGGCGAGACCCTGATCGCGTTGATCGCATCGAGCGTGCGCGCAAAGGTCTTGCTGTCGAGATAGAGCTGGCCGGGCGTCACCGGCTTATAGGGCGTGCCCTGCGCCATCTGGCCCTTGCCCTGCTGGCCGGAATTCAGGCGCGCATCGTAATAGTCATAGACGAGCTTGGAGCGTTCCTCGGCTGCTTCACGCACCGTATGGTCGGTGACGATGCGGAAGCCGGAGAGGTAATCGAACACCGTATCCAGCTTCTCGTAGAAGAGCGGCAGCCAATGTTCCATGCCAGGGTAGCGGCGACCTTCCGACACGGCGAGATAGAGCGCGTCATCGCGCGTGGCCGCACCGAAGGCGGAGAGGTAATTCTTGCGGAAGCGGCTGATCGTATCCGGGGTCAGCGTCACCTCGCTCATGGGATTGAGATCGAGGGAGCGTACCTGCCCCGTCGTGCGCTGGCTGGCGGGATCGAAGCTGCGGATCGATTCCAGCGTATCGCCGAAGAAATCGAGGCGAACCGGCTCTTCCGAACCGGGCACGAAGACATCGAGGATGCCGCCGCGCACGGCATATTCGCCGACTTCGCGCACGGTGGCCACCCGCTCGAAACCGTTGCGCTCCAGCCGGCCGGCAATATCGTCCATGCGCACCTGATTGCCGGGGCGCGCCGAGAAAGCCAGGCTTTCGATGATGTCCTGCGGGGCCACCTTCTGCAGCATGGCGTTGACCGTGACCAGCACGATGGCCGCATGCGGTTTCTTATGGTGCGCGATCAGGCCGGAGAGGGCCGCGAGGCGGCGCGCCGAGGTATCGGCGCTCGGCGAGACGCGGTCATAGGGTAGACAGTCCCAGGCCGGTAGCGTCAGAACCGGAATATCGGGCGCCACGAAACCCAGCATCTGCTCCAGATCGGCCATGCGATGGCCGTCCGACAGAACATAGGCGACCGGCTCGCCGTTGCGGGCGAGTTCGGCGAGCAATAGCGGCTCCATGCCGGCCGGCACGTTGCCGATCGTCAGCGGCTCGGCGGCGGCTGCGAGTTTCTTGGCGTCAAAACCAGGGATCATTCCGGTATCCGGGGCGTCTCGAAATCGGGCTTGTAGGCGGCGATGCGGGCAAACATGGGGGTCTGCAAATGCTCGGGCGTCGGCCAGGTTCCCATGATCCAGCGCACGAGGTCGTTATCCTCTTCGGCCATGATCGTCTCGAACTCGTCGAGCTCGGCCTCGCTCATGGTGGGAAGTTCGTTTTCGGCGAACTGACCGAAGACAAGGTCCATCTCTCTGATGCCGCGATGCCAGCAGCGGAAAAGAATCCGGCGTCGGCGCGGGTCGAGACCGGCGCTCGTGAGCGTTACTCCTGTCATGGCATCACCTTCCTTGTTGATGCGCCTCTATAGACCCTCGAAAGCGGCTTGTCAGCCTTGCCAAGGCCCTATTGTTCATCGCATTTTGGCATCCATGCGCCCCGCCATTCTCGATCCGCTGTTTTCTCCCGTTTCGGGCCTTCCGGGCGTCGGCCCGAAGATCTCGGAGCTTTTCGTCAAGCTGCTCGGGCGCGAGACACCGGAGGATTGCCGGGTTATCGATCTCCTGTTCCATGCGCCCTCCTCGCTGATCGACCGCCGCAACCAGCCGGGAATCGCCCGCGCGCCGCAAGGCGCGATCGTGACGATCACGGCGCGTGTCGATCGGCATCAGGCGCCGCCGCGCGGCAATCGCAACGTTCCCTACCGGGTCTTCCTGCATGACGAGACGGGCGAGCTGACGCTCGTCTTCTTCCGCGGCCAGGCGGCGTGGCTGGAAAAGCAGTTGCCGATCGACGAGGACGTAACCGTCAGCGGCAAGGTCGACTGGTTCAACGGCCGCGCCTCGATGGTTCACCCAGATTACATCGTCAAGGCAAGCGAGGGTGAGAACCTGCCGCTGGTCGAGCCGATCTATCCGCTGACGGCGGGGCTTTCCCCGAAGACGCTGCGCAAGATCATCGAGGCGGCGCTGCCGCGCATGCCGGAGCTGCCGGAATGGATCGATCTTTCGCTGTCGCAGAAACAGGGCCTGCCCTCCATCCGCGACAGTTTCCATATGTTGCACGAGCCGCGGGATACGTCCGACATAGACCCGCAAACCCCTGCCCGGCGCAGGCTCGCCTATGACGAATTCCTCGCCGGCCAGCTGTCCTTGGCGCTGGTGCGGCAACGGCTGCGAAAGGTCGCCGGCCAGCCCGTGCATGCCACCGGAGAAATCAGCAGCAAGATATTGCGGGACCTTCCCTTTTCGCCGACGAGCAGCCAGACGCAGGCCGTTGCCGACATTCTGAGGGACATGGCCGGCAATGAGCGCATGCTGCGGCTGCTTCAGGGCGATGTCGGCTCCGGCAAGACGCTGGTGGCGCTGCTTTCGATGGCTGCCGTCATAGAAAGCGGCGGACAGGCCGTGCTGATGGCGCCGACCGAAATCCTCGCCCGCCAGCATCATGCGACAATCTCGAAATTCGCCGATGCCGCCGGGCTTGCCGTCGAGGTGCTGACGGGTCGCACCAAGGGGCGTGAGCGCGAGGATATTCTCGAGCGTATCGCGTCCGGCGAAGCGCAGATCATTATCGGCACGCATGCGCTCTTCCAGGAGAGCGTCAACTACAAGAACCTGATGCTGGCCGTCGTCGACGAGCAGCACCGTTTCGGCGTGCACCAGCGCCTGCGGCTGACGGCGAAGGGCATCTCGCCGCATATGCTGGTCATGACCGCAACGCCGATCCCGCGCACGCTCGTGCTGGCGGCCTTCGGCGACATGGACGTCTCCAAACTGACGGAGAAGCCGGCGGGGCGAAAGCCGATCCAGACGATCACCGTGCCGGCCGAGCGCACGGGCGAGATCGTCGGCCGACTGAAGAGTGCGCTCGCCGACGGCAAGAAGGCCTACTGGATCTGTCCGCTGGTGGAGGAATCCGAAGAACTCGATCTGATGTCGGTGGAAGAGCGGCATGCGACGCTCGTCTCGGCCCTCGGCCCCGGCATCGGCCTCATCCACGGGCGCATGAGCGGACCGGAGAAAGATGCGGTCATGCTGGCCTTCAAGAGCGGCGAATTGCGGCTGCTGGTGGCAACGACCGTCGTCGAGGTCGGCGTCGACGTGCCGGATGCGACGATCATGGTGATCGAACATGCCGAGCGCTTCGGCCTGGCGCAGCTGCACCAGCTTCGCGGCCGTGTCGGGCGCGGAGACGAGGCCTCCACCTGTATCCTGCTCTACAAGGGGCCGCTTGGCGAAACCGGCCATGCCCGGCTTTCGATCATGCGTGAAACGGAAGACGGTTTCCGCATTGCCGAGGAAGATCTGAAACTGCGCGGCGAAGGCGAGCTTCTCGGCACGCGCCAGTCCGGCACGCCGGGTTTCCGGATCGCGAGCCTGGAGGCGCATGCCGATCTCCTGGAGATCGCCCGCAAGGATGCAGCCTATCTTATCGAGCGCGATCCCGAGCTGACGAGCGAGCGCGGCGAGGCCGTGCGCACCCTGCTCTATCTCTTCCGCCGCGATGAGGCGATCCGGTTCCTGAGAGCGGGTTAGAGCCTAATCGACCTTCGATATCGCCTTCGGCTTGGGGCGCAGGACCGGGACATGTTCCGGGGCGACAAGGCCGCCCGATATCAGGAACTTGGCGGCATCTTCCGGGCTCATGTCGAGCACGGTGATCTTGTCGCGCGGCACGAAGATCAGGAATCCGGCCGTCGGCACCGGCGTCGGCGGCAGGAAGACGGCGACCATATCCTGCCCCATCGCGTTGAACTTCGATGCGATCTCGCCCTTGGCGTCGGTGGCGACGAAAACCAGCGACCACAGGCCCGGCCCCGGATATTCGATGAGGCCGACCTTCTTGAAGGAATTCGACTGTTCCTTCAGCACCGTTTCGAAGATCTGCTTCACGCTTCTGTAGATGGTGCGCACCAGAGGCATGCGCTGGACGATCGATTCGCCGAAACGGACGATGCTCTGGCCGATCAGGTTCTTGCCGAGGAAGCCGACAATGGTGATCAGCACCACGGCGATCAGCAGGCCGAAACCGGGTATGGCGACGTTGATATAACTCTCGGGGTTCCAGCGTGCCGGGATATAGGGCCGCACCCAGCTGTCCGACCAGTGGATGAAGGTCCAGGTCAGCCAGATCGTGATGGCGATCGGTGCGCAGATGATCAAACCAGCGAGAAAATTATTCCTCAGCCGCATGGCGACCGGCACTCGGGGGGCCTTATCGGTCATCTTTTCTGATGAACTCCGTTTCAGTCTCTAGACAGGCCGTTTCACCGGCCTTCCCCCTGTGTCCGCAGGCACAAAATTGCCAGAATTCGCGTTGCTGCACAACATGTTTCAGCCCACTCGGGCTTACTCCACAGTCACCGATTTTGCGAGGTTGCGCGGCTGGTCGACATCGGTCCCCATGAAGACCGCCGTGTGATAGGCGAGCAGCTGGATCGGCAGCGAGAAGATCATCGGCGCGATAATCTCATCGACAACGGGAAGCGTGATCGTCGCCATGGTCGGCAGCTTGGAGGCGGCAGCACCGGCCTCGTCGGTGATGAAGATGATGCGGCCGCCGCGGGCGGCCACTTCCTGCATGTTGGAGACGGTCTTTTCGAAGAAACGGTCGTAGGGGGCGATGACGATGACGGGCATGTTTTCATCGATCAGCGCGATCGGCCCATGCTTCAATTCGCCGGCGGCATAACCTTCGGCATGAATGTAGGAGATTTCCTTGAGTTTCAGCGCGCCTTCCATGGCAAGCGGGAAACTGGTGCCTCGGCCGAGATAGAGCACGTCCTTGCACTTGGAAAGTTCGCGCGACAGGCTTTCCATCTGCGGCTGGATGAGGTTGAGCACGCGGCTCATGACGCGCGGCATTTCCGCCAGATGGCGCACCATCGCCTTCTCGTCGTCGGCGCCGATCGTGCCGCGGGCGCGGCCGGCGCCGATGGCGAGCGAGGCAAGCACGGCCAGCTGGCAGGTGAAGGCCTTGGTGGAGGCGACGCCGATTTCCGGGCCGGCCATGATCGGGAAGACGGCATCGGATTCGCGGGCAATGGTCGATTCGCGCACGTTGACGACGGCGCCGATCTTCAGGCCGTTGTCCTTGCAGTAACGCAGCGACGCCAATGTGTCGGCGGTTTCGCCCGACTGCGAGATGAAGAGCGCGGCTTGCGAGGGCTGCAGCGGCATTTCGCGGTAGCGGAATTCAGAGGCGACATCGATTTCGACCGGCAGGCGCGCGTAGCGCTCGAACCAGTATTTGCCGATCAGGCCGGCGAGATAGGCGGTGCCGCAGGCGGAGATCGCAAGGCCGGTCGCCGCCTTGAAGTCGATCGCGGATGCATTCGGGCTGATCGTATTGGCGGCGAAATCCACATAGTGGCTGAGCGCGTGGGAGATGACCTCCGGCTGCTCGTAGATTTCCTTCTCCATGAAATGACGGTGATTGCCCTTGTCGACCACATAGGCGGTCGCCTGGGAAACCTGGCGCGGGCGCTTGACCACCTTGCCGGAGAAATCGAGCACGGTCGCGCCGTCGCGGGTGATGATCGCGCAATCGCCATCGACGAGATAGGTGATTTCGTTGGTGAAGGGCGAAAGCGCGATGGCATCGGAGCCCAGGAACATTTCGCCCCTGCCGTAACCGACGGCAAGCGGCGGGCCGGAGCGGGCAGCCATGAGCGTGCCGGGATCGCTCTTCAGCATGACGGCCAGCGCATAGGCGCCGGTGACGCGGTTCAGCATCTTCAGCATGGCGTCGCGCGGAGACAGGCCTTCACGCAGATATTTCGCCATGAGGTGAGCGACGACCTCCGTGTCGGTCTGGCTCTGGAAGGCGGCACCTTCGTGGGTCAGCTCGTCGCGCAGTTCGGAGAAATTCTCGATGATGCCGTTGTGGACGACGGCGACGCCGTCGACGAAATGCGGATGGGCGTTGGTTTCGTTCGGCACGCCATGGGTGGCCCAACGCGTATGGGCAATGCCCGTCGTTCCCGGCAGCGGTTCGCTGTCCAGGCGCTTCTCGAGGTTGAAGAGCTTGCCCTCGGCGCGGCGGCGGTCCATCACGCCTTCATGGATGGTGGCAACGCCGGCAGAATCGTAACCGCGATATTCCAGCCGCTTCAGCGCATCGACGAGACGGCCCGCAACCGGCGCATTTCCGACGATCCCCACAATTCCGCACATGCAAACGTCCCCTCAGGCATCAATATCGACGCCAGTCCTAGCGATTCCCGCTTATTTCTCAATTGGTCGTGCGGTCACTTTCGGTTTCCGCACGTTACGGAAGAGGGCTCAGCCCTTGGCCTTCTTCGCCGCCTTGATGGCGAGCGCACGTTCGCGCAGGGCCTTCGCCCGCTCGGGCTTGACCTCCTGGCGGGCGCGACCGAAGGCGAGCGCATCGGCCGGCACATCGGCCGTGATGACGCTGCCCGAAGCGATATAGGCGCCGTTGCCGATCGTTACGGGAGCGACCAGCGAGGAATTGGAGCCGACGAAGGCATCCTTGCCGATGACGGTTTCGAACTTGTTCACCCCGTCATAATTGCAGGTGATCGTGCCGGCGCCGATATTGGTGCCCGATCCGACGACGGCATCGCCGATATAGGTCAGATGGTTGACCTTGGCTCCCTCGCCGATCCTGCCGTTCTTGACCTCGCAGAAATTGCCGACCTTGGAGCCGGCCGAGAGATCCGCACCCGGGCGCAGGCGCGCGAAAGGACCGACCGTTGCGCCTTCGCTCACATGCGCGCCCTCGATATGCGAGAAGGCATGGATGACCGCGCCACCGTCGATGACCGCACCGGGGCCGAAGACGACGTTCGGCTCGATCAGCGCATCCTGGCCGATGACGGTATCGTAGCTGAGAAAAACCGTTTCCGGGGCAATCATCGTGACACCCGAAAGCATCAGCTCATGGCGGCGCCGCTCCTGCCAGAACCGCTCGATCGCGGCGAGTTCCGCACGGTTGTTGCAGCCGGTCATCTCGACCTCGGGCGCATCGACGGCGGTGACGCGACCGCCCAGCGAGCGGGCAATCTCGACGAGATCGGTCAGATAATATTCGCCCTTTGCATTGCTGTTGCCGATGCGCGCCAGGAGGTCGAGCGCCTTGCGGCCATTGATCGCCATCAGGCCGCTGTTGCACCATTTGACGGCGCGTTCGGCATCGGTCGCATCCTTTTCCTCCCGGATGGCGATCAGCTCTCCGTCCTTGACCAGCAGGCGGCCGTAGCCGGTCGGGCGCTCCGTATGGAAACCGATGACGACCACATCGCTGCCTTCGGCGAGCGCCTTGCGGGCTTCGAGCAGCGGGCCGGATGTCTGCAACGGCACATCGCCGTATGTCACGAGAATATCGTCATAGCCCTCGGCAATCGCCTCGCGGGCGGCGAGAACGGCGTGGCCGGTGCCGAGGCGCTGTTCCTGCAGATAGGATTGGATCGTCACGCCGCCGACCTCGGCAGCCTTCGCCACTTTCTCGGCGTCGCGGCCGACGACGAGCGCGACGGAGGAAATGCCGGTCGCCGCCACGGCATCGACGACATGGGCGATCATCGGCCGGCCGGCCACCTCATGCAGCACTTTCGACTTTGCGGATTTCATTCGCGTGCTGTCGCCGGCGGCGAGAATGACGGCAAGGCAGGTGCGTTCCATGGGCAGACTCCGAGAATCCATTGCTAGGCGGCTGTTCTGCCGCTCATAGCAGCAAGGCGAGGCTTCAAAAAGACGAAATCGGCAGGGAAACGATGGGCTCGGAGAGCGCGGAGAAGGCTTCGTGGACGTGTTCCCTGCCCTCGATGATGACATCCTCCATCGCCTTGCGCGCCGCGGCCGTGTCGCCTGCGGCGATGGCATCGACGATGCGCATGTGGGTTTCGGCGATGTTGGCGAAACCGCTCTGCGAGGGCGGCGTACTCATGCGGAACATGCCGACGAGCGCTGCTTCGATGAGCCCGCCGAGCGTGCGCATGAAGGGATTGTGCGAAGCTTCGGAAACGGCAAGGTGAAACCGCAGGTCGGCAAGTGCCAGGCTGTCGGCGGTGTGGCCGCTTTCGGCCATGTCGAGCGCCAGGCCGCGCAGCAACTCGATTTCGGCCGGCTTTGCACGCTCGGCAACGAGACCGGCGGCAAATGGTTCGAAGGCCAGGCGGATGTCGTAAAGGTGCAGGAGGAATTCTTCGCTCACACCGTTGGCGAAATGCCAGGAGATGATTTCGGTGTCGAACATGTTCCAGAAGTTCTTTTCCGTCACACGCGTGCCGACACGCGCCTTGGCAACGACCATGCCCTTGGCCGCGAGCGTCTTCATCGTTTCGCGCAGCACCGTGCGCGAGACCTTGAAGCGCTGCGCCAGCTCTCCGTCTCCGGGCAGGATCGTGCCGACGGGATAGGTGCCGGCAACGATTGCCCGGCCGAGTTCATCGACGACATGCGCGTGGCTTGTTCGGGTTCTTCGCCCTGCCTTTCGGGTTTCAAGCGGTCTGTCGCGCAATCCGTCACTCCTCCTAGCCATATCTCCTGTTCAGACCGGAAAGGAAAAGGATGGCCTTCTGCATTATCATGAACGCAAAAAGCAGCAGGCCAATCAGGATTTTCGTCCACCAGCTCGACAGCGTGCCGTCGAAAGTGATGTAAGTCTGAATGAGCCCCTGGATCAGCAGACCGATGAAGGTCCCCGCCACGAATCCCGCTCCTCCCGTCAGCAGCGTCCCTCCGATGACGACTGCCGCGATGGCATCGAGCTCGACACCCACCGCCGCAAGAGAATATCCGGCAGACGTGTATAGGGAAAAAACGATTCCGGATAGACCCGCCAGAAAACCCGACAATGCATAGATCTGGATCGTCGTGCGCGCCACCGGCACGCCCATCAGCTGCGCCGTCTGCACGCCGCCGCCCAGCGCATAGACATTGGTGCCGAAACGGGTGCGGTGGGCGATGAAGATGCCGGCCGCAAAGACGAGCAGCATGATGGTGCCGATCAGCGTCAGCCGGCCGCCGCCGGGCAGACGATAGTAGAGGCTGGTCAGCGTCGAATAATATTCGTGATTGATCGGGATACTGTCGATCGAGAGCACATAGGCCATGCCGCGGGCGAGGAACATGCCGGCAAGCGTGACGATGAAGGGCGGCATCTGCAGGAAATGGATGATCATGCCCATGACCGCGCCGAAAGCGGTGGTGATGACGAGAACGATCGCAAAGGCCGCCAGCGGGTGAATGCCGGTATTCTGCAGGATGACGGCCAGGAAAACGCCGGTGAAGGCGATGACCGAGCCGATCGACAGATCGATGCCGCCGGAAATGATGACGAAAGTCATGCCGACGGCGGCGATGCCGAGAAAGGCGTTGTCGGTCAAGAGGTTGCCGATGACGCGCGTCGACAGCATGTTCGGATATTGCAGCGTGCAGACCGCATAGGCGAGGATGAAGATGACGATCGTCGCCAGGAGCGGCAGGTATTTGGAATTCATTTGCGCTCTCCCGCGTCCGTCCGACGGCTCAGAAAGCCGGTCAGCGACGACATTGCCGGCGACTGGATGACCAGAATGACGATGATGATGACCGCCTTGATGATGAGGTTGAACTCCGGCGGGAAACCGGAGAGCAGGATGCCGGTATTGACCGCCTGAATGATCATGGCGCCGATCAGCGAGCCGACGATGCTGAAACGGCCGCCAAGCAGCGAATTGCCGCCGACAACCACCGCCAGGATGGCGTCGAGTTCCAGCCAGAGGCCGGCATTGTTGGCATCGGCCCCCTTGATGTCCGCGGCCACGATAATGCCCGCCACGGAAGCGCAAAGGCCGCTCAGCATGTAGACCGCCATCAGCAGCACCGGCGTCTGCACGCCCGATAGCGTGCTAGCGCGCCGGTTGATGCCGACCGCCTCGATCAGCATGCCGAGCGCTGTCCGGCGGACCAGCAGGATGACCAGCAGGCCGACAATCAGCCAGATGACGACAGGCATGGGCAGAAAGGCAAAGGAGCCGCTGCCGAAAAAGATCAGCCCGTCATCGTTGAAGGTCATGATCACGCCCTCGGTGATGAGCTGCGCTATGCCGCGGCCGGCGACCATAAGAACCAGGGTTGCAATGATCGGCTGGATATTGAGGACGGCGACGAGGAAGCCGTTCCAGACCCCGCAGAGCAGGCCGACGATGACAGTCAGCGCGAGCGTATAGGCAAGCGAATTGCCCTCGACGATCGACGAGGCGGCAACCGCGCCGCAGATCGCAATGACCGCGCCGACCGACAGGTCGATGCCCTTGGTGGCAATCACCAGCGTCATGCCGATCGCCAGCAGCGCCACGGGCGCGCCGCGATTAAGCACGTCGATGATGCTGCCGTAGAGGCGACCGTTTTGAACAATGACATTAAGAAATTGCGGGAAGAAGCTGAAATTCAACAGAAGAACAACCAGAAGCGCAATCAATTGTGGCGCAAGACGAAAGCCAAGCGCCTTCAGCGAGGCAGTCATGCATCCTCCGTTCGTTTGTCGGCTGCAGCAATGGCATCAACGATACCGGCGGCACTGATGCGCTCGCCGGTCAGTTCCGCGATATGTTCGCGATCGCGAAGCACGATGACGCGCGAGCTATAGGCAACCAGTTCCTCCAGCTCGGAGGAAATGACGATCAGCGACATGCCCCTGGCGCAGAGCTGCTCGATGAGCTTGATGATTTCGGCATGCGCACCGACATCGATGCCGCGCGTCGGTTCATCGAGGATCAGGAAATCCGGATTGGTGGCGAGCCACCGGGCAAGGATCGCCTTCTGCTGATTGCCGCCGGAAAGCAGCCGGATGGGCTTTTCCCGATCGGTCGTGCGGATATCGAGCGCCTTGATATAGTTGTCGGCGATCGCGTTCTGCTCGGCGCGCGAAAGCGGCCGCGCCCAGCCGCGGCGTGCCTGCAGGGCAAGCGCGATATTCTCGCGGATCGACAGATCGCCGATGATGCCATCCGTCTTGCGGTCCTCCGGGCAGAAACCGAAGCCCCTGGCAATTGCCATGCGCGGGCTGGAGAGCGCCACAGGCTTTCCATCGATCTTTGCCACGCCGCTATCGGCGCTCTCGATACCGAAGAGAAGCTCGGCCGTTTCCGTGCGCCCCGAACCCAGAAGCCCCGCGATGCCGACAACCTCGCCGACGCGAACCTCGAGATCGAAGGGCTTCACCTTGCCGCGCTTTCCATAACCTTCGAAGGCATATCTGACCGCACCGGCAGCAATTGCGTGTTGTCTTGCGGCGTGTTCCGTCTGGGCGAGTTCGCGCCCGAGCATCATGGCGATCAGGTTCTGCCGCGGCAGTTCGGCTGCCTCATGCGTCCCGACAAGCCGGCCGTTGCGCAGCACGGTGATGCGATCGCTGACTGCATAGACCTGCTCCAGGAAATGAGTAATGAAGACAATACCCAATCCGCGTTTTTTCAAGTCGTTTATGATGCCGAACAGCATCTCGACTTCGTGCGTATCGAGACTGGCGGTGGGCTCGTCGAGAATGAGGACCTTGCCGGAGAGATCGACGGCGCGAGCGATCGCCACGATCTGCTGGACGGCGACCGAATAGCGGTCGAGCTGCGCGGTCACGTCGATATCCAGGCCGTAGCCGGCCAGAAGCTCGCGGGCATTCCTGTTCATCGTGCGGGCATCGATCATGCCGAAACGCTTCGGCTGGCGGCCCAGGAACAGGTTTTCGGCAACACTCAGATTGGAGAGGAGGTTGACCTCCTGATAGACGGTGCCGATGCCGAGCTTCTGGGCGGCAAGCGTATCGGCCGGGTCGATCTCGCCGCCATCCAGCGTCAGGCTTCCGGCGTCGCGACGATAGGCGCCCGTGATGCACTTGATGAGCGTCGATTTGCCGGCACCGTTTTCACCGAGAAGCGCATGTACCTCGCCCCGGCGCAGCGTGAAATCCACCTTGTCCAGGGCGATGGCGCCGGGGAAGAATTTCGATATGCCGGAGGCTGCGAGAATATTCTCGAAATTGTGAACCATGAGGGTTGCTGTTTCCTGATATTGCGCCTTGAGCCTGTACCAAACACGGGCATGACGCCCTGATGGTACCGGCAGTTCCGCACCGGCCCATGAGGGGCCGGTGCGGTTCCAGCTTCACATCAGTAACCCTGACCCTTCTTTTCCTCGTAGACCTTCATTGGATCGTCGGACTGGGTGTAGAGCTTGGATTCCGTCTGGATCCACTTCGGCGGCGCCTTCTTGTCCTTGAGGTAAGCGTCGAGCGCATCGAAGGCGGGGCCTGCCATGTTCGGCGTCAGTTCGACGGACGCGTTTGCCTCGCCTTCGGACATGGCCTTGAAGATATCGGGCACGGAGTCGATCGAAACGATCAGGATATCCTTGCCGGGCTTCAGGCCGGCTTCCTTGATCGCCTGGATGCCGCCGACAGCCATGTCGTCGTTATGGGCGTAGAGGGCGCAGATGTCCTTGCCGCCGTTTTCAGCCTTCAGGAAGCTTTCCATGACTTCCTTGCCCTTGGTGCGGGTGAAGTCGCCGGTCTGGCTGCGGACGATCTTGAAGTTGTCGTGGCCCTTGATGGCTTCCTCGAAGCCCTTCTTGCGGGCGATGGCGGGGGACGAACCCGTCGTGCCCTGAAGTTCGACGACATTGCACTTCTTGTCGCCGACGGTCTTGACCAGCCAGTCGCCGGCAACCTTGCCTTCATGAACCTGATCGGAGGTGACAGCCGTCAGGTAGAGGTCATCGGGAGCCTTGATCGTGCGGTCGAGCAGGATGACCGGAATATTGGCTTCCTTGGCTTCCTTGAGAACGTCATCCCAGCCGGTTTCGACGACGGGAGCGATCAGGATGGCATCCACGCCCTGGGCGATGAAGGAACGGAGAGCCTTGATCTGATTTTCCTGCTTCTGCTGGGCATCGGCAAATTTCAGGTCGATGCCACGCTTTTCAGCCTGCTGCTTCGTCACGGTCGTTTCAGCCGCGCGCCAGCCCGATTCCGAGCCGATCTGCGAGAAGCCAACCGTCAGGTTTGCAGCCGAAGCCGAACCGAACATGCAGGCAGCCAGAACCGTGGCACTCAAAAGTGCAGTCTTCAATTTCATGATTTCCTCCCAAAGCCGCTCCTCGCGGCGCAGGGTCAAAAAATCATATAGTATTACTTTTGTAAATCGGTATTTTAGTATGCGCTGCAGCAAAAAGGCGCCCTTTTCAGGACGCCTTTTCGCAACTGCGAGTTACAAGATCAGATCATTGCGCCGGCAGCTTGTCGTCCACGCCTTCGACATAGAAGTTCATGCCGAGCAAGGTGGCGTCATCGGCCTTTTCGCCGGCCTTGAGCCAGGGCGTCCCGTCCTGCTTGTTGATCGGACCGGTGAAGGGATGCAGTTCGCCGGACTTGATCTTGGCTTCGGTTTCCTCGGCCATCTTCTTCACGTCGTCAGGCATGTTCGTGTAAGGCGCCATCTTGAGGATGCCGTCCTTCAGGCCGTCCCAGCTCTGCTCGGACTTCCAGGTGCCGTCCAGAAGCGCATGGACGCGCTTGGAGTAGTAGTTGCCCCAGGTATCGACGATTGCCGTCAGCTGCGCCTTCGGGCCGGCTGCGATCATGTCGGACGCCTGGCCGAATGCATGGATGCCGCGTTCTTCGGCAACCTGCATCGGCGCGGTCGTGTCGGTATGCTGCGTCAGCACATCGACGCCCTGGTCGATCATGGCCTTGGCGGCGTCGGCTTCCTTGCCCGGATCGAACCAGGTGTTGACCCAGATGACCTTCAGCTTGAAGCTCGGATCGACGGACCGGGCGCCCTGCTCGAAGGAGTTGATGCCCATCACCACTTCCGGAATCGGGAAGGAGGCAATGTAGGCGGCACCGTGATTCTTCGACGTCTTGGCGGCGATCTGGCCGAGGATGTAGCGGCCTTCGTAGAAGCGCGAGTTGTAGGTCGCCAGATTCGGGCCGGCCTTGTAGCCGGTGCCGTGTTCGAACTTGACGTCCGGGAACTTGGCGGCGACCTTGACCGTCGCGTCCATGAAGCCGAAGGACGTCGTGAAGATCAGCTTGCAGCCGGAACGGGCGAGACGCTCGATGGCGCGCTCGGCATCCGGGCCTTCCGGCACGTTTTCAAGGTAAGGCGTTTCGATCTTGTCGCCGAACTCGGCCTGGACCTGCTGGCGGCCGACATCGTGCGCCTGCGAATAGCCGCCGTCATTGTGCGCTCCGACATAGACGAAGCAGACCTTCGTCTTGTCCGCAGCCGCGGCGGCGGAGGAGATGCCGATTACGGCTGCGGCCGTTGCGGCAAGTGTGAGTGCGAACTTCTTCATGATGACCCCTGTTGGTTTGAAGATTTTCCGGAAACCCGTCTTGGTGTTCTTGTTCTATCGCTCCGGCACGAAGGCTTTTCCAAGCGACGCGGGCGTGTTGATCAACGTCGTGCGCCGATTATGAGAAATGATGATGAGAACCACAATAGTCGCGGCGTAGGGCAGCATCGAAAGGAACTGCGCGGGGATGCCGAGACCGAAGGCCTGCGCATGGAGCTGCAGGATCGTGACCGCTCCGAAGAGATAACCGCCGGCAAAGACCCGCCACGGGCGCCAGGAAGCGAAGACGACCAGCGCCAGCGTGATCCAGCCGCGGCCGGCCGACATGTTTTCCACCCATTGCGGCGTGTAGACGAGCGACAGCTGCGCGCCGGCAAGGCCCGCGCAGGCGCCGCCGAACATCACGGCCAGATAGCGTGTGCGGATGACGTGAATGCCGAGCGCATGGGCTGAGCCGTGACTGTCGCCGATCGCCCGCAGTTTCAGGCCGGGACGGCTTCTGAACAGGAACCAGCTGACGCCGAAGAGCAAGGCGATCGACAGGTAGAAAATCAGGTCCTGCTTGAAGAGGACCGGGCCGATCACCGGAATGTCGGACAGGACGGGAACGGCGATCTCTTTCAGCTGGATGCCGGGTACGCTGACATAGGGCTCGCCGAGCTGGCCGGAGACGCCGAGCCCGAGCAGGGTCAGCGCCAGGCCGGTCGCCACCTGGTTTGCCACCAGCGTCAGCGTCAGGAAAGCGAAGAGCAGCGAGAAAAGCGCGCCGGCGACGATACCGCAGACGATGCCGACATAGGGCGAACCGGATATCTGCGAACCGGCAAAAGCGGCGACGGCGCCCATGATCATCATGCCCTCGACGCCGAGATTGAGGACGCCGGAGCGCTCCGTCACGAGTTCGCCGAGGGCTGCGATGACAAGCGGAGTGGAGGCGGTGATGACCGTCAGAAGAATGGCTTCGAAGATGCTCATACGGCGCCGCCCCTGACCCGCGACCAGACGATGCGGATTTTGTAATAGATCAGTGTGTCGCAGGAGAGCACGAAGAACAGGATCAGCCCCTGGAAGACGCGCGTGACCTTGTCCGAAACGCCGATCGAAAGCTGCGCCGCCTCGCCGCCCAGATAGGTCAGGGCCAGCACGAGGCCCGACGCGACGATGCCGAGCGGATTGAGACGGCCAAGGAAGGCGACGATGATGGCGGTGAAGCCATAGCCCGGCGAGATCGCCGGCTGCAGGTGGCCGATCGAGCCCGAGACCTCGCAGATGCCGGCAAGGCCGGCGAGCGCGCCGGAAAAGAGGAAGCTGAACCAGATCATCTTCTTTGACGAGAAGCCGGCAAAGCGCCCTGCCCGTTCCGACTGGCCAAGCACGACGATCTCGAAGCCCTTCAGCGTGAAGCGCAGCATGAACCAGACGAGGATCGCCGCGACGATGGCGAAAATGAAGGCCCAATGGGCACGGCCGGATTCCTCCCATATCGCCGGTACGATCGCCTCAGGGGCAAAATCGCGCGAGACGGGGAAGTTGAAGCCTTTCGGATCGCGCCATGCACCGCGGATCAGCCAGTCGAGATAGAGCTGGGCGATATAGACCAGCATCAGCGACGTCAGGATCTCATTGGTATTGAAATGCGCTTTCAGGAGCGCTGGAATGGCGGCAAACAACGCGCCGCCGAGCGCGCCAAGGATCAGCATCAGCGGCAGCACGAGCGGCGAATGCCAGTCGTAGAAGACGATCGGGATATAGGAGCCGGTGATCGCGCCGATGGTGAACTGGCCTTCGGCGCCGATATTCCAGTTGTTGGAGCGGTAACAGACGGCAAGGCCGACGGCGATCAGGATCAGGGGTGCCGCCTTGACCGCCAGTTCGTGCAGCGACCAGACCTCGAGCAGCGGCTCGAGGAAAAAGGCGTCCAGCGCTTCGACCGGATCCTTGCCGAGCATGGCGAACATGATCGCCCCTGCAATCAGCGTCAGCACGAGGGCAAGAAGCGGCGAAACGAAGGTGAAGAGCCTTGAGACCTGCGGGCGCTTTTCAAGCTCAATGCGCATGAGCGGCCTCCGCGGCATGCCTGCCGTCATGCAAACCGCCCATCAGCAGGCCGATCTTTTCGCGCGTCAGTTCGCCGGCCGCATAGGGCCTGGAAAGACGGCCCTCCGAGATGACGGCGATATCGGTGGCCACTTCGAAGATCTCGTCGAGATCCTGGCTGATGACGACGACGGCCGATCCGGCTTTTGCCAGGTCGACCAGCGCCTGGCGGATGCGGCTGGCCGCACCGGCATCCACGCCCCAGGTCGGCTGGTTGACGACGAGCACCGCCGGCTGGCGGTCGAGCTCGCGGCCGACGATGAATTTCTGCAGATTGCCGCCGGAGAGCGAACCCGCTGCGGGATCATCCCCGCTCTTGCGCACGTCCATCGCTTCCGAAATGCGCCGGGCGGCGGATTTCACCGCGCCGTGGCGGATGATACCAAGAAAACCGAGGAAGGCCTTGCGGTCCGACTGGCTGCGGGCCAGGACCAGATTGTCTGAAAGTTTCATGGCGGAAACGGCCGCGTGGCCATGCCGCTCTTCCGGCACGAAGCCGGCGCCAAGCAGACGGCGGGCAGTAATGCCCTGCGTGCCGACGGGTTTCCTGCGAATGACGATCGCCTCGGCCGAGGCGACGGGATATTCGCCGGACAGCGCATCGAAAAGCTCGCTCTGGCCGTTGCCCGCGACACCGGCAATGGCGAGGATTTCGCCGGAGCGCACGGTCATGGAAACATCGCGCAGCGGCATGGCGAAGGGCGTGCGGGCGGCAACCGAGAGGTTTGCGACGGCAAGCTGTATTTCACCCTTGTCGCTGCGCTCGGGATGGGTGACGGCTGCGACCTCGCTGCCGACCATCATGCGGGCGAGAGAGGCCGGCGTTTCCTGCTTCGGGTCGCAGGCGCCGGTCACGCGGCCGTGGCGCAGCACGGTGGCGCGGTCGCAGATGCGCTGCACTTCTTCCAGGCGATGGCTGATATAGAGAACGGAACGGCCTTCGGCGCGCAGCTTGAAGAGCGTTTCGAAGAGCCTGTCGGCCTCCTGCGGCGTCAGCACCGAGGTCGGTTCGTCGAGAATGATGAGCTTCGGGTTCTGCAGGAGCGCCCGGACGATTTCGATGCGCTGACGCTCGCCGACGGAGAGATCGGCAACATGGGCATGCGGATCGAGCGGCAGGCCATAGGCCTCGGACAGCGCCCTCGCCTCCTCGGCGATCCTGCCGATCGGAATTCCGTCATCGAGCGAGAGCGCGATATTTTCGGCGACGGTCAGCGCCTCGAACAGCGAGAAATGCTGGAAGACCATGCCGATGCCGAGCCTGCGCGCCTCGCCCGGCGAATTGATCGCAGCCGGCCTGCCCTGCCAGAGGATATGCCCGTCCGTCGGCTCGAGAACGCCGAAGAGCATCTTGACCAGGGTGGATTTGCCTGCACCGTTTTCGCCGAGAAGCGCATGAATTTCGCCCGGCGCTATATCGAGATCGATTTCATTGCAGGCGGCGAAGCTGCCGAAGAATTTCGTGAGCTTCTGAACCGATAACAACGCACCGGAAGCCGGCACATTCAATGGCGACACGTTCCCCTCATTTCTTCTGCCGACCGGTCCGTTCGGATCTCATGGAATCAGCAGCGTCGTTCCGGTTGTTTTTCTTGTTTCCAGATCCGCGTGAGCCCGCCCAACCTCACGCAGCGGATAGGTTTGATTGATATTGATACGCACTTTGTTGCTGCGCACAACATCAAATAGATTGTTTGCACAATCGGTAAGTTCCTGGCGCGTGGCAATATAAGTGAAAAGCGTGGGGCGCGTTGCATAAAGCGAACCTCTCTGTGCGAGATGCGCCATGGTGAAATTCTCGATCGCGCCCGAAGACTGGCCAAAGGAGGCGAAGAGGCCGCGCGGCTTCAGGCAGTCCAGCGATTGCGGAAAAGTGTCGCGGCCGATCGAGTCATAGACCACATCGACGCCTTTGCCGCCGGTGATCTCCCGCACGCGCTCGGCGAAATTTTCGGTCTTGTAATTGATGACATGGTCATAGCCGTGTTCGAGCGCCAGTTGCACCTTGTCGGCCGAACCTGCCGTGCCGATGACGGTGGCGCCGAGCGCCTTTGCCCACTGGCCGGCAATGAGGCCGACACCGCCGGCTGCGGCATGGAAGAGCAGCACGGTCTCGGGACCGACCTTGAACGTGCGGTTCAGGAGATATTCCGCCGTCATGCCTTTCAGCATCATCGCCGCAGCCGTTTCCAGGCTGATGCCGTCAGGCACCTTCACCAGGTGTTTCGTGTCGATGTTGCGTTCGGCGCTATAGGCGCCATCGGCGCTGGCATAGGCAACGCGGTCACCCACGGCAAAACCGGCAGCACCCGGTCCGACCGAGGTGACGATGCCCGCGCCTTCCTTGCCTGTGACGAAAGGCAGGTGCGGTGCCTTGTAGGTGCCGTCGCGGAAATAGACGTCGATGAAATTCAGGCCGATCGCTTGCTGCCGGATCTGCACCTGCCCCTCGGACGGCGGCGGCAGATCGATATCGACATATTCGAAAACCTCGGGTCCGCCGTTCCTGGAAAAGGAAACCGCCTTCGTCTTTGTCATTTCAGTCTACCTCACTTGCGTCCGAGTGCGGGGAAGAATTGGAGTATTGCGCCGATGACGTAAAGATAGATGCCGCTCACGATGAAGAGAGCGACAGCCCATTGCGGCATGTTGAAATGCATCAGCAGCGAGTAGGCGCCGAGCGCCGACCACAGGAAGAAGATGCCGAGGTTCAGCGGGCGCAGGCGCTGCACGCGCACGGGATGCAGGAAATTGATCGGCAGGAAGGTGAGGACGACGGAGACGGTGACGACGGCAAAGGCCGTCACCTCGCTCGCATGCATGACGAAGAGCGTGAAGATCACCATGTTCCAGACGACGGGGAAGCCCGAGAAGAAATATTCCTCCGTCTTCATGCCCATGTCGGCATAATAGATGGCGCTGGAGACGACGATCATGCCGGCAGCCACAAAAGACCAGGGCTCGCCGATCATGCCGCTCTGATAGAGCGCAAAGGCCGGCAGCAGCACATAGGTCACGTAGTCGATGATATTGTCGAGCGTATCGCCCGACCAGTTGGGCAGAACCTCCTTGACACGCACCTTGCGCGCGATCGGGCCGTCGATGCCGTCGACCAGCAATGCCAGGCCCAGCCACCAGAACATGTCGATGAAGCGGTGCTCGGCAGCGGCGACCACGCCGAGAAAGGCCAGAAAAGAACCGGACGCCGTCAGAATATGGACGGAAAATGCGCGCATTTCCGCATAAGGAACGCGCTTATAGTTGAAGATTTTCATGTTCCCCCGTACCACCTGTCGCGCGCCCCGCGCCGCGGCGGGCGTCGTTTTTTCTTGAAGCGTGCCGCGATCTTTCGGATCTCGCGACGCACTTCACGTTTTTGTTTGACGCATGTCCTTGCCACAAAAGCGCTGAACGCTTTTGCGTGACGTGCTTTAATATGCATCCTTTGAATAGCTTAGCCAGCGCAAAAGCGACAGTTTACCACAGACGGCTTTATCCTGACCGTGACATGCATATTTCGCTCCCCTGCCGTGCGATGGAATGGATTGCCTTTAATTCAGCGGGGTTTTGTAATATCTGCCTCGAATGTGATGATCATCTTGCGAACGACGAGTCCGATATCGAAATGAACGCTCCTGCAAAGACCGAAGAATTCGCCTCCGCCATTCCCGCCGGCGTCTATGCCGAGACGGTGCTGAGCGTGACGCATTATACCGACCGGCTCTTCCGCTTCACGATGACGCGGCCGGATGGCTTCCGTTTCCGCTCGGGCGAGTTCGCGATGATCGGCCTGATGGTCGAGGGCAAGCCGATCTTCCGCGCCTATTCGATCGCAAGCCCGGCCTGGGCCGAAGAGCTGGAATTCTTCTCCATCAAGGTCCCGGACGGGCCGCTGACCTCGCATCTGCAGCTCATCAAGCCGGGCGACCAGGTGCTGATGCGCAAGAAGCCGACGGGCACGCTGGTTCTCGATGCGCTCACCCCCGGCAAGCGCCTCTACATGTTCTCCACCGGTACCGGCATTGCGCCTTTCGCGAGCCTGATCCGCGATCCGGAAACCTATGAGAAGTTCGAGGAGGTCATCCTCACCCATACGACGCGCGAGATTTCAGAATTGAAATACGGCTTCGATCTCGTCAACGAGATCCGGAACGACGAGCTCCTGCAGGAAGTCGTCGGCGACAAGCTGCGCCATTACGCGACCGTCACCCGTGAGGATTTTGCCTATCGCGGCCGCATCACCGACCTGATTTCCTCCGGCAAGCTCTTCACCGATCTCGGCGTTCCGCCGCTCGACCCGGCAGTCGACCGCGGCATGATCTGCGGTTCTTCCGCCATGCTGAAGGACACGAAGGAGCTTCTGGAAAAGGCCGGCCTCGAAGAAGGCGCCAACAGCAAGCCCGCCGAATTCGTGATCGAGCGCGCCTTCGTCGGCTGAGGCAGCGTCACAGACCAGCATGCGACGGCTCCGGAAACGGGGCCGTTTCTATTTCTGGCTGAGGTAGTCGATGAGATCGGCCATGTTTTTCCGCGCCTGCTCGATCTCCCCCTCATGGATCGCCCTGATGACCGCGACATGATGCGAGATGGAACGGTCCATGCGCTCCGGATTGGCGGTCTTGTACCAGAGGCGTCGGGAATGGGTCTGGACCGGCCCGAGCGCGGCGGTGATGAAGCGGTTCGGGCAGGCATCCTCGAGGATTTCGTCGAAGGCCTTGTCGGCGGCGAAGAAGCCCGAGAGATCGCCGCTGACGGCGCAGTCCTCCATGGCCCGGGCGCAGGCCACGAGGCGGGATCGCTGCTCCTCATCGGCCGCGTCGGCTACCAGTGCCGCCGCGGCCGGCTCCAGCTTGCGGCGCACCTGCATGACATTGGCGTGGTCTTCGGCATGAATTTCGGCGATCTGCAGGCCGACGCGCGGCTTGACGACAATGAGGCCCTGCCAGGCGAGCTTCTGGATCGCCTCGCGAACCGGTGTGCGGCCATGGCCGGCCAGATCGATCAGCTGCTTTTCCGTCACCAGCGCGCCTGGCGCCAGAGCCAGCGTCACGATAGCGTGCTCGAGCGCCAGATAGGCGAGATGGCTTAGAGATTCCTGCATGCGGGCGAATCCGGGACTGATATATCAATACTGGCACGGTTAGATGCCAAAGACAAGTTATCCTGATATATCAAAGCCATGCAGGGACGAGAATATTGCCCTCTATTCGTGGCGCAGTGCTTCGATCGGATTGAGCTGTGCTGCCCGGCGCGCCGGGAAGAAGCCGAAAATCATGCCGATCGCCGCCGAAAAGACGAAAGCGACGAAAATGATGAGCGGGCTGACGACGAAGGGCACATTGAGGAAGCTGACCGTGCCATATGCGAGCGTCAGCCCGAGCATGATGCCGGCTATGCCGCCGAAGAGCGACAGGGCGACGGCTTCGACGAGGAATTGCGTCAGAACCTGATTTTCAAGGGCGCCGATCGCAAGACGGATGCCGATCTCGCGGGTGCGTTCCGTCACCGAGACCAGCATGATGTTCATGATGCCGATGCCGCCGACGAGCAGGCTGACGGCAGCGACCGCGCCCAGCAGCCCGGTCAGCAATGTCGTCGTGCCGGTCATGGCTTCGGCGATCTGCGTCATGTCGTTGACGTTGAAATCGTCCTGACGGCCGGGAATGATCTTGCGGCGCTCGCGCAGCAGGTTCTCCACATCGGCCTGCACTTTCGACGTGGAAACACCGTCTCGCGCCGAGATGAGGATCGTCGGCACGTTGGAACTGCCGCTGATGCGCCGCTGGAAGACCTTGACCGGCATGATGACCACATCGTCCTGGTCGTTGCCCATGCCGGACTGACCGCGCTTTGCGAGCACGCCGATGACCGGACAGGAAACCTTGCCGACGCGGATCTGCTGGCCGGTCGGATCGGCGGCGCCGAAGAGCTGTTCACGCACGGTCTCGCCGATGATGCAGCGCGACTGGCCGCGCTCTTCCGCCGGGGTAAACTGGCGGCCCAGCGACAGATCCCAGTCCTGGGCGACGAAATAGTCGTTGGTGGTGCCGTAGACGGTGGTGGAGTGGTTCTGGCCGCCGAAGATGACCGTCGCCGTCGACTGGTTGGACGGGGCGACGGCCCGCAGACCGGGGATCTGGTCGCGGATCGCCTCGACATCCTTCAGCGAAAAGCGCCGCGCTTCGGAACTGGCCCGGCCGGGACCGAACTGGCCGGGGCGCACGAAGAGCATGTTGGTGCCGAGGCGTGAAAGTTCCGTCGAAACCTGCGCCGTCGTGCCGTTGCCGATCGTAACAAGCGCGATGACGGCGGCGACGCCGATGACGACGCCGAGCACGGTCAGGAAGGAGCGCAGAAGATTGCGGCTGATGGCGCGCAGCGCCAGCTTCAGCGTCTCAAAGAACATGTTCCGCCCTCCGCTGGTGCTCCACTTCGGTCTCCAGCTTGCCGTCGACGAAGCGCAGCAGGCGGCCTGCATAGGCCGCAATATCCGGTTCGTGCGTGACCATGACGATGGTAATGCCCTGCTCGCGGTTCAGCCGCGTCATCAGGTCCATGATTTCGATACTGGTCTTGGTGTCGAGATTGCCGGTCGGCTCGTCTGCGAGCAGCAGGGCCGGCTCGGTGACGATGGCGCGGGCGATCGCCACACGCTGCTGCTGACCGCCGGAGAGTTCCTGCGTCTTGTGATGTTCCCTGCCCGACAGACCGACGAGGCCGAGCGCTTCCCTCGCCCGCCTGCGCCGCTCGCCGACAGCCATGCCGCGATAGATCAGCGGCAGTTCGACATTTTCGACGGCCGAGGTGCGCGGCAAAAGGTTGAAACCCTGGAAGACGAAGCCCAGCATATGGCGGCGCAGAAGGGTCAGCTGGCCGCGATCGAAGCCGCTGGTCGAAATGCCCTGGAACACATAATCGCCCGAGGTCGGCACATCGAGGCAGCCGAGAATATTCATCGCCGTGGACTTGCCGGAGCCGGACGGTCCCATGATCGCGACGAATTCATGCGTGCGGATCGAAAGATCGACGCGGTCGAGCGCGCGAATGGCCGCAGCGCCTTCGCCGTAGATTTTCGAGACCTGCCTGAATTCGAGAAGCGGCGGACGTTCCATCGTCGCCCCCGTCAGTTCGTCCGCGCCGACGCATCGGTGATGACTGCATCCTTTTCGGTGAGTTCACCTGATGTGACCTGCGTGAACTGGCCATCGGACGAACCGACCTGGATCACGACGGGCGCGGGACGACCGTTGCGCAGCACCCAGACGCGGCGCTCGGTGCCGGTGAGCTTGGAGTCACCGCCACCGCCGCTGCGGGGCGGGCGCGGCGGACGCAGCAGGCTGAAAATGCCCCGGCCGCCACGTGCTTCGGTCTGCGGCGGGGCGTAACGCAGGGCCGCATTCGGCACCATCAACGTATCCTTGACGGCTTCGACGGTGATATCGGCGGTCGCCGTCATGCCGGGGCGCAGCAGTAGGTCGGCATTGTCGACCGACAGGACCGCCTTGTAGGTGACGACATTGTTAACCACTTCGGAGGCAAAGCGGATCTGCTCGATGACGGCCGGGAACGTGCGGTCGGGATAGGCATCGACCGTGAATGTCGCCTTCTGGCCGACGGCGATCTGGCCGACATCGGCTTCGTCGACATCCACCTGCAGTTCCATCTTTTTCAGATCGCCGGCAATGGTAAAAAGCACCGGCGCCGAAAGCGAGGCGGCGACCGTCGCACCCGGATCGACCGAGCGGGTAAGGATCACGCCATCGATCGGCGAGACGATTTTCGCCTTGCCGAGATTGACTTCGGCAAGCTGCAGGTCGGCTTCCGAGGCCAGGACTTCGGCCTCATTGATATCCTTGGCGGCGACGGCCGAGTCATATTTGTAGGTCGCATCGTCAAGGCTCTGCTGGGTGGAGACATTGCTTTTCACAAGGCTCTTCAGGCGGTCGAGCGAGGTCGCGGCCGATTCCAGATCCGCATTCGCCTTGACCACATTTGCCTTTGCCGAATTGAGCTTGGCCCGCGAACTCTTCACATCGGCTTCCAGCTTGTTGGTATCGAGAACGGCCAGAACATCGCCCGCCTTGACGGTGCTGTTGAAATCGACATTGACGTCGCGCATCGTGCCCGACAGTTCGCTCGATATATCCACCTGCTCGGTCGGCTGGACGGAGCCCGTGGCGGTGACGAGCACGGTCAGGTCGCCGCGCTTGACCGGTTGGGTCGTGTAGCTGAATTCGGCGCGGCCGCGGCCGGAATAGACATAGACGGCAGCCGCGGCAGCGAGGATCACGAGCGCGAGAACGGCCAGCCGGCCGCGCCAGCGGCGGCCACTGCTCCGCTTGCCGGCAGCCAGCACGGCGGCCAGATCGGCATTCGCGCCCGTTACGGAACCGGTCTCTTTGCCAGCCTCCAGATTGTCCATGTCATCCTCGAAAAATGCTTCGCCGTGTCGGGCCTGTTCGCGCCAGAATAATCACAACGAAGATGAACCCAGCATTACCGTTGCCTCTATCATGGTACGAAAATGCGGCTGAAAAACATGAAATATTCGTAAGGAAACAGCCGGATGACGGCGACTGTGCAAGCAAGTCGGCAAGACGGCGCGCTCCGGAATCCGGAACTCATGGTTGCGAAACCTGTTCGCCCGGGGAAACAGCCGCGGCTTCGGAAAGGCCGCGGCACTGCCTGCTGTCTAGCGCGGCGGCAGGATTGCGGCGCCGCCGGCCGCCTGGACGGCGAGGCTGCCCATGGCAATGCCCTCGCGCAGGAAGACATCGGCACTGGCGCCACCCAGCCAGGCGTGGATCAGCCCGGCATTGAAGGCGTCGCCCGCCCCGGTCGTATCCACGACCTTGACGGTGGGGGCGGCCGCATGGAGCCTGAGATCGCCGGCCGCAAAATAGGCGCCGCCGGCACCGGCTTTCAGCGCCACGGCCGGGAAGCGCCGGGCGAGCCTGTCCAGCGCTTCGGCGGGATCGGCGCATCCGGTGATGGCAACGGCTTCCTCGACATTCGGCAGGAAAAGATCGACGCCGGCGCAGCGGTCGAGGAAATCCTTCTGGTAGATCAGCGTCTCGTCCCAGCTCGGATCGAGCGACACTGTCAGGCCGTTCTCCCGCGCCTTGCCGACAAGACCCGGAATTTCCGCAAGTGTCGCGAATTCGGCGATGTGAAGATGACGCGCCTCGCTCCAGGCGAGCGCTTCGCCAAGGGTTGCCGGCTCGGCGCCGCCCGCACGTCGCGACAGGAAAGCCCTCTCCTCGCCGTTGTTGATGGCGACAGTCACCTGCGGGCCGGCATCGGCCGCCCGGTCCACAAAGCGCAGGTCGATGCCGCTCGTTTCCAGTTCCGCGGTCAGGCCGTTCGAAAGCCCGTCGGTGCCAAGACGGGCGAGCAGAGCGGTCTTGCGGCCGATATGGGCGGAATAGGCCGCCATGATGAAAGCGCCGCCGCCTGCGGCAATGCGCAGGTCATCGGCAAATATTTCGCGCCCGAGAACGGGCATGGTCTCCAGTCCCGTGAAAATCAGGTCGCAGTAGATCCGGCCGATGCTGAGCACCGCCGATCGCATGTCATTATCAGATGTCATTGGCGCCCGAGGGCCTTTTCCGTTTTTGCATCGAAAACATAGAGAGCACCGGATGCCGCATGGGCATTCACGGCGCTGCCGACGGCCGGTATCACCTTACCGGGGGCGGTTGCAATCACCGATGTTCCCGCCACATCGAAATGCACGAGCGTTTCGGCGCCGAGCGGCTCGACGGCCGTCACCGTACCCGAGAGGGAAAGGACGCCCGTACCCTCGCCGATCACCAGATCATGCGGGCGTATGCCGATAAGATGAGGACCGCCCTGCCCGATGCGGATACCATCGGCCGCAGCAGTACCCGGCAGAAGGTTCATCGACGGACTGCCGATGAAACGCGCGGTGAAGACATCGGCCGGGTTCTCATAGATGTCCATCGGCGTCCCCGCCTGCAGGATGTGGCCGTCCTTCATGACGACGATACGGTCGGCCATGGTCATGGCCTCGACCTGATCATGCGTGACATAAACGATCGTCGTACCCAAGCGCTGGTGAAGGCGCTTGATCTCGATGCG
This sequence comes from Hyphomicrobiales bacterium, assembly GCA_900471515.1. GTDB lineage: Bacteria > Pseudomonadota > Alphaproteobacteria > Rhizobiales > Rhizobiaceae > Rhizobium. The sequence goes on along the minus strand of UCFC01000013.1, from coordinate 218,257 downwards.
CATCTGCGTGCGCAGCTGGGCGTCGAGGTTCGACAGCGGTTCGTCGAAGAGGAAGGCGGAGGGATTGCGCACCATGGCGCGGCCGATCGCGACGCGCTGGCGCTGGCCGCCGGACAGGGCCGCGGGACGGCGGGCAAGATAATCGGTCAGGCCGAGGATCTGCGCCGTCTCGTCGATGCGCTTGTCCTTTTCCGCCTGCGAGAGCTTCGAGGTATAGAGGCCGAAGCCGATATTCTGGCGCACGCTCATATGCGGATAGATGGCGTAGTTCTGGAACACCATGGCGATGTTGCGCTGTTTCGGCTCGCGCTCGTTGACCACCTCGCCGCCAATCTTCAACGTGCCGCCGGAGATGTCTTCAAGACCGGCGATCATGCGCAGTGTCGTTGACTTGCCGCAGCCGGACGGGCCGACGAAGACGACGAATTCTCCATCTTCGATCGAAAGATCGATGCCGTGGACGACATCCAGCTTGCCGTAGCGTTTGACGAGCCCCTGCAGTTCGATATTTGCCATCAGGCGGCCCCCATCAATGCCGTGAATCTGGTGTGAAGTTCCTCGGCAGCGGCGGCTTCGCGCGCTGCGTTCTCCTGTGCCTGTCTGGCGAATGCGGCAGCCTTTTCCTGATAGGCTGCAAGCGCATCCGCCATCGGTGCCGGCGCGGGACCGCCGAAGCGGGCGCGGACGGCAACGAAATGTTCCGGTGAGACGATCTCGGCAAACTGCGCCTTGTCGATACCGGGCTTGCGGCCGGCCAGTTCCTCGAAAGCAGCGAGGAAAGGCTCGTAGCCGTCATCCGAAAGGCCGCCGCCCCTGGCGACCACGGCGCGGGCGACCGTTGCGGCAATCTCATGCGCCTGCCGGAAGGAGAGCCCCTCGCGGCGGACCAGCGAATCCGCCAGTTCGGTGATGGTGATGCAGGAGCGGCGGATATTTTCTGCCACACGTTCCGGGTCGATGCTGATCTGCGAAACAAAGGCGGCCAGCAGGTCGAGCACGCGGCCGGCAGACTGGAAAGCTTCGTAGCCCATGCCCTGCGTTTCGCCCTCGCTGTCGTTCATGTCGGTAAAGGGCGTATTGTGCATGATATCGAGCACCGTGCGGGCGCGGCCGAAAGTCTGGCTGGCCAGATGCCGCATATGCTCGATCGGCACCGGATTGCGCTTTTGCGGCATGATCGAGGAGATCTGCACCAGTGCGTTCGGCACATAGATCTGGCCGACCTCGAAGCTCGTCCAGAACTGGAAATCCTGGATCAGCCGGCCAAGATGCAGGAACATCAGCTCGATCGCGCTGTAGGTGGAGGTCGTGTAATCGACGGCGGCGATGCAGCTGTAGGAATTGCGCAGCGGCGCGGCAAAGCCCAGCAGCTCGGCGACACGGGCGCGATCGATCGGAAAGCCCGAAGTGGTGATCGCCGCAGCGCCCATGGGGCTCAAGTCGACGATCTCGCGCGCCTCGGCAAAGCGCTCGATATCGCGGATCAGCACCTCGATTGCCGCCGAAAGATAGTGGCCGAAGGTGGTCGGCTGTGCCGGCTGGCCGTGGGTATAGGCGACGATCAGCGTCTCCTTTTCCCAGTCGGCTGTCGCAATCATGGCGTCGAGAAGCTTGCGCGCCTTGGCCATCAGCGCGTCGATGCGTTCCTTCAGGCCGAGCTTGAACAGCGTATGGTCGATGTCGTTGCGCGAGCGCGCCGTATGGAGGCGGCCGGCAATATCGACGCCGATACGAGCCTTCAACTCCTTCTCGATCAGGAAGAAGAAGTCTTCGACCTCACCGGTATAGACGAGCTTTTCCGGATCGATGTCGCGGTCGATCGCCTCGAGTGCGGCGGCGATCTTGCCGGCCTGGTCGCGATCGAGAATGCCGGTCTCGACCAGCATGACGAGATGGGCGCGGTCGATGCGGCGGAAGCCGTCGACATGATGGGTCTTGGCGCCGTCGAAGAGCGGCCTCAGCACCGTTTCCTTATAGACCGGATCAGGAAAGACGCTCCTGTCGGCAAGGCGTGGATTGGTTTCAGTCATATCTTATCCCTTCAGGCCGGCCAGCATGACGCCGCGCACGATGTAGCGCTGCAGCACCAGGAAGACGATGAGCGTCGGCAATGTCGCCAGCGCCGCACCGGTCATGATCATTTCCCATTGGATGGATTGCTCGACGGCAAAGCTCGAGAGGCCAACCGGCAGCGTGTAGAGTTCGCGGCTGGTGGTGACGATCAGCGGCCAGAAGAAGGCCGTCCAGTTGCCGAGGAAGGTGAAGATCGCAAGTGCGGAGAGTGCCGGCGTGACGAGCGGCATCGCCACCTTCCACCAGATCTGGAATTCGTTGAGGCCATCGATGCGGGCCGCTTCCAGAAAGTCGTTCGGGACCGTCTCGAAGAACTGCTTCATCAGGAAGGTGCCGAAGGCCGTCATCATGCCCGGGAACATGATGCCCCAGTAGCTGTCGAGCCAGCCGAGCTGGGCCGACATCAGATACCAGGGGATGACGAGCATTTCCGTCGGGATCATCAGGGTGGAGAGGATCGCGAGGAAGATCAGGTAGCGGCCACGGAATTCGAACTTGGCGAGCGTATAGCCGACAAGGCTGTCGAAGAAGACGTTGGAGAGCGTCACCGTGCAGGCAACGATCGCCGAATTCAGGAACCAGCGCATGAAGCGGCCGTCGGAGAGAACGGTGATGTAGTTCTGCAGTGTCGGCTCGGCCGGGATGAGGCGCAGGTCGTAGACCTGGCCTGCCGTCTTGAGCGAAGTCGAGAACATGAAGAGCAGCGGCGAGACCATGATGAGGCCGCCGATGAAGAGCAGCGTCCAGGTGATGATGGCGCCGGGGCGGATATTGGCCTTCGGCAGCGGCGCCGCGTTGTTTGTCGTCACGGCACTCATTTGCGCTCCCTCAAGATCCAGAGCTGCAGCAGGGAGACGCAGAGCAGGATGGCGAAGAGCACGACGGTCTGCGCGGCTGCATAACCCATGTTGTAGGATGAAAAGGCCGTCTGGTAGATCATCAGAACCAGGGGCTTGGTCGATCCGAGCGGGCCGCCGGGATCGTTGGTCGTCATGTTGTAGACCTGGTCGAAGATGCGCAGGAAACCGATCGAGGAGAAGACGACGAGGAAGACGGTCGTCGGCTTCAGGAGCGGCAGCGTGATCTTCCACAGGATCGGCCATTCGCCGAGACCGTCGATCTTCGCAGCCTCGTAAAAGGTGTTCGGAATGGCGCGAAGGCCGGCCATGAAGATGATGATCTGGAAGCCGAGGCCGGCCCAGATGGCAGTGACCATGATCGACGGCAGCGCCTGATCGACGGAGCGGATGAACTGCTGCTGCGGCAGGCCGATCAGGCCGAGCACATCATTGATGACGCCGATCGGAGCCGGCTGGTAGAACCAGCGCCAGACCCAGGCCATGGCGGCGGCGGTCGTCAGAAACGGCAGGAAATAGAGCGCGCGGATCAGGCCGTGCAGGAAACGCACGCGATCGAGGAAGAAGGCCACGACGAAGGAGACGACGAGGCTGATCGGCGTGCCGATGACGAGATAGGTAAAGGTATTGCGGAAAACCTTCCAGAACTGCGGGTCGTTATAAAGCTTCACATAGTTGGCGACGCCGATGAATTTCGGCGGTTTCATCAGGTTCCAATTGGTGAAGGACAGGTAGAAGGCCTGCAGCGTCGGATAAAAGCGGATCACGCAGTAAAACAGGATCGGCAGGGCAAGGAACGTCCAGACCCAGACGAGGCGCTTCTGGCGCATCGTCAGCCGATCCCAGAACGATCCGGCGGGACGGCCGATGGCCGCCCCTTCCGTATTCGCGGGTGCGGAGCTCATGGCCGTCCCTTATTTGCTCTTGGCGTTGTCGATGATTTCCTGCTCGGCGGTTGCCGCCTGAGCAAGCGAATCCTCGGGCGACTGCCCCTCCAGCAGAACACGGTTGACCATGTCGATGGCGTTCTGGCGCTGGCCGGCTTCATCCACGAAGAGCGAGGTGTGCGAATAGGCGAGCGCCTTCAGGAACGGCGCATAGACCGGGTTCTTGAGGTTTTCGTCGGTCAGCGCGGCCTCGCGACGGGCCGGCAGTTCGCCGACCGTGCCGAGCCAGATCTTCATGGCTTCCGGCGAGGTCACGTAAGCGAGGAACTTCTTGGCGGCTTCCAGCTTTTCGCCGGAAACCTTGGCGCCGATACCGTTGGCGAAATAGCTCGCATAGTTGGAGCGCAGGCCATCGGCATTGGCGGGAAGTTCGGTGACGCCCCATTCGAAATCCTTGATGCTGCCGAAAGAGCCGAGACGGAACGTGCCGTCGATGGTCATGGCCGCCTTGCCGCCGCGGAAGGCCGCCTGGCCTTCATCCATGAAGCCGGCCTGGCCGACCTTCTTTTCGGTCTGCAGGCTGGTGTAGAATTTCAGCGCCTTGAGGCCGGCATCGCTGTTGTATGTGACCTTGGAATAGTCGGCCGTATAGGGCTCGCCGCCGAACTGGCGGATCAGCACTTCGCGCCACCACTGGTGATCCTGACCGGCCATGTCGAGCGTCATGCCTTCGACGGCAATATTGCCGGCGGCATCGCGCTTGACCGTCTTTTCGGCGGCAGCGACGAATTCGTCGATCGTCTGCGGCGGCTTGTTCGGGTCGAGGCCGGCCTCCTGGAAGAGCTTCTTGTTGTAGAAGAGCGCCAGCGAACGCACGGCGGTCGGCAGGCCGTAATAATCGTCGCCACGTTTCATGGCCGATACGATCGGGAAGAAATCTTTCTCGATCTGGTCATGCGGGAAAGCATCCGTCGGCAGCGGCTGCAGCAGGCCGCCGGCGATGAACTGGTCGAGCCAGCCATAGAAGAGCTGCATCACGTCTGGACCGTTGCCGGCGAGATTGGCCGCGACGACACGCGTCTGGTAGTCGGCATAGGGAAAGGTCGTCTGCTTGACCGTAATGTCAGGATTGGCCTTCTCGAAATTGGCGATAAGCTGGTCCATCGCCTTGACGCGCGTGTCGTAGACATATTGCCAATATTCGATCTCGACAGCCTGGGCGCTGTTGACCGCAACCATGCTGATGCCGGCAAACAGGCCGGCGAATAGGATTCCGCGACGCATATTATTCCTCCATTGCCGAGCCGGCCGTCATGCCGCTCGCGCTCATCTGGTTCCCCAGGACATTCCGCCCATCGACGGCGCCCCGATTTGATTGGCTCGGGAAGATGGAGCTGTGGCTCCGCCTTCCTCGGCATCGCACTGCGACCTGCACAGGCTGGTTCGGATGGAAGGCTTTGTCAATAAGATAATTTAGTTTAATTATTCTATTGCTCATTTCATGATATCGGCGCTATCCATATCGGCAGAGACGAGGACGGAGAGATGACACGGCCATCCGGCAAGCAGCAGATCGCGATGGGCAAGAACCCAGAACGCAGCCGCGACCACAATCGCCGCGTCGTGCTCGATGTCGTGCGCATGCATGGTTCGCTCGGCCGCATGCATATTGCCAAGCTCACGCATCTGACCGCACAGGCGGTCGCCAATATCGTCGACGAACTCGTCAGCGAAGAGCTGCTGATGGAGATTGGCCGGCTGCGCTCGGGCCGCGGCCAGCCGCCGATCCAGTTTGCCGTCAATCCCGACGGCGCCGTCACGATCGGCGTCGAAATCGCTGCCGACCATATGGTGACGACGGTGCTCGACCTTTCCGGCAAGGTGCGCTCCGAAACCATCATGCCGGTCGGCAATACCAGCCCGGAACATATCGTTCCGCTGTTTGCCGGCGAGGTGAAGACGGTGCGTGAACGTTTCCCCTCCAGGCTGCTCGGCATCGGCGTGGTCATGCCCGGTCCCTTCGAGATCGAGGGTATGAGCTCGGTCGGCCCGACCACCCTGCCCGGCTGGAGCAGCATCAACCCGGCGGCAGTTCTCAGCGAAGCCAGCGGCGAGACCGTCATCGTCGAAAACGATGCCAACGCGGCGGCTGTCGGCGAACGGCTGTTCGGTGCGGGACGCGCCATTTCCAATTTCTGCATGATCTATTTCGGCGTCGGCGTCGGTCTCGGCCTCATCCATGACGGCGCGCCTTTCCGCGGCGCTTTCGGCAATGCCGGGGAAATCGGCCACGTGGTCGTCGCCCCGCGCGGCAAGCCCTGCCCCTGCGGGCAGCGCGGCTGCCTGGAGCGGTACGCTTCGCTGCATGCGCTGAAGGAGAAGCTTGCCGAAGCCGGTTACGAGAATACCGATTTCGCGGCCATCGAAGTGCTGCACCGGGACGGCAATGCCATCGTGAAGGAGTGGATTGCAGAGACCGCGGACTATCTTTCGCCAATGGTGGCGATGCTGGAAAACGTCCTCGATCCGGAGACCGTCATTCTCGGCGGCGCGCTTCCCGATGCTGTCATCGACGAGATCGTCGCGGCCATGCAGACGCTTCCGGTTTCCGTTGCCAGCCGGCGCACGCGTGCGCTTGCACGCGTCATCCGCGGCCAGACTGGCCAGCTGACGGCAGCCCTTGGTGCTGCGGCACTGCCGCTCTTTGAAGCCGTCACACCGAAACTCGACATTTCACCGACCGCCGCCGCCGACAACACAGCTTAGAGCACGCAATTCCGGACGCAAAACCGCTACACACTCTTGCTGGAATTGCTCAAAAAGCGCGACGCCGGTCTGCCCTAACGGAGGAACCATGCTGACCGATCGAGACCGTATTGAGAAACAGAAGCGGAGCCTTTCGCTCACGCGGCTGCACCGGGCACTCTCCCGCCTGACCTCCACCGTCACCATGATGAACACCGGCGCACATCCGGATGACGAGCATAACGGCCTGCTCGCCTATCTGCGTCTCGGCCTCGGCATGCGCGTCATCGTCGCCTGCTCGACGCGCGGCGAAGGCGGGCAGAATGCTTTGGGGCCGGAGCGGCTCGGCGCACTCGGCATCCTGCGCAGCCGCGAGATGGAAGAAGCCGCCCGCGAACTCGACGCCGATGTGCACTGGCTCGGCCACGGGCCGGAAGATCCGATCCACGATTTCGGCTTCTCCAAGAACGGCGACCGGACCTTCGACCGCTGGGGCGAAAGGCGCATCGTCGAGCGGCTGGTGCGTGCCTATCGCACGGAGCGCCCCGATATCGTGCTGCCGACCTTCCTCGACGTGCCGGGCCAGCACGGGCATCACCGCGCCATGACGCGGGCGGCGGAAACGGCCGTCGGGCTTGCCGCCGATCCGTCGGCATTTCCCGAACATTTCGACGAGGGGCTGAGGCCGTGGCAGGTGGCGAAGTTCTACCTGCCCGCATGGTCGGGTGGCGGCGACACCTATGATGACGAAGTTCCGCCGCCGGCAACGACGCTGCCGCTCGAAGCCACTAGCTTCGAACCTGTCAGCGGCGTCAGCTACGACCATATCGGCGAGTGGTCGCGCTATTACCATGCCTCCCAGGGCATGGGCCGCTGGCACGATGTCGGCGATACCGAGTGGCCCCTGCACCTGAAGCTGAGCGCTCAAGGTTCTCTCTCGGAAACCTCCATCCTCGATTCGCTTCCCTCGACGCTCGCCGATCTCGCACGCGAGACCGAGCTGCCGCAGAGCGTCGTCGATGCGCTGATGCGGGCGGATGGCGCGATCGGCAAGGCGATCGAGCATTTTCCGGAACGATCCGCCATCGTGGACGCGCTGCTGCAGGCGGCGCATCAGATCGAGAAGGCGATCGAGGAAGCGCCCGAAGCCTTCCTCGAAACGCATGGGCATCGCCTGCGGCGCAAGCTGGTGGAAATCGATGCGGCCCTGTGCGAGGCCGGGCAGGTCTTCGTGCGGGCAGTCGCCGAACCCGCCGCGCTTTCGCCCGGTGCGACCGGCACGCTGATCCTTCATCTCGCCGGTAATGCCGGGGCCGCGGTCGTCTCGGCCGACATCAGATTGCCGCAAGGCGTTTCGGCAAGCCTCAAGGAAACCCAGCCGCAGAGGATCGTCCATGCGCTGACCGCAGCAGCGGATGCGCCGCTCACGCGGCAATATCAGCCGGGATGGTCGAGCCTTGGCGGCAACGGCAATGCGGCGGTCGATGTGAGGGTGCAGATCGGCGGCCGTTCGGTAACGATGAGCGTCGATCTCGAGGAGCCGCTTACCGTTGCGCCGCAGCATTCGCTGAACCTTCAGCCCAATGCCCTCATCATCCCCGTGGAAGGCGACAGGCCGGAAATGGCGGTCAAGGCCGTGTCCGCGGGGCGTGTCGGCTTTTCCGCGCCGAGCGGCTGGACAGTCAAGGAGGCCGGCGGCACATTCACGCTCTCGCCTCCCGCCGCGATCACACCCGGCCTCGTCACCCTCACGCCGCTCGTGGACGGTGAGCCTGCCATGCGCATCTCGCCGATCGCCTATCCGCATATCGGCCGCACCAGCTTTTGCGAGCCGGAACTGCTGCGGGTGCTGGCGCTTGACCTCAAACTGCCCGAAGGGGCGAAGATCGGCTATGTCGGCGGCGGCGCGGATCGTGTCGGGCTCTGGCTGGGCCGCATGGGGCTCGACGTCACCGAACTCGATGCGCAGGCCCTGTCCGGCGATCTCTCCCGCTTCACCACCATCGTCGTCGGCATTTTCGCCTTCGGCATTCGTGGGGATCTCGCGGCAGCAACCGCCCGCCTGCATCGGTTCGTCGAAGAAGGCGGCCATCTGCTGACGCTCTATCATCGTCCGAGCGACGGCTGGCGGCCGGAGGCCACGCCGCCCAAACGGATCGAGATCGGCTCGCCCTCGGTCCGCTGGCGCGTGACCGATCCGGCGGCTGACGTGACCGTGCTGGAAGCCGATCACCCGCTGCTCAAGGGGCCGAACAGGATCGTGCCCGCGGACTGGGACGGCTGGGACAAGGAACGCGGCCTCTATTTCGCTTCCCGCTGGGACGACGCCTATGTGCCGCTGCTTGCCATGCACGATCCCGAAGAGCAGCCGCTCAAGGGTGCGTTGATTTCTGCTGCAATCGGCAGGGGCCGACATACGCATACAAGCCTCGTGCTGCATCACCAGCTCGACAAGCTGACGCCGGGCGCCTTCCGGCTGATTGCCAATCTCGTCCAGCCCGCCTGAGGCGACGGGAATGGATGCGTCCGCGACAGCCAGGGAGAGCCGCTCCGGCATTCTCTGGCTGCTCTGCGACACGACGCTGGTGACGGGCATGACGGTGCTGGTGAAGATGCAGGGCGCCTCCTATCCGGCAGTCCAGCTCGTCTTCATCCGTGCGCTGATCGGGCTCCTGCTCATCCTGCCGATGATCTGGCGGCATCGCCGGCAGCTCGTCCACTCCAGGGATCCGTTGCGCAATATCATGCGCATCAGCTGCAATGCCGTCGCGCTGACCAGTAATTTCGTGGCCCTCACCATGCTGCCGCTGGTGCTTGTCAACGCACTCGGCTTCACGCGGCCGCTGGTTTCGATGCTGATGGCCGTTATCATGCTCGGCGAAAGGGTCAGCCGCTGGCGGTGGATCGGCGCGGTGTTTGCCTTTGCCGGCGTGCTGGTCATGCTGGCGCCGGATGCGTTCGCCTGGAATTTCGGGCTGGTGGCCGTGCTGCTGTCCATCATTTTCGGGGCGCTGGCGACGATCCAGACGCGGATGCTGCATTACGAGAATACCACCGTGATGATGGTCTTCTACACGGCGGGCCTCACCGTCATCACCTTCGTTCCCGCCCTCTTCGTCTGGCAGCCGGTGCGCGGCGAGGACTGGCCCGCCCTCATCGGCATCGGGCTCCTGGCGCAGCTCGGACAATTCTGTTTCCTGCGGGCCTACCAGATCGCCAGCGCCAGCCTGCTTGCGCCCTTCGGCTATCTGTCGATCGTCTTTGCGACCGCCAGCGGCTATTTCTTCTTCGACGAGGCGCCCGATCTTCGTACGCTCATCGGCATCGTCGTCATCATCGCGGCGCTGCAGGCAATCACCTTTTTGGAGCGGCGGAAAAGTTAGCGCAGCGTCGGATCCAGCCTGTCGCGCAGCCAGTCGCCAACCACGGATACCGAGAGCGTGGTGATGACGATCACCGCTGCCGGCATCAGCATGATCCAGGGTGCCGACTGGATATAGTCGCGACCGTAACCAACCATGTTGCCGAGGCTCGTCTGCGGCGGCTGCAGGCCGATGCCGAGGAATGACAGGCTCGATTCCAGCAGGATCACGGCGGGAATGTTGAGCGTCATGGCGATGACGATCATGGCGGAGATATTGGGCAGGATATGGCGCAGGTAAATGCGCCAGGGCGAGGCGCCGATGTCGCGCGCCGCCGCCGCATAACCTTGCGCAGTGGCTGATATCGCCAGCCCTCGTGCGATGCGCGTCACCTGCTCCCAGCCGTAGAGGCCAAGCAGCATGATGAAGATCGTCAGCGAATTGCCGAGAAAGGCGAGCACGGCGATGGCGACGATCATGAAGGGCATGGCCAGCTGCGCGTCGACAAGGGTCAGGATGACCTGATCGACCCAGCTGCGGAAATAGGCTGCGATGAAGCCGAGTGTCACGCCAACCACCGTCGAGAGCAGCGTGGCGCAGATGGCGATCGTCAGCGAAATGCGGATCGATATCAGCGCCCGCGAAAACACGTCGCGGCCGAGCTGGTCGGTGCCGAGGATGTGGGCGAAATCGCCGCCGAAGAAGACCGGCGGCTTCAGGCGGGCGCGCACATCGACGGCCATGAAATCGTAGGGCACGATCAACGGTGCGATCACGGCGATCAGGATGACCAGGGCAAGCCAGAAAATCGCAATGAGAACCGCGGGCGGCCATGCCTCCAGGAAAGCCGCAAGCTTCTTCTTTTCCTCGATGACGCTGCCGCTGGCGGCAATCTGCTGGTCGAGAACCATTCCCTTCTCCCTCAGGCTGTGGCGCCGCGACCGCGGCTGCGCATGCGCGGATCGATCAGCCCGTAGAGAAGATCGACCACGAGGTTGGAAATCACCATCATCAGCCCGATCAGGAGCACGATCACCTGCACGACGGCAAGATCGCGCGCCTGGACCGAGGAGACGAGCAGCCGGCCGATGCCGGGCCAGGAGAAGACGCTTTCGACGATGACGGCACCGCCGACGAGGCTGCCCATCATGAAGCCGAAGATGGTGACGATCGGCACGGCGGCGTTCGGCAGGACGTGGCGGGTGACGATCTCGGAGGATCGCACGCCCTTGGCGGCTGCCGTGCGCACGAAGGGACGGCCGAGCACCTCGATCATGGCCGAGCGCGTGTAGCGGGCAATGATGGCGGCACCGGCGATGCTGAGTGTGGCGATCGGCAGGATCATATGGGCATAGGTCGAATAGCCGCCCGACGGCAGCCAGCGCAGCTGCACTGCAAAGATCAGGGCGAGCACGAGGCCGAGCACGAAGGTCGGTACGGTGAAGCCGAGAACGGAGAGCGACATGATGAGGCGGTCGAAGAAGGAATTGCGGTGGAGTGCTGCCGTCACGCCGGCCGCAATGCCGAGCGCGGTCTTGATGAAGAGCGTGGGCACCATGATCTGGAGCGTCGCCGGCAAGCGTGCCAGGACAGTCTCGATCGCCGAGCGGTTCTCGCGCATCGAGTTTCCGAGGTCGCCGTGGACGATGGCGACCAGGTATTTGTAGAACTGCACCCAGAGCGGCTGATCGAGGCCCCATTGGCGGCGGAAGGCGGCGATCACTTCGGGCTGGGTCTGGGCCGGATCGAAGAAGCGCGAGGCGGGATCGCCGGCGACACGCAGGATGATGAAGGTGAAGGTGACGATGATGAAGAGCGTCACCAGAGCGCGCAGCAGGCGCGTGAGAACGAATTGCAGCATGTCAGGCCGCCTCCCCGTCCGACAGCGACGGATTGTTGACGATATGACAGGCCACGGCGCGGCCGCCCCCGGCGATCAGCTCCGGCTTGAGCGAGCGGCAGGCCGGGCGCAGTTCGGGGCAGCGGGTGTGGAAGGGACAGCCCGAGGGCACGTTGACCGGGTTGGGCGGATCGCCGGTCAGGATGATGCGGCTGCGCGCCGGCCTTCCCGGCTGCGGCACGGCCGACACGAGCGCCCTGGTATAGGGATGGGCCGGCGACTGCAGAATGTCTTCCGGCGTGCCCATCTCGACGATGTTGCCGAGATACATGACCGCGACGCGGTCGGCGACTTGGCGCACGACCTTCAGGTCGTGGCTGATGAACACGCCGGTAAAGCCGGTGCGAGCGCGGATATCCTCGAAGACATTCAGCACCTGCGCCTGCACGGAGACATCGAGGGCCGATACCGGCTCGTCGCAGACCAGCAGTTCCGGCTCCATGGAGAGCGCCCGCGCAATGATCACGCGCTGCCGCTGCCCGCCGGAAAGTTCATGCGGGTAGCGGCTGGCGTGATGGGAAATCAGGCCGACAGCGGCCATCACCTCGGCGACGCGGCGCTTTCTGTCTTTCGGCGTCATCTCGGGATTATGGATGATCAGCGGCTCCTCGATCTGCTCGGCAACGGCGATACGCGGATCGAGCGCGCCGAGCGGATCCTGATAGATCATCTGCATGCGCCTGCGCATGCGCCGCCACTGGGCATTCGGCACCGCGCCCACCTTCTCGCCACCGAACCAGACTTCGCCCGATGTCGGCGGAATATAGCCGAGCAGCAAGCGCGCGGTCGTCGACTTGCCGCTGCCGCTTTCACCGACGATGCCGAACATTTCGCCGGGGGCCACATCGAAGGTCAGACCATCGACGGCCTTCAGGGTTTTGGCCGAAGAGAACAGGCCGCCGCGCTGGCGCAGGATATAATGGCGCTTCAGCGCCCGGACGGAGAGCGCGCCTTTCATCAGACCGCCCCTGCAGCGCTTGTCTGAACAGATGCCGGCACCCTCCGCGCAAGGGAGGATACGGCGCCGAGATGGACGCAGGCAGCCAGATGCCTGTCATCCACACTCGCCGCGCGCATGGATGGCACGTGATCGAGGCAGTCTTCATCGGCCAGCATGCAGCGCGGCGAGAAAGTGCAGCCCGGCGGCAGGGCGCTCGGCGGCGGCACCGTGCCGGGGATCGCCATCAGGCGCTGGCGCGGACCGTCGATGCGCGGCAGGGCGGCGATCAGGCCGCGCGTGTAGGGATGGGCCGGATTGGCGAACAGATCCGATGTCGGGCTGTCCTCGACGATGCGGCCGCAATACATCACGGCCACACGCTCGGTCATTTCCGCGACCATGCCGAGGTCGTGCGAGATCAGTACCAGCGCCATGCCGCGCTCGCGCCTGATATCGTCCAGCAGGTCGAGAATCTGCGCCTGGATCGTCGCATCGAGCGCCGTCGTCGGCTCATCGGCAACGAGAAGATCGGGATTGCCGGCAAGCGCCATGGCGATCATGACGCGCTGGTTCATGCCGCCGGAAAATTCATGCGGATATTCGCCGAGCCGCTGGCGGGCATTGGCGATGCCGACACGGTCAATCAGCCGTTCGGCCTCCCTGCGGGCCGCCTGCCCCTGCAGGCCCTGGTGCAGGCGCAGCGCCTCGGTGAGCTGCCAGCCGATCTTGTGCAGCGGATTGAGCGAGCTCGACGGGTCCTGGAAGATCATGGCGATGCGCCCGCCGCGCACGTCTGCCAGCGTTGCGTCATCCGCACCCAGAATTTCGGCACCGTCGAGCGTGACGGACCCGCTGATACGGGCGTTGCGGCCGAGCAGGCCGAGCGCCGCCATCCAGGTGATCGACTTGCCGCAGCCCGATTCGCCGACGATGCCGAGCGCTTCGCCGCGCGCCAGGGTCAGATCGATGCCGTGCAGGGCGCGGGTGAAATGGCGGTTGCTCTCGAAATCGACCGAGAGGTTGCGGATTTCGACAAGGTTCGATGGCGTGCTCATGCTCGCTCCTCCCTGACTAGCTCTGTTGCGTTGCGATATTGCCGACCTGCAGGACGTGACGGTCCTGCCCTTCCAGGATCACACAGCTCAGGACCTGCTGCACATAGGCGCCGGTATCGACGTTGATGCGGTTCGGAAGGCTCTCGACCGTGTCGCGATGGCTGTGTCCGTGAACGACCACCTTGCCGAAATTCTTGCGCGAGAGCAGAAACTTGTCGCGTATCCATGTCAGGTCCTCACGCCGCTGATCGGCGAGCGGGCGATCCGGATCGACCCCGGCATGGGCGAAGAAATAATCGCCGTCGCTGTGCGACAATGGCAGCGACAGCATGAAATCCTTATGACGGTCGGGAAGCCGCAACAAAAATTGCTGCCTGATCTGCTCGGCAATGTCCGGATCGGCAACGGCCGCGAGCACATCGTTCTGCGACAGCCCGTAGGAGGTGAGCGTCTCAAGCCCGCCCTTCAAAGCCCAGGGCGAAATGATGCTGGCATCGTCGACAAAGGCGATCAGCCATTCGTCGTGATTGCCTCTGAGGCACATGACCTGCGCATTGGCCGGCGGGTTTTCCTTGTGGTCGATGATCATGTCGATCACGGCAAACGAATTAGGGCCGCGGTCGATGAGATCGCCGAGATAGATGATCAATACCTGCTCTGCGGGATAACATGCCATATCGGCGGCAATCGCCTGCTGCAGGGCGCCCAGAAGATCGTCATAGCCGTGGATATCGCCGATCGCATAGATCCGGCGGGAACCTGTAACGGCAGGGCTTGCGGTGTCGAACTCGGGCCAGTCTCCGTCCGACCTGTCGACGGGGAGGACACGGCGCATCGGGGCAATCATCAAATATGTCCTTGAGAGAAAAGAGGGCGGGATGGCATCCACCCCGCCCCTGAAGTGTGCCGCGATCCTTCGGATTCGCTTGCCACGCTTCAGGCTTTGGTTATCGCAAAACCGCCGCGTACTTTTGCGCGGCATGCATCAGGCATTACTTCTTGATCGAGAAAGCGCCTGGCCGGAAATCCATGACGAACATGGCGGACGGCTTCCACTGGATGTCGGCGCGCTTGCCGTAGAGGATGGCGTTCTGGTGCAGAACGATCATGGCCGGATCCTCGACTTCGATGATCTCGAGCGCGCGGGCAAAGGCCTTCTTGACTTCAGCCTTGTCGGTCGACGTGTTCAGCACGTTGCAGAGCTTGTCGAACTCGTCGTTCTTCCACATGCCGGTCTTCGGGTTCGTGCCGCTATTATAGGTGCCGTAAGGGCAATTGTTGGCGAGCAGCGATACCGGATAGGCGAAATAGGCGGTGTTCGAGAGGTCCTGCATCATGCGATCGGGCGCCGGATCGTTCGGATTGTCGGCGACCGAGAAGTCGATGTTGAAGCCGATCTTGCGCAGGTTATCGAGGTCGAACTGGGCAACCGTCAGTTCGTTCGGATAATAGTCGTTGTGGACGCGGTAGGTGATCGGCTCGCCCTTGTAGCCGGCTTCGGCCAGCAGCTTCTTTGCCAGTTCCGGATCGTAGGCCGGCGACTTGAAGTCCGCGACGAAGAGATCGCCAAACAGCTTGTGCTGGAAACCCTGCGGAACGGCAGTGAGGCCGCCCCAGAGCGAATCGACGATCGTCTGGCGGTCGATCGAGTGCGACAGCGCCTGGCGGACCAGCCTGTTCTTCAGCGGACCGTTGTTGGTGTCGAGCGCGATGAAGCGGATATTGGCAACCGGGCCGCCGACGACTTCAAAATCGGAATTGCCCTTGATCATCGGAACCTGGTCGGGGCCGACGTCGCTGACGATATCATATTCGCCCGACAGCAGGCCGTTGATGCGGCTTGCCGCTTCCGGGACGACATTGAAGTTCAGCTTGGCGATCGGCGGTTTGCCGCCCCAGTAATCGTCATGAGCGACGAGATGGATCGCCGAACCCTGATCGACGCTTTCGACCTTGTAGGGGCCGGTCGCAACCGGGTGCAGGGCAAAATCCTGCCAGGACTTGGCATTCTGGAAGGCGCGCTTGGAAATGATGGCGGCATAGTTGACGCGCGCAAGGCGCGCTTCGGTATCGAGCGTCGATTTCTGCATGACGAAGCGGACGGTATAGTCATCGACCTTCTCGACCGACTTCAGGAGCGGCCATTCGGACTTGCGGCCCGCAGCCGTCGTCGCCGGCGGAACGATGCCGGTCGTACCGTCGGCGCGGGTAAAGGTCGGCTGGTTGGCGTCACGGGCCTTGGCCTGTTCCGGCAACAGGCCGTAACGTTCGTCGGAGAAGGAGAAAACCACGTCATCGGCCTTCATCTCGTCGCCATTGTGGAACTTGACGCCCTTGCGCAGCTTCACCTCCAGGATCTCGGGCGAGACCCACTTCCATTCCGTGGCGAGGCCAGGCTTGGCGCCGAGGTTCGGATCCGACAGATCGAGCGCGATCAGCTGCTCGTAGATGTCGTTCTGATACTTGCGGGCCGCGGTCCCGGTGTTGTCGGTGGTGTCGAGCGTGCCGGCGCTGCCCATGCTCTGCAGCGCGACATTGATGGTCGGGCGGTCTTCGGCGAGCGCGACCCGGTTGCAGCCAAGGACGGTTGTGGCAAGAAGGGCTGACGTCAGCGTCAATGTTCTGAGATTGATATTCATGTCGATGTCTCCGTTCGGAAAATGGCGCCGGCTTTAAAAAAGACGGCATGGCTTCGCCGTTCGCCTGCCGCTCCTCAGTCGGCCTGCGTCCGGGATCTCGATAAGGCGCCCCGGTTTGCCGGGGCGCGGGCTGGTGAAATGCTTAAAGCGCGTCGCGATCTCTCAGATGCCTCTGTCGCGCTTCAGGTTCTTTGTTTTGCGCTTTGGCGCGGCAAGCTTATGCGGTCTGCAATGCGACCTTCAGGTCCTCGCGCCGTACCGGCTCGGCCGCCGGCCGGCCTTCAAGAACGAGATCGGCTTCATCGATATATTGATGGGTGCCGACGCGGGCGATCGCGATGCGCGAAACCTTGTCGCCGGCCGATGCGGTAAAGTGGGTGACGACCGGCGCCGAAACCGGCTGACCGCCATCCAGCAATTCGTGCATGACGCGGCCGGTCATGGACGCGGCCGGCGCGACGCCGAGAAGATGCAGCACGGTCGGGGCTATGTCGTAGATGCCGGTGCGCGAGGGGACCACGTCGCCGCCGCTGCGCAGACCGGCGCCACCGCCGACAAGCACGGCAGCAAGCTCGGTCGCATGCAGGCCGCCATGCGTGCCGCCGCCGACCGGAATGTTGTAGTTTGCGGCATCGCAATAGGAGGTGCCGGGAACGCCGTGGGCATTGCTGTCGTCGTCGCCCTTCAGGTTGATGTAGAGATCCGGCGCACGCGAATGGGCGGCACCGGAGAGCTCCAGCGCCAGCGTGCCGGCGATGATGCCCTCGCTCGCGCCCGGCGCGATCGCCCGCGTGAAGGTTGCGCCATACCATTCCTGCGCCACCAGCGCATCGAAGGCTGCCTGCAGCAGGCCGCGGTCGAACTTGCGCAGCCAGAAGCCGGGGGCGCGCCCGCCGCGATAGAGAATGTCGGCGCCATTGTCGAAGTGGTGGTCCGCCGAAATGCCCGCTTCCTTCAATGCGTCGCCGACAGAAATGAATTTTGCCGAGGTGGAGTGGCCGTGATCCGAGGTCACGAAGATCGCGATCGAATCGCGCTCGGGCTGGCGGTCGCGCCACTCCAGGAGATCACCGATCGCCGCATCGCAATCGCGCATCGAAGCCAGCATGCCTTCGGCGCCGAGACCGTGGACATGCGAGGCACTGTCGACTTCGGTCAGCCAGATGATCGTCGCCGCCGGTTTCCTGGCCGGCCAGACGCTGTCGGTAAAGACGGAGACCGCGCGCCGCTCGGCGCCGCGATTGAAGCCGGTCGCCGGAACGGAATGGCGATCGGCGATCTCGATTGCCAGTTCCGGCGGAAAGGCGATTGCCGGATGGCGGACGTTGAATCCCGCCTGCCCCCAGTCCGCGCCCTTCCAGTTGAGCGCGGTGAAGGAGCCCTGCCCGCTCGACGTGACGGTCGCGAAGGAAAGCCCGTGCTTGGCAAGCGTTTCCGACAGGTTGGTGGCCGTCGCCATGCCGCCGACGAGGCGCCGGTCGCCGGCGCGCCAGTCGTGGATCGTGTCGGTGCCGGTCAGGCGGCCGGAGCCATCGCGCGAATAGAATTCATTGCCGAGAACGCCCGTCGTTTCCGGCCGCGCGCCGCTGGCAAGCGCCGTCAGGGCACCGCGCGTTTCGCTCGGGAACACCGTACGGTGATCGCGGCTCGTCACACCGGACGCCTTCAGGCCTGCAAGATTGGGCATGGTCGTGGCATCGATCATGTCCGGCCGCAGGCCGTCGACGCCGAGCACGATGACATGGCGGACATCAGTCATCTTCATTCACCTTCTCTTCTATGGTCGCGCCGGCCGGGCCGGCATTGTCATTGACATTCTGGGGATAGAGAACGCTGGCACCGGCTTCGGTCAGCAGCCGCGCGAAGGGCTCTTCCGGCGGCTGGTCGGTGACGAAGGTCTCGATCTCGGAAAAAGGAATGCTGCGGTAGCGGCCGACAGCGCCGACCTTGGTATGATCGGCCACGTAGACACTGGAGCGGCTTTGGGCAGCGAGCCGGTTCTTCAGCTGCATATTGTGCTTGGTACGCTCGACCAGCCCGTATTCGGCATCGAGGCCGTAAACGCCGATGATCGACAGGTCGAAGCTGCAGTTGCGGATCGCCTCGAACACTTCGTCGCCAAGCAGCGTCTTGCCGTTATAGTCATACTCGCCGCCGGTCAGGATGACCTTGTGGCGCAGGCCCGCCTGCAGCGCCTCGCCGATCGCAGGCATATTGGTCATGACCGTGACCGGCGGGCCGTTGCGCATGGCCTGGGCGACAGCCAGTACCGAACTTCCGCCCGTCATGAATATCCATTGATCGGGCTGGATCATTGCGGCCACCAGATTGCCAATCGCCTGCTTTTCCGCCCGCTCCATGTTGACGCGCTCGTCCAGCGCCGCTTCGCGCCCCGACGGGATCGCGCCGCCATAGACGCGCTGCAGCGAACCGCCCCGCTCCAGGGCGACGAGATCGCGCCGGATCGTCTCGGTCGAGACGCCGAAAGTCTCGGCAATGGCGCTGATCGACATGCCGCTGCCGCCATTGATGAGGCGGATAATGGTCTGGTGACGGCTGGCTGCGGGAAGCTTGGACATGAAACACTGCTCGGCTTGATGACCAGGCATTTCTAGGCCGCCCATGTTTCAATGCCGTGACAGTTTTTTGATGTTTTTGTTTACATCCTCAAAGTCGCACAAACTTCCACATTTTGTTTCGCATGTTGCTGCTGCCCGCCCTGCGGAGAGTGCAGATCGGTGTCGGGACGGTTTCTCGAAAAACGGCGAACGAGCAAGAAATGTGCCCAATGCAGAAATAAGGAGATTTTTCGGTTGACCGCGATAGGTCGCCTGCATATGTTCCGCGCACTTCCAGCCAGGGTGCTTCGCACTCGCGGAAAGGGAGAGCGTAGCTCAGCCGGTAGAGCAACTGACTTTTAATCAGTAGGTCTCGGGTTCGAACCCCGACGCTCTCACCATCGTCCTTTGTTAAGCTGCACGGCGCGAGAAGGTGCTGGAGGGTGAATGCCTAAAACATCCAAAGAGCCGAAGCTTGAGCACTCGGATTTCTCCGGCGAATTCGAAGATAGCGGCATTACGGTGCTGGTCGACATATCCCGGCCGGCGGGCACCAATGGGGACTGGACCCTCGAGGTCATCTCGCAGACCGAGATCGTGACGATCTGGGAAGACAAATTCGCCACGGATCTCGAAGCCTGGGAAGAATTCCTGGCCACCGCGGAACGCGATGGCCTGGAAAGCTTTCTCGAAGACGACGAGCCGCAACTGCATTGACGGGATATTGCCGGGAGAAAAGCCCGGCTGCTGGCTATCCCGGCCTACTCACATTCAATAGCTGCAGGAGCGACCGTCATTCGGTCTGAAGCCGTCCCGGCAGGCGCGGTTCATCGAATCTCCCGGCACGTAACCCGAGGCGGAGCCGTACGAATTCGGGGGAGTCGCGCATGCCGTCAGCACGGAAATGCCAATCAGCGCTCCGACCGCCATGAATGCCCGAAATCTGCTCATCAATATTTCTCCTCGTGGATTCTCTGTCGGCAATTTATCACGCGGTCGCCGCAACGGAATGGCTTTATAAAGGAAAAGGCCGCAACCCGTGTTCGCGGCGCCGGTTTCTGCGGCCTTTCTTCATTCGAGATCGCATGGCGAGCGCAAACACATCGGCGCAAAACATGTCGGCCCTGTTCCGTCGCCGACGACCGGAGATTTCGCGGAAGGTCCGGCGTGAGCCTCGTATTTCCGCCGACCGGACCTCCCGGCATTTGCAGTGGGGTGCCTGCAAATGCCGGTCGATACCACCAGTCATGCCGGATCCGATCCATTCACAGAAGCAACGACGGTTTGCGCGCGGTTAATATACACGCGCCTTGTGCCATGATGGGATGGATGGGAAAGCCGCAGGGCCTGCGGCAATTTGCAGACCGGGCCGGCCGTGGCCAGCGCGAAAAGGTGATTGGCAATCACCCCTTTGCGGCGCTAGGAACATCGCTTGATTGCTGCCGGAGAGAATGCGTGTCGATTGCCGATATTTCCCTGTGGAGCGCGCTGCTTGCCGGAGCGCTCTCCTTCCTGTCGCCCTGCGTGCTTCCGCTCGTCCCGCCTTACCTCTGTTATATGGCGGGCATTTCGGTCGAGCAGTTCCGCGGCGGCGGCACCGTTGCGGCAGCGCCGGACGTGCGGCGCGGCGTGCTCTTCTCGGCGCTTTTCTTCACGCTCGGCTTTGCGACGGTCTTCGTGGCGCTCGGGGCCGGGGCCTCGACGATCGGCATGGTGCTGCGCCAGCATCTCGACCTGCTTGCCAAGATCGGCGGTCTCATCATCATCGTGATGGGGCTGAATTTCCTCGGGTTTTTCCGCATCGGCATCCTGGCGCGGGAAGCGCGCTTCCAGGGCAACGGCAAGCCTGCGACGCTGACGGGGGCTTACATCATGGGGCTGGCCTTCGCCTTCGGCTGGACGCCCTGCATCGGGCCGGTGCTCGGAGCGATTCTTGGCGTTGCCGCATCGCGTGAAACGGTCGGCTCCGGCGCGGGACTGCTTGCCGTCTATTCGCTCGGCCTTGCCGTGCCCTTCTGGATCGCTGCCGGCTTTTCGGGGGCCTTCATGCGCTTCCTGTCGCGATTCCGCCGGCATCTCGGCACGGTGGAAAAGATCATGGGTGTCTTCCTTGTGCTGACCGGCCTCGCTTTCCTGCTCGGCTGGATCAGCAATGTCGCGATCTGGTTCCAGCAGACCTTTCCGATCCTCATGCAAATCGGCTGAGCCCAAGGCTCAGCCGGCCGCATGTTCTCCCGCAGGAGCGGCAGATCGCAGCAGGATCAGGCCTTCTTCCGCTTGAAGTGTTCCTTGATCGCATCGGGAATGTCACGGAAGCCCCTGCCCGGCTCGATGCCTTCGCGCATGACGATATTGCGCAGCGGCGGGATGGCCGACAGGATGTGCAGGCCCGCGGCCCGCAGCACCTGCACCGGCAGGAAACCGGAGAGCAGCGAGCGGTTCAGGAGATCGACGCTTGCCGTGCGCGTCATGATGTCGGCCCGGCGCTTGCGGTCGAAGCTTGTGCCGGCATCGGCGGCAACGGGCAGTTCGGCGCGCGCGCACAGAAGATCGGTCAGCGCCATGATATCGCGAAGGCTGAGATTGAGGCCCTGCGCCCCGATCGGCGGGAAGACGTGTGCTGCCTCGCCGATCAGCGCGATGCGGCCCTTGCCGAAACGATGCGCCATCATGCCGGACAGGGGCCAGATCTGAACGCCCTCTTCCACCGTGACCTTGCCGAGCATGGACTGCATGCGCTCTTCCACGACATCGCCGAGTTCGGCAAGCGATAGCTCGATGCGGGCTGCGGCATCGGAGGGATTCTGCACCCAGACGAGGCTGGAACGATTGCCCGGCAGCGGCACCTGGGTGAAAGGGCCGTGCTCCGTGTGGAACTCTGTGGAAATATTCTGGTGCGGCAGCGTATGGCCAAAATTCAGCACCATGGCCGATTGCGGATAGGACCAGCTGCGCACGTCGATACCGGCCGTCTCACGCAGCTTCGACTTGCGGCCGTCAGCACCGATGGCGAAATCGGCGGTAAGCTCTTCGCCGCCGGCAAGCGTGATCGTCACATCATCAGGTGTGATGGCGATCGTTTCCGCCATGTCGGTGAAACGGGTGATATTGCCCTCGGCAGCCGCAGCGGCTTCGAGCACGTCCATCAGCGCCTTGTTCGGGAAATTGTAGCCGAAGGCATCCAGCCCGACCTCGGCCGAGCGGAAACTCGTGGTCGGCGCGCGCAGCAGCCGGTTGGTGCCGTCGATGATGCGCATGCTGGTGAGCGGTGCTGCGGCAGGACGGAGCTTTTCCCAGAGTGTCAGCCGATCCAGGAAGCGGATCGACTGGTCCATCAGCGCCGTGGTGCGGCGATCTTCCTTGGGAGATGGCGGCGCAACCAGCGCCACATTACGACCGCCGCGTGCCAGGGCAACCGCGGCGATCATGCCGGCGAGACCGCCGCCGATCACCGCCACTTCGAATTTTCTCATTCTATCGTTCCGTCATCGAAAAGACGGCAGAACCAGCGACCTCAGGCGGCCGGCTTTGCCTGACGGCGCCAACTATAGCCCTTACCGGCTTCGGCGTCACGCACCGCCGGCTGATAATGATGCGGAATGGACGGCAGGCGCTTTTCCGACAGGCGGCGGATCGCCGTCTCGTTGGTGACGGCGAAACTGTCGATGCCGACACGCAGCATCAGCGGCACCTGGTCGATCAGCACGTCGCCGACGGCGCGCAGCTCGTTGGTATAACCGAGGCGCTGCCGCAGCAGCGACGCATGGCTGAAGGCGCGGCCGTCGTTGAAGGCCGGGAAGGCGACGGCCACGATCTCCAGACGATAGAGATAGGGCTCGAGTTTGAGCACGTCATCGGCCGGCCTGATCAGCACGCCGAAGCCGACATCGTTGCTTTCGTCGGCCTTGGCGATCAGTTCGTCGAGCGTCAGAAGCGGCTTCTGGTCGCCCGTTGCCTTCACCTCGTCCGTCTCGATCACCCAGGGATCGTTTTCGACAAAACCGGTCTCTCTCCAGATCTTCGTCATCATTCCCTCCTTATGCCGCTTCCGCTGCCGAGCCGTAGAGCGCATCCTTGAAAGGCTGCGGACCGACGCGGCGATAGGCGGCGAGGAAGGTTTCGGACGGATCCTGACGCAGGCCGAGATAGGTATCGACGATCGCTTCGATCGCATCCGTCACCTTGTCCGGCTCGAAACCGCGGCCGATGATTTCGCCGATCGAGGTATGCTCGTCGCCGGAACCGCCGAGCGTGATCTGGTAGAGTTCGGCGCCCTTCTTCTCCACACCCAGCAGGCCGATATGGCCGACATGGTGATGGCCGCAGGCATTGATGCAGCCGGAGATCTTGATCTTCAGCTCACCGATCTCGGCCTGGCGGGCCGGATCGCCGAAGCGGCGGGAGATTTCCTGCGCGACCGGAATGGAGCGCGCATTGGCGAGCGCGCAATAGTCCAGACCCGGACAGGCGATGATATCGGTGATGAGGCCGGCATTGGCCTCGGCGAGATCGATCGCCACAAGGCCGCGATAGACGGCTTCGAGATCGGCGAGCGCCACATGCGGCAGGATCAGGTTCTGCTCGTGGCTGACACGGATCTCGTCGAAAGCATATTCCTGCGCGAGATCGGCAACCGCATCCATCTGCGCGTCGGAAGCGTCACCCGGAATGCCGCCGATCGGCTTCAGCGAGATCGTCACCATGCCGTAATCGGGGTTCTTGTGCGGCTGGACATTCTGCTGAACCCAGCGGGCAAATGCCGGATCCGCCTTCTTCCAGCGGGCGAGGTTTTCCCAGCCTTCCGCCCGCTCCGGCAGGGCCGGCGGCGCAAAATAGGCGGCAATCGCCTGCACGTCCTGCTCCGGCAGCTTCAGCTCGGAATCCTTCAGTTGCGCGAACTCGGCCTCGACCTGACGGGCAAGCTCTTCGGCGCCGGTTTCGTGGACGAGGATCTTGATACGGGCCTTATACTTGTTGTCGCGGCGGCCGTGCAGGTTGTACACGCGCACGATGGCGGTCGTGTAGGAGAGCAGGTCCTCCTCGGGCAGGAAGTCCCGGATCAGCTTGGCGATCATCGGCGTGCGGCCCTGACCGCCGCCGACATAGACGGCGAAACCGATCTCGCCCTTGTCATTCTTCTTCAGGTGCAGGCCGATATCGTGAACCTGGATGGCGGCGCGATCGCGCTCGGCACCGGTCACGGCGATCTTGAACTTGCGCGGCAGGAAAGAAAATTCCGGGTGGACCGAAGACCACTGGCGCAGGATTTCGGCATAGGGGCGCGGATCGGCGACCTCATCGGCCGCGGCACCGGCGAAGTGATCGGCCGTCACGTTTCTGATGCAGTTGCCCGAGGTCTGGAGAGCGTGCATCTCGACCGTTGCGAGGTCGGCAAGCGCATCGGGTATCTCGGACAGTTTCGGCCAGTTGAACTGCAGGTTCTGGCGCGTGGTGAAATGGCCGTAACCGCGGTCATAGGTGCGGGCGATATGGGCGAGCATGCGCATCTGGCGCGAGCTCAGCGTGCCGTAGGGAATGGCGATGCGCAGCATATAGGCATGAAGCTGCAGGTAGACACCGTTCATCAGGCGCAGCGGCTTGAATGCGTCCTCGGCCAGCTCACCCGAAAGGCGGCGCTGGACCTGATCTCGAAACTGCTCGACGCGCTCAGAGACAAAGGCGTGGTCAAATTCGTCGTAACGGTACATCGTCTTCCTCAGACTGCAATGAATTCGGGATCGGCCGGCTTGTAGCCGGGCGCATATTCCATGGTCGGACCCTGGGCGCGGATGCGTTCACGCAGGCGCAGCGGCCAGAGCTGGCCGTTGTTTTCCTGCACCTCGACAACGGCGACATCGACGACCTTGTTGTCGGCGTAGGATTTCTTGCCGATCTCTTCGAGGGCGGCGACAGCTTCGGCATGGCGGGCGACGAGCGCTTCCTGCAACGAGGTCACCCACTCGCCATTGGCGTTCAGCCACACGGCGATGCCGTCCGTCAGGCGGTTGGCGGTCAGAACCTTGTCTACCATGTCAGCTCCTTGCAAGTTCATCGAACCGGATGCGCTCGCGCACCAGCGGTTCGGACAGTTCGAAATTGGCGCCTGCGACCGCATCGCCGATAATGACCATCACCGGTCCCGTCAATTCGTCACGATGCTGCAGGTCGGGAAGATCGCGCAGGGTGCCGTGCAACAGGCGGCGGTCGGCGCGGCTGGCATTCTCGACAACGGCAACCGTGGTTTCCGGGGGAATGCCTGCCTGCATCAGCCGCCCGGCGACGGAAGCGGCGACCGTGCGGCCCATATAGACGGCGACTGTGGCGCCCGATACAGCAAGGCTTGCCCAGTCCGGCAGGACATCGCCGGTCAGATCATGGCCGGTCGTGAAGACCAGGGAGGAGGCAACGCCGCGTAGCGTCAGCGGCAGTTCGAAATCGGCGGCAGCGGCGAAGGCCGAGGTGATGCCGGGCACGATCTCGTAGGAGATGCCGGCAGCGCGCAGCGCGGCCATCTCCTCCCCGGCCCGGCCATAGACCAGCGGATCGCCACTCTTCAGGCGCACGACACGCTTGCCCTGGCGGCCGAGATCGACGAGCAGGTCGTTGATCTCTTCCTGGGACTTGGAATGGCAGCCCTTGCGCTTGCCGACCGAGAGGCGCTCGGCATCGCGGCGGCCCATATCGACGATCGCCTGCGGCACGAGAGCGTCATAGACGATGACATCCGCTTCCATCATGACGCGCTGGGCGCGCAAGGTCAGCAGATCCTCGGCGCCGGGACCGGCGCCGACGAGCCAGACATGGCCTTCGACGCGATCCAGCGAGCGGAGCAAGCCGTCGGCGGCACGGCGAGCCTGCGGAAGATTGCCGTTTGCGACCGCATCGGCAACGGGGCCGGAGAAGAAGCGGCGCCAGAAGATGCGACGCGAGACACCGCGCGGAACGAGATGTTCCACCGCCTTGCGATAGCTGGTCGCAAGGGCGGCAAGGCGCCCCAGGGACGGCGACAGAAGCTGGTCGATCTGGGCGCGGATCATCTGGGCCAGCACCGGCCCCGCCCCTTCGGTGCCGATCGCAACCGCGACGGGCGCACGATTGACGAGAGCCGGCGTGAAGAAATCGCAGTAGTCGGGCTGATCGACGGCGTTGGCCGGGATCCTCGCGGCGCGGGCGGCATCGACGATGCGGCGATCCTGCTCTGCATCACCGGTTGCGGCAAAGACCAGAACGGCACCCTCGACCTGTTCGGGAGCGAAGACTTCGCGAACGGTTTCGATGCGGTTGGCGATCAGAAAAGCGTGGTAATCGGCCTGCGGGCGATCGGCATGCGCGACAATGCGCGCCTGCGTGTTCAAGAGCAGGCGAACCTTGGCGAAAGCTTCGTCACCATTGCCGAAAACGGCCGCAATCCGGCCTTCCACGCGAAAGAAGGCGGGAAATACGGAAAGCTGTTCAGTCCTGGGAGGCATTCTCAATCCACTTCGAAGTTGGCCGAATATGCATTCTCCGGACAGACGAATGAAGAAACAGAATTCCAAAGGCCGGCCAGCCGCGTATTCTTTTACCCGGTTGATCAATGATTTGAGAAAACTCACCCGTGCGACCTAAAAACCACATAACTTGAGCCTTTCGCCAAGGTTTTCGCCGCGAGCGGCCGGCCGGGCAGGCGAATAAAGCTTGTGGCAAAGTCGCCTGCCGGACAGTTGCGCATTCCGCTTCACACCGATGGGCGATAGGATGAGGCGAACAGGAGATTTTCATGCCGGAAAAGACAATCGCCGCCCGCCTGCTGCAGGTCGTGGAAGAGAATATCCTGCCGATGACGGAGCTTGGCGTCGCTGCCGGCAACAAGGTATTCGGGGCGGCGATCCTGCGCAAATCCGATCTGTCGCTCATCCTCGCCGAAACCAATAACGAGCTCGAAAACCCGCTCTGGCACGGTGAAGTGCATACACTGAAGCGCTTTTATGAACGCAAGGACAGACCGGCGACGAAAGACCTGATTTTCCTCTCCACGCACGAACCCTGTACGATGTGCATGTCGGCGATCACCTGGGCCGGCTTCGATAATTTCTACTATTTCTTCAGCCACGAGGATTCGCGCGACAGTTTTGCGATCCCGCACGATCTGAAAATCCTGAAGGAAGTCTTCGGTCTCGAGCCCGGTCGCTACAGGCGGCAGAATGCCTTCTGGAACAGCTTTGCGATCGCCGATCTGGTCGAGACCGAAGACGAAGGCCTGAAGGCCGAACTCAAGGCGCAGACGGCACGGATCAAATCGCGCTATGCCGCCCTTTCCGGCACCTATCAGGCCACCAAGAGCGCCAACGACATTCCGCTGAACTGAGAGACCATGGAACCTTCGAAAGACATTTCCCGCCTGATCGAGATCATGGCAGCCCTTCGCAACCCTCAGACCGGTTGCCCGTGGGACATCGAGCAGGATTTCGAGAGCATCAAGCCCTACACGATCGAGGAGGCCTATGAGGTTGCCGACGCGATCGAGCGCAAGGATATGGACGATCTCTGCGACGAGCTTGGCGACCTGCTGCTGCAGGTGGTCTTCCACGCGCGCATGGCCGAGGAAGCCGGCGAGTTCTCGTTCGGCGACGTCGTGGAGGCGATCACCCGCAAGATGATTCGCCGCCACCCGCATGTCTTTGCCCGTTCGGATGCGGATACGCCCGATGCCGTGAAGAAGCAGTGGGACGAGATCAAGCAGGCCGAAAAGCGCGAGCGCACCGAACGCCGGGCACGGCGCGGCCTGTCAGAGGATTTCAAGGCGGGCTTCCTCGGCTCCGTGCAACGCAGCTTTCCGGCCTTGACCGAGGCGCTGAAGCTGCAGGAGCGTGCCGCCAAGG
Source organism: Hyphomicrobiales bacterium (assembly GCA_900471515.1). GTDB lineage: Bacteria > Pseudomonadota > Alphaproteobacteria > Rhizobiales > Rhizobiaceae > Rhizobium. The sequence continues at coordinate 190,380 of UCFC01000013.1, read as the reverse complement.
TCGGCTTCGACTGGTCGGCACCGGAACCGATCCTCGACAAGATCGAGGAGGAAATCGACGAGTTGCGTGTCGCGCTGCGCGACGGCGACAAAACCAAGGTCAGCGACGAGCTTGGCGACCTGATCTTCGCAGTCGTCAATATCGGCCGGCATGTGAAAGCCGACCCGGAACAGGCACTGCGCGGAACGAATACGAAGTTCCGCCGCCGATTCAATCACATCGAGACGGTTCTTGAAGCAGAAGGCGAGACGCTGGAGGCAGCCAGCCTGGAGCGGATGGAAGAGATCTGGCAGGCGGCCAAGGCGATCGAGCGGGCGGTCGTGGCGAGGGCGGAATAAACTCCGCCCGGACGGCACTACCGCTCCCAATCTTCCTTCGCGGGCTTCGGGCCATTGCCGATCCGGCGTTCCAGTTCTGCGGCTTCCGTCTCCGACAGACGCAGTTCCAGTGTCACCGAGCCGTCCTCGTTGTCCTCGCGGCTATCGACGATCGCATGATCATAGAGCCACGGCAGCAGCGCCAGCTTGTCCACCGGCAGCGTGATCGTCGTTTCCGTCATGACGCCGGAGAGGCGACGGCTGATTTCATCCATCAGCCTGTCCACGCCCTCGCCGCTGATGGCGGAAACGGCGATGACATTCTGTGTGCCGGAGGCCTTCTGCACGATAGCGTCATGGCTATCTGGCTCCAGCCGGTCGATCTTGTTCCAGACTTCGAGGATGCGGCGCTGGCCTTCGGCCTCGTCAATGCCGAGATCGTTGAGAATACGGAGCACGTCTGCGCTCTGGGCCTGATTGTCCACGTCGGACATGTCGCGCACATGCAGGATGAGATCGGCTTCCAGCACCTCTTCAAGCGTTGCGCGGAAGGCGGCGACCAGATGGGTCGGCAGATCGGAGATGAAGCCGACGGTATCTGACAGGATGACGGTGCGGCCATGCGGCAGCTTCATGCGGCGCAATGTCGGGTCGAGCGTCGCAAAAAGCATGTCCTCGGCGAGAACCCCTGCCCCGGTGATGCGGTTGAAGAGCGTCGACTTGCCGGCGTTGGTGTAACCGACGAGCGCCACGATCGGATGCGGCACCTTCCGGCGCTTGGCGCGGTGCAGCTGGCGGGTGCGCACCACCTGCTCCAGCTCGCGTTCGAGCTTGATGATACGGTCCTGCAGCAGGCGCCGGTCGGCTTCGATCTGGGTTTCACCCGGACCACCCATGAAGCCGCCACCGCCGCGCTGGCGCTCAAGGTGGGTCCAGCTTCGAACCAGCCGGCCCTTCTGATAGTTCAGATGCGCAAGATCGACCTGCAGCGTGCCTTCCTTGGTGGAAGCGCGCCGGCCGAAGATTTCGAGGATCAGGCCCGTCCGGTCGATGACCTTGGCGTTCCATTCCTTTTCCAGATTGCGCTGCTGCACCGGCGTCAGCGGATGATCGACGATGACGAGACCGGAATCACGCTCATCGAGCAGGTGCTTGATCTCTTCGATCTTGCCCGTGCCGAGCAGCGTTGCCGGGCGCGGATCGTTGACGGGCACGATGGAGGCGTTGACGACATCAAGGTCGATTGCCTGTGCAAGGCCCGTCGCTTCTTCGAGACGGCTTTCCGGCGTGCGGGTCGATGCCGACTCGGTCTGCCCGCCGCGCGAGCGCGACTTCAGTACCGGCACGACGACAGTCGCGCGCATATCATCCCTGTGCTTGGCGGCTTCAGGGATGATGGAATCGTTCTTTGTATCGCGTGTCGAAATGACGGCCGGCCTTGGTTAGGACGCTGCTTCTTCGCTCTCGAACATCTGCATTGGCTGACCAGGCATGATGGTCGAGATCGCGTGTTTATACACGAGCTGCGAATGTCCGTCACGGCGAAGCAAAACACAGAAATTGTCGAAAGACGTGACAACGCCCGTGAGTTTTACACCGTTAATCAGAAAGATTGTCAGGGAAATCTTTTGCTTGCGTACAGTATTGAGAAATAAGTCCTGCAGATTCTGAGAACGTTCCGCCATCGCGCCGCTTCTTTCTTTATTGCCAGCCTGATCAAGCCGGTAGAATATCAATCAACCTCTCCAGCAAGGCAGGTGGCACCCTCATTCCTCCAGCCCAGCAAATCTTGGTATCAAATCGTAATCTTTTCCGCAACGTCGAAAAAGGCTTCCCGAATATTCTGTGACAGGCTTCCCGGATGACCGTTCGCGATGGCCTGTCCGTCGATGGAAACCACCGGAAAACAAATGCTTGTGGCGGCGGTGATGAAGACCTCGCGGGCGGCCATCATCTCCGAAACGGAGAACTTTCGCTCGACGATTTCAACCCCCAGTTTGGCCGCGACATCGATGAGGGTCGTGCGCGTAATGCCGCGCAGGATGCCGTGGTCGGCCGGTCGCGTTACCAGCTTACCATCGGCATCGACGATCCAGACGTTGGTCGCAGCGCCCTCCTTCACCATGCCGTCGGCATCGACATAGATCGCCTCCTGAGCGCCCGCCTCCTTCGCCTGCTGGCGCGCAAGGGCGTTCGACAGCAGCCCCACCGTCTTGATGTCGACGCGGTCCCACCGGTTGTCGGGAACGGTGATCGCCTTGATGCCGGAAGCGTTCTTCCTGGCAATGATCGACGGATCGGTGCTCTTGGCCGTCACGACGATCGACGGCGGCGTGCCCTCGGCCGGGAAGACATGGTCACGGCGGGCGACGCCGCGCGTCACCTGCAGATAAAAGAGGCCGTTGCGCACATGATTGCGGCGCAAGGTCTGGCGAATCACCTGCGTCAGGGCCGCCCGGCTCATCGGCCAGGCGATGCGCAATTCGCCCAGCGAACGATCGAGACGGTTGAGATGCCGCGTCAGGTCGACGATCAGGCCGTGACGGACTTCGCAGACCTCGTAGACGCCATCGGCGAACTGATAGCCGCGATCCTCGATATGCACCGCGGCATCGGAATGCGGCACGTAACGTCCATTCACATAGGCGATTCTGGGCATTGAAAACCTGCTTCAGGCAAAGGGAGGGGACCGGCGCGGCTTGAGCCCGCGCCGGGAAAAATCAGACGCCGAGCGACTTCAGCTTGCGATGCAGCGCCGAGCGCTCCATGCCGACGAATTCGGCCGTGCGCGAGATGTTGCCGCCAAAGCGGTTGATCTGGGCGATCAGGTAATCCTTCTCGAACATCTCGCGGGCTTCGCGCAGCGGCAGCGTCATGATGTGATAGTCGTTCTTGGTCGAAACCTTGGGCAGCATGTCGCCGAGGTCGGTCGGCAGCATGTCGGCGGTGATCGGTGCATCCGGGCCGTCGGTGCGGGCAAGGATCATCAGCCGCTCGATATTGTTGCGCAGCTGGCGGATGTTTCCCGGCCAGTCGTGGGCCTGCAGCACGGCCATGGCATCGTCGCCGATACGGCGCGGCCGGATGCCCGCCTGTTCGGAAATCTGGCGCATGAGCTGATCGACGAGGAACGGGATATCCTCGCGACGCTCGGCAAGCTGCGGCACACGCACCGGCACGACAGCCAGGCGATGATAGAGATCTTCGCGGAACCAGCCCTCGGCGATGCGGCTTTCCAGATTATAGGCGGTCGAGGAGATGATGCGCACATCGACCTTCACGCGCTTGGAGCCACCCACGCGCTCGAACTGCTGATCGACCAGCACGCGCAGGATCTTGTTCTGCGTTTCGCGCGGCATTTCGCCGACTTCGTCGAGATAGAGGATGCCGCGATGGGCTTCTTCCAGCGCGCCGATCTTGCGGGCCTGACCCGGAGCGCCTTCGGTGCCGAACAGCGCCACTTCCATGCGGTCGGGCGTGATGTTGGCGGCGTTCAGCGCCACGAAGGGGCCGTTGGCGCGCGCCGACTTCTTGTGGATCATGCGCGCCACGAGTTCCTTGCCGGAACCGGATGCGCCGAAGATCATGATACGGCTGTTGGTGGGCGAGACCTTGTCGATCGTCTGGCGCAGCTGCGAGACGGCGACCGAGGTGCCGATCAGCTCCACCGCATCGCCGGCGCGGCGTTTCAGCTCGATATTTTCGCGCTTCAGCTTGGAGTTTTCCAGTGCCCGCTCGGCGATCAGGATCAGCCGGTCGGCCTTGAACGGCTTTTCGATGAAGTCGAAGGCGCCGCGCTTGATGGCCGAGACGGCCGTCTCGATATTGCCGTGGCCGGAAATCATGACGACGGGAAGCTCTGGATGACGGGTCTTGATCTCGTCCAGCAGCGAGAGGCCGTCGAGCTTGCTGCCCTGCATCCAGATATCGAGGAAGACGAGGCGCGGCACGCGATCGGAAATCGCCGCCAGCGCGCTGTCGCTGTCATGCGCCATGCGGGTTTCGTGCCCCTCATCCGACAGGATACCGGCAACGATCTCGCGAATGTCATGTTCGTCATCGACGACGAGAATATCAGAGGCCATATACGCTTTCCTTGTCACTGGCTGCCGGGGTTGCGGCGACATCCCGGCGTGGCAGATGCACGCGGATCATGGCCCCTCTTCCCTGGTCAAAATCTGCGGGTGCATCATGCAGTTCGAGCTGCCCGCCATGTTCCTCGATGATCTTCTTGACGATGGCGAGGCCGAGGCCGGTGCCCTTCTCCCGCATCGTCATGTAGGGTTCCAGAATGCTGTGACGGTTCTCGACAGGCAGGCCGCGGCCGTTGTCGATAATGTCGACGGTGAAGCGGTCGCGCGCTTCATCCTTGGACGTGCGGACGAGGATCTTGCGCTCCTCGCGCTCCTCACTCGGCACGGCTTCGATCGCCTCCACCGCATTCTTGATCAGATTGCCGAAGGCCTGCCCCAGCATGCGGCTGTCGAAGGCGCCTTCGAGCCGCTCCTCGCCGAGTTCCTGCAGGAAGGTGATATGGTTGTTGCCCATCTCACGCAGGAAGATTGCGTCGTGAAGGATGGCGCGCAGGTCGCTCGGCTCCTTCGTCGGCTTCGGCATGCGGGCAAAGGCGGAGAATTCATCGACCATGCGGCCGATATCGCCGACCTGACGGATGATCGTGTCCGTACACTGGTCGAAGACGGCGCGGTCGTTCTCGTCGATCTGCTTGCCGTAACGGCGGCGGATGCGTTCCGCCGAAAGCTGGATCGGCGTCAGCGGATTCTTGATCTCGTGGGCGATGCGGCGCGCAACGTCACCCCAGGCAGTCGAGCGCTGTGCGATAACGAGATCGGTGATGTCATCAAGCGTGATGACGTAGGATTCGCTGAGATCGCGCACTTCCTCGCGAGTGACCTGAACGCTCAGCGTGCGCACCGTGCCGCCGCGCACCAAAGCGATCTGCTTGCGGAAATCGCCGCGGTAACGCGCGGCAGCTTCCGTCAGCACCTGATCGACTTCAGGGGCGATTTCCGACAGCTGCTTGCCGAGCATGTCGTCGGCCTGGAGCGCCATCAGCGTTTCTGCCGAACTGTTGACGATGGTGATGCGCCGGTCCTGTTCGACGCCGATGACGGCAGCCGTGACACCCGACAGCACGGCCTCGATGAAACGGCGGCGGTCGTCCACCTCGTCCTTCGCCTCAAGGATCTCGTCGCGCTGGGTGCGGATTTCCGAGATCATCTTGTTGAAGGTGCGCGAGAGGCTGGCGACGTCGCCATCAACGGCGTGGACGGGAACGACGATGTCCATATTGCCGGAGGCGACGCTATCGGCGGCCGTAATCAACAGGCGGATCGGCCGCACGATACGGTCGGCGACCGCAATCGCGGTCCAGATCGCCGCCAGCAGCACGATCAGCGCAAAGCCGATATAGAGAACCGCGAAGGCGATCTGCAGCGAGACCCGGCCAGCCTCCATCGAGCGGTATTCGGTGGCGTTCTCCTCCATCATGCGCATGGCGTTCATGACCTTGGGATCGACCGCGCGCACCGTATAGAGGAAGGTTCCGGGGATCGCCTCGAGCCGGATGATGGCGCCGACGAGGTTGGTGACACCGGGCGGAATGAGCGTGGGCTGGCCTGCGGCCGCCTTTTCCAACGCATCCTGCGGGATGGCAGGGAGCGGTTTTTCCGTAGCGATATCGGCCTGGACGACGACCGAGCCGTCACGTTCGACCAGGAAGGCGCCGAGCAGGCCGCGCCCCCTTGCCTGCCGGGTCATCAGCTCGCCGAAGCCGGTCCTGTCGAGGCTGTAGAGCGCGCGGTTGCGCTCCAGGTCATTGGCCATCGATACCGTCTGGCCCTGCAGATAGCTGGCATTTTCCAGCATATAGGCCTGGCCGATATTGCGGGACGAACTGACGATCGCCTGGGTGCGAAGGGCAAACCAGCGGTCGAGGCCGGCATTGAGCGTGATACTGGCAAAGATCGCCACCAGAATCGCCGGCGTGATCGCGACGATCGAGAACAGCACGACGATGCGGATATGCAGGCGCGCAGCCGCGCGCCCGCGCGTGCGGGCCTTGAAAAGCCGCGCGACCTCGCGGCCGATCAGGGCGATCAGGCCGAGGACGAAAAAGGAATTGATGACGACCGAACCGATGACCACATGCGAGGTCGGGGCAATCGGCGTTACGCCCAGCAGCACGAAGAGCGTGACGGTCGCGCAGACCAGCGCGCCGCCGGCAAGCACGAGGCCCGGTACCGCAAACAGGGCACGACGGTCGGTCACCGTTGTCACCGCCTCGCTCGCCGCTTCCGGCGATACCCCTTCTTCGTCCATTCAGCCTCTCTTCGGACGGCATTGCCGCCACGCCCAACGGGAAGCCGAACGGCGCCGGCTTGCGAGAAACCGGCGTTCAAACGACTCGATCGTGGGCGAATGTCCAAACCCTATGCGTGACCTTTAAGCAACGCATTGTGGCGAAAATGCAACGCGCCTTGCCACAATGTCAAGGTCGAAGGTCAGGCGGTCCGCGAGCTTCTGTAGACGGAAACGCCGAGTTCGCGGATCTTCTTGCGCAGCGTATTGCGGTTCAGACCCAGGAGGTCGGCAGCCTTGATCTGGTTGCCGCGGGTGGCCGTCAATGCCGCAAGGATCAACGGATATTCCATTTCCGTCAGCACCCGGTCGTAGAGGCCGGGCGGCGGCAGATTCTCGCCGAAGCTTGCGAAATAGGTGCGCATGTTCTCTTCGACCGCCTGGGCGATCGTCATCGATCCGCTGCGGATCGGCCCCTTGTCGATCGGGCTGTCTGGAACGTCGGAACGCAGCTCGGCATCGATGATTTCGCGGGTGATGACATCCTGTGGATAAAGCGCCATCAGGCGGCGAATGAGGTTTTCCAGCTCACGCACGTTGCCCGGCCAGGCATAGGCCTTCATCAGTTCCAGCGCTTCCTGATCGAAACGCTTGGAGCCGAGACCTTCCTTTTCGGCCTGCTGGACGAAATGGCGGACGAGATCCGGGATATCCTCCGCGCGGTCGCGCAGCGGCGGCAGGCGCAGCGGCACGACATTGAGGCGATAGTAGAGGTCTTCGCGGAAGAGGCCCTGGTTGATCGCCTGCTTCAGGTCCTTGTTGGTCGCGGCCACGATGCGCACGTCGGTGCGGATCGGCGTGCGGCCGCCGACGGTCGTATATTCGCCCTGCTGCAGCACGCGCAGCAGACGCGTCTGGGCATCCATCGGCATGTCGCCGATCTCATCGAGGAACAGCGTGCCGCCTTCGGCCTGCTCGAAACGGCCGGTCGAGCGCGTCTGGGCGCCGGTAAAGGCACCCTTCTCATGGCCGAAGAGCTCGGACTCGATGAGGTCGCGCGGAATGGCCGCCATGTTGATGGCGACGAAGGGGCCGTTGCGGCGCTTGCCGTAATCGTGCAGGGCGCGGGCGACAAGCTCCTTGCCGGTGCCGGACTCGCCGGTGATCATCAGCGTCAGGTCCGTCTGCATCAGGCGGGCGAGCACGCGGTAGATTTCCTGCATGGCCGCCGAACGGCCGACGAGCGGCATGCCGTCCTGCATGTCCTCATCGAGCTTCGCCGGCTTCTTCTTCGGTTCGGCGAGCGCGCGGCCGATGATGCCGATCAGCTCCGTCAGGTCGAAGGGCTTCGGCAGGTAATCGTAGGCGCCCTTTTCGGAAGCCTTGATCGCGGTCATGAACGTGTTCTGCGCGCTCATGACGAGAACCGGCAGTTCCGGCCGCGCCTTCTTGATCCGCGGCAGAAGGTCGAAGGCATTCTCATCCGGCATGACGACGTCGGTTACGACGAGATCGCCCTCGCCTGCCGAAACCCAGCGCCACAGCGTTGCGGCATTGGAGGTGATGCGCACATCATAACCGGCGCGGCTCAAGGCCTGATTGAGCACCGTGCGGATGGCCGCATCGTCATCTGCAACGAGGATCGTGGCTGTCATCGATTGGGTCCTGTCGAGCTTGCAATAGCGGCGTCATCAAGCGAGGCATCCTTGGAGGCCGGCATGAGGACGCGGAAAATCGTGCGGTTGTTCTGGCTGTCGCATTCGATAATGCCGCCGTGATCGCCGATGATCTTGGCAACCAGGGCGAGGCCGAGACCGCTGCCGTTCGGCTTGGTGGTGATGAACGGGTCGAAGAGATGCGGCAGCAGGTCCGTCGGCACACCGGGACCGTTGTCGATGACGCAGAATTCCAGCGGCAGGGAGATCTTCTCGCGCGTCCCGGCAACCGACAGGCGGATGCCGGGGCGATAGGCCGTCGTCAGGATGATTTCTCCATCCGGACGGTCGCCGACGGCTTCGGCAGCGTTCTTCACCAGGTTGAGGAAGACCTGCACGAGCTGGTCGCGATTGGCGTAGACTGCCGGCAGCGACGGGTCGTAATTTTCCGTCACGCGGATATTGCGGGCAAAGCCTGCCTTTGCCACGGCCTTTACATGGTCGAGCACGGAATGGATGTTGACGGGCACCCGGTCGACCGGGCGCTCGTCGGAAAACACTTCCATGCGGTCGACCAGCGAGACGATACGGTCCGTCTCGTCGCAGATCAGCCGCGTCAGGGCGCGGTCGTCATCGACCACGGACTGCTCGAGCAGCTGGGCGGCGCCGCGGATGCCGGAGAGCGGATTCTTGATTTCATGTGCCAGCATCGAGGCCAGACCCGTGACCGAGCGGGCGGCGGCGCGATGCGTCAGCTGCCGGTCGATCTTGTCCGCCATCGAGCGCTCCTGGAAGACGACGACGACGGAGCCCGGCTCGGCAATCACGGGCGCGACATAGAGATCGACGAGCTTGTCCTGGCCGAGGCGGGGCGAGCTCAGATCCACACGGTATTCGTTGACCGGCGCCTTGCGTTCGCGCACCTGATCGATGAGCGCCAGGAGCGGGCTGCCGAAGGGAATGAAGGTCGAGATGCGATAGCGGGAGAGATGCGCGGCGCTGGCGCCGAAAAAGGCTTCGGCCTCCCAGTTCGCAAAGGCGATGAAGCCGCCCTCATCGACCATGACGACCGGGTTCTGGATGGCGTTCAGCACCGCCATCGCCATGGGGTTGACCGCACTCTCGGAAGAAGCCGTGCCGTCCTTGCTCATGCCGCCTCCCGCCGTTCCACTGCACCTGCCGCCATCGCGTCGCCGAAGCGGGCGAGAACGTCATCCGGATTACGCGATGTCATGATCGCAGCCTTGTCTTCGGCCGCCAGATCCGGCGCGAAACGCTCCAGATACCAGCCGAGGTGTTTGCGGGCGTGCCTGACGGCAACGGCCTCGCCGTAAAAGTCCAGCATCATGCGATAGTGCTCGACAGCAATGGCGGCGATCTCTTCGCGCGACGGTTCGCGCGCGCCAGCGAGAACGCCGGCATGCCACGGCCTGCCCTGACAGCCGCGGCCGATCATGACCGCATCGGCGCCGGAGCGGCGCAAGATCTCCCGTGCGTCCTCGGCCGTCTCGACATCGCCATTGGCGATCAGCGGTATGGAAATCACATCGCGCACGGGGCGGATCGCATCCCAGTCCGCCCTGCCCGTATAAAACTGCATGCGGGTGCGGCCGTGAATGGTGACGAGCTGCACGCCCGCCTCTTCGGCACGTCTGGCAATATGCGGCGCGTTGATGGAATTTTCGTCCCAGCCGAGGCGCATCTTCAGCGTGACGGGGATATGGACCGCCTTCACCGTCGCCTCGATGAGCTCGAGCGCATGATCGGGATCGCGCATCAGCGCCGAACCGGAATAACCGCCGATCACCTTCTTGGCCGGGCAGCCCATGTTGATATCGATGATATCGGCGCCATGATCGGCCGCGATCCTGGCGGCTTCAGCCATCCAATAGGCCTCGCGGCCGGCGAGTTGGACCATGTGCGGGCGGAAGCCGGCAGCGCGAAGGCGCGCCCAGGATTCGGCGGTATCGTTCACCAGCTCCCGGCTGGCCACCATCTCGGTCACGACGAGGCCGGCGCCATGGCGCCAGGCAAGCTCGCGGAACGGCATGTCCGTCACGCCCGACATCGGTGCAAGCACGACGCGGTTCCGCACGGACACAGGTCCGATTCTGAAAGGCGTTGCGAGGTCCTTGGAAATCAAATGATTATCTTTCAGGCACACCATGTAACTGCATTATTTTTAGCCATAGTTCTGCGGCTTGCCAAGAGGGTCGAGCCCGAATTGATATTTTTTGGGCAAATGCTGGAAAAGGTCCAAACAAGGCGATAGAGCAACTGACATCCATTCCGCATATTTCAGGGATTTATGCTGCAAATGCATACTAAGCAACCGATATCGGCTGGAATTGTCGTCGTTGCGGCGGGCCGCGGCGAACGCGCCGGATCGCCCGAGGAAGGCCCCAAGCAATACCGGATGGTCGGCGGCAAGCCGGTTATCGTCCATACGCTTGAAAACTTCATGACATGGGGACCGGCAAAGCAGATCGTCGTCGTCATCCACCCGGACGACGAAACGCTGTTTGCCAGAGCCTCCCGGCACATCATCTCGGCCACGCCGATCGAGACGGTTCATGGCGGCGCGACGCGGCAGCAATCGGTGCTCGCCGGCCTGCGGCACCTCAAGAACAAGGGCATCAGCCATGTGCTGATCCATGATGCGGTGCGCCCCTTCTTCGATCACCGGCTTCTCGACCGGATCGCCGATACGCTTCTGGCCGGCGCGCCGGCCGCCCTGCCGGCAGTGCCGGTTGCCGATACGCTGAAGCGGGCCGGCAGCGACGGGAAGGTGGTCAAGACCGTTTCGCGAGACCAGCTCTATGCGGCCCAGACGCCGCAATCCTTCCACTTCGCCACGATTCTCGATGCGCATGAGAAGGCGGCCGCAAGCGGCAGAACGGATTTCACCGACGACGCCTCGATTGCCGAATGGCTTGGTATTCCCGTGACGATCGTCGAAGGTGCTTCGGCCAATGTGAAGCTGACCGTCAGGAGCGATATCGCCATGGCCGACGACAAGCTCTCGGGAACCCGCATTCCGGATGTGCGCACCGGCAACGGTTATGACGTGCATCAGCTGGAACCCGGCGACGGTGTGACGCTCTGCGGCGTCTTCATTCCGCACGACCAGAAGCTCAAGGGCCATTCGGATGCCGATGTTGCCCTGCATGCGCTGACGGATGCGCTGCTTGCCACCTGCGGCGCCGGCGATATAGGCGACCATTTCCCGCCTTCCGACCCGCAATGGAAGGGGGCTGCCTCCCGCATCTTCATCGAACATGCGGCAAGGATCGTGCGCGATCACGGCGGCACGATCACCAATGCCGATGTCTCGCTGATCGCGGAGGCACCAAAGGTCGGGCCGCATCGCGAGGCCATGCGTGCCAATCTGTCGGAATTCCTCGGCATCGACATCGAACGCTGCTCGGTGAAGGCCACCACCAACGAAAAGATCGGTTTCGTCGGCCGGCGCGAAGGGATCGCGGCGATTGCGACAGCAACCGTCGTTTATGGAGGCACGAAGCGATGAGCCTGTTTCCGGCGGATATTACCTCGATCGCTGCGCGCATTGTTCGCGATTTCACGGCTGCGGGACGGATGCTGTCGACGGCAGAATCCTGCACCGGCGGCCTGATTGCCGGCGCGCTCACGGAAATTTCGGGATCGTCCGCCGTCGTCGACCGTGGTTTCGTGACCTATACGAACGCTGCCAAGATGCAGATGCTCGGCGTGCAGGAGGAAACGCTCCTCCGTTTCGGCGCGGTATCGGAGGAGACGGCGCGGCAGATGGTGCATGGCGCCCTCTTCCGCTCGCGCGCCGACCTTGCGATTGCCGTGACGGGCATTGCCGGCCCCGGCGGCGGATCGCCGGAAAAGCCGGTCGGGCTGGTGCATCTTGCGGCGAAATCACGTTCAGGTAAGCTTGTTCACCGTAAGATGCTCTACGGCGATATCGGCCGCACGGAAGTCCGGCTGGCAACAATCCGGACGGCGCTTCAAATGCTTATTGAAATTGCGTGATCTTGCGTGAGGGAACAAAAGGCAGGAATTTCGGTTTCTGCCGCATCCAGGCAACAGCCTGTTTTGAGGGACCAGTCAGATGAGATATTTTGCATGCATCGGTGTCGTCTTGAGCCTCGCCTGCGTTTCGGCGGCTGAGGCACCATCCAACTATCAGGTTCGCGGCGGCATCAGGGTGGATTCCGATCCGACGCTGCTGCGCAAATACGATCACGCGCTCGCCCGCTGCCAGCCGGAAGCCCTGGGCTACCGCGGCTCACCGGATACGAGCAGCCTGATCTACAATGCGGCGCTGCGGAGCTGCCTCTATCGCTACAGCTTCGTCGATCGCGGTGCCTATGCCTATCCGGCCACGCGCATCTTCGATCATTTCTTCGACCGCTGACCAATCAGCTGTAGATCGCCGCCGCCCGCTTCTCGAAGGCTTCCGTGAACATGCGGAAGGCCCGGTCGAACATCGAGCCCATGAGGGCGCCGAGAATGCGGCTCTTGAACTCGTAGTCGATGAAGAAATCGATCGTGCAGCCACCACCCTCCGCTTCCACAAACCGCCAGCGGTTGTCGAGGTAGCGGAACGGCCCGTCGATATATTTGACGTCGATGACGCGCTCGGCCCTGTTCAGCAGGACCTGGGTGGTGAAGGTTTCGCGGATCGCCTTGTAGCCGACGGTCATATCGGCAATCAGCAGCATCCTGCCGTCGCGCTCCTTGCGGTTCTTCACGACAAGGGCTTCGCAGAGCGGCAGAAACTCCGGATAGCGTTCGATGTCGGACACCAGGTCGAACATCTGGTCGGGCGTGTGCGGGACGGAGCGATGCGTTTCGAATTGCGGCATGAAGCGCAGTTAAGCCGGCACACCGAGAAGATCAAGAAGCGCGCGCATCTGGCGGCGGGATTTCACCTGCAAAACCGGCACATGCGGTCCGTGCGCGGCAATCGCCGATATCACGCGCGGCGCGAACTTCGCCTCGAAGGTCCAGATATATTCCAGAAACTGCAAGTCGACCTTTTCGATACAGCCGGGCGCCATTTCAGGGCGCGTGCGACCGATATGTTTCAGCCAGCGCGTCATCACGCCCCAGACGCACAGCAGGCGCGGCATGCGCACCCAGATGACGATATCGGTGCGCGGGAGGCGGATATCGAAGGTGGAAGGATTGGTGCCGTCCATGATCCAGCGTTCGCCGGCAATCCTCTCGACGATGCGTTGCCGCTGCTCTTCCTTGCTGCGCTCCACCCAGCCCGGCAGCCAGAGAATATCACGGTCGATCGAAAGATAGGTCAGGTCGAACCGGTGCGCCAGTTTCTGCGCAAGCGTCGATTTCCCTCCGCCCGAGCAGCCGATGACCATGATGCGCCTCGCATTGCGGATCTGTCCGGCGGCAAAAGCATTATCGACATTGTTGACGGCCTCGCCGGCTGTCCGTTCCATCGCAAGCCCTCCGTTCATCCCCTTGCGGCCGATGGCCGGGAGAGCAGTACCTCGCTGCTTCGTGTGACCCGACGATGACAATGAAGCGCCCAAAGAAAAACTGCGGCGAAAATCGCCGCGGTCCCATGAAAATCAAGGGGTAAGCCCTTACTCGGCCGCCATCAGCAGCTTCTTCTCGCGCGCGGCCTTCAGGCGGGCGAAGTCGTCGCCGGCATGGTGCGAAGAGCGGGTGAGCGGGCTGGATGCGACCATCAGGAAGCCCTTGGTATAGGCGACCGTCTCGTAGGACTTGAACTCTTCCGGCGTGACGAAGCTCATCACGGCGTGGTGCTTGCGGGTCGGCTGCAGGTACTGGCCGATCGTCAGGAAATCGACATCGGCCGTGCGCAGGTCGTCCATCAGCTGGAGGACTTCGTTGCGCTCCTCACCGAGGCCGACCATGATGCCGGACTTGGTGAACATGGTGGGGTCAAGCTCCTTCACGCGCTGCAGCAGGCGGATGGAGTGGAAGTAACGGGCACCGGGGCGGACCGTCAGATAGTTGCCGGCAACCGTTTCCAGATTGTGGTTGAAGACGTCGGGCTTGGCCGCAACGACGCGCTCCAGCGCACCGGGCTTCTTCAGGAAGTCGGGCGTCAGGATTTCGATCGTCGTCGATGGCGAAGCGGCGCGGATCGCCCAGATCACCTTCTCGAAATGCTCGGCGCCGCCATCCTCCAGATCGTCACGGTCGACGGAGGTGATGACGACATGGCTCAGGCCCATTTCTTTGACCGCCTTGGCGACGTTTTCCGGCTCGGCCATGTCGAGCGCGTTCGGCTTGCCTGTCGCCACATTGCAGAAGGCGCAGGCGCGGGTACAGATCTCGCCCATGATCATGAACGTGGCGTGCTTCTTGTCCCAGCATTCGCCGATATTCGGGCAGCCGGCTTCCTCGCAGACGGTGACGAGCTTGTGCTCCTTCACGATCGAGCGGGTTTCCGCGTAGCCTTTAGAGGTCGGCGCCTTCACACGAATCCAGTCCGGCTTGCGCAGGACTTCCGTATCGGGGCGATGGGCCTTTTCCGGATGCCGTACGCGCTTTGCCTCGGGATTGATCGTGTCGAGAATAGTGACCATGTCAGTTCAACTTTCCGCCGCCCCATGCGGCCCGGATTGCCATAGTGCGCATCGCGCCTTTATTCAAATCCTTCGATCTGACGGCACGCACCTTATCTTCGCACGAGACGCGCGAGGAATATCAGCAGGCAGGCGCCGATGAAACCTGTCACGAAATAGCCGAGCCTGCCGCCGGCCACCGCGATATGAAACTGTGCCAGAACGGCAGTGGCGACCACCGAACCGACAATGCCGAGAACGATGTTCAGCAGGATGCCGTAACGCGCTTCCATCAGCTTGCCCGCGAGCCAGCCCGCAAGTCCACCGATGATGATTGCCGAAATCCAGCCGACGCCTTCCATCTTGCCTCTACCTTAGAGCCGTTGCTCCGTCATTTCGTTTCCGCAATTCCGGACGCAAAACCGCTGCGCACTTTTGCTGGAATTGGTCTTTTCCTTATCGCAATTCCGGATGCAAAACCGCTGCGCACTTTTGCTGGAATTGCTTTTGTCTTTTCCTTGTCGCAATTCCGGGCGCAAAACCGCTGCGCACTTTTGCTGGAATTGCTCCTACGCTATCGCCCTTGCGATCAGCACCACGATGATGGCGCCGACTGTGGCGTGGACGATCTGAACCACCAATGCATTTTCAATGCCCAGCGAAATCCCCAGCGCATTGAACAGAAACCCGCCCACGAACGCGCCGATAATGCCGCTGAGCAGGCAGCGTATCAACCCGCCCCCGCCGACGACGAGGCTTGCGAGAAAGCCCGCAACGAGGCCGATCAGCAGAAAGACGAGAAGCGACTGCGTACCCATAGACATGATGATTTCCTTTCGCTTTTTCCACCCCGGAGCAGGCTGGCATCTTTCACTCCGGGCGATGGCGTTACGCCACGCCCGGATAGAGGGCGAACCAGGAAATTATCAAGCGTTCAGTACCCGGCCGTAAGCATCGAGCACGCTTTCCTTCATCGTTTCCGAGATGGTCGGATGCGGGAAGATCGTGTGCATCAGTTCCTCTTCGGTCGTCTCCAGGTTCATGGCGACGACGAAGCCCTGGATAAGTTCGGTAACTTCGGCGCCGACCATGTGGGCGCCCAGCAATTCGCCGGTCTTCTTGTCGAAGATCGTCTTGACCAGACCCTGGTCCTCGCCGAGGGCGACAGCCTTGCCGTTGGCGCTGAAGGGGAAGCGGCCGACGCGGATATCGCGGCCCTGCTCCTTGGCCTTGGCTTCGGTGAGGCCGACGGAGGCAACCTGCGGGTTGCAATAGGTGCAGCCCGGGATCTTCAGCTTGTCCATCGGATGAACGTTCGGCAGGCCGGCGATCTTTTCGACGCAGACGACAGCCTCATGCTCGGCCTTGTGCGCGAGAAGCGGCGGGCCGGCGACGTCGCCGATCGCATAGATGCCGGGTACGTTGGTCTTGCCGTAACCGTCGATGACGATGAAACCGCGGTCCGTCTTCACGCCGACAGCCTCGAGCCCGATGCCTTCGACATTGGCCTGAACGCCGACGGCCGAGATCATGCGGTCTGCGGTGATCGTCTCGGTCGTGCCATCCTTCTTCTCGATCGTGGCGGTGATCGAGTTCGCGCCCTTCTCCACCTTGGCGACCTTGGCTTCCAGATGGATCTTCATGCCCTGGCGTTCGAACTGCTTCTTGGCGAGCGCGGAAATTTCCGCATCCTCGACCGGCATTACCTGGCTCATGATTTCGACAACGGTGACATCGACGCCCAGGGTGCGGTAGAAGCTTGCGAATTCGATGCCGATGGCGCCCGAGCCCATGACGAGAAGGGATTTCGGCAGTTCATCCGCCTTCATCGCCTCGAAATAGGTCCAGATCAGCTTGCCGTCGGGCTCGATGCCCGGCAGCGCGCGCGGACGGGCGCCGGTCGCGACGATGATGTGCTTGGCATTGTAGGTGCCCTCACCCAATGCATTCTTCGGCACCGGACCCATCGGCTCCATCGGCTTCTTCGTCGTCTTGGAAACGACGATCTCGCCGGGTTTGGTGATCCTCGCCTCACCCCAGATGATATCGACCTTGTTCTTCTTGAACAGGAAGCCGACGCCATTGTTCATGCGGTGCGCGATGCCGCGCGAACGGGCGACGATCGCCTTGATATCGGGCTTGATCGTGCCTTCCAGCGTCAGGCCGTAATCCTTGCCGTGCTGTGCCGTATGCAGGACGTCCGCCGAGCGCAGCAGCGCCTTGGTCGGGATGCAGCCCCAGTTGGAGCAGATGCCGGCCAGATGTTCGCGCTCGACGCAGGCGACCTTGAGGCCGAGCTGCGCGGCGCGGATGGCGGCGATATAACCGCCGGGACCGGAACCGATGACGATGACGTCGTAGGATTGAGCCATTGCTTTCCTGCCTTTGTTACGCTCCCGCGCGGGTCATCAGAACCCATGCGTGCTTCTTGCTGTTGTCGAAGAGCGGCACGGCATCCATGCGCGCCGCTTCCGAAAATCCGTTTCTCTTGTAAAGCGACAGAGCCGCTTCGTTGCTGTCCGACGTGATCAGGCTGACCGGTCGCCCGGCGGCCCTTTCGATCTGGTCTTCCAGCAGCCTCCTGCCGATGCCGATCCCGCGCATATGGCGATAGACCGCAAGGCTGCCAATGAACCAGTGTCCGATCACCGATCTCTGCATGGCCAGCATCGGCTCTATGGCCGGATGCCGCGCTTCGAGATCGCGTATGCCTTCATCCACTTCATAACCGATCGCCATTCCGGCGATCTCGTCATAGGCCTCGGCAATGACGGCATTCTTCCAGCCGCCCAGCGCCTCGTCGCTCATCTTCAGCCGGCCCCGCTCCAGCGGCGTGTCGCTCATGCCGCTTGCGACATCGGCAAACCAGAGCCATGAGGCAAAGCCGTGCGAGGCAATGTCAGCCAGGATCGCCAGTTCCGAGGCATCCCGGCGGGAGGCCCGCCGGAGAGCGAGAAAGGCAGTCACCGTCAAAGGCCCAGCATCATCCGCACGATGGGCTCAAGGCCCCGACCGAGCGCACGCGTATTTTCCGCATCGAGGTGAATGCCGTCGAGCGGCGTGGTCCTGGCGACGGAATTGCCATCGAAGAAGCCGCAGCCGAGTTCGTCGGCAAGGTCACGGTAGAGCGTGGGAAGCTTTGCCGATTCCTCGACGCCGCCGGGGAAGGATGCGGCGAAGGGCACGTTGCCCGTCTCGCAGATTGCCGGCGGCGCCACGATCAGGATTTCCGGCCCGTCGAATTCGAAGGGCCAGGAATGGTTGCGGATCAGCCGCACGAGACGGCCGATACCCTGGCAGGCGGCAAAGGCGGAGCCGGCGACGACCGGCTTCATGTCGTTGGTGCCGAGCAGCAGGATGACGAGATCGAGCGGCGCATGCGTCTGCAGGATGGTCGGCAGGATGCGTGCGCCGTTGCGGTCGCAGTCGGCAAGATGGTCGTCGAAGGCGGTGGTGCGGCCGTTCAGGCCTTCCGCGATGACGCGAGCCTCGCTTCCGAGCGTTGCCTGAAGCACGCTCGGCCAGCGGGTCTCGTAGGCATGACGGCCGATCGTATCGGCGTCATAGCCCCAGGTCAGCGAGTCACCATAGCAAAGAACAGTCTTCGTCATGTCCGCCCTCCCGCGTCCTACTTAGACCAGCATGCCCATCGGATTTTCGATATAGCCCTTGAATGCCTGCAGCAGTTCGGCACCAAGAGCGCCGTCGACGCAGCGATGGTCGGTCGAGAGCGTGACGGTCATGACCGTTGCAATCGCCATTTCGCCATTCTTGACGATGACGCGCTGTTCGCCGGCGCCGACTGCGAGGATGGTCGCATGCGGCGGGTTGATGACGGCTGCGAAGTTCTTCACGCCCATCATGCCCATGTTGGAAACCGAGGTCGTGCCGCCCTGATATTCCTCGGGCTTCAGCTTGCGGTCCTTCGCACGCTTGCCGAGATCGCGCATCTCGTTGGAGATGACGGAAAGCGTCTTCTCCTCGGCCTTGCGCACGATCGGGGTGATCAGGCCGCCGGGGATCGAAACAGCGACGCCGACATCGGCATGCTTGTGCTTGACCATGGCGTTTTCGGTCCAGGAGACGTTGGCATCCGGAACATCGCGCAGGGCGAGAGCCATGGCCTTGATGACCATGTCGTTGACCGAAAGCTTGTAGGCCGGAGCGCCGTCCTTGCGCGGAGCGGCGTCGTTCAGCTGGGCGCGCAGCGCCATCAGCGCATCGAGTTCGCAATCGACCGAGACGTAGAAATGCGGAACGGTCTGCTTGGATTCGACGAGGCGGCGGGCGATCGTCTTGCGCATGCCGTCATGCGGCACGAGTTCGTAGGAGCCCTGCTCGAAGAGCTTGAGCACGGCTTCGTCCGAAGCGCCCTTCGGAGCGGCAGCGGCCGGAGCCGGTGCAGCCGCCTGCGGGGCAGCCGCAGCAGCGGCCGGAGCGGCCTTGGCGCCACCGCCGGCAACAGCCGCTTCGATATCACTCTTGACGACGCGGCCATGCGGACCGGTGCCGGCAACGGCGGAAAGATCGATCCCGGCTTCCTTGGCAAGACGACGGGCAAGCGGCGAGGAGAACGTGCGAGCGCCGCTCGAGGAAGCGGCAGCCGGCGCGGGTGCGGCGGCCGCAGCCGACGGTGCCGGGGCCGGTGCGGCTTCGGCCTTCGGTGCCTCGGCCGGAGCAGCAGCAGCCTTCGGAGCCGGAGCGGCAGAGCCGGCGCCGCTTGCGGCGGCGGCCACATCTTCGCCATCGGCGGCAAGAACGGCGATCAGGGCATTGACCTTGACGCCTTCGGTACCGGCCGGAACGACGAGCTTGGCAACCGTGCCTTCATCCACGGCTTCGACTTCCATCGTCGCCTTGTCGGTTTCGATCTCGGCGATCACGTCGCCGGACTTGACCTTATCGCCTTCCTTGACCAGCCACTTGGCCAGATTGCCTTCTTCCATGGTCGGGGAGAGGGCGGGCATCGTGATATTGATCGGCATCGAAAGGCCCTCCCCTTATTTGTAGCAAACGGCTTTCACCGCATCGACCACTTCGCCGACATTCGGAAGCGCAAGCTTCTCGAGGTTCGCGGCGTAAGGCATCGGAACGTCCTTGCCGGCGATCGTCAGGATCGGCGCATCGAGGTAATCGAAGGCCTGCTGCATGACGCGCGTGGCGATTTCCGTGCCGACGGACGACTGCGGATAACCTTCCTCGACGGTGACGAGACGGCCGGTCTTCTTGACGGATTCGATGACCGTCGGAAGATCCATCGGGCGGATGGTGCGAAGGTCGATCAGTTCGACATCGATGCCGATCTTTTCGAGTTCGGCGACCGCCTTCGTCGCATAGGTCATGCCGATGCCGAAGGAGACGACCGTGACATCCTTGCCCGGACGGTGGATACGGGCCTTGCCGATCGGCAGGACGAAATTGTCGAGCTTCGGAACGTCGAAATGCTGGCCGTAGAGAATTTCGTTCTCAAGGAAGACGACCGGGTTCGGATCGCGAATGGCAGCCTTGAGCAGGCCCTTTGCGTCGGATGCCGTATAGGGCATGACGACCTTGAGGCCGGGAACGTGGCTGTACCAGGCCGCGTAATCCTGGCTGTGCTGGGCGGCAACGCGGGCAGCCGCACCATTCGGACCGCGGAAGACGATCGGAGCGCCCATCTGGCCGCCGGACATATAGAGCGTCTTGGCAGCGGAGTTGATGATCTGGTCGATCGCCTGCATGGCGAAGTTGAAGGTCATGAACTCGACGATCGGCTTCAGGCCGGCCATAGCCGCACCGACGCCGACGCCGGCAAAGCCGTGCTCGGTGATCGGCGTATCGATGACGCGGCGAGCGCCGAATTCCTGCAGCAGGCCCTGCGTGACCTTGTAGGCGCCCTGATATTCGGCGACTTCTTCACCCATGACGAAGACGCTGTCGTCAGCGCGCATTTCTTCGGCCATGGCATCGCGAAGCGCTTCACGAACCGTCATCGACACCATTTCGGTGCCGGCCGGGATTTCCGGATCGTTCGGCACGAAAGCCTTCGGCTCGGCCGGGACCGGGGCAGAAGCTGCCGCAGGCTTTGCCTCCTGCGCAACGGGAGCCGCGGCAACCGGGGCCGGCTGAGCGGCGGAAATCGCATCGGCGGATTCGCCTTCCTGCAGCAGGACGGCGATCTTGGCGTTGACCTTGACGTTCTCGGTGCCGGCCGGAACCAGGAGCTTGCCGATGACGCCTTCATCGACGGCTTCGACCTCCATCGTCGCCTTGTCAGTTTCGATTTCGGCAATCACGTCACCGGACGTGACCTTGTCGCCTTCCTTCTTGAGCCATTTGGACAGCGTGCCTTCTTCCATCGTCGGAGAAAGGGCGGGCATGAGGATATCGATAGGCATGGGTTCCCTCCCCGATTAGAGCAGAATGTCGGTGTAGAGCTCGGATGCATCCGGCTCCGGATCGGCCTGGGCGAAATCGGCGCTGTCTGCGACGATATCGCGGACTTCCTTGTCGATCGCCTTGAGATCGTCTTCGGTCGCCCAGCCCTTTTCCATCACGCGCATGCGGACCTGCTCGATCGGGTCCTGCTCGGAGCGCATTTTCTGCACTTCTTCCTTGGTGCGGTACTTCGCCGGGTCGGACATGGAGTGGCCGCGATAGCGATAGGTCAGCATTTCCAGGATGATCGGCCCCTTGCCGGAACGGCAATGTTCAAGCGCCTCGTCGGCGGCCGCCTTGACGGCGCGCACGTCCATGCCGTCGACCTGCATGCCGGGAATGCCGAAGCCGGAGCCGCGCAGCGAATAGTTCGACTGGGCGGTGGCGCGGGCGGTCGAGGTGCCCATGGCGTAGCGGTTGTTTTCGACGATATAGACGATCGGCAGCTTCCAGAGAGCAGCCATGTTGAAGCTCTCGTAGACCTGGCCCTGGTTGGCAGCGCCATCGCCGAAATAGGCAACGGCCACCGAGTCATTGCCGCGATAGCGGTTGGCGAAGGCAAGACCGGTGCCGAGCGAAACCTGCGCACCGACGATGCCGTGACCGCCGTAGAAATGCTTTTCCTTGGAGAACATGTGCATCGAGCCGCCCTTGCCGCGCGAATAACCGCTGCGGCGGCCGGTCAGCTCGGCCATGACGCCGCGCGCTTCCATGCCCGTGGCCAGCATATGACCGTGGTCGCGATAGGCGGTGATGACCTGATCGCCTTCCTTCTGCGCCATCTGCATGCCGACGACGACAGCTTCCTGGCCGATGTAGAGGTGACAGAAACCACCGATGAAGCCCATACCGTACAGCTGGCCCGCCTTCTCCTCGAAACGGCGGATGAGCAGCATTTCGCGATAGGCCTTCAGCTCCTCGTCGCGATCGAAATCGGCGATGGGGCCGCCGTTCGATGCCTTGGCTGTGGATTTCGCACTGGTTTTGCGGCTGGAAACGGTCGCGGTTTTGCGCAACGCCATTCAACCCTCCCTATGGGTTTATCGGTTCTCAGGTGGCGCGTACCATAGGGAAGAAAAATGACCACAGCAATGCCATAATTGCATGGCTCATATTCGCCAGTAAATTATTGATAAACAAGCGAAATTTTAGATTAACCTAAATTCGGTTAATTGCGGTAGTGGTTGAAAATCACAATCTCGTCCGCGCGCGACATGTTGAGCTGATACCGCGCTTTTTCGTCGAGCATGTCCTTGTCCAGCGAGCCGTCGCTGAGCAGCGCCACCTGCGCTTCCAGATGCTCGCGCTTGGCCTTCAGCACGGCCAGCTCCTTCTCGCGCGCGATCCGCTGGCGCTCGAACGCCTCCGTCGCACGCAGACCGTAATCACCATGGATACAATGATAGCCGAAATAGGAGAGGAAGGCGACCGTCATGGCCGGAATGACGAAGCGACCGGTCTTTCTCTTCTTATGATGCTTTGTCCACATACACGCATGCTCTGACGCATTACCAATCATTTCAATCTAGCGCGCAGAGATTAACCGTTCGTTGACTCTGCATCCCTCACGAACGGACCCAACAAAAAACCCGCGCCGGAGCGCGGGTTCCAAATGCCTGAATTATAAGATCGTATTAGCCGCGAATGATGGAGCGGCCGGCATACTGAGCCTGCGGGCCGAGGCCCTCTTCGATGCGGATCAGCTGGTTGTACTTGGCAAGGCGATCCGAGCGGGACAACGAGCCGGTCTTGATCTGGCCGCAATTGGTCGCAACCGCGAGATCGGCGATGGTGGAATCTTCGGTTTCGCCGGAGCGGTGCGACATGACGGCGGTGTAGGCAGCCTTGTGCGCGGTGTTGACGGCGTCGAGCGTTTCCGTCAGCGAGCCGATCTGGTTGACCTTGACGAGGATCGAGTTGGCAACACCCATGCGGATGCCGTCGCGCAGGCGGGCCGAGTTGGTGACGAACAGGTCGTCGCCGACGAGCTGGCACTTCTTGCCGGCGAGGTCCGTCAGGGTCTTCCAGCCTTCCCAATCGTCTTCAGCCATGCCGTCTTCGATGGAGATGATCGGATACTTGGCGACGAGTTCGGCAAGGTATTCGGCCATTGCGCCCGATTCCAGCGTGCGGCCTTCGCCTTCCAGCACATATTTGCCGTCCTTGAAGAATTCCGTCGAGGCGCAGTCGAGGCCGAGATAGATGTCCTCGCCCGGCTTGTAGCCGGCTTTCTCGACCGACTTCATGATGAAGTCGAGAGCTTCCGGAGCGCTTTTCAGGCCGGGCGCGAAACCGCCTTCGTCGCCGACATTGGTGTTGTGGCCCTGGGCAGCCAGTTCCTTCTTCAGCGTATGGAAGACTTCCGAACCCATGCGGACGGCTTCGCGGATCGAATCCGCGCCCACCGGCAGGATCATGAATTCCTGAAAATCGATCGGGTTGTCGGCATGGGCGCCGCCGTTGATGATGTTCATCATCGGAACCGGCAGCACGCTTGCGGAAGCGCCGCCGACGTAGCGATAGAGCGGCAGGCCGGCAGCCTGGGCGGCAGCCTTGGCAACGGCGAGCGAAACGCCGAGGATGGCGTTGGCACCGAGGCGCGACTTGTTCGGCGTGCCGTCAAGTTCGATCATGATCTGGTCGATCTGGATCTGGTTTTCGGCATCGATGCCGCCGATCGCGTCGAAGATTTCCGTATTGGCGGCTTCGACAGCCTTTTCGACACCCTTGCCGAGATAGCGCTTGCCGCCATCGCGCACTTCGACGGCTTCATGCGCGCCGGTCGAAGCACCCGAGGGAACAGCCGCGCGGCCCATGCTGCCGTCTTCGAGATAGACATCGACTTCGACGGTGGGATTGCCACGGCTATCGAGAATCTCGCGGGCGATGATATCGGTAATTGCAGTCATGGTTTTTTCCTGCTCGGTGGGTGGATAAATCGTTTGAAACCGTCTTAATCGAAGGTGCGCAAATTACAATGGCACTTTGCGCCACCTTCGTCCTGCATGTCTGACCGTCGCTATAACACGATCATGTCAGGCTTTTGACTGTCAGCCCTTGGCGACCGCGTCCAAAGCGAGCAGCTTTTCCAGAAGCCGCGGCATATCCTTGAGATAGACCATGTTCGGGCCGTCGCAGGGCGCGTTGTCGGGATCCTGATGGGTCTCGATAAAGACGCCGGCAACGCCGACGGCAACGGCTGCGCGCGCCAGCGTCTCGACGAACTGCCGCTCGCCGCCCGAGGTTTCCCCCTGCCCGCCGGGCTGCTGGACAGAATGTGTAGCATCGAAGATGACAGGCGCACCGGTTGCCGCCATGATCGGCAGCGAGCGCATGTCGGAAACCAGCGTGTTGTAGCCGAAGGAGGCGCCGCGCTCGCACAGAAGAACGTTTGGATTGCCGCTCTGGTTCAGCTTGCCGAGCACGTTCTTCATGTCCCAGGGGGCCAGGAACTGGCCCTTCTTGACGTTGATGACGCGGCCGGTCCTTGCCGCGGCCACCAGAAGATCCGTCTGGCGGGACAGGAAAGCCGGTATCTGCAGGACATCGACGACCTTGGCCACCTCGGCGCATTGTTCTTCCGTATGGATGTCCGTCAGAACCGGAATGCCAAGCTCTTTTTTCAGGTCGGCGAAGACCTCCAGCCCCTTCTCAAGGCCCACACCGCGCTTGCTCGACAGCGAGGAACGGTTCGCCTTGTCGAAGGACGTCTTGTAGACGAGCCCGATGCCGAGCTTGGCGCAGAGTTCCTTCAAGGTGCCGGCAACCATGAACGCGTGGTCGCGGCTTTCCAGTTCGCAAGCGCCGGCAATCAGCGACAGGCGACCGGTATTGGAAAAAGTAACTTTGCCGGCGCCCTCGCCGACCGTCACCACGGAGTTCGTATTGGTGCTCATGATCTTTCCTCGAAGGCGAAGAGCGTGCCCTGCCCGGGCGCCGGCTTCACCAGAATTCGGTTGGCCTTGCGTGTGTATGTGACCCCGTTAGCAGCCAAATGCGCTTCTGTCACGGCCAGATCGCCGACCGCAAAGAGGATTGCCCGTCCACGCAGGCCGCGATCGGTATCGGGCGTCACCAGATCGTAATAGGCCTCCAGTCCTTCAGGCGTCATCAGGCTGATCTTCGCATTGGCGGTGGCAATCTGCAGCCCGAAGCCCGTGTCATCAGCTGACACGACCCTTGCGACCGATCGGACGAAAACACCGAAGGCCTTCGGCTCCGGCGCAGCCAGGGCAATTTCGGCAATACCCGTGACACCATTGGCATGCGTTTCCAATACGGCGCGATCGGCGGGCAACGGGTTCACGCGCTCGACGGCAAAGAGGAGGAAATCCGGCGCCCGGAGATCGGCGGCGAAGGCGAGCCGGAAGCCGGCAACACTTTCTGCGCCACCCGGCATTTTCACCGGACGCTCGAACTGCAGCAGGGAACCGGCGCTGATGCCGGCCTCGACGAATCGGGCATGTTCTCGCCTTGCATCGCCGGTGGCGAAGGCAATCGCGGAAAGGCCCTCGTCGCCGCAACGGAAGCGGAATGCCTGGTCACGGGCGGCAAAGACGTTGCCGCGACGCGCCGCCTGCTCGCTCTCCGCAACGCTCGCGACGCCCAAAGGCTCGAGATAGGTTTTGTCGGCAAAGAACACGCAGGCATTTTCCGTGCCGAAGGGATGGCGGGCATCAGGCGCGACCGTGAAACCCAGCTTGCCCAGCCTTTCGCGGGCAAGGTCGATATCCGTCACCGGCAAGACGAGATGATCGATCGGAAGCCTGTCTTTGCGCATCGGGTTCCCTCCAGCAATGACAAGGAGATGTGCTTCAGCAGGCGCTGCGAGGCAAGGGTGCGAAGGCGCAAGGGCCGCGAAAAATAAAATTCTCGACAGAATGAACAGAAGTTTTACGAAAATTTAGCCACTTGCGGAACACATATGGAACATATAGTGTCCGTTCTGGATTTGTTTCAAGACTGGGGTTACACGCCATGCTCACGCGCAAACAACAGGAACTCCTTCTTTTCATTCACGAAAGGATGAAGGAGTCAGGCGTTCCGCCGTCTTTCGACGAGATGAAGGACGCCCTGGATCTGGCCTCGAAATCCGGCATTCACCGGCTGATCACGGCACTCGAGGAACGCGGCTTCATTCGCCGGCTTCCGAACCGGGCGCGGGCGCTCGAAGTCATCAAACTGCCGGAAGCCTACAGCCCGAGCCTGCAACCCCGGCGCGGCTTTTCGCCGAGCGTCATCGAGGGCAGTCTCGGCAAGCCGCAGCCTGTGGCGCCTCCCGCCTCGGCCAAGCCGGCACCTGCCGCCGACAACGGCAATTCGGTCTCCGTTCCCGTCATGGGACGCATCGCCGCCGGCGTACCGATCTCGGCGATCCAGAACAATACGCATGACATCACGGTTCCGACCGATATGCTTGGCTCCGGCGAACATTATGCGCTGGAAGTTCGCGGCGATTCGATGATCGAAGCCGGCATTTTCGATGGCGACACGGTCATCATCCGCAATGGCAGCACGGCCAATCCCGGCGATATCGTCGTTGCACTCGTCGATGACGAGGAAGCGACGCTCAAGCGCTTCCGCCGCAAGGGCGCATCGATTGCGCTCGAGGCTGCAAACCCCGCTTACGAGACCCGCATTTTCCCGCCGGATCGCGTCAAGGTTCAGGGCAAGCTCGTCGGCCTCATTCGCCGCTATCACTGACCGGTGACAGGTCGGCGTCCGCGAATGTATTGCTTCGCCAGTCATAGGCGCGGTGACGCATCCAGGGGCGCTGCAACGTGTCGAATGCGGTGGTGGCCTCGACTCCGTCGGCGGTGAACCGAAGTTCGACGGACCCTGTCCTGCGCAACGTTTCGCCGGTAAAGAGCAGCGCGCCGGAACGGCAGCGGTCGAAGCGCAGCCGGACGGGGGTCACGACAATATCGGCCGTATCGCAGGCCGGCCCGAGATAGGCGGCATTGTCGATGACGGTCAGCCTCTTTCCGTTGGCGAGCGCGACGCTGCACCAGGCGCCCTTCAGGCAGGAGAAACGCGAGGGAGGGCCGGTGTCGGCTGCCTGTCGCATCGCCTCTCTGGCTTCATCCTGCTGATCCGGCGAAAGCTGCAACCGTTTGCCGTCAGGCGCGGCGGGCGCCTTGGCGGCTTGGAGCATTACCGGCTTGCGGTGCTCTTCGAGGGCAAGCGCCCGCTGCCATTGTTCGAAGATGAAGGCGGGCGGCTTCTCGCGGTTTGAAGCCATCGCCTCTCCATCGACTATGGCAACAAGCCCGCCATCCTCTGAGATGGCGATATCGGGCGCCGCACCGGACGGGAGAACGGCCACAGCAAGCGTGGAGACCGCGACAATTGCCGTTCCCATGTGCCGCAGCCCCGTTCTGAGCAGCGTCAGCAGCAGAAAGCCGAAGACGGTTGTCGGGAAATACCAGCCGGGCAAGCGGCCGATATCTATATTGCCGCCCCACCCCGCGATCGCCTTGGCGATCGTGATCACCAGATCGAGCCCGAAGCCTGCCACCTGCCACAGCCAGCCGTCCAGGCCGAAGGGCATCAGCAGCATTGCCAGCATGCCCGCCGGCATGACGATGAAGGAAATGACCGGCATGGCCGCAAGATTTGCCGGCAGGCCATAGGCCGTCAGGCGGTGGAAATGCTCGATCGAAAACAGTGCCGTCGAGAAACCGCCGATCAGCGACGTCAGGAAAACGCCGCCGAAGAAGCTGCCGACCATGGAGATCGGCTTCATGATCGGCAACCTGGCAAGAGCATTCTCCCGCATCGGCCGCCGCTTCCAGAGATCGTAGCCGGCGACAAGTGCGAGCGTGGCGGCAAAGGACATCTGGAAGCTTGGCCCCAGCACTTCCGATGGCGAGACAGCGAGGATCACGAGAGCCGACAGCGCCACGTTTCTAAGGCTGATCGATGGCCGGTCGAAGAAGACGGCGACCAGCATGATCGCCATCATGATGAAGGCGCGTTCGGCGGAGACGGCAAAACCCGAGATCAGATAGTAGGCGGTTACCGCAGCGAGCGCGCCGGCGGCCGCGATCTTCTTGATCGGCCACGCCTGGGCAATGCCGGGAAACAGGCTGAGGACGACACGCAGGCCGACGAAGAAGATGCCGGCGGAGAGCGCCATATTGAGGCCGGAGATGGCGATAATGTGGGCTAGGCCGGATTGCCGTAGCGCTTCCGTCGTTTCATCCGAGATCGCGCGTCTCTCGTCGGTGACAAGGGAGGCGGCAAAGGCCCCGGTGTCGCCGGGCAGGGTGGAGCGGATCCGATCGCCGATGCCGCTTCTCAGGCGATAGAGCCACTCCAGGACGGCCTCATCGAGCGAGCCTGCCTGCTCCGACTGTTCCGCCACCTTTTGCGGCGCCCCATAGAAGAAGCCGTTGGCGCCAATGCGGTCGAAATAGGCGCTGAAGGCGAAATCGTTGAGATGGGGGAGCGCCGGCCCCGCCGGAGGCGTCAGCCGCGCCCTGCCCTCGATGATGTCGCCGAGTTCGAAGGGGCGGGCCGCGCCACGCGCCAGCACGGAGACGCGTTCGGGCGGACGCCTGATCTCCGGTGCGCTTGTGCCGTTGACCTTGAGAATATAACGCCAGCGTCCCTCGCCATCGCCTTCCCGGCGCTCGATGCGGCCGGTCACGGTCGTCGTGACGGCTGAATCGAGGATCAGGGTCCTTGCCCGCCAGGTTTCGACCTGTGCCGAAAACATGCCGCCGGCAAAGAGAAGCAGGCCAAGCAGTGTCGCCCGCAATTTCGTCCGGCCATGGCCGCAGACCGTGACGGCGACAAGGAGAACAAGCAGGCAGAGACCGAGCGAGACGGCCGGAAAGTCCGAGCCTGTCAGAAACCAGATGGCGGCACCCGCCCCCAGGCAGACCGGCGAGAAGAGGATGAGGCGGCCGTGACCGGCCTCCTCGGCCGCCATACGCATGGACGAGGAGGCGTACCGTTTCGCAACGGCCGCCAGTCGCCATGGAAAGGGTGTCGCGGCTTGCGTCCGGACCGGTTGCGTCACAATGGCGCGTGGGGCAACGCCAATAAAATCCATCTTTTCATCGATGGATTTCACCTCCCGCTGTCTTGTCTCCAACCCCGTCATAATCGCCTGGACCCGCCCCCGCAGACCGGCAGAATGCAACCTGAGATCAAAAGGAGCAAACAATAATCGATTGAAATACGAGGAAAAATCAGGGAAGCGAAAAATCCAGTCAAATCATGGTGTTCTGATATGCATCCAGCTCATCGCTGCAGTGCCTAAAAGATGATACCGCGATGCACAAAATGGCATCACGGTAACTTGGCATTAGCTTCCCGATCATATAGCTATCGCTGAGGACGCTTAACTCTTATGGCGCTTTTGCGGCGCCACCGCCACTCCGGAGGATCAGCATGACGGATCAAAGCGCTACAATCAAAATCGGTGACAAATCTGTCGATCTGCCCGTGCGAAAAGGCACGGTCGGACCTGACGTCATCGATATCGGTGCACTCTATAAAAACACGACCTCCTTCACTTACGATCCCGGGTTTACCTCAACCGCATCCTGTGAATCGAAGATCACCTATATCGACGGTGATGAAGGCGTTCTCCTGCATCGCGGCTATCCGATCGAGCAACTGGCCGAGCACGGCGACTTCCTTGAAGTCTGCTACCTGCTGCTCTACGGCGAATTGCCGACTGCCGCTCAGAAGAAGGACTTCGACTACCGCGTTACCCATCACACGATGGTGCACGAGCAGATGAGCCGCTTCTTCACCGGCTTCCGTCGCGACGCGCACCCGATGGCCGTCATGTGCGGCTGCGTCGGCGCGCTTTCGGCCTTCTATCACGACTCCACCGACATCACCGATCCGCACCAGCGCATGGTCGCCAGCCTGCGCATGATCGCCAAGATGCCGACGCTTGCCGCAATGGCCTACAAGTACCATATCGGCCAGCCCTTCGTTTACCCGAAGAACGATCTGGACTACGCGTCCAACTTCCTGCGCATGTGCTTTGCCGTTCCCTGCGAGGAATATGTGGTCAACCCGGTGCTGTCGCGCGCCATGGACCGCATCTTCATCCTGCATGCCGACCACGAGCAGAACGCCTCGACCTCGACGGTCCGTCTGGCCGGTTCGTCGGGCGCAAACCCGTTCGCCTGCATTGCCGCCGGCATTGCCTGCCTCTGGGGCCCCGCCCACGGCGGCGCCAACGAAGCGGCCCTCAACATGCTGACGGAAATCGGCACGGTTGACCGCATTCCGGAATATATCGCCCGCGCCAAGGACAAGAACGATCCGTTCCGCCTGATGGGCTTCGGTCATCGCGTCTACAAGAACTACGATCCGCGCGCCAAGATCATGCAGAAGACCACGCATGAAGTTCTCGGCGAACTCGGCATCAAGGACGATCCGCTTCTCGAAGTGGCCATGGAGCTGGAGCGCATCGCCCTGACCGACTCCTACTTCATCGAGAAGAAGCTCTATCCGAACATCGACTTCTACTCCGGCATCACGCTGAAGGCTCTGGGCTTCCCCACGACCATGTTCACCGTGCTCTTCGCTCTGGCCCGCACCGTCGGCTGGATCGCACAGTGGAACGAGATGATCGAAGATCCGGAACAGCGCATCGGCCGTCCGCGCCAGCTCTATATCGGTGAACCGAAGCGCGACTACGTGCCGGTTTCCAAGCGCTAAGCGCTGCGACAGGACAAAAGAAACCCGGTCAGAATGAACTGACCCCCGAAATTGGACAACCAGCTTCGGGGGTCAGTTCAGGAATGGCCGGTTTTTTTGTTGGCGAGAACGTCGAGCACGATCTGGGCCGCATGTTCTCCGGGCGGCCGCTCCGTCCGCATGCGCTGCCAGATCAGCTCATAGCCTTCCTTCATCGCCTTGAGCTGATAGGTATCGGCCGACAGCCTTTCCATCCAGCGCGCGAGGCTTGCGCCGCGAACGATGTCGTTCAGATATTCCGGCACGACCGCGTAATCGGCGATCAGGTTGGGCAATGCGCCCGTCCAGGTCTTGATGCCCGAGGTCAGCATGCGCATGATCCAGTCGACCTTGTAGGCAGAAACGACGGGAACATCGGCAAGGGCCAGTTCAAGGATCACCGTGCCGGACGCCGCCATGGCTGCGTCGGCCTCGGCGAAGGCGTTCCACTTGGCCTCGGCGCCGACGACGATGTCGGGCTGGACCGCCCATCCCGCCGTCAACTCCCGCACAAGTGCTTCCTTGTGCGTGACGGTCGGCAGAATGAACCGCATCGGCCCGTTGCGGGCGACGAGTTCATTCGCGGCAGCCTCGAAATAGGGAAGAAGCTTTCTGATTTCGGACGAACGCGAGCCGGGAAGAAGCAGGATCGGGCCATTGCCGGGCTGCCGGCCGTCACGACGGCGGCGGGTCTCCAGAAGTGCGGGATCGGCAGTCAGGCGGTGTCCGACATAGGTGGTCTGCGGGCCGTTGAGGCGCTGCATCGCTTCCGGTTCGAACGGGAGGACGGCCAGAACATGATCGACATAGGCGAGCATGCGCTGGGCGCGATATTCCTTCCAGGCCCAGACGCTGGGGCAGACATAGTTGACGACCGGCAGATCGGGCAGCGCGGCACGCACGCGCTTGGCGACGCGGTGGGTAAAATCCGGGCTGTCGATGATGAGCAGGATGTCGGGTTTTGCCGCAACGATCGCCGCGGTCGTCTGCCGGATGCGGGAAACCAGCTTCGGCAGCTTCGCCAGAACCTGCGTAATGCCCATGATGGAAAGTTCGGAGAAATCGAAGAGCGATGTCAGTCCCTGGCCCTGCAGCCCTTCGCCGCCGACGCCGACAAGTTCGATCGGCCCCGAATGAAGCTTCCGCAGTCCGACAATGAGATCGGCGCCCAGGAGATCGCCGGAGACTTCGCCGGCTATGACGGCGATCTTCAGCGGCCTGTCGTTCATCAAAGCCCCCATCCCGGCAGGCCCTTATCGATACCGCAGACAAAAAGACCGTTCTCGTCGGCCGCCTTGACGAGTGCGTCTCGATCCAGCACCAGCGACCGGCCAGCCTCGATCGCGACACCCGCAAGGCCGGCGGCCTTGGCGTTGAGAACGGTGGAGACGCCAATTGCCGGCAGATCGGCGCGGATGTCCTGCTGCGGCTTGCAAAGCTTCACGAGCACGCCGCGCCGGCGCGGCGAAATACGGCCGGCGGCCCTGAGCGCTGCGACACGCTCAAGCATGCCGTCGGTGCCTTCCAGGCCCTCCGTTGCGACAACACGGCCGCCGATCGAAACGGCACCCTGCCCGATATCGAGACGGCCAAGCGCGTCTGCCGCCTCGCCGGCACGGGCGATATCGCGCCGGTCGTCATCGCCAGGCGCAATGGCGCCGAGAGGGCCGACGGTGGCGAGAAGATCGGGTGCGATCTCGTGCGCGCCGACCACGCGCAGTCCTTCGCCTTCGATCAGCTTGATGACCATCTGCAGAACCGTGTCGTCCCCGCCCGACAGGAGCGTGCGAATGGCAGAGGGAACCTTGCGCAATATCCTGAGCGTCGGCCGCACCTCGCGCCATTCCGGCCGGCGGCGCACGCTGCCCGACATGACGACGCGGTCGATGCGATATTTCTTGAAGAGCCTGTCCAGGGCTGCGAAATCACCGATACCGATCGTGGCGTGGTCGAAACCGTCCCAGCGACGGTCGCCCTCGTCCTTCAAGATCACGATAACGGGGTTTTCACCGGCCGAACGCGCCGCCTCGGCGACATAGGAGGGCAGAAGGCCGCCGCCGGCAATGATCGCCAGCCGGCCTTCAGCGGTGTCGCCAGCGGAAGCCACGGATCAGCCCTTCTGCCCCCGGCTCGGCGAAGACAAAGCGCGATCGCTCTCTGCTGCAATGAAATCGAGGATTTCGATCACCTGCTCGCAATCGGCATATTCATTGCGAATATGGGCGGCATTCTCGCGGATTGAACCGGGTCCCTCGAAGATCGCCTTGTAGGCGCGGCGAACCGTGTGAATGACAGCGCGATCAACGCCGGCGCGCGTCATGCCGACAACATTGAGCCCGCTCAGGATGCCGGGATTGCCGTTCAGCATGCCATAGGGAATGACATCGTAACTCACGGCCGAGAGACCGCCGACAAAGGCATATTTGCCGACACGGGTGAACTGGTGCACGGCCGCGCCGCCGCTGATGATCGCATGATCGCCGACAGACACGTGGCCGGCCAGCATGACGTTGTTCGACATGATGACATGGTTGCCGACCCGGCAATCATGGGCGACGTGCGAATAGGCGAGGAAAAGGCTGTTGTCGCCGATGACGGTCGAACCGCCATGTTCGACGGTGCCGGTATTCATCGTCACGCCTTCGCGGATCGTGCAATTGCGCCCGATGATCAGGGTCGTATCGACGGCGCTGTGACGGGCGCTCTGCGAGTCGCCACCGATGACCGCCGAGGGGAATATGCGCGTGCCGCTGCCGACGGTCGTCAGGCCGAGAACAACCACATGGCTGATCAGTTCGACATTATCCTGAAGCGTGACCTTGGGACCAACATGGCAAAACGGGCCGATCACTACGCCTTCACCGACCGTGGCACCGTCTTCGACCACGGCCATCGGATGAATTCTGGCGCTTTCGGCAATCATGCTCATGGGTTGTCCTTACGTACGATCATCGCGCCAATATCGGCCTCGGCGACAAGCGCGCCATCGACCTTCGCGTCGCAATGGAATTTCCAGATATTGCCGCGCTGCTTGATTTTCTGCACGTGATATTCAACGCGGTCGCCCGGCACGACCGGCTTGCGGAAGCGCGCATTGTCGATCGTCATGAAGTAGACGAGGTTGCCGGTCTGGCCTTCCTTCTTGGCACAGATCGCGCCGGCCGTCTGTGCCATGCCTTCGACGAGCAAGACGCCCGGCATGATCGGCGCTTCGGGGAAGTGGCCGGTAAAATGCGGTTCGTTGACCGTTACGTTCTTGATGCCCACGGCGGCATTGTCACCGTCGATATCGACGATCTTGTCGACCATCAAAAACGGATAGCGATGCGGCAGAAGCTTCATGATCTCCAGGATATCAGCCGAAGAAAGCGTGCTGGCTGCTTCCTCAGTCATTCTTGCCTCCTTTTTTTCCGCGCACTCCGGACTTAGCCATGAGCTGGGCAACGTCTTTCAGATATTCATTTAGAGGACGTGCAGGTATTCCGCCATAGCGGCCGCCCGCAGCGAGATCTGTCATCACGCCGCTCTTTGCGGCGATCTGCACGCCATCCCCTATGGTGATATGTCCCTTGAGGCCAACCTGTCCACCGATCTGCACGCCGTCGCCGACGATTGTGCTGCCGGCAAGACCGACCTGCGAAACGATCGCGCAATGGCGGCCGATACGGACGTTGTGGCCGACCTGGACCTGGTTGTCGATCTTGGTTCCCTCGCCGATGACGGTGTCATCCATGGCGCCGCGATCGATCGTGGTGTTGGCGCCGATCTCGACATTGTCCTGGATGATCACGCGACCGATCTGCACGATCTTGATCATGCCGCGCGGGCCTGGCGCGTAACCGAATCCATCCTGGCCGATACGGACGCCGTTGTGGATGATGACGCCATTGCCGATCAGCGCGCAGAGAATGCTGACCCCCGTCGCGATCGAACCGTTGCGGCCGATCTTGACGTTGGGACCGATGATCGACTGGGCGCCGATGCGCGTGCCCTCGCCGATCTCCGCGCCGGGGCCGATGATCGCCATCGGCTCGACAATCACGCCCTTTTCAAGCCGCGCGGTCGGATCGACGACTGCGCTTGGCGCAATCTCGGTCTCGCCGGACGAAAAAGTGACGGGCTTGAGCGCTGCCGGATAAAGATAGCCGCCGGCCATCGCAAAGGCAGCATGCGGATTGGAGGAGATCACGACAGGGATATGCGACGGCACCAGCGCGGCCAGCGCCTTGTCGCAGATCACGGCCGAAGCCTCGCAGGTCAGCAGCTCGTCACGATTGCGGCGAGACAGGATATAACAGATATCCCCCGCCCGCGCCCTCGCTATCGGGGACACAGAGCGAATGATGACGTCGCCATGAGCGGAATTGCCAAGCTCTGCCCCAAGAAATTGCGCCAACTCGACGAGTTTCACGCCTTCATGGGGCAGAAAAAAATTATTTTGCTCCATCGGCAAAACTCCAGAACGGAATTGAAATTTACAGTTCCGGACTGCCGATATCAGAATTGGTTGTTAATGCCAAACTTGAAGCGCTGGGTCTTGTCGAAGTCTTCCTTCACGACCGGGATCGCGTAGTCGACGCGCAGCGCGCCGAAGGGCGACTGCCAGATCAGGCCAAGACCGACCGAGGCGCGCAGCGACGAACCATCGCCCTCTTCGGTATCCGAACCGAGGAGCTCTACATCATTGCCAAACAGCGTGCCGGCATCTGCGAAGACGGCGCCGCGCAGGTTGAAGTCACGCGGGAAGCCCGGCATCGGGAAAGTCGCTTCGGCCGACGCCGTGAAGTAGGTCGTACCACCGAGCGGATCGTCGTTAACACCGGCAATGCGCGGGCCGATACCCTTGTTCTCGAAGCCACGAATATCCGAGTTGGTCAGCGTGAACTGGTCGAAGACGTTCAGGTGATCACCGAAGCCGACGACATAACCAGCCGAGGCCGAGACCGAACCGATGATGTCGGCGTCGTCAGCGAGCAGATGGTAGTAACGGGCCTTGCCGTAGATCTTGTAATACTGGGAATCACCGCCAAGGCCGGCAATTTCCTGCGTCGCAGTCGCATAGATGCCTTCACGCGGCAGGACGGTATCGTCGAGCGTGTTGTAGGTGAGCGTCTGCGAGATCGACGAGCGCGTCCACGGGCTTTCGTCGACGAGGTTTGCATAGGTCGCAGACAGGTCGGCCGTGTCGCCGTCATACTTCATCTGCTTGTAGTTATAGCGGAACGTCGTCGCCAGATCTTCGGTGATCGGCGCCGTTACGCGCAGAACCACGCTGGTTTCTTCGTAGTCGTAATTGTCGTTGCTCGACGTCTCGCTGTGATTGACGTCAAAACCGGCGGCAAGACGATAGCCGAGGAAATAGGGTTCCGTGAAGTTGATGCCGTAGGCACGCGAACCTTCCTGACCGCCACCGGCCGAAACGCGGATATACTGGCCGCGTCCGAGGAAGTTCTTTTCTTCGATCGACGCCTCGAGCAGCAGGCCGTCGCCGCCGGCCGCGTAACCGGCACCGATGCCGAACGAACCGGTCGACTGATCCTGCACGTCGACAACGATGACGACGCGGTCGGGCGAACTGCCCGGCTGGGTCGAAATGTTGACCGAGGAGAAGTAGCCGAGCGCTTCAAGACGGCGCTTTGCGCGGGTGATCATCTGCTGATTGAAGGCGTCGCCTTCGCTGAGATCGAACTCGCGGCGGATGACGTAGTCGCGCGTGCGGCTGTTGCCGCGGATTTCGATCCGCTCGACATAGGCGCGCTCGCCCTGGTCGACGAGATATTCGACGCCGATCGTGTTGTTGTTCAGGTCGCGGTTGCCGCGCGGCGTGACGCGCGCGAAGGGATAGCCGGCCGAAGCAACCTGATCCGAAATCGCCTCGATGGACTTCTGGACTTCCTTGGCGCTGTAGACCTGGCCTTCGCGGGTCTGGACGAGCGACTGGAGCTGCTGGGCATCGACGCCTTCGACGGTCGACTGAACGCTGACCGGGCCGAAATCGTAGCGCGGGCCTTCTTCGATGTTGAAGGTCAGCGTGTACTTGTTCGTGGCTTCGTCGAAAGCGGCATCGGAAGAGACGATGCGCATGTCGGCATAACCGCGATTGTAATAGAACTGGCGCAGCGCGTCCTCGTCGGCGTGCAGCTTGTCTTCGTTGTAGACGTCCTTGCGGGTCAGGAACGAGAGGAAGTTGGAACGCTTGGTCTGGATGACGGCGGCGAGGCGGCCGGCGCTGTAGGCATTGTTGCCGACGAAATTGATGGCAGCAATCTTGGTGCGGTCGCCTTCATTGATGACGAAAGCGAGGTTGACGCGGCCTTCGCCGAGCGGAACGACCTGCGTCGTCACTTCGACTTCGCTGCGGCCGGTCGCGGCATAGGCTTCCTTGATCGCGGCGATATCGGCCTGGATCTGCGCATCGCTGTAGGGACCGGCGGCGTGCGTCTTGACGACGGCCGCCAGCTTGTCGTCCTTGACCTTGCGGTTGCCGTTGAAGACGACCTGGTTGACGAGCTGCGCTTCCTGAACATTGACGACGAGGGTGCTGCCGGAAACCGAAATCTTGACGTCGGAGAAATAGCCGGTGCCGTAAAGCTGCTTTACGGAGTCATCGATATCGGTGTTGGAGAAGCTCTTGCCAGGGGTAATGGTGAGGTTCGACCGAACAGCCTCAGCACCGACGCGGCTCGCGCCGCGCACATCGATCCGCTGAATGACGGCAGCTTCCGCAGCCGTAGCCGAAACGAAAGTCAAAGCACCTGCGCCAGAAGCAACAACACCAGCAGACAGCGCAATCGCCGATACTGCGTTCAAAAACCTTGAACCAGCCTTCATTTCACCCATTACCTTTTTTCCCTCGTCTCCGGCCCCGGGAAAGCCTCCCGATTCCGGCCACGTGTGTCGTTTTACCCGCTTTTGACATACAAGCAAGGGAGCTCGTTAATTTCTGTTTACTTCATTTCGAAGCGTGACCCATTCGCCACTACAGCTTTGAAACATCGTAAATAAACAGTAATTTTCCTTTACTCATACGCGCTATCCGATGAGCGCACTAATGTCATTCCAGGTCGCAAAAACCATTAATGTAAGCACCATGGCCAGGCCAATGCGAAACGCAATTTCCTGAGCCGAAGAACCCAGCGGCCTTCCCCTAACCGCTTCCACCGCATAGAACATCAAGTGGCCGCCATCAAGTACCGGAACCGGCATCAAATTCAGCAATCCAATCGAAACTGACAAAACAGCAGCAAGCTGCAGCAGCGCGCCTATTCCAAGCGTAGCCATCTGGCCCGAAGCTTGCGCCACGCGGATCGGACCGCCCAGCTGGTCGGCTTTCATCGCTCCGGTGAGCAGATTGCCGATATATTTGAAGGTCCCGGTCACGATATGCCAGGTCTGGAGCACGCCTTCATGCAGCGCTTCCAGCGGCGTGAACGTCTGCAGACGGAAATGGCCGACCTCTTCGTTCGTGACGATTCCGATCAGGCCGACCTCGATCTTGTTGCCGAACTGGTCGGTAATATCGGTGCGCTGCGGCACCATCGGCAGATCCATCTTTTCGCCGTTCCGCTCGATTGTCACGACGATGTTCTGGTTCGGGCGGATGCTGACATAGCGGCGCACGTCGTCGAAGGTCTGCACCTTGGTGCCGTCGATGGAAACGAGCAGGTCGCCAGGCAGGACGCCGGCTGCGGCAGCCGCGCTATCCGGCTTGACTTCGGCGACGACGGGATCGGACACGGTGCGGCCGTAGATCGAAAACAGGACCGTGAAGATGGCAATGGCGAGGATGAAATTGGCGATCGGGCCGGCTGCGACGGTTGCGGCACGCTTCCACAGCTTTGCGCCGGCGAAGGAACGCTCGCGCTCCTCGTCCGTCATCGACGCCAGTTTGTCCGTATCCGGCTTGCTGGACGCATCCTCGTCGCCGAAGAAGCGGACATAGCCGCCGAGCGGGATTGCCGAGATCTTCCAGCGCGTTCCGTGACGATCGGTGAAACCGGCAATCTCCGGGCCGAAGCCCACCGAAAAGGCGAGGATACGGATCCCGCTCCAGCGCCCGACCAGATAGTGGCCCATCTCATGCACGAAGACGAGCAGCGACAGCACGATGACGAAGGGGACGATATAGCCCGTCAAAAAACCGAATATTCCGGTCACCGCTTCCATGAGTTCCTTCTTCTATCTGGCTTCTATCTGGCCGCAACGATCAAAGGCCGAACAATGCCGCGCCGAGCGACGTCGTTCCACCGCCCTTTATCAGCGAAAAAAGGCCAGCTAGCAAGAACGCCGAAAAACAGGCAAAAATCAGTCCGTCGACACGGTCCATGACGCCGCCATGGCCCGGAATGAGACGGCTGGAGTCCTTCACGCCGAATTTTCGCTTGATGAAGCTCTCGAAAAGATCGCCCGACTGGCTGAAGACGGACAGGACGAGCGCGATCACCGCGGCGCGATCCTGCGCTTCCGGCAGGAAAAAATGGACGATGACGGCCCCGGCGATGACGGCGGAAATGGCGCCGCCGACCGCCCCCGACCATGTCTTGCCGGGCGATATGCGCGGGGCAAGCTTCGGACCGCCGATCGCGCGCCCGACGAAATAGGCGAGAATGTCGGTCGCCCAGACCACGGCGAAAATGAACAGCATCGCATAGAGCCCGAGCGTTCCGTCGCCACGGATGGCGGCAAGCGCCAGTCCCGTGCCGCCGGCATATAAAAGCCCCGGCGCGAACCAGCGGCTGGCGCGATGCAGGAAGACCATGGCGATGCCGAGAGCGGTCAGGGCGATCAGCATTCCGAGCGCATATTCGAACGAACCGGCCAGCACGAGCAGGGCAACCAGCCCCTGCCCCACCCAGCCGAGCACATTCGTGACCGGGTCGCGGGCGATACCCGTGATGGCAGACCATTCGTAATAGATCAGCAGCGCGATGGCCGCGGCCAGGATGCGAAAGACAAAGCCGCCATACAATGTGGCGGCAAGAACGACGATCGCGAGAAACAGACCTGAAACGATGCGGAGCTTCAGTTCCTGCTTCATCAGGTGTTCACTGCCGCGGCCTGCGCGGAAAGACCGCCGAAGCGGCGATCGCGCGAGGCAAATTTCTCAAGTGCCGACAGAAAGAGCTCGCGGCTGAAATCCGGCCAATATTCCGGCAGGAAGACGAATTCCGAATAGGCGGCCTGCCAGAGCAGGAAGTTGGACAGGCGCTCCTCGCCGCTGGTGCGGATGATGAGATCCGGGTCCGGGATGCCGGCCGTATCGAGCCGGGCGTTGATGAGGGCCGGCGTGATATCCTGCGACCTCAGGCGCCCCTCCTCCACGTCCTTGGCAAGGCTCATCATGGCGCGGGCGATCTCATCGCGCGAGCCGTAGTTGAAAGCGATGACAAGCGTCAGCGCCGTATTGGCCCTGGTGGTCTCCTCGGCTTCCAGCAGAAGCTTGAGGATGTCGCTGCGCAGGTTGACGCGGTCGCCGATCACCCGGATGCGCACGTTCTGCCGGTGCAACTCGGCAAGGTCGCTGCGGATGAAGGCCTTCAGCAGGCCGAGGAGATCAGTGACCTCGGCCTCCGGGCGACGCCAGTTCTCCGACGAGAAGGCAAAAAGCGTCAGATATTTGATGCCAAGATCGCCGGCAGTGCGCACGGTCTGGCGAACGGTCTCGACCGCCCTGCGGTGTCCCATCGTCCGTGGCAGGCCGCGCTGCTTTGCCCAACGGCCGTTGCCATCCATAATGATGGCAACATGTTCTGGCACAGTCAAAAATGAGGTCTCCGACATTTTTCGTCCGGTCTTTCTTGGCGAGGACGCAAGTATACTAGACTTGCATGATTTCCTTTTCTTTCTCGCCAAGCAAGCGGTCGATTTCCAAAATCGTCTCGTCCGTCATTTTCTGGACGCGGTCCGACTGTGCCCGGCTTTCGTCCTGGCCGATTACGCCATCCTTTTCGGCTTTCTTAAGGCCGTCCATGCCGTCGCGGCGAACATGGCGAATCGCAACCTTGCTCTTTTCGGCATAGTCGTGCGCCACTTTGACGAGAGACTTGCGGCGCTCTTCGTTGAGTTCCGGCAGCGGGATGCGGAGGTTCTGGCCGTCGACGATCGGGTTCAGGCCGAGATTCGATTCGCGAATCGAACGGTCCACGGCGCCGACCATGCTCTTGTCCCAGACGGAGACCGTCAGCATGCGCGGCTCGGGCACGGTAATGTTGGCGACCTGGTTCAGCGGCATGCGCGAACCGTAGGCTTCGACCGTCACCGGATCGAGAATGTTGGCCGAAGCACGCCCCGTGCGCAGCGATGCAATATCGCTCTTGAATGCGGAAACGGCGCCATCCATGCGGCGCTTCAGTTCCTTGATGTCGACACCTTCACTCATACCTATTCTCCCGTCTCAGAGGATTTGCACCGGCGGCGGCGCAGCTCCCTATCAGTTGTCGGATACGATGGTCTTGAGACCACCACCCGTCAAGATTTCAGCGAAACGTCCTTTCTCGTGGATCGAGAAAACAACGATCGGAATGGAATTTTCGCGCGCCAGAGCAACAGCAGCAACGTCCATGACCGCGAGGCCCCGGTCGAGAACCTCCTTGTGGGTCAGATGGTCGAAACGCGTCGCGTCCGGGTCCTTCTTCGGATCGGCCGTGTAGATGCCGTCCACCTGCGTGCCCTTGAAGATCGCCTCGGCGCCCATTTCGGCGGCGCGAAGCGCGGCTGCGGAATCGGTGGTGAAGAAGGGGTTGCCGGTGCCGCCGGCGAAGATCACCACCCGGCCGAGAGACAGGTGATAGAGTGTCGCGCGCTGCGAGAAGCTCTCGCAGATTTCCGGCATGGAGATTGCCGAGAGAACCACCGTATCGATGTTCAGCTTGCGCAGCGAAGTGGCGAGTGCCAGCGCGTTGATGACCGTGCCGAGCATGCCCATGTGGTCGCCGGTGACGCGGTCTCCGCCCTTGGACGCAACCGCCACGCCGCGGAAGATGTTGCCGCCGCCGATGACGACGCCGACTTCAACGCCCATCTGCCTTGCATCGGCGATATCGGAGGCGATGCGGTCTGCCACCGCAACGTCGATCCCGAAGCCCTGGGCACCCATCATGGCTTCCCCGGAAGCCTTGAGTAGAACACGTTTATAGATTGGTTCCGACGTCATGTTGGCTCCTCGTATATTGCCGCAATTGCCCGATACACGAAGGGCACCGCGTTGTCACGCGATGCCCTTCGGTTTTCCCAAATATGGCTGAAGGATCAACCCTTGGCGACAGCAG
Organism: Hyphomicrobiales bacterium; assembly: GCA_900471515.1. Classification (GTDB taxonomy): domain Bacteria; phylum Pseudomonadota; class Alphaproteobacteria; order Rhizobiales; family Rhizobiaceae; genus Rhizobium. The sequence continues at coordinate 148,144 of UCFC01000013.1, read as the reverse complement.
CGACTTCGGCCGCGAAGTCGGTCTCTTCCTTCTCGACGCCTTCGCCGAGGAGGAGGCGTGCCATGCCGGTGATTTCGATCGCAGCGCCGGCTTCCTTTTCGGCTGCCTTGATCGCGGCGCCGACCGTCAGGTCCGGATTGATGACGAAAGACTGCGAGAGAAGAGCGACTTCTTCGAAGAACTTGCGCATGCGGCCTTCAACCATCTTTTCGATGATGGCTTCCGGCTTGCCGGATTCGCGCGACTGCTCGATGAAGACGTTGCGCTCGCGCTCGGCGACGGCGGCATCGACTTCTTCGGCACGGATTGCCAGCGGGTTGGTGGCAGCGATGTGCATGGCGATCTGGCGGCCGATCGAGGTCAGGACGGCCTTGTCGCCGACCGACTTCAGCGCGACGAGAACGCCGAGCTTGCCGATGCCGTCGCCGGCAGCGTTGTGGATGTAGGTCGCCACGACGCCGTGCTCGACTTCCAGCTTGGCCGCACGACGAAGCGTCATGTTCTCGCCGATGGTCGCGATCGCTTCCTTGATGGTGTCGGCGACCGGCTTGCCGGATGCCGGATAGATCGCAGCCGAAATGGCTTCGACCGTGCCGTCGGTGGAGAGCGCAACTTCGGCAATGCCGCGTGCGAGGTCCTGGAAGGCGTCGTTACGGGCAACGAAGTCGGTTTCGGAGTTGAGCTCGACGACGACAGCCTTGTGACCTGCGCCGGCGATGGCAACCAGGCCTTCAGCGGCGGCACGGCCGGACTTCTTGTCGGCCTTGGAAATGCCCTTGGCGCGCAGCCAGTCGATCGCGGCTTCGATGTCGCCGTTGGTTTCGGTCAGCGCCTTCTTGCAGTCCATCATGCCTGCGCCAGACTTTTCGCGCAGTTCCTTCACCAGTGCAGCCGTAATCTCGGTCATAAGCTTCCTCTTGTCGGTTCATACGGTGGCCCGCGGAAGGCGGTGCGGCACCGGATTGAGGCACGAAATGTACCTGTATGTATGACAGCGTTATGAAGACGCGCCATACAGAATTCGTGGAGGCGAAAGCAGTCGCGGCTTCCGCCTGAAACGGGCAAGGCCGCCGAACTTCTGAGAGTCGCGAGCGGCCTTTCCCAATCTTTGCAAGCTTGGGCAGAGCTTTTGCTCCACCCGCTTTTATCAGGCTTCGCTCGCCTCATCGAGCGCCGGCTCGAACGGAACTTCGGTCGAAGCGCCGAGGTCGCGGCCCGATCCGCTCTGCTGACGGGCGATACCGTCGATGGCCGCGCGGGCGATCAGGTCGCAGTAGAGAGCGATGGCGCGCGAGGCGTCGTCGTTGCCCGGGATCGGATAGTCGATCAGGTCCGGATCGCAGTTCGAGTCGATGATGGCGACGACCGGGATGCCGAGGCGCTTGGCTTCGTCGATCGCGATCTTTTCCTTATTGGTATCGATGATGAACATCAGGTCCGGCGTGCCGCCCATGTCCTTGATACCGCCGAGGGCCTTGTCGAGCTTTTCGCGCTCGCGCTCGAGGTTCAGGCGCTCCTTCTTGGAGTAGCCGGACTGCTCGGCGGCGAGGATTTCGTCGAGCTTGCGCAGGCGCTGGATTGAGTTGGAGATCGTCTTCCAGTTCGTCATCATGCCGCCGAGCCAACGCGAGTTGACGTAGTACTGGGCGGAACGCTTGGCCGAGTCAGCGATCAGCTCGGAAGCCTGACGCTTGGTGCCGACGAAGAGAACACGGCCGCCGCGAGCAACGGTGTCGGACACGACCTGCAGGGCGCGCGACAGCATCGGAACGGTCTGGGCCAGGTCGATGATGTGGATATTGTTACGATCGCCGAAAATATACGGCTTCATCTTCGGGTTCCAGCGATGCGTCTGGTGGCCGAAGTGGACGCCTGCTTCGAGAAGCTGACGCATGGAAAAATCAGGCAATGCCATGCCTTGTTACTCCTTTTCCGGTTGAACCTCCGCAAGGCGAACAGCATCCTCTTTAAGGACGCCACCGGGCGGAAAAGCCGGATTTCTCCCGGACGATCCCATGCCTTACGTGTGGAATGCGGGTGCCCTTACATTCGATTCTCCGCAAAAGCAAGGCTTTCGCTGAAAAATCTGCCTGCGGTCGCGTGGCAACGACATGGATGCGGGCTGCGCAACCTGTCGGCAACAGGCCAGCCTATGACCATGCCGCCTTACTGGCAGGTCGGCGCGGCCTTCTTGTCCAGCAGTTCGAGCTTGGTGAGCTTGCCGGTCAGAACGAAATCGCCGTAGTCCATCGTCAGGTCGCGGGTAATGCCGTTCTCATAGAGCTTGAACGACATGCGGTAGACCGGCAGCGTGTCGGATTTGGCATTCTCGTTGAAATAGGAGATCGTCACCGGCCAGAAAGCGGCCCTGGCGAACTGGCCGGCATTGCCGGCATCGGCCTCGTCCGTGACCGGGGTCTCCTGCTTGCCGACGATGGTCGTCGTCACCAGGGACTTGTCGCCGTCGTCGGAACCGTCGAAGACGCGGGCCTCGAAGAAGCGCTTGCCGTCCTTGGCGTTCTGGATGACGTCGAGCATGTGCTCGGTGGGGAAGCGGCTTTCTTCGAGCTGCAATTCGCGGCTTGCCGGCTGGGTGAGGTCGACCTTCACGCCTTCCGGCTTGTCTTCCGCCGCGCCGTTGACTTCCTTGTCGAGCTGGTCATCGGTGAAGGACTTGGTGTCGAAGGTGAACCTGCCGTCCTTCAGGCTTTCGTAGGTCCTGGTCTGCTGGTCGCTGACACGCACGTTGTCGCCCGTGTCGATCTGGGTGACGAAGCGGAAATTGGTGGTGAACCCTTCGCAATAATTGCCGTCGAACTCATAGACCATGCGGCCGTACATGGAGGCGATGCCGGAACGTTCGGAAGCGTCCTTCAGTTCCAGATCGTAAACGGCGCGGTGAGCGACGAGCCCGGTCGCGATCGCAGCGCTCGTCGCCGGCGCAGCCGCCACAGCACTGGCGGAAACGCTCGCGAGGAGAAGAGCGGCAAGTAACGATCGGAACATTCATTAACTCCTGTTGGACTCGTCCGCGATGTTATAAGAACGCTTTCGGCCAAATCGAGGCGGCCAAATCGAGGCTCGAAACTGTCACATTAAAGATTCTAGTCTTGATGCATAATTTTTGAAGAATTGACAACAAAAGCGGAGACGAAAATGTCCGATCAAATCGCCGCGCGTCTGTCGGAAATGGGGATAACCCTGCCCGAAGCTGCCGCACCTGCCGCCAACTATGTCCCGTATGTCATCAGCGGCAATCTGCTCACCATCTCCGGCCAGCTGCCGCTCGAAAGCGGCAAGGTCGCGGTGTCGGGCCATCTCGGCAGGAACGTCGATGTCGCCGCTGGCCAGCGCGCGGCAGAGCTTTGCGCCATCAACATTCTCGCGCAGGCGAAGGCCGCACTCGGCGGCGATCTCGGCCGCATCCGCCGCGTCATCAAGCTCAACGGCTTCGTTGCCTCGACACCGGAATTCGTCGAGCAGCACCTTGTCATCAACGGCGCCTCGAACCTGATCGCCAACGTGCTCGGCGAAGCCGGCAAACATGCCCGCGCCGCCGTCGGCATGGCGGCCCTGCCGCTCGGTGCCGCCGTCGAAATCGATGCTATCATGGAAATCGCCTAATGACGAATGCCGCCTGGATCAAAGAGCTGCCGGTTGCGCATCGCGGCTATCACGACCTCAACAAAGCCATCTGGGAAAACACGCTTTCGGCCTTCTCCCGCGCCGTCGAAGCGGGCTTCGCCATCGAATGCGACCTGCATTACGCATCCGACGGCGTGCCGGTCATCTTCCATGACGAAGATATGGAACGTCTCTGCAATCTCAAAGGCGACGTGCGGGAACGGACCTCCAGGGAGCTCGGGCTGATCGCCGTCGGCGGCACCGCCGACAAGGTGCCGACGCTGAAGCAGCTTCTCGACCTCGTGCAGGGCAAAGTGCCGCTGGTGCTGGAACTCAAGGGCCGCGAAGCCGACGACGAAGGCTTTGCGGAAGCGGTTCTGGACGTGCTGGAAGGCTATGCGGGCAAGGTCGCGCTGATGAGCTTCGACCACTGGCTGCTGAAAGATCTCAAGGACCTGAACGCGCCCTATCCGGTCGGCCTGACGGCCAACGGCAATACGCCGGAAGACTATGCCACGCATGAGAAGGCGATGGCCTTCGGCCTCGACTTCATCTCCTACTATTATGCCGACCTGCCGAACTCCTTTATCAGCGGCCAGCGCGGCAAGGGCATTCCTGTCATCACCTGGACGGTGCGCGACGAAGAAGCCCGCAAGCATACTTTCGAGAATGCCGATCAGATGACTTTCGAAGGCTTCGATCCGCGCGCGGCGGTTTGACGCTCGCTTTTTGAACAAGATCGTGCGCAGACTGGGAGGGAGCCCGCTCCCTCCCCCCAACGGCTTCGCATTTGCTTCATGACAGACCAATCGTCAGACGAACTTTCCATTCGCATCGAGCGATCATTCACCGCCATTTCCCCCGAGCGCTGGTCCAGGCTTTCGGGGGCGTCGAAGGATTGCGGCACCGTCGCCTACAATCCTTTCGTCTCGCATGCCTTTCTCTCGTCGCTGGAAGAATCCGGCTCGGCCACGGCACAGACCGGCTGGCTTGGCCATCACATGCTGCTGGAGACGGACAAGGGCGAACTGGTCGGCGCCCTGCCCGGCTATCTCAAGAACCACAGCCAGGGCGAATATGTCTTCGACCACGGCTGGGCCGACGCTTTCGAGCGGGCCGGCGGCAGCTACTATCCGAAGCTGCAATGTTCGATCCCCTTCACGCCAGCCACCGGGCCTCGCCTGCTCGTCGCCGAGGGTTTCGAACGGCACCCGATCCAGAATGCGATGGCGGAAAGCCTGAAAGAGGTCGTGCGCCGCCTCGATGTTTCCTCGGCCCATGTTACCTTCGTGCCGGAGGACGAAATGTCGGTCTTCGAGACCGACGGCTATCTGCACCGCACGGACAAGCAGTTCCATTTCATCAACGAAGGTTATGCCAACCACGACGAATTCCTGGAGACGCTCGCCTCCCGCAAGCGCAAGGCATTGCGCAAGGAGCGGCGGACGGCGGTCGAGAACGGCATTACCATCGACTGGCTGACCGGACGGGACCTGACCGAAAGCATCTGGGACCAGTTCTTCGCCTTCTATATGGATACGGGCGGGCGCAAATGGGGCCGGCCCTATCTGACGCGCAAGTTCTATTCGCTTATCGGCGAGCGCATGGCCGATGACATCCTGCTCGTCATGGCAAAACGCGACGGCCGCTATGTCGCGGGCGCCATCAACTTCATCGGCGGCGATACGCTCTACGGACGGCACTGGGGTTGCATCGAGGACCATCCCTTCCTGCATTTCGAGGTCTGCTACCACCAGGCCATCGACTTCGCGCTGGAAAAGGGCCTGAAGAAGGTGGAGGCCGGTGCGCAGGGCGAACACAAGCTCGCCCGCGGCTATCTGCCGGTGACAACGCATTCCGCCCATTATATCGCCCATGCGGGATTGCGGCGCGCGGTCGCCGACTATCTCGAGCGCGAGCGGGAGGATGTCGAATATATGAATGAGGTGCTTGCCGAACACACGCCCTTCCGCAAGGGCGAACGGCTGCAGGAGGATTGACGCGCTTGGCCCCGCCGCGCTACGCGATCCAAGAAAACATGAGGAGATTTCGCCATGACCAGCGCCGCCTATGACGACAACAATATCTTCGCCAAGATCCTGCGCGGCGAAATCCCGTCACATCGCGTCTACGAAGACGACATGACTGTCGCCCTGATGGATGTGATGCCGCAGGCGCCCGGCCATGTGCTGGTCTTGCCGAAAGCGCCTTCCCGCAATATTTTCGATGCCGATCCGGCCTCGCTTTCCCATACGATCACGGTCGTGCAGAAAATGGCCAATGCGGTCAAGGAAGCGTTCGACGCAGATGGCGTGTTCATCGCCCAGTTCAACGAACCGGCCGCCGGCCAGACCGTTTTCCACCTGCATTTCCACGTCATCCCGCGGCATGCCGGCGTGGCACTCAAGCCGCATTCCGGCAAGATGGAGGATGGCGCGGTGCTCGCAGCCCACGCAGAGAAGATCAAGGCGGAACTCGCGTAACGGCAGGCCGCCCCGCTTTAAAATATACTGAATTACTTCATCGATTTAGGAGGAAATCATGATCCGCCACACAGTTGCGTTCCGCCTGAAGCATGCCGCGGGCTCTGCCGAGGAGAAGGCTTTCCTCGATGAGGCTTTGACGCTCAAGCAGATCCCAAGCGTGCGAAATTTCGAGCAACTCCGCCAGACGAGCCCGAAGAACGATTTCACCTTCGGCTTCTCGATGGAGTTCGAGGATCAGGCCGGTTACGACGCCTACAACATCCACCCGCGGCATGTGGCCTTCGTGCGCGACCGCTGGGTGCCCGAAGTCGCGGACTTCCTCGAGATCGACTACGCCAGGCTCTGACGTTCCGGAGCGTGCCGGGCCGCGCCTCAAGCCTTTTCCTGCGCAAATAAAAAGGCCGCCTCGCAGCGGCCTTTCGCATTCGTCTTATTCAAAGCTTACTTCTTGCGCGGCACCTTCGGAACCGTCGAGCCCTTCTTGGGAGCGTCGCGCACCTCGGGCTCCGGCTGCGGCACGGTCTTGGCCCTGGTCTTCTTGACCGGCTTGGTCTTCAGTTCGCCATCATCCTCGTCGATCGCCTCCTGATGAACCAGTTCGGCCTCCGGCTTCGGCTTGATGGGCGCCGTTTCCGGAATGGCTTCCAGAATAAGGCCGGACTTGCCGTCCTCCTTCAGGCCGACGGTGACGTTGACGACGCCGCCCTTCTTCAGCTTGCCGAAGAGGATTTCGTTCGCCAGCGGCTTCTTGATGTTTTCCTGGATCACGCGAGCCAGCGGGCGGGCGCCCATCTTCTCGTCGTAACCCTTTTCAGACAGCCAGGCGATCGCATCCTCGTGCAGGTCGAAGGTGACGTTGCGTTCGGAAAGCTGGGCTTCCAGCTGCATGATGAACTTCTGCACGACCTTGTGGATGACGGCCGTCGGCAGCGGCGCGAACGGGATGATCGCGTCGAGACGGTTGCGGAATTCCGGCGTGAACAGGCGGGTCAGGGCCTCTTCGTCCTCGCCGGTACGCTTGGACGAACCGAAGCCGATGGCGGCCTTGGCCATTTCCGAAGCGCCCGCATTGGTCGTCATGATCAGAACGACGTTGCGGAAGTCGATCTTCTTGCCGTTATGATCGGTCAGCGTGCCATGGTCCATGACCTGCAGCAGGATATTGTAAATATCCGGATGCGCCTTCTCGATTTCGTCGAGCAGAACCACGCAATGCGGATGCTGGTCGACGCCATCGGTCAGGAGACCGCCCTGATCGAAGCCGACATAGCCGGGAGGGGCACCGAGCAGACGGGAAACCGTGTGCCGCTCCATGTATTCCGACATGTCGAAGCGCAGCATCTCGACACCGAGCGAGGCGGCAAGCTGCTTGGCGACTTCCGTCTTGCCCACGCCCGTGGGGCCGGAGAAGACATAGGCGCCGATCGGCTTGTTCGGCTCGCGCAGGCCGGCACGCGCCAGCTTGATCGAGGTGGACAGGGCTTCGATCGCCGTATCCTGACCGTAGACCACCGAGCGCAGTTCCTGCTCGAGATTGGCAAGAACGGCTTCGTCGTCCTTCGAGACGGTCTTGGCCGGAATGCGGGCCATCGTCGCAATCGTCGCTTCGATCTCCTTTTCGGTGATCAGCTTGCGGCGCCTGGAGGGCGGCAGCAGCATCTGGGCCGCACCGGTCTCGTCGATGACGTCGATCGCCTTGTCCGGCAGCTTGCGGTCCGAAATGTAGCGGGCCGAGAGCTCGACGGCGGTCTTGATCGCCTCGTTGGAGTAACGCAGGTGGTGATACTCTTCGAAATAGGGCTTCAGGCCCTTCATGATCTCGATCGCATCGTCGATCGACGGTTCGTTGACGTCGATCTTCTGGAAGCGGCGGACCAGAGCCCGATCCTTTTCGAAGAACTGGCGATATTCCTTGTAGGTGGTCGAACCGATGCAGCGGATCGCGCCCGAAGACAGAGCCGGCTTCAGGAGGTTCGAGGCATCCATGGCCCCGCCCGACGTCGCACCCGCACCGATGACGGTGTGGATTTCGTCGATGAAAAGCACGGCGCCCGGATATTCTTCCAGTTCCTTGACGACCTGCTTCAGGCGCTCTTCGAAATCACCGCGATAGCGGGTGCCGGCCAGCAGCGTGCCCATGTCGAGCGAGAAGATCGTGGCGTCAGCCAAGGCTTCCGGCACCTTGCCTTCGACGATGCGCTTGGCCAGGCCTTCAGCAATGGCAGTCTTGCCGACACCGGGATCGCCGACATAGAGCGGGTTGTTCTTGGAGCGACGGCACAGGATCTGGATGGTCCGGTTCACCTCGGCGTGACGGCCGATCAACGGGTCGATCTTGCCGCCCTTGGCCTTCTCGTTGAGGTTGACGCAGTAAGCCTTCAGCGCATCCTGCTGCTTCTTCGGGCCGCCCTCTTCCTCGTTGCCGCGTGCGGTCGGCTTGGATTCGGATTCTTCTTCGGCGCCGCGCGGGGGGCGGCTTTCCGACGAGCCCGGACGCTTGCCGATGCCGTGGGAGATGTAGTTGACGGCGTCGTAGCGGGTCATTTCCTGCTCCTGCAGGAAATAGGCAGCATGGCTCTCGCGCTCGGCGAAGATCGCGACAAGCACGTTGGCGCCGGTCACTTCCTCGCGGCCTGAAGACTGGACATGGATCACCGCGCGCTGGATGACGCGCTGGAAGCCCGATGTGGGCTTGGAGTCCTCGTCATAGCCGGTGACCAGGTTGGAGAGTTCGTTATCGACATATTCCAGGAGCGTTTTACGGAGCGCGTCGAGGTCGACATTGCAGGCACCCATGACCGCTGCCGCATCGGCATCGTCGATCAGGGCGAGCAACAGATGCTCGAGCGTCGCATATTCATGGTGCCGCTCGTTGGCAAAGGTCAGTGCCTGATGGAGCGCCTTCTCAAGACTAGGCGAAAATGTTGGCACGTTCAGTTCCTCACTTCTTTTCCATGACGCATTGCAGCGGATGCTGATGCTGCCGGGCAAAGTCCATCACCTGGCTCACCTTGGTTTCCGCCACCTCGTATGTGAATATTCCGCATTCGCCGACGCCGTGGTTATGGACATGCAGCATGATGCGGGTGGCACTTTCCCGATCCTTCTGAAAAAAACGCTCCAGGATATGGATGACGAATTCCATTGGGGTGTAGTCGTCATTCAAAAGCAGTACGCGATAGAGATTAGGTTTCTTGGTCTTCGGCTTGGTGCGCGTAATGACCGAGGTTCCGCGATTTCCGTTGTCCCCGTTCCTTTCGCTGTCATTCTGCATCCGGATCGGTCTGGCGATCATTGTCATTCATTCCTCAATCAATCCGGCAGGCAGCATGGGAGGGGTGCTTTCCCGTCGAATATCTGAAACACTAACGTAGTTCATAATAGAGCGATTTTAAGCCCCTTGTTTCCGACTGCAATCACAATTCCGCAGGACTTGACGCAAAGGCCAAAAAAGTCTGCGTAAAAACCGTGCGTGCTTCGGGAAACAAAAAAGACCGGCCGCAGATGCGGTGCCGGTCCTTGATTTTCAATAGGCGGCGCGCAGCGCGCCACAAGATTTATGCGGCTGCGGGGGCGACCGGAGCGGCTTTCGAAACCTTGGCGGCAGCAGCAGCCATCGGTGCTTCGTAGGGCTTATAAGCATTCTTGGCGATGTCGGCATACATTTCGCCGAGCTTGGTCGCCTCGGCGATGAAGGCCTCGTAGGAAGACTTCGCATAATTGGTCTGCAATTCGAAGGCCGCCTCGAAGCTCTTTAAGCCCGACAGCGTTTCGAAATGGGTGACGGCATCCTGGAAGGACTTCTTGGAATATTCGGCCGCCTCAGAGGCGATCGCCTGGAAACCCTTGGCGGTATCGGAATAGCTCTTGAGCATCGAATCCACCGCTTCCTTGCTCTTCCGGTTTGCATCGTCGAAATTGAACATGACCATCCTCCAATTGGCTGTTGCAGGCAGAGGGTAGCTGCAACGCACAAAGAGTCAAGTAGTCCTGTGCATCGCAAAACACCCAAAGGTTGCGGCAGCGACCGGCACCAAAGGCCGGATTTCCGGGCACGTTCGTCTTTTATTGATTTTGCTAAAATATATCACGCGGCTGCAACCAGAGGGTTATCGGAAATTTTGGCAGACCGGCGTATCCGGCGACGGGCGCAAACAAAAAGCCGTGCATCGGGTGGCGACGCACGGCTTCGATCGAAGTGACGAACAATCAGAGATCGACGTCGAGAATTGCCATCGAGAAATTGTAGGAACGGTCGCCGTCCTCGTCATCGATGTAGATGACACCCAGAAATTCTTCGCCGATATAGACTTCCGCGGAATCGTTCTTACGCGGACGCGCCTTCACCACGATCTGCGGGTTCAGCGTGCGTTTGAAATAGGCGTCGAGCTTCTTGATTTCTTCGGGCTTCACTCTTTCATCTCCGTAATCGATCTCGGTTGGCCGCTTCTTGCACAGGTAAAGCGGCGCTGTAAAGGTCGCGAGATCGAGTTAGCAATGTCTGTCCCTGCCGGGATTTAGGCGCTTTCCCGCATTTTTCCAATGAAAGTTCAGATATCGGCGCCGATGACCTGATCCATGATGCGCGCAGGCTCGGAACAGCCTGCCTCGCCGACGACCTTGGCCGGCACGCCCGCCACCGTCGTCTTCGGGGGCACGGGCTTCAGCACGACGGAACCGGCGGCGACGCGGGAGCAGAAGCCGATCTCGATATTGCCGAGGATCTTGGCGCCGGCGCCGATCAATACGCCCGTGCCGATCTTCGGATGGCGGTCGGCACCTTCCTTGCCGGTGCCGCCGAGGGTTACGCCATGCAGGATGGAAACATTGTCGCCGATGACGGCGGTTTCGCCGACGACCAGGCCCGTCGCGTGGTCGAGGAAGATGCCCTTGCCGATCCGCGCGGCCGGATTGATATCCGTCTGGAAGACGCTGGACGAGCGGCTCTGCAAGTAGAGCGCGAAGTCGCGACGGCCGCGGTTCAGCAGCCAATGGGCCAGCCGGTGGGTCTGCAGGGCATGGAAGCCCTTGAAGTAGAGAACGGCTTCCATGAAGCGCAGGCAGGCGGGATCGCGATCATAGACCGCCTGGATATCGACGCGCAGGATCGAGCCCCATTCCGGCCAGTCCTCCAGCATTTCCTCGAAGGTCTGGCGCAGAAGGTTTGCCTGCATGTCGGGGTGGTCCAGGCGCTCGCAGATGCGGTGTATGACGCATTCTTCCAGCGAGCGATGATTGATAACCGTCGAATAGAGGAAAGCGGCCAGCACCGGATCGCCTTCGGCGGCAAGACGTGCCTCCTCGCGCAGGCTGTCCCAGATCGGGTCCATCACCTTCAGCGGATGGGCTGCGTCCAGCGTGCGGATATCCGTCTTAGCGACCATTACAGGTCTCCTCGTTTCCCGTTGGAATGCGATTATATAGAGGAAAACGCCGATAACATAAATGGGTGCCGGCGCCACGCATTTTCAGCGCGTTTTTCGCGATATCACGCATATGTCACCCGCCGGCGACATCAGCCGGCGGCAACCCTTTCATAGAATTCCAGAACGGCCTTCTTGAAGACCCTGTCGCCCACGGCCAGCATGTGGTCGCGGCCTGGAATATCCAGCGCTTCGGCATTCTGCATCAGCGCCGCAAGCTCCTGGGGAGAGCCGGCAATATCGTCCTTCGTTCCAACCCCGATCAAGGTCGGCGCCTCGATCCTGCCCATGTCGGCGCGGGCAACCAGATCGCGCGATCCCTTGATGCAGGCGGCAAGCGCCTCGCGGTCGCTCTTCGTCTGCTCGGCAAAGGCGCGGAACATCTGACCGCGCTGATGGGTGACATCGGCGAGCGACGGCGCCAGCAGCGCATCGGCAATCGGATCCCAGTCGCCGACGCCGTCCGTCATGCCGATGCCGAGGCCGCCGAGAACCAGCGAGCGGACCCGGTGCGGATGGGCAAGTGCCGCAAAGACGGAGATGCGGGCGCCCATCGAATAACCCATCAGGTTGGCTTCGGGAATGCCGAGATGATCGAGCAGCGCAATCGCATCGCCTGCCATGAACCAGGGCCTGTAAGCCTCGGCATCACGCGGCTTGTCGCTGGCGCCATGACCGCGGTTGTCGATGGCGATGACCCGGTAGCCGGCGTCACCCAGCGTCTTCAGCCAGCCCGGATGAACCCAGTTGACATTGGCCGAGGAAGCAAAACCGTGGATCAGCAGCACCGGCGCGCCGGACGGATCGCCCTCGTCGAAATAGGCGAGTTTCAGTCCATCATGCGTGAAGCTTGAAAATGCAGGCGTATTCAGGTTCATCGGGTCGTCCTTGTTTGGCGCGACCATAGTCGAGCGGTCTTTCAGCGTGAAGCCAAAAACTCGCAGGGGAGCCATGCTTTGGCACTACACTTTTCCTGCGAAGGCCTATAAGGTCCGCGCAGAATTTCAAAGCATTCGGAGACAGACATGGCCGGCCACAGCATTCCCCACTTCCAGAACGACGGCGGTCACCGCGTTATCGAAGTCGGTGTCAAGGAATTCATGTGCACCGGCGCATCCGTTCCCTTCGACCACCCGCACATCTTCATCGATATGGGCGACGATAACGAGAAGGTCTGCTCCTACTGCTCGACGCTTTATCGCTTCAACGCGTCGCTGAAGTCCAACCAGACCAACCCGCCCGGCTGCGTCTTCCACGTCAAGGCGGCGTAATTTCCCTCTTTAGATCGGATATCCCATGCCGGTCGAACATGCCGCCATTATCGGCGCCGGAATTGCAGGCCTGACGGCCGCTCTGGCGCTGGCGCGACGCGGCATCAGCTCCGATATTTTCGAACAGGCGCCCGAGCTTGCAGAGGTCGGCGCCGGCCTGCAGATCTCTCCCAACGCGTCGCACGTGCTTGCCGAACTCGGTGTGCTCGACGGGCTTGCCAGCCTCTGGCTCGAGCCGCAATCCATCCGGCTGATCGCGGGCAGTTCGTTGCGCGAACTCGCCGCCGTTCCTGCCGGGAGTTTCGCCAGGAACCGCTGGGGCGCACCCTATGGCGTCCTGCACCGCAAGACGCTGCAAAAGGCCCTTCTGGATGCGGTCGGCGCCAATCCGCTCTGTGCGCTCCATCTGGGAACGCGCTTCGAATCGGGTCTGCCGCAGGCTTCGCGTCCTGCCGGTGTCGTCATCGGCGCCGACGGCGTCTGGTCCAGGCTGCGCCAGGCAATACCGGGCGCCCCTGCCCCGCGCTTCTCCGGAAATATCGCCTTCCGCTTCACCATCGCAGAACCGGAAGCGCCGGGCTTTCTCGATCGCAGCAGCGTTTCGGCCCTGCTCGGCTCGTCGGCGCATATGGTCTGCTATCCGCTGAAGGAAACCGGCGGCTTCAACATGGTGGCGATCACCGCCGGCAATATTGCGCCGCAGGCCTGGCAAGGCGAACCGACCAAGGCGCAGCAGCAGCTTCTGCAGTCACGCTTCCGCCGCTGGCATCCTGCCGTTGCCGCCTTGCTCGCGCGGCACAGCGATATCACCTTCTGGCCGCTTTTCGAGGCAACGCCGGGCAGATGGCAGGACGGCGGCAGGACCGTGCTGATCGGCGATGCGGCGCATGCCATGATGCCCTTTGCCGCCCAGGGCGCAGCGATGGCGATCGAGGATGCGTTCGAGCTTGCCGCCTTCCTGGCCACCCGGCCGGTTGCGGAAGCCATTTCGCTCTTCGAACGGCATCGCACGCCGCGCATCGCCAGGCTGCGCCAGCGCGGCGCCTTCAACCGCTTCGCCTATCATGCAAGCGGACCGATCCGCCTCGGCCGGGATATCGTGCTGTCGCTGAAACCGCCGCAAAGCCTCGCGGCGGATCTCGACTGGATTTACGGCTACCGCCCGGTTGGCTGACCGGACAAGGGCCGCTCAGACGGCATTTGCCGCAGCAAAGCCGCGCTCGATATCGGCCTTAAGATCAACAATATCTTCAAGGCCGATCTGCAGGCGGATGACCGGACCTTCGACCGGCGCCGTGGCGATCTTGCGGTCGGAAAGATTGACGAGCACGGCAAGGCTTTCATAGCCGCCCCAGGAATAACCCAGCCCGAAATAGGAAAGCGCATCGAGGAAGGCATGGGCCTTCTGTTTGGCTTTCTGCGGATCGTCGGCCCGCAGCACGAAGGAAAAGATGCCGCTCGCGCCCTTGAAGTCGCGCTTCCAGATGTGATGCGAGGGGAAGCTCGGCAGGGCCGGATGAAGCACGCGGGCAACTTCCTCCCGGTTTTCAAGCCATGAGGCGATCTTCAGCGCGCTTTCGTAGTGACGCTCGAGCCGGATGCCCATGGTGCGCAGGCCGCGCAGGATCTGGTAGGAATCATCCGGCGCGCCGCAGAGGCCAAGCGTGCCGTGCGTTTCGATCAGCCGCGGCCAGTGTTCGGCATTGGCGGAAATCGTTCCCATCAGTATGTCGGAGTGCCCGGAAGGATATTTGGTGGAGGCATGGATCGATACGTCGACGCCATGGTCCAGCGGACGGAAATAGAGAGGCGTGGCCCAGGTATTGTCCATCAGCACGACGGCGCCGTGTTTGTGCGCGACGGCGGCGATGGCCGGAATATCCTGCATTTCGAACGTATTGGAACCGGGTGCCTCGGTCAGCACGACCGTGGTGTTCGGCTTGATCATCGTCTCGATGCCCGCACCGGCGGCCGGATCGAAATAATCGACCGCAATACCCATCCGCTTCAGGATCGTATCGCAGAAATGGCGCGTCGGGCCGTAGACGGAATCGACGATCAGCGCATGATCGCCCGCTGCGACATAGGCCAGAATAGCGACGGTGACGGCTGCGAGCCCGGAAGGCACCAGCACGGTTCCGGCCGAGCCTTCAAGCGCGTTGATCGCTTCGGCGAGGGCGTCGGTGGTCGGCGTGCCGCGCGTGCCGTAGGTATATTTCTTGGTACGCGTCTCCATCGATCTGGCATCGGGAAAAAGCACGGTCGATGCGCGCACGACCGGCGGATTGACGAAGCCGTGGTAGTCGCTGGGGTCGTAGCCGATATGGGAAAGACGGGTATTGACGCCGGCATCCGGCAGGAGACTGTCTAGATCTTTCATATGGAGAATGGCCTTCTGGCAAGCGTATGCGGAGGCGCAAACTTTTGAACCCCGTGCCCTTTCCGGTCAACCCCTACAACTTGACGTGATCGGCCAGGCCAGCGGCGCCTGCGGCCTTTACATCGTGATTTCAGCGCTATTTTTCGTCAGTGCGACGCTCAATTTCTAACCAAGTGCCTATGGACACGGCGCAATCTGCCAAAATGCTGAAATTTGCCGCAATTATCGGCCGCGACACTTGACCATGGTGACATTTGCGACTGTGATAGAACCACTCGCGCCGGGAGGGTTGCGGGAAACGGGGAGGCAAACGGGCAATTTCAAACCGGCCAGTCCCCGAATAGATAAAGATAAGACAACGGAAAAGGTTGGGAAAAATGAAGTACAAGCTCCTGTCCGCCGCAGCAGTCGGCGCAGCAGTTTTCGCTTTTGGCGCTTCGGCCGCTTCGGCCACCACACTTGAAGATGTAAAAGCAAAAGGTTTCGTGCAGTGCGGCGTCAATACCGGCCTTGCCGGCTTCGCCGCTCCTGACGCGTCCGGCAACTGGTCCGGCTTCGACGTCGATTTCTGCCGCGCAGTTTCTGCTGCGATCTTCGGCGACGCCAACAAGGTAAAGTTCACCCCCCTCAGCGCCGCCAACCGCTTCCCGGCCCTGCAGTCCGGCGAAGTCGACGTGCTGGCCCGCAACACGACCTGGACGATCAACCGCGATACGGCTCTCGGCCTGAACTTCCGCTTCATCAACTACTATGACGGCCAGGGCTTCATGGTTCGCAAGAGCCTGAACGTGAAGTCGGCGCTCGAGCTTTCCGGCGCATCCGTCTGCGTGCAGTCCGGCACCACGACCGAGCTCAACCTCGCCGACTATTTCAAGGCCAACAACCTCCAGTACAATCCGGTGGTCTTCGAGAAGCTGGATGAAGTCAACGCCGCCTACGATTCCGGCCGTTGCGACGTCTACACGACCGACCAGTCCGGCCTCTACTCGCTGCGCCTGACGCTGAAGAACCCCGACGAACACATGATCCTGCCGGAAATCATCTCCAAGGAGCCGCTGGCTCCGGCCGTGCGCCAGGGTGACGACCAGTGGTTCGATATCGTCAGCTGGGTCGGCTATGCGATGATCAACGCCGAAGAATTCGGCATCACGCAAGCCAATGTCGACGAGATGAAGAACTCGCCGAACCCGGATATCAAGCGCTTCCTCGGCGTTGAGGCCGATACGAAGATCGGTACCGACCTCGGCCTGACCAACGACTGGGCCTACAACGTCGTCAAGAACGTCGGCAATTATGGCGAAGTCTTCGAAAAGAACATCGGCCAGGGCAGCCCGCTGAAGATCGCACGCGGCCTTAACGCGCTCTGGAACAAGGGTGGCATTCAGTACGCTCCGCCGGTTCGCTGACCGGCATTACGCATGAAAAGCCGGAAAGGCGGGCGACCGCCTTTCCTCCTCCTATAAAAAAGCTCCGAAAAGGGGCGCATAACGTGGGGAATTGGCCAGGAATGACGCATCAGGTTGCGGAATCTACACCCATATCCAGGAGCGGATGGACCTTCCAGTCCGCCCTTTACGACCCCAAAATCCGGGGCATCTTCTTTCAAGCTCTTACCATCATACTGCTGGTCGCCTTCATCTGGTCGGTTGCTCACAACACGGCCGTGAATCTGGCCCGCGCCAACATCGCATCGGGTTTCGGCTTTTTGAACGGCCGCGCCGGCTTCGAAGTCGGCCAGTCGCTGATCGCCTATTCGAGCGATTCGACCTATGGCCGCGCACTGCTCGTCGGCTTCCTCAACACGCTGCTGATCGCCGTGACCGGCATCATCACCGCAACGATCATCGGCTTTGTCATCGGCATTGGCCGCCTTTCACGCAACTGGCTGATCGCCAAGCTCTGCACGGTCTATGTGGAAGTCTTCCGCAATATTCCGCCGCTGCTCGTCATCTTCTTCTGGTATTCCGGCGTGCTTGCCGTTCTGCCAAACGCGCGTGAATCGCTGCACCTGCCCTTCGGCTCCTATCTCAACAATCGCGGCCTTTCTTTCCCGAAGCCGATCTTCGGAGAAGGCTTCTGGTTCGTCGGCGTCGCGTTGCTGGTTGCGGTGGTCGCGGTGATCGTGACCGCCCGCTGGGCACATAACCGGCAGGCGAGAACCGGTCAGCCGTTCCACACGATCTGGGTTTCCATCGGCCTGATCGTCGGCCTGCCGCTTATCGCCTTCCTGCTTGCGGGCGCACCGCTTTCCTTCGACTTTCCGGTCGCGGGCAAGTTCAACCTGAGCGGCGGTTCCGTGATCGGCCCGGAATTCATGTCGCTTTTCCTGGCGCTTTCCTTCTACACGGCGGCATTCATCGCCGAGATCGTCCGTTCGGGCATCCGCGGCGTGCCGAAGGGACAGACGGAGGCGGCAGCCGCACTTGGCCTGCATCCGTCGTCGATCACCCGTCTGGTGGTCATTCCCCAGGCGTTCCGCATCATCATTCCGCCGCTCAGCAGCCAATATCTGAACCTCACCAAGAACTCGTCGCTGGCGATCGCCATCGGCTTTGCCGATCTCGTGGCCGTCGGCAGCACGACGCTCAACCAGACTGGTCAGTCCGTCGAGGTGATTCTCATCTGGATGGTCATCTATCTCGCCATCAGCATCGTGACCTCGCTGCTGATGAACTGGTTCAACGCCAAGATGGCATTGGTGGAGAGATAAGATGAGCGACAGTTTCGTCAGAACCAACATGCTGGCGCAGGAACCGCCGCCGCCTGGGGAAAAGGGCGCCGGAGCCTGGATTCGCCGCAACCTGCTTGCAACGCCGAAGGATATCGTCTTCACCGTGCTGGCCCTGGCCTTTCTCGGTTGGGCACTGCCGCAGGCCATCAACTGGCTGTTCGTGCAGGCGGTCTGGACGGGTCCGGACCGCACGTTCTGCGCCACGACTGTTCAGGGCGGCATCCAGCCCGACGGCTGGAGCGGAGCCTGCTGGGCCTTCGTCAACGCCAAGTTCGACCAGTTCATCTATGGACGCTATCCGCTCGACGAGCGCTGGCGGCCGACCCTCGTCGGCATTCTCTTCGTGCTCCTGCTCGTGCCGATGCTCATTCCTTCGGTGCCGCGCAAGGGCCTGAACGCGATCCTTCTTTTCATCGTGCTGCCGATCATCTCCTTCGTCCTGCTCTATGGCGGCTTCGGTCTTGAGACGGTCGAAACGCCGCTCTGGGGCGGGTTGATGGTGACGCTGGTTCTCTCCTTCGTCGGCATCGCGGTTTCCTTCCCGGTCGGCATTATCCTGGCGCTTGGAAGGCGCTCGCATATGCCTGTCATCCGCATGGTCTGCATCGTCTTCATCGAAGTGGTCCGCGGCGTTCCGCTGATCACGGTGCTGTTCATGGCAAGCGTCGTGCTGCCGCTTTTCCTGCCGGCGGGCTGGACGGTGGACAAGCTGCTGCGCGCGATCGTCGGCGTGTCGATCTTCGCCTCCGCCTATATGGCCGAGGTCATTCGCGGCGGTTTGCAGGCTATCCCGAAGGGTCAGTTCGAAGGGGCGGATTCGCTCGGCCTCGGCTATTGGCAGAAGATGCGGCTGATCATCCTGCCGCAGGCGATCAAGCTGGTGATCCCCGGCATCGTCAACACCTTCATCGGCATGTTCAAGGATACGTCGCTGGTGTCGATCATCAGCATGTTCGACCTGCTCGGCATCGTCCGCCTGAACTTCACCGACGCCAATTGGGCAACTGCCGTGACGCCGTTGTCCGGGCTGATTTTCGCGGGCTTTACCTTCTGGCTTTTCTGCTTCGGCATGTCGCGCTATTCAGCATTCATGGAACGTCATCTCGATACCGGCCACAAACGATAAAAAGAGGAACAAGCAATGGCAGAAGCCCAAACGAAAAAGATGACCGTGTCGGCAACCGACGTTGCCGTCGAGATCATCAACATGAACAAGTGGTACGGTGACTTCCACGTGCTCCGCGACATCAACCTGAAGGTCATGCGCGGCGAGCGCATCGTCATCGCCGGCCCGTCCGGTTCCGGCAAGTCGACGATGATCCGCTGCATCAACCGTCTGGAGGAGCATCAGAAGGGCAAGATCATCGTCGATGGCACGGAACTGACCAACGACCTCAAGAAGATCGATGAAGTGCGCCGCGAAGTCGGCATGGTGTTCCAGCACTTCAACCTGTTCCCGCATCTGACCATCCTGGAAAACTGCACGCTGGCGCCGATCTGGGTGCGCAAGATGCCGAAGAAGCAGGCGGAAGAAATCGCCATGCATTTCCTCAAGCGCGTTAAGATCCCCGAGCAGGCCAACAAATATCCGGGTCAGCTGTCGGGCGGCCAGCAGCAGCGCGTGGCGATTGCCCGCTCGCTCTGCATGAACCCGAAAATCATGCTGTTCGATGAGCCGACCTCGGCTCTCGACCCGGAAATGATCAAGGAAGTTCTGGACACGATGGTGGGCCTTGCCGAAGAAGGCATGACCATGCTGTGCGTCACGCACGAAATGGGCTTTGCCCGGCAGGTGGCGAACCGCGTGATCTTCATGGACCAGGGCCAGATCGTCGAGCAGAATTCGCCGGCCGAATTCTTCGACAATCCGCAGCATGAGCGCACCAAGCTGTTCCTCAGCCAGATCCTGCACTGATCGGCAATCTCCGCTTCAAAACCCGCCGGCGGGCTGCCGGCGGGTTTTTCGTGTGCTTCAGCGCGATGCCGTCGAACGCAGCAGGCCACACAGTCCGGCAAGGCCGGAATCGTAGCCGCTGCCAGCGGTGATATCCCGGCCGAAAATTATCAGTGCCTGCCTCGGAATGAGCGCTTAATCCCAAGAATGAGAACAGCCGGCCTCGTATTTACGGCAACCCGCTTCAGATCAGTTGCGGCCGTCGTTCGGCTGCGACTTTCGCGCCTCTGTGCTGTTGGAAGAGGCGGTCTTGCCGTCGGGCTGCCGGCCGAAACAGGTTGCGCCGAGATGTCCGCCGGCACTGGTCTTCTCTACCTGCCGCCCTGCTTTCCCGCGGATCTCGTCTGCATCGGTCTTGCCCGTTCAGATCTCCATCGTTGGAACAATGGACGATCGCACGACCTGTGCAGCCCGATAGGGTTCCATAAACGGCGGCCGCGGCAGGTTGGCACAGGCAACGGCCGGAACCAAAATGAGAGCAAAGACTTTCCTGCCTTGGTTATGACAAAGCCGACGCTATATCCTTCCTGCGATATCCAAAGGAGATTGAAATGAAAAAGATACTCGCAACCACAATCGCCGCAGCCTCGCTGCTTCAAGCCTTCGTCATGGGTGCCAGCGCTGCTGACATGGTACGGGCGGCGCCGCCGGCTGCTCCCGACGTCAGCGGAGGCGTGAAGATCGGCTACCTTAGCTGCGATATCGGCGGCGGCGTCGGCTATGTGCTTGGCTCCTCCAAGCAGATCGATTGCGTCTTCCAGCCGACGAGCAATGCGGAAGCGCCCGAACATTACAGCGGCGCGCTGCGCAAGTTCGGCGTCGATCTTGGCTTCACCACGCGCGGTCGCCTCCTTTGGGCCGTCTTCGCTCCGACTGCCGGCTATCATCGCGGCTCCCTGGCCGGCCTCTATCAGGGTGCAACCGCTGAAGCGACGCTGGTCGGCGGCATCGGCACGAACGTGCTCTTTGGCGGCACGTCCGGCTCGATCCATCTGCAGACGATCAGCGTGACCGGCCAGCTTGGCCTCAACCTGGCCGCCACCGGCACGTCGATGACGCTGACGCCCGAGGGCTAAACGGGCAAGGGCCGGCGGCGCCTCGTCATGTCCGGTGCGCCGCCGGCCGAACTTTTGCTGCCGATGCAAAGCAGCATTTGACCGCGAACAGCGGTTCACGGTCAGTCACGGCATTCAGAAAAATCTGAAAAGATGGCGACCCCTGCAGGACTCGAACCTGCGACCTGCTGCTTAGAAGGCAGCTGCTCTATCCAGTTGAGCTAAGGGGCCGTCTCAATGTCGCGATGGCGCGACACCAGGCATTTCAGCATGCAAGCCGCAAACGGATCAATGCGTCCAGGGCTGCGTGCGGGTATAGCGGAAATTGTCCGGATAAGCGACGACCTGGCGGGCCGGGTCCTTCGGAGCGATGACGCGGTATTCGATGCCGTTGCGCTTGGCATAGGCTTCGGCAAGTTCCTGCGTTTCGAAAGTCAGCTTCAGCTGCTGGCGCATATCGCCAGACGACGTGTAGCCCATGATCGGATCGATCTTGCGCGGCTGCTCCTGATCGAACTCCAGCACCCAGAGATGGGTCTTGGCCTTGCCCGACTGCATTGCGGTCTTGGCCGGACGATAGATCTTAGCAGACATGACTGCGACGCCTCCGATATGCGGGCAAGGCCCGCCTTTCATGACTTAGCCCGTGACAGGGCGCTTCCACACCCAGCATGGCAGGAAGAAGTGAATTTTGCTTATCCGCGAATCCCCGTTTTTTCAAGGGAAAAGCGCCGTTGCCACGGGACCGGCGGATCGGTGAAACCGAATGGCTCGCAGCGCGTTATTGTTGCAGAGCGCGCAAGCGCAGCCCTCATTCGCAGCCGGGTGTGGATAAGCGGGCAATCCTGTCAGACGATCCGAAATGTTTCGGATTGTTGCATGTTTTGATCGCTTTCTAATTGTTATGGCCGGCATAGGCGACTAGGGTGTCTACCAACCGTTGTGACACGGGTGCGATCTATGAGAACCTCAGCGGAATTTCATGCCATCATGATTGGAGCAAGCATCACTGCGTTTTTCTATGCGGCGATCAGCTATGCCCAATATGTCGGCCTGCTTGCTCAGGGCTGATTGACGGCACGCCTCAGCAGGCGTGCCCTGCCATTTGAACGGCATCGTCACCATCTTGCAGATCGGGGAAACCATTCTGGCCGAGGGATTTCCTGAACGCGAACCGGCCCTGCGGCCCGCAAGTCGACGGACTGCGAAACCAGCTTAAATCACGGAAAATATTGGGAAAACAATGGTCGGAGTGGAGAGATTCGAACTCCCGACCCTCTGGTCCCAAACCAGATGCGCTACCAGACTGCGCTACACTCCGAGCCTTTGATGGCAGCGGAAATACACGCTTCCCCCTGCCCTCGCAACCCCATAAATCGGCCTTTGCCGCCAGATTTAACAGGCTTACTTTGCCTTTTTCGTCGTCGTGGCGCTGACGAGACGATCGCCGGGGCGGATGTTGAGCTTGCGGGCGATGCCGGCATTCAACTCGACCACATAGCGGACCTCGCCCATCGAATCGATGATGTCGCGGGAAAAAGGTGTCGCGTCTTCCTTGATATGGGTGATGATGCCCCTGTCGTCCGCAAAGAGCATGTCGAGCGGCAGCACGGTATTTTCCATCCACATGGTGACGCGCCGCGATACGCCGAAATCGAAGATCATGCCGGCATCCTCGGCCATCGCCTTGCGGAACATCAGCCCGTAAGCGCGCTGGTCGCCGGTGGCGGCGATCTCGACGGTGAAATGCAGCATCTTGCCGGCAGCCGTCTGGATGATCAGCGGCTCCTTGTCGAAGTGCATGTCCTGCTGCGCAAATGCCGGCAGGGCGATCATGAAAAAAAGCGCCATGAAGGCGCTTCTCATCATCTCCACAGAGAACAGTCTGCGCATCAGTGAGACCGGCCGACCGGGCTCGGAACGTCAGGATGGATTTCCGCGGCCATCAGGCCCTTCTCGCCGTCGCCGAAGCGCACCAGCACCACCTGGCCGGGCCGCAGTTCCGTAAGGCCGAAGCGGCGCAGCGTTTCCATATGCACGAAAATGTCTTCCGTGCCTTCGCCGCGCGTCAGGAACCCGAAGCCCTTGGTGCGGTTGAACCACTTTACAAGCGCGCGTTCGAGGCCGCTCGTTGCCGTGACCTGCACGTGGGTGCGAACCGGCGGCATCTGCGAGGGGTGGACCGCAGTCGACTGATCCATGGAAAGGATCTTGAAGGCCTGGAAGCCGCGCTCGCGGCGCTGGATGAGAGCGACGATGCGTGTGCCCTCGAGGATGGTCTGGTAGCCGTCGCGGCGAAGGCAGGTCACGTGCAGCAGCACATCCTGCATGCCATTATCGGGAACGATGAAGCCAAAGCCCTTGGCCACGTCGAACCATTTCACCACGCCGGTGATTTCAACGAGGTCAACCGGTTCCCCCGACAACTCTTCAAGGTCGGTAAAGCCATTCGGTGAAATCCTGTCAGCCATGTCGCCAGCCCCTCAATACGCGTCACACTGTTACGGTTAACTGATTCTTGAAATCAAGATTAACATCTTGGTAACGGATAAGCGCAAGTCCTAGTTTTCGGTTATTCCCAACTGTACATTTTATCGCGATGACTTGCCCGAA
Source organism: Hyphomicrobiales bacterium (assembly GCA_900471515.1). Lineage (GTDB taxonomy): Bacteria > Pseudomonadota > Alphaproteobacteria > Rhizobiales > Rhizobiaceae > Rhizobium. Next base: position 124,607 of record UCFC01000013.1, on the reverse strand, counting down.
ACTGGCGTCTGTTACTCCAGATGGGCTAGCCTGAATAGAGAGAGGAAACACAATGCGTTATCTCCACACCATGGTTCGCGTCAAAGACCTCGACGCTTCCCTCCATTTCTACACCACACTCTTCGGACTCGAGGAAATCCGCCGCCATGAGAACGAGAAGGGCCGCTTTACGCTCGTTTTCCTGGCTGCTCGCGATGATCTCGACCGCGCCCGCAGCGAAAAAGCCCCCTGCCTGGAGCTCACTTATAACTGGGACACGGAAGATTATACCGGAGGACGCAATTTCGGTCACCTCGCCTATGAGGTGGATGATATCTACGCGATCTGCCAGAAGCTGATGGATAACGGCATAATCATCAATCGCCCGCCGCGTGACGGCAATATGGCCTTCGTCCGTTCGCCCGACGGCATCTCGATCGAGATCCTGCAGAAGGGCGAAAGACTGGCCCCGGCCGAGCCGTGGCTGTCCATGGGCAATACCGGCACCTGGTAAGCCAAGCTGCAGGCAAGCTTCACGAGGCATTCTCCGGCTCCATCGTAACGGAGGCGCGCTTTCGGGCGCCTTCCGCATTCACCGGAGACTTCTCGGTTGACCAGAAACAACAAGCGCATCGCCCCTCCGAGCCGGCAGGCCGTCGGTGCTTTGCTGATCGCCAGCTCCATCCTGGCGCTTTCCGGCTGCGTCTCCGACAAGAAGGCGCTTGATTCGGCCGCCGTCTCCACACCGGCTGCGGAAGCGCAGCCGGCACCGCGGCTGGCGGCGGCAATGCCCGCCGCATCGTCGAGCGCGCCGAAACAGCCCTATCGCGATCCGATGCTGACCAATGTCTCCGGCGTCGATCCGCAGGTGGCGGCGCAGGATGCAAATGCGGCAGCGGTCGCTCCGCCCGCCGATCCAGCGATGCAACAGCAGCAGCCGGCCAATATCGGCGGCCTCGTCATGCAGTCGACGCGAATCAATGCGCAGGCGATGAGCATCTTTTCCGATCATCAGCCGCAGGCGCAGAACAATTCGACCTCGACGATCATCCAGCCGCAGGGCGTGAACGCCTACGCGCCGCAGAATGCCGGCCCGCGATCGAGCGTGTTCAGCGCACCGCCCGAGCCGCAGCAGGGCGAGATGCTACCGCAGCAATCGTCGCAGAATACCAGCACGAAACTCGCGCCCGTGCAGACCGCCTCGCTTACCGGCAGCAGCATTCCGGGATCGACGATGAATGCCCTCTACAGCGCGCCGAAGCAGAACCTGCTCGGCAGCCTTTCCGGGCTCCTGCAGAAAGCGTCGCTGCCCGGCATGACGCGCATCGCGCCGAATGGCCTGCATGTGCAGAACGATGGCGTCCAGGTCGGCTGCTTCAAGCCCGATCTCATGCGGGTCATCAAGACCGTGGAGACGCATTTCGGCAAGCCGGTCGTCGTCACCTCGGGCTACCGCGATCCACAGCACAACCGCGAAGTGGGCGGGGCCGAGGAATCGATGCACAAGAGCTGCGAAGCCGCCGATATCCAGATCGACGGCGTCAGCAAATGGGATATCGCCGAATATATCCGGTCGCTCCCGAACCGCGGCGGCGTCGGCACCTATTGCCACACGGATTCGGTCCATCTGGACACGGGCAATTCCCGCGACTGGAACTGGGGCTGCGGCCGCAAGCGCGCGCCGATTGCTTCGGCGAGAGCGATCTGACCTCGAAGGCCTGCAAACATGACGCTGCGCAAGCGGTCTGCGCCCGGTTTTCGGCGGCCGCCGCAGCCCTTTGATTCGGCTGCAATAATCCTCATTTTCCACAGACGGAAACCGTCTGTCATTTTTTTGAAAAATTTCGATTTTGCCGCTTGCGGGATCGGAAGTGCCTGACTATAAGGGCGCCACCACAGCACGCGCCCTTCGTCTATCGGTTAGGACGACAGATTTTCATTCTGTAAAGAGGGGTTCGACTCCCCTAGGGCGTGCCACTTCCTTCTTTCAATTTCGTATCTCCTTACCGCTTGCCGAACGCGTTGCGCTTTCCTATTTGAGCTGAAAGCCTGCGCCCTTCGTCTATCGGTTAGGACGACAGATTCTCATTCTGTAAAGAGGGGTTCGACTCCCCTAGGGCGTACCAGCATCAGCCGACGTTTTCCCTAGAGCAAGATTGTCCGGCTCACGGTCGGCGAGCGGTGAACGGATTCGTGGCGGTACCGAATACGGGCAAGGAAGCCGCCATTTCCGGCTTTTCCACAAGCCCAGAAAAAAACTGCATAATCCTACAAAATTTTCTCATTTTGCCGCTTGCGGTGCACAAAAGTGCTGACTATAAGGGCGCCACCACAGAGCACGCGCCCTTCGTCTATCGGTTAGGACGACAGATTTTCATTCTGTAAAGAGGGGTTCGACTCCCCTAGGGCGTGCCACTCTCCTTCATTATCCTCATGTTTTTCATAGAGTTGCGTTTGCAGATCCCGACGGGCAAAAATCGTCGGCAAGAGAAGCGCGCGCCCGTTCCCTCTCCCGCCGGCCATCGGCACGATCGCGGGCGGCGTATCGCCAGCCCCTGCCTGCCTTCACGGAAAATCAGCGCTTTCCCAACCGCAGCCTCGCCTTCGGCCGGTCACTTGGCCGGCGCGGCATCGCTGATGCGCAACTGGATCCTGCGCGAGCCCTGATAATGCTCTGCGCCGAGCGAGCCTGCGACATGCAGGTTGGCGCCGCGGGAATTGAGCAGCAGGTTGCCGAGCGGGGTCTCGGCAGCCCTGAAGGCGATGCCGTCGAGGCGCGCGCCGTCCATGGCTTCCAACGTCACTTTCACATGGCGCTCGCCGACCAGGCGCGAATCGCGCACCCGGTGCGCCGGGACGGCAAAGACCGGCTGGGAATGTCCCGAACCATACGGTCCTGCCGTTTCCAGGCGGTCGATGAGATCGATCGTCGCGCCGCTTGCCGCGATCGCGCCATCGATCTTCAGCGTTTCATTGGCGACAAGGGCCGACACCGTCTTCTGCGCCTTCTCGGTGAAGAAGGCTCTGAGAAGGCCGAGCTTGCCGCGCTCGACGGTCAGACCGGCTGCCATGGCGTGGCCGCCGCCTTTCACCAGCAGCCCTTCGTCGACCGCCGCGCGCACCATCCGGCCCATGTCGAAGCCGTTGATCGACCGGCCCGAGCCGGTCCCCCGGCCCGACGGGTCGAAGGCGATGGCGAAGGCGGGCCGCTTGAACCTCTCCTTCAGGCGCGCGGCAATGAGGCCGACAATACCGGGGTGCCATTTCTCATGCGCGGTGACGATGACGGAAGCCCCCTCGCCGTCTCCATACTCCGCGAACGCTTCGGCCTCGGCCTCCTGCAGCATGGCCGCTTCCATGGCCTGCCGCTCGCGGTTGAGTTCGTCCAGCCTTTGGGCGATGGCTTCGGCCTCTACGGGATCATCCAGCGTCAGCAGGCGGCTTCCGAGCGCCGCGTCGCCGATCCGCCCGCCGGCATTGATGCGCGGGCCGATCAGGAAACCGAAATGGTAGGGCGTCACCGGCCCTGCCAGGCCCGCCTTGCGGAACAGCGCCGCAAGGCCGGCATTGCTCTGGTGGCGCGCGGCAACCAGTCCCTTGACCACGTAGGCGCGGTTGAGCCCCTTGAGGGGCACCACGTCGCAGACGGTCGCGAGCGCCACGATATCCAGCCACTGCAGGAGATCGATCGCGAGAATGCGCTTGTCTCCCGCCTCGCGCAGCAGGCGCAGCGTTGCGACCAGCACCATGAAGACGACGCCGGCCGCACAGAGATGTCCCAGCCCGGACAGGTCGTCCTCGCGATTCGGATTGACGAGAGAATGGCAGGGCGGCAGCTCGTGCGTTACCTGATGATGGTCGATGACCACGACATCGATGTTGCGGTCGGCGGCGGCCGCCAGCGCCTCATGACTGGTGGAGCCGCAATCGACGGTTACGATCAGGCGCGCGCCGTTGTCGATCAGCTGATTGATGGCGGTCGGATTGGGGCCGTAACCTTCGAAGATGCGATCGGGAATATAGATATGCGCCTTGACGCCGAAATGGGTCAGGAAGCGATACATCAGCGCGGAAGAGGCCGCACCATCGACGTCGTAGTCGCCGAAGATCGCGACCGGCTCACCCTTGCGGATCGCTTCCGCCAGGCGCCTGGCGGCCTTCTCGCAGTCGGTCAGCCTGTAGGGATCGGGCATGAGGCTGCGGATCGTCGGATCGAGAAATTCGACAGCTTCATCCACCGTCACCCCGCGTCCGGCAAGCACGCGGGCGATGAGATCCGGCAGGCCGTGCATCTGTGACATGGCAAGGGCGCGGTTCTGCCCCGCCTGGTCGAGGCGCGAAACCCAGCGATTGTCGAGAACGGATCTTTCGACGCCCAGAAAGGCGCGCGGTACCGGATCGACCTGATCTGCCATGCCAAACTCCGCTTTCATCATCTGCCCTTTTTACAGATGCGGAACGGATAGCAAAGCGCTTGATTTCAGGCCTGTGGATTACCAGAAAATTGCCCAGATAACCAAGCCGATAAGCAGCAGCTGGACGAAGAGGACCGAGAGCAGGATCAGCAGCGTGGCCCAATTTCGCCCCTGTCGCGGCTCGCATTCAAGGGCGGCTCCAGGCGCCGTCGGTTCAGATTTCGGCGAACTCGCCCGAGGGTTCTCGAGCTCGATCACTACGTCCTGCGTCTGCTCGATCTTCCTCAACCCGCGACTCCAACGGCTCCCGGATTGATTATATCGATATCCGCATATCTGTTAATATGAATTTTGGTGAAGTGCTTTGATTAATAACAGAAAACCCGCCCGAGAGGCCCCGGGCGGGCTGATCTGTTCCGATCTGGAACAAATGTCAGGATTCTTCCTTGGGACGCTCGATGCGGATCACCTGCGGTTCACCAACCAGATAGCCCTCTTCCTTGATCGCGGCGACGGCCTTGCGCACTGAGTCTTCCATCGTCGCGTGGGTAACGAGGATGATCGTCTGGTGATGCGAGGGCGCCAGATGCTGCTTGGAGCGCTGGACGATCGATTCGAGAGAAATGTGGTTTTCGGCCATGCGGGTTGCGACGCTGGCGAAGACGCCGGTGCGGTCGAGAACGGTCAGGCGGATGAAATAGCCGCCCTCATGGCTCTGGATCTGCGCCTTGCGATAGGGTTCCAGCGATTTTGCCGGATGGCCGAGAACCGGAACGCGCTGGGCGCCCGGCTGGCTCTTGGCGATGTCGGCGATATCGCCAAGCACCGAAGAGGCCGTAGCGTTGCCGCCGGCACCGGGGCCGACCATCAGGAGTTCGCCGAGAATATCGGATTCGATCGCGACCGCGTTGGTGACGCCATCGACCTGGGCGATGACGGAATCGACCGGCACCATGGTCGGATGCACGCGCTGTTCGATGCCCGTATCCGTGCGCTGGGCAACGCCGAGCAGCTTGATGCGGTAGCCGAGATCGGCGGCAGCGCGGATATCCTCGATCGAGATATTGGTGATGCCTTCGAGATAGATATCGTCGGCAGCGATCCTGTTGCCGAAGGCAAGCGTCGTCAGGATCGACAGCTTGTGGGCCGTGTCGTTGCCTTCGATGTCGAAAGCCGGATCGGCTTCGGCATAACCGAGACGCTGGGCTTCCTTCAGGCAATCGGCAAAGGACAGGCCTTCCTTCTCCATCTTGGTCAAGATGTAGTTGCAGGTGCCGTTCATGATGCCGTAGACGCGCGAGATCGTGTTGCCCGTCAGGGATTCACGCAGCGCCTTGATGACCGGGATGCCGCCGGCAACGGCGGCTTCGAAGTTGAGCAGCGAGCCCTTTTCCTCGGCGATCGCCGCAAGCTCGACACCGTGATAGGCAAGCAGCGCCTTGTTGGCTGTCACCACATGGAGACCGCGCGAAAGAGCGGCGCGAACGGCCTTGTTGGCAGCTCCCTCGGCGCCGCCGATCAGCTCGACGAAGACGTCGATATCGGCCTTTTCGGCCAGTTCATCCGGGCGTTCGTACCAGGCGATGCCGGCCAGATCGATGCCGCGGTCCTTCGTTCGGTCGCGGGCCGAAACTGCCGTAATCGTAATCGGGCGTCCGCAGGTGACTGCAAGTTCGTTGCTCTTCTGCCTGATGATGCGAACAAGCGAGGCACCGACGGTACCCAAGCCCGCAATGCCGATTTTAAGGGCATCTGCCATGGATCGATCCTGAAATGTCTGGTGAAAGACAGCCGCAGATCTTGCGGCTGTCTTCGCGGTTGGAATTAACGGTGGGCGTTGAGCGAGATGACGTTGTGCATCGTCTCGTCTGCCGTCGACATGAACTTCTTGATGTTGCGCGCAGCCTGGCGGATGCGGTGTTCGTTCTCGACCAGCGCCAGACGAACGTAGTCATCGCCCTGTTCGCCGAAGCCGATGCCCGGGGCAACGGCAACGTCTGCCTTCTCGACCAGGAGCTTGGAAAATTCCAGCGAACCGAGATGACGGAACTTTTCCGGGATCTTCGCCCAGGCGAACATGGTTGCGGCCGGCGGCGGCACTTCGAAGCCGGCCTTGCCGAAGCTTTCGACCATGACGTCGCGGCGGCGCTTGTAGACGTTGCGGACTTCGGCGATGTCGGAACCATCGCCATTCAGCGCATGGGTCGCCGCGACCTGGATCGGCGTGAAGGCACCATAATCCAGGTAGGACTTCACACGCGTCAGGGCCGCAATCAGCCGTTCGTTGCCGACTGCAAAGCCCATGCGCCAGCCCGGCATGGAGAAGGTCTTGGACATGGAGGTGAATTCGACCGTCACATCCATTGCGCCCGGAACCTGCAGGACCGACGGTGGCGGCTCGCCATCGAAATAGATTTCCGAATAGGCAAGGTCCGAAAGCACGATGATGTCGTGCTTCTTCGCAAAGGCCACGACCTCCTTATAGAAGTCGAGGGTTGCCACGAAGGCCGTCGGGTTCGACGGATAGTTCAGGATCAGCGCCAGCGGCTTCGGGATCGAATGGCGCACGGCGCGCTCGAGCGGCGGGAAGAAGCTGTCGTCCGGCTCGACCGACATGGAGCGGATCACGCCGCCGGCCATCAGGAAGCCGAAGGCATGGATCGGGTAGGTCGGGTTCGGGCAGAGGATGACGTCACCCGGCGCGGTGATGGCCTGCGCCATATTGGCGAAGCCTTCCTTGGAGCCGAGGGTGGCAACCACCTGCGTGTCGGGGTTCAGCTTCACGCCGAATCGGCGGGCGTAATAGGCAGCCTGGGCGCGGCGCAGGCCGGGAATGCCCTTGGAGGACGAGTAGCGGTGGGTGCGCGGGTCCTGGACGACTTCGCAAAGCTTGTCGACGATCGCCTGGGGGGTCGGAAGGTCAGGGTTTCCCATGCCGAGATCGATGATGTCGGCCCCGCCCGCTCGCGCGCTCGCTTTCAAACGGTTGACCTGTTCGAAAACGTAGGGCGGCAAACGCCGGACTTTGTGAAACTCTTCCATCTCTTTCCCCATGGAAATGCGGCCAACCTGACCGCTGTCGAAGCTCGTTCCGTCTCCCGGCATCTGCGATACGAGCTTCAGACTCGCAGCGCCGTATTCCTCTTGAACTCAAGCTGCGCGGCAAATCTTTGACGGAGAGGCCGCGCATGAAGCGCATTATCGGGAAAATTGCATCTTCCGATCCATCCGGAAGGCTTTGCGTCCAAATCGCCTGAAAGGCAAGGCTTATTTGGAGATTTCGGAGAGCGTTTCGGCCCCGTGTTCGGCGGCCAGTTTCCGCATCTCGGCAACGCGGCGCTGATACTCCGCCTCCGTGATCGCGCCGGCCTGGCGCTTGGCGGTCAGGGCCGTCAGCTGATGCTGCAGTTCGGCCGCCTGTTCGTCGCTCATCTGCACGTTGGCGGCCGTCAGCGGCGCGCCGAAGGACGGGTAGCCGTCCTTGCTTTTGGCCAGGCCGCCTTCGACGGGCTCGCCCTTGGAGGCCGGCATTACAACGGCCGTCGGCGCGGCCATGCGCCGGGCGAAGGCCTGCTTCTCCTCGGCGGTCTTGTTGCATCCGGCAAGCGCGATGGCCATGGCCGCAGCCGCCGCGCAGAGTGCTGCCGTGCGGGTGAAGGTCGCGATATGCCCAATGCCTGTCGTCGTCATGCCTGATGATCCAATCCTGCCTGCTTCGACTGTTAAATTCGTCGCAGCGACAAAGCAATAGCATGAGAGCGAACGTGCGGAACTTGTTTTCTTCATCGACGCAGATGTACAACGAACAAACAATGGATGCTGCCGCCGGAGGAAATGCGTGACCGACAGCAAACAGGAGAATGGTGCCAAGCTGGGTTTCGACGCCAAGGATCTCGATCCCTATCTCCTGAAGGATCCCGAGGCCATGGCGATGAACTTCGCGCGTGCGCTCGAAAATCTCGGCAAGGCGGCGTCTGCATGGCTTGGCCCGCGCGAGCGCGGCGAAATCTCCGATACGGTCGTCGAACCCGTCACCGACATGGTGAAGACGCTTTCCAGGGTCACGGAATACTGGATTTCCGATCCGCGCCGGACGTTTGAGGCGCAAACCCAGCTCATGACCTCCTTCTTCGGCATCTGGATGCGCTCGATGCAGCGTATGCAGGGCGAGACGATCAAGCAGGAGGCCGAGCGCAAGGACAAGCGCTTCGCAGACGAGGACTGGCAGAAAAATCCCTTCTTCGAATTTCTAAAGCAGGTCTATTTCGTGACCGCCGACTGGGCCGAAAAGCTCGTGGCCGAGACCGAGGGACTGGACGAGCACACGAAACACAAGGCCGGCTTCTATGTGAAGCAGATCACGGCTGCGCTTTCGCCCACCAATTTCGTCGTCACCAATCCGCAGATCTACCGCGAGACGATCGCGACCAGCGGCGAAAACCTCGTGCGCGGCATGAAAATGCTCGCCGAGGACATTATCGCCGGGCGCGGCGAACTCAGGCTGCGCCAGACCGACATGACCAAATTCGCGGTCGGCCGCGACATGGCGCTGACGCCGGGCAAGGTGATCGCCCAGAACGAGATCTGCCAGATCATCCAGTACGAAGCTTCCACGGAAACCGTGCTGAAACGGCCGCTGCTGATCTGCCCGCCCTGGATCAACAAATTCTACATTCTCGACCTCAACCCGCAGAAATCCTTCATCAAATGGTGCGTGGACCAGGGGCACACGGTTTTCGTCATTTCCTGGGTCAACCCGGACAGCCGCCACGCATCGAAGGACTGGACGGCTTACGCAAGGGAAGGCGTCGATTTCGCGCTGGAAACGGTCGAGAAGGCGACAGGCGAGAAGGAGGTCAACGCCATCGGCTATTGCGTGGGCGGCACGCTGCTGGCGGCAACCCTTGCCCTGCACGCCAAGGAGAAGAACAAGCGCATCAAGAGCGCGACGCTCTTCACCACCCAGGTGGATTTCACTCATGCCGGCGACCTGAAGGTCTTTGTCGACGAGGAGCAGCTGCAGGCGCTGGAAGCGCATATGCAGGAGCTTGGCTATCTCGACGGTTCGCGCATGTCGACGGCCTTCAACATGCTGCGGGCGAGCGAGCTCATCTGGCCCTATTTCGTCAACAACTACCTGAAGGGCCAGGAGCCCCTGCCCTTCGACCTGTTGTTCTGGAACGCCGATTCGACCCGCATGGCGGCGGCCAACCATGCCTTCTACCTGCGCAACTGCTATCTCAGGAACGCACTTACCAAGGATGAGATGATCCTCGACGGCAAGACCCTGTCGCTGAAGGACATCAAGATCCCGATCTATAATCTTGCAACCCGCGAGGATCACATCGCGCCGGCGAAATCCGTTTTCCTCGGCAGCCGGTTTTTCGGCGGCAAGGTGCAGTTCGTCGTTGCCGGCTCCGGCCATATTGCCGGGGTCGTCAATCCGCCCGACAAGCACAAGTACCAGTTCTGGACCGGCGGACCGGCCAAGGGCGACTATGATGCATGGCTTGCCAAGGCAAAGGAGACGGCCGGCTCCTGGTGGCCGCACTGGCACGCCTGGATCGAGGCGCAGAACGGCGAGCGCGTGGCTGCCCGCAAGGTGGGCGGGGCAGCCCTCAACGCGATCGAAGAAGCTCCCGGCAGTTACGTCATGGCCCGCAGCTGACGGCAGGAAAACCTACCCGCAAGCCATCCCGCACCGGACGGTGACACGCAGACGAGACGAGCCTTCGAAAAACAGCTATCCCTAAAATATTGCGTCTCTTTTCGCGACAATCGAAGCAGAGCCCCGCATCCGTAAACCAATTGGAAACCATAGTTCGTCATCCTTAAGAAACGGTCGCATGTCGCGGACAGGCCAAAATTCGGCCTTTTTGGGCAGTTAGCGGCTCCGGCAAAGATCAAGTAGCCAGTGCTGCCGGCCTGCGTAGCGTGTTTGGAAGACGAGTAGAGTATGGCGTTTGCGGTAGGGACGTTCAATAACGTCGCCCCTTTTGGCGGATCCCCTGTTCGTTCGGGAAGATCTCGCGGTTTTCTTGCCGGCATCGCAATCGCCGGGCTCCTGACCTCCACATGGCTGATCGGCACTGTCGCGACGATGCAATCCGTGTCGATGCCGTTTTCCTCGCATAAGGAAATGGCCGAGGTCACGGCAGCGCCAAGGCCAGCACCTGTTGCCGCCACGCGTGAGCGTCTCATCCATGTGAACAAGGCTTCACGCCTTGCGGCATTCGATGCCAAGCCGGTTGTGCCTTTGACGGCGCAGTTGATCCAGTCGCATGCAGAGAAGACATCGGCGGCCTCGAATGCGGTCCTGGCGCTTGCGAAGACCAATCGTCTTGCCGTTGCCGTCGCACAGGTTCAGCCGGTTGCCGTCTCCGACAATCCGCGCTTCAGCAAGGAAGATGCCATCAAGGCGACACCGCCGGCCGTCGAAACCGCTTCCGCCGTCTCCGACGAGGACGATGCCGACCGGATCATCATTCCGTCGAAGGAGGTTGTCGCCGCCGCCGAGATGCCGGCGATGCTCGCCCTGGCCGATGCCGGGGCGCGCGTGATGCCTGCTCCGATCGAGCCGGCGCCGGTCAACCGCGCCACCGCCCCTGTCGCCGATCAGCCCGTCGACGTTGCCGAGGCGGACGATGGCGCCCAGCCTTTCGATCTGGTTCTCGCGCCCGATGAGGATTCCATACCGCTGCCGATGGCGCGGCCCGACGGTCTCGTCGGCAAACCCGCCCCGGCCTCCAAGGGGGCGCCTCGCGCTGCCGAGCCGGTGCTTGCCTATGCCAAGCCGAACTCGCCGATCGAGGATGACGACGACGATGCCGTGCCGCGCTATGACAAGCCGGTCTTTACGCCGCGCCTGCGGGCCGGCGTCGCCATCTACGATATCGAAAACAGCACGGTCTATCTGCCGAACGGCGAACGCCTGGAGGCCCATTCCGGCCTCGGCAAGATGCGTGACAATCCGCGTTTCGTGAACCAGAAGATGCGCGGACCGACGCCGCCGCACACCTATAACCTGACGATGCGCGAGGCGCTGTTCCACGGCGTGGAAGCCATTCGCCTGACGCCGGTACAAGGCTCGGAAGCGATCTTCAACCGTGTCGGCCTGCTGGCGCATACCTATATGCTCGGCCGGAACGGCGATTCCAACGGTTGCGTTTCCTTCAAGGATTACAAGCGCTTCCTCGCCGCCTACAAACGCGGCGATATCAGGCAGCTCGTCGTCGTGCCGCGGCTGAACAACAAGCCGTCATCGACGCTGGCCTCGCTCTTCTCCTCACGCACCTAAAGATTGGCCGCAAGGAAATCGGCAAGCGAGCGGCTCTCCGCCGAGAGCCGCGGCCTTCCCCCGACAAGGGCAAGTTCGGAGGCTGGCTGCGGATCGAAGCCGTCCGCCGCTCCAAGCCGGCGATGTTCAGGCAGGACGGCATCCGACGGAAGCAGGCTGATGCCGAGGCCTGACGCGACCGCCGCCTGGACACCCATCAGGCCTTGGCTCGTATAGGCGATGCGCCAGCGCCATCCGCTGCGTTCGACAAAACGGATGGCCCTCTCCCTGTAGATGCAGCCGACGGGAAAAACCGCGAGCGGGACAGGCTCGCCCCGAACCGGCCGGCTCATGCTCTCGACCCAGACCAGTTCCTCCTTCCAGCTTGCCAGACAGCCGCCGTCGCCCGGCTCGCGCTTGATCAGCGCAAGGTCGATCTCGCCGGCGTCCAGAAGGCGGCGAAGCTCGACGCTCCAGCCGCTGACCGTATCGAGCCTTATATGCGGAGAGGCGGCCGCAAAGCCCGACAGCAGATCGATAAGCCTGCGGCCGGCAAAATCCTCGGGAACACCGAGCCTGACGGTCTTGGGTGCAGCCGGCTTGCGCATGATTTCCATCGCCTCTTCGGCCGTTGCCAGCAGGCGCCGCGCATAGCTGAGCAGAACCTCGCCCTCCTCCGTCGTCTGGACGCTGCCCGTCGATTTGTCCCGCAGAAGCAGGCTGTGGCCGATATTGGCTTCGAGTTTCTTGATCTGCTGGCTGACGGTGGACTGGGTGAGATGAATGCGCTCGGCCGCGCGCGTGAAACCGCCGGCGTCGATGACGGCCGCGAAAGTCCGGAGAAGATCGAGATCGAAGGCGAAGCTCATTCGATTTTCCAATGTTGATGATTTCGACATTTAATTTTTCAATGGCCCGTTTCTTTGTCAACATGCGGCAAATCATGGAGACGAGAGATGACGCTTCCCGGAAACCGGCCGACCTGGCTGACCTTCGATTGTTACGGCACGCTGATCCAATGGGACGAAGGCCTGCTGGCCGCCATGGATGCGATCCTGTCGGCCAAGGGCGGCGACATCGACCAGCCCGCCTTCATTGCCGTTTACGACCGATACGAACATCAGCTGGAAGGACAGCGGCCGCACCGTTCCTTCAAGCAGGTGACGGCGCTCGCGCTGGAACTGGCGATGAAGGAATTCAGCCTGAATTTCGACAGCGCCGATGGCGACCTCCTGACCTCCTCGATCGGCCGGATGCCGCCCTTCCCGGAAGTCGTCGAAACGCTCGGCAGGCTCAAGGCCGCCGGCTTCAAGCTGGCCGTCATCTCCAACACGGACGATGCGATCATCGCCGGCAACATCGCGCAGCTTGGCGGTTTCGTCGACCGGGTGATAACCGCCGAGCAGGCACAAGCCTACAAGCCGTCCGCACAGATCTTCCGGCATGCCTGGAAAACGCTCGGCATCGGCATGGATGATCTCGTGCATATCTGCGCCAGCCCGCATCTCGACCTTGCCGCCGCCCGCGAACTCGGTTTTCGTGCGATCTGGGTGGATCGCGGTACCGGGCGCAAACCGCTCAGCGACTACCGCCCAAACGAGGTCGTGCCGACGCTGGACAGGGTCCCCGGCCTGTTTGCGGCGAAGGGCTGGATGTAATTCATTGGAGGCGAGACATGGCTCATGAACTGAACCTGGCGAAGGGACAGCCGGCGATATTGCGCAATCTGCCGCTCGATACGGACGAGATCCGGCAGGCCCGCGTCGATCTGGCCGCATGCCTGAGAATGGCGGCACGGCTCGGCCTCGAAGAAGGCATCTGCAACCATTTTTCCGCGGTCGTGCCCGGCCATCCCGATCTCTTTCTCGTCAACAGGCTTGGCTGGGCATTTCAGGAAGCCACGGCCTCATCGCTGCTGATCTGCGATTTCGAAGGCAATGTCGTGGCCGGCGATGGCGTGCCCGAGGCCACCGCCTTCTTCATCCATGCCCGTCTGCACAGGATGTCGCCGCGCGTCGGAGCCGCCTTTCACACCCATATGCCGAACGCGACGGCGCTCAGCATGATCGAAGGCGATCCTTTCGTCTGGGCCGGGCAGACGGCCCTGAAATTCTACGGGCGCGTCGCCGTCGACGAGAATTATAACGGTCTGGCGCTCGATGAGCGCGAGGGCGACAGGATTGCCGCCGTGCTCGGCGACAAGGACATCCTGTTCATGAAGAACCACGGCGTCATGGTCTGCGCGCCCAATATCGCGGAAGCCTGGGACGATCTCTATTACCTGGAACGTGCGGCAGAGGTTCAGCTCAAGGCGATGAGCAGCGGACGTCCGCTGATCCCCGTTCCCGCCGACATCGCCGCACAGGCGGCCAGACAGATGCGCGAAGGCGATCCGGAAAGCGCACGGCTGCATCTGGAAAGCGTCCGGCGTGTCCTCGACCGGCAGGCGCCGGAATACAAGAACTAGGAACCTCTATTTCAGCCAGGCGCCGATGCGCTCCAGCGCTTCGGCGATTTCGGCTTCCGAACCGGCATAGGACATGCGCAGGGTGCGCGGTCCCTCCACCGGATCGAAATCGAGGCCGGGAGTTGCCGCGACATTGATCTGCGCCAGCATGCGGCGGGCAAAATCCATGCTGTCGTTGGTGAAGCGCGAGACATCGACATAGGCATAGAAGGCGCCATCCATGGGTGACGCCGGCTCAAGGCCGATCTTCGGCAGCCGGTCGAGCAGCAGCTCGCGATTGGCGGCATAACTTGCCTTGACGCGATCCAGCTCCTCGCTCGCGCCGAGCGCTGCGGTCGCTGCGATCTGGGAAAGTTCCGGCGGAGAGATGTAGAGGCTCTGGGCAACACGCTCGATCGGGCGCACCAGCCGTTCGGGCAGCACCATCCAGCCGATCCGCCAGCCGGTCATGCAGTAATATTTGGAGAAGGAGTTGATGACGATCGCCTCGTCCGTCAGTTCCAGTGCGCTGGTCTCTTCGCCCGCGAAGGTCAGGCCGTGATAGATCTCGTCGGAAATGAAGGCGATGTCGTTGGCGTCGCAATAGGCAGCCAGCGCTTTCAGGCCTTCGCGGCCGGTTACGGTACCGGTCGGATTTGCCGGACTTGCAAGCAGCACGCCCTTCAGCTTCACACGTTTTTCCTGCTGGATTGCTTCAAGGCTTTCGGGCGTCAGAGTGAAATGGGTCTCGGCCGTAACCGGCACTTCGACGACATTGAGGCCAAGCGCGCCGAGGATGTTGCGGTAGGCGGGATAGCCCGGCCGGGCAATGGCAACCGCGTCGCCGGCATCGAAGAGCGACAGGAAGGCGAGATTGAAGGCGGCCGACGAGCCCGTGGTGATGGCGATGCGGGCGGGGTCGATCTCCAGACCGTGGCGGTCGCGATAATGCCAGGCAAGCGCATGTTTTAGGCGCGCCGTGCCCAAGGCATCGGTATAGCCGATGCGCCCTTCGGCGAGCGCCGTGCGGGCGGCTTCGAGAGCCGCCTGGGGCGCGGGGTGCGAGGGCTGGCCGACAGCCATGGAGATGACGGGGTGGCCGCCCGCGCGCCGTTTCGTCGCTTCAGCCAGAACGTCCATGGCGTGGAACGGCTCGACTTCGCTGCGTTTGGAGATGGAAAACACGATCACTTCCTGCCTGACTTCAACTGACGGCCAGACAATTGCCGCAATAATCGGTTCATCACAATCCCGCGAGGGCCTGGATCGGGGGAAATTTCCTGTTTGATGGCGGCCCGAGGCGCCGTAATTTGATACGACGCTCCAAGCCCATTAACCCGGCGATGCTATTTTCCGCTTCGAAAATCCATCAGCCGACGACGAGGATATCATGGCCTTCTTCCCCAAAACGCTTACCGCGCTGGCGCTTGCAGCCTCCATCGCCCTTCCGGTTCAGGCATTTGCGCTCGACGACCAGCAGAAGAAGGAACTGGGTGAGTTCATCAAACAGTATCTGATCGAAAATCCGGAGATCATGCTCGACGTGCAGGATGCGCTGCAGAAGAAGCAGCAGATGGCCCAGCAGGTGAAGGCCACCATGGCCATCGAAAACAACAATGGCGGCATCTTCGATTCCAAGGATGACGTGACCCTCGGCAACCCCAAGGGCGACGTCACCGTCGTCGAGTTCTTCGACTACAACTGCACCTATTGCCGCCACGCCCTGCCCGACATGCAGGCGCTCCTGAAAAAGGACCGGAACGTCCGCTTCGTGCTGAAGGAATTCCCGATCCTTGGGCCGGATTCGGTTGCGGCGCACCGCGTCGCCGATGCCTTCCGGCGGCTTGCGCCTGAAAAATATGGCGATTTCCACGTCGCGATGCTGAGCAGCGATGGCCGCGCCTCGGAGGACACGGCAATGCAGGTCGCCGCCGCCCTCGGCGTCAGCGAAGACAAGATCCGGGCGGAGATGAAAAAGAGCCCGAACGACGATATCGTGCAGGCGACCTATCAGCTCGCCGCCAATCTCGGCATCAGCGGTACGCCGTCCTACGTGATCGGCAACGAAATGGTGCCCGGCGCCGTCGGCATCGACGATCTCGAAGCCAAGGTGAAGAATATGCGGGCCTGCGGCAAGACAAGCTGCTGAATACACGCTCATCAAATAGCCTGAATCAAAGCGTTTCAGCCATGTGGACAAACATGGCGCGACGTCCCCTGCCGATTCTGTAAGGGCTTTCAATAAGCCCGCGTGGAGTCTATAGGTGGCGCTCGCGCATTCCCGTGCCTTGTCGCCAAAAGGCCGGCGCAGGACGTGATGAATACAATGAACCGCGTAACGGTTGCCCGGTCCAGAGAGGATCGGGAGCCGAAGCGCCAAACGGAACATTCGATGACGCAAACGATTTTTGTCCTGAACGGACCCAACCTGAATATGCTGGGCAAGCGAGAACCTGGCATCTATGGCGGCAAGACGCTCAAGGACATAGAGGCGGACTGCAAGGCTGCAGGCCGCGAACTCGGGTTCGACATCGATTTCCGCCAAAGCAATCACGAAGGCACGCTGGTGGACTGGTTCCACGAAGCGGACGAAAAGGCCGCCGGCGTTGCCATCAATGCAGGCGCCTATACGCATACGTCGGTCGCTCTGCATGATGCGATCCGCGCCATTTCCATTCCCGTCATCGAACTCCACATATCCAACGTGCATGCACGGGAAGAATTCCGCCACAAGTCGATGATCGCGCCGGCATGCAAGGGCGTGATCTGCGGCTTCGGGCCTCACAGCTACATCCTGGCGCTGCACGCGCTGAAGAACATCACAGCATAAGAAGAAGACAGGGCAACACTCATGGCTGAAAAGAAATCCGGTATCGATCAGGCTCTGATCCGCGATCTCGCCAACATTCTCAAGGACACGGATCTGACCGAGATCGAGGTCGAACAGGAAGACCTGCGCATCCGCGTTTCGCGCGCCGGCACGACCCAGTACATCCAGGCGCCGATCGCAGCTCCTGCCTATGCGGCACCTGCCGCTGCAGCCGCAGCCCCGGTCGCGGCCGCCGCCGCCCCGGCCGCCGTTGCCGGCCGCAACCCGGCCAATACTGTCAACGCGCCGATGGTGGGCACCGCCTACATGGCGCCGGCACCGGGCGCGCGCGCCTTCATCGAAATCGGCGCGACCGTCAAGGAAGGCCAGACGCTGCTCATCATCGAAGCGATGAAGACGATGAACCAGATTCCTTCGCCGAAGTCCGGCAAGGTCACGGAAATCCTCGTCGAAGACGGCATGCCCGTCGAATACGGTCAGGCGCTCGTCGTCATCGAATAAGGCTTCAGCCATGATCTCGAAGATCCTCATAGCCAATCGCGGCGAGATCGCCCTTCGCGTGCTGCGCGCCTGCAAGGAACTCGGCATTGCCAGCGTTGCCGTGCATTCGACGGCCGACGCCGACGCCATGCATGTGCGCCTTGCCGACGAGAGCGTGTGCATCGGCCCGCCGCCGTCGCGCGAAAGCTATCTCAACATCCACCAGATCGTCGCGGCCTGCGAGATCACCGGCGCCGACGCCGTGCATCCGGGTTACGGCTTCCTGTCGGAGAACGCCAAGTTCGCCGATATTCTCGAAGCGCACGGCATTACCTTCATCGGCCCGACGGCGGAACATATCCGCATCATGGGCGACAAGATCACCGCCAAGACGACGGCGCAGGAACTCGGCATTCCCGTCGTTCCCGGTTCCGACGGCGAAGTAAAGACCGAAGAGGACGCGCTGAAGACGGCGGCCTATATCGGCTATCCGGTGCTCATCAAGGCAACGGCCGGCGGCGGCGGACGCGGCATGAAGGTCGCCAAGACCGAAGCCGACCTGATCGAAGCCTGGTCGACGGCCCGCACCGAGGCGGCCGCGGCCTTCGGCAACGATGCCGTCTACATGGAAAAATACCTCGAAAAGCCGCGCCACATCGAAATCCAGGTGTTTGGCGATGGCGAGGGCAATGCGATCCATCTCGGCGAACGCGACTGCTCGCTGCAGCGCCGTCACCAGAAGGTCTGGGAAGAGGCCAATTCGCCTGCCCTCAATGTCGAACAGCGCATGAAGATCGGCCAGATCTGCGCCGACGCCATGAAGAAGCTGAAATATCGCGGCGCCGGCACGATCGAGTTCCTCTACGAAAACGGCGAGTTCTATTTCATCGAAATGAACACCCGCCTGCAGGTGGAGCATCCGGTCACGGAAGCGATCACCGGCATCGACCTCGTGCATGAGCAGATCCGCGTCGCCTCCGGCGGCGGCCTCTCGGTCACGCAGGACGAGGTGCATTTCCAGGGCCATGCCATCGAATGCCGCATCAATGCCGAGGACGCGCGCACCTTCGTGCCCTCGCCCGGCACGATCACGCATTTCCATGCGCCCGGCGGTCTTGGCGTGCGCATCGATTCCGGTGCCTATCAGGGCTACAAGATCCCGCCCTATTACGACAGCCTCATCGGCAAGCTGATCGTCCATGGCCGCACGCGTGTCGAATGCATGATGCGCCTGCGCCGTGCGCTCGATGAATTTGTCGTTGACGGGATCAAGACCACGCTGCCACTGTTCCAGGATCTCGTTTCCAACCAGGATATCGCCAATGGCGACTATGATATCCACTGGCTGGAAAAGTATCTCGCCAACAGCAAACCGGCAGCATAGGACGGGAATGGCAGGAGCGCGCAGGAAATCACCGGGCATTACCCCTGAGATCCTCCTGCGCGCCTATTCGATCGGCCTCTTTCCCATGGCCGAATCCGCCGACGATCCGGAAATATTCTGGGTCGAACCTGACGTTCGCGGCGTCTTGCCGCTCGACAATCGCTTCCACGTTTCCAGAAGCCTCCGAAAGACGATCAAGCAGAAGCCTTTCGACATTCGCTTCAACAGCAATTTCGCCGGCGTTATTGCCGCCTGCGCGCAGGAAACATCCGACCGCCCGAGCACCTGGATCAACGAAACGATCAAATCGCTCTACACGGCCCTGCACCATATGGGCCATGCCCATTCCGTCGAGGCCTGGGATGGCGACGAACTCGTCGGCGGCCTTTACGGTGTATCGCTCGGTTCCGCCTTCTTCGGGGAGAGCATGTTCTCGCGGCGTACCGACGCTTCCAAAATCTGCCTCGTGCATCTGGTGGCGCGTTTGCGGCAGCAGCATTTCACGCTGCTCGACACGCAATTCACGACGGAGCACCTGAAGACCTTCGGGGCGATCGACGTGCCCAAGGCGGACTATGCGCTGCTGCTCGCCGCAGCAATGGAATCGCCACACCTGAAGTTTTAAGGTTGAATTTTTCATCTTCACGTTGATTTTCCGGCCAGCCGGTTTAAGGTCGGACCGCAACGGAGGGTGAAATCTTGAAGCGATATTTTGCGGCAGCGATCCTGCTCGCCATGGCTGCCGGCGCAGCCGATGCCCGTCCTTACCAGGACATGTTTCCAAACCGGACGGATTTCTCCGATCAAGAGAAGCCGCTCCTGGAGAAGCTCGACTTCCAGCAGGGGGCGATCAGGCTGCCGGCTGCGAAGGCGACGCTGAACGTACCGGAGGGGTTCTATTATCTCAGCCCCGAGGACACGAAGACCGTGCTCGTCGACATATGGGGGAACCCTCCGACGTCGGCGACTGATGCGCTCGGCATGTTGTTTCCCGCACAATATTCCCCGACCGATGTCGGATCATGGGGGTCGGTCGTCGAATTCAGCGCCGATGGCTATGTCTCCGATGCCGACGCAGCGACGATCGACTACGATGAGCTGTTGCAGTCGATCAAAGACTCGATTGCGGAGAGCAATGCCGAGCGACAGAAGCAGGGCTTTCCGACGGTGACGCTCGTTGGCTGGGCCTCTTCCCCGCATTACGACCAAGCCACACATGCCTTGCACTGGGCGCGCGATCTGGTGTTCAACGAAAACGGAAACACGCAGCATACCCTGAACTATTCCGTGCGCACGCTGGGCCGCGAGGGCGTCTTGCAGTTCGACTTCGTTGCCGGCCTCGAGCAGCTGAAGGAAATCGAAACCGCAGTCCCGACCGTGACCAAGCTTGTGCAATTCGACAAGGGTATGGCCTACAGCGATTACGTGGATGGCGACAAGGTCGCGGCCTACGGGATGGCGGGCATGATCGCTGCCGGTGCCGGCGCCAAGGTGGCCGCGAAGGTCGGCCTGCTGGCTATCGCCGCCGCTTTCCTGAAGAAGGCCTGGATTCTTGTCTTCGTGGTATTTGGCGGAGCGGTCAGCCTTGTAAAGAAGCTCTTCACCGGCAACAAGACGCCCAGCGCATAGTTCTTATATGCGGGCAGTGTCGCGTCGGAAGTCTTTCGCACGACATTGCCCGGCATCCTCGCGGCAACAGCTGATATCGCGAACGCGGCGAATACGCCCTGCGCTTTTACTTCGCGCCGGCGCTATCGGGCGGCGGCACGTCTGAATTCTGTTTGCAGTCCTTCAGCCAGACGTCATAAATCGGGTGTTCGACGGCGTTGAGACCGGGGCTGTCGGCAAACATCCAGCCGGTGAAGATGCGGCGGATCTTGCGGTCCAGCGTGATCTCGTCAACTTCGACGAAACCGTCGATCTTCTGGGCTTCCGACTGGTCACGCGAATAACAGGCCTTCGGTGTGACCTGCAGGGCGCCGAACTGGACCGTTTCGTTGACATATACGTCAAAGGTCGTGATACGCCCGGTGATCTTGTCGAGGCCGGAGAAGACGGCAACCGGATTGTCGATGCGGGCAGCCTGTGCCGGATTGGAAAGAAGCCCGGCGGACAGCGCCAATAGCGATACAGCTCCCGCCGCCGGCAGAACCGTGTTTCGCAGGGAAAGCTTCATATCTACCCGTCTCCAGCACATATCAGGTTCACGGCCGCAGCGATTGCGGCCAACCTGCGGGTAAAGGTCAATTGTGGCCAAAGCGCGGGGCAGAACCCGCCATCGGGCGCCCGATGCTCAGTTGCCCGGCGTCCATGCGTCGTAGTCGCCGGTCACGCGCGGACGTTCGCCGGCTACCGAAAGCGAGCCCGGCGGGCGGTATGCCTGCGGCGAGCCCGTGGGGTTGGCGCGGTGCGGCTTCTGCCATTCCTTGGCAACGTAATTTTCCTTGGACGGCGGAACGTCGGTGCGGTGATGCATCCAGCCGTGCCAGCCCGGAGGAATAGCCGAAGCTTCGGCATAACCCTTGTAAATCACCCAGCGCTTCGGCAGGCCGTAGGAGGAAAGACCGCCTTCGTAATAGACATTGCCAAACTCGTCTTCACCAACGCGCTTGAAGCCGCGAAGGGCAAACAGCGTGCCGAAAGTGTAATTGTTCCACCAGGTGAAGGTGTGAAGCAGGAACTTGATCATGTCTTTTCCTCGTGGCCGCAGGACGCGGACGAAAGCAGATAGGCTTTTTCGCTTATGCCGCCGCCAAGCCGAATTGTCCAGTGATTCCCGCCGAAACTGCGGTCATTTCAGCGCCATCTTGAAACCGAGATGCGACGGCTTGAAACCCAGTCTCTCATAGAAACGATGGGCATCCTTGCGCACCGCATTCGATGTCAGCTGGACAAGCCGCACGCCGCGACTTTTCGCCTCGGCAACGGCAAATTCGATCATCCGGGCGCCGATGCCCTGCCCGCGCAGGTCGGCACGCGTCTGCACCGCCTCGATAATCATGGCGGATGAGCCGCGGGCGTTCAGCGAGGTGGTAATCATCGTCTGGAAGGTACCGACAACGTCAGCGTCCCGCTCCGCGACATAAAGCGTCTGGCCGGACGAAGCCGCAATCGTCGCAAAGGCGCTGAGATAATCCGGATAGGCTTCAGGATCGACAGTATCCCCGTGGCCGCCGAGCGGATCGGCGGCAAACATCGCGATCAGGGCCGGCAGGTCGGCTTCACGCGCCTCGCGGATGATGATGTTGCCCGATTTCATGTCAGTGAAGCTCGAGCGCCTTTTCGAAAACCAGCGTCGGAACGCCGGACTGGCCCGGGCCGCTGTTCTCATTACGGCCGGCTTCGACAAAGCCGAGCCGCTCATAGAAACGGATGGCTTCCCGGTTCTGAACCTCGACCTCCAGCCGCATGATCTCGGCATCCGGAAAACAGGTTTCGAGTTCGGCGAAAATATCGCGGCCGATACCCTGCCGCTGCAGATCCGGCTTCACGTAGAGGAGATGCAGCATGACGGTTTTCGTCATCTCGGACGACATTGCCGCATAACCCATGCCGCCGATATGCCGGCCGTCGTCGGCGACGAGGAATTCGGCATTCTTCTTCGCCAGCCGCGCTTTCAGCGCAGCCGGCGAAAACAGATGGGCGATCAGTTCGTTGACCTTCGCAGTGCCATGGCTTGCGTCATAGGCCGCATGAAAGCTCTCGACCAGCAGGGTGCGGACCTTCTCCAGATCGCGTTCGCTCGCCGTTCGGACGAAATAGACCAAGACCTTCTCCTTGCGGCATCGGCCCCCGAAAACCGCTTCGCGCTGTTGGCCGAGACCGCTGGCTTATTCTTCCTCGATGCCGAGCTTGGCCTTGACGAGGGCCTGAACGGCCTGCGGGTTGGCCTTGCCGCCGGTTGCCTTCATGACCTGGCCGACGAACCAGCCGGCCAGCGTCGGCTTGGCCTTGACCTTGGCGACCTGATCCGGGTTGGCGGCGATGATCTCGTCAACGGCCTTTTCGATGGCGCCGGTATCCGTCACCTGCTTCAGGCCGCGGCTCTCGACGATCTCGGCCGGATCGCCGCCTTCGTTGAGGATGATCTCGAAGACGTCCTTGGCGATCTTGCCGGAGATGGTTTCGGCCTTGATGAGGTCGATGATGCCGCCGAGCTGGGCCGGGGAAACCGGTGTTTCCTCGATACCCTTGCCGGTGCGGTTCAGGGCGCCGAGCAGATCGTTGATAACCCAGTTGGCGGCCGTCTTGCCGTCACGGCCTTCGGCGACGGCTTCGAAATAGTCGGCGATCGCCTTTTCCGAGACGAGCACGGAAGCGTCGTAGATCGACAGGCCGAGCTCGCGGACGAAACGCTCCTTCTTGTCGTCGGGCAGTTCCGGCAGGTGGTCGGCCAGTTCCTTGACGAAAGCGTCGTCGAATTCGAGCGGCAGCAGGTCCGGATCGGGGAAATAGCGATAGTCATGCGCATCTTCCTTGGTGCGCATGGACCGCGTCTCGCCCTTGTTCGGATCGAACAGGCGGGTTTCCTGATCGATAGTGCCGCCGTCCTCGAGAATGCCAATCTGGCGGCGAGCTTCGTATTCGATCGCCTGGCCGATGAAGCGGATGGAGTTGACGTTCTTGATTTCGCAGCGCGTGCCGAAGGGCTCGCCCGGGCGACGCACGGAAACGTTGACGTCGGCGCGCATCGAGCCTTCGTCCATGTTGCCGTCGCAGGTGCCGAGGTAGCGCACGATCGAGCGCAGCTTCGTCATGTAGGCCTTGGCCTCATCGGCGGAGCGCATGTCCGGCTTGGAGACGATTTCCATCAGCGCCACGCCGGAGCGGTTGAGATCCACGTAGGACATGGTCGGATGCTGGTCGTGCATCGACTTGCCGGCGTCCTGTTCCAGGTGCAGGCGCTCGATGCCGATCTCGATATCCTCGAACTGGCCCTGGCGATCCGGGCCGAGGGAGATGACGATCTTGCCCTCGCCGACGATCGGGTCCTTGTATTGGGAGATCTGATAGCCCTGCGGCAGGTCCGGATAGAAGTAGTTCTTGCGGTCGAAGAGCGAGCGCTTGTTGATCTGAGCCTTCAGGCCGAGACCGGTGCGCACCGCCTGCTTGACGCATTCCTCGTTGATGACGGGCAGCATGCCGGGCATGGCGGCATCGACGAGCGAGACGTTCGAATTCTGCGGCTTGCCGAATTCCGTCGACGCGCCGGAAAACAGCTTGGAATTGGAGAGCACCTGGGCATGGACTTCCATGCCGATGATGACTTCCCAATCGCCGGTGGCGCCGGGGATATAACGTTTCGGATCAGGCGTGCGAACGTCGACAATGGTCATGAGATGCTCTTCGAAGGCTGTTCTTTTCAACTGGTGAGGTAAAGGAAATGGCCTGCCGGTGCAAGGCTTTCGGCAGCCTAGAAACCCGGACCGTAGCCTTCCGGCTCCTGCGGGCCGAGATGCTTGCTGAGGCCGACGGACGGCAGGTCGCGATCAAGCTTCGGATTATAGGCGACCGAAAGCCAGTGGATCGCATAACCGTGCTTCTGGAAGAAGGAGATCGCCTCCGTATTTCCGGAATGGGTCTGCATCGCCGCCTCCTCGAATCCCTGCTCGAAAATATCGGCCTCGATATGTTCCAGCAGCGCGCTGCCCAGCCCCTGGCGGTTGAAACTCGGATCGATCCAGAAGTCGGAAATGGTCTCGTCCAGCCCCTCGCGCGCAGCCCAGCCGGCAACCTGCCCGTTCTGTTCGATAACAGTGATGGTCAGCCAGTTATTGTCCACGAAGGTTCGGAAAGCGTTGCGGGCTGCATCCGTCATGGCATCCGATTCGCCGATCAACGCCATCGCCCGTTGCCAGGCGCGCAAGCCGATTTCGCCCAAGAGCTCCGTTTCGCCTTCGCGGGCATTGCGAATGTGGATCAATGGCACCTCCGCGTTACAGCCAAGAGTAGACCATTGAGTCGGGCTTTTTTCCAGTCCCTCCAATAAGATAAACGACCAAAGCGCAACTTCTTCGGCGTTTTCCCTATCCCTGCACCGGCTTGACCGGATTGCGGTTGCTGATAAAAAGCGCGATAGGGCCGTTCCGTTTTCTTCGAACTGCGGAACGACCCTATCTCTTTGTTTACACGCAGTTCCCAAAGCAAAACCGCTGCATGCTTTTGCTGGAATTGCTCAAGAGGTGTCTATGTCTAACCTGTCTGAGTCCCGGTAAAGGCCCCTGCCCGCAAGCACTGCCTCGCGCGCATGGGCCAGAAAAACGAAGCCGCGGCGTATCGGATAAGCCCGATCGCCAGATCGTTTTCGTGCGCCTTCATGAAGGCGCGTTTCCGGATCAACAGCAATGGACATCTCACGCGCGGAACAGCGCATCCTGCACCTTATGGCCCAGGGCGGCCGCATCGAAATTACCCGTGACGACAACAGGAAAATCGAGGCCGTCAGCTGCTTCACCCGCGACGGCTGGGTCTATCCCGGTTTCGGTCTCGAACTTTTCCGCAAGCTGAAACGGATGAAGGCCATCAAGTCTTCCGCCGGCCAGCCCTACCGGATCACCGAACGCGGGCTGCGCCTCGTCCGCTCGCAACTCGACAACAGATAGGGTGTGACAAGAACCCGGCCGCGCGGCGACATCGCCGTGCGGCCGGAACGCTCAGAGCTTTTCAGAAAGCGCCGGGCGCATTGCCGCCCACTCCTCGGCGATCGTGCCGGCGCCGACCGTCTTGCCGGCACGGCGATACCAGTAGCCGGCGTTCCAGTCGTCGCCTTCGACCCGGTGGCAGAGGGCATGGCCCCAGTCGAACAGCTGTTCGCCCTCGTGGTTCTGGCAGATTTCGTGAACCGTTTCCCACTCCGAACCGATTTTGAAACCGGCGGAGGCGAGGCGATCAAAGGCCTCGATCAATCGTGCAAGATCATTAATTGCCATAACACCTCCTCGGGCCGCCGCCATCAATCGGTCAGCCGTTTCTCCAGATGGACCTTTTCAAGCAGAACACCCATGCGCTCGGAAAACTCTATGCCGTGCCAGATGATGCTGAAACCGCATCGCCCCTAAAGACGGATCGCACCGATATGCTCGTGCCGTTTCCAGACGCTCCGCCTTCATCAATTCGCAGAGACAGAGAGGCTTCGCGGTCCAGTTCGGCAACGACAATATCTCCTGCCGTCGTATTGGCGAAGATCGCAAGTTCCTGCCGCGCGCGCTCGATTGCATCAGGGTCGCGGTCGCTGTCCTCGTGCGGATCGCTCGCTGCCGATGCGGCAAAACCGACAACGCCGACCGCTTGACGGTCGGCGTCGGTCATCTTGCGGATCGTAAGGTCCGTTACCACCACCTGGCCGGCGTGAACTTGCCGGCGGCCTGTTCGATGACATGGGCGGTCTTGAAGAGGGTTTCCTCGTCGAAGGCCTTGCCAATGAGCTGCAGGCCGAGCGGCAGGCCCTTGTGGTCGAGGCCGGCGGGAACGGCAATGCCCGGCAGGCCGGCCATGTTGACCGTGACCGTGAAGATGTCGTTCAGGTACATCTTCACCGGATCGGCAGCGAGGTTCTCGTCGGCAACGCCGAAGGCAGACGATGGCGTGGCAGGCGTCAGGATGGCATCGACGCCGGCATCGAAGGCGATTTCGAAGTCGCGCTTGATGAGCGTGCGAACCTTCTGGGCGCGCAGGTAATAGGCGTCGTAGTAGCCGGCCGACAGAACATAGGTGCCGATCATGATGCGGCGCTTGACTTCCTGGCCGAAGCCGGCGGCGCGCGTCTTTTCGTACATGTCGACGATGTCCTTGCCGTCGACGCGCAGGCCGTAGCGCACGCCATCGTAGCGGGCGAGGTTCGAAGAGGCTTCGGCCGGGGCCACGATGTAATAGGCCGGCAGGGCATATTTCGTGTGCGGCAGCGAGATGTTGACGATCTCCGCGCCCGCGTCCTTCAGCCAGGCAATGCCCTGCTGCCAGATGGATTCGATTTCGTCCGGCATGCCGTCAACGCGATATTCGTTCGGAATGCCGATCTTCATGCCCTTCAGCGACTGGCCGATGGCGGCTTCGTAATCCGGAACCGGCAGATCGACGGAGGTCGTGTCCTTGGCGTCGACGCTTGCCATCGACTTCAGGAGGATTGCGGCATCGCGAACGTCGCGGGCGATCGGGCCGGCCTGATCGAGCGAGGAGGCGAAGGCGACCGTGCCCCAGCGCGAGCAGCGGCCATAGGTCGGCTTGATGCCGACGGTGCCGGTGAAGGCGGCCGGCTGGCGGATCGAGCCGCCCGTGTCGGTCGCGGTGGCGCCGGCGCAGAGATGGGCGGCAACGGCTGCTGCCGAACCGCCGGACGAGCCGCCGGGGACGAGCTGCTGGTTGGAGCCGGCGGCGCGCCAGGGGTTGATAACCGCGCCGTAATAGGAGGTCTCGTTGGAGGAGCCCATCGCGAACTCGTCCATGTTCAGCTTGCCGAGCATGACGGCGCCGTCGTCCCAGAGGTTCTGGGTCACGGTCGATTCATAACGCGGCTCGAAACCGTCGAGAATGTGGCTGCAGGCCTGCGTATGCACGCCGACGGTGGCGAACAGGTCCTTGATGCCGAGCGGGATGCCTTCAAGGTCGCCCGCCTTGCCGGCTGCGATGCGCTCGTCGGAATTCTTCGCCATGACACGGGCGAGATCCGGCGTTGTCTTGATATAGGCGTTGAGCTGGCCATTGGCCGCATCGATCGCCGAAATATAGGCCTCGGTCAGTTCGGTCGCGGTGATCTCCTTGGCGCGCAGCTTCTTGCGGGCTTCGGCAATGGTCAGGCTGGTGAGTTCGCTCATCGTGTTTTCGCTTCAGATCTGAAAATGGCAACAGGGTCGGAAAGAGGCAGGCAAAGCCTTATTCGACGACTTTCGGCACCAGGAAGAAATTGTGGTCGGTGATCGGCGCATTGGCGACGATATCGGCGGCCTTGTTGCCGTCGTTGACGACGTCAGCGCGCTTCTTCATGTCCATCGGAGTCACCGAAGTCATGGCCTCGACGCCATCGACATTGACTTCCGACAGCTGCTCGACGAAGCCGAGGATGCCGTTCAGCTCACCGACCATGCGATTTGCCTCTTCTTCGGAGACGGCAATACGGGCAAGGCGCGCGACGCGCTTAACGGTGGCGAGATCGACGGACATGGCATTCTCCGGATAGGAATTTTCCTACCGCTATAAAGACCATGGCCGTCCTGTGCAACGGGTTTGCCTTTTCGGCAATGCAGAATTCCTGCCCTCAAACCCACCGGGATTTGAGGGCTGACACATCAGAGCGACAGGCTTTCGCCGGGCTTCGGCGCCTTCACTTCCGTCTTCGATGCCTCCATGCCGGCGACGAATTTTTCCGGCGTCTGGTCGATGATCGGGAAGGTGCCGTAGTGGCAGGGAATGGCCGTCTTGAAGGTGAAGTAACGCTGGCAGGCAAGGGCCGCCACCGCGCCGCCCATGGTGAACCGATCACCGATCGGCACGATGCCGATATCGGGCTGGTGCAGCTCGTTGATCAGCGCCATGTCCGAGAAGATATCCGTATCGCCCATGTGGAAGAGGCTCGGCTCGTCGTCGAAATGCAGCATCAGGCCGTTGGCGCTGCCGAGCGAATGGGAAACGCCGTCTTCGGTGGTCTGTGCAGACGAATGCAGCGCATTGGTGAAGGTGGCGGTGAAGCTGCCGAGCGGGACAGTGCCGCCGGTATTGCCCATTTCGAGCTTCTCGACACCCTTGGTGCCGAGCCAGGACGCAAGGTCGGCATTGGCGAGGACGACGGCACCGGTCTGCCTGGCAATCTCGACGGTATCGCCGACATGGTCGGCATGGCCGTGCGTCAGCAGGATATGGGTGATGCCCCTGGTCACTTCCTTGATATCCTGGCCGGCGAAAGACGGATTATAGGTCAGGAAGGGATCGATCAGGATTTTGGCGGCTTTCGTCTCAAGGCGGAAAGCGGAATGGCCAAGCCAGGTGATCTTCATGAAAAGTCTCCTTTATTACGTGCTGCAAAAGACGATTTCGGGGGCCAGAATGGGTTAAAACAATTCCGGTCGGAAAACCGTTTCGCACTTTTTCTGGAATTGCTCTAAGGACATAGCCGATATGGCCGCAAAGAAAAGCGGTGGGAGCTTCAATTTCTTTTGACGGGATGACAGGGCAATGACAGTGCTGACGATCGAGGAACTGGCGGGAATGCTCGGCCCCGGACAGGCAATTGCCGGCCTCGACCTCGGCACCAAGACGATCGGCCTTGCCATGTCCGATCTGGGGCGCCGTTTTGCCACGCCGCGCCCGGTCATCAGGCGCGAGAAATTTTCGATCGACGCCGAGACGCTGCTGGGGTTCGCGGCGAAGGAGAAGGTCGCGGCCTTCGTCATCGGCCTGCCCATGAACATGGACGGATCGGCGGGACCGCGCGTGCAGGCGACGCGGGCCTTCGTGCGCAACATGGAGCAGAAGACCGCCATTCCCTTCATTTATTGGGATGAGCGGCTATCGACCGTGGCGGCCGAACGGGCCTTGCTGGAAATGGATGTCTCGCGGGCGAAACGCGCCGAACGCATCGATTCGGCAGCGGCGAGTTTCATCCTTCAGGGAGCGCTCGACAGGCTTTCCTTGCTGGCGAGATCGGCGGACGACACGCAGGCGTGACGCGCCTTCCACCAGCCGGCGATCTGGCGGCGCTTGCGGAAGCCCATGACGGCGAAGACGACGAGGCTGTCGACGGCAATGGCGCGGGCGACGAGCGGCGGAATTTCCTGCGGCGGCAGGCCGAGCGCCTTGCCGTAAATCTCGAAGGTCAGGTCATGGACCTGCCGGGTCAGCATGAAGATGCCGAAATTCAGATCGTAGTAGGAAAGCCAGTACCAACCCGCCAGGAAGACGATCGGGCCGGCCCAGAAGATCAGAAACCACTTCATGCGGCTCCTCCTTCGTGCTTGCGCAGGACCGGCATATCAAGAGACACGAGCCAGACCGACGATGCCATGATGCAGAGTACGAGCGTGGGCACGGCGATATCCAGCGCCAGTACGGCGAAAAACATCATCGCCGCGACAAGCAACGCGGTTCTGGCTGTTCTGGTTCCCATCACTGAACTCGGGTCCACACTCGTTCATCTCTCATGTGGGGCACACTGGCGAGTTAACCAGCGCCACGCAACGTAAACCAATTGTTAAGGTTAACGAGGACGCGGAGGCTGTGGATTGCCTGAAGCGCGCTGCGATCCCGCAGCGACGCCCGCCCCTCAGACTCCCGTTTTCGCATGTTCATGTCGCAAAGCCGCGGCACATTTGTTGCGCGGCAGGTCTTAGCCGTAGACGCCGCGCACCAGCCGCTTCAGCGCTGTTGCCGCCTTTTCCCAATCCTTGCCGTTCTTCAGAACCAGGCCCGCGCATTGCCCGCCGGCGGCGGCCGCAAGCACGAGATGCTGGATCGAAGCGAAGATCAGGGCGTTGACGGCTGCGGTATCGACACCCTTCGGCGGCGCCAGCGAACCGCGCATACGGTCAAGCCACAGTCCGAGCGCTTTCGAACGCGCTTCGGAAAGACGCCTCACCTGCTCGGTATTTTCCGAGACCTCCCAGGCGACGATGCGGCGCATCAGCGGATCGTCGCGCAACGCTTCGAGAAATAGCAGCGACAGCCGCTCCATCAGGTCGCCATAGGTCAGGAGGAACATGCCGCCGGTATCCTCGGGAATGCGGTCCTTGACCCAGCTGCCCAGATCGGCGCCGATCGCTTCGACGAGGCCGTCGAGGCCGCCGTAATAGCGGTAGATCAACTGCTTGTCGCAGCCGGCGCGGCGGGCCACCGCATTGATGCCGAAATTCTGGAACCCCTCTTCCGCCAGCAGGTTCTTGGCCGCCTTCAGAATGGCGCGCTCGGTGGCGCCCCTGTCGCGGATACGCTTCTCAGGCTCGGCTGCACCCGTCTGTTCGAGCGCGGCCACGGCAGTTTCATTCAGCATTCGGTCAACCCCGGTCTGTCACCAATCGGTGAGTAACAGTGGAATTTTCCGGCCACAATCCTATCTCATTGACAAGACTGTGGATACTGATGGTCCGCAGCTCCCGTGAAGCCGGTGGGCGGCCCGGCGGCACCCTTTCATCCGATCCGACACGCCCGAGAAATCTTGCCCATGCGGTTGATCCCGATGGACGAACCCGGCATAGCTGCATTATGAAAAGAGACGACAATTTCTGCTAAGGCCTTGCAATGGTGAACTATATCGAAGCCGCAACCGCGCCGCCCAAAAATACCGGCGCCATCAGGCTTTACGGCCCCGAAGCATTCGAGGGAATGCGCAATGCGTGCCAGCTGACCGCGCGCTGCCTCGATGCGCTTGCCGATATCGTCAAGCCGGGTCTCGCAACCAATGAAATCGACCGCTTCGTTTTCGAATTCGGCATGGATCACGGCGCCTATCCGGCGACGCTGAACTATCGCGGCTATACGAAATCCACCTGCACCTCGATCAATCATGTGGTCTGCCACGGAATTCCCGACGACAAGCCGCTGCGCGACGGCGACATCGTCAATATCGACGTGACCTTCGTCGTCGACGGCTGGCACGGCGATTCGAGCCGCATGTATCCGGTCGGACAGATCAAGCGCGCCGCCGAACGGCTGCTGGAAGTGACCTACGAGTCGCTGATGCGCGGCATTGCCGCCGTTCATCCCGGCGCCCGCACCGGCGCGATCGGCGAAGCGATCCAGACCTATGCCGAAGCCGAGCGCTGCTCGGTCGTGCGCGATTTCTGCGGCCATGGTGTGGGCCGCCTTTTCCACGATTCGCCGAACATCCTGCATTACGGCCGCGCCAACGAAGGGCCGGAGATGCGCGAGGGCATGATCTTCACCATCGAACCGATGATCAATCTCGGTCGCCCGCATGTGAAAGTGCTGGCAGACGGCTGGACCGCGGTGACGCGCGACCGCTCGCTGTCTGCCCAATACGAACATACGATCGGCGTGACTGCCAACGGCTGCGAGATCTTCACCCTGTCGCCGGCCGGCCTCGACCGGCCGGGCCTGCCGCCGCTGAACGGGTGACGGTCTCCATGGCGAAAAGCCCCGTTCCGCAGGCTGGCGAAGACAAGCTGCCCTTCGACATGGACGAGGATATCGCTGCGGACGAACGGGCGTTTTTCACGCAGCCGGCAAAGGTGGCATCTTCCGTGCCGAAGGCCCCCCTGCCCGCCGGGCAGGAGCATTATCACGGCCATCGCGAGCGGTTGCGCAATCGCTTCCGCGACCATGGCGATACGGCGCTTGCCGATTACGAAATCCTCGAACTCCTGCTTTTCCGGCTGATCCCCCGCCGCGACACCAAACCGATCGCCAAGGCGCTGATCGATCGCTTCGGTTCGCTTGCCGGCGTCTTCGGCGCGCCGGCAGCGCTGCTGCAGGAGGTCAAGGGCGTCGGAGAGGCGGTGGCGCTCGATCTGAAGCTGATATCGACCATTGGCCATCGCGCGCTGAAGAGCGAACTCAAGGGCAAGCAGGTGCTGTCCTCCTGGTCGTCGGTCGTACAGTATTGTCATGCGGCCATGGCGCACGAGACGCGCGAGCAGTTCCGCATTCTCTTCCTCGACAAGCGCAATGCGCTGATTGCCGACGAGGTGCAGGGACAGGGGACCGTTGACCACACGCCTGTCTATCCGCGCGAGGTGGTGCGGCGGGCGCTCGAGCTTTCGGCAACGGCGCTGATTCTGGTGCACAACCACCCTTCGGGCGATCCCACGCCGTCGCGCGCCGATATCGACATGACGAAGATGATTATCGATGCCGCAAAGCCGCTCGGCATTGCCATTCACGATCACATCATCATCGGCAAGGACGGACAAGCGAGCCTCAAGGGCCTGCGCCTGATTTGAGACGGCGGCTAAGGCATGAAAAAGCCATCTTGACGTTCTCCAAGCTGGATGACTGACAACCGGATGGGAACCATGGGCATTTCTCCTCGTCGCTTGTACGCGCCGCCGAGCCTTCAATCGCTGGTACGGCTGACGTTTCTGCTGCTCGTCGTGACCGGCCTCTATCTCGGCTACCTGCAGCTTTCGACCAACGTGCACGCGGTCGTCGAAGGCCAGGTCTACCGTTCCGCCCAGCCCTCGCCGGCCAAGCTTGGCGAACTCGCCAAGGAATACGGCATCAAATCCGTACTGAACCTGCGCGGCGACAGCAGCGGCCAGGCCTGGTACGACAACGAAGTCGCCGCAGCAAATGGCCTCAACATAAAGCATATCGATTTCCGCATGTCGGCGACGAAGGAGCTGTCGGTCGAGGAAGGACGCCAGCTGATGGCGATCATGGCCGCCGCCCCCAAGCCGATGCTCATCCACTGCAAGGCCGGCGCCGACCGTACGGGACTGGCTTCTGCCATCTACGTCGCCGGTGTTGCCAAGGAGGGAGAGATGGCGGCGGAGTCGCAGATCTCGCTGACATACGGCCATCTGTC
This sequence comes from Hyphomicrobiales bacterium, assembly GCA_900471515.1. Lineage (GTDB taxonomy): Bacteria > Pseudomonadota > Alphaproteobacteria > Rhizobiales > Rhizobiaceae > Rhizobium. The sequence continues at coordinate 91,330 of UCFC01000013.1, read as the reverse complement.
CCTTTTCTTCATCGGCGCTTATGCGATGGATCGCACCTTCGAGCGGCTTGAGCCAATGTTCGGCTTTTTGAATTCCTGAACTGCCCGGAATACCAAACTGTAACATTGACCGGCTACCGATGAACGCGCGACATTTCGCGTCGCAAAATGATTCCAATTCAAGTTCGGGGCTAAAGGATGTTCCAGTACGATCTCGTGGTAGTGGGCAGCGGACCGGCGGGGCGCCGCGGCGCAATCCAGGCTGCAAAACTCGGCAAGAAAGTGCTGGTCATCGAGCAGGGAAAACGCGTCGGCGGCGTTTCCGTCCATACCGGCACGATCCCGTCCAAGACGCTGCGCGAAACCGCGCTCAATCTTTCCGGCTGGCGTGAGCGCGGCTTCTACGGCCGCAGCTACCGCGTCAAGCAGGAGATCAGCGCCGAGGACCTGCGCCGCCGCCTGCTGATCACGCTCGACCATGAAGTCGAAGTGCTCGAACACCAGTTCGCCCGCAACCGCGTCCAGCATATCCGCGGCAAGGCAAGCTTCATCGACGCCAACAGCCTGCAGGTCATCAAGGACGACGGCGAGACCATGACGGTAACGGGCGCCAGCATTCTGCTTGCCGTCGGCACCAAGCCCTTCCGGCCCGACTACATGCCCTTCGACAACAAGACCGTGCTCGACAGCGACGAGTTGCTCGATATCGAGGAACTGCCGCGCAGCATGGTCGTCATCGGCGCCGGCGTCATCGGCATCGAATATGCGACGATCTTTTCGGCGCTGGATACGGCCGTCACCGTTATCGACCCGAAATCGACCATGCTCGACTTCATCGACAAGGAGATCGTCGAGGATTTCACCTATCAGCTGCGCGACCGCAATATGAAGCTGTTGCTCGGCACGAAGGCCGAAAAGGTCGAGCGGCTCGACAGCGGCAAGGTTCAGCTGACGCTGGACAGCGGCCGGCATCTCGTGACCGACATGGTGCTCTTTGCGGCCGGGCGCATGGGCGCCACCGACACGCTCAACCTGGAGGCCATCGGCCTGGAGGCGGACAGCCGCGGACGCCTGAAGGTCAATCCCGAGACGTTCCAGACGTCCGTGCCCAATATCTATGCCGCCGGCGACGTTGTCGGCTTCCCGAGCCTTGCCTCGACCTCGATGGAACAGGGCCGTATCGCGGCGCGCGTCGCAATCGGCGCCGTGGCCAAGGAGCCGCAGAAATATTTCCCCTACGGCATCTATGCCGTGCCGGAGATTTCGACCTGCGGCCTGACGGAAGAGGAAATGAAGGAACGCGGCATTCCCTACGAATGCGGCATTGCCCGTTTCCGCGAAACCTCGCGCGGCCACATCATGGGTCTGGACACCGGCCTGCTGAAGCTGATCTTCTCGCTGAAGACGCGCCGCCTGCTTGGCGTGCACATTGTCGGCGAAGGCGCCACGGAACTCGTGCATATCGGTCAGGCGGTGCTTAACCTGAAGGGCACGGTCGAATATTTCGTCGAGAATACGTTCAACTACCCGACGCTCGCAGAAGCCTACAAGATTGCCGGTCTCGATGCCTGGAACCGTATGGGCGATATAAAATCCGAACTGTGAGGAAGCGGGGGGATCTCCCCTCGCCTTTCCGGGCACTATTCCCAACCCATTGATCTTTGAGCTTTATTTCTTGACGAGGCGCCGATTGGCGCATCGCTTGCGGCTGACTGGAGCCCTGCGCCAACTACCTATATCCTATGTCAAAAGATATTGGTAAGCTAGGGTTGCAGGCGCCCGCATCGGTCCATTGCGTTTTGTTTACAGCGTTCCCACTTATGGGACCGCGCCTTTCGACAGCATGAAATACATGTCTCAGACCGGTCTGCCACGCCACCCGGATACGGCGCGCAGCCCATAACGAAAGATCGATATTTTGCCCCATAGTTCAGAGGTTGCTCGCAGGCGGTTTCAGCTGATCCTGATCAAACCGTCGCACTATGACGATGACGGCTACGTCATTCGCTGGTGGCGGGCCATGATTCCGTCCAACTCGCTTGCTGCCATTTACGGCATCGCCGCCGACTGCGCCGAGCGGCAGGTCCTGGGCGCCGATACCGCCATCGACATCACCGTTATCGACGAAACCAATACGCGAATCGATTTTGCGGCATTGCTGTCGCAGTTCAGCCGAAACGGCAATTTCGGCATGGTCGCGCTGATCGGCGTGCAATCCAACCAATATCCCCGCGCGCTCGACATTGCGCGCCCCTTCCGCGATGCGGGACTGCCGGTTTCGATGGGCGGCTTTCATGTCTCGGGATGCCTGTCGATGCTCGACGGCGATGCGATCGGCCTTGAGGAATGCCGCAAGATGGGCGTTTCCATGTTTGCCGGCGAGGCTGAAGGGCGGCTGGAGACCGTGCTGCTGGATGCCGCCGCCGGCGAGTTGAAGCCGCTCTACAATTTCATGAACGATCTGCCCGGCATCGGTGGCACCCCGGTGCCGTTCCTGCCGAAAGACAATATCCAGCGCACGCTTGGCCTCAGCACCAGCTTCGATGCGGGCCGCGGCTGTCCCTATCAATGTTCTTTCTGCACGATCATCAACGTACAGGGCCGCAAATCCCGTTTCCGCTCGGCCGACGATGTCGAGAAACTGGTGCGCATGAACTGGGCGCAAGGCATCCATAAATTCTTCATCACCGACGATAATTTTGCCCGCAACAAGGATTGGGAAGCCATCTTCGACCGGCTGATCGAACTCAGGGAAAAGGACGGCATTCCGCTCGGGCTGATGATCCAGGTGGATACGCTCTGCCACAAGATCCCGAATTTCATCGAAAAATCGAAACGCGCCGGCGTCACCCGCGTCTTCATCGGCCTCGAGAACGTCAACCCGGACAACCTGACCGCCGCCAAGAAGAACCAGAACAAGATCACCGAATACCGCAAGATGCTGCTTGCCTGGAAGGCGCAGGGCATCATGACGCTGGCCGGCTATATCCTGGGTTTCCCGGCAGACACGCCGGACTCGATCCGCCGCGACATCAGGATCATTCAGGAAGAGCTGCCGCTCGACGTCATCGAATTCTTCGTCCTGACGCCGCTGCCCGGTTCGGAGGACCATCAGGTCCTCTGGAGGAAGGGCGTCGATATGGACGCCGATCTCAATATTTACGACGTCGAACATGTCTGCACGGCGCATCAGAAGATGAGCAAGCCGGAATGGGAGAGCATCTACCGGGAGGCCTGGTCGCTCTACTATTCGCCCGAGCACATGAAGACCCTGCTTCGCCGCGCTGTCGCAACCGGCATCTCGCTGAGCAGCCTGGTCAAGGTCCTGGTCTCGTTTGCGACCACCGTGCCGCTGGAGAACGTGCATCCGCTGCAGAGCGGCCTTCTGCGCCTGAAACATCCTTCCGAGCGGCGCCCCGGCCTCAAGCGCGAGCATCCGCTGCTGTTCTGGCCGCGCTTTACCTTCGAGACGATCCGCAAACACGTCTCGCTCGCCGGCACGATCATCAATCTCAGCGTCACGGCCTTCCTGATTGCGCGCAGGGCAGATGCCGGAACCTATATGGACAAGGCCCTGACGCCGGTTGGCGACGACGATGAAGACGTTCTCGACCTCTTCACCAAGACCGCCGGCGGCACGGCTGCCGTCAGCCACATCAAGAAGATTGCCAAACTTACTCACGCCCCCAAACCCGTCTGACACGGGTTCCGGGCCGAGGATCGGCCGGCTGGTCTCCAAGCTTCGACAAGAAGCACTAAATGACAAACGAGGCCGGTGCTTCGTATGAAGCACCGGCCTCGCAATATATAAGCCCTGCCGCGAGCGGCAGGGCTTTCGATGTCGGTCCGGAAGAGCCGATTATTCGGCGCTGTCCTCGGAAGCCTTCTTCTTCGGAGCGGCCTTCTTCTTCGGCGCAGCTTCTTCGCCTTCGGCAGAAGCCTCGGCCTTGGCGGCAGCCTTCTTCTTCGGAGCAGCCTTCTTGGCGTCGGCCTTTTCGGAAGCTTCGCCCTCTTCGTCGGCGAGCAGCTCTTCCTTCGTCACCTTCTTGTCGGTGACGTCGATTTCGGTCAGCAGGTGATCGATGACCTTCTCTTCGAAGATCGGAGCGCGGATCGAGGCTGCGGCACCCGGCTGGCTGCGGAAGAACTCGAGGATCTGCTTTTCCTGGCCCGGATACTGGCGCAGCTGCTCATAGATGGCGCGCTGCATTTCGTCTTCGGAAACTTCGACGCCGGCCTTTTCGCCGATTTCGGAGAGAACGAGGCCGAGGCGGACGCGACGCTCAGCGAGCTTCTGATATTCTTCGCGTGCCTGCTCTTCGGTCGTGTCTTCGTCTTCGAAGGTCTTGCCGGACTGTGCGAGGTCGTTGCTGACCTGGCTCCAGATGCCGTTATATTCGGCTTCGACGAGCTTGGAGGGGGTTTCGAACTTGTACATCTCGTCGAGCTGGTCGAGAATCTGGCGCTTCAGCTTCTGACGCGTCAGCGAGCCGTACTGGGATTCGATCTGGCCGCGGACGATTTCCTTGAGGCGATCGGCGGATTCGAGGCCGAGCTTCTTGGCGAGTTCGTCGTTGATTTCGACATCAGCCGGAGCGGCAACTTCCTTGACGGTGACGTCGAAAGTCGCTTCCTGACCGGCGAGGTTCTTGGCCGGGTAGTCGGCCGGGAAGGTTACGGTGATGGTCTTCTCGTCGCCAGCCTTGACGCCGACCAGCTGGTCTTCGAAGCCCGGAATGAAGCGGCCGGAACCGAGAACCAGTTCGGCGTCCTGATCGGTGCCGCCGTCGAAGGCAACGCCGCCGACCTTGCCGACATAGTCCATCTTGACGCGATCGCCGTTGGCGGCCTTGCCCTTCTTTTCGGTGTAGTCGCGGGCGCTTTCAGCGACCTTGAGAACCTGTTCGTTGACTTCGTCGTCGGAGATGTCGACGACTTCGCGCGTGACCTTGATGCCCTTGTTCGACTTCAGTTCGATCGGCGGGAGAACTTCGTAGGACAGGGTGAACTCGAAATCCTGCTCGGCAGCGAGAATCTTGTCTGCCTCGTCCTTGTCTTCCGTCATGTTGATTTCCGGCTGGGTCGCCGACTTTTCGCCACGGCTAGACAGGATCTGGGTCGGCTGGTCGCGAACGATCTCGTTGACGAGATCGGCCATGATGGACTTGCCGTAGACCTTCTTAAGGTGCGCGGCCGGAACCTTGCCCGGACGGAAGCCGTTGATGCGGACCTTGTCCTTTACGTCGGCAAGGCGCTCGTTCAGCTTGTTTTCCATGTCCTTGGCCGGGATAACGACCTTGATTTCGCGCTTCAGCCCTTCAGCGAGCGTTTCGATAACCTGCATGTCTTCCTACCTTCATTTCAGTGGCGGCCGTGCCCAGACGCCGTTCGTTTCGGTGAGCACGACGCCGGCCAACTGCCGCACGTGGCTTTTTTCTCAATTCCTGTTCGTTCCGCCTGAAGCGGAACAGCACTCGCTTTTCGGGTATCCGAGACTATGAAGTTCCCAGTCCTCCCGCGCTGCAAGGCAGTCTGGTGCGGGTAGAGAGACTTGAACTCCCACGCCTTGCGGCACCAGAACCTAAATCTGGCGTGTCTACCAATTTCACCATACCCGCGTTCGCGAAACCGCATGCATATGCCTGCGCATGAGGCCTTCCGAGCGCGGCGTCTCTATATCACCCGATTTAGAACAGGCAAAGGAAAAATGAACGGCAAATGACAGGGATTTGCGGCCCAAAGCGCGACCTTCCCGCCAGCCGCGCGGGGTCTCAATAGAGAGGCTCCTCATAGGCCGGCTTGCCGTCCACCACGAGGCTGCGGATCTGCGCGGCACCGGAGGAAGACACGCTGGCGGCAATGGAAACGTCGCCCTCGTTGCGGGCCTCCTCCAGCGGCTTGCCCTCGCCTTCCGGCACGTAATAACGCTCTATCCCGTATTCGACCCGGATGGTATCGCCGCTATCGGGACCATAGCTGTAAAAGGGCAGGCTGCGCAGCACGACCGTATCCGCGGCTGCCGGCAGCGGCCCGAACGACGATTCGACGATGCCCCAGAAGCCGTCCTGCTGGCGCCTGAGGCGTACCCACAGGGTCTGTTCGCCGGCCTGCGCCGGAATGCCACCGATGATCGTCGAGACCGGGACCGACGATATGTCGTAGTTCAGCACCACATAGTCGCCACGCAGGAAATCGCGCGGATCGACCGGGGCCGTCTTGAGCAGAACTTCCGTACCGTTTGCCAGGATCGATGCCCTGCTCTGGATCACGTAACCGAGGATCAGCGTCTGCAGCCCGGCGACGAGGATCGCGGCAAGAATATAGAAGCGGCCGGGTTGCGGTCTTGCGAAGGCAAAGCTCATGCGCGTTCCTCCACGCGGCCTGCGGCGAAGCGTTTTTCAAGGCGGATGACGACCCAGGCGACGGCTGCGACCACCAGGCCCGAAAACAGGAAGAGGCTCGACGTGCCGAGGATCGTGCCGACCGTCACCGAGGCCAGATAGAGCATCTCGGCGGCGAAGGCGCCATAGGCCAGATAGCGGACGGCACCATTGTCGCGGCCGTGCAGCACGATCGCAGCAACAGCGGCGGCAAGCGTCAGCAGGCCGATTACGACCATGGGGGCGCCTTCGTCCAATTCCGTATGAAGCAGGAGCAGTCCCATGATTGCGACGAGGAAACTATAGAATGCCGGCGCGGCACCCGCGGTTCCGACGAGCGCGGAAATCGGGCGGACAGGCAAGGCGGTCAGCAGGAAGGCCAGCATGCCGAGGGCCGCGAAGGCGATCGCTACGGAAATCTCGTCAACAACGACGTAGAGCCAGGCAAGCCAGCCGACGACGAGCAGATAGGCAAGATGGCGCGCCCGATCCGCGCCGGTGAAACGCACGAGCCCGATGACGACAGCTGCCATGACAAGCGGCACATAGGGGCCGAAGCCGAACCAGCGGGTATCGAAATTCTCGAGATAGACCGCGAAGGAGGCCCAGGAAAGAAAGCCGGCGACGACGGTCACGGCCGCAGAGCGGAACAGAATTGCCGAAACGGTGGCGACGGCAAACCAGAGATACATGACCGCCTGCTCGTCGCCGGACAGGTGATACATCTGGCCGACAAGGGAGATGGCACCGCCGAAACTGAGCGCGCCGATGACGAGCAGGCCGCCGGCCGTTGCGAGCGCGCCACGCAGGAGAAGGAGCGCCGCGCCGATGTGAACGGCCCAGATCAGCGCCAGCATCAGGCCGACACGGACAAGGCGCGGGATATATTCCCAATTGGAGGCGACAAGCAGCAACAGCGCCGCGCCGAGCAGCACGGCTGCCAGCCCCATCAATACGCGGCCGAGGCTGAAACTTGCCGGACGCGCATCATATTCGGCAAGCAGAGCTTCAGCCGCCTTCGCCTCAAGAAGTCCCTTCTCCACCCAGAGCGAGAGATCCCGCTCCAACCTGCCGCGATACATGCCCACCCCCGCATCGTTCCGTCATTATCGGCTTTCGCCTTTATAGCGCAGGATCGGCCCGCGGAAACGCCAGCCTTGCAAATATGCAATTTCCTCATTGGCCTAATTCGCATCAGGCGTTAACGAAACACTAACCGCAATATTGGCAATATATAAGGGCCGGCGAAGAGGCATGCATGAACCGCATAGCCCTCATGAAGATATTGCACTGCAAAATCATCAAAAGTCATACTATTTACCTGCATGTCGAAGCACGGGGATGGCGCCCCGGCCCGGTTTTCCGGATGCCTGCGGACCATATGTCCGTGACGAGATTCGCAGACGCGCACTCCTCCTCCCAGCGCCCTGCGATAGACTGGCAACACTCCTCCTCCCAGTTGCCAGTCACCATCATGACGCCCACCGGATCCTCCCCCGGTGGGCGTTTTGCTTAACGGGTGATTAAACGATTAGCGCCCCGCCTTTCCGGGCTTTCCCGCGGGTTATGGTGAAGCCTTCGTTAAGTCGTATCGGCTGCCGGCGCGACCTTGCCGCAACCGCCGGCCCGCTCACGTTCTGCAAAACGCACCGCGAAAGGCATATGCAGGAAAACGCTCTTCACGGATCCGGAAGCCGGCCAAATATTGCTTCGCGAAAACACCCGTTCGCGAAAAAATCATTCTGCCTATTCGTTGACCAGAAAACGGCCAAAGCGTGTAAATCGAGGGCTGAGCTTTGCGAATCACGCATAGGTGGCTTGAAATCTTGGCTCTGTTAGTTCTTCGCGCCGCAACATATATTCTGGTCATCAAATAGAGGTCAGCGCCGAAGACAGGCTGCTGGCAGGATCAAGCCCTAGGAAAGGGGATTAACATGAACTTCTCTCGCTCGTTCAACAACTGGCGCAAGTATCGTCAGACCGTTACCGAACTCGGCCGCATGACCAACCGCGAATTGCATGACCTCGGCATCGACCGCTCGGACATCCATCGCGTTGCTCGCGAAGCTGCCGCCCGCTAAGTACAGGTAATCGCTGCTCCTCCCAAGCAGATTGCCTTCCCAAAACGCCTGCTGCCCTCGCAGCGGGCGTTTTCTTTTTCCCGGCCGTCCAGATTGCCGCAAAGGTTGCGGAAACGTTAATTCTTAGCCCGCTCAAAAATCGCGCTCTGCATATTTACCGGGCATCAGATTGCACATTTGCATAGCAGACGCCTCTTATTTGCACTGCACAATTTCGGGGACCGCGACTATATAGAGGTCAACCGCAGAGACGGCGATCCTGCCGCCTGCGCAAGACATCTGAGGAAGAGACCATGAACCCGATCCGCATTGCAAAGAGCTGGATTAGCTACCGCCGCACGCTCAACGAACTTGGCAACCTGTCCAACCAGACGCTTGCCGACATCGGCGTCAGCCGCTACGACATCCGCAACATCGCATCGCGTTCGTTCCGCTAATAAACGCGAACGAGACGTTTCCCAAGACGGCGCCATCGGGCGCCGTTTTCGTTTTCGGGTCCTGATCGCACCAATCGCAACCTCGGCAAACCGGCCCGATGCCGGTTCAGTGGGCCGGGCCGATCACGTTACGGTGCCGGAAGCGCCGTTTTTGATTCTGCTGTTGGATCGTGTGGGCTGGCGTGATATCAGCCGCCAATGAGCAAGAACTCCTCCTATTCCCCTATTCATGTCATCGGCGGCGGACTGGCCGGTTCCGAAGCCGCCTGGCAGATCGCCAACGCCGGCGTGCCGGTGATCCTGCACGAAATGCGCGGCGTGCGCGGCACCGATGCCCACAAGACCGACGGGCTTGCCGAGCTCGTCTGTTCCAATTCCTTCCGCTCGGACGATGCGACCAGCAATGCCGTCGGCGTCATCCATGCGGAAATGCGCATGGCCGGCTCGCTGATCATGGCTTCGGCCGACAGACATCAGGTGCCGGCGGGCGGCGCGCTGGCCGTCGACCGCGACGGCTTCTCCGATGCCGTGACCAAGGCGATCCACGAGCATCCGCTGATCACGGTCGTGCGCGAAGAAATCTCCGGTCTGCCGCCCAAAGAGTGGGATCTCGCCATTATCGCCACCGGGCCGTTGACGGCGCCGTCGCTTGCGAGCGCCATCCAGGCGGAAACGGGCGAGGATTCGCTCGCTTTCTTCGACGCCATCGCGCCCATCGTCTATCGAGACAGCATCGACATGGATATCTGCTGGTATCAGTCGCGTTACGACAAGGTCGGCCCCGGCGGCACCGGCAAGGACTATATCAACTGCCCGATGACCGAAGAGCAGTACAACACCTTCGTCGACGCCCTCATCGCCGGCGATACGGTGGGCTTCAAGGAGTGGGAAGGCACGCCCTATTTCGACGGCTGCCTGCCGATCGAGGTGATGGCCGAGCGCGGACGCGAAACGCTGCGCCACGGGCCGATGAAGCCGATGGGCCTGACCAACGCGCATAACCCCTCTGTGAAGGCCTATGCCGTCGTGCAGCTTCGCCAGGACAATGCGCTCGGCACGCTCTACAACATGGTCGGTTTCCAGACGAAACTGAAATATGGTGCGCAGGCGGAGATCTTCCGCCTGATCCCCGGCCTGGAGAATGCCGAATTCGCCCGCCTCGGCGGCCTGCACCGCAACACCTACATCAACTCTCCGACACTTCTCGACCCGTCGCTGATGCTGAAATCGCGTCCGGGCCTGCGTTTTGCCGGTCAGATCACCGGCTGCGAAGGTTATGTGGAAAGCGCAAGCGTCGGGCTGCTGGCCGGCCGCTTTGCGGCTGCGGAGCGCAAGGGCGAGGCGGTTTCGCTTCCGCCGGCAACGACTGCGCTCGGCTCGCTGCTCGGCCACATTACCGGCGGCCATCTCGTCACGGACGAGGAGCCGGGCAAGCGTTCGTTCCAGCCCATGAACATCAATTTCGGCCTGTTTCCGGAATTGCAGCCGGGTTCGATCGTCAAGCCGGAAGGCATCAAGCGCTTCCGCGGCAAAGAGAAGACGATCATGAAGCGGCAGCTGATTGCCAAACGGGCGCTCGCCGATTGCGCCGCCTGGCTGGGCCAGGACGTCAAGCTCGCCGAAAGCGCCTGAGATTACCGCGGCTAATGCCCGTTTGCCGCCGTGCTGTTCGGCGCAGGCAATTCCTTGTCCGGCTCGGCAACATAGTTGCCGAGCAGCCAGAGCGAGACTTCCGACGCCTCCTTGGCCGAGGCGAATTCATAGGTGCCGTTGTGCGAGGGCGCATTGACAAACTCGATGCTCAGCCCCCGGCCCGTCTCGGAGGCGAGAACCCGCACCGTTCCCGGCTCGATCAGATGGCATGCGAAGTGGCGCGACATGTTGCGCATGAAGCCGGCCTTGTTGTCGTGCAGACGCACGAAGACGGCCTGGCCGTCCACGGTCGCCTGTAGCTGGCGGATCGCTTCGTTGGGAAATGCACGGCCGAATTCGATGATGGCGAGGCCCGTATCGTGCAGGCCATCCTCCTTGTTCTGAGCAGCCATGCGCGTCGCCACGAAGGCGAAGAAGACGACGATGGCGAAAAGAACGCACCAGACGATAATGCCCACGCGATGTCTCCGTTTAAAATGGGGTCGTCGCAGACATAACGCGCGAGACTTGCGCGAGTTTGACCGTCATCAGATTTTCTTGCGCATGCCGGCAAAAGCCATGCGCAGCTGGCGGCGCCATTGCGGCTCCTGCAGCGAGACCTCCAGAACGGCCGCACCCCGCTTCTGCGCCTTCACAAGCACCGGCTCCGCAAGCGTTGCCGGCAGGAAGGCAGGCAGCACGGACGGCGGAATGGCAGCCGCCCTCGCCTTGGCAAGATGGTCGCGGCCAAGCCCGGCAAAGGCCTCGATGGCTGCGGAAATACGCGGCTTGTCCGCACCGGCCAGGAAGGTTTCCCGATCGAGGCCCGTCGCCTTGAGGATTTCAAGCGGGATATAGAGCTGGCCGCGGCGCCGGTGCAGCGGCATCAGCAGCAGCATGCCGGAAATGGCCTGCGCCACGCCGGCGTGACCGGCGGCATCGGCGCAATTCATGGCGGCCTCGGGCGAAAGGATCAGGCCCGCAAGCTGGATGAGTGCCGAAGCCGTTTCGCCCGCATAGCCTTCCAGCGAGGTTCGGCTTTCCATCGGGTCGTCGTAGAGATCGAAGATCCTGGCCTCCGTCATATTGACCAGCGTCTGGCGCGGGAGCCGATGCGCCTCGACGGTCGAAAGAAGGGCCGCGGCGAGCGGATTGGCCTCTGTCGAGCCGCGCGCATTGCCCTCCAGAAGGTCGCGCCAATATTGCATGCGGATTTCGCCGGGCAGAGGTTCGTGCACGAGATCGCGGATGCGGGCGAGCTCCGCGTTGAATGCATAGAGGGCGGCGAGCGCGCCGCGCTTATCCTCTGGAGACAGCAGGCACGCAAGGTAGCGGTCGCGATCGGTATCGCGCAGCGTCGCCAGGCTGATCTCCTGGTTCGTCTTCGGATCGGCCATGTTTCAGACCGCGATCAGGGCGGCGGCGACGGCACGCTGTTCGGAAAGCATGATGTTGAAGGTGCGCACGGCAGCCCCCGTGCTCATCGGGTCGGAAGAGATGCCGCGCGCCTTGAGCGCCGCGCGCAGTTCTGCAGGCAGGCGGCGCAGCTCCGTGCCGGTGCCGACGAGCAGCACCTCGATATCGGCGGCTTCATCGAGCACGCGGCGGAAATTCTCCACCGACAGCGGCTTCGTCATGTCCATGTCCCAGCCGTGAATGCCCGACGGCAGGCAGAGGATGGAGCCGCGATGCGACATGTCCGCAAAGCGGAAGCCGCCATTTCCATAGGTGTCGATGGGAGCGCGGCCCGGGAAATGGGCGTCGCGGATTTCAATGCCTTTTGCCATGTATCTATACCGCCGGCTTGCCGGATTTCATGCTGATGTCGCCCTCGTCGCCGTCACCGGTCTCCCGGCGCAGCCGGAAGATGATGAGAACGGGCGCCGCTATATAGATGGAGGAGAATGTTCCAAGCGCAACGCCAAAGAGCATGGTGAAGGTGAAGGAGCGGATGACGGCGCCGCCGAAAACGTAAAGCGCAAGCAGCGCCAGCAGGGTCGTGGCGGCCGTCAGAATGGTGCGCGACAGCGTCTGGTTGATCGCCGCGTCGATCAGGATCGGCAGCGGCATCTTCTTGTAACGCTTCAGGTTTTCGCGCATGCGGTCGTAGACGACCACGGTATCGTTCAGCGAATAGCCGACGACGGTCAGAAGGGCTGCCACGCTCGTCAGGTTGAATTCCATGCCGGTCAGCACGAAGAGGCCGAGCATGATGATGACATCGTGCAGCGTCGCGACGATTGCGCCGACCGCGAACTGCCATTCGAAGCGGATCCAGATATAGACGAGGATGGCGAACAGCGAGGCCAGGATGCCCGATGTCGCCAGCATCGTCAGTTCGCCGGAGACGGCCGGCCCCACCACTTCCACGCGGCGGAAATCGTAGTCTTCGGCGAGTTCGCCGCGAATGAATGTCGCAACCGACTGCTCGGCATTTTCGCCGCCGTCCTGCGAGCCGACGCGGATCAGGGCGTTGGCGGCATCGCCGATCGGCTCGACACGCACCGGTCCGAGGTTCAGTTCGTTGAGGCGGGCGCTCAGATCGGCAAGATCGGCATTGCCCTGCTTCGCCGTGACCTCGATCAGCGAACCGCCGGTAAAGTCGATGCCGAGCTGGAGGCCGACCGTTGCGAAGGCAAGCATGGCGGCGATGCAAAGTGCTGCCGATGCCGTGAAGACATAGCGGCGGATGCCCATGAAGCGGATATTGGCATGCTCGAACAACCCGGTCAGCGCGCTCTTCGGCAGATGGCGCGGATGGCGCCTTGCAAGCCACGCGGCCACGAGGCCGCGCGTCGATGTGAAGGCCGTCAGGATGGTCGTGAGGATGCCGACCGCCAGCGTCACGGCAAAGCCGCGGATGGATTCGCTGCCGACGAAAAACAGAATGACCGCCGCGATGAAGATCGTGACATTGGCATCGACAATCGTCGCGAAGGCGCGCGAGAAGCCACGCTCGACCGCCTGGGCGAAGGTGGTATGCGCCACCCTCTCCTCTTCGCGGATACGCTCATAGATCAGCACATTGGAATCCACGGCCATGCCGACGATCAGCACGAGGCCGGCAATGCCCGGAAGCGTCAATATGGCGCCCGAAAGACTGAGCACGGCGACGATCAGCACCAGATTGAAGGCCAGCGACACGACGGCGATGATGCCGAGCATGCGGTAGAGCGCGATCATGAGCGCTGCGACGAGCACAACGGCGACGATGCCGGCGACGAGACCGGAGAAGACGGATTCGGAGCCGAAGACCGGGCTGACGGTGCGTTCCTCCACCGATGTCAGCGTCGCAGGCAATGCGCCGGCCCGCAGCATGACGGCCAGATCCTGAACGCCCTCTTCGGAGAAGTTGGCCGATATTTCGCCACTGCCGTCCGTGATCGGCGCCTCGATGACCGGGTCTGCCATCACCTGGTCGTCGAAGACGATGGCAAGATGTTTTCCGACATTATCTGTCGTTGCCCGCGCCAGACGCTTCGTGGCCTCGTCGTTCAGGCGATAGACGATCGCGCCGTCCTGCGTCTGCGGGTCCGTCTTCGTATCGACCTCGGCAAAATCGGCGCCTGTCGCGATCACCGTGCGATCGACGAGATAGGGAACCGGCGGATCGTCCAGCGAATAGAGCACCTGCGATGTCGCCGGCCAGCGGCCGGCAAGCGCCTGCTGGCCGGTCATGCTTTCATCGATAAGATGGAAGGAGAGCGCGGCGGGCTCGTTCAGCAGGTTCTTCAGTCGTTCGGCATCGACGGCGCCCAGCACCTGGAGGGCGATACGGTCGTCCCCGTCGGGGCGAACGACAAAATCCTGCTTGCCGAAACCGGCGATGCGGCGGGCGACAATATCGAGCGAGCGGGTCCGCGCAACAACGGTGTCGGCATCGATCGCCTTGTCGGAGATCTGCAGCGTCAGTTGGCCGTCATTGCTCTGCTGCAGCGAGATATTGGCCGATGTCAGCGATTTCAGGAGGCCGGCCACGGCTTCAAGCTGCGCCGTATCCGTGATCTTCACGGTCACGGTCTGCGCGGTCCCGGTAAGGCCGGTATAGCGGATGCCGGCGCCGCGGAGCGCATCACGAACGCTGGCAACAGTTGCCTCGAGCCGATCACGGATGATGTCGGAGCGTTCGAGGCGCAGGACGATATGGGAGCCGCCCTGCAGATCGAGACCGAGGGTGACGCGGGCCTGCCGCAACCAGCCCGGCAGGGAGGAGAGCTGCGCCTGGCTGAGAAGATTGGGCGCAGCGACGATAATTGCGGCAATCGCAACCAGCCAGATCAGAAGTGTTTTCATGCGGGAAAAATGGTGCATTCTCTCGACTATCTTCCGATCCGGCAGGTGTTGCTATCGCATGTTATGCAGCGTCTGCCTTGACCGGCTCGCCCTTCACGCGGACTTCGGAAATGCCGGTACGGACGATGCGCACACGCACGCCTTCGGCGATTTCGACTTCCACTTCCTTCTCATCGACAACCTTCGTAACCTTGCCGACAAGACCGCCGCCGGTGACGATCTGGTCGCCGCGACGGATCGCCTTCAGGGTTTCCTCGCGCTTCTTGGCCTGCGCGCGCTGCGGGCGGATCAGCAGGAAATACCAGACCACCATCAGCGGCACGAACAGGATGATCATTTCGAGGCCTGAGCCGCCGAAAGCGCTCGTGGCGTCGGTTGCGCTCTGGGCAAATGCCGGGGTGATAAACATGCTAAACTCCTCAGGCTGTGGGCGGCGGAACCCCGCCTCTCTTTTCAAGTCGCCGGACTATAGTTGCAGCCTTGATGAATGCAACAAAAACAGCCGGAAACCGTACCGATTCCGCTGCCTCATAACCTTTCCGCTGTGGAAAGGCCATGCTACCCGGCATCAAAAACGAAAGCGGATAATCGCTGCGATCTATCAAGGAGGCACCCGATGGCCGAGGAAATCAATAGCGTTCTGCTTCAGGAGCTGAAGAGACTTGCTGATGCGGTCGAACGGCTGGCCGGCCCGGCAGCCGCCGCCAACGACTGGGACGCCGCCGACTGTTTCGTCTGGTCCCCTGCCCGGCAGTATCTGCAGCCCGTCCAGCGCCCCAATCGCGTGGCGCTGAAGCTCATCCGCGGCGTCGATCACGTACGCGACATCCTGCATGAAAACACCGCGCGTTTTGCCGAGGGCTATGCGGCCAACAACGTGCTGCTCTGGGGCGCGCGCGGCATGGGCAAGTCCTCGCTGGTCAAGGCCGTGCATGAAGACGTGCGCCGCGAGAGCGGCGTGTCGCTGAAGCTCGTCGAGGTCCATCGTGAGGATATTGCCAGCCTGCCGACGCTCCTCGACCTGCTCAAGGACACGCCACATCGCGTCATCGTCTTCTGCGACGACCTGTCCTTCGACCATGACGATACCGCCTACAAGTCGCTGAAGGCGGCGCTCGACGGCGGTGTCGAAGGTCGCCCGGACAATGTGCTGTTCTACGCAACCTCCAACCGGCGCCACCTGCTGCCGCGCCACATGATGGAAAACGAGCAGTCGACAGCCATCAATCCGTCCGAAGCCGTCGAGGAGAAGGTGTCTCTGTCGGATCGTTTCGGCCTGTGGCTCGGCTTCCACAAGTGCAGCCAGGAAGATTATCTGACGATGATCGACGGTTATGCCGAGCACTTCAAGCTCGGCCTGGAGCGCGAGAAAATGCATGCCGAGGCGCTGGAATGGGCCGCCACCCGCGGCGCCCGCTCCGGCCGTGTGGCCTGGCAGTATATCCAGGATCTTGCCGGCCGCATGCGCGTCCATCTCGACCGCGCCTGAACCGCCGCATATTTTCGCGATAGCTTCAAAACGACAAAAGCCCGGCGGCTGGCCGGGCTTTTGCATGTTCCTGGGACGCTCTACCTGCTCAGGAAATCTACGCTCTGACTATTCCAGGAAGGTCATGGGGTTGACCGGAGAGGCATCCTTGCGAACCTCGAAGTGAACCTGCGGCTGCTTGACGTTGCCGCTCATGCCCGAGACGGCGACCGTCTGGCCGCGCTGGATCTTCTGGCCGCGGGCGACGCTCAGCGTATCGGCATTGCCGTAGACGGTGACGGTGCCATCGTCGTGGCGGACGAGAACCGTGTTGCCGAGTTCCTTCAGGCCGTTGCCGGCATAGATGACGACGCCGTTTTCGGCTGCCTTGATCGGCGTGCCCTGCGGAACCGAGATATCGATACCGTCGTTGCGGCTGCCGTTGACGTTGGCGCCGTAAGCGGCGATCACCTGACCGCGGACCGGCCAGCGATATTTGCCGATACCCGTGGCTTCCGGTGCGGCAGCGCTGACGTCGGACTTCTTCTCGACATCGTCGACCGTCTGCGTGGCGGCAGGAGCCTTGTAGGGCGCCGGCTGCGCGGAGGCCGTCTGGACCGGAGCGGCGGCAGGCTGAGCGGGCTTGGCCGGCTCGACCTTCTGCGCCGGGATGGAGGCGGTCTTGATCGTATCGGCAGGGGCCGCGCCGTTCGGGATCTTCAGTTCCTGCCCGATGCGGATCGAGCTTGCCGACAGATTGTTGGCCGCCTTGATGTCGTCGATATCGGCGCCCGTCGCCTTGGCGATCTTGGCAAGCGAGTCACCCTGCTTGACCGTATAGGTGCCTGCAGCGCCATTCGGATTCTTGCCGCCGCCGGCCGGTGCCTTGCCCAGCGGGTCTGCGCTTGCGACGGCCTTGTCGCGGGCGGAGTTGGCGCCGGGAACCACGGCAACCTTCTGCTCCTGGCCCTTCGTCGGCTGCGGCAGGTTGCCGGGCTTGGAAAGATCGGCAGACTGGGCCGCGGCCTTGGCGGCATTGTTGCCGCCATTGAAGGTCGGGATGAGGATCGACTGGCCGGGCTGGGCGGCAGACGCCGTCTTCAGATTGTTGACACGCAGGATTTCCTTTTCCGGAACACCGTAGCGGCGGGAAAGGACGGCGATATTTTCACCGGGACGCAGCGTGACGGAGGGCGCATTGGTCGCCGACCAGCCGGAAACCTTCGGCGTCGTGCCCGTCGTCAGCGTATCGGGAACGACCTTCGGCGCATTTGCACCCGCCGGAGCGATGCGATCGGGCTTCGGAGCGGCCGGGAACGGCTGGGCGAGAGCGACGTCCCTTTCCCGCTGACGGGGCGAGACGGACCCTGCGCTCGGCGGCGCAAGTTCGGAACGCTGAATGGAAACCGGTGCGGATGCCATCCGCGCAGCGGAGCCGGAGCCGACGGCCGGATCATAGCTCGGACGACCCGGATAGGGCTGGCTCACCGCATCGTTGCGGGCGTAAGCCGGCTGCATGGCCGAGCCGCCGAGATCGGCGCGCGGCACCGGGTCGCCCTGCGGCCCGTTGAAACTCCTGCGCGGGATCGAATTCGTTGTCATCTGATCCTGCCCGGAGGAGGAAAAGAGACTGCCGAAACGTGTTACATCGGAGCTGCAGCCCGTAGCCGCACTCGCCAGCAAGGCGACGACCAGAAAATTGCCGGCCGATTTCCCGAACTTCGGCGAAAGACTGAAACGCATGACTCGACCCACTTAGAACGCAACCATTTGTGAATCTATTAAAGCGCGTTAGTGTTACCATGCGGTTAAGGCGCTGGAATCAGGGCTATATTTTTGAGAACTTGATAACCATAAGTTTGCGGGCGAAAAATCATAGCCCGCCGGGCCTTGCCGCCTGCAGATCTAAAGCTGCGAGGCAAGCCGTGGCACAATCGGCAGATAGGGAGCATCGAAAAGCTCTTCCCGCTCGAAGCGGCTGCCGGTTTTCGTCAGCCGCACCATGCGGCATTCGTTCTCGGAGATCATCAGCGGCGCGATCATGGAGCCGCCGGAGACGAGCTGATCGGCGTAGAAGCGCGGCATGGAATTGAAGGCTGCCGTGACCAGGATGCGGTCGAACGTGCCCTCGCCCTGCATGCCGTTGCTGCCATCGGCCTGACGGATGATGACGCTGCGCAGGCTGAGGGCTTCCATGCGGCGCTGGGCCGAGAGCGTCAGCGTCTTGTAGCGATCGACCGTCAGCACGCGTTCCGCAATGCGACCGATGACCGCCGCCGTGAAGCCGCTGCCTGTGCCGATTTCGAGCACGCGCTGGCCGGGACGGACCTTCAGATGATGCAGGAGACGGACGGCGAAATCGACGCCTTCCAGAAAGGAGCCGCATTCGATCGGGATCGTGCGGCTGGAATAGGCATTCTCGATAAATTGCGGCGGCACAAACAGCGAGCGCGGCGTCTGCTCGACGGCCGTCAGCAGATCGATGTCGGAAATGCCTTCCGCGCGCAGTCTGAGGACCAGCGCTGCGAAGCCTTCCTTCTCGGCCAGTTTTGCCGTCAAGCCTTTACTCCGTTTCCGAGGACCTGCGCCACGCGGTCCGTCACGGAATAATCGGTCAGATCCAGTTTCAAAGGTGTTACCGAAATCTTATTATGCTTGAGGGCGTGGATATCGCTGCCCTCGATAAAGGCGCCGGCACGTTCGCCGAATTTCAGCCAGTAATAGGGAAAACCGCGGCCATCCGTGCGCGCATCGACCTGCAGGTTGAAGGCGAGCTTGCCCTGCGACGTCACTTCGACACCTTCAACGTCTTCGGGACGACAGTTCGGGAAGTTGAGGTTGAGGAAGGTGCCCTCGGGCAGATCGACCGTCATCAGCTTCTCGAGCAGCGCAGGCGCGTGCGCCTCGCACACTTCCCAGGGCAGAAGCCGGGCGCCATTGTCGTAAACATAGGCCTGGCTGAGCGCGAAGGAGCGTACGCCCTGCATCGTGCCTTCGATGGCACCGGCGATCGTGCCGGAATAGGTGACGTCGTCGGCAACGTTGGAACCGGAATTGACGCCTGACAGAACGAGATCCGGCTTGATGTCGAGCACCTGCTTGATGCCCATGATGACGCAATCGGTCGGCGTGCCGCGCAGCGCATAGTGCTTGTCGGAAATCTTCCGGAGCCTCAGCGGCTCCGAAAGGCTGAGCGAATGGGCAAGACCGCTCTGGTCGGTTTCAGGGGCGACGATCCAGACATCGTCGGAAAGCGCCCTTGCGATCCGTTCCAGCGCAGCCAGGCCTTCGGCATGAATACCGTCGTCATTCGTCAGCAGGATGCGCATTCTCTCAGGCCGCCCGTTCGATCTTCGTCAGGCCGCCCATATAGGGCAGCAAAACGTCCGGAATCGTGACGGAACCATCCTCGTTCAGATAATTTTCGAGAACGGCGATCAGGCAGCGGCCGACAGCCGTGCCGGAGCCGTTCAGCGTGTGAACGAACCTCGTCGCCTTGTCGTCCTTGCCGCGGTAGCGGGCGTTCATGCGCCGCGCCTGGAAATCGCCGCAGACGGAGCAGGACGAAATTTCGCGGAAGGTGTTCTGACCCGGCAGCCAGACTTCGAGGTCGTAGGTCTTGCGCGAGCCGAAACCCATATCGCCCGTGCAGAGCGTCATCGTGCGGAAATGCAGGCCGAGGCGCTTCAGCACTTCCTCGGCGCAGGCCGTCATCCGCTCGTGCTCGGCGAGCGAACTCTCTGCGTCGGTGATGGAGACCAGCTCGCATTTCCAGAACTGGTGCTGGCGCAGCATGCCACGGGTATCGCGGCCGGCGGAGCCTGCCTCCGAACGGAAGGAGGGAGTGAGCGCGGTAAAGCGCAGCGGCAGCTTCTCCTGGTCGATGATTTCCTCACGCACCAGGTTCGTCAGCGTCACTTCCGCAGTCGGAATGAGATATCGGCCATCCGTCGTCTTGAAGAGATCTTCCTCAAACTTCGGCAAGTTGCCGGTGCCGAACAGCGCCTCGCTGCGCACCATCAGCGGCGAGGAAACTTCGGTATAGCCATGCTCTTTCGTATGCAGGTCGATCATGAACTGACCGAGCGCGCGTTCCAGCCTGGCCAGAGGCCCGGTGAGGACCGTGAAGCGCGCACCGGAAAGCTTGGCGGCGCGTTCGAAATCCATATAGCCAAGCGCTTCGCCGATTTCGAAATGCTCCTTCGGCGCATGGTTCCAGCGCGGCCTTTCGCCGACGATGCGGGTCACGACATTGTCGTGCTCGTCCTTGCCGACAGGCACGTCGTCGTGCGGCACGTTCGGGATACGCGAGAGCTGGTCGTTGAGCTCGGCTGACAACGCGCGCTCTTCCTCTTCGGCGGCCGGCAGCGTTTCCTTGATCTCTGCGACCTCGGCCTTCAGCTTGTCGGCAAGCTCGGTGTTCTTCTGCGCCATGGCGGCGCCGATCTCCTTGGAGGCGGCGTTGCGGCGGGAGAGCAGGTCCTGCGCCTTCTGCACGGCGGAGCGGCGCTTTTCGTCAAGGGCGATGAGAGATTGCGACAGAGGTTCCGCGCCGCGCTTTGCAAGGGCGGCATCGAGAGCCTCGGGATTCTCACGGATCCATTTGATATCGAGCATCGTCGTTCCAGATCGTTTCAACAGACATGAACCGGTCGGGAAAAACCCGACCGGATGGGAAACGGCAGAACTCGGAGAAATGTCGTGACGCGCTCAGACGCTGTCCGTCTTGGCGACCTCGGAGGATTCACTGGCCTCTTCAAGCGCCTGTTTGGAACGCTGACGCTCCACGAGTCGTGCCGCGTAGATGGAAATCTCGTAGAGAAGGATCGTCGGCAGCGCAAGACCGATCTGGGACATGGGATCGGGCGGCGTCAGCACCGCGGCGACCACGAAGGCAAGCACGATCGCGAACTTGCGCTTTTCGGCGAGCCACTGCGACGTCAGAAGGCCGACGCGGGCCAGAAGCGTGGTGATGACCGGCAGCTGGAAGACGAGGCCGAAGGAGAAGACCAGCGTCATGATGAGGCTCAGATATTCCGAAACCTTCGGCAGAAGCGAGATCGCCACTTCATCATGGCCGGGCGCCTGCTGCATGGACAGGAAGAACCACATGACCATGGGCGTGAAGAAGAAATAGACCAGCGCGCCGCCCATGAGGAACAGGATCGGCGAGGCGATCAGGAACGGCAGGAAGGCCTGACGTTCGTTCTTGTAGAGGCCGGGCGCCACGAACTTGTAGATCTGGGCGGCAATGATCGGGAACGCGATGACAAGACCGCCGAACATGGCGACCTTGACCTGCGTGAAGAAGAATTCCTGCGGCGCCGTGTAGATCAGCTGTGCCTTGTCGACATCGAGATGCGCCCAGCTGACAGCCAGCTTGTAGGGATAGACGAGGTAGTTGAAGATGTGCTTGGCAAAGATGAAGCACGCGATAAAGGCGAGGAAGAACGCGCCGATCGACCAGATCAGCCGCGTGCGCAGCTCCATCAGGTGCTCGATCAACGGCTGCGGCTTGTCTTCGATATCACCGCTCATGCCTCATCCTTCTTCTTTTTGGCCGCCGGCTTTTTGACTTCGGTCGGCTTCCTGGCCGCGGCGACCCGCTTCGGCTTTTCGGCCGGAGCGGCCACCAGTGCGGCGGCATCGGCCTTGTCCGCCGCCTTCACGCGCGGCTTGCGCACGGGCTTCGGCTTTTCCGCCACGGCAACGGGCGCGACGGTTGCGGCGGCGACCGGCTGCGGCCCGGGTACGACCGGCGGCGTTTCCGGCAGGCTCAGAGACGGCGCCGGCGCAGATACGTCCGCGGGCGGGACTTCCGTCTTGTTCTGCACAGCCTGTTCTGCCGGCTTGTCGACCCTTGTCGCGTTCTGCAGATCGGCCTTGATCTCGTTGCCCATCTGGCGCAGCGGGTTCATCGCCTCGCGCAGGCTGTTGACCGGATTGAGCTGCTGGGCGTCGCTGATCGTGCGGCGCACATCGTCAAGTTCGGCTTCGCGCAGCGCTTCGTCGAATTGCGCGCGAAACTCGCCCGCCACCTTGCGGGCACGTGCCGTCATCTTGCCGAAAGCGCGCAGCATCGGCGGCAGATCCTTCGGACCGACAACCACGATCAGAACGACCGCGATAACCAAGAGCTCGGTCCAGCCAATATCGAACATGCAAGGCTCCTGAACGGGCGGCGCGGGGGCTGCGCCCTTTCCCGTACGTGGTTATTTCGTTTCGTCGGCCTTGTGATCGACGGTCTTTGCGGCTTCCGGCGCGTCCTCGTCGTTCATGCCCTTCTTGAAGCTCTTGATGCCCTTGGCAACGTCGCCCATCAGTTCCGGGATCTTGCCGCGACCGAACAACAACAGCACGATGACCAGGACGATCAGCCAGTGCCACATGCTAAAAGAACCCATTACGCATACTCCCTGTTGCGGTGTTCCCTCGATGTAAGAATTTCCGATACGGTTTCCAACATCAATCCTTCTGGATTGAGCTTAATGTCACGGTATCGGCCTTTGTGACAAGCCATTCATCCATCGAAAAGTAGTGATTGACATTGTTTTGCGCGCGCATGGCAAAAGCAAGACCAACCTTCGCTAGTCTTCAGCGGCACCGCCGGGGGCGAGCAGTCCAAGCTCTTCAAGGTCCAGTTGTGTAATCGGATCCTCGTCCTCGGTCAGCTCGTCGTTCATGAGGGGGGACGGTATGTTGAAATTGGCGGGGATGCGGCCGGAGAGCAGGCCGGCGCCCTTGAGTTCTTCGAGGCCCGGCAGGTCACGCAGTTCCTCAAGGCCGAAATGGTCGAGGAAATCCCGCGTCGTGCCGAGCGTAACGGGCCGGCCCGGCGTGCGGCGACGGCCGCGGAAACGCACCCAGCCCGCCTCCATCAGCACGTCAAGCGTGCCGCGCGAAGTCTGGACGCCTCTGATATCCTCGATTTCGGCGCGCGTCACCGGCTGGTGATAGGCAATGATCGCCAGCACTTCGAGGGCGGCGCGGGAAAGCTTCTTCACCTCGTTTTCGTCACGGCGGATGACGAAGGAGAGATCGGCAGCCGTGCGGAAGGCCCAGGCATCGTCGACCTGCACGAGATTGACGCCGCGCGGCGCGTACTGGTCCTTCAGGCGCAGCATGACCGCGTGCGCGTCGAATCCTCTCGGCAGGCGATCGGTGATGAAAGCTTCCGATACAGGCTGGGCGGAGGCGAAAACCAAAGCTTCGGCTATGCGCTCCGCCTCTATCTCGGCCTGCAGATCGCGGGCAATGCCCTCGCCCTCGCCCTCGCCTTCCCCGTCCTCGCCCTCAAAATCATCGTCTCGCACGTCGATCAATCCGACTGCTCCTGTTCGACCACCTGCAAGGTGGCATGTTTCGGGCCCCGACGCATATAGATCGGCTGGAAGGCGCCGTCCTGGCGGATTTCGAGCTTGCCTTCGCGCACCAGCTCAAGCGAGGCGGCAAAGGCACTGGCAACGGCGGTAACGCGCTCGGCGGGGCTTGCAAGGTAGCGCAGCAGGTATTGTTCGAGCGCGGTCCAGTCGACGATATCGCCGATCATCTGGGTCAGCAGTTCGCGGGCATCGGTCAGCGACCAGACATTGCGCCGCTCGATCGTCACCTGCGTGATCGCATGGCGCTGGCGCAAGGCCGCGTAGGCACTCAGGAGATCGTAGAGATTGGCGTCATAATCGGACTGGTGGCGGGCCGGGATGTGCTCAGGCGCACCGCGGGCGAAAATGTCGCGTCCGAGCCGGTTGCGATTGACGAGGCCGTCGGCCACCTGACGCATCGCTTCCAGCCGCTTGAGGCGGAAGGCCAGCGTCGCGGCCATCTCCTCGCCCGAGGGGCCGTCGTCCTTGACCTGCTGCGGGATCAGCAGCCGCGATTTCAGGTAGGCAAGCCAGGCGGCCATCACGAGATAATCGGCGGCAAGCTCGATGCGGATACGCCGCGCGCTTTCGATGAACTGCAGATATTGCTCGGCAAGGGCAAGGACGGAAATGCGCGACAGATCGACCTTCTGGTTGCGGGCAAGGTAAAGCAGCAGGTCGAGGGGGCCTTCGAAGCCGGCGACATCGATCACGAGCGCGGGTTCATGGGTGGCACGTTCCGAGCCGTTCTCCTGCCACAGCTTGTCCATCGGCGTGGACGCCGCCTGTGACCGCTCTGTGCCCTTGATCGTGTTCACCCTGACCCTGCCTTTCCGGCCGCCGTCACGCCGTTGCAAACATGGCGTCGAATTCTGCCCTTATCGCCGCCTCGTCCGTCGCGTCCGGCGCCGGGAACCCGTCCTCGACGATCCGTGCCCGCTTTCGGGCAGCACCCGTCAGCGGCGGAACATTTGCCACGACCTCACGCATCTCGTCCATATGGCCGTTGCAATGCAGCACGATATCGCAGCCGCCTGCAATGATATTCGCAGCACGTTCGCCGATCGTGCCCGAAAGCGCATTCATCGACGTATCGTCGGAAAGCAGCAACCCCTGGAAGCCGATCTCGGTGCGGATCACCTGATCGATCACCTTGCGGGAGGTCGTGGCCGGATTGTCCGGATCGATGGCCGTAAAGACGACATGGCAGGTCATCGCCATCAACTCATCCTTCATGGCGACGAAGGGCGGGAAGTCATGCGCCTGCAATTCCTCGCGAGAGACGGTGACGACGGGCAGCTCCAGATGCGAATCCGCAAAACCGCGCCCGTGGCCCGGCATGTGCTTCATGACCGGCAGCAGGCCGCCGGCTTTCAAGCCCTCCGCGGCCGCCCGTCCCATCGCCGTGACGGTTGCGGGATCGCCGCCATAGGCTCTGTTGCCAATGACATTGCTGCTGCCTTCGACCGGAACGTCGAGCACCGGCAGGCAATCGACATTGATGCCGAACCTCCGCAGATCGAAGGCATGCAGGCGCGACATCAGCCAGGCGGCGCGCAGGCCAAGGGCACGGTCGCGGCGATAGAGATCGCCGAGCGCCTGTCCCGGCGGATAGTGCTGCAGGATCGGCGGGCGGATACGCTGGACGCGGCCGCCCTCCTGATCGATCAGCACCGGCGCATGCCAGCCGACGCATTCACGCAGCTCGGCAACGAGATCGGCGATCTGCTGCGCTTCGGAAATGTTTCGTCCGAAGAGAATGAAGCCCCACGGGCGCTCCGCCCTGTAGAAGGCCTTCTCTTCGTCGGTCAGCGTGAGGCCGCTGCAGCCAAGGATCATTGCTTTTGATTCGCTCATACCCGAATCATAAGGGCCGCACCGCGAATTGCGAGCGAGGTCAAGCGCGATCCCACAAAAAAGAACGGCGGGACAGGCCCGCCGCTCCGATCAGACAGTCGGGAAAGCTCAGCGCGAGATGAGGCAGCTTCCGCCGGCCGCGCGATACTGCTCGCAAAGCGCGGCAGCTTCATCCTTGGAACCGGCCGGGATACGGACGCGGTAGAACGTGCCCTTGCCGGCAATATCGGCCTTGCGGATTTCATAGGCACGGCCACCGAGCACGCCTGCGAATTTCTTCGACAGGCTGGCATAGGACTTCTTCGCCTCATCCTCCGACGGCAAGGATGCGATCTGGATGCCGTAGCCACCGCTTGCGGCGGCCGGAGCCTGCTGTGCCGGCTGGGCGGCGGCCGGCGCAGAGGCAACCTGGGTCGGTTTCTGCGGGGCTGTCGGGCGAACATTGCCGTTTTCCGTTACGGTGCCGACGACATTGACGGGCTGCTCGGCCGGGCGGGCGATCGGCACGGGTGCCGTATCCGTCGGCGCAGCGGATGCGGATGCGGCATCGGTGATCGCAGTCGTCGCGACTTCGCGAACCGGCGGATCGACCTGGCCGGCGTTGGCGGCGTTCACTTCGGCCGCCTTGGCCACGGTCTGAGCCGGCTCGGCCGCAGGTGCGGTTCCGGCAGGGGGAAGCGCCGAGGACGCAGCCTGATTGCCGGCGCTGGCCGGGAAACTTGCGGCAGACGGTGTTGCGGCAGGCTGACCTGCAGGCGCGGCCGAAGCGACTTCGTCGGCCGGTGCGGATTGCCCGGCAGGCGCCGGCTCTTCGCGGGCGACAAGCGTGCCATCCGGCTTGACGATCATCGTGCGGACCTTGCGCGGCGAAACGGACGATGCGGCACCGTCATCGGCAGCGGAGGCATCCGCGGTCGCATTATGGTCAGGCAGCAGGCGCGGATCCTGCGTCTCGCCGACGGCGGTCGGCAGAACCGGATCGGCGCCGCCCTCATCGTCATCGGGCGAGACTTCCGGCGTCAGCGTTCGCTGGACGACATCGACCGGCTGTTCGTCGGAGGAGACGAGAGCCTTCTGCTTCGGCTCT
Source organism: Hyphomicrobiales bacterium (assembly GCA_900471515.1). Lineage (GTDB taxonomy): Bacteria > Pseudomonadota > Alphaproteobacteria > Rhizobiales > Rhizobiaceae > Rhizobium. The sequence continues at coordinate 64,755 of UCFC01000013.1, read as the reverse complement.
TCGGCAGCACCCGCAACGCGGTCATAGACGGCCTTGTCCTGGTTCGGCACGGTCTTGCCGCCCGGATTTTCGGGCACGACCTTGACCGGGTCCTTATCGGCGGCAATGACGCGCGGCTCGCCCGAGCCGACGATGCTGAGGCCGGGACCGTTGGACAGCCAGCTGTAGACGCCGTAAGCGCCGCCGGCAAAGACGACCAGCATGGCGGCCGCCGCCAGGAGGCGGCGCATGGAGCGGGCGCGATTGAAATCCGCCGTCTGGCTTGCGGATTCGATATGGACTTCGGAAACATTCTCGCGGCGCTCGACCGGCTCACGGACGCTGCGGCGGAAATCCTCCTCCAGCGCGCGTTCGAAATCATCGAGACCGTCGGCGAAGGCGTTGGCCGCCGGCTTGGCCGCAGCGGCGGCCGTTGCAGCAGCAGCCGGGGGCGCCCAGGCAGGGGCAGCAGGCGCCTTCTCCTGCCGCTTGGCAGGCTCGAAGAAGCTTGCGATCTCGGCATCGAGATCGAAATCGAAATCGGCGGTCTTGGCGACCGGTTCCGGGTGCTCGACAGGCGGCAGCGTCGGGACATGCATGTCCTCGACCGTTTCCGGACGATCTTCCGGATCGGAGATCATCGAGGGGTCAAAGGGCAGGTCGTCGGTGGTTTCGCCTGCCGGCGCCGGCTTGGCGCGGCTCACCGGAGCAGGCTGCGGCTCCGGCGCAAAAACCGGCGCAGGCTGCGGACGCGGAGCGGGCTGCGCCGCAGCCACGGGTGCCGCAGCACGCGCGGGCTCGGGCTTCGGCTGCGGAGCCGGTTCGGAAAAGTCGAGATCGGCGAGTTCCAGCTCGATGCCGGCAAGGTCCAGCTCGAAATCATGGCCGGCAAAGGGGTCTTCGGCTTCCGGCTCCGGCTGACGCGCGACGACAGGTGCGGGCGCAATAGGCTGCGAGACCGGCTCGACCGGTTCGCGAACGACCGGCTTCGGTGCTTCCGGCTGGCGAAGAACCGGCGTCGCACGGCTCATCGGCACCGGCGCGATCACCGTCGGCTGCGCAGGCGCGCGAGCGACAGGCGCTTCGAACACGGGTGCCTCAAAGACGGGCGCCTCAAAGACGGGCGCCTGGAAAACAGGCGCGGCCGGCTGCGGCGCAGCAGGCTCGGGCGCGGCGGCAACAGGCTCCGGTACGATGGGGGCAGCGGCACGCTGCGGCACCGGATAACGCGATACGTCCGCCAGGAGATCGTCGAGATCGAAGGCGTCCGCATCGAAGACCGGCTCCGGCGGCGCTTCCGTCAGGGCCGCATCGGCGTGAACATCGCCTTCGGCGGCAGCCGCAACCAGATCGAAACCGGCATTGTCGGGCTCCGGCTTCTCGAAAGCAGCGACATCATCAAGGGTTGCGACGGGCTCTTGCGGAAGGGCAATGTCTTCGTGGCGGTCAATCTCGGCCGGGAAACCGAAGGATGCCGCAGCCGGCTCGAAATCTGCCGCTTCAACCGCGGCAATAGCCGGAGCCTCTTCAGCCACATCAGGCGCAACAAGCTCGGGCTCGACCGTCAATTCCGGCTCGGCCACAAACGCGTCGGCGACGGCGAAGGTTTCCACCGCAGACTGAGCCGGCTCAACAACGGGCACATCAGCAACCGGCAGTTCGGCGACCGGCTCCGAAAGAACCGGCTCTTCGCGACGCGGCGCATGAAAATTGGCAAGCGGCAGGCGAATGCTGGCGGCCGACCACTGCGGCGCCTTCGCCGGCGGCTGGACGACCGGAGCGGCAGGAAGAGCGCTGCCGATCGAAAGCTCAAGCTCCTCGATCAGGTCGCGAGCACCACCATAGGCCGTGAAAGTCACCGGAGGTTCCGCGGAAACGGCGACAGGCTTCGAGGGAGCCGGAGCCCAGCCGGCGGCGGCAGGCGCCTCCCATTCGGCGGCAACCGGTTCCGGTGCGGCCACCTCGGGAGCGGCAGCAACCTCTTCAGGAAATACAGGCTCGACGACAGGCGTCTCGAAATGGGCCAGAACCGAAGGGACGAGCTCTTCGCCGATGGAGGGCACATCTTCCTGAACCGGCTCGACATAGTCGTAAGCATCACCATCCTGAGCGACCTGCTCAGCCGGATGATCGAGGGCAGCCAGGGGACGCGGCGCATCGTAACGCTCGAACTCGCGCAAAAGCTCGTCCTCGAGATCGAGGGCGGGCTCCTGTCGTTCGGGATCACTTACGGTATTGGCGGCAACACGAGGCTCAAAGCCGACGATACGAGCGAGTTCTGCCAACGGATCGTCGTCGGCAAACATATCGTCTTTTCCACGCGTATCATACGCAAGTCGTTTATCAGCCATGCCCATCCCACTCAAAAACGCAAACACTTCAATGCCAGCGCATTGTGGGGAAATGGTGACGTTATCGCATTTCGTCCGGTGCGGCAGTGCCCGTAATGGCAAGTCCCGACTTCAAAACCGACGCGACGGCGTACACCAGCCCAAGTCTGGCAATACTCGATTCTCGGTTCTTATCGTTAACAAATCGTAATTCGGTCTGATCTTTACCTTTGTTCCAGTGGGCGTGGAAGGCGCTGGCAAGATCATAGAGGTAAAAAGCGATGCGATGCGGCTCCTGGGACTGGGCCGCGCTTTCGACGACGCGCGGGAATTCCGCGGCCTTGGCAATGAGCTGCAATTCGGCCGAATCCGTAATGCCTGCAACGGATTGCGCCAAAAGCTCGGGCGTCGGGGCAAGATCGGGGAAGGCTTCCTTCGCCTGCCGGAAGACGGACATGCAGCGGGCATGCGCATACTGCACGTAAAAGACCGGATTATCTTTCGATTGCTCCGTTACTTTTGCGAAATCGAAGTCCAACGGCTCGGAATTCTTGCGGTAAAGCATCATGAAGCGGACCGAATCACGCCCGACCTCATCAACCACGTCGCGCAATGTGACAAAATCGCCCGAACGCTTCGACATCTTAACCGGCTCACCATTGCGGAAGAGCTTGACGAGCTGGCAGAGCAGCACAGTCAGCTTGGCCTTACCGTCGGAAACGCCGCGCGCGACAGCCTCCAGCCGCTTCACGTAGCCGCCGTGATCGGCGCCGAGCACATAGATCATCTCGTCGAAGCCGCGGTCGAACTTGTTCTTGAAATAGGCGACATCGGCGGCGAAATAGGTATAGGAGCCGTCCGACTTGATGAGCGGACGGTCGATGTCGTCGCCGACCTCGGTCGAGCGGAAAAGCGTCTGCTCGCGGTCTTCCCAGTCCTCGGGCAACTGGCCCTTCGGCGGCGGCAGCGTGCCCTTGTAGACATAGCCCTTGAAGGTCAGATCGTTGATGGCGGTGCGGATGGCGGCCGCGCCATTGGCATGCAGCGTACGCTCCGAGAAGAAGATGTCGTGATGGACGTTGAGGGCGGCAAGATCCTCGCGGATCATCGCCATCATCATCTCGATCGCCCGATCCTTGACGATCGGCATCCACTGCTCTTCCGGCATGTTGTGCAGGCGCACGCCATATTCGCCGGCAAGCGATTCCCCGACCGGGACCAGATAGTCGCCGGGATAGAGGCCGGACGGGATTTCGCCGATCTTTTCGCCGAGCGCTTCGCGGTAACGCAGGAAGACGGAGCGGGCGAGCACGTCGATCTGCGAACCGGCGTCGTTGATGTAATATTCCTTGACGACATCATAGCCGGCAAAGGCAAGCAGGTTCGCCAGCGCGTCGCCGACGACGGCGCCACGGCAATGGCCGACATGCATGGGGCCGGTCGGATTGGCCGAGACATATTCGACATTGACCTTCCTGCCCTGCCCCAGGCCCGAGCGGCCGTAAGCGGTGCCCGACTGGATCATAGAGGCAAGCAGGCGCTGCCAGTAACCGACGGAGAGCCGGATATTGATGAAGCCGGGGCCGGCGACCGAGACCTCGGCGACATCGGCGTCTTCCTGCAGCTTGGCGATGATGATTTCGGCAAGCGCACGCGGATTGGTGCCAAGCGGCTTGGCAAGCACCATGGCGGCGTTGGTCGCGACATCGCCGTGGCTCGCATCGCGCGGCGGCTCGACGGCAATGCGGCCGAAATCGAGCTCGGATCGCTTTTCCTTGACCAGATCGAGCTGTTCAAGGGCGTTTTTAATCCTGGCTTCAAAATCGGTAAAAAGGTTCATCGCACTCTTCCATGCACAGGCTGTGCCAACAGGTTTGCCGGCGGCTGCCGGGCGCCCGCTGCCTATCGCAAATCCGGAGTGTGGTCAAACAATCGCCTGTGGGCACTGATGGCATAGGTATCCGTCATGCCGGCCAGATAATCGCCGACATGCCGCGCCTTGGGCGCATCCGAAAGGCCGGCGATATGGTCTACCCAGTAATGGCTCTGCATCTCCTTGGGATTGGCCATATAGGCGCCGAAGAGATCCTTGACGATCTGGGCGGCACCGGCGCGGATGCGCATGATATCGGCATTGCGATAGATGCGCTTGAAGAGCATCGCCTTGATCTGCGTGTCGGTTTCGGCCATCTCATCCGAAAAGGTCGCAATCACGTGATCCGCCCTGCGGATATCGTCGGCGCTTTGCGGCTGCAGCGCCGCAAGGCGCTTCTGCGCCACACCGATCACATCCTCGACCATGCGCGTGATCTGGCGGCGCATGATCTCATGCGTGAAGCGACTCGGCTCCAGATGCGGGTAACGCTCCCTCACCTCGGCCATCAGTCCGGCGAGGAAGGGAATCTCCTCCAGCATCTCGAAATTCAGGTAGCCCGAGCGCAGGCCGTCGTCGATGTCATGGGTATTGTAAGCGATGTCATCGGCAATTGCCGCCACCTGGGCCTCCAGGCTCGCATAGCTCGCCAGCTCCAGATCGTGCAGCTCGCAATAGTCGAGAATCGGCTGCGGCACCGGTCCGCGCGTGCCCACACCATCGGCCGTCAGCAGCGGGCCGTTGTGCTTCACGAGGCCTTCCAGGCTTTCCCAGGTCAGGTTGATGCCGTCGAATTCGGCATAACGCCGCTCGAGCTTGGTGACGATGCGCAAGGATTGGGCATTGTGATCGAAGCCGCCATAGGGCAGCAGTTCCTCATGCAGCGCATCCTCGCCGGTATGGCCGAAGGGGGTGTGGCCGAAATCGTGGACGAGCGCCACACCCTCGGCGAGATCCTCATCGGCCTTCAGGGCGCGGGCAAGGGCGCGGGCGATCTGCGCCACCTCGATCGTATGTGTCAGGCGCGTGCGGTAATGGTCGCCGTCCTGGGCGATAAAAACCTGAGTCTTGTGTTTCAGCCGGCGAAAGGCCGTCGTATGGACGATGCGGTCACGGTCGCGCTGGAAATCGGAACGCGTCGGGCTGCCGCTTTCCGGATAGAGGCGCCCGCGCGAATTCCACGGATCCGCCGCATAGACCGCGCGTTCGCCATAACCGAAACCCAATGCATGCCTGTCGAAGCTCATTCTTCACCGTCACAAACGCGTTGCGGCCTTGCCCATTGACGCCGCTTTCCGCTCTTCATACCTATAGCTTACAGAAACGGCAAAGAGGCGCTTTGTCGACCGCTTCGCCAAATCCTGTCCTTTACGGAAGGATCATGATAAGTTTCTTTGATATCATGCGTTTGAACATCAAACGTGCAAATCGGATTCTCTCCGGATCTTGACCCCGGCAGGAGGAAAAATGACTGAAGCGAATGTAACCCTTTCCGATGCCGCGGCAAAGCGTATTGCCGCCATCGTCGGCAGCGATCCCGGCAAGAGCGCCTTGCGCGTCTCCGTAGAAGGCGGCGGCTGTTCCGGCTTTTCCTACAAGTTCGATCTCGTGGACGCTGCCGCCGAGGACGATGTCATCGTCGAGAAGAACGACGCCAAGGTGCTGATCGACAGCCTCTCGCTGGTCTATATGGCCGGCTCCGAGATCGATTTCGTCGACAACCTGCTCGGCCAGTCCTTCCAGATCAAGAATCCGAATGCGGTGGCAAGCTGCGGCTGCGGCACCAGCTTCGCAATCTGACGCGATACCTGCTTTCCACCGATAACCGGCCGAAGATTGCCTTCCGGCCGGTTTCCCGTCTTGTCCGCCGGCGCCGGAGCGCGATAGAAGAACATTCCGGACAGACACAGGACAGAGCCATGAAGATCGCGACCTGGAACATCAACGGCGTCAAGGCGCGCATCGATAATCTCACGCAATGGCTGAAAGATTCCAATCCTGACATCGTCTGCCTGCAGGAAATCAAGACGGTCGACGAAGGCTTTCCGCGTCTCGAAATCGAAGCACTCGGCTACCATGTGGAAACGCACGGGCAGAAAGGCTTCAACGGCGTCGCCATTCTTTCCAAGAGCTCGCCTTCCGAAGTCAATCGCGGCCTGCCGGGCGATCCGCTCGATGAGCAGGCGCGATTCCTCGAAGCCGTCTTCTCCCTCCCCGGCAACAAGGTGGCGCGCGTCTGCTGCCTTTACCTGCCGAACGGCAACCCGCCGGAAACGGAAAAATATCCCTACAAGCTCGCCTGGATGGAACGTCTGCGCAAATTCGCGACGGAACGCCTCGAATACGAGGAAATTCTTATCCTCGCCGGTGATTATAACGTCATTCCCGAGCCGCATGACTGCTTCGACCCGAAGGTCTGGGCAAGCGATGCGCTCTTCCTGCCGCAGACGCGCGCATCCTTCCGCCGCCTGGAAAACCTCGGCCTCGTCGATGCCGTGCGCTCGGCAACCGATGCGACGGCACTCTATTCCTTCTGGGATTATCAGGCCGGCGCATGGCCGAAGAACAACGGCATCCGCATCGACCATTTGATGCTATCGCCGGAGGCTGCCGACCACATGACCTCAGTGGCGATCGAAAAACATGTGCGCGCCTGGGAAAAGCCATCCGACCACGTGCCGGTCGTGGCTTATTTCGATTTTGCCGCCTGAGCTTTAGAAATCAGTCGTCCGAACCGCTCGCAATCGTATGCGACAGGGAGACGGCCGTGCGCCGGTCCGCTTCGCTGGCGACGGAAAAGGCATCTTCCTGCAGCGACTGCATCCAGCCGCAATCCTTCGGCTTGCAGCGGTCGAGGGCGGCCGTCATCAGCGCCAGACCGCGGGCAGACTGGCCCTCATCGAAGAGGATGTTGCCGAAGACCGCCATGGCGCCGGGATGGCCGCTCTTGCGGGCCTGATTGAGCCATTTCTTGGCCTGGTTGATGTTGGCGCTGCCGCCCTCGCCCGCGAGCATCATCTGCGCGAGTTGGAACTGCGCCTCGGGAACACCGAAGGTGGAAGCGACCTGGAAATAGAGCTGCCGGGCCTGGTTGAGGTCGATCTTCACCGGGCTGCCGGCAATGCCGTGCTTGTAGTAGTTGGCCAGCGACAGCAGCGCATTGATGAAGAAGCCGGTATCCTCCGAGCCGGGCTCCACGCCCTGCTGGGCAATCTCGCTGTAGATCTTGAAGGCTTCGAAATCGTCCTGCGCCACGCCGTCGCCATCGGCATACATGTTGGCGAGCGCCCAGCGCGAACCGGTGTGGCCCTTCTCGGCGGCGTATTTATAGGCCTCTACCGCCTCTTCCTTCTGACCGTTCTTGTAAGCCTTGAAACCGAACTTGAAGAGATCGAAGGGTCCCGATTCCTTCGTCACGCCCGTCTTGATGTCGAATGCCAGGACCGGACAGGCCAGGGCCAGCGAAACGGCCATCGACATGCTGAGCAGCGTGAATTTGAACAGTCTGAACTCGGACGTTACCATCTTTACCGGTTTCTTTCGTTCATCACAGACGCCTGGCGGCGGCTTTTTTTGCCGTTCTGCCCGCGTGGATGCATTCCTTCCAGGCGAGCGATCCCGCGGCGGGCTCCAAGGCCCCTTTGCCCGCGTCGCTTCCAGCCCCATGCCCCTCTTTCAAAACCAGCACACCCTTGTGAACCATCCGGCTTCCGGCACGGCCCACCTGCGATGCCTGTGGTACTCTCCTCGCGATCCGAGTCCTCACCCGACCGCCTTTATCGTCTTCGTAAACAGCAAATGTGACCAAACCGGTATCGCTACCGTCCGTGGAGGACGAAGCCTCATGCCGGCGAAGTGAAAATGATTGAAACGAGTAAATCTGCAACACTGCCGAAGGGGTGGATTTCCGGCCGGAAACGCCTTTGGCGAAAAGCGAAACGGCCGCTGCCGCTGGCCTTTCGCCGCTGCTCCCGCGATATCTGGCGTTGCCGGAAAAAATTCGACCCATGCTAATGCTTACGCACACCTTACGCTTGTCATCTCCTCGCCCGCCAATAGCGCTGCGCCCTCTTTGTGGCGGGAAATGGACAAATTCGCCCCGCCGCCACCATACGCGAACCGTCGTAAAAAAGTGTTGCTGAATCGTCACAAAACGAGACGAGAAGATGGGATGATTAAGAGAGGTCAACAAAGAAGAGCCCGGCGCTGCCGGACTCCTCAATTCTTCAAAGCAGGGAATTAAAACTTGACCTTTATGCTGGTCGACAGCGCGGCAACCAGATCGTTGCCGAAGGAATAGGAAACGTCGTCTCCGAACGTGACGCCGTTCTGGGTCACGGCACCGGACGAGCCGCTCGTCAGCAGGCCGACCGCACCGGCAACGCGCCACTCGATATGTTCGGTCGGCGTGAAGGCCGCGCCCACGCCCAGCGTCCAGCTGTCGGTCTGCGCGCCGTAGCCGTGGCTGGTGCCGCGGTCCCAGGTCAGGCTGACGGCACCGGCCCACTGATCGTTGAACTTGTGGCCGACACCGCCGGTGATCGTCCAGCCGTCGCGATAGAGAAGGTCGAGCGAGGTCAGTTCCGTCGCCCCGCCGGAGGTGCAGGCGGCCAAGCCCTTTGTCGACGTCGGGCAGAAAGGCACCGATTGCAGGACGCTCCAGTTCGTCCACTTGACCGAACCGAAGGCGAGCCAATCCGGAGCGATGCCGCTCTGCAGTTTCAGTTCCAGCGAATCCGGCGCCTCGGCGGAACCGAAGACAGACGTGACGCTGCCGTAGGGCGCGGCATTCAATGGCGGAACGGGTGCAGTGACCTGCGTCAGGTCCACCGTGCCGGTCAGGTTGTCGTATTTTACGCGGCTGTTATAGACGAGGCTCATGCGCATCGCATATTCCGGGATCTCGTAAGCGACACCGGCGCGCCAGCCCCAGCCACTGTCTTCGAGATCGAGGCGGCCGATGCCGGTGCCCGTACCGAAGAGAAGCGGAACCGTGGAAACCAGCCGCTCCTTGAAGCCCTCCACTTCCTGGTAGAAGGCGCCGCCGATGATGCGAAGCTGTCCGGGGCCGACATCGAAACGATAGGAGCAGGTGCCGCCGTAGTTGCGGGTCTTGATCTCCGTCTCGATATTGTTGTTGGCGCCCGCCCAGTTCAGACCCGGATTGGAATGCCCGCCGAAGGGCTCGGAATAGTCGACAAGGCAGTCGATCGTATCGGCAAAACCGGCTTTAAAGCCAATATAAGGAATAGTGTAGTTCGCTGTTTCATCGGCAGTATCCGGGCGGTTGTTCAGATTGCCACCGCCCGGGGATGCCGACGTATCCGTGTCGCGAACGTCCGTCAGCTTGCGTTGGGGCGAGACATAGGTAACGCCCGACTGGAACGAGAAGGGCGAGGTATCGAACAGCTGATCGATATTGTAGCCGCCGCGCTCCAGACCACCCGCAAAGGAGGGTGAGGCGACTGCCGAAAGGATGATGAGCGATGTTACGCCCCTGGAAAACATACGCGCTGCCATTGTGTCTCCCCCACTCAAGCAATTGAAGTAGGCACACTGTGCTAGGGAGCTTAACAAATCGCAACGAGACGCCCGGCAGCGTCGCGAAGTTGCATCATGACTAATTTACGTAAGGAATTGACGGGCACGTCAAAAAATCAGATAGATAAAATTCTATTCTTCTATCTGTTGATTTTTAGGGGTCTGTTAGATTCCCATTCCACTAAGGGTGGCAGCTGTATCAAACTGACAACAGTGGTAGTTTTCGCGCACGCCATCCCCCAAACGGGTGATATCCACAGGCGGAAACGGCAAAATGGCCCGTTTTCCGTGGAATCGTCATACTTTTTAACGCAAAAGGCGCGCTCCAACGGAACGCGCCTCCAGAAACGTTATACTCGTCAGCCGCGATTATCCCGCTTCGCTAACTCGCGCCAGAGCAGTCCTCAGGCTTGCGATCTGGCTCGTCAGTTCCGCATGGCGCTCACGCTCGGCCTCCACCACTTCCGGATTGGCGTTGGCGACGAACTTCTCGTTCGACAGCTTGCCGTCGATGCGCGCGACTTCGCCTTCGGCCTTGGCAATCGCCTTTTCGAGACGGCTCTTTTCGGCGGCAAGATCGATCAGGTTGCCGAGCGGCAGGCAGGCGGTCGCCTCTGCCACGACGATCTGGGCGGCCCCCTTGGGTGCGGATTCGGCAAGCGAAATGGCCTCGACACGTGCCAGCCGCTTGATGGCCGCGTCGTGGCGGAACAGGCGCTCGCGCATCAGGCTGTTGGCACCGACGACGACGAGCGGCGCGGTGGCCGATGGCGGAACGTTCATTTCCGAGCGGACGGAGCGGATGCCGGAAACGAGGTCGATGAGCCAGTTGATCTCATCGGCCGCCGCATTGTCGGCATAGGACGGCGACGGCCACTCGGCGTGGCAGAGCAGCCCGTCGCGTTCGGCGCCATCACCTGCCGTATGCGCCCACAGCTCTTCGGTCATGAAGGGCATGAAGGGATGCAGCAGCTTGTAGATCTCTTCCAGAACATAGGCGCTGCAGGCCTGGGCTTCGGCCTTGGCGCCTTCATCCTCGCCGCTGAAGACCGGCTTCAGGAGTTCGAGATACCAGTCGCAGAACTGGTTCCAGACGAAACGGTAGAGCGCGCCGGCAGCATCGTTGAAACGGTAGGCTTCGAGCGCTTCCGTTACGTCACGTTCCGCACGGGCAAGCTCCGTCAATATCCAGCGGTTGATGGTCAGTTCAGCGGCTTCCGGCACAAAATGCGGATCGCTCTTTGCGCCGTTCATTTCGGCAAAGCGCGTGGCGTTCCAGAGCTTGGTGCCGAAATTGCGGTAGCCGGCGATGCGGGCCGGGTCGAGCTTCACGTCGCGGCCCTGCGCGGCCATGATCGCCAGGGTGAATCGCAGCGCATCCGCACCGTATTCGTCGATCAGTTCCAGCGGATCGATGACGTTGCCCTTGGACTTCGACATCTTCTGACCGTTCTTGTCGCGCACCAGGGCATGAACATAGACGGTGTGGAACGGCTCGACCGGATTGTCGTCCTCATCCTTCATGAAGTGCAGCGACATCATCATCATGCGGGCGACCCAGAAGAAGATGATATCGAAGCCGGTGACGAGAACGCTGGTCGGATAGTAGCGCTCGAGCTCCGGCGTCTTGTCCGGCCAGCCGAGCGTCGAGAACGGCCACAGCGCCGAAGAGAACCAGGTGTCGAGCACATCCTCGTCGCGTGTCAGGATCTCACCTGGCTGGAAGTTTTCCAGCTTGTCCTGAACGAAGGCCTTCATCGGCCCTTCATGCGAAAGATAGTGCTGGATAGCCGCCTGCAGAGCCTCTTCTTCGGTCTTCTCGACGAAGACCTGCCCGTCCGGGCCGTACCAGGCCGGGATCTGATGGCCCCACCAGAGCTGGCGCGAGACACACCAGGGCTGGATGTTTTCCATCCACTCGTAGTAGGTCTTTTCCCAGTTCTTCGGGACGAAATTGGTGCGGCCTTCGCGAACGGAGGCGATCGCCGGCTCGGCCAGCGTCTTGGCATCGACATACCATTGCTCGGTCAGGCGCGGCTCGATCGGCACACCGCCGCGATCGCCATGCGGAACCATGTGCTTGTGCGGCTCGATCTTGTCGAGCAGGCCGGCTTCCTCGAAGATTTCGACGATGACCTTGCGGGCGTGAAAACGATCCTGCCCTTCAAGGCGATCCCAGGCGCCGTGGAGCGCTGCCGGATGATCGAGGCCTTCGAGGAAATCCTCGTTGTCCTTGATGGTGATCGTGCCGTCGATATTCATAATGTTGATGGCGCGCAGACCTGCCCGCTTGCCGACTTCGAAGTCGTTGAAATCATGCGCCGGCGTGATCTTGACCGCGCCGGTACCGGCCGTCGGATCGGCATAGTTGTCGGCAACGATCGGAATGCGGCGACCGACGATCGGCAGGATGACATGCTTGCCGACAATCGACTTGTAACGCTCGTCCTGCGGATTGACGGCAATGCCGGTATCGCCAAGCATGGTTTCCGGGCGGGTGGTGGCAACGACCAGATAGTCGCGGGTTTCCCATTCGGTCGGCTTGCCTTCCTCGTCGAAAGCGATCGGATACTGATAGGTGACACCCGGCTCCAGCGGATAACGCAGGTGCCAGAGATTGCCCTTGATCTCGTGCTGTTCGACTTCGAGGTCGGAGATTGCCGTCAACAGCTTCGGATCCCAGTTGACGAGGCGCTTGTCCTTGTAGATCAGGCCTTCCTTGTAGAGCGTGACGAAAACTTCGAGCACGGCCTTGGACAGGCCCTCGTCCATGGTGAAGCGCTCGCGCGACCAGTCGCAGGACGCGCCGAGACGCTTCAGCTGGTTGAAGATCAGGCCGCCCGATTCACCCTTCCACTCCCAGACCTTTTCGATGAAGGCCTCGCGGCCCATGTCGCGGCGGCCGGGAAGCTGCTGTTCCATCAGCTTGCGCTCGACAACCATCTGCGTGGCGATGCCGGCATGATCCATGCCCGGCTGCCAGAGCACATCCTTGCCGCGCATGCGCTCGAACCGCACCATGATGTCCTGCAGCGTATTGTTGAGCGCGTGGCCCATGTGCAGCGAACCGGTGACATTCGGCGGCGGGATGACGATGGTGAAGCTTTCCGCACCCGGCTTGGCGTTGGCGCCGGCGCGGAAGGCATCCGCCTCATCCCATTTCGCGGCGATTTTCGGTTCGACGGCGGCGGAATCGTAGGTCTTTTCGAGCATTTTCTGACCAATTCGAGGTTCGAGGATGGGCGTTTTGTAAATAGGATGGCTACGGCCAAGTCAATAAAAAAGCCGCCCCGGAGACCGGAGCGGCTCTTGTGTAAAAAAGCGGTTCCGATCAGCGGCGCGGGCCGCGCGCCACACGTTCGATTTCTTCCCGCACGAGACGTTCGACGAGCGTCGGCAGGTTGTCATCGAGCCATTCGCGCAGCATCGGCCGAAGCATGTCTTCGGCGATTTCGTCGAGCGAGCGACGCTCGGCAGCGCCGTCGATGGCGGCGGCAAGCTCTTCGAAGGAGCGGGCAACCTGCAGGCCGGTGTTCTGCGACAGAAGAGACGGCTGAATGTCTTCCGCAGCGCGCACGGGCGCGGCCTCGGCGGGCTGGTGGGCGGCGACAGAAACAGACGCCGCCTCTACGATCGCAGGCTGCTGAACATCGGGCAGGCGCTGCTCGGCAAAGACCGGCGCGGGCTCCGGCGCATATTGGGCAACAGGGGCAATCGGGGCAACGCGGGGCGCCTGGGCCGGCTCGACCGGGCGCGACGCGGCCGCTGCACGCGGCTCGAATTGCGGCTCCGGTTCGCGGAACTGCTGGGGCATATCACGGGGTGTTTGCACCGCGCTGCGCTCGGAAGCGGCACGGACGCGGGCTGCAACGTCGGCAAGCGACATGGCGCGCGCCGGCATTTCCGGCTCGGGTGCCGTGCCGGCGGAATTGGCAGCGACGAAACGCGGATCAGGGCGCAGCGCCGGCGGCTCCGGGAACTCGACACCGGCATAGGTATCGTCAACCGTCAGATGAATTTCGGAGTCGTTTTCCTCCTCCGCACCGTAGACGGGAGGAAGCGAGGCGGAAATCGCCTTTCCGGCGCCTGGCTCATTGCTCTCGATGATCTGGCGAATGGAGGCCAGAATCTCTTCCATGGACGGTTCACGCGCTACACCTGGCTGAGCCATATCTATCCCCGTTATCCCTTAAACAACGACCGGACGGCGTGGAGCATGCATCCGAATCACCGTGACCTTAGAATACCCCATGAGGGAAAAAAATCAGCGCGAATCAAACAAATGCAGCCATGCACAGTTTTGTTACCCAAGCGTAAGCGAAGTCTGTGAAGGCTATTCGGACAGCCGGAACGAAAACGGGCGCCCGTGGCGCCCGCTCGAAAAAAACGGCAGCGGAAACGGCCTAGAATACGAATTCGCGAGCCTTGGCAAAACCGGGCAGCGGCTTGACCGAAGCGTTGAAGAAGACGTTTTCGGAAACAGCGCCGCGCTCGCTGACAAAGACCTTCGCGCGGGCAGCGTTGCCGTAGCCCTGCACGGCGACAAGACGGCCGCCTTCCTGCAGCTGGCCGAGAAGTGCGGCAGGAACCTCCTCCACCGAACCGTTGATGAAGATCAGGTCATAGGGAGCGCCGGCGGCATTGCCCTTTTCAAGCGGGCCGGTCGCCACCTGCACATTTGCATAACCGGCAAGATTTGCCTTGGCCTGAGCAGCAAGGGTCTCGTCCGATTCGAGCGCGACCACGGAGCCCGCGATCAGCGACAGCAGTGCGGAGGTATAGCCCGTGCCGGCGCCGACTTCGAGAACGGCATCGTCCTTGGAGATGGCGGCAAGCTGCAGCAGCTTGGCGAGCGGCGACGGCTCCATCAGGAAACGGCCCGGATTGCCGGCGGCGGCCGGAGCGATTTCAATGTCGTAATCGACATAGGCAAGCGCCTTTGCCTTTTCCGGCACGAATGCCTCGCGCGGCACGTCCAGGAAGGCCGTCAGCACGGAATGCGAGGTAACGTCCGTGGTACGGATCTGGTTATCGACCATCTTTACGCGTGCTGCTTCGAAATCCATCATATCCTCTCGCCGATGAAAGCGGTTCTTGTCCTCCGTCTCTTAATCTCCGGCACGGATGCTTTCAAGGCTTGCCGGCAGGCGGTTTGCAGAATCCCGCCCGCCCTTCCCCGCATGCAACAGGTGAAGACCGGAAGCTGCAACTCCTGCGTGGAACAAATGAGCGTTTGGTGATATGATCGCAGGCGGAGGAAATGAGGAGGAGCAGGCGATGTCTGCCATTCTGGAATATTTGACGCTGTTCGACTTTTTCATCCTCGCAGCGCTCGTCGGCATATTCTGCTGCGGGCTGCTGGACGGCGAAAAGACCTGAACAGATCGCCGCCTCGGGCGAACATCTCCGGGCGCCGGCACGGTGTCCGACAACGGCTCGACGCCCCCTCGCGGATCAATAAGGCACGCCGATCCGCGCCATTAACTCTATGTCAACCATATCGTTGCGCCGGCTGCGACTTTCGATAGGTTGGCCGCATGCAAACATTCGCCATTCAATCGCCGGATATCGAAGCGCTCCACTACAATGCGCAGGCGCGGCTGCTGCTCGTGAAATTCAAAAGCGGCGCCATCTGCAGCTTCACGCGCATTCCGGCGCAGGCGCTGCAGCGCCTGCTCGGCCCTGACGTGCGGATAGAGAACGAAACGGCAGAAGACGATGCCGACTATCTGGCAAGCCTGCGCAGCGGCGGATTGCGGGCGCTCTATGCCCTGACGGGCATCAAGCCGGCGCAATTCGATTTCGCCGCGGTTCCCGGCATCTGGTGATGCGGAACCGCAGTCCGATTTACATGTCGGTGGAAATATTTGGAGGCCTCGCCCGGCGTCCTTGGCGGTTTTGTCCGGGCAGATTACCGCGCCTATACACTCGGCGATCATCGCTGCGAAATGCACTGTCATCTTCTGCGTATTAAGTCTCATAATGATGGCAGCGGGACATAGTGTGATTTTCCTGCGCGCTATCGACGTGATAGGGACGGTGAGAAAATGCCCTTCTCGGCAATGCGAAGCGCCTTAAGATGTGTGCGATCGGCCGCTATCTGGGTCGGTATTACAATTCGCTAATTGTGATCGCGAATGCACTCATCTTCGGATCAATTTTTGTGTTTGCGTTCGGCTCATTCGTAGCTGCTCTTGTCTTGATCGCCGCCTAACAATCACCATCGGCCGATGCCATCAGCTCGCGCCTGATCTGAAACGGCAATTGGAGCGTGAATGGCGGCGCTTCGAATCTCCAGTCGGAATGACTGGGACTTCAAGAATAGAATTCGCACTCGGGGCGAAGCCATCCGACGCCTGTGCAGAACGGCGCTCGGACTGGAGGATGACGATCGGAACCGCGCCGACGACAGCCAAGAAACCCGACCAGCGACGAGCCGCTTGGCTCCCCCGCCTACCGTGGCGCCACAACCCGTCAAGAACGCGACATACAGGCCCGCTATTAACGCACTTCGTGCCGTCTTCGGCATATTCGATATCCTTCTGGTTTTTCGCGGCCGCGACCGCCTCGGCCTGGTTCTCCTCCGCCTCGCGGCGAAGCGAGACTTTCATCCGGTTGCTTTCCGAGAGCATCAGCTCCGCATTGTCCTTGGAGACCTTCAGGTCTGCTTTCGTCTGCGAAAGCTCGCCTTGGATCTTCGCCTTGCCGGCCGCCAGATCGCGGTTCTCCGACTAGAGGACCTTGACAGCGACCTCAGCGAGCGCGAACGCGACGAGGAGGATATATTTCATCACTGGGTCTCCCGTCCGGTTGTGGGATCGTATCCGACACCGATCGGCAGACTGCCCCGCCCCTCGTCTCGGTCATCGTCGCGGTAGGGATTGGCCCTTCCTGTGCGCCAGATGGCGGCGACGTCCTGCGCCGTAGCGAAGCCGGTGTAGCCGAGGACCAGGAGCGTGATCAGGACGATGAGGCCGTAGGCGATCGTCTCGTTGACGCGGGTGTCGGCGGCAGCTGTCAGCTTGTCGATCTCGTAGCAGGCCCAGAAGACGACGGGGAAAATGAATACCCGCCGCCAAACCCATTTCGCTTCGCCGCTCTTCCTGCGCTTCATGCGCCGGCGGCCTTCAGCGCCCGCACGAAGATCAGGGCATAGCCGGCGATCTTCTCTGCCTTGTCCGTGCCATTGACGAGGCGCCGGGCATTGACGAACTCGCGCAGGTCTTTTGCATCAGCCTCGTCGACGCCGTCGATGAAATCCGCAAGGTCCGTGCCCGTCCACCAGCCTTCCTTGTTGCCGAGGAAGAGCGACATTGCAGAGACGAAGGGATCGCCGCGCTGATCCGGATTGGCGACAAGGGCGAGCGACAGGCCGAACACCTGGCTCAATCGGTCGGACGCGAATTTGGCATTGCGCCGGCCGGTATTCTGCACATCACCTTCGCCGCGGAATCGGTAGCCGTCGCCGGGCCTGGTGTTGCCGAGCATCTGGCCAAGCCTCGTGTCCGGCTCGTACTTGTCGAAATAGGAGCGCGGCCCACGCTCGGTGATCGGCTGCATCGTCTGCCCGGTTTCGTGATAGGAAGTCGCAAGGTTGTAGGCCAGATGGGCCGCGGGATCGGCCGAGAAGTATTTGTCCCATGTATCGAGCAACCGCTCGAAGCCTTGGACTTGCCCCTGCGTCAGGCCATGTGAAAGAGCACGCCGCCGCGCAGCGCGTCGTAAAACGCCCGTCTGTTCATGGATGTCTCCGATGTTGGATATGAAAATGCCGCCTACGAGAGGCGGCGGTCGCATGTCATGTGACTGGCGAGGAGCGGGGTGCTGGCTAGGCGCTTAGGTTTGTTCAAATGGGGAGCAAGAGGCGCAGCTAATAGACTGCCCTCGCCTGGGCCGACAACGCCGCGCCAGCCAAGAAGAACAGCGGATAGTTCAACGCGATCCCTCCCGACAAAAACGCAGCCCCAAATATCAGCAGGTACATTCCGGCGATCGATAGCGCGCTTGCCGAGGTCTCCCATCCCTTCAGAATACGCCAGAAGGGCAATACCAGCACGAGGCCCAGCAGGATCACCGCGATTAGACCGCCTTCGTAGGCCGCCTCAAGCATCCAGTTGTGCGGATACATCTGTCCATTGCGCTGGGCCAGTAGCCAACCCGGATAAATGCCAGTCAGGTCCAGCGAGTAGGATCCGAGACCGTGACCGAAGGTGGTCGACACCGTGCTTGCAAGCCAACCCCTGAATGCGAACTCGAACAGCGTACGCCGCGACCAAATGCGATGATCGCCGCCATCTCCAGTGTCGAATGCCCCGGCGGGGTCATACGAACTCTGAGCGTCCGTCTTGGGCTTGAATATTGCCCCCTGCTCATAGCGCTCTGCCTCGCGGTCCGTCCGTTGAACGACTGATAGATCCTTTGCGATCGGCGCATAAAATACGCCGGTGATTAAAGCCGCCGATAGGCCCAAGTATATGATTGCTTGCGCGAAACCTTTGATACGAAACGCAAGGGCACAGAGCACGATAGGCAACATCAGAAACACCGTGCGCGAGCCGAGTTCGGCCAGCAACAGTGTAACGGCAAGGCCGAAAGCAAATACGATCGGAAAGCTCGTCCTGCCAAGAGCCCATACGAAGCACGGAATCGCACCAAGGGCCACCCCATAGGCAACGAGCTGATAGTCGCTGTAATAAGGCGGCCGGCCCGGAATTTGCGGTATCGCCAAGATATTGCGGAAGTGGTCGTCATACCAAAGGGAGCCATAGTTCACCCAACCGATAAGCACAGCAATCAGCAAGGCGACAGCCGCAACGAGAATCACTGCAATCAAGCCTGCAGGTCTCCACCCCGCAAGGATGCCAGCTACGAAAAATGGCACTATGATCAAGATGAATTGCCAAAGGTAGTGGATATCGTAGTCCGGCGTGCGGAACGCGAAATAGCCAACCACCATGTAAGAGCTGTATAGGGCAAGAATTATCGCCGGTACGGTCATGTTCCGCCAGCCGCGAAATGCAAGGATAGCGAACGGCGCGGAGACAACGATCAGCGCGATCACCCAAAGCCGACTAGCCGAAACCTGATACCACTTCAAAAAATAAAGATAGTTGAAAAAAACGAGCGTAGTCACCGCAAGCGAGAACAAAATTCCCGCTTTCGATCGAATAGTTTGCATGCCCAACCCCTCAGTTGCAGAACTAATTGCGCAACTCGGAAAAAATGTCATCTGAAAATTGAACGCCTATCACATCAATCTGCAGCCCATCGATGGATGATGGGACGGTGGGACTATGCCGCCCGCTGATACACACGCGCATAGCGGCAGAAGAAGTCGATCGACCCCGTCGCCTGCTGCCACTCATCCGAATACATTTGCAGCGATATCAGCATGTGCAGCGGCACGAGGAAGTCCTCATGTGTCGGCATCCGGCAGACCTCTTTGCGATCCATGTAGACGATGATGTTGTCGTCGCTGATCTCGACGCCGTAGGTGTGCCAGCCGCCGTCTCGGATGGCATCCATCCCCTGGTAGCTGGACTTGTTCCAGTGCTTGGAAACCTCCCCCGGCTGATACGGGCCACTAGGCCGTATATGCAAGGCCGCATGGTGACCGCGCGGAGCGTTGCCGGGATAGTATTCGATGATATCGACCTCGGGCCGGGCCTTCCCCGGAGCCGTGTAAAGCTCCGTTCCATAGAGCCAGAAGGCAGTCCACGCCGCTTTCGTTCCGGCTGCCGGCATCTTGCCTTCGAACTCCCAATAGCCCTTCGCCTGGCTGAAGTCTGCTCCGGACGTGTCGGAAGACTGAAGGTGGCCGGTCGCCCATTCCCTCATCTCGGTGCTGGTCGGATAGCAGCGAAGCCGCAGCGCGCCGTCCACGATCGCGAAGGCGTCCGTGCCCGGAGGCTGGAAGACGGCCTTGCCGCACTGTATGTCACCATTACGCCAGAGAATGGTCTCATTCCCTTCGCGGCTCACCGATGTCAGGCCGATGGCTGTCTTTACGACATTGGTGCCCTGGAAAGTCGCGTTCCGGCCGATGCGGGCGGACGGCGTGGTTGGCGCACCTGTCACCAACGCCGTCTGCATCGTCTTGATCATGTTGCATGAATTACCCCATTCGGCCGGCGACGAGACTTCAGGGTCATAGGCATTGTCGAGGACAAAGACGGCGATCTCGCAGTCCGTCCCCTGCATCTTCGTCGCATCGGTCGCCGGGACGAAACCTGTCGTCCAATGCGAATCAGTTGCTTCGCTGTGCAGGCCGAAGTCCGGCTCGAACACGGTGTCGCCCACGGGCGGCAGAGGAAAGCGTGTCGGATCAACGAGATTAAGGCTGATCGCGCCTTGCGTCGGCCCACCGTCAGATAAGCCACGTCGAATTTCGCCAGCATCGGTGCGATGGTATTCAGGAAGTCCGTCAAGGCATTCAGCCTTGCCGTTTCGACCGCACCCGCCGCTAGGAGTGCTCTGAGCGAAGGAGGCAGGTTCCTTTGCTTGTAGCGCCAATGCTGCATCATCCGAGATACTCCACAAGGAAATCCTGCAGCGTCGGGGTGCTGCCGCCTGCGACGACATCGAGGGTGAATACCGCATCGATGTTGGTCGGGTTTTCCGCGAGCGACGGCACGGCAATCGCAGCCGGCCGTGCGTTTGCCGTCGTGGTGCCCAGCGGCAGGGCCGAGGTGACGGTGTTGGCGCCGGTGCGGCGCACGCTCGTATAGCTGTTGGCCCGCACATCGAGAATGACGGCAGAACCGACGATGGTCGCGCCGAAGGCGATGGCGCTCACGTCAGTGCCGCCGACTTTAATCTTCGCAGACCCGGTGTCGTTGGCGGTCTTGTCGTAAGCGGTCGTGATGCGGATCGTGCCGCCCGGGCACCAGAGGCCGGGATAGTGACGCGCTTCAGCAGCTGGTCGCCGAGCTGGCTGGCGCCGACCACATCCTCGACAAGAGACGACAGAAGAAGATGGCCGTTGACCGGCCGCCAGAAGGTGCCGTCCGAGAAGAACTGGGCACGGCCATGCATCGCGATATCCTCGGCGATCGGCAACGAGCCTTCGGCAAGCGTGCTCGCTGCAGGCCGGTCCGCCCAGGAGCCGACGAATGCCGACGCAATAGGGTTTTCGTTGAATTGCTCCAGCTCACGCCACCGGCTGCGGCGATATCTGCGGCGCTGAAAATTGCTGTATCAACCATCACGCTACTTCCTTGATGAGATAGGCGCCATCGTTGCGCGTTAGATGGTGCCGTCCGGACGGGTCAGGAACACGAAGCCTTCAGGAGGAACACACTCGCCTCGACCGAAACCGGAATGTTCGATGTCAGTAGGCGCGCGCCGCGCGTCGCGGTCGCAGTGATGACCGGTTGGGGATAGTCCTGGTGGCTCAAGGGCGTGGCGCCGACCAGCAGCCAGTCGTCGCTGACCGCGAACATGCCGTCCGCATCGTCGGCGAGATCATAAATCCATCCGCCGTCCGCATCGTCGACGACGCTGAAGCGGCCGACGATTGTGCCGGCGCCGGACTGTTCGTTGACAGTGGTGATGGAGAGTGCAATCGACGTTGGCCCGTCGACCTCGAAGCCCTGGCCGAACTTGCCGCGAAACTCCGAAGAGGTGAGCAGGCCGAGCGAGAAGGACAAAGCCTCGTCGCTCTCATCGGCCTTCACACCGTGAAAATAGGATAGGTCAGCCATAGGTTCCTCAGTTTTCGTCGGTCCGCCCGTTGCGGCGGATATACTGCCAGTTGTCGGGTGTAGCTGGCGTCCCGGGCGGGCTGTTCGGCGCGACCTTGCCCCCCGTCGAGGATCCGCTCGATCCATTGTCGGCCCCGGCATTATCATCGTCGTCCTCGTCGCCGGACTCGCCGTCGCAAAGCGTATTGCTGAGCGCAGTGGTGTAGCTCGATTTGCTGAAGGTATGCGTCGCGGTGTCGATGATGTAGGGCACACCATCGAGGCCCGGCCGGACGTCTTCGAAGAGCAGCGGCGCACCGGCGATGATCGTCGGGTCGCCGATCACGGTGACCGAACTCGAGCCCTCGCCCCGCTTCAGTGCCTTGGCCTTGGCCTGCGCCGCCTTGTCCGCTTCCTCCAGGCTCCCGTATGGTTCGGGAATACGGTAGACGCTGTCGCCGTCGGCATCACCGTCCGCCTCGATCTCGACACGCTGCGCCTTGTCGCGGTCCTGGTAATAGGCGACGACCTTGGAATACTTCGTCCGGTCGTTCGCCTCGAAGCTGCAGCTGCTCTGCACGATCATCTCCGGCCGGATGATGACCGTGCCGACAAAGGTGCCGCTCGCCGAGCGGGCAGAGCCGCGCCGGGCAAAGACCAACCGCCGCCCCCTTGACCGACATCAGCCCGTTATGCCGCTTCTCAAGCCGCTGCAGGATCTGCAGGTCGCTTTCGTCCTGCTGCGCCAGCCAGGGATATATGAAACCGCCGAGCGACGGATCGATCAATGCGGTAAGCCCGTTCTCGCTGGCGATCTGCCCGATCACGTCTCCCAGCCGGGCATTATCCCAGTGCCGCTCTTTCGCCTCCTTCAATTTGCCGGAACGGAAATCCGCACTCCTGTCGGAGATCGACATGGAGTAGAGCAGGCGGCGTCACCTTGTCGACCACAAATCGGCCGAGCGGCTGCGCCGTCCCGTAGCCCATGGCGACGGCGATGATCGCGCCCTTGCGCGGGATCGCCAGGAAGTCCGGCGGTCCGTCATTTCGCCATGGCGATGACGTCGCCCGAGGATGCGGTCTATCCGCTTGCCGACGTGAGGTTCGTCTGTGGCGCGCGTTTCTGGGCGGACAGCCGCTCGATCATTTCTTCCGCTCCTTGCCGCTATGGGTCGCTCCCGGCGGCGAAACTGATGTGTATCGAGGTGGAAGGGAAGATCCGATGAGCAGCGTCGCCACATCGGCCGCCAGGCAGGCGCCTCGCCTCGGCCTCAACAGGTCTGAAGTCGCGATCGCGATCGGCGTCAGCGTAAATACGGTTGACCTTATGGTCGCAGAAGGCTTCTTCCTAAGCCGAAGTTCGGCAAGCCGTTCTCGATCAATGGCCGCGGCAACAGGATATCGGACTGGTTCCGACAGACGGCCCTTCCCCACCCGCCGCCCACTGCGTCCGCAAGGGCGTGGCATCTGACGTCGTCGCCTATAACGAGGCGACCGACAGCATGCTTGAGGCGATGTTCGGTTGGCGCGATGCGAAAACCTCGAAAGTCTACACACGGAATGCCGATCGCGCCCGCCTGGCGCGTCAGACAGTCGCACGAATCAACTGGGACGGCGTCGGCACGAAGCTCCTCGCGATCGAGGAAAAGGCTGAAGAAACAGAGGCGGCTAACGGCTAAACCGGGTACAGACTGCCACACCTGCCTCAAAGTGTGGCGGAACGGTTCAAGCCCAAACCGCCACACCTCGAAAAAGATCAATGTTCTTCAATGGTTTATCGATGTGGCGACAAGATATTGGAGGCCTCGCCCGGAATTGAACCGGGGTACAAGGATTTGCAGTCCTCTGCGTCACCACTCCGCCACGAGGCCTCACAGGCTGTCATGTTAGCCGTGGCGAGCGTTTAGAATGATCGTAAGGAAATCGCAAGAGGGCTTTCCAAAAACATTTCCTGCAATTTCAAACTCCGGCCACATCGCGCGCCTATAGAGGCGGGACCGATCCGACCCGGAAAGGCGCTGCCACCGCAGCGGGCGCTGCTGATGACAAAAGGCTCATTCTGCCGAAAGTTCGCGCTTGCCTGAACAACAATTAGGCTAACAGCTGCTCAGACAGGCCATCAGATCATGCCGACCGCGCAATTGGTAGATGTCAGTGTGTTTATCCCGTCGCCTATACTCACTCAATAGGTGTGTTCTGCAATCGAAGCAACGCTTTTGCCGACTTTATATTAGTTATGTCGAAATATAAGCCCCGATGTCGGCAATGAATTCTTAACTTGACTTTCAGAATCCTCGTTCCATCCTAACCTCTGGGAGAGACAGGAGCAGACATGAATTGGGTGCCTTTGAATTCCAGACAGATTCGCGCTGTCTCCTACGATCCCGAGACCCAGGTTCTGTATGCCAAATTCGCCGGGCGCGGCGCAGTCCGGCATGTCGGGGTGCCGCAGCATATTTACGACAATCTCGTCGAAACCAGCGATCCGGAATTCTACTATAAATATTATCTGGAGCCTTCGCGTATCCAGACCAGCTGGTGGCAGAAAGCCAATCTCGGCTCCCATGCGGTGAAGGTCCTGATATTGCTCATCGGCGCACTGGTGATCACGGCGACGGCGCTTGAGGAAAATGGCGAGCTGCCAATCCACCTGTCGGAGATTACCGGGGCCGGAACGGCGGCCGCAGGCTCCGGCGAAAATCCCGCCCTCTCCCAGCAGTGACGGGAGCCCGGCCCAAGCCGCAACGTGCCGGTCCTGCCTCAAGGCAATTTAACCGGCGCCCGCCGTGGCCGGCATTGCCGCCTGCAGCGTCTTTGACGATTTCAGACCGGTCGCTTTCGGCGATGCCACCAGACCGCGACACGGCGGCGCCACCTGCGGGCTACCGACAGGTCGTGGGACAGGAGAAGGAAACCCAGCGGCAACATCCAGAAGCCGAGAATGGGTAAAAAACCCAGGACGCCACCAAAAATAAGCAGCGTTCCGGTGGTCATGCGGGCGATGCGCGAACGCGGCATCGGCAGCCGCAGCGAGCCGAGAACCAGCTTGCCATCCCTGTGATCGATCCCGAAACGCGTCTCTCCGGCCTTTTTCGGCCCATTTTTCCTGCTAGTCATCCACAAGAGATGGGCGCAAGCGCCGCGAATACAAGCTGATTTCATTTTTTTGAAAAAACTGCTTGGCAAATCGGGAAAGCATTTGTATTACCCCGCTCACGCCGCGGCCAAGCGGTGATCCCTGGTAGCTCAGCGGTAGAGCATTCGACTGTTAATCGACAGGTCGCCGGTTCGAATCCGGCCCGGGGAGCCAGTTTCTCGCTAGAGCGCGCCAAAGGCGCGCTCTAGTCGTTTAAGGCCTCTTCTCAGCATAGTCGATCCCGGTTTGCCGTCGTTTCGGCGCCCGTTGTCCGAGCATGTCGCCGGGCCACGGCAAGATCGATGCGGGCTTGCCCCCCCAGGCGCTGACGTCGCCAAGTCGGCGGCGATAATCCTTGAGGGTTACGGCACTTGAACTCGCCGGCGTTTTTGTCAAAATCCCGATCCCGATGCGCAGGACCCCGAAGGCAGCACGGACTGCTTCGGGAAACATTCATTGATATATCCAACAGGACTGCCGATTGGCGGCAGCTTGGCACCGGCAAGCGGCAGCCGGCACCGAACAATGCAAATTTTCAGCCCCATCTTCATGGCGAGGATGCGACATGGATTTCGAAGCATCGCAAGGGGACAGGAAATATCGCACCAGCGAGCGGGTGGGCGGGCTTGTCGAATGCTCGTCGCTGCAGGTCGAGCTCAGGCGTTTCGATCCAGGCTGGCAGGTCGACCTTACGCTCGAATGCACGGAAATAGCCGTCCTGCTCTCGGGCCAGTCGAAGATCAGGTGGACAGGCGACGGCCACAGGCGGGAAGCGATTGCCCGTCCCGGCGTCGCATGGGTATGTCCGGCCGGCGTGCATGAGAGCGATGTGGAAATCGTCGGCACCATGCCCGAATCCCTGCACATCTTCCTGCCGCCCTCGCTCGTTGCCGAGAATGCGCTTTCGAACTTCGACATCGACCCGGCCAGGGTGCAGCTCGCCTATGCCGGGGCCGTTCCCGATCCGGTTGTCCTGCAGCTTGGGGAACTTTTCCGGGGGGTGCTCAATCGAAAACTGGAGCCGACGGACCGGCTGTTCCTCGACGGGATCCAGCTGGCGCTCGCGGCACATTTGCTCGGCACCTATTCGTCCGCCCGTTGGCGCCCGCCCGTGCGCAAGCCGGCCATCGATCCCAAAAGGCTGCGGCGCGTGCTCGATTTCATCGAGGCTCGCATCGCCGCGGAGATAACGCTTGAAGATCTCGCCGCCGAGGCCTGCCTCAGCCCATTTCACTTTTCCCGCCAGTTCCGCGCGGCCACCGGTTTTGCTCCGCATCGCTACGTTACCGAACGCCGGATCGAGGCGGCCAAGGAGAAGCTTCGCTTCGCGCAGTCCTCGCTCGTGGAGATCGCCATCGATACCGGCTTCGGCTCGCAGGCAAACTTCACCCGCGTCTTCCGCAAGAGGACCGGCCTGACGCCCGGCCAGTACCGCACACTCTTCACCGCTTGGTGACATTCGCCGGACGTGGGCGTTCGCCCTCTCCCCTTGTGCCGTCCGAGCGCAAGATCTGCACATAGTGCAGCAAGAGATGGAAATACGAAAACGCGCCTTGCGGCCTACACCTGTCTCGTCGAACGGGGAGCATTCCTCGAACGAAGAGAGGAGACAGGGACATGATCACCATTGAAGACGCTCGCAGGATCATTGCCGCCGGCGAGGCGCGGGCGAAAGAAATCGGCGTTCGGGCCAATATCGCGGTCCTCGACGCCAGCGCCCATATGAAAGCCTTTGTCCGCATGGACGGCGCGCTGCTGGGCTCCATCGATATCGCCGTCAGCAAGGCCCGGACGGCGGCGCTCTTTTCCATGCGTACAGAAGCGATCGGTGAATTCTGCAAACCCGGCGGCACGTCGTTCGGCCTCGAGCAGACCAATGGCGGCCTCGTCGTCTTTGCCGGCGGCATTCCCCTCACCGACAGCAGCAACATCGTGATCGGGGCGGTCGGCGTATCCGGAGGGGCTGTCTCCCAGGACCGCGAGATCGCCGAGGCCGCCGCGGCGGCGGCCACCACCGTTTGAACGCATTTTTTTCAACCGCAGGCACATCGAAGGGACATTGTCATGAGCAAGACCATCCTCATCACCGGCGCAGGCTCCGGCTTCGGCAAAGCCGCCGGTATCGGCATGGCCAGGAACGGCCACAGCATCATCGCCACCACGCAGGTTTCGTCCCAGGTCACGCCCTTGCGTGAAGAGGCGGCCGCCCTTGGCCTGAAGAATTTTCGCGTCGAGCGCCTCGATCTCACCGACCCCTACGACATCAAACAGGCGCAGGGTTGGGATTTCGACGTGCTCTGGAACAATGCCGGCATGGGCGAAGCCGGTCCGGTCTGGGAAATCCCGGTCGAGCTCGTGCGCAAAAACTATGAAGTCAACGTCTTCCTGCCGCTCACGCTGACCCAGGGCGTCGTCCAGAAATGGGTCCGCGAAGGCAAGAAGGGCAAGGTGGTCTTCACCTCCTCCATGGGCGGCCTGTTCACGCCCGCCAACTGGGGCACTTACGTCTCCACCAAGCACGCACTCGAATCCATCGCCGAAGCCCTGCAGCAGGAACTCGGCCCCTACGGCATCAAGATCCAGACGATCAATCCCGGCGCCTATTACACCGGTTACAACGAGACGATGGCCGACAATCCGTTCCGCTGGCTGGACGACAGCAAGAACTTCACCAAGCGCGCCGACCTGCGCAGGGGCTTCGACGAATTCTTTGCCACACCGGAAGGCAAGATGGACCCGAAGGAAATGATCGACCGGATGATCGAGATCGTCCCTGCCGATAGCGGCCGGTTCCGCAACGTCGTGCCGAAGGTCATCGAAGACATGCTGAAGGACCATCAGCTCAAGGCCTGGGAAAACCAGATCTGACCGGCGACGAACCCGCAGACGGCACCCGCTCGGCGGGTGCCGCACCAGCACCCCACCCCTGGAGGAAGCCATGTCCATGACCGCAAGCGCGACCGTCCGCAGCCCAGCATCCCTCGCCCGCCGCATTTTCCACGCCGCCCTCGGCATTGCCGCCGCCATCCTGGCCCTCGGCGGGCTCGAAACCCGTGCCGCAGCACAGGCGCTGACCGAAACCGAACGTCGCAACAAGGCCGCCGTCGAGGCCGGCTTCGAAGCCTGGGCGAACGGCACCGGCAGCCCCTACGACCTGCTTGCCGACGACGCCCGCTGGACGATCGAGGGCTATTCGCTGGCATCGAAGACCTATCCCAGCCGCGAGGCGTTCCTGCGTGAGGTGATCCGCCCGTTCAATGCGCGGATGAAGGCGCCGTTGAAGCCCGCGATCCGCAACGTCTATGCCGACGGCGATACCGTGATCGTGTTTTTCGACGCCCGCGGCATTGCCCGGGACGGGAAGCCCTACGTCAATACCTATGCCTGGTTTCTCGACATGCGCGACGACCGCATCGTCCGCGCCTCGGCCTTTTTCGATTCGGTCGCGTTCAACGACTTCTGGACCCGCGTGACGCCGTCCGAATAGGCCACCCGATTTGACTTCGCTCAAACGACCGGGACTGAAAGCGCCGTAATCTCCGTCGGCAATCGACGGAGATTACTATGCCAACGGATACCATCATCATCGTAGCAGGCGTTGTCGCGGCATTTGCGTTTTTCGCAGCCGGCCTCGCCTACGCGAGCATCACGTCCAGCAAATAGAGAACATAAAGCCCATACGCTCAAAATACGGGGCTCGGCAGCAGGTCAAAAAAACGCCCCGCGGACGGGGCGTCTATTGATTCCATCACTCGGTCAGCGCCGCGGCGATTTCAGGCCGTCGGCTGCCTGGTCTTGCGCAGATACGGCAGAACCGTATCGAAGGAGCCGAAGCGGGCGATGGCGTCTTCGTTGGAGACGGCGGCGGTGATGATGACGTCGTCGCCCTGGTTCCAGTTGGCCGGCGTTGCAACCTGATGCTTGGCGGTCAGCTGGATGGAATCGATGGCGCGCAGGATCTCGTTGAAATTGCGGCCCGTCGTCATCGGGTAGGTGAGGATCAGCTTGATCTTCTTGTCCGGGCCGATGACGAAGACCGAGCGCACGGTGGCGTTATCGGCGGGCGTGCGGCCTTCGGAGCTCTCGCCGGCGCCGGCCGGCAGCATGTCGTAGAGCTTGGCGACCTTGAGATCCTTGTCGCCGATCAGCGGATATTCGACATCGAAGCCGGTTGCCGTCTTGATGTCGTTCTTCCATTTGCCGTGGCTTTCGACCGGATCGACGGAAATGCCGATGATCTTGACGCCACGCTTGGTGAACTCGCCTTCGAGACCGGCCATGGTGCCGAGCTCGGTGGTGCAGACCGGGGTGAAATTCTTCGGATGCGAGAAGAGGACGGCCCAGCCGCCACCGATCCAGTCGTGAAACTGAATGGGGCCTTGGGTCGTGTCGGCAGTGAAATCGGGAGCGATATCGTTGATACGTAGACTCATGGTCGGCCCTCCAGTTGCCAATCGTTTATTTCGAACACTTGCAGGCATGCCTGCATGCTGGTGACTATCTACAGACCTGTGCCAAGCGCGGTCAAACCAAAGCCTTCCCCGAAAAGGGCGGCGGCGAAATATTATTTCCCGCCGGCGACCCTGCGTGACAGCGAGCCAGAGACACGATGAGACATCATGCGCGCAAAAAGGCAACGGCGCGCGCGCAAATCGATGCTTTTCGCATGCCGCGTTATTGCCTACTCACTCTCCAATAACGACAAGAGGGACGCGGCGATGGCGACACCATTCTACTGGAACGAACTGAACACCTACGATTTTGCCGCGCTTTCCGCCGATACGACCATCGCCATCCTGCCGATCGCTTCGACCGAACAGCACGGCCCGCACCTGCCCATCGCAACCGATGTCGCAATCGCCAACGGCATGCTAGCGGAACTGCGCCGGCAGCGGCCCGGCGACCTCGACATCCTCGTCCTGCCGACCCAGGAAATCGGCAAGGCCAACGAGCATGTCTACGGTCCGGGCACGCTTTCCCTCGGCGCCGAACTGCTGATCCCTGTCTGGACGGCGATCGGCGCGAAAGTGGCGGAAGCCGGCCTGCGCAAGCTCGTCATCGTCAATTCGCATGGCGGCAACGTCGATATCATGAGCATCGTCGCCCGCGAGTTGCGCGTGCGCCACCAGATGGCCGTCGTTTCCACGCAATGGGGACGTTTCGGCAACCCCGACGGCATGATCAGCGAGCACGAGACGCGTTACGGCATTCATGGCGGCGAGGTGGAGACATCCCTGATGCTGCATTTCCGGCCGGACCTGGTGCGGATGGAGAAGGCCCAGAATTTTGCCTCGAAGGCCGAATGGATGCGTGAGCAATCCCGCTATATCCAGCCGCTGCCGCCGCATTCGCTGGCCTGGATCGCCCACGACCTCAATCCGAACGGTGTCGTCGGCGATGCCTCGAAGGGCACGGCCGAAAAGGGCGAAGCGATCTGCCGCCATCAGGTAAAGGGCTTTATCGAGTTGCTCCAAGACCTGAAGCGCTATCCGCTCGCCAACCTTTATTCACAGTAGTCAGGCGCTAACAGGCCGCTCCAGCGGAATATGCCCCTTGGCCTGCAGTTCCTGAACGAGGCCGGCGAGTTCGGCCAGCAGATATTCGACGAAAAGGCTGGTGGCGGAATCGAGCGGCGCACGGGCGCGGG
This sequence comes from Hyphomicrobiales bacterium, assembly GCA_900471515.1. Taxonomy (GTDB): domain Bacteria; phylum Pseudomonadota; class Alphaproteobacteria; order Rhizobiales; family Rhizobiaceae; genus Rhizobium. The sequence goes on along the minus strand of UCFC01000013.1, from coordinate 34,568 downwards.
CAAAGAGTTTCATCGGCTGATGGCGGCTGTGCGGCTCGGCAATCGGGCGGAACACCAGTTCGCCCTGCCGGCATTCGGTGATGACGTCGAGCGGGTTCAGCATGGAGAGCCCTGCCCCGCATTTGACGAGTTTCTTCAGCATTTCCGAAGCATTGGTTTCCAGAACCGGCTCGACGGAAACGTCGAGTCTCGCCATGGCAAGGTTGATGACCTCCCGCAGGCTGGTGCCCTGCTGGGCAAGCACCAGCCGTTCCTGCACGACATCGGCGAGATTGATCGGACCCGGCCCGATCAGGGGGTGGCCGGGCGGCAGGATGACGCCGATCGGGATATCGAAATTGCCGAGCGTGCGGATACCGGGTGTCGCGGGAATGTTGAAACCGAGGCCGATATCCACTTCCCCCGAAAGCACCGGGTTGACGGTCGTCGTGCCGGCATCGTTGCGCAGCTGGATGAAGACGCGCGGATGCTCCGACTGGAAGCGGGCGATGATTTCCGGCAACGGGCCGGAGGCAAGGCCGACGGTCGTGACCAGCCGCACCTTGCCGGCCTGCTGCATCTTCAGGCTTCGGATGCGCCCCTCCAGCCGCTCGTAGTTCTTCAGAACCTCGCGAATATGCTCGATGCAGAGTTCGCCGGCAGCCGTCAGGCGCAGCCCCCTCGGCAGGCGCTCGAAGAGCGGTGCGCCCATCTCCTCCTCCAGCGCCAGGATCTGGCGGTTGATGGCCGAAGACGCGACGTTGAGGCGCGCCGCGGCCTTGCGGATCGACCCCGTGCGGGCGATCTCGTTGATGTAGAGAAGCTTTCTGGAGTGCAGCATTCCGGCCTCGTTGCATTGTTTTTAAGCACGGCGCCCAATTTAGGCACAGACCGCGGATGGGATGCCAAAAAGGCATCGTTGCGCACGAATTTTGATGCTTTTCAAAGAGCGAAGCAACCGCTCAAATGAAGAAAATCGGGGGCCGAAAACGAGCTTCCGGGGCACCAGAAGGGGAACGCCGCCATGTCCAACAGATTGAAAACATCCGTCTTTTCTGCAGTCCTTGGGCTTGGCGGCATGCTTGCCGCCAGCGTACCCGGCTATGCGCTCGACAAGGTCAGCTATGGCACCAACTGGCTGGCGCAGGCCGAGCATGGCGGCTTCTATCAGGCCGTGGCCGACGGGACCTATGCCAAATACGGCCTGGACGTTTCCATTGTGCAGGGCGGGCCGAACGCGGCCAACAGCGCACTGCTGATCTCCGGCAAGATCGATTTCTACATGGGCGGGCCGCAGGGTGAACTCTCGGCTGTCGAGCAGGGCATTCCGCTCGTCGATGTCGCGGCGATCTTCCAGAAGGATCCGCAGATCCTGATCGCCCATCCCGATGCCGGCGTCGACACGTTCGCCGATCTTGCCAAGCTGAAGACGCTGTTCCTCAGCAAGGACGGCTACCTCACCTATTTCGAGTGGATGAAGGCGAATTTCCCGGGCTTCAAGGACGAGCAGTACAAGCCCTACAATTTCAATCCGGGTCCGTTCCTTGCCGACAAGCAGTCCGCGCAGCAGGGCTACCTGACTTCGGAACCCTACGAGATCCAGAAGCAGACCGGCTGGGAGCCGAAGGTCTTCCTGCTCGCCGACAACGGCTATTCGCCCTATTCGACGATGATCACCACGACCCAGCAGATGATCGACAGCAAGCCTGATGTCGTCCAGCGCTTCGTCGATGCCTCGATCGAGGGCTGGTACAACTATCTCTACGGCGACAACAGCAAGGCCAACGAGCTGATCAAGAAGGACAATCCGGAAATGACGGATGGCCAGATCGCCTATTCGATCGCCAAGATGAAGGAATACGGCATCATCGAATCCGGCGAGGGCCTGGACAAGGGCATCGGCTGCATTACCGACGCCCATTACAAGAAGTTCTTCGACGAGATGGTGGCGATCAAGGTCGTCAAGGCCGACACCGATTACACCAAGGCCTTCACGACGAAATTCGTCTGCAAGAATGTCGGCGCGTCGCTGAAGAAGTAAGCCTCCCAAGGCAGGCCCGTCGCGCTTCAGCGGCGGGCCGCATCCCCTTCGATCAAAGAGCGAGAGAATGTCCCTAGCCGAAACAAAGGCGGCGCCTTCGAAGGAAACACGCAAGCGGCCGCTGGTCGTCATGCAGTCGGTCTCGAAGGTCTTTTCCAGCGGCACGATCGCGCTTTCGGGCATGTCGCTGACGGTCGAAAGCGGCGAGTTCATCAGCCTTCTCGGCCCCTCCGGCTGCGGAAAATCCACGGCCTTGCGCATCATCGCCGGTCTCGGCGATATCTCCGCGGGCAAGATCGACTGGCCGAGTTCGCGCATCAATTCGAAGGGCCTGCCGGAAGGCGATATCGGCTTCGTCTTCCAGGAGCCGACACTGATGCCCTGGAAGACGGTTTTCGGCAATGTCTACCTGCCGCTGAAGCTGCGCGGCGTTTCCAAGGCGGACGCCAGGGAGCGGATCATGGAGGTGCTGGCAACGGTCGGCCTCGAGGATTTCGCCGATGCCTTCCCGCGCGAACTGTCGGGCGGCATGAAGATGCGCGTTTCGATCGCCCGTGCGCTGGTGACGAAGCCGAAGCTGCTGCTGATGGACGAACCGTTCGCGGCGCTTGACGAGATCACCCGTCAGAAGCTCAACGACGACGTGCTGCGGCTGTGGAAGGCGACGGGCATCACGGTGATTTTCGTGACGCATTCCGTCTTCGAATCCGCCTATCTCTCCAACCGCATCGTCGTCATGAAGGCGCGGCCGGGCCGCGTTCACGCGGATTTTCCGCTGACGACCAGCCTCGAGCGGGATTCGCACTACCGAACCTCGGAAGAATACCGGCAGGCCTGCGAGACGGCGTCGCGTTCGCTGATCGAGGCGATGGGCGGAGCGGAGGACCATTGATGAGCGTCGAGAGTATCGAAACGGCCGAGGTCTTGCCCCCGCCCCGTCCCAATCCGATCAATGCCGGCAGGCGCGATCTGGCGCTGCGCATCGCCGTGCCTTTTCTTGTCATCGGCGTGCTGATCGTCATCTGGGAAATCTATGTCGTGATGTCGGGCGTGCCGCCCTATATCCTGCCCGGCCCCGGCGCCGTCGCGGCCGCCTTCGTCAATGATTGGGGCACGCTTGCCCCTGCCCTCTGGGTGACGACCCAGATCACCTTCATATCGCTTGCGCTGGCGCTGATCGGCGGCGTCGGTTTTGCGATCTTCCTGGTGCAATCGCGCTGGATCGAAATCGCCTTCTATCCGCTCGCGGTCATCCTGCAGGTCACGCCGATCGTCGCGATCTCGCCGCTGATCCTGATCTATGCGCCGTCGACGCAGGTCGCGCTTCTGATCTGCGCCTTCCTCGTCGCCTTCTTTCCGATCCTGTCGAACATGGTGCAGGGCCTGAAGAGCGTCGATCACAACCTGATCAACCTCTTCGAACTCTATGGCGCCTCGCGCTGGCAGACGCTGATCTATCTGAAGATCCCCGCCGCCCAGCCCTATTTCATGACCGGGCTTCGCATCGGCGGCGGCCTGGCGCTGATTGCAGCCGTGGTTGCGGAATTCGCCGCGGGTTCGGCGGGTGCGGGTTCCGGCCTCGCCTTCCGCCTGCTGGAATCGCAATACCGCATGAATATCCCCCGCCTCTTTGCAGCGCTCTTCATGCTGTCGGTGCTCGGCGTCGCGATCTTTGCCATCACCTCCTTCATTTCATGGCTCAGCCTGCATCGCTGGCATGAGAGCAGCCTGAAGCGGGAAAACTGATGACCTATTCCTTCATGTCTCCTCCCAATGCGGGCCGCTTCGTGCTGGCCAATGCGACGCTTCCGGCTGTCGCGACCGGCTACGCGGCCCCGGCAACGGAAGGGCTCGTCAAGGCCGATATCGTGATTGCGGATGGCCTCATCGCGGCAATCCTGCCGCCGGGCACGGCGCCGGCGGAATTTGCCAAATCGGACATGAAGGAAGGCATGGTCTGGCCCTGCTTTGCCGACATCCATACGCATCTGGACAAGGGCCATATCTGGCCGCGCAAACCCAATCCGGACGGCACGTTCATGGGCGCGCTCGAAGCCGTCGGCAGGGACCGCGAGGCCAACTGGTCGGCCGCCGATGTGCGCAAGCGCATGGAATTCTCGCTGCGCTCGGCCTATGCGCACGGCACCGGCCTGATCCGCACGCATCTGGATTCGCTCGCTCCCCAGCACCGCATTTCCTTCGAGGTGTTTGCCGACATGCGCGACGAGTGGAAAGAGAAGATCGCCCTGCAGGCGGTCGCTCTGTTCCCGCTCGACAATATGGCCGACGAAGCCTTCTTCGCCGATCTCGTCGCCGTCGTGAAGGACACGGGCGGCCTGCTCGGCGGTGTCACCAGGATGGGACCGGCACTCGACTGGCAGCTCGATACGCTTTTGCGGGCGGCAGCGGAGAACGGCCTCGATATCGATCTGCATGTCGACGAGACGGACGATCCGGGTGCCGAGACATTGAAGGCGATCGCCGAGGCCGTGCTGCGCAACCGGTTCGAAGGCAAGGTGACGGCGGGCCATTGCTGCTCGCTGGCGCGGCAGGATGACGATGTTGCGCAGCGGACGGTGGAACTGGTTCAAAAGGCGGGGATCGCGGTCATCTCACTGCCGATGTGCAACATGTACCTGCAGGACCGCTATCCCGGCCGCACGCCGCGCTGGCGCGGCGTCACGCTGTTCAAGGAACTGGCGGCGGCCGGTGTCGAGACGGCCGTTTCCTCCGACAATACGCGCGACCCCTTTTATGCCTACGGCGATCTCGACCCTGTCGAAGTGTTTCGCGAGGCGGTGCGCATCCTGCATCTCGACCATCCGCTCGACACCGCGGCGCGCGTCGTCACGACGTCACCGGCCAGGATCGCCGGCAGGCCGCAGATGGGGCGCATTGCCATCGGCAACCCCGCCGATCTCGTGCTCTTCAGCGCAAGGCGCTGGAGCGAATTCCTTTCCCGTCCGCAGTCTGACCGCGTCGTGCTTCGCCGCGGCAAGGTGATCGACCGCAGCCTGCCGGATTACCGTGAACTCGATAGCGTCGTTGGAGCCTGACATGGCCGATTATCAGAAGATAAAAAAAGAACTCGAAGGTATCGCGATCGAGGACAATCCGGCGCTCGTTCGCCAGAAGAGCCGGGATTTCTACTGGTATTCGCCGATCCTGAAGGCGCAGCTCGACAATGTGACGGCCGATATCGTCGTCACGCCGAAGAACGAGGCCGAAGTCATCCAGACGCTCAAGGTCGCCTTCGCCCATGGCGTGCCCGTCACGCCGCGTGGTGCGGGCACCGGCAATTACGGCCAGGCCATGCCTCTATCAGGCGGCATCGTGCTCAATCTGGCGGCCATGAACAGGATCAAGGAAATCCATCCGGGCCGCGTGATCTGCGAACCCGGCATCGTGATCGCCCAGCTCGACAAGCAGACCAAGGCCCATTCCGGCCAGGAACTGCGCTTCCACCCCTCGACCGCGCAGACGGCGACGGTCGGCGGTTTCATCGCCGGCGGTTCGGGCGGCGTCGGCTCGATCACCTGGGGCGGCTTGCGCGATCTCGGCAATATCCTGCGCCTGCGGGTCGTGACCATGGAGGCGGAGCCGCGGGTGCTCGACCTCACCGGCTGGGACCTGCAGAAGGTCAGCCATGCCTATGGCACCAACGGCATCATCACGGAAATCGAGATGCCGCTCGCACCCGCCTATGACTGGGTGGACGTTCTGGTCGGCTATGACGAGTTCATGGATGCGGTGCGCTATTCCGATGCGCTGGCGAAGTGCAACGGCATTCTCGTCAAGGAAATCGCGCCGATCGCCGCTCCCATTCCGCATGACTATTTCACCCGCCACAAGCCCTATATCCGCCAGGGCCAGTCGATCGTCGTGCTGATGATCGCGCCGCATTCCATGGATGCCTTCCTGGCGTTCACGGCAGCGCAGAAGGGCGAGATCATGTTCCGCTCCGACAAGGTCGAGAGCATGCGCGGCATCCCGCATGCCTACGAGCTTGCCTGGAACCACACGACGCTGCGTGCGCTCAAGGTCGATCCCAATTTCACCTATCTGCAGGTGCAGTATCCGGGGCCGGATCATGTCGCCAAGGTGCAGAAGATGGTGGAGATTTTCGGTGACGAGGTGCCCGGCCATCTCGAATTCATCAAGTTCGACGGGCAGATCCAGTGCTCGGGCCTGCCGCTGGTGCGCTACACGAGCGAGGAGCGGCTGGAAGAGATCATCAGGATCCATCAGGATCATGGCTGCCCGATCTTCAACCCGCACCGCTATACGCTGGAAGAGGGCGGCATGAAGCGCACCGACAAGGTGCAGCTTGCCTTCAAGCATGAGACCGATCCGAAGGGGCTGCTCAATCCCGGCAAGATGATCGCCTGGGAAAATCCCAATTTCGATTTCAATGCCGGCAAGAATTATCTTTTCCCGGGCCTCGCCGCCGTCATGGAGGCTTCATGAGGGTTCTTGTCCTCCACTCGCACCCGGTCGAGGAAAGCTACGGCAAGGCACTCTACAGGCAGACCCTGGAGAGCCTCGCCAAGGCCGGGCATGAGGTGGATGCCTGCGATCTCTATGCGGAAAATTTCGATCCCGTTCTCTCACGGCATGACCGGCTCGTCTATCACGACTACCCGGACAATACATCGCTGGTGAAACCCTATGTGGAAAGGCTGAAGCAGGCCGAGGCGCTGGTCATCTGTACGCCGGTGTGGAATTTCGGTTTTCCCGCCATCCTCAAGGGTTATTTCGACCGGGTCTGGCTTCCCGGCGTCTCCTTCGAACTGGTGGACGGCAAGGTCGAATCCCGGCTGCGGCACATCAGGAAGCTCGGGGCGGTGCTGACCTATGGCGCGACACCTTTCCGCGCCTTCGTCGCCGGCAATCCGCCGAAGAAGATCGTCAAGCGGGTCTTGCGGGCGCAAATCAACCCGCTCAACCCCGTCACCTTCCTCGCCCACTACGACATGAACAATTGCACGCCGGAGACGCGAGCGGCGTTTCTGGCGAAAGTGAAGGGCGCGATGGAACGCTTCTGAAGCAGATCGCTCCAAACTGCGCGCCTTTTCCGCGGCAGGCTTGTCGCGCAAGATGTGCCGTGGTCTTGAGACCACGGCATGGCGATCGCGGCAGCGCCTGAAATCAGACCTCAGAAAACCTTCGCGGCCGTCACTTCCACTTCGACCAGGAATTCCGGCCGGGTAAAGCCGTTGACGATAATGAGCGTCGAAACGGGTTTCGGGTCGAGTGTGAAGCGGTCGCGCACGGCCATATAGGCCGGGAAATCCTCCCGCTTCGTCACAAAGCCGGAAATGCGGATGACATCGGCAAAGCTCATGTCGGCCGCCGCGAGGATCGCCTTGATCGCCTCGAAGCAGAGTTCGGCCTGGGCCGTCACATCCTCGGGGACTGTTTCATCAAGGCCGATGCCGAGCTGACCGGAGGTGACGAGCAGAGAGGCGCCGGGCGGCACGAGAAGGCCGTGGCTGTAATTTCCGAAGGGGCGGCGGACGGAAGGCGGATTGAAAATCTTCTTCATGAAAAACCTCGCTGCAGACAGGGATTTATAGCGAGGAATTTCGGTGTGTTCCAAGCACCTGCTGCCGGTTTCCGGTCAGAAATCCAGAGATTGCTGGGCCGGCGCGGGCGGGCCGACATGCACGCCTTCAAGCTCCAGCATATGCAGCTTGGCATTCGAACCGCCGGGGGCCGAAAAGCCGCCGATCTTGCCGCCTGCGGCCAATACGCGATGGCAGGGAATGATAAGCGCAACAGGGTTTTTCGCCATTGCCTGGCCGACGTCGCGGGCAGCTTCCGGCCCCGCGCCAAGCTCCCTGGCGAGCGTGCCGTAGGTGGTCGTGCGTCCCCAGCCGACACGGCGGGCCGCGGCATAGATATCGCGGAAGAAGGCGTCCTGGCCGTCGAGGTCAACGACCACGGTGGAGAAATCGACCTCCTCCCCTTCGAAATAGCGCTTCACCGCGGCAACGGCCTCGAGAATCTGCGGCGTCGGTCTGCCCGGTTCGGCAGCCGGCAAGCGGCGCAGCAACAGGCGTTCGGTCGCCTCGGCGCTCCTGGTCGGCAACTGGAACCGCGTCACGCCGGCATTGCTCCAGGCAATGCCGCAAAAGCCGCCGGCGGTTTCGAAGATCAGGTATTGGTGCAGTTTCTGAGCCATGGTGAAGCCCTCATATTCCGTCAGCCAGCAGAATCGTACCGAGAGGGCTCAAGTTCAACCCGTTTCTTGCGCAGTCCCGGCAAAATGTCAGGCCGATGCGGCAGTTGCCGATAGCGTGGGCATCTGCGGCCGCTTCGCTTTCGCCTTGCCTTTGACCGCATCGAACAACGCATAGCCCCCGGTCCAGCGGCCGAAGCCGCTGGCGATGTTGATATGGCCCGCCAGCCCTATGTTGCGGACCTCGGTTTTCCAGAGGCGGGCGTAGAAACTCAGGCGGTCGAGCGACATGTATTTGTCGTCGAGGCTGCCGACGGTAAGGCTCGGAAAGGGAAACGGGCTCGTCGGCATGGGGCCGAAGGCGAGCGAACCGGGATGCAGTCTTTCCGTTGCCGGCAAATCGCACGGCGCGACCAGAAGCGCTCCCTTCACCCGGCGGGCCAGCGGCCGGTCGGCGAGCCTCGCCGTCAGGATGCAGCCGAGGCTATGGGCAACGATATAGGCTTCCCCCGCCTCCTGAAGCGCCTGTTCCAGCCGTTCCATCCAGTGGTCAAGGCGGGCGTGATTCCACTCGGCCTGGGCGACAAGCCGGCTCTGCGGCACATCATCAAGCCAATAGTGCTGCCAATGCCCCTCGCCGGAGCCGAACAGGCCCGGCACGATCAGGATTTTCGTCATCGCTGCCTCCTGGCGCACGCGCAGCAGATTGCCGCGGCGCATGCCCGCAGAATTATCCATAAATTTTATGGACTAAAGAAACGAAGCTCCAAAACCCGCAGGAAAGCTGGAAAATCCATCGCTGGGGCCAAAGGCTGCCGCTCGGCGAAGCATGCCGCAACAGGACAGCGGACCGGGCAAAGACCCTTCACCGAGACAGATCGGCTCGACCGGCCTTTTTCATGCGCGCCGGGTGAAACTGTTGATCCGGTTGCCTCGTACTTCCGTAACAAGCCCAGAGGCAAGACAGGGAGCAGCCAGTGGCACGGGAGACTGTTGCAAGAGCGGTAATCGTCTGGTTTCGCAAGGATCTGCGCCTTGACGACAACAGGGCTCTCCATGCGGCATGCGCATCGGGGCGGCCGGTCATTCCGCTCTACATCCGGGAACCCGGTGAAGACGGCACCGGGCCGCTTGGCGCCGCTCAAGCCTGGTGGCTGCACCATTCGCTGCATGGGCTCGATGCCACCATCAGGAAACATGGCGGCAAGCTCGTCCTTGCCAGCGGCCATGCCCGAAACGTGCTCGCCGACATCATCAGGCGAAGCGGTGCGGAGGCGATATTCTGGAACCGCCGCTACGATCCGCCGGGGACCGCAATCGATACGCGCCTCAGGCACGAACTAGAAAAACAGGCAATCGAGGTGCGCAGCTTTAGCGGCCAGTTGCTGCACGAGCCGACGATACTGAAGACAACGAGCGGCACGTCCTATCGCGTCTATGGGCCGTTCTGGCGCGCCCTCGAAGAAAGCGGGGAGCCGGAGGCGCCCGTCGATCCGCCCCAGCGCTTCCGCTTCCCCCAACAGTTTCCCGCATCCGAAACGCTCGCCTCCTGGAAGCTTCTGCCGCAGAAACCGGACTGGGCGAAATCCTTTCCCGACATGTGGACGCCGGGCGAAACGGCCGCCCACGAAAAGCTCCGGGATTTCGTCGAAAACGGGCTTCATGGCTATTCGAGCGACCGGGATTTCCCCGGCAAGACGGCAACCTCCCTGCTCTCCCCGCATCTGGCGTTCGGCGAGATTTCGCCGGCGCGCGTCTGGGAGGCGACAAAGGGTCTTTCCCGCCGCATCCCATCCGACGATCTCGTGCGCTTCCGCAGGGAACTGGCATGGCGGGAATTCTCCTACCACCTGCTCTTCCATTTTCCGGAACTTGCCAGGGCCAACTGGAACGACAGTTTCGACGGCTTCGGCTGGCGCAAGGATGAAGACGGATTCCATGCCTGGTGCAACGGCCAGACGGGCTATCCCATTGTCGACGCCGGCATGCGCCAGCTGTGGCGCCATGGCTGGATGCACAATCGCGTGCGGATGATAACGGCCTCGTTTCTCGTCAAGGACCTGCTGATCGACTGGCGGCGAGGCGAGGCCTGGTTCCGCGACACGCTGGTCGATGCGGACCCGGCCAACAATGCCGCCGGCTGGCAGTGGGTGGCCGGTTCGGGCGCCGATGCCTCGCCCTTTTTCCGCATCTTCAATCCCGTGCTGCAAGGCGAGAAATTCGATGCCGCCGGCGGCTATATCAGGCAATTCGTGCCGGAGATCGCAAAGCTCGAGGACAGATATATCCACCGCCCCTTCGATGCCCCCGAAAGCGTGCTGGAAAGAGCCGGCATCAGGCTCGGCGAAACCTACCCCAACCCGATCGTCGATCACGCCATGGCGCGCCGGCGGGCGCTCAAGGTCTTCAACGCCATAAAGGATGCAGCATGAACGCGCATGTTCCTTGCCTGCCGCGCCGCCTCAAGGTCGCCGTCATAGGGTCGGGCATATCGGGCGCATCCGCGGCCTGGGCGCTGAACCCCGTCCATGACGTGACACTCTACGAGAAGGATGCCCGGCCGGGCGGCCATACGGCAACGGTCGATGTCGATTATGACGGGCTGAACATTGCCGTCGATACCGGCTTCATCGTCTATAACGAGCACAATTATCCCAATCTGACCGCGCTCTTTGCCGAACTTGGCGTGTCCACGCATGCCAGCGACATGAGTTTTTCGCTGTCGCTCGATCAGGGCCGGCTGGAATGGAGCGGCGGCGGGCTGTCGGCTATATTCGCGCAGAAACGCAACCTGCTCAGCCCCTCCTTTCTCTGGATGATCCGCGAGATCCTTCGCTTCAACCGCACCTGCCTGGAAGATCGCGCGGCAGGGCATCTCGCCTCGCGCTCGATCGGCGATTATCTCGACTGGCGCGGCTTCTCGCCGGGTTTTACCAACAACTATCTGGTGCCGATGGCCGCGGCGATCTGGTCGACGCCGTCAGCGCGGATGCTGCAGTTTCCCGCCGAACATTTCGTCAACTTCTTCGACAATCACCGGCTGATCTATCGCCGGCAGCATCAATGGCGCACCGTCAGCGGCGGCAGCCGCAACTATCTGAAAAGGCTTCTGTCTCCACTCGGTGATAGAGTAAAACTCGGCTGCGGCGTGCGCGGCGTGATCCGCAGCGACAAGGGCGTCACGCTGATCGACCAGACCGGCGACGAAGCCTTTTTCGACAAGGTGGTCCTTGCCTGCCACAGCGATCAGACGGCACGACTGCTGATCGACGCGACGGATCAGGAAAAGCGCCTGCTCGCCGCCGTCCCCTATCAGCCCAACCGTGTCATCCTGCACCGTGACGCCAGTCTGATGCCGACACGGCGAAAGATATGGGCCTCGTGGAACTACCTGCGTTCGAGCCATGCCGACGGCAGGGCCGGCGTGGCCGTGACCTACTGGATGAACAGGCTGCAGGGCATAGAGCAGGGCTTTCCGCTCTTCGTCACGCTCAATCCGGATCGTGAGCCGGAGGGCCACAAGGTCTTTGCCGAATTCACCTATGAGCACCCGCAGTTTTCCGCGGAGGCGATGGCAGCGCAAGACGCGATCGCAGCCATTCAGGGAAAGAACAACTGTTATTTCGCGGGCGCCTGGACGGGATACGGTTTCCACGAGGACGGGCTCGTTTCCGGCCTTGCGGCGGCCGAAGCGCTGGGCGGGATCGCCCCCTGGCGGAACGCCCGCCCCCGCGAAAACATGCTGGAGACGCTGGCATGACGACATCCCGCGCATCGAAGCCCGGCGTCAGCATGACGCGCAACGGCCCTCCGCCGGAGGCAGCGGCGGTGCTCTATGCGGGCGAGGTCATGCACCAGCGCATGAGGCCGTTCGGCCATCGCTTCCAATATCGCGTCTTTTCGCTCTCCATCGATCTCGACCGGCTCAAGGAGGCAGACAGGCAATCGGCGCTGTTTTCGGTCAACCGCGGCAATCTCGTCTCGTTCCATGAAGAGGACCATGCGGCAGGCGGAGGCCTGCGCTCTTATGCCGACCGCCTGCTTGCGGAGGCCTGCGTCGAGCGACCGGCCAAAATCCTGCTCGTCTGCTATCCCCGCATCCTCGGCTACGTCTTCAACCCGCTTTCTGTCTATTATGCCTTCGACGGGAACGATGCGCCGGTCGCGCTGATCTATGAAGTGCGCAACACGTTCGGCGAACGGCACAGCTATGTCTGCCCTGTCGAGCGGGAGGAAATCTGCGAAAGCGGCATCCGCCAAAGCTGCGACAAGCTGCTTTACGTTTCCCCGTTCATAGCCACCAACATGCGCTATCACTTCCGAATGCTGCCGCCCGGCCGGGAGATCCGCTGGCGTATCCTGGAAACCGATGCGGAAGGACCGCTTCTTGCCGCAACGTTCTGCGGCCGAGAAAGGCCGCTGACCAGCCGCGCGCTCGGCCATCTCCTCGCAGCCATTCCCTTCCTGACGGTCAAGATCATGGCCGGCATTCACTGGCAGGCTCTGAAACTCTGGCTGAAAGGCGCCGTTTACATCCGCAGGCCCCCGCCTCCGCCGCCTGTCAGCGTGAAGCCCGCGAGCCGGCTTGCAGAAGCTGCGGAATGAATCTAGCGTTTGCCGCAATCGCCGGAGGAGAGGCGTAAGCATTGACCTGACCGGCCCAATAATGCGGGAGGATGGACGGTGAGCAATGTTCAGGACTTTAACCAATCTGCCCGGGACGCGGTGACGCTGACGGCGGAAAATATCTCGCGCATCGTCAAGGGCCTGCCCTTCAAAGCCCAGCTTGCGCTGCGCGGCCTGATGCGCATGCAGCAAGGTTCGCTTGCCGTAACCTTGCCCGATGGGCGCAAGGTCATCGCCAAGGGCAGGATTGCCGGTCCGAATGCCGCACTCACCCTGAAGAACTGGAACCTTGCCGGCCGGGCGTTGAGCAGCGGCACGATCGGTGTCGCCGAAACCTATATGGACGGCGACTGGGACAGCCCCGACATTACCGCCTTCCTCGAGCTTTTCCTCGTCAACGGGGAGGCCGCACACAGCTATTCCCACGGCAGGGGCGGTGTCGGCCGCGTCGTCGAGCGCGTCCGCCACTGGATGAACGCCAATACCAGGACGGGCTCCAGGCGCAACATCTCCGCCCATTACGACCTCGGCAACGATTTCTACAGGCAATGGCTCGATCCGAGCATGACCTATTCCTCGGCGCTCTATTCGACCGGCGCCAACGACCTGCAATCGGCGCAGAACGCCAAATATCGGGCGCTGGCGGAGGCGACCGGCATCAGGCCCGGCGACCACGTGCTGGAAATCGGCTGCGGTTGGGGTGGCTTTGCCGAGTTTGCGGCAAGCGAGCTGAACTGCCGGGTAACGGGGCTGACCATCAGCCGCGAGCAGCTGGCCTTCGCGCAGGAGCGCATAAGCAAGGCAGGCCTTGGCGACAAGGTCGATTTCCGTTTCCGGGACTATCGCGACGAAACCGGGGTCTATGACCGCATCGTTTCCATCGAAATGTTCGAGGCTGTCGGCGAGAAATACTGGCCGGCCTATTTTTCCAAACTGAAACAGTGCCTGAAACCGGGCGGCAAGGCCGGCCTGCAGATCATCACCATCCGTCCCGAGGCTTTCCAGCAATATCGCAGCAATCCGGACTTCATCCAGAAATACGTCTTTCCCGGCGGCATGCTGCCGACGCGCCATCACCTTGCCGAACTCGGCAGGAAGATGGACCTGTCACTGGTCAGGGACTTCGGCTTCGGCCTCGACTACGCCCGCACGCTCGCGGAATGGCGCGAACGCTTCTGGTCCGTCTGGCACAAGCTCAGGCCGATGGGTTTCGACGAGCGGTTCAAGCGGCTCTGGGAATTCTACCTGTTCTATTGCGAGGCGGGTTTCCGCGCCCGCAACATCGATGTGCGGCAGGTGGTCTTTTCACGTCGCTGATCACTCCGCCGGGTGCGGCGTCACCGGCCGGTGATTTGTCTTGACGGGCCGCTCACGCCAACCGGTGAAGCGGTTCACCAGCGCGAAATAGAGACCGTAGGGCAGGATCCGCAGGAGCTTCAGCACATAGGTGAAGCGCTTCGGGAACGTGATCTCGAAGGCCTGCGACTTGAGGCCCGCCGCAATGCGCTCCGCCGCCGTCTCGGGCGAGACCAGCGCCGGCATGGGAAAGGCATTCTTGCGTGTTGCCGGTGTGTCGACAAAGCCCGGATTGATGAGCTGGATGCGGATGCCGATCTTGTCGAGATCGAATTTCAGGCTTTCGGCCATGTTGATGAGGGCAGCCTTGGTCGCGCCGTAAGCGGCGCTGGTCGGCAATCCCGTATAGCCCGTTACCGAGGAAACGATGGCTATCTGCCCCTGCCCTTTCGCCTTCATGTGGCGGATCGCCGGCAGCAGGCAATTGACGACGCCGGACAGGTTGACGGCAAAGGTCCTCTCGAAATCGGCCCGGTTGAGATCCTCGCCACGGACGGGCTGATAGACGCCCGCGCACAGGACCGCCATGGCAAGCGCCCCATGTTCGTATTCGATCGAGGCCATGACATGCTCCATGTCCTCGGCATCGGTCACGTCGCCGTCGAGAACGATGATGCTGCCGGGCAGTCCGGCTGCCTCGAGCTGCAACTCGACCAGTTTTTCGTGATTGCGGGCAGTGACGGCGACGCTGTATCCCTCGCCGGCAAGCTTCAGAGCCAGCGCTCGCCCGATTCCGGAACTTGCACCGGAAATCCAGACGATTCCATGTTCCGGGCGGGCGATGAAACTACGCATGACACTTCCTCCGGTCTGCCGATCTGAAGACGAACACAGGCCCGGAAGCTCCTCATCTCTCCCGGGACCATGGCTCTATCACAGCATTGTGGCTGCTTTCAGCCGATGAGGTCGCCGATGAGCTGGCGGAAGGAGCCGGTGAGCTTGACCGGCCCGTCCGAAACGGCAAAGGCAATGCAGGGCCGGTCCTTCTCGGCGACGGGGCGATGGTCGACGGTGGCATCGGCAACCGAGATGTCCCCCGGCCCGAACCGGCCGCGCTCGTCGCGGAAAGCGCCGTCGAGAATGAGGATCAGTTCCATGCCCGCATGCGTGTGGGCAGGCAGGGCGCGACCCGGCCGTATCCACATAAGGCTGACCTCGCAGCCGTCCATATCCCTTGCATATTCCTTGAAGCCCGGCAGGCGCCTGCGCCACGGCACGTCATCGGCTTCGAAACCCATGAGATTGCGCAGCGCGCGCGGGAAAAGGGCGCCCTGCGGGCGTGGCGGGAGCGTCGCCGAGGCGGCGGGGGCCTTCGAGCCGAAGATTGCCGCAAGCCTGGCATCGCGGTCGCCGATCGGGCTTGCCGGCGTCTTTTCCAGGGCCTCTCCTGCCAGCCGTTCGAGGTCGGCTACAAGGCCACGATTGTCCGGCTTCATTTCGAGATGGGATTCCACGAGCACGCGCGCCGGCTCCGGAAGGGAGCCAGCAACATAATGCGCCATCAATGCATCGATCGTGTCGATATGCTCGTGAACCATGTCGGATTCGGTCACGCCTTGTTCCTGCGCCCGTGCTTGCTTTGTCGTCATCCATACGCCGAAAGTCAATCTTCGGATCACTGCTTACCCGGGCACGGCGAAGGGCAGGAAACGGAAGACTAATTTTATCGTGGGCTCGAAAGCCATGGAATAGGATTTCTTGCCAATGCCGCCTTGTGAAGGGAAAAGACCGTTCCTAAACTAAGCGTAAACGAGGCAGATTCCATGACCTTCCACCCCTCCGTAATCGAGGCTATCGGCAATACGCCCCTCATCAAGCTCAAGGGCGTGTCCGAAGCGACCGGCTGCACCATTCTCGGCAAGGCCGAGTTTCTCAATCCCGGCCAGTCGGTAAAGGACCGGGCGGCGCTCTACATCATCCGCGATGCCGAGAAGAAGGGGCTGCTCAAGCCCGGCGGCGTCATCGTCGAGGGCACGGCCGGCAATACCGGCATCGGCCTGACGGTCGTCGCAAAGGCGCTCGGCTATCGCACCGTGATCGTCATTCCGGAAACCCAGAGCCAGGAGAAGAAAGACGCGCTTCGCCTGCTCGGCGCCGAACTCGTCGAAGTCCCGGCCGTTCCCTACAAGAACCCGAACAACTATGTGAAGGTTTCCGGCCGCCTTGCCGAGCAGCTTGCCAAGAGCGAGCCGAACGGCGCGATCTGGGCCAACCAGTTCGACAATGTCGCCAATCGCCAGGCGCATATCGAAACCACGGCACCGGAAATCTGGAAGGATACCGACGGCAAGATCGACGGCTTTGTCTGCTCGGTCGGCTCGGGCGGCACGCTTGCCGGTGTTGCGGCGGGCCTCAGGAGCTTCAACAAGGATATCAAGATCGGCATTGCCGACCCCGAAGGTGCCGCACTCTACGAGTTCTACCAGAACGGAGCGCTGAAGTCGGAGGGATCGTCGATCACCGAAGGCATCGGCCAGGGGCGCATTACCGCCAACCTCGAAGGTTTTACGCCTGATTTTTCCTATCACGTCACCGACGCCGAAGCGCTTCCCTACCTGTTCGATCTGGTCGAACACGAGGGGCTTTGCCTTGGCGGCTCCACCGCGATCAATATTGCCGGTGCGGTTCGCCTCGCCAGGGATCTCGGCCCGGGCCACACGGTGGTGACAATCCTCTGCGACTATGGCAACCGCTATCAGTCCAAGCTTTTCAACCCGGACTTCCTTTCGTCCAAGGGCCTTCCCATCCCCGCATGGATGGTCGGCTCGACGGATATCAAGATACCCTACGAACCCGCAGCGTGAGCCTCCATGCCAGTCAATGCCCTCTACCGTGACGACTTCTATCTTTCCACATGCGAAGCGGTCGTCACGGCCGTTCACGAGGATGGGGGCATCGAGCTGGACCAGACGTGCTTTTACGCCACGTCGGGCGGACAGCCGGGCGATACCGGTTTCTTCGAACGCACCGACGGCTCCAGGATAGAGCTCGGCCAGGCCAGGCACGGCACCACGAAGGACATCATCATCCACGTGCCGCTGGCGGACCAGTCGCGGCCGGAGGTCGGCGAAAAGCTGGTGCTGCACATCGACTGGCCGCGCCGCTACAGGCTGATGCGCATGCACACCGCCTGCCACCTCCTGTCGGTCGTCTGCTCCTATCCCATTACGGGGGCTGCCGTCGGCGAAGAGGAAAGCCGCGTCGATTTCGACATGAGCGATACGATCGACAAGGACGAGGTGACGGCCCGGCTCATGGACCTCGTCAACCAGAACCATCCGGTCTATCTTCAGTGGATTACGGACGAGGAACTCGCCGCCAATCCCGGCATCGTCAAATCGAAGAATGTGCGCCCGCCCGTTGGTCTCGGCCGCGTCAGCCTGGTCTGCATCGGCGAGAACTCCGCCATTGACAGCCAGCCCTGCGGCGGCACGCATGTTTCGGAAACGCAGGAAGTCGGCCAGATTCATATTGCCAAGATCGAGAAGAAGGGCAAAGAAAACCGGCGCTTCCGCATTCGCTTCGGCACGCCCGGCGACGAAGCCTGATGAACGACGCCTGATACTGGGCCTGATAATTGGGGAGATCACCATGAGCGACACCAAGAGCCGTTTCGTCGTTTCGGCCGACTGGCTGCAGGCTGAACTCGGCAAGCCCGATCTGCGCGTGCTCGACGCATCCTTCTATCTTCCGGCGCAGAAACGCGATGCCGATGCGGAATATGCCGCCGGCCATATTCCGGGCGCCATCCGTTTCGACCAGGACAAGATCGCCGACCATTCGACGAACCTGCCGCATACGATCCCCTCGCCCGATTATTTCGCCGCCGAAGTCGGCAGGCTCGGCATCAGCGAGAACGACCGGATCGTCGTCTATGACGGTATCGGCATGTTCGCCTCGCCGCGCGTCTGGTGGCTGTTCCGGGTGATGGGCGCGAAAAACGTCTTCGTGCTCGATGGCGGGCTGGACGGCTGGAAGGCCGAAGCAAGACCGCTTGAAACCGAAGTGCCGCACTATGCCGCAGCCACCTTCAAGACGAATTACGATGCCAGCCGCGTCGTCCATCTCGAGCAGATGCGCGAGATCGTTTCGAGCGGCGCCCTGCAGATTGCCGACGCCCGCAGCGCCGGCCGCTTCGCCGCCAGCGAGCCGGAGCCGCGCGCCGGCATGCGCTCCGGCCACATGCCCGGCGCACGCAGCCTGCCGTCAGGCGTTTTCGCCAATCAGGGCCGCTTCAAGTCACTGCCGGAACTCAAGCAGACGATCGAGGATGCCGGCATCGACCTTTCCAAACCGGTCGTCACCTCCTGCGGATCGGGCATTACCGCTGCCATCATCACGCTGGCGCTGGAATCGCTGGGGCATACCGACAACAAGCTTTACGACGGCTCCTGGAGCGAATGGGGCAGCCGCGAGGATACGCCGGTCGTCACCGGCCCGCCGGAACCGGTCAAAGCCTGACCATGGGAAAGACGCCCGCCTCGCTCAAGGCCCATATCACGCGGCTTGAAATGGTCGCGCCGCCAAAGGCAAGCCTGCCCGTGCCCGTCAATATCCAGACGGCGATCATGCGCGCGCCGGACATCCCGCTTGCCTTCTATCGGTATCTCTACCGGCAGGTAGGCGCGCGCTGGCAATGGGTCGACCGTCTGAGGATGAGCGACGAAGAGCTCGCCGCCACCCTGCACGACAAGCGCAACAATATCAGCGTGCTCTATGTCAACGGTGCGCCTGCCGGCTTCTACGAATATCTCTGCGAGGACGAGGACACGATCGAACTCTCCCATTTCGGACTCTTCGAACATGCGCTCGGCCTCGGCATCGGCAAATGGTTCCTGCTCCAGGCGCTCTATGCGATCTGGACGCTAAACCCGAAGAAGGTCACGACGACGACCAACAATCTGGACCATCCGCGCGCCCTGCAGCTTTACCAGATGTTCGGTTTTTCGCCGGTTTCCACCGGCACGGGGATCGTCCGGCCGCTGAGCGACAAGGAATTGCTGGAAATCGCCAGGAAAGGCTGATTGCCCCTGCCCGCCAGCTGCCCTCCGAGGCAAGAATCGGGTGGCCCGGATGAGCGCCAGGGCGGAAACTGCGGCAAAGATCACAAGGAGATTTGCCATGACCAGCATTCAGTTTTCCGCCATGCCGACATCATATGCGGAGGCGCTCTGGAACGGGGGCCGCGACGCTTACGGCCGCCTGCCGGAAACGCTGGTTTCCGATGGCGACGGTTATCCCTGCCGCCATTGCCTGACAAATATCGGCGCCGGCGAAGAGCTTCTCGTCCTTGCCTATCGGCCCTTTCCGGACCTGCAGCCCTATGCCGAGACCGGCCCGATCTTCCTGCACAAGCAGCCCTGCCGGCGCTACGCCGCCAGGGAGGTTCTGCCGCCCGTGCTGACGACAAGCCCGGATTTCATCGTGCGCGGCTATAGCGACAATGACAGGATCGTCTATGGCACCGGCGCGGTCACGCCGATCGAAAAGATCCCGGCCTATGCGGCCGAACTGCTTGCACGGCCCGGCATTGCCTATGTGCATGTGCGCTCGGCGCGCAACAATTGCTATCAGTGCCGGATCGACAAGGCAGAGGCGCCGGCCCTTGTGGAAGCCGGCGCCTTTGTTTCACCATGAGTAAGCTGGGTTACGCTACGTTCAGCGCACTTTCCGGGGCGACGGCCTCATAACCCAGCGCGTCGGCGACCGGCTTGTTGGTGATGCGTCCCCGGTGAACGTTCAGCCCGTTGCGCAGATGCTTGTCCTCGGCGATGGCGCGCAGGCCGCGGTCGGCGAGCGCCAGACCGTGAACGAGCGTCGCATTGTTGAGCGCATGGGCCGACGTGACCGGGACGGCGCCCGGCATGTTGGCGACGCAATAGTGCACGACGCCTTCGACGATATAGGTCGGCTCGGAATGGGTCGTCGCATGCGAGGTTTCGAAGCAGCCGCCCTGGTCGATCGCGACATCGACGATGACCGAGCCCTTCTTCATGCCCGAGAGCATTTCGCGGGTGACGAGCTTCGGGGCGGCAGCGCCGGGGATCAGCACGGCTCCGATGACGAGATCGGCCGAAAAGACTTCCTCTTCCAGCGCCTGGATGCTGGAATAGCGCGTGTGGATGCGACCGTTGAAAATATCGTCCAGCTGGCGCAGGCGCGGCAGCGACTTGTCGAGAATGCTGACATCGGCGCCGAGGCCGGCAGCCATCTTGGCGGCGTGCAGACCGACGACGCCGCCACCGATGATCGCAACCTTTGCCGGGAGGACGCCGGGCACGCCGCCAAGCAGGATGCCGAGGCCGCCATTGGCCTTCTGCAGCGCGGTGGCGCCAGCCTGGATCGACAGACGGCCGGCGACTTCGGACATGGGTGCCAAGAGCGGCAGGCCGCCGCGATCGTCGGTGACGGTCTCATAGGCGATTGCCGTGACGCCGGAGGCGAGCAGACCCTTGGTCTGTTCCGGATCGGGCGCAAGATGCAGGTAGGTGTAGAGGAGCTGACCGTCGCGGAGCTGCACCCATTCGGAAGGCTGGGGCTCCTTGACCTTGACGATCATGTCGCACTTTTCGAAGATATCCCTGGCCGAGGCGGCGATCTTCGCGCCAGCGGCCACATAGGCGGCGTCATCGGCGCCGATGCCGGCACCCGCCTTCGTTTCCACCCAGACCTCGTGGCCGTGGGCGACATATTCTCTCACCGAAGCCGGCGTCAGGCCGACGCGATATTCATGGTTCTTGATTTCCTTCGGGCAACCGACACGCATTCGCGTTCCTCTCATTTTATGCCCGCTTTGCGCGGAGCGTTTGTTGATTGCGGAATCCAATCACCGCAGGCGCGAAATGTCCTTGCAAAGAGGATTTGCATGGAGGCGAAGTTTCGAAGATTATTGCGCCAGAAATCCATTCTTCGAAGGTTCTTCGAATGTCCGACCTCGATAATATCGATCTTGCGATTCTGAAGGCGCTACAGATCAATGCGCGGATCACCAATGCGGAACTTGCCGACAAGGTGGGGCTGTCGCCTTCGGCCTGCTCGCGGCGGCTCGACATTCTTGAAAAGAGCGGCGTCATCGGCGGCTATCATGCGCGGCTTTCGCATAAGGCGCTCGATTACAAGATGATCGCCATCGTGCACATCTCGCTCTCTGGCCAGTTCGCCAAGACACTGTCGGAATTCGAAGCGGCGGTGAAACGCTGCCCCAACGTGCTTGTCTGCTACCTGATGTCGGGCGAATACGATTACATCCTGCGGGTGGCAGCCCGCGACCTGGAAGATTACGAGCGCATTCACCGGGACTGGCTTTCGGCGCTGCCGCATGTCGTGAAAATCAACTCGAGCTTTGCGCTGCGCGAAATCATCGACAGGCCGAATGTCGGCCTTTGAGCCCTTGCAAAGCCCCCGGAATCCTGCCCTAGCTTGATGTCGCGGGCGTCTCCGCTTCAACGGCAAGACATGAAATCCAAGACACACGGCTATATCTTCCTGCTGCTGGCACTGACGATCTTTTCAGCGCAGGACGCCATCTCGAAGCATCTCGGCTCCGCCTATTCGCCCATCTTCGTGACGATGGTCCGCTACTGGGCCTTCGGCCTGTTCACCGTGGTTCTGGCGGCAAGGATGCGCGGCGGCATCGCCGCGACCGCCCGCACCAAACACCCGTTTCTTCAGTTTTCCCGCGGCGTTCTGCTTGCCACGCAGGTGGTGCTGGCAATTACCTGCTTTGCGCTGATCGGCCTTGCGCATTCGCAGGCGATCTTTGCCGCCACGCCGATCATCGTCGCGCTGCTTGCCATTCCGCTTCTCGGCGAAAGGGTCGGCTGGCGCCGCTGGACCGCGATCGGCCTCGGGCTCCTCGGCGTGTTGCTGATCCTCAAGCCGGAAGGCGGGTTTTTCGACGTGAACCTGCTTCTTGCCGTCGTCTCCTGCTTCAATTTCGCCCTTTACGTGATCGCCACGCGTTATGTGAGCCGGCAGGATTCGGCGATGACGAGCTTCTTCTATACGGGCGTCGTCGGGGCTGCCGTCATGACCTTCGCGGGGCCGTTTTACTGGACGCCGATCCAGGGATGGGACTGGATGTGGATGCTTGCCGTCTGCCTGACCGGCACATCGAGCCACTATTTCCTGATCCGCGCCTATGACAGCCTCGATGCGGCCGCCGTGCAGCCGCTGACCTATATCCAGCTCGTCTACGCCTCGATCCTCGGGGTGCTCATCTACGGTGAAACGCTGACGCTGAACATGATTGTCGGCTCTCTCATCGTGGTTGCGGCGGGCATCTTCACGGTCTGGCGCGAACATGTGGTGGCGCGGCGCGCGGCCGTGCCGCATTGATGCTTTCGGCACAATTTTAGATAAGGCTCTAAAGGCATCTCAATCTTCCGCGCCTATGCTTTTCCCGAATTCTTCATGGGGACAAGCATGACACGTAACCTCAAGATCACCGCCCGCAAGGCCGACCGCAGGAGTTGCCGCGTCTTCGGCAAAATCAGCTATATGAACAGCCAGGTGGACGCCCGCATTCTCGACCTCTCCGTCACGGGCGCCGCACTTGAAGTCAAGGCCCCGCTTTATGCGGCCGCCGGCAGCAAGGTGCGCATCGAAGCGGAAGATCTCGGCCTGCTCGACGGCGTCGTTCGCTGGAAACACAATGGCCGCGTCGGCATCCAGTTCGACGTAAATTCCAATGCCCGCGCGCTCATTGCCTCCTATTTCCGCTTCTTCCATCGCGACGTGCCGCGCGTGCGCTAGATGTGAGCGTTCAGGCGGTGCCGCTTTTGCGGCACTGTCTTTGCCGTTCTGTCATTTTCGGGATGTACTCCTTTGCCAATCATCCTAAGTTCGTCGAACCGGATGATGCATGATGTCAAAAGGAGTGTTTCCATGTCTTCCATTTTCGATGCGCCTGCGATGAGCCGCCGTTCCCTGCTCGGCGGCCTTGCCGCCACTTCCGCTCTCATATTGCTGCATCCGTTCAGCGCCCGCGCTGCTGCAAACCAGGCGCATCTGCGGCTCATGGAAACGACCGACATTCACGTCAACGTCTTCCCCTACGATTATTATGCCGACAAGCCGAACGACACGATGGGCCTGTCGCGGACGGCAACGATCATCGATATGATCCGCGCGGAAGCCGTCAACTCGCTGCTGATCGACAATGGCGACGTGCTGCAGGGCAATCCGATGGGCGACTACATGGCCTATCAGCACGGCATGAAGGATGGCGACGTGCATCCGGTCATCAAGGCGATGAACACGCTCGGCTATACGGTCGGCACGCTCGGGAACCATGAGTTCAACTATGGCTTGGACTTCATGTTCAAGGTGCTGAACGGCGCGAACTTCCCCTTCGTCTGCGCCAATCTGACCAAGGGCCAGCTCGCCTCCGATCCGAAGCAGGACGAGCTGTTCTTCAAGCCCTACATCATCGTCGAAAAGCAGATCAAGGATGGCGCCGGCAACGAAAGCCCGGTCAAGATCGGCTTCATCGGCTTCGTGCCGCCGCAGATCATGCTGTGGGACATCAAGAATCTCGAAGGCAAGGCGCAGACCCGCGATATCGTCGAGGCCGCCAAGGCCTGGGTGCCGGCGATGAAAGAAGCCGGCGCCGATATCGTCATCGCGCTCTCCCACTCCGGCATCGACGGCGCAGCGCCGTCCGAGAAGATGGAGAACGCTTCGCTGCATCTGGCCGCCGTCGAGGGCATCGACGCCATCTTTACCGGCCACCAGCATCTCGTCTTCCCCGGTCCCAAGACCTGGGACGGCATCGCCAATGCCGATCCGGTCAAGGGCACGCTGCATGGCAAACCCGCCGTCATGGCCGGCTTCTGGGGCTCGCATCTCGGCCTGATCGACCTGCTCCTGGAAAAGGACGGCAACAGCTGGAAAATCGTCGATTTCACGTCCGAAGCGCGGCCGATCTACCATCGCGACGACAAGAAGAAGGTCGTTGCCGACGTTGCCGACAAGAAGGAAGTGGTGGAAGCCGCCAAGGCAGAGCATGAGGCAACCCTTGCCTATGTGCGCACGCCTGTCGGCAAGACTTCGGCGCCGCTCTATTCCTACTTCGCGCTGGTGGCCGACGATCCCTCCGTGCAGATCGTCTCGCAGGCGCAGACCTGGTACATCAAGCAGATGTTGGCCGATACCCAGTTCAAGGACCTGCCGGTTCTTTCCGCCGCCGCCCCCTTCAAGGCGGGCGGGCGTGGCGGCGCGGACTACTATACGGACGTCCCGGCCGGCGATATCGCCATCAAGAACGTCGCCGACCTCTACCTTTATCCGAACACGGTTCAGGCCGTCGCCATCACCGGCGCGCAGGTCAAGAACTGGCTGGAAATGTCGGCCGGCATGTTCAACCACATCGAGCCCGGCGCCAAGGACGCGCCCCTCCTCAATACCGATTTCCCCTCCTACAATTTCGACGTGATCGATGGCGTGACCTATCAGATCGACCTGTCGCAGCCGGCGAAATACGATTCGTCGGGCAAGGCGGTCAATCCGGACTCCAACCGGATCCAGAACCTTGCCTTCGAGGGCAAGCCGATCGATCCGGCGCAGAAATTCGTCGTGGTTTCCAACAATTACCGCGCCGGCGGCGGCGGCAGCTTCCCGGATATCGCCTCCGACAAGGTGATCTTCCAGGCGCCCGACACCAACCGAGACGTCATCGTCCGCTATGTCCACGATCAGGGCACGATCAATCCGTCCGCCGATGGCAACTGGACCTTCAAGCCCCTGCCCGGCACGACCGTCGTTTTCGAAAGCGGCCCGAAAGCCAAGCAATATCTGGCCGACGTCAAGAGCGTGAAAATCGAAGATGCCGGCGAAGGCACCGAGGGCTTTACGAAGTTCAGGCTGGTTCTCTAACGGCCAGGGGCGCGGTCTCTTCGACCGCGCCCCTTCTGCTCAGGCCGTTTCCGCCTCGGCTTCGATGCGACGAAGAAGCGGGCCAAGTTCAGCAGGCGGTTTCCTTTCGATCCGGCGATATTGCCGGCCGTCCCTCGTGCGGTGGACAAGCCCGAAATCGAAAAGTTCGCGGCGCAGCAGCGCCGCATCGCCGAAGAGATGCAGGCGGCTCAGCAAGTCGCTGATTTCGCGCTCGGTCAGTTCCGCATTCGCCGGTATTTTCGACCACAGAAACCATAGGCAAAGCTCCTGCAGCCCCCTCCTGCCCGGCCAGCGGAGCAGCCGACCGTGGCCGTCGAAATGGCGCGACGCCTTCAGCACGCGCTCTTCATCCGGCAAAGGCTCAGGATCCAGTTTCAGGTTCCAGTCCTGCAGGACCCTGGCGGACTGCGCCAGGCTGCGGAAATGCTGGTAGTTGCGATAACCCGCCGCGCGGGCCAGCAGATTGAGCATCTCGACATGGCTCGGCTTGTCAGCGAGCGCTTCGATCTGCTTGCGCAGCGATTTGGCAAAAGCCGAGAGATCGGCGATTTCCATTGGAAAGATAGATCTGGTCACGTCTCATCCTCAACGCGCCGTTCCCAAGAAGGTGTCGGTGGTCGCCGGCTTTCGACTTCGGCACAGGATACGTGCTGATGATCTCTTTGAAGCAGGTTTAGCTTCCCTTGCGGGACGGCGACGCCTCGGTGAACTGCTGACCGTGACGCCGTTATAACAAAGGCCGGAAAAGCGTCAACTGCGCGGCTATTCGGCAGCCTCGGCAACGGCATGCAGCCCGTCTATGCCGAGCATGTTGATCATTTCGCCATGGCTCGGGCACATGGACAGCCGCCGGCGAAACGCCTCGATCAGCCACTGGCCGGCAGGGCCTGGCGGATTGGCCGCCTTGCGCATGGCGTAGATCGGGTATTCGCCCTGCTCGTAAGCCTCAAGTTTGATGGCAACCAGGTTGCCCTTCATGATGTCGTCGCCGACGACCGATACCGGCAGGCCGCCCCAGCCGAGACCGCCCTTGATGAGCTGGTGCTTGGTCGCCATGTCGCTGACGCGCCATGTCCTGTAGGACAGGACGTTGAAATCGCGCCCCTTGCTCAGCCCGGAGGCATCCGAAACCACGAGCTGGATCTCTTCGCGCACATCGGCCAGCGTCAGCGGGCGGCCGATGGCTGCCAGCGGATGGTCGGGCGCCACCACGGGCACCATGAACGAATAGCCGATCTTTTCGGCCACCAGCGAATCCTCCTGCCGCAGAAGCGCGCCGCCGATGCCGATATCGGCCTTGCCGTTCAAGACCATATCCATGACCATGCCGAGTTCGCCGACATTGAGGTTCAGCGCAACGCCGGGGAATTTTTCGCGGAACTCACGCAATTCCATCATCACGGCATTGGCCGGCACCATGACGCTGATTGCCAGAGAAAGCTCGGCTTCGAGCCCCTGTTTCATGCTTTTGACGCGGGCACGCATGACTTCGAGATCGGCCACCAGCCGGCGGGCATCCTCCAGCATCGCCTTGCCGGCATCGGTCAGCTTCGGCTGGCGGGCGCCGGAGCGCTCGAACAGCGGTACTTCCAGCTGCGCTTCCAGATTGGCGATCGTATAGCTGATGACCGATTGCGCGCGGTTCAGCACGCGCGACGCCGCCGAAAAGCTGCCGGTTTCGGCAACCGTCAAAAAAACCTGCAATTGATCCAGTGTCGGGTTGGGAAGCATATTCCATCCAATCCATCGATAATTTTGATCGACATTATCCCAGTTTTTTGGATATCAGGCCAGCCTTATTTCTTCTTTCGAACACAGCGGCCTGCCGCTCCCAACGGCCGCCGAAACCCAATTCGAGAGGAAATTCAACCATGTCTTCCATTCTTCTGCTGACGTCCAGCCCGCGTTCGGAATCCCTTTCCACGTCGATCGCCGTGGAACTCGCCGACAAGCTCAAGGCCCAGAACCCGGGCAGCACGATCGTTCGCCGCGACCTTGCCGTCAATCCGCTGCCGCATATCGACGACCTGTTCACCGCAGCCATCCGCAAGCCGCCGGAAGCCCGCACGGCCGAGGAAGCTGCCGCCGTCAAGACTTCCGACGAACTGGTCAATGAACTGCTCGCAGCCGACAGCATCGTGATCGGCACCGGCCTCATCAACTTCAACATCTATTCTTCGCTGAAGACCTGGATCGACAATGTGGCCCGCGCCGGCCTGACCTTCAAGTATACCGAAAGCGGCCCGGTCGGCCTTGCCACCGGCAAGAAGGTCTATGTCGTTCTCGCCTCGGGCGGCGTCTATTCGCAGGGCCCGGCTGCCGGCATGAACCATGCCGTTCCCTACCTGAAGTCCGTTCTCGGCTTCCTCGGCATCACCGACATCGAAACCATCTATGTCGAAGGCCTGGCCTTCGGCCCGGAAGCAGCAGAAAAGGCCATCGGCGCTGCCAAGTCGCGCGTCGAGGAGCTTGCTCTGGCTGCCTGATCGACAAGTTCAGAAGTTCCACTCGAGGGGCCGGTGCAATGCCGGCCTTTCATTTTGCCGCGAGGTCAACGACGAAGGACCGGACCGTTTCCAGGATTTCTTCGGAAAGCTTTTCGTCGTCGGCAATGCGTGCAAGGCCGACTGCGCCCGTCATCAGGCACGAGGCGATGATGGCCTTGCGGCGCGCTTCAGCCTCATCGGCCGCCGCCATGAGGCCCGTCATGTTCCCGAGATTGGTCTTCAGCTGCTGCGTCGCAAGCGAGCGGCACTTCTCGCCGCTGCGGGCAAGATCGGCGGTCAGCGCGGCAAAGGGGCAGCCGCCGCTCACGTCGTTGCGATGATCCTCGCTCAGATAATTGGCCGAATATTCCGCCATCGGAATGTCGGCCGGTGCGCGGCCCTGCGAACGCACCTTCGCTTCCCATGACCCGAAGGCGAGCTTCATGGCTTCGGCCACCATGTCGTCGCGCGAGGCGAAATGCTTGTAGAAGCCGCCAACCGTCAGGCCCGCCTCCTTCATCAGGTCGGCGACGCCGATACCTTCAAGCCCCTTCTCCCGCAGACGCCTGGAAGCGATCTCAACGATCCTGTCGTGCGTCCGCTGCTTTTCCAGTTGCGAATGGCCCATCGAAAATCTCCCGGCAATACGACTTGACTTATGTGGATTACAATCATAATCCTTCTAGATATCGATCATAATCCAGATCGAGAGATTTTCCAATAGGAGCCATTCCCATGCGTCTCAAGAACAAGGTCGCGCTCATCACCGGCGGCAACAGCGGTATCGGGCTTGCCACCGCCAAGGTTTTCGTTGCCGAAGGCGCGAAGGTAATCATCACCGGCCGCAACCCGGAAACGCTCGCAGCAGCCGAAAAGGCGCTCGGCGGCAATGTGCTGGCGCTGAAGATCGACCTCACCGACGTTGCGGCGGCCGAGAAGGCCTTCGCCGAGGCCGCGTCGAAGACGGGCAAGTTCGACATCGTCTTTGCCAATGCCGGCATCGGCGGCGCCACACCTCTCGGCCAGACCTCGCTGGAACAGTTCGAGAAGATCATCAGCACCAACCTGACCTCGGTCTTCTTCACGGTCCAGTCGGCGCTGCCGCATCTGAACGACGGCGCTTCGGTCATTCTCAACGGTTCCGTGCATGCCGTCCTCGGTGCGCCGGGCTGGTCGGCCTATGCCGCCACGAAGGGCGCCGTGCGCTCGATGACCCGCAACCTCGCCTCCGAGCTTGCGCCGCGCGGCATCCGGGTCAACCAGGTGACGCCTGGCGGTACGCGCACGCCGATCTGGTCTCCTTATGCGCAGACGCAGGATGCGATGACGGCGCTCGAAGAAAAGCTCGGCAACATGAGCGCGCTCGGCCGCATGAGCGAAGCGGACGAGATCGCGAAGGCTGCGCTTTATCTCGCCTCTGACGATTCCAGCAATGTCACGGGAATCGAGATCACCGTCGACGGCGGCATGACGAGCGCTCCCTCCGGCGCCAAGATCTTCCGCGCCGCCTGAGCGCGCCGGACAGGCGGCATTTCGCTCAGACAATTTCGGGCTATTGCCGGAATTGCCTTAGCTGACCTTTACCAAGCCGGAGCGGCCGACGACACAGTTGCGGCCGCTCTTTTTTGCGTCGTAGAGCCGGCTGTCGGCGGCAGACAGGACGGTGGTGAAGCTGGCGCCGTCTTCATCGGCGGTCGCAACGCCTATGCTCACGGATACCGATGCCTCATCGGGCGTCTTCACGCTGGTCACGATCGTCCAGCGCAGGCGCTCCGCCAGCAGCAGGCCTTCCTCATGGCCCGTACCGGGACAGACGGCGACGAACTCTTCGCCGCCGAAGCGGAAGATACGATCGCTGGAGCGCAGCGTCGTTCCGAGCCTGCTGGCGATGGCCTTCAGAACTTCGTCGCCCTGCAGGTGGCCGAAGCCGTCATTGACGTCCTTGAAATGGTCGGCATCGATGATGAGAACGGTCACATACTGGCCCTGCCGCAGCGCCTCGCGCACCATCAGCGGCGCTTCCAGCTCCATGCGGCTGCGGTCGTAGACGCCGGTCAGCATATCGCGGCCCGTGCGCTCCAGCAGATCGTTATAACGCTCGCGGAATGTCAGATCGCCGAAGAGATCGCCGATCGAGCGGGCCGAGGCGGCAGCGCCGGCCCGGCGGACTTGGTATTCATAGACGGCAAACATCAGGGAATAGAGGCAGACGGCCAGCATCTTGGCTTTCCACCCCGCCCAGAAGGCGGCCATCGGAACGCCCATGAAATAATGCAGGCCGCTGAAGAAGCAGATCTGATCGAAGGTCAGAAGCACAAGGCCGGAGATCATGAAGCGCAGCACGACGCGCCGGCGCATGAAGTCGCCCAGTTTCTCGTAAAGCAGGATGATGCCGAGCGAATCGAGATAGAGGATTGCCGTGCCCCAGACCATCAGCCAGCCCATATCCTTGAGGAAATTGACGTCGGCAGGATGGCCGGGCGTCAATTCCAGCGGCTGGTGCAATTGCAGCACCCAGGCAATGGAGACGGTCAGGAGATTGCCGAGAAACAGGCCGTAGATCGGCTGGCGGACGGTCGCCGCATCCTCCTGCAGATAGAGCATGAGGATCATCATCAGCTTGCCGGAAAAGAAGATCGAAGACCCTGGCGAGACATCCCCGAAGGGCAGAGAGACATAGAAGACCGCAGCAAGGTAGGTCTCCATGAAATGCATGACGCCGAGCGCGGTCAGGAAGACGCCCAATCCGAGGAACTGGCGAAAATGCAGAAGACTGACCATCAGCACGAAATAACCGACAGCCTCGATGATGAAGAGCGCGGTGTTGAAGAGTTCCATCACCACTCTCCGCCGCCGACAGAACCGCGCGAGAAAGCCGTGGCCGCAGCGGCGGATCTTCTGGTCAATCGTCCGGAAAGCTCAAACACAAGCGGCGCCCTGCAAAACCTGCAGGCGCCACCTTCACCACAATCCTTTAAGATTAGGTGAGCAAGGCAGCGGTTTCCACTAGGAAAATACTGTCATAGTTTTGAAAAACAACGGGAAATGTCAGTCCGAACGAGGCTTTCCCGGCTAACGGGCGCTCAGACCTGCCGAAGCTTCTCGCCATCGCTGAAAAGAGAGGGGCCGTGCTGATCGATGATCTGCTGCGCCTTGCGCACCGTGCATTCGATCGCGTCATCGGAGGAGGAGAAGAGATCGGCGCGAATGAACTTGCGCACCAGAACGTCCTCGCCAACCTTCTTTTCGATGCGGCCGGCCAGGCGGTACTGGCTGCCTTCCTTCTGCGGCTCGGCATAGATGGTGCAATCGCCATAGAGCTGCGGCTCGCCGGAAGGCCCGGCAGCCGCCTCACCGGAGGATTTGCCGCCGGAGAAAACCGAGAGAATATTTGACAAAAACGAAGCCATGATCCGCCTTTAGCACGCAGTACCGTTGACGCAAAGTCAAATGATCAGATTTGCGAGGATCTCGTTTTCGGTAATGTCCTCGAAGCCCATGCCCGCCTTTTCGAAATTGGCGACCAGCGTCGCGAAGTTCTCCGGCGCCGTCGTTTCTATGCCGATCAGGATCGAACCGAAATTGCGCGCCGATTTCTTCAGGTACTCGAAGCGGGCGATATCGTCATGCGGCCCGAGAAGATTGAGGAAATCGCGCAGCGCGCCGGGGCGCTGGGCAAGGCGCAGGATGAAATATTTCTTCAGGCCGGCATGACGCATGGCCCTTTCCTTGACATCGGGCAACCGCTCGAAATCGAAATTGCCGCCCGAGACGACGGCGACGATCGTCTTGCCTTTGATGGCCTCGCGATCCATGGCGGCGATCGCCGTCAGCGACAGGGCGCCGGCCGGCTCCAGCACGACGCCTTCGACGTTCAGCATTTCCTGGATAGTGACGCAGATGGCGTTTTCCGGCATCAGCCTGACCTGATCGGGCGAAAACGCCTTCAGCGCCGCGAAATTGAGGTCGCCGATGCGGGCGACCGCCGCGCCATCGACGAAGTTGTCGACCTTGGCAAGCGTGACCACCTGCCCTGCCTCTATGCTGCGGCGCAGGCTCGGCGCGCCGGCAGGCTCGGCGAAGACGAAATCGGATTTTGCGACGACGCCGTCGAGATAACCGGTGATGCCGGCGGCAAGGCCGCCGCCGCCGACCGGCAGGACGACCATGTCAGGCACCGTGCCCTCGGGAAGCTGCTGCATGATTTCGGCGGCAACCGTCGCCTGGCCCTCGATAATATCGGCATGATCGAAGGGCGGCACCATGACGCCGCCGATCGCGTCCACATGATCGCGGGCGGCCTGGTAGCACTGGTCGAAGAAATCGCCGACAAGTTCGATCGTGATGAAACCGGCCCCGAACATGCGGGTCTTGTCGATCTTCTGCTGCGGTGTCGTGACCGGCATGAAGACGACGCCCGGAACGCCGAAATGGCGGCAGACAAAGGCAAAACCCTGTGCATGGTTGCCGGCGGAAGCGCAGACGAAGGTCTTGCCGCCGGCTCCCTCGGCGATCGCCTTGCGGAAGAAATTGAAGGCGCCGCGGATCTTGTAGGAACGCACCGGCGAAAGATCCTCGCGCTTCAGCCAGATATCGGCGCCGTAGCGGGCGGAAAGGTGGTCGTTGAGCTGCAGCGGCGTGGCGGGGAAAAGGCTGCGCATGGCCTCTTCGGCGCCTTCGACATCGTGTCTTGTCACGGGCGTTCGTCCATTCTTCAAAAATCCAGACGCCGCTATGACACAGGCAGCCAGCGGAAAGAAGCCCGATTACACCCTTTGCGGTTCGCTCAGTGAAAGGCTTCCTTAAGCGCGTCCCCGAATTGCGGTCACGTGGACGGCTTTTAACTTGATGGCGCACAGCAATTGCTAATATGACGGGAAGATGACATCCAAGATCGCAAAGCCGCTGGCGTGGCTTCTTCTCGCCTTCATCCTGTTCGTGACGGTCTCGCCGATCGAAATGCGGCCGCATACGATCGAGACGCCCGATATCGACCGTGCCGCGGCCTATCTGGCGGCCGGTCTGGCTTTTGCCCTTGCCTATCCGAAACATTGGAAGACGGTTGCCCTGCTGCTGGTCTTCGGCGCGGTCGCGATCGAATATCTGCAGTACCTTTCGCCGACGCGGCATGCGCGGCTTCACGATGCGGGCGTCAAGGCGGCGGGCGCGGCACTCGGACTGGTCGCCGGCTGGGCCTTCAACAAGTGGCGCGAGGCGAAAACCGGGGCGGATGCCGCCGCCTAGCGCGCACCTTGCCTGTGGGCGGGGACGTTACAACCCGCGTATCTGCAAGGCCCAGAAGAAGAGCGGCACCGCTGCGGCAGCGGTTGCCAAGAGCAGGAAGGCGCTCATCTTGAAGAGCCTGATGCGTCGCGTTCTTGCTCCATCCCAGTCGTAAACCATCGTCTCACTCCCACTAAGACAACACTTACTCAACCGCGCAGTGCCTACATTTTTTGCAGCACCGACGCCATAGACAGGCGCTGCCTATGGTTTATCCACATTATACAAGCACATTCGAACACGTTTATGAAGATGGTGCGAGCGACGGGGATCGAACCCGTATAGCCTAAGGCCGATGGATTTTAAGTCAACAAAACAATGCCTTACTGGGCTATGCCGAGCTCGTTTCATGGCTTACGCGCCTTGGTTTTCACGACATCATCATCGTGTAGGGCCGTGTCGGACCTGGTCTCGTATCGGGCCTGACATCGGGTCCGGGCTCGATGATGAGGTACGAAAAACATGGCGACTAAACTAACACAGGGCGCGATCAATAGGACAGCCAAGGATCATCCCGCCGGAACGCAAATTTATGACGCGGACACCTCGGGGCTCCGCATCGTGGTAGGCAGCAAGTCTTCCAGCTACAAGCTTGTCGGCAGGATCAACGACGGAAGCGACCGGTGCGTCTCGGTCGTGATCGGCCGGACCGACGAGGTAAGCCTCAGGACCGCGCGTGAGCGCTCGGCGGAGATAAAGCTCGCGCTTCGCCGTGGTGAGGACCCGAGGACGCAGAAGCGTGCCGTGCCGAGTCTCAGGACGGCATGGGAGCGATACAAGGAGACGCGCGGCCGCGATCTCCGGCCGAGCACGGCGTTCTGGTACGAGCGAAAGGTCAATCTTGTGCTGAAGTCGATCATCCGACGTCCCGTTGGACAAGCTCGACCGGGAGACCGTGCGCTACCTGCACGAGAAGATCACGAGGAAGAGCGGGCCGTATTGCGCCAATGGTGCGATGCGGGTGCTCAAGGCTCTCTACAACGACGCGGCGCGCTCGTCGGACTTGCCGCCGAACCCCGTGTCGCGGTCGGTGCGCATGAACAAGGAGAAGCCTCGTCAGTGGGCACTCGGTCCGGATGGCCTGCCCGAGGCGTGGCGGCGGTTGGACGCCATGGAGGATCGGATACGGGCGGCCTGCTGGACGGCTATGCTGCTCACCGGCCTGCGCTCCCACGACGCACGATCCATGCGCTGGGAACACTTGGACGCGGATGGCGTGCTGTTCGTTCCGTCTCCGAAGGGCGGGCCGGATCGATCGTTTCGCGTACCTCTGCCGCGCCATCTTCTTCAGGTACTGGAGATGGTCAAACAGGAAACGAACGGCCTTGCGAGCACCTTCATGTTTCCGTCTCTTTCCAGCAAGTCCGGCCATATCGAGGGCATGGCAAGGACTGACGAATTCCCGTATGCGCCGCACCAGATGCGCCCCACCTACCGTACTGCGGCGCTTGAGGCGGGCGTTGACATGCAGACGATCACGCTGCTCATGAACCACCGGCCGGCGAGCGTCACGTGGGGCTATGTGACGCGGGCGCATCTTCTTGGACACCTGCGGGAAGCTCAGGAGACGATTTGCTCGGCCTTGACCAAGCATCGCGGCCATTGAACCGGCTTTCCGGCCACGCATGACTCTGCATTAAACGTTAGTCCATTTCCGCTTCGCGGTGGGCTAGCGTCTCATGGTCGGAGCGCGAACGGGCCTAGGGACTGTACTCATAAA
>UCFC01000034.1 GCA_900471515.1 Hyphomicrobiales bacterium | reverse complement strand
CGGGCGCGCGGGTTGTCGGGCTCGAGGGCGAGGATCTGCTTGAGTTCATCAAGCGCTTCGCTCGTCACCGCACCGTTTGAGGTAGCCATGAGCGCTTCCGACAGCCCCTCGAGGCGGGAGACACTGGCTCCGTTCAGACGAAGCGCGGTTCGATAGGCCTTCGCCGCGTCATCGAACCTGCCCATCTTGAGGTAGACCGGAGCGATAACCTCCCACCCCCGCCCGTCAGCGGGACGGGCCGCCAGATGATCCTCCATCTTCTTGACGAGGATCGGGAGATCCTGGCCCGGCTCCGCCAGCCTCGCCGCCAACGGGCGCGAGGGAAGCTCGGGGGAACCGAGCGAAACGTAGAGGGCGATAGTGAGCAAGGGCAGGAACGTGGCAATCGCATGTTTCAGCCATCTGCCGGGGCGCTGCACGGTTTGCGCCGGCCGGCGCTTGTCCGCCGCCTTGAACAGGCGCCGCGCCGTTTCGGCCCTGGCCAGTTCGTATTCGTCCGGCGCGATCCGCCCGGAAGCGATATCCTCCTCGAGTTCGAAAAGCTGGTCGCGATAGACCTTGTCGGCATCTTCCTTGGCAACCGCTGCCTTCCGGGTGCTCGTCGAAAGCGGATGAAGCAGGACGGCAGTCGCTGCGGTCGTCATCACCGCGAAAAGAATCCAGATCGTCATTGTTGCAGCCATAATGGCTCAACTCATAGCCCGAGCAGGCGGCCGGACATTGACGAGGATCAATTATCTCGGTGTTCGCCCCGGCCGGCCCGTGAAAACATAACCGACGCCGCGCACCGACTGGATGAGATCCGGGCTCTTTGGATCATTCTCGATCTTCTTGCGCAGGCGGACGATCTGGGCATCGATTGCGCGATCGAAGGCTTCGAGACTGCGGTTTCTCGTCAGGTCCATCAGGGTTTCGCGCGAAAGAACCCGGCCCGGATTGCGCACGAAGACCAGCAGCATGTCGAACTCGCCGGTCGTCAAGGCAACGTCATCGCCCTGGGGCGAGGTCAGCCGCCGCCGCGACACGTCGAGCGACCAGCCCTCGAAGGCGAGCGTTTCGTCCTGTCCGTTGGTGGCGCGGGCCGCGTCCGAGGCTGTGCGACGCCGCAGAATTGTTCTGAGGCGGGCCAGCAATTCCCTCAGATGAAAGGGCTTGGCAATATAGTCGTCGGCGCCGACCTCGAGGCCGACGACCTTGTCCGTGACGTCATCCTGACCGGTCAGCATGAGAACCGGGACGTCGGATGTGCTCCGAAGCTCCCGAAGCAATTCCAGACCATTCTCGCCGTTCGGGAGCACCAGATCGAGAAAAATTGCCGCGTAAGAACTCTTGGCAAGTTCGGAACGCATTGCTGCACCGTTTGCAACCGCGTTCACCTTAAATCCGTTGTCTTCGAAGTAACGCACCAGCATCTGTCGAATCCGCGCGTCATCATCGACCACCAGAATACGGTCCGGTTCCATGGTCCTCTTCGATCTTGTTTCGACTTGCCAACCAGATAGCGCAGGAATTCGACCGGTGCCACCGTTCTCGGCGCCATATGCGACAGTTCCCAAAGAAAGCTGGTGACGACCGGCCCCCTGGCAGCGTCCGGGCAACTTCCCCGGATTTCTGCTAGCAGACCTGGCGCAACAGCATGACGTTTTCGATGCGGACCGTTCGACCCTTCACGTCCACACCGCATCGCGCGAGGGCCGCAAACGCCCGGGACAGGGCCTCCGGTCCAAGCCCGAGTTTTCCGGCCAGAATCTGCTTCTTGTATGGCAGGTGGATCGTCGCCTGGAGAGCCGCGTCCGGGCAATGATGCAAGAGGAAATTCGCCACGCGCTGAGCTGCGGTGTGCAGACGGTCGCCAGCGATGCCGTCGAAGGCTTCGAGCAGGTGACGCGCCGATATTTTCAACAGGTTGCGCTGGAACTGAGGGCATTCGTCGGCAAGGACCCGCAATGCCGCAGCCTCGAAGAATACGAGTTCGCTCAAGGCACCGGCACACGCGTCGTGCGCGTAGCTGCCGCCAAGCGAAATCACATATTCGGCGATGAAGTCGCCCGGCTCGCAGACACGGATATCGGCGTCACGTCCGCTCGATTCCGTCCGTGTCAGCCTCACCACGCCACTTGCCACATAGACGACGTGGACGCCGGGCTCGCCCTGCGCCAGGATCTCTTCGCCGGAGACGCATATGCGCCGCCGTCCGAGGGATACGAGCCGTCTTGCCGCATCGTCGCTCAGCCCGCGAAACATATCCGATTGCAGCAGCTTTTCGTTGTTGGAGAGCATCGGTCTGTTCCGGCTGATGCCGTCATCGGGCGGTCGGATCGGAATCATCGTCGGCAATCACGCGCCAGGAGGCACCCTCCAGATCGTCGTACTGGCCGCTTTTGAGGGACCAGAGGAACGCCGCCAGCCCAAGGCCGCCCATGAAAAGCGCGATCGGGATCAGATAGACGAGCATGTTCATGCGGCTTCCGCCTTCTGCTTGCCAACAGGCATCCCCGACAACGGCAGGGCCGCGTTTCGCCCTGCAAAACTGTTGAGACGCAGGGCATTGGTGACGACGATGATCGACGACGTGGACATCGCCACGGCGGCGATCAGCGGCGTCGCAAGGCCGGCGATCGCGATCGGCACCGCCAGGACGTTGTAGCCGATCGCGAGCGCGAAATTTTGCCGGATGAGCGCAGCCGAACGCCTGGCGATCCGGATCGCGTCGGGCACTGCGTCAAGCCTCTCGTTGAAGAAGACGAGGTCGGCCGCCTGCCGCCCGATATCGGACGCGCTGGACGGCGCCATCGAAACATGGGCCGCGGCCAGTGCCGGCGCGTCATTGATGCCGTCGCCGACCATCAGCACGCGGCGCCCCTGCTCCCGGAGGGTTTCGCAAGCTTCCACCTTCTGCTTCGGGGTGAGCGCACCCAGAGCGCGATCGACGCCAAGGATGCCCGCCGTGCTTTCGACGACGGATTGGCGGTCGCCCGAAAAGATCATCGTCCGGAAACCGGCCGACTCCAGATCGGCCACCGCCTCGCCGGCGCCCGGCCGAAGCGTATCCTCGAAGAAGAAGCGCGCCATTGCTGCCCCGTTTGCC
This sequence comes from Hyphomicrobiales bacterium, assembly GCA_900471515.1. GTDB lineage: Bacteria > Pseudomonadota > Alphaproteobacteria > Rhizobiales > Rhizobiaceae > Rhizobium. The sequence continues at coordinate 123,456 of UCFC01000034.1, read as the reverse complement.
GAAAGCACGACTTCGGAAAGCCCACCGCCGGACATCGCCACCTCGTCCGCACCGCAGGCGAAGGAGGCATTTCCGAGCCTGTAGACGACATCCCCGCGCACAGTTTCGAGACCGCCGCCTGCGATCTCCGCGACACGCTCGAATTGTTCCGCCGCGGCGGCCTGGCGGGCAAGCGCCCGCGAGAGCGGATGCCTGGAATGCTGGGCAAGTCCCGCAGCAATCGCGATGTTCCTCGCCTCGTCGGTCTCGGTCCGTACGAGCCTCGGGCGTCCGAGCGTCAGCGTGCCCGTCTTGTCGAAGGCGACGGTATCGACCTCGGCCAGCCGCTCGAGCGCCGAACCGTCCTTGACCATCACGCCGCGGCGGAAGAGCTCGCCGGCTGCGACGACCTGCACGACCGGGACCGCCAGCCCGAGAGCGCATGGGCAGGTGATGATGAGCACGGCGACGCCGACGAGCATCGCCTGCTTCCAGTCTCCGCCGATGATCCCCCAGGCCAGAAACGACACCAGAGCGAGCAGGTGCACGGCCGGCGAATAGAGCGCCGCGGCCCTGTCGGCGATCCGCCGGTAACGTGCGCGTCCGCCTTCCGCGGCCTCCATCAGGCCGATGATCTCGGCAAGCAGCGAGTTACGTGCAAGCCGGGTCGCACGCACGGTAAGCGAGCCTGTCAGGTTCATCGCGCCGGAATGGATTTCCGCGCCGGGACCGACGGCCACCGGGCTGCTCTCGCCTGTGACGATCGACAGGTCGAGATCGCTCTCGCCGCTGGCGACGATACCGTCGACCGGGATGCGGTCGCCGGCCGCGACGGCAATTTCGTCGCCGACGGCGATCTCCTCGACCGCCACGTAGCGCCTCGAACCGTCGGCTGCCACGACCAGCGCCCCGCGCGGGGCAAGCCGCGCCAGCCCGTTGATTGCCGCGCGCGCCTTTTCGCGCATGACATGGTCGAGGGTTCGCCCGATCAGCAGGAAGAACAGCAGCGATACGGTCGCGTCGAACCAGGCATGCTCGCCATGATGCATCGTCTCCCAGAGCGAAACGGCATAGGAGAGCGTCACGGCAAGCGAAATCGGCACGTCCATGTTCGTGCGCCCGCGCTTCAACGCGTTCCAGGCCGAGCGGAAGAAGAACCGGCCGGAGTAAACGAGCGCCGGCGCGGCGATCATCGCCGAGATCCAGTGGAACATGTCGCGCGTGGCGGCATCCGCGCCGGACCAGACCGACACGGACAGCAGCATGATGTTGGCCGCGGCGAAACCCGCAACCCCGACGGCAAGGAGGAGCTGGTTGCGCGTCTTGTCGCTTTCCGGCGCAAGCGGCGCGAAGAGATGAACCCTGTAGCCGGTCGCGCCGATGGCGGCCGTAATGCCGGTAGGATCGACCGTCCTGTCGTCCATCTGCTCGGCATAGACGCAAGTCACGCGCCTGGAGGTGAGGTTCACCCTGGCCCTGCGCACATAGGGCAAAGCGGACAAAGCCCGTTCGATGGTCGATATGCAGGCGCCGCAATGGACGTCTGGCACGCTGAGATCGAGCTGGCGAAGCCCGCCGCCGAGCGCGTGGCTGGCAAGTCCGATCTCCTCGGCGCTGAAGGCGGTCGTGCTCATTGCAAGGACGCCGTCGGCATTCATGGTGCAGCAGGTCATTGGCCAAACTCCGCCGTATCGATGCGCACGGCCTCGTGCATGACGATGTTGCCGCCGCGGCGCGAGGTCACTTCGACGATCCAGTCCCCCGTGGCGATCGCATGCTCGGCCTCGAACCGCCCTGGCGAGAGCTTGGTCAGGGCGACGTGAAAATCCTCGTGATCGCCGACAGGCCGCTTGAAGTTGGCGACAACGTCATCGACATCGGCCGGCGAACCGTCCCTGTTGCGGATATCGTAATGGATTTCGTTGCTCTTCAGCGAGAGCCTGCCGGCGATCCCCGAAGCGGCCATCGCCTTCATGGCGGCGGCCTTCTCGTTGAACTCCTGGCTGGCGACATAGGTGTTTTCGACCACCAGCCCGCTCCAGCTCGACGAGGCGTACCATGCCATCGTAAAGTTGACGGCGATGACAACGCCGAAGAAGGCACAGGTCACAAGCAGCATGTGCGTGCCGGTAAATCCTTGCGTGCGGGTGCTCATCTGGCTTCTCCTGGGGCGTTGAATGCGGCCCGATAGGTCGCGCGGTCGGCATGGCCGGCATCTTCGATCGAAAAGAGGAATTCGTTGACGGCATCGCCCGTCGGTTTGCGGGTGACGAAGACCTTGAGCGTCGTGGCCGCATCGGGGGCGGCGTCGATCAGGAACCGACGTCCCTCCTCCTTGCCGAGTTCGGGGATCCGCATCGTCGCACCATCGATGCCCGACAGGGTCAGTTCGATCGTGCGCGGCGACGGAACCATGTTGAGCACACGCAGCGTATATCCGTTGCGGATCGATCCGTCGCTTTCCAGCACATATTGCGGGTTGCGGTCATGGACGACATTGAGCTCCAGCCTCTCGCGCATCGACAGATGCACCAGCATGGCAATGCCGATGCCGGTCCAGACGACCGCGTAGAAGACGACGCGCGGCCGGAAGATGATGCGCCAGTTGAAATGGCGAATGCCGTCGACGAAGGAGCCGTCCGGATTTCTGACGCGCGCCGGCTGGACGGGCGTCCTGCCCTCATCGGTGGCGATATTCATGTTGCTGGCATATTCGCTGAGCGTCGCATAGGCGATCAGGCCGCGCGGCTTGCCGATCTTGTCCATGACATTGTCGCAGGCATCGATGCACAGCGCGCAGGTGATGCATTCCATCTGCTGCCCGTCGCGGATATCGATGCCCATCGGACAGACCGCGACGCAGGCGTTGCAGTCGACGCAATCGCCGACAGCCTGCCCCTCCGCCTGCGCCTTCTTGGCATGGCGCGAGCGTTGCTCGCCGCGCCAGTCGTTATAGGTTACGACGAGGGAGTTTTCATCAAGCATGGCGCCCTGAATGCGCGGCCAGGGGCACATGTAGGTGCAAACCTGTTCGCGCAGCAGCCCGCCGAAAACGTAGGTTGTCGATGTCAGAATGGCGACCGTGGCGTAGGCGACGGCCGGAGCCCCACCTGTGAAAAGCCCTTTGGCAAGGGTCGGCGCATCGGCGAAATAGAACACCCATGCGCCGCCGGTCAGAACACCGATGACGAGCCAGGTGGAATGCTTGAGCAGGCGTTTGCCGAGCTTGCCGAAGGTCCACGGCCCGGCGTCGAGTTTCATTCGAGCGTTACGGTCGCCCTCGATGGCGCGCTCGACGACGAGAAAGAGATCGACCCATACGGTCTGCGGACAGGCATAACCGCACCAGGCGCGGCCAACCGCCGATGTCACCAGAAACAGCCCGAACCCCGCCATGACCAGCAATCCGGCGACATAGTAGAATTCCTGCGGCCAGATCTCGATGAAGAAGAAAAAGAAGCGGCGCGACGACAGATCGACCAGGATCGCCTGGTCGGGCGCAAAGGGGCCGCGATCCCAGCGGATCCAGGGTGCCAGATAATAGATTGCCAGCGTGACCAGCATCACGATCCACTTGAACCGACGAAAACGTCCCTGAACGCGCTTGGGGAAGACCTTCTTGCGCGCCGCATAAAGCGGCTGGCGGTTGCGGCGGGCGTTGACCGGCTCGGCGTTGACACGTTCCACGGATTTGGGATCGGGTGCTGTGTAGAGATTCATGGGCCTGTTCCGAATTACGACTGCCCTTCTCTCCCGTTTCGCGCGCGCAATCCTTGATTCATATCAAGAACGCGGCGCGTACGGAGAAAGCCCTGCCCGGGCAGGAAATGCAGCCCTGAAAGAGCCGGGCAATCGACAGGCATAGGTGATCGCGCCGGATCGTTCTTTGCGCTTGGTCAAAGAAAGGGGACCGCGCCCAGAGAGGTGGGCGCGATCCTGGAGGACAACGGGGAGAAGCCGCTGGGACGTCCTCGCTCGCAGGTCTAGCGGCTGGTCGGATTGTGATCTTTGAGGCAGATCAAACTTACGATCGAACTGCCGATCCTTGCCGGATCTTCCTGCTCGCAGGCCGGCGGGGTGAACCTCGCGCGTATCGACACGCGCGAGCGGATCACCGCCCGCGGGGTGCCGTAAAGTGCAAGGAGCGCATTGTGGTCATGGTTCGTCATCCTGCCTTCTCCTCATTGGCCGCCGCCGAGCGAGTGCACGAAGACGGTGAGTTCCTTGACCGTCGTATCTCCGAGGCGCGCAGACCAGGCCGGCATGACGCCATGTTTGGGAGCCGCAACCTGGCGGATGATGGCGTCCTCGCCTTTAGCCTTCAGCCAGATGGCATCGGCAAGATCAGGCGCGCCCATGTCCGGCTTGCCCCTGGCATCCTCGCCGTGACAGGCGGCGCAATTGTCGAGGAACACCTGCTTGCCGGGCTCGACGAGGGTTTCGTCCGACGGTTTGTTCGTCAGGCTCCAGACATAGGCTGCGACCTGGCGGATCTGATCCTTGTCCAGCATGTCGGCGAAGGCCGGCATTTCGGAGACGTGCGTGTCCGCGTCGTTGTCGAAACGGATGCCGTGGGCGATTGTCGTCTGGATGGAATCGAGATCACCGCCCCAGAGCCAGTCGTCGTCGTTGAGATTGGGAAAACCGGGTCCGCCGCTCGCGCCCGAACCGTGGCAGGGAGCGCAATTGACCTTGAAGGCGGAGGCACCGCCTGCGATCGCAAATTCGCGAAGCGCCGGATCGGCGTCGATTTCCTGCACGGTCTTGGCGGCGATCATGTCATGGAACTTCGTCTGCGACGCCTTGGCGAGATCCAGGTCCTGCTGCAGTTCGGCACGGCTGGAAAAGCCGAAATAACCCTTGGTCGCCGATGTGATCATCGGTATGGCCGGATAGGCGATGGCATAGCCGATCGCCCACAGGATCGTCGCGTAGAAGGTCCACACCCACCACCGCGGCATTGGATTGTTCAGTTCCCGGATGCCGTCCCATTCATGGCCGGTCGTCTCGACGCCGCTGATTTCGTCTATATGTTTTTCCGACATCTCAATCGTCCTTCAAGGGAATATTGGCCGCGTCCTTCGCGGCCTGCTTGCCGCCCGGCCTCAGCGTGAAGAGGACCGCTCCGATGAAGAAGGCCGTCATCGCCAGGAGGCCCCAGCTGTCGGCGAAGTGCCGCATTGCGGTGTAGGTTTCCATGTTTCACCTCATCGGTAGCCGGTGGCATCGTCGTAGGTCGAGAAGTCGACAAGCGTGCCGAGCATCTGCAGATAGGCCACGAGGGCGTCCATCTCGGTGAGCTTCGACGGATCGCCGTCGAAGTCGCCGACCTTGGCCTTGGGATATCGCTCGAGAAGCGCGGTCGTATCGGCGTTCGGGTCGGCCTGCACCTTCATGTCCGCTTCCGCGTTGGCGATCATGTCGTCGCTATAGGGCACGCCGACATCCACATTCGCCCTGAGGTCCATGCCGACGTCCTTGACGGTCACTTCGTGTTCCTTGAGGAAGGCGTAGCTCGGCATGATGGATTCCGGCACGACCGCTCTCGGGTCGGACAGGTGCTGGACATGCCATTCGTTGGAATAGCGGCCGCCCACACGCGCCAGATCCGGACCGGTGCGCTTCGAGCCCCATTGGAAGGGATGGTCGTACATGGATTCGGCGGCCAGCGAATAATGGCCGTAGCGCTCCACCTCGTCCCGGAAGGGCCTGATCATCTGGCTATGGCAGAGATAGCAGCCCTCGCGGATGTAGATATTGCGACCCGCAAGCTCGAGCGGCGTATAGGGACGCATGCCCTCGACCTTCTCGATCGTATTCTGCAGATAGAAGAGCGGCGCGATTTCGACGATGCCGCCGATGCTGACCACGAGCAGCGAACCGACCAGAAGCAGGGTCGCGTTTTTCTCGAGGATCTGATGTTTGTCCAGGATTGATGCCATGTGTCACCTCACTCGGCAGCCTGTGCGCGCGGCACATAGGCAGAAGGAATTGCGGCTTCGTCGCGCAGATGGCCGCGAATGGTCATGAAGACGTTCCAGGCCATCACGATGCCGCCGGCGAGGTAAAGGCCGCCGCCAAGCGTGCGCAGCACGTAATAGGGGAACATCGCAGACACTGTTTCGGCGAAGGAATAGACGAGGAAGCCCTGGGAATTGTATTCCCGCCACATCAGGCCCTGCTGGATGCCGGCGACCCACAGGACCGCCGCGTAGACGACGATGCCGAGCGTCGCGAGCCAGAAGTGCCAGTTGACCATGCGCAGGCTGTAGAGGCGTTCGCGGCCCCAGAGCTTCGGCGTCATGTAGTAGATCGCGCCGAACGTGATCATGCCGACCCAGCCAAGCGCGCCCGAATGCACATGACCGATGGTCCATTCGGTGTAGTGGCTGAGCGAGTTCACCGTCTTGACCGACATCATCGGGCCTTCGAAGGTCGACATGCCGTAAAAGGCGATGGCGACGATCATCATGCGGATGATGGGATCGGTGCGGATTTTGTCCCAGGCGCCCGAGAGCGTCATCAGGCCGTTGATCATGCCGCCCCAGGACGGCATCCAGAGCATGACCGAGAAGACCATGCCGAGCGTCTGCGCCCAGTCGGGCAGCGCCGTATAGTGCAGGTGATGCGGGCCGGCCCAGATATACATGAAGATCAGCGCCCAGAAGTGGATGATCGACAGCCGGTAGGAATAGACCGGGCGGTTGGCCTGCTTGGGCACGAAATAATACATCATGCCGAGGAAGCCGGCCGTCAGGAAGAAGCCGACGGCGTTGTGGCCGTACCACCACTGCGTCAAGGCGTCCTGGACGCCCGAAAACAGCGAGTAGCTCTTCGAGCCGAGGAAGGAGACCGGCACGGCGAGATTGTTGACGACGTGCAACATCGCGATCGTCACGATGAAGCCGAGATAGAACCAGTTCGCCACATAGATATGCGGCTCCTTGCGCTTCAGGATGGTACCGAGGAAGACCAGCAGATAGGCGACCCAGACGATCGTCAGCCACAGGTCGACATACCATTCAGGCTCGGCATATTCGCGCGCCTGGTTGATGCCGAGGACATAGCCGGTCGCCGCCATGACGATGAAGAGCTGGTAGCCCCAGAAGACGAACCAGGGGAGGCTGCCGCCGAAGAGACGCGCGTGACAGGTGCGCTGGACGACGTAGAAGGACGTCATGATCAGCGCGTTGCCGCCGAAGGCGAAGATCACCGCCGACGTGTGGACGGGCCGCAGCCTGCCGAAATTCAGGTAGGGAGCGAAATTGAGATCGGGAAACGCCAGTTGCGCCGCGATGACGACGCCGACGAGGAAGCCGACGACGCCCCAGAACACGGTGGCGATCAGACCGTAGCGGATCACTTCGTCGAAATAGCCGGACGGATCGGCTTTCGGCCGCCGGCCGGCCGGTGAGAAATCCACGTTTCTGACGAGAAGCAATGTTCCGGCAAAAAGGCAGAGGCTCAATATCCCCATGTGGATTGAAAATAGATGGTCGTGGGCGAAGGCAGCGCCAAGCAGTGCCAGGAATGCTCCCACGGCGACCACCATGGTTTCCGCAGTATAGTTCATGATGACGTCCCCAGTGCGCAGACGACCACAGGGCGGTCGCCTTTCTCGTACTTTGGGGAACGACTGTCATGGAGGCCCCGCCCGTTCCTTGATCCAGGTCAACAAAGCTTCGCCTTTGCCCGTTGTTACAGACTGTTACAGAGTCTTACTCTTTGGCACCGTCCGCTCATTCGGCTGTGACCGAACGCCTTTCTATTGGCCTCACGTTCAATCAGGGCACGGGGATCATTGGGATGTTGATGCAAGGCCACCAGGCATTCGAAAGTGCCGATCTCGGCGCAAAGGCGGTTCAGGGCAATTGCCTGTCGGCGCTTTTCCAGATGTCGGCGAGCGAAACGGTCGAGGCAGGAAAGGCGATCTGCTGGGAGGGCGATGCCGCACGGCATCTGTTCCAGATCACCGAAGGCGTCGTGCGCCTTCATCGCATCATCGGTGACGGGCGCCGGGTCATTACCGCCTTTCACTTCGCCGGCGATGTCGTCGGCTCCTTCCTGCAAGGCGATTTCCTGTTTACCGCCGAAGCCGTCACGGATTGCAAGATCCGCCGCCTCTCGCGCAAGCAGTTCCAGGAGGAGGTCGAACGCTCCGAGCTGCTGCGGCCGGCCTATATCAGCCTGCTCTGCCGGGAGACCGCGTCGGCCCACGACCAGCTGGTGCTGCTCTCCAGAAAGAATGCGGAGGAACGCCTCTGCAGCTTCCTGATGAAGCTCGCGACCCGCGACAGCGAATCGGTCCGCCAGGGGCTGCTCGAAGTGCCGATGAGCCGGCAGGACATCGCCGACTATCTCGGCCTGACCATCGAGACCGTTTCGCGCTCGATCAGCAAGCTCGCCCAGAGAAAAATCGTCACTCCGGACGGCCGCCACAATCTGCGTATCGTCAATCTGGCCCGCCTGGCACGGTTGTCTGGCAATGTGGATGATTTTTCAGACAGAACCTGCCATAGGGGTAGCGTCCACTGATTGCGGAACCAATGCCTATGCCTCACCGTCTGATCTCGCCGCGCATCGCATCGCCCCAGGAATTGGACGCGCTCGTGCATGTGCTTGATGGGGCCGACATCATCGTGCACCGGCTCGAAGGCACGATCACCCATTGGTCGATCGGCAGCGAGAACATGTACGGCTGGACCCGGGAAGAGGCCGTCGGCGAGACTGTCTATGCCTTGCTCGACACCCGCTTTCCTGAGCCGATGGAGGCCGTCCGCGCGCATCTGACGACGCGGGGTTTCTGGCAGGGCGAGGTCATTCACCGTCACAAGAACGGACGCGACATGCACGTGGCAACGCGCTGCGTGCTCGTCAACCTTCCCGACGGCGATCCCGTCGTCATCGAGACGAACAGCGACGTCAGCGCCCTGCGCAAGGCCGAAGAGGCCGTGCGGGCGCGCGAGGCACACCTGTCGTCGATTCTCGACACGGTGCCCGACGCCATGATCGTCATCGACCAGAACGGCCACGTCATGTCGTTCAGCAAGGCGGCCGAGGCGCTTTTCGGCTTCACGTTCGAAGAGATCTGCGGCCAGAACGTCAAGAAGCTGATGCCCGAACCTTATCGTGCGGCCCATGACGGATATATCGACCATTACATGCAGACGGGCGAGAAGCGGATCATCGGCTACGGTCGCGTGGTGACGGGGCAGCGCGCCGACGGCACGCAGTTTCCGATGGAGCTGCACGTCGGCGAGGCGACGGCGAACGGCGAGCGGATCTTCACCGGTTTCGTTCGCGACCTGACCAGCAAGTTCAAGATCGAGGAAGACCTTCGCCAGGCCCAGAAGATGGAAGCCGTGGGGCAGCTGACCGGCGGCCTGGCACACGATTTCAACAATCTCCTCACTGTCATCAGCGGCAATCTGGAGATGATCGAGGACAAGCTTCCGGCCGGTCCGCTGCGCGACATGCTGCGGGAGGCCCAGGATGCCGCAGCCGACGGCGCAAAGCTGACGGGACAGCTGCTGGCATTCGGAAGGCGCCAACCGCTGAACCCGAAGCAGGCCGATCTCGGCCAGCTCGTCACCGGTTTTTCCGACCTGCTGCGACGGACGCTCGGAGAAAACATCCGATTGTCGACGGTCCTTTCGGGGTCTGATTTCAACGTTCTGGTCGACAGTTCCCAGCTGCAGAATGCGATCCTCAACATCGCCCTGAATGCGCGCGACGCCATGCCGAAAGGCGGCACCTTGACCACGGAGGTCTCGCGCGTCCAGCTCGACGCGGACTATGCGAAAATGTATCCGGAAGTGCGCAGCGGCAATTTCGTGCTCGTCTCCATGAGCGACACGGGAGACGGCATGACCGAAGAGGTCAAGAAGCGCGCGATCGAGCCCTTCTTCACCACCAAGGAAGTCGGGTCCGGAACCGGACTGGGTCTCAGCATGGTCTACGGCTTCGTCAAGCAATCCGGCGGCCACCTGCAGATCTATAGCGAGGTCGGCCGCGGCTCGACGATCCGCATCTATCTGCCGGCCCTTTCAAGCGCCTCCGCCAGGGGGGAGGCGAGCGTCACCGGCAGGAGCGAAGCGGCTCTGCCGGGCGGCGACGAACACATTCTCGTGGTCGAGGACGATTCGCGCGTCCGCAGGGTTGCGGTCGCCCGGCTGGCCGGGATGGGATATTCGGTGATCGAGGCCGATAACGGCAAGCGCGCGCTTGAACTGCTCAAGGAACATCCCAACGTCGCGCTCCTGTTCACCGACATCGTCATGCCCGGCGGCATGACAGGCGACGAGCTGGCGCGGGCGGCACGGGCCGAACGTCCCGACCTCGCCGTGCTCTTCACGTCAGGCTATTCAGAGCCCGCGCTGGCCGCAAACGACGTCATCGCCGGCGCGCAATGGCTTCGCAAGCCCTATACGGCACGCGACCTCGCCCTGAAAGTGCGTGAGCTCATCGACGCCCGGTGACGCGGGTCTTCCCCAATCATTCCTGCGATCCGGCCGCCTGCCGGAGCCTGTGACGGTTCCGCGGCCGGCTGCCTGTCTTTCCGGTTGCCGAAGCCAGGCCGGGAGGGCCGCCTGTCGCTCGAATAGGCGCAGCCAATTTGACGGACATCAAAGAGTGAGCCGCCTGCATGCCCTAAAACCGCGGCCGAGGCCAAGATCGGCCCCGAACGATAGGAGAAATGCAATGCGTCTGAAATTTGGACTGATCGCTGCCGCGGCGGTTCTGATGGCATCGACAGCGCCGCTCATGGCGGCCGACCATCAGATCCAGATGCTCAACAAGGGCGCTGACGGCGCAATGGTTTTCGAGCCGGGATTCGTCAAGGTCGCACCCGGCGACACCGTTACCTTCGTGCCCACCGACAAGAGCCACAATGCCGAGACCTACAAGGGTCTTATTCCGGATGGGGCAGCCGAGTTCAAGTCCAAGCCCAGCGAACAGTTCCAGGCCAAGCTCGACGTCCCCGGCGCCTATGTCATCAAATGCACGCCGCACGCCGGCATGGGCATGGTGGTGCTGATCCAGGTCGGCGACAATCCCACCAACCTCGAAGCCATCAAGACCGCCAAGGTTCCGAACATGGTGCGCAAGCGCCTTGACGCAGCCCTCGCGCAGATCACTCAGGTGACGCAGTAAGTCACGCAACCATAGAGGTTCTCACAGGTGGCGGCGGCCTGCGCCCCACCTGCGGACCGGGAGACATGTCATGATCAGACACTTTGCGCTCGCCGCAGCAGGCATGCTTTGCCTTGCCGGATCGGCGCAGGCTCACATCACGCTCGAGCAGACCGAGGCGGTATCGGGCAAGGCTTACAAGGCTGTGCTGCGCGTCGGTCACGGCTGCGAAGGCAAGGCAACCGTCAGGATCCGGGTGAAGATCCCCGAAGGGCTGCTGTCGGCCAAGCCCATGCCGAAGACGGGCTGGACGCTGGAAAAAATCCGCGGCCCCTTCGAAAAAAGCTACGATCTCTACGGAGAGCAGGTCAAGGAAGGCGTGACCGAGATCGTATGGCAGGGCGGCTCGCTTGCCGACGACGAATATGATGAATTCGTATTTCGCGCCACGGTCGCCAAGGAGCTGCCTGCGTCTACGCGCATATATGTTCCCGTCGTCCAGGAATGCGCCGAAGGCGCGGTCGAGCGCTGGATCGACATTCCCGCTGCCGGCAAGACCTCCGACGATTACGAGACCCCGGCGCCGTTCTTCGACGTCGTCGCCAAACCCCATTCCTGAAGCGCGGCCGAGACGAGCCCGGAAGGTCATCGCCCATGGCACGGAATTTTCCACTATGGGCCGCTTTCTGCCTTCTCGCGCGTGCAGCGGGGTTGCTCATGGTCATGGCGGCAGGAGCTGACGCCCACGCCGTCCTGACCGCATCCTTTCCTGCGAACGGCGCCATTGTCGCCGTCGCGCCGGAAAAGGTCCTGCTGCGTTTTAACGAAACGGTCAGGGTCATTCGCCTCGGAATGGTCGCGCCCGACGGAGCGGCCAAGGAGCTTTCGGCCAATCCGACTGGCGCCGAAATCGCCGTGCCGATACCCGGTCCGCTCGCAGACGGGACGGTGATCGTCAGCTACAGGGTGGCGTCGGAAGACGGGCATCCGGTCGGCGGCTCCATCGTCTTTCATGTCGGCAAACCGTCGGCACGCTCCGGAAATGTTTCCGAGACGCCATCGGAGGCACTGCTTGCCGCCATCTGGTTCGGCAATATGGGCGCGACGCTCGCCGTCGCAGCCGTCGTCGGAGGCGCATTTTTCAATCGCTGGCTCGATCCGGCAAGCATGCGCGCCGGCTCCCCTACCCTGGCAGCGGTCGCAATCGTCTTCGTCCTGGCACGGCTCTATCTTCAGGGGCTGGACGATATCGGCGCGGGCCTCGTCTGGGCCGGACCGGAGCCGATCGCTCAGGCTTTCTCCGACCGGACGGGGACTGCCCAATGTCTTACGCTTGCGGCGATTGTGCTTGCGCTCCTGCCGCTGCGTCTGCGCTCGGCGCGGATGGCGTCTGCCGCGGCCCTGGTCCTTGCCTCCTTCGCCTTTACGCTGACCGGCCACAGTTCCATGGCGCAGCCCCGCCTCATCGCGCAGGCATCGATCTTCCTGCACGCTGCCGTCATGCTTTTCTGGATCGGAAGCCTGCCGCCGCTCCTGCGCCTCAGCCGCTCCGCTGGGGGCCGGCGGCCGCTGCGGATCTTCTCGCAGCTGATCCCCGCTCCCTTCGTCCTGATGCTGCTGGCGGGACTGCTGCATGCCGTCATGGAAATTCCCCGCGTCGACCTGGCGTGGTCGTCGCTGTTTGCGCGCATTCTGGCAGTCAAGATCGGCCTTGTCGCGGTTCTGTGCATGCTGGCGCTCTACAATCGGTTCTGGCTGACCGCCCCGGCGCTCGCCGGAAACCCTGCTGCGCGGCGCAGACTGGGCTGGAGCATCGGCGGAGAGATCGCGCTGGCGCTGTTGATCGTGGCAACGGCCTCACTGTGGCGCTTCGCAGGTCCCGGACAATATCAGTATGCGCATGTGCATCCGGCAATGTCGCTTCATCTGCATGGGCAGAAAGCAATGGCCGAGCTCGAAACGGCACCCCGGCCCGACGGTACGGTTGACGTCCAGGTTTCGATCATGAGCCCGCAATTCGATCCGATACGGCCGCGAAGCGTCTCTCTCAGCCTGCGCAGCGCCGCACGTGGGATCGAACCTCTCAAGTACAGGCTGACGAGTGCCGCAGACGGCACATGGACGGCAACCAGCCTGCCGCTTTCTGACATGGCCGGCTGGAGCGTGGACGTACAGATATTGATCGACGACTTCAATCTCGTCCATCTCGAAGGCAATTTCCCGTCAGAAGCCGGCAGCTAGGCCGCGACCGTGCGGCAACGCCGTCCATCGGGCATGGCAGAATATCGCGTGATGCGTCGTTCAGCGCTGGAGGAACAGGCTCGCGGCAATGGCAATGGCGGCGATGACCGCGGTGACGACACCGGTGCGCTGGAGCACGCCCATCCGATAGAGCGTAATCGCGAAGATCACGATGACAGGTGTTGCGATCGAAAGTCCGATTTGCGCGTCGCTCATGGGGTCTCCTTTGTGAGCGCACAATAGCCGGGCGCCGCGAACGCTTCTTTGAGATCGGTCAAAGAGGCCCCCCGCTCGACGAGCGGCCGTCCGCAGGCGACGACCTTCTGTTTGCGGTTTCACAAAGACGGGCGCCCGACGGCACCCTATGCACGACGCATGACCTTGATGACCTCAAGCCGCGAGACGCGCGATACGGAGAACGGCGACCTGCTGGTATGGATCCTCGCCTGGAGCGAGCTCGTTGCCTTCGGGGCGCTGCTGACCGCCTTCGTCGTTGCCTCCATGTTGCATCCGGAAACATTCGCTGCCGGCAAGGCGAGGCTTCATCACACTCTGCCGGTCGTCAACACGGTCGTGCTTCTGGCAAGCGGCTGGTTTACAGCCAGGTCCGGCGAACAGAACACGACCTCTCGCCGCCGACTGATGCTGCTTGCGGCGGCACTGGGAGGGATTGTCTTCGTCGGGCTCAAATGTGTGGAATATGCGCTCGAAGGCGCTTCGCTTCTGTCCGGCGATCCGTTCTCGCAGCTCTATCTGCTCATCACCGGATTTCACCTGACGCATGTGGCATTCGGATCGATGATCCTCATTCTGGTCTCGGTCTTCCCGACGCGCGAAAACGTCCATCTGATCAGCACGCTCTGGCATGTGATCGACATTGTCTGGCTCGTCATGTTTCCGGTCATCTACCTGCTATGAAACGTCCCGACCATCCGAATTGCTCGCGCGCGCTGCTGCTGCTCCTTGCTCTGACGGGCAGCATGTTCGTCGTGACCCGCGCCCTGCCGCACGGCGTGTTGCCTGCATTGGCAGCGGTCGTGATCGCCACGATTGCCGTCATCAAGGTCCGGCTCGTCGTGCTGGATTTTCTCGGGCTTCGCGGGGCCAGGACACCGTTGAGCGCCGCCTTATGGTCCTGGGCGGCATTCGTGCTGCTGATCGCCGTTGCCCGCTCCGCCCTGCAACTGTCTGTCTGACGCCTGCACCGACTTTGGAAGTCAAGGCGCCTGCAGGCGGCATATGGCTTGCCGCCCTGGCGACATTCGCCGGTTTGCTTGCGAATGAGCAAAGAGCTTGCGGCCGATTTCCGCCATTCCCTTCCGACGAGCCCGCTGGCTCGATTTCCGACGTCACGGCGGCATCGCCACTGACATGAAAGGATGATCGATGGCTGAACGCCTGACAAAAACCGCGGCCCGCAACGTGTTCTACGGCGGGTCTGCATTCTTCTTCGCCATATTCGTGGGCCTCACCGCCCACAGTCACTATTACATCCGCACGGTTTCCACCAACGAGGCGACCCTGACGGAAAGCGTCGCCCGCGGAAAACATATCTGGGAAAAGAACGCCTGTATCAACTGCCATACGCTCGACGGCGAGGGCGCCTATTTCGCGCCGGAACTGTCGAACGTCTGGATCCGCTGGGGCGGAGACAAGGACCCGGCCAGTGCCCGCGAGGCGCTTCACGCATGGATGGCGGCGCAGCCCTCCGGCATCGAAGGCCGGCGGCAGATGCCGCAGTTCAATCTGACGGACCAGGAGGTCGATGACCTCGCCGACTTCCTCGAATGGGTCAGCAAGACCAACACCCAGAACTGGCCCCCGAACCAGGCCGGCTGACAGCGAGAGGATATAGACATGAAATACAAGACCCAGAGCATCGCAATGCTCTATTTCTACGGCGCTCTCGGCCTGTTTATGGCCCAGCTCCTGTTCGGCGTGCTGGCCGGCACCATCTACGTGCTGCCCAATACACTATCCGTCGAGCTGCCCTTCAACATCGTGCGCATGATCCATACCAATGCGCTGATCGTCTGGCTGCTCATGGGCTTCATGGGAACGACCTACTTCCTGCTGCCGGAAGAATGCGAAACCGAGCTTTACAGCACCAGGATCGCAATCGCGCAGTTCTGGATTTTCCTGATCGCAGCGGCAGTCGCCGTCGTCGGATATCTCTTCCATATTCATGAAGGCCGCGAATTTCTGGAACAGCCCTTCGCCATCAAGGTCGGGATCGTGATCGTGGCGCTGATGTTCCTTTTCAACGTCACCATGACCGCGCTCAAGGGGCGCAAGACGACGATCACCAACATCCTGCTGTTCGGCCTTTGGGGCGTTGCGATCTTCTTCCTCTTCGCCTTCTACAACCCGATCAATCTGGCGCTCGACAAGATGTACTGGTGGTATGTCGTCCATCTGTGGGTCGAGGGCGTCTGGGAGCTGATCATGGCGTCGGTTCTCGCCTTCCTGATGATCAAGCTGAACGGCATCGACCGGGAAGTGGTCGAAAAGTGGCTCTACGTCATCATCGGACTGGCGCTGTTTTCCGGGATCCTCGGCACCGGCCACCACTATTACTGGATCGGCGCGCCCGGTTACTGGCAGTGGATCGGATCGCTTTTCTCGACGCTCGAAGTGGCCCCCTTCTTCACCATGGTCGTGTTCACCTTCGTCATGACCTGGCGCGCCGGCCGCAAGCATGAAAACCGGGCTGCCCTTCTCTGGTCGCTCGGATGCTCGGTCATGGCCTTCTTCGGCGCCGGCGTCTGGGGCTTCCTGCATACGCTGTCGTCGGTCAACTATTATACCCACGGCACGCAGATCACCGCAGCGCACGGGCATCTGGCCTTCTTCGGCGCCTATGTGATGCTCAACCTTGCGGCCATGGCCTATGCCGTCCCGCAGATCCGCGGCCGCGCGCCCTATAATCAATGGCTGTCGATCGCCAGTTTCTGGATCATGTGCACCGCCATGTCGGTCATGACCTTCGCGCTCACCTTCGCCGGCATCATCCAGGTGCACCTGCAGCGGGTGCTCGGCGAGTCCTACATGGAGGTCCAGGACCAGCTTGCTCTCTTCTATTGGGTCAGACTTGGCTCCGGCATCTTCGTATTCATCAGCGCCCTGATGTTCATCTGGTCGCTGCTCGTTCCCGGACGGACGCGCATCCCGAGCCCGGTGGCCCAGCCCGCCGAATGAGGCGGGCCATTTTCCTGGAGAACAGTGATGACGATAGCCTTCAACCATCCGCTTAATCCCGATGTCGAGATCCCGCATTACACGCCTCAGGGGAACGAATGCGCACTCTTCGAGCACGCATGGACGCGACAACTCCCGATCCTGCTGAAGGGGCCGACCGGCTGCGGCAAGACACGCTTCGTGCAGCATATGGCCGCCCGTCTCGGCCTGCCCCTGTCGACCGTCTCCTGCCACGACGACCTGACCGCCGCCGATCTTACCGGCCGCTACCTTCTCAAGGGCGGGGAAACGGTCTGGATGGACGGGCCGCTCACCAAGGCCGTTCGGGACGGCGGCATCTGCTACCTCGATGAAATCGTCGAGGCACGCAAGGACGTGAGCGTGGTTCTCCACCCGTTGACGGACGACCGGCGCATCCTGCCGCTCGAACGGACCGGCGAAGTCCTGGAAGCCGGTCCGGGATTCATGGTGATCGTCTCCTACAATCCCGGGTACCAGAACCTGATGAAGGCGCTGAAGCCCAGCACCCGGCAGCGGTTCGTGTCGATCGAATTCGACTTCCTGCCGCCCGAACGGGAGATTGCCACCGTGTCCCTGGAAAGCGGCCTTGCCGAGGCCAGGGTCGCACCGCTTGTCGAACTCGCCCGGCGCCTGCGCGCGCTCAAGGGCCAGGATCTCGAAGAAGGTGTCTCGACCCGCCTGCTCATCTATTGCGCCTCGCTTATCGACGCCGGCCTGCCGGCGATCGATGCCGTGCGCGCCGCCATCATAGAGCCGCTGACGGACGAACCGGACGTCAAGGCCGCCCTCGTCGAGGTTGCCAGAGCCGCGATCGGATAGGTGAAGCATGCTGGAATTCCTGGAACTCGAAGAGACGGTAGGACGCGCCTGGCATCGGCTGGTCGGTGACACCAGCTCATGGCCGCACCATCCGGCAGAAGCCGTTCACCTTGCCGAACTCAGGCCGCAGCTTGCCGTCTGCTTCAGGGCGTTCGGCGGCGACCCTACGCTGCAGATCCAGCGAGCACGGCAGAAAACGTCGATGCACCGGCTGCGCCTCAGACAGGTCATCGGCCTCGGCGAGGAACGGTCGGACCATCCGAGCTGGGACGACACGGCAATCCACCTGCCTGCCGCTATCGATTTCTTCGAGGAGCGCTCGCTCAACCGGGATCTCTATTTCTGGCTGGCCGCCTATGTGGCGGCCGCGCCATGCGTTGCGCCCCCTGCCGACCCGGCCCTCGCCGATCTCTGGCGGATCGAGACAGGCCGCAAGAACGCCGCACTGGTCATCCGCAGCTTTCCCGGCATGGCGGCGCGCTACGCACGGCTGACGGAAGCGCTGCTTGGCTGCCGCAGGCGCGGCACGCTTCCCCAGGCGGAACGGTGGATCGAGGAATTCGCCCAGCTGGCGCTCACCGTTCCCCTGCATCATCCCCTTCCCGACATTCTCCGCCCGACCATAACCGCCGCCCCTGCCGGCTATCTGCCGATGCTGCCTTTGCCGGTCTGGCCGGATTTCAGGGGACGCGGCGAGACCAGCCCATCCGAACGCGAAGACCTTCCATCCGATCAGGCAGGTAACGACCAACAGGCGCGGCCGTCGCACGAGGCGACGCGCAGACGCGACGCCGAGGACCGCAAGCGCGATCCCTTTGTCTTGAACCGCTTCGAAAAGATCCTCGCCATGGCGGAGATGGTCAATGTCGATCGCCCGAGCGATGACGGCGAGGAGCACGACCCCTCGGCGGCTGACGAGCTTGAGGAAATCACGCTCAGCGAAACGCGCGAACGGCCGAAATCGAAATTTCACTTCGACCTGGACCTGTCGCCCGAGGCCGTCGATCCGACGACGATAGACGGAGAATTCGTCTATCCGGAATGGGATTTCAGGAAGGGCCGGTATCTTGCCGACCACTGCCGCGTCGTGGCCGGCACTCCCTCCGGCGACACGGACCGGGCAATCGTCAGCGACGCCGCCCTCGTGCGCAAGGTCAGGCGCCAGTTCGAAACGCTGCGCCCCAAGCGGGAGCTGCGAAGGGCTCAGCTCGACGGCGAGCAGATCGATCTCGAAGCGGCCGTCCGCTCCCGCATCGACTTCATCGCCACCGGCCAGCCGGATGACCGCATCTATGCGAGCGCCCGCCCCGCAAGCCACGAACTTGCGACCGCGATCCTTGTCGATGTCTCCCTGTCGACGGACTCCTGGGTCGACAACCGCAGGGTTCTCGACGTCGAAATGCAGGCGCTCGACGTCCTTGCCCGCGGCCTGCAATCCTGTGGCGACCGCTTTTCCATCAAGACCTTCACATCGCGCCGGCGCGACTGGGTCCGCGTCGATACGATCAAGGATTTCGACGAGACTTTCTCGGTCAGGACCGCCGGCCGTATCGCAGGCCTGAGGCCCGGCTACTATACCCGCATGGGAGCGGCCATCCGGCACATATCCAGCCAGCTGGAAAGCGACGGCGCCAGGAAGAAGCTGCTGCTCATTCTCACCGACGGCAAACCCAACGACGTCGATTACTACGAGGGCCGCTTTGCGCTCGAAGACAGCCGCAAGGCCATTATGGAGGCGCGCGCCAGGGGACAGGCGGTCTTTGCCGTGACGGTGGATCGCAGCGCCGGCGACTACCTGCCGGCAATCTTCGGCAGATCGGGGTTCGCGCTCGTGTCGAGCATTGCGAAATTGCCGAGCGCGCTGCCCGCGATCTACAGGAACTTGACGACATAACGACGCGAAAGAATCAATCCACCCCCTTTCGCTCGCGGAGAACCAGGCGGAATCGCTTCCGGCCTGGTTTTCTGTGCCGATGGCGCGAGGATGACCGGCCGGCGCATCGCAGCCGATCGCCTGCCGCCTCTTCCCGGTCGGCCGCGGGTCATGCCGCCTTGCTGTGGGTCCGGCCGAAGGAACCGAAATAGGCGTCGAAGGCCGCCGCGACGGCACGGACCATGAAGCGATGCTGCTTCGAGACGCGGACGCAGCCGTCTTCGATCGTCACGACGCCATCTGATGCGAGACTGTCCAGCCGCTCGTTCCGCTCGAGGAGGAAGCCGGCGTCGTAGCCGGCTTCTGCGCCGAGCTTTGCGAGATCGACTTTGAAGTCGCACATCAGCCGTTCGATCACTCGGGCGCGGAACCTGTCCTCATCGGTCAGCCCGTAGCCCTTGGCGGTTGCGAGGATTCCCGAGGCGATCCGCTCCGCGTAGCGACCAAGGGCAACGTGGTTCTGGACGTAGCCGGCCGGCAGACGCCCGATCGCCGACGCGCCGAGCCCGATCAGGGTATCGCATTCGTCGGTCGTGTAACCCTGGAAGTTCCGACGCAGGGTTCCCGAGGCGGAGGCGATGGCAAGCTGATCGTCGGGCAAGGCAAAATGGTCGAGGCCGACGCGGACATATCCGGCACTCTCCAGCTCGCCTGCAATCGCCTCGGCCTGCTCGTTGCGTTGCGCAGCGTCGGGCAGAACAGTCTCGTCGATCAGCCGCTGATGTTTCTTGAAGGCCGGCACATGGGCATATCCGAAGACTGCGAAACGCTCCGGCCGCAGCTCGACAGCCATTCTTACCGTTTCGATACAAGATTGAACGGTCTGATGCGGGAGCCCGTAGATGAGGTCGAAATTGATGCTCGTCACACCGTAGCCTCTCAGCCCGGTCACGGCTGCCTGCGTCTGCTCGAGGCTCTGGACCCGGTTGATCGCCTTCTGCACGATCGGGTCGAAGCTCTGGACGCCGAGACTTGCCCGGTCGACGCCGTTTTCGCCCAGCGCCGATATCATTGCGCTCGATAGCGTCCGCGGATCGATCTCGACAGCAACGCTGCAGTCGCTCGTAAACTGGAAAGCGCTCTTGAGCTTGTTCATCAGGCTCGCAAATTCGTCCGGCTTCATGATCGTCGGCGTGCCGCCGCCGAAATGGACGTTCCGGACCGGGACCTCGTTTCGGGCGGCCTGCGACACGAGTTCGATCTCCTGGTTCAGGACGTCGAGATATTCGAGCACGGGCGCATCCTGGCGCGTGATCGTGGTGTGACAGCCGCAGTACCAGCACATGGAACGACAGAACGGAACGTGCAGGTAGACGGAGACGGGTCCGGAGGCGGCAACATCTGAAAGGCCGTGCGCATATTGCTCCGGCCCGACCGCCGGCGAAAACGCAGGCGCGGTCGGATAGCTCGTGTAACGTGGCAGGCGGGCCTCGCCATATTTGGCGACCAGGGTATCGGACATTTCGGCTTCCTTCATGAGAGTATCATGATGTGCATAGGCCGATAACGGGGCGCTCTTCCTTGTCCTGGATCAATAATGGGCCGCGCGGGACTGACAACTGACAATCGCCCGGCTGTTTGCTCGCTGTCAAAGTCGCCCGCTGCGCACCCGGCTATCGTCCGCCACGACACAGGACAGGCCGCGGTCCGGTCACTTGTCATCTCGCGGAAAAAGGAAACAGCCATAATGACTGAAGCGCCAGCCACGCAGACCGCGGTCGCACATATCGACGTGCGGGTCCTGCCGCCCGTCGAACGCCATCCCCGGATCTTCGGCACGCTGCACTCGCTGACACCGGGCCAGAGCCTGCACATTACCAGCGATCACGAGCCTCGCCCGCTGCAGTACCAGCTCGACACCGCCCTGCCCGGAAAATTCTCGTGGGAATATCTGGAACAGGGACCGGATGTCTGGCGCGTCGAGATCACCCGCCTCGATGCGGGCTGCGACTGCTGCTGCGGCAGCCACTAGCGCCGGAGACGCGCCATGATGCCCGTGGGCACGACCCTGTCGCGGTGGACGATGTCGTATTTCGGCGCGGCGCTGTCTTACCTGCTGCTGGCGGAGTGCCTGCTGGCAGCCGGCATCTGGACGCCGTCCCTCGGCATCGGCGAGCCTGGAGCGCTGGCCATCGTGCATGCGGTGACGCTCGGATGGCTTCTGCTTCTCATGATCGGATCGTTGCTTCAGTTTGCGCCGGTGCTGACAGGCCGTGATCGGCCGACCGGCCGCTTCGATCCGGTCGCATTTGCCGGCATGGCCGCCGGCCCGGCGCTTCTCATGCTGGGCTTTCATCTCATCGGCATCGGTTCGGCTGCGGCAGGTCCTGTCATGGTCGCAGCATCCGTCACGATCTCGATCTCCATCGCCGCTGTCTCGCTGTCCCTGTCGGCCCTGCTCTGGCGGGGACGGCGCGTGCATGCCGCCTCCCTCATCGTGCTCGTCGGCATCGGCTGCCTGCTCGTGACGACGGCCTTTGGCGTCCTGTTTGCCCTGACGATATCCGGTCAGACGGAAGAACCGGCACTCGTCGCCTACGGCGCGGAAGCGGTGGCCTTCCACGCGAGCTTCGGTCTTGGCGGATGGATGACGTTTGCGGCGATCGGCGTCAGCTACAAGCTGCTGCCGATGTTCCTCTTGTCCAACGACATGCGCAAGGCGCAGCTCATTCGCCGGTCGAGCACGCTGGCGGTCTTCATCCTGTCGGCCGCGGCGATCGCCGCCGCCGTCGTACCCGATGTCGCACGCGCGCTTTTTCTGTCGGCTGCGGTGCTGTTTGCCGCAATCGTCGCCGCTTATCTCCTCGAGATCTACGGGACATACCGCACCAGGCGCCGTCCGGTGCTCGAGCTGAATACGCTGGGCTCGCTGCCGGCCTTCATGATTCTCGGCCTTTCCGTCGTCCTCCTCGCCCTGTCCCTGTTTCTCCATGCCGAGACGCCCGTCGTGTCGGCGATCGTCTATCTCTTCGTGTTCGGCTGGCTCACCGGTTTCGGTCTCGCCCAGCTCCTGAAGATCGTTCCCTTTCTCACCTGGATCGAGGCCTTCGGCCCGCTTCTTGGCCGCAGGCCGACACCGAAGCTCGGCGAACTGATCAACGGGCGCCGGGCCGGCGTCTGGCTTGGCCTCTTCTACTTCTCGGTGGTCGGCGCCGCGCTCGCGCTCTGGCTTGGATCGGACACGGGTTTTCGCATATTCGCAGCCGTTCAGACCGCATCGACCTTCGCTCTCATCGGCGAGCTGGTGCTTGCCCGCACGCTCGCAAACGTGCCTCCCCGATTGAAGAGCGCACCATTTCACAAGCCGGCGCTGTTGCTCGCCGCAAACCACAGGGGTAACGCCAATGGTTCAGTTTCGTGAACTCGACGTCCGACAAATCCTGCGCGATGGCGGCACGCCATTCCAGCTCATCATGGACACATTCGCCGGCCTCGAACCCGACGAGGGCCTGAAGCTGCGCGCGATATTCGAACCCGTCCCCTTGATCCGCCAGCTCGAACAGCGCGGTTATTCGCATGTCGCAAAGCGCCTGGCCGATGACGACTGGGAAATCGATTTCATCCCGAACAAGCCCATTCAGCGATCCGAACCGGCCGTCGCCGCCACTGAAGCGGTCTGGCCCGATCCGGTCTGGAATCTCGACCTGACCGACCTCGCGCCGCCCGAGCCGATGGAGCGCATCCTGTCCCGGCTGGAGACGATGGCGGACGGCGAGGTTCTGTTCGCCCTTCTCAACCGGGAGCCCGTCTTCCTCTTCAACGAATTGAAGGCGCGGGGCCACGAATGGATCGGCAATTTCGATTCGTCCGGCAAGACCTATCGGATCATGATCAGGACGAGCGCGGGAGGTGAGAGCAATGCTGGCGACTGAGGTCACGGAGCAGGATGTGCGCGACGCGTTGCGCGAAATAGAAGATCCCGAAATGGGGACGAGCATCGTCGACCTTGGCCTGGTCTACGAGATCGACGTCACCGAGCCCGCCGTCGTGAAGATCAAGATGACCACGACCACCCGCTTCTGTCCGGCGTCGGGCTATATTGCCGAGGCTGCGCGCCAGCGCGTCGAGGACATGGCCGGCGTGAGCCGCGCCGTCGTCGATCTCGTCTACGAGCCGGCATGGTCGCCGGATATGGTGTCGCTCTTCGGCCTGCCGAAGGCCTGATGCTTTTTTCATGGGGCGGACCGGCCGCCTGACGGGCAAGGCTGCGCGTCGAAGCTGGACAATCAGTTCGCCTTACCCTCTATTGGAGAGGCCGATGAGCGAAGACCTGGACAACAAGAAGAACCTGTTTGGATTGCAGCCGGACGGAAGCCCGGTGGTAGACGCCGGCGTTCTTGCCGAACGTTTCGGCCTGACACCCGACCTTCTCATGGATCACCTGCGCCGGGGCTTTGTCCGCTCGAGAGTGGAGGTCGGCACCGGCGCGGACGCCGGCAGGCGGCGCCTTTCCGTGCGCATCGGCAATCGGGTCTGGATTGCTATCGTCAGCGACGACGGCCATGTGCTCAGCGAGGAAATGCGGTTTTCGGGCACGGGCTCTGGCGGCGAGCGCCGCTGAACGGAAAAGGCCGCTCGCACGGCCTTTCCGGTCAGGCATATCACCTTCCCTTCACCGCCAGGGGTTTGCGCCCGGACCACAGGAGCGGCGCGTGTTCCGCCGCGAACAATCCGAAGGCCGCCGTCCATCCGACCGCCGCCACGATGAGGATCTCGGTGCTCAGTCCGGGGACGAGTTCGGCAAGTGGCCGGATGAGCGCGACAGCGCCGAGCAGGACGTAGGAAATATTGGTCATGCGGCTTGATTTCAGTTTCCGTCCGGTATGGCCCCGCGTCGCCCGTGTCATCACCGCGAGCATCATCATCGAAATCGTGCCGATCGCGAAGACATGCAGCACCGCCACTTCGGGCAGCCATCCGGAGGCCTGAAGCGAAATGGCGGCAAAGCCGAGCGGAACGAACAGGAAGGAGGCGTGCAGGACGAACAGGATGGGTTCCGCCCAGGTGGTCCAGCCGCGCCAGCGAACGAGCCTGACCGTGTTGAGAACCGCCGCGACAGCGGCCGTCCCGCATGCCACCGTCGAATCCGGCAAGCACGCCCACAGGACGAGCGCGACCGCGCCGACGATGATGGTTGCAGCATCGAAACTGTTGTACGGGACCGGAAAATCCGTGCGGCCGAACTGGTTGATCCAGTTGCGGGTGAAGCTCGGCAATATCCTGCCTCCGACAATCGTCACCAGCAGGACGTAGGCTCCGATGCCGAGACGGATCGCTACATCCGGGCCTACGTCGCCGATGACTTCGACGTGGAAGAGCAGATTGGCGAGCGACAGGACGAAAAGACCCGCGATGACCTTCAGGTCCTTCCATTTTTTTCCCGCCACGACCTCGCGCGCGCAGACGAGCAGCATGACCGGCAGGAACAGGCTGTCGATGGCGCTCGCCGCGACAATGCCGATCGAGCCGCTGAGCAGCATGGCCAGGCGGCCGGCGCACCAGACCGCAAAGAGCACGACGAGCGGCCGGCCGGCGATCGGCAGGCGTCCGGTCCAGTTCGGGATCGCCGTCAGCAGGAAGCCTGCCAGAACCGCCGGCGCAAAACCGAACAGCATCTCGTGTGCGTGCCAGTACAATGTCCCGTAATCCGACGCGACGGGGATGCCGAAGTTCAGATAGGCGATCCACAGATCGATACTTGCGATGGCCCAGAGTGCTGCGGCGAGAAAGAAGGGCCGGAAGCCGTAGGAAAAGAGGACCGGTCCGGTTCGCGACATGCCGCGCGGAAGATCGCGCGCGGCGTCCGAAGTGTTTTTCATTTCCGTGTCTCCAAATTGACGACACAGCAATGCAAAAGATTGTCGGGGCAGTCGTTGAGATTACGCAAATAGCAGGGGCAGAACTTTGCGCTGACACAAATAGTCAGTTTGCTCCAAATCAAAGAGTCCAGCCGGGTTTCTACTACCTTCCTTCTCGACCGGGCGGCATTCGCTCGCTCTTCGACTACGGGAGATTAGAAATGACGAATACTCTGCAAATGACCCGTCGCACAATGCTTACGGGTGCTGCCGTCGCGGGAGCGCTGACGCCGATCATCGTCGCCAACACCGCCGCTCACGCCGACGAGGCCGCGGCAGCCAATGCGCCCAAGAAGGTATCGGCCGTCGACTTCAGCAAGCTTCAGCGCGAGAAGATCGAGCTGGTCAAGCCGCCCTTCGTCCACGCCCACAGCCAGAAGGCCGAGGGTCCCCCGAAGATCAAGGAATTTACGCTCACCATCCACGAGAAGAAGATGGTGCTCGACCAGGCGGGAACCGAGGTGAACGCGATGACGTTCGACGGTTCGGTGCCCGGCCCGCTGATGGTCGTCCATCAGGACGACTATGTGGAACTGACGCTGATCAATCCCGCAACGAACACGATGCAGCACAATATCGACTTCCACGCCTCGACGGGCGGGCTCGGCGGCGGCGCGCTGACGGTCGTCGGTCCCGGCGAAAGCACGATCCTGCGCTTCAAGGCGACAAAGGCAGGCGTCTTCGTCTATCACTGCGCACCTCCCGGCATGGTTCCCTGGCATGTCACCTCGGGCATGAACGGTGCAATCATGGTTCTTCCGCGCGAGGGCCTTACCGACGGCCACGGAAAGCCCCTCGTCTACGACAAGGTCTACTATGTCGGCGAGCAGGACTTCTACATCCCGCGCGACGAGAACGGCAAATTCAAGAAATACGACAGCCCCGGCGAAGCCTATGAAGATACGCTGGCCGTCATGAAGACGCTGACCCCGACCCACATCGTATTCAACGGTGCCGTCGGGGCGCTGACGGGCGACAATGCCATGACCGCCAAGGTCGGCGAGACCGTGCTGATCGTGCATTCGCAGGCAAACCGCGATACGCGACCGCATCTCATCGGCGGCCACGGCGAATATGTCTGGGCAACCGGCAAGTTTGCCAACGCGCCCGACATCGACCAGGAGACCTGGTTCATCCCGGGCGGCACGGCGGGTGCGGCGCTCTACACTTTCGCGCAGCCAGGCATCTACGCCTATGTGAACCACAACCTCATCGAGGCCTTCGAACTCGGTGCGGCTGCCCACTTCAAGGTCACAGGGGACTGGAACGACGATCTGATGACTTCGGTCAAGTCGCCGTCGGCCAGCTGACCGGAGTGGGGCTGTGCAGGCCGTGAGGGCGGCCTGCACAGCATGTTTTTGTGAAAAGGGGGCGCATGTTGCGAAAAGGACATGACACCGCACGCCGAGACTGCAGGGGTTTCCGGCATTTCGATCGCAATTCCGCTGGCGCTTCTTGCGGTCCTTTCCGCAGCGCTCGCGGTTGAGACCGGGCTCGTGAATATCGGGCGGCGCGACGCAGCGCTTGCCGCTCCCGAGGCCGTCACCATTGCACCCCATGAATTCGAGTATCGCGACGCGACCGAATATTTCCGCAGCGGCCTGGCCGTCGATGCGCCGAAGCGCAGGGCCAGTGTGCGAATGCCTTTGACGATCATGAAATACCAGACCAGCCTTTCGGAATACGGCCGTTGCGTGGCCGACGGCGCCTGCCCCGAGCCGGAAGGTCGCGGTACCGCGTCCGGCGGCGACACGCCGGTGACGGGCGTCAGCTACGAGGATGCGTTGCGCTACGCAGGCTGGCTGTCGCAACGGACCGGCGAAGATTGGCGGCTTCCGACCGACTTCGAGCTCGCCTACGCCGCCGACGACCGTTTCCCCGACGACGCGCTCGGCGTCGATGCCGACAGTAAAAACCCGGCGCTGCGCTGGCTGGCGGACTATGAACGCGAGGCACGGCGCACCGCCTCGAGCGACCCGGCGCCGCAGCCGAGAGGATCGTTCGGCCTGAGCCGGACCGGCCTTGCCGATTTCGGCGGAAACGTCTGGGAATGGACCTCGACCTGCAACAAACGCATCGACCTCGACAAGGAGAGCCTTGCCGGCGAGCCCGATCCGGCCGGCTGCGGCATCATGATCGCCGCCGGCAGGCACCGCGCGCCGATGAGCACTTTCGTGAGAAACCCCAAGGGCGGCGGGTGCTCGGTCGGCAGCCCGCCCGACAATCTCGGTTTCCGGCTTGTCCGGCAGGCGGGCTTCTTCGAGCGCATCGAGGACTTCACCCGCCGCGTTGTGACCGATATGATCGGCGGTGCCATATTGAGAGGGGTTCAGCGAAACGACGATGAAGGTTGACCGTACAGTTTTGAAGTCGCTGCCGCTTTTCGAGCGCATGACGGATGCCGATCTCGACGCCATGCTCGAACACGCGACCCCGCGCCGCATCGCCCAGGGCGATGCGGTTTTCGAGCAGGGAGCTCCCGCCAAATCGTTCTTCCTGCTGCTCCACGGCAGGCTCAAGGTTACACAGGTCACCCATGACGGCCAGCAGATCATCGTCAGGATGGTGCATCCGGGCGATCTCTTCGGCTTTGCCATGGCGCTGCGCCGGCAGGACTATCCGGGAACGGCGACTGCCGCGGCCGAAAGTCTCATCCTCGGCTGGCCGACCGACATGTGGTCGCGGTTCGTCGAGCAAAACCCGCGGCTGGCAATGACCGCGATGCAGACGATCGGCCAGCGGCTTGAGGAGGCGCATACGCGCATCCGCGAGATGTCGACGGAAGAAGTGGAAAAACGGGTCGCGCATGCCGTGCTGCGCCTGTCCAAGCAAGCCGGCAAGGCTGTGGGAACCGCCATCAGGATCGATTTCCCCATATCCCGGCAGGATATTGCCGAGATGACAGGCACGACGCTGCATACCGTATCGCGAATCCTGAGCGCCTGGGAAAGCAAGGGCATTGTCGAAGGCGGCAGGCAGAAACTGACCGTCACCGACCCGCAACGTCTTCTGAGGCTTGCGGAAGGCAAAGGCGACTGACCAGCTGATTGCAGGGCCGTCCGCAGATGCGGAGCCTGATCCGGGCCGAATTCACGCCACTTGCGGGACAGTGAGGGGATAGGCTGCGCAGCATGTCCGCGCCTCCTGATCATTGCCCGCACTATTCCCGATACTGTGTTGATTGCGACCGACGAGCGGTTCGCAGCGCCAAAGCGCATTCTTCGGCATTGACCGATCTCCCTCCCGCGGCAGGGCCTACACATCGTTCCGCTGTGGGAAAAGCGCTCGCGAAAATCCCGCCCGCCTTTCATCCCGCGATGTTGATCTAGCTCAACGAGCCGCCGGCCATTCCATCTATACCGACAAGCGCCGGGTCGAAATAACTGGAAATCAGGTGGGATGGGATCACAGAGGCTAAGTGCGGTAATACGGACCACAGCCGTCTTCTGGCTTGCGATGATCGCGTTTGCGGCGATCTCGATTTCCCCTTCATTCGCCGCAAGCCAGCTTTCGGCATATCTGGGCAAGGTCCAGCCCGGCGAACTGTTCGAGGGTGCCGATCGCTTCGGCGATCCGTCCGGAGAGCCGCCGATCGCGCCGGTATACCGGGGCCAGGAAATGGTGGGTTATGCCTATCTGAGCTCCGATTTCACCAGCTCCACCGGATATTCCGGTAAACCGATACAGATCGCCGTCGGCATCGACACTTCAGGCGTCGTTCGCGGCATCAAGCTCATCGAACATCATGAACCGATCGTCTTGATCGGCATTCCCCAGGCGAAGGTCGTCGCCGCGCTCAACTCCATCATCGGCAAGAATCTCAGCCCTGTAGCGGCCGGAAAAGAACGTCCGCCGCAGGTGGAGATCGTCAGCGGCGCCACGGTGACGGTGCTCGTCATGGGCGACAGCGTCATACGCTCCGCGGTCAAGCTCATCCAAAGCAACCGGCTGCACACGGGCGGCGAAACCGGCCTCAACGCGCAGCCCGACGTGAAAACGCTGGATCTCTCCCGGAGCGATGTCAAAGACTGGCAAACGCTTCTTGGCGACGGCTCAATTCGCAGCCTGCGGCTGTCGGTGGGAGAGGTTTCGAAAGCTTTCGAGCAAGCCGGGCACGCAGACGCGGCATCGCACCCGGAAACAGCAAACCCCGACGACCGCTTCATCGACCTCTACGTGGCCCCGGTCAGCGTTCCGACGATCGGCAGAAGTCTTCTTGGCGATGCGGCATACCAGCGCCTGCGGAGCCGCCTGCAGCCGGGTCAGTCGGCAATTCTTGTCGCCGGGGACGGGGCCTATTCCTTCAAGGGATCGGGCTATGTCCGAGGCGGCATTTTCGATCGCATCGAACTGTTGCAGGACGGGCAAGGTCTCCGGTTCCGCGATCGCAACCACACCCGGATCGCGGCATTTGCCGCTTCTGACGCTCCAAGCCTGAGAGAGATCGCACTGTTCGTGGTTCCGTCGGACTTCACGTTTGACGTCACCGAACCGTGGGAACTCCAGCTGCTCGCACAGCGCAGCAGCAGCGACGCGCGGGACAAGGCGGTCATTCCCTTCAATCTCGGATATGTGTTGCCGCAGCAATATATCAGCGCAGCCAAAACCGCGGCTCCTTTGCCCGAGCCGCCCACGCAGGAGCACGTGTCGGATCGGGCGCAGGAAACCGATGCCCTGTGGATCCGCATCTGGGACAGCAACCGCCTGAATATCGGGATCACGATTGGCGCGCTGCTTGTCCTGACGTCGATCTTCTTCTTCCAGGACTGGCTGGTTAAACGGCCCAAACTCTTTGCATGGGTGCGCAACGGCTACCTCGTGTTCACGCTCGTCTGGCTCGGCTGGTATGCCAATGCGCAGTTGTCCGTGGTCAACGTGCTGACGTTCACGAACGCGCTGATCACCAATTTCACATGGGAGTTCTTTCTCGCCGCGCCGCTCATCTTCGTTCTCTGGGCAGCGGTTGCCGCGGGCCTGCTGTTCTGGGGACGCGGGCCGTTCTGCGGCTGGCTCTGCCCGTTCGGTGCGTTGCAGGAACTCCTGGGCAAAGCGGCAAAGCGCCTCAAAATCCCGCAGCTGAGGCTGCCCTGGGGCCTGCATGAACGGCTCTGGCCCATCAAATACATCATCTTCCTCGGGCTCTTCGGACTGTCGTTCTATTCGATGAGCTACGCCGAGATGGCGGCCGAGGTCGAGCCGTTCAAGACCGCAATCATCCTGAAATTCGTGCGGGACTGGCCGTTCGTCGTCTTCGCGGCCGCCCTGCTCGTCGCGAGCCTGTTCATCGAACGCTTCTACTGCCGCTACCTCTGCCCTCTCGGCGCCGCGCTCGCCATTCCCGGCCGGATACGCATGTTCGAGTGGCTGAAGCGCTACCCGGAATGCGGCTCGCCCTGTCACCGCTGCGCCAAGGAATGTCCCGTGCAGTCCATCCATCCCGAGGGCCAGATCAATGTAAACGAGTGCATCTACTGCATGCATTGCCAGGAACTGTACCATGACGACCAGCGCTGTCCGCACATGATCCAGGTGCGGCTGAAACGCGAGAAATTCATGGCGCTTTCCACTCCGGAATCGCGTGGCGAGAAGCCGGCGAAGACCGTCGTCACCCACAAGGGCAAACCTATCGAACGAGCTTAATCGGCTGCGGTACTTCGCTCGCGGCCATAACGAAGGAAGAGAAAGCATGTCTACGGAAGACAAACAGCCGGTGTTCAACAGACGTCAGCTATTGGGCACCACGGCCATGGCCGCGGCGGCGGGAGCGGCGACGGCGGGTGGGGTCCTGGGCTTTTCAGGCACAGTCGCGACGCCCGCCATGGCCGCCGAGTCCGGACGCCAGACATGGGAAGTCAAGCCCGGCGAGCTCGACGAATACTACACGTTCTTTTCAAGCGGCCAGACCGGGGAGGTCCGCATCGTGGGCATTCCTTCGATGCGCGAGATCATGCGCATTCCGGTATTCAACCGCTGCAGCGCGACGGGCTGGGGCCTGACCAACGAGAGCCGCAAGGTGCTGACGGAAGGCCTGCTTCCCCAGACAGTCGAATTCCTCAAGGACCGGGGCGGCGTCTACCATAATGGCGACCTTCACCATCCGCATCCGTCGCAGACCGACGGCACCTATGACGGGCGCTATCTCTACGCCAACGACAAGGCCAATACCCGCATCTGCCGCATCCGCCTCGACGTGATGAAGTGCGACAAGATCATCGAGCTGCCGAACCAGCATACGGTTCACGGCCTGCGCGTTCAGAAATATCCGAAAACCGGCTACGTCTTCTGCAACGGCGAAGACGGGGTACCGATCCCCAACGATGGCAAGGTCCTCGACGATCCCAAGAGCTACCAGGCAGTGTTTACGGCCGTCGATGGCGAGACGATGAAGGTTGCCTGGCAGGTCATCGTCGACGGCAATCTCGACAATGTCGATGCCGACTATCAGGGCAAATATTGCTTTGCGACCTGCTACAATTCGGAAAACGGCGTCAATCTCGAGCAGATGATGGCGAAGGACCAGGACTGGGTCGTGGTCTTCAACATCAAGCGCATCGAGGAAGCCGTAGAGAAGGGTGATTACAAGGAAATCGGCGGCGTGCCCGTCATCGACGGACGGCACGGTTCGCGTTACACCCGCTACATTCCGGTTTCCAACGGCCCGCACGGCATGAACACCGCGCCCGACGGAATTCACGCCGTGGCCGCGGGCAAGCTTTCGCCCACCGTCACCGTCTTCGACGTCCGCAAGTTCGACGATCTGTTCGACGACAAGATCCAGCCTCGGGACACGGTGGTCGCGGAGCCGCAGCTCGGCCTCGGCCCGTTGCACACCGCATTCGACGGCCGCGGCAACGCCTATACCACCCTGTTCATCGACAGTCAGATCTGCAAGTGGAACATCGAGGACGCCAAGCGCGCCTTCGCCGGCGAGAAAGTCAATCCGATCCGCCAGAAGCTCGATGTCCACTATCAGCCGGGGCACAATCACACCTCGATGGGCCAGACCAAGGAAGCGGACGGGAAGTGGCTGATCTCGCTCAACAAATTCTCGAAGGACCGGTATCTGAACGTCGGGCCTCTGAAACCGGAAAGCGACCAGCTCATCGACATTTCGGGCGACGAGATGGTTCTCGTGCACGACAACCCGACCTTCGCCGAGCCGCACGACGCGACGATCGTGCATGCATCCAAGATCAACCCGGTCAGCCTTTGGAGCCGTGACGACCCCTTCTTTGCCGATGCGGTCGCGCAGGCCAAGAAGGACAATATCGACCTGATGATCGACTCGCAGGTCATCCGGGACGGCAACAAGGTGCGCGTCTACATGACGTCCTCGGCGCCGGTATTCGGCCTGGAATCCTTTACCGTCAAACAGGGCGACGAGGTGACGGTCTATGTCACCAATATCGACGAAGTCGAGGACCTGACGCACGGCTTCGCCATCGTCAACTACGGCATCAACATGGAGATCGGGCCGCAGGCGACCTCGTCCGTCACCTTCACCGCAAGCAAGCCCGGCGTCTACTGGTACTATTGCTCGTGGTTCTGCCATGCCATGCACATGGAAATGAAGGGCCGCATGCTCGTCGAACCCAAGTCAGCCTGATGCGCCAGGCTGCTGTCATAACGGTGGCGGTCCTTTGGACCGCCACCTGTTCGCCCGCCGGAGCGGCCGATCGCGTCGTCACACCCGCCGACGGGGCAGACCTGGCCGCGGTCGTCGAGCAGGCGGCTGCGGGCGACCGGATCATCCTGCGCCCCGGCAGCTACAGAGGACCGCTGACGATCAGGAAACCGGTGGTCGTGGAGGGCGATCCCGGCGCGGCCATCGTCGGCAACGGCCACAGCACGGTCGTAACCATTGACGCCGCCGACGTGACCTTGCGCGGTGTTGAGATCCGCGGTTCGGGCACAAACCTCGAGACGATGGATTCGGGCGTGTTTGCGACCGAGGCGGCAAAGGGTGCGGTGATCGAAAACAACCTCGTGGCGGAGAACCTCTACGGCATCTACATCCACGGCGCGAGAGACTCCATAACGCGCGCAAACAGGATCGTCGGCCTGAAAGAGGGCCGGCTGAGCGAGGCCGGAAATGGCGTCACGGTCTGGAACGCTCCCGGCGCCAAGGTCCTTTCCAACGAGATCAGTTTCGGCCGCGACGGGATCGC
The DNA here is from genome assembly GCA_900471515.1 of Hyphomicrobiales bacterium. Taxonomy (GTDB): domain Bacteria; phylum Pseudomonadota; class Alphaproteobacteria; order Rhizobiales; family Rhizobiaceae; genus Rhizobium. The sequence continues at coordinate 90,106 of UCFC01000034.1, read as the reverse complement.
CACCAACGCCAGCAAGCAAAACGTCTTCAGCGACAACCGTTTCCACGACCTTCGTTTTGCCGTCCACTACATGTACACCAACGACAGCGAAATCCGCGGAAACGTCTCGGTCGGGAACGTCGTCGGCTATGCGATCATGTTCTCCAGCCGGCTGACGATCGTCGACAACGTCTCCGACGGCGACCGCGATCACGGCGTGCTCCTGAACTTCGCCAACAATTCGCTGATCAGCGGCAACGTGGTGCGCGGGCGCTTGCAGCCTGAAGATCGGTGGACGACCGGCGGCTCCCGCGGCTCCACCGACGAACTGCCCGCGGACGACGATCCGATGCGCTCCAACGCAGACGGAACGGGACTGCGTGTCGGCCCCGAAAAATGCGTCTTCGTCTACAATGCGAACAAGAACCGGTTGATCGGCAACGAGTTCAACGGCTGCGGAATCGGCATTCATTTCACCGCAGGGTCGGAAGGTAATGCCGTCAGCGGCAACTCGTTCATCAACAACCGCAACCAGGTCAAATATGTCGGGACGCGGTATCTGGACTGGTCCCAGGACGGTCGCGGCAACTACTGGAGCGACAATCCGGCATTCGATCTGGACGGCGACGGCGTCGGCGACAACGCTTACCGTCCCAACGATCTCATCGACAAGGTCCTGTGGACCGCGCCCCAGGCGAAGGTTCTCACCACAAGCCCGGCGGTCCAGTTCATCCGATGGGCGCAGGCGCAGTTTCCCGCCCTGCTGCCCGGCGGCGTGGTCGACGGCCATCCGTTGATGGAACCTCCCGCATTGCATTCGGAGGCAGGGCAATGATGCACCCGACCGTTCTCCTCTCCGGCGTGGTCAAGCGCTACGGCGAGGTGCAGGCAATCAAGGACATCTCGTTTGCGCTCAACGAGGGCGAAACCGTCGCGCTGGTGGGCCATAACGGCGCAGGCAAGACAACGCTGATAAAGCTGATGCTGGGCCTCATTCGCCCGTCGGCCGGCAGCATCAAAGTCATGGGAGAGGATCCTTCGAGCGGCGATTTTTCCGTGCGGCAGAGGCTCGGTTATCTGCCGGAAAGCGTCGCCTTCCACATGGCGCTGACCGGCCGCGAAACACTTGCTTTCTACGCGCGGCTGAAGCGCGTCTCCCCTTCCAACTCGATGGATCTCCTGGAGCGCGTCGGCTTGGGCGCGGCCGCGGCAGACCGGCCGGTGCGCACCTATTCCAAGGGGATGCGCCAGCGACTGGGGCTGGCGCAGGCCCTGCTGGGCGAGCCTCGTCTCCTGCTGCTGGACGAGCCGACGAGTGGCCTCGATCCGGCGCTGCGCCGGCGGTTCTACGATCTGCTGAGCGAACTCCGCGCGAAGGGAACGACTATCCTCTTGTCGTCGCATGCGCTGACCGAACTCGAAGACCGGGCCGACCGGGTGCTGATCGTGAACGACGGCGTGGCGATCGCCGACGGGACGCTGGACGATCTGCGGGCTCTCGCGCGGCTTCCCACCCGCGTAAGCGTCAGATTTCGCCATGGCGCCAATATCAGAAGTCCGAAGAGCGTCGCCGTCGCCTGGAAGCCGACCGCGCCGGAAACGTTCGAATTCGAGGTGGCGATGGAAGACAAGATCACCCTGCTGAAGGAAGTGACCGCCAATCCCGACGACGTTGTGATGCTCCACGTCAACGAACCGAGCCTGGACGACCTTTACGCGCATTTTCTAAACGCCGGGAGGGCGCGTGTATGAAGAATATCCTGATCGTCGCCGCCAAGGAGATCCGTGAGGGCCTGCGCAACAGGTGGGTCCTGGCGACGACCCTTCTGCTGGCGGCGCTGGCGCTGACGCTCTCGTTCCTGGGCAGCGCGCCCACGGGAAATGTCGGCGTGAACAGGCTCGACGTGGTCATCGTGAGCCTTTCCAGTCTCACCATCTTCCTGGTGCCGCTGATTGCGCTCCTGCTGTCTCACGACGCGATCGTCGGAGAGATGGAGCGCGGCACCATGCTTCTGCTCCTCAGCTATCCGATCGGCCGCAAGCAGGTAATCGCGGGCAAGTTTCTGGGCCATATCGCCATTCTCTCCTTCGCAACGCTTTTCGGCTACGGCGCGGCAGCCGTCGCGCTGGCAGCGACCGGTACGGCAATCGACGCCGCGAGCTCAGTGGCTTTCGCCGCGATGCTGGCCTCGTCCGTGCTGCTCGGTGCGGTGTTCGTGGCGATCGGCTATCTGGTGAGCGGGCTGGCAGGCGAACGCAGCACGGCGGGCGGCATCGCCATCGGCGTCTGGCTCTTCTTCGTGGTGATCTACGACATGGCCTTGCTCGGCACATTGGTCGCAGCCGGCGGACATGCCCTCCCCGGCGGCCTGCTGGACGCCCTTCTCATGCTCAACCCGACCGATGCCTACCGGATGCTCAATCTCGGCTCCGGCGAGACCCGGGCCTTCTCCGGCATGGCGGGTGTCGCAGGTCATGCCGGGCTGAGCAGCGCCACGCTGGTCGGCGTCCTCGGCGCCTGGACTGCTGCGCCGCTGGCACTTGCCGCCCTGATATTTTCAAGGAGAGAGCTATGAGGACCATGATCTTCGCCTTGACTTTCCTGTGCCCCCTATTGCTGGCCGGCTGTGACGATAAAGAGCCACCGGCACCCCCGCCCCCATTCGCGCTGACAACGGATGCCATCGGCAGATATTGCGGCATGAACGTGCTCGAACATGCGGGACCCAAAGGGCAGGTCATCCTTGACGCCCGGGTCGGCGAGCCGATCTGGTTCTCGTCGGCTCGCGACACGCTCGCCTTCACGATGCTGCCGGAAGAGCCGAAAGATTATGTCGCCATCTACGTGTCCGACATGGGCAAGGCCCCGAGCTGGGACAAGCCCGGGACGGAGAACTGGATTGACGCGAAAAAGGCATTCTACGTCATCGGCAGCTCGCTGCGAAGCGGCATGGGAGCGGAAGAGACCGTGCCCTTCTCGACCAGGGAAGCCGCCACGCAGTTCGCGGCGAGCAACGGCGGCAGCGTGGTGACGTTCGGCAACGTCCCCCGCGACTACGTCCTGGGCTCGGGTGCGGAAACGGGCAGCCCCGCCGCCGATGACGGGAAAATGGAGACAGAGCATCATGGCTAGACCGGTCAGCCGTCGTCGGGCGATCGCAATCTTCGCAGCCGCGGCAGGGCTGCCGCTGCTAAGGACCGCTGGCGCCGCGGTCCCGGCGAAGATCTGGACGGGACAGGCGCTCGGCGCGCCGGCAACCTTGATTCTAAACCATGAGGACCCGGTCGAGGCTGCCCGCCTTGTCGAGCTGGTCGTTGCCGAGGTCTCGCGGCTGGAAACGGTCTTCAGCCTCAGCCGCAGCGATTCAGCGCTTGCGGAATTGAACAGGACGGGAGCGCTTGCCGCTCCCCCGCCCGACCTCGTATCCCTGCTCGAACGCAGTCGGGCCTTCTGGGCGCAGACCGCCGGCGCCTTCGATCCGACCGTGCAGCCGCTCTGGTCGCTCTTCTACAGGCATTTCTCCGCCCCGAACGCCGACCCGTCGGGTCCGGCGAGGCCCGAGGTCTGCCGGGCGCTCGAACAGATCGGCTTCGACCGGGTCGTATTCAATCGAGACCGTGTGGTCATGCGCCCGCATATGGCACTGACCCTGAACGGCATCGCGCAGGGATACATAACGGACCGCATCGTCGACCTGCTGCGAAACGCCGGCGTGACGAGCAGCCTGGTCGACATGGGAGAGGATCGGGCGATCGGCTCCAAACCGGACGGAACCCCCTGGCGGATCGGACTGGCGGACAGCCAGTTCGACGATCGTCCCGACCGGATACTGGATATTGTCGACAAGGCCGTCGCAACCTCCAGTGCTGCAGGCTTTCATTTTGACGCAGGCGGCCGCTTCGGTCATATCCTCGATCCGCGTGACGGTACCGCACCGGCCATCTATCGACGCGTCTCGGTCGTGGCTGACGACGCGACGACAGCCGACGCCCTCTCCACGGCTTTCAGCCTGATGGAAGAGGCCAGCATCCGCTCGGTGGCCAGGACGCGTAGGGATTTGCTCGTCGATCTGGTGGGCCTGGACGGCAGCCACGCGCGTTTCGAAGGCAGCGCGTGACGAGTGAAGAGCCGGGCGTGCCTTTGCCAACTTTGCTCGCGCAGGACGATCGCCCCACGACAGAACTGTCGAACTGCATACACTGCCGGAGGGATCAGGCGGCGCAATCTCGCCGCGACTCTCCTCAGTGCAGCGTGTCGTGCGACGCCTTCCACGCCTCGATGTCGTCTTTCGATACGCGTATCGGCGAAAATGTCGACTGCGGCTGCAGCAGCATCTTCGATGTCGCGATTTCACATATCGTACCGACATTTTCCTGCAGCCGGGTTTCGTCGACGCGCGGCGGGCTGCTGATCTCCCGCAGGGCTTCGCGATCGATGATGACCACGCGCTGCGCGCCGTCGTGTTCCATGAGCACGACGCCTGTCTCTCCGGAGGATCTCAGGAATGCGGTGATGAACCTCGGCAACATCCGGGCTCCCTCCTCTTTCGTCCATGACGGATGAGAGCATAACCGGTCGGGCTCCGATGTCTTTGACATCCCTCAAAGAGAATGCAGGCCCAAGGCCGTAGGATTCCCGTGATGGCTCGCGGCGCCGGGCCGCGTTTCGGACAAAGGAAAGGAATGCCGATGCGCACATTGCAGAAGCCGTTCACCGTGGAGATCAGAAGACGTCGGCGCAGGCGCCCGGTCCGTCTCGCCGATCTGCCCAAGGGCCGGCCGGACAAGACGGGCTGAGCGGCTTTTCGACCTTCGCTTCAGGCGAGAAATGCCGCGATCCAGGCGGCCGAAAACAAGGCGATCGGAACGGCCATGACGGCTGTCGCCCATAGTCTGGCGGCACGGCGCGGGTCGTAGAACGCCGCAATCCGGAACGCCAGCACAACGGACCATACGGCCGCGGCAAGAACGAGGCCGCCGCGAAACAGATCCGTACAGGGTATGACGATGCCGTCGGAGCGCAGCTGCGAGATGGTCAACGAGAGCAGCCCGCCGAAGAGACCGGCTGCCGCAAGCGGAATGAGCGCCTGAGCGAGATGGTGAGGCAAGCCCCTCTTCATCCGCAGGATACTTGCGCATGCCGCAAGCGGAATGCCGAACAGGGCGGTGGCCGCCGCGACCGAAGCCGACAGAAGCATCAGGAGAGCGGCGGCATCCACCGACGTCATGACATCGTTCTTCAGGGGATAGTCGGTCAGGATCCACCACGGCAGGCGCAGCGAGAGCGGCCAGGCCAGCTGCAGATCGAGGCATCGTTCCACCAGCCACAGGCGGATCACCTGAAAGAGACCGCTATCGGACCAATGCAGCGCGGCAGGAACCAGCCCGAGCAGAACCGGAACGATCAGAACCGTCTCCCACATGGTCGCGAGCCGACCGGAGCCGCGCACGATGTCGCTGGCCGGATTGCGCCAGCAAAGCCGGATTGCGCCGCGATATCCGGAACACCGGCCACACATGTGACAGGCGGAAGCGCCCTGCATGGTCTTGATGGGAATGAGCGGCGCGCAGTTGACGGCATTCGACCGCCCCAGCTGCTGATGACCGGTGCGCCAGCCGTCTGCGTCGGTCCGGAAATGCAGCGGCGCGATTTTCGAAACGATGCCGAATACGCCGTTGACCGGGCACAGGAACCGGCACCAGACCCTTTTTGCCTTTCCATAGCGCGCGCCGATGACGATGGCCACGAAGGTCGAGCCGCCGAGCAGCAGCGCGGCGGGTTTCGGATACTGGTAGATGCTCGTCAGCTGCCCGTATACGGTGGTCGATATGAAGGAGACGACCGGCCAGCCGGACCATTTCATCCATCCCGGAATTGCCCGGCCGGCGCCGTGCCGGCTGGCAAGTTCGGAAAGCGCACCCTCCGGGCACAGGATACCGCACCAGAAGCGGCCCACCAGCGCCGTGGCGAGGATGACGAACGGCCACCAGACGCCCCAGAAAACGAACTGTGCAAACCGGACGGCATTGTTCCACAGGTAATCGGCATGCGTGGGAAGCGGCAGCAGCAGCGGAACCGTGAGAAGGCTCGCATAGATTGCCACCATTGCCCATTGAAGACGTCGGATGGATGCCTGGTTTCGCAGGAGCACGTCGCCGAACCTGGCGACAACCGTCGGCACGCCGCCACCATGAGAAGTCATGCAGGCGCCTTGCCGGTCAGCGGAGGCGCATAGGCCAGGGACGCGATCAGCCAGTAGAAGCCGAGGCTCAGAAGCGGAAAAAGCTCCGGCCGTGCCCGGTAGCCTACGAGACCGGCGAGGAAGGCGCCGAAACCGCTGCCATCGTCAAGCAGGCGGCTTGAATCCCATAGCGGTCCTGTCATCGGCGAAACGAGCCCAAGCGAAATCGCCTTGTCGACCACAAGCATCGTCAGCCCGCTTCCGAGGATCAGAAGCAGCGCTTCGCTGACGCGTGCAAGCACCGTCCTGGAGATCAATTTCGAACCGGTCCTGAACGCCCAGAAGCTGATTGCGGCAAGCACGAAGCCAAACAGACCTGCGGCAAGGACAAAACCGGCCTGCCAACCTTGCGAGGACGCCGTCAGCCCGTACAGGAAAACGACCGTCTCCGCACCCTCACGCGCCACCGCCAGTGCCGCCAGCACGGAGAGCCCGAGCCAGTTGCCGGCCTCCACATGCCGGACAGCCTGGATTGCGAGATCTCCGGTCTGGCCGCGCTCCATGGCGCGCATCCAGAACACCATCCTCAGCATGAGGGCCGTGGCAAACGCGGCGATCACCATCTGCAGGATATCCTCGCCATCTCCTTCAAGCACATCGGCCGCCTTGCTCATGACGAGGGCAAGCGTCAGGGCGAGGACGAGACCGGCGCCCGCCCCGGCAAAAATCCAGCGGGTTGCCCGCGCGCGTGCCGCCGGAACCGCCCGCACCGACCAGGTCAGCAGGATCCCGACGACCAGCAGGGCCTCGAAGCTTTCCCGCCAGACCACCGAGGCGATCTCGAATGTCTGTAAAGTAAGATCCGGGTTCATCGGGCGATCAGTCTTGCCGGGGGCATGTCGAGATGGAAGTCGTCGAAGAAGGCATAGTCTCCTTCGCTGAGCGAACGGAATACGAGGAAGCTCGATGCGCCGGGCGCCAGAACCTTTTCCTTGCGCAGCGGAATGCTCTCGAACTCGATGGGGGTCGAACCGTCATTGTGCAGTTCGAGCTTGAAACGGGTATTCGCAGGCACCTCGATGACCGAGGGCGAGATGATGCCGTTGCTGAAATGCACCTCGAAAACCGGATCTTCGCCTTCGGCGAAGGCGGCATGACAAGGTGCCGTCAGCAGCATGGCTGCGGCCAGCAGCCGTCCCGACCAGCCGATGGGCCGCATCAATAGCCGCCCTTCTTGCCGACGCCGGCAAACACGAAGTCGAATTTCAGCGAGAATGCATCCGGCCAGGGCGCAACGCCCGTCTCCTTGTCGACATGGCGGCCGAAGGACATTTCGCCGTGGCCGCCCGGATGAACGCTGAGTTCCAGCCGATAGCGGCCCGGTCCCGACAGTTTGACGTTGTCACCGTAATGCGGCCCGTCGCTGGCGACCATCGGTTCCAGCGCCCCGACCTGCTCGTCGCCGTTGTCGAGGTTTGTCACGACATATTCCACATGCAGGTTGGGAAGCCAGTCGCCCTCCGCAAAACCGTTCGTATTGTCGGCGGTGGCGTGGATGTCCGCTTCCAGGTGGATGTCGGATTCCGCTGCGGCGCGCATCATGCCCGGCGGGTCCATCTCGATCGGCTGCAGATAGACGGCCGCCACTTCCATGCCCGCCGTGATCTGGGGCGAGCCGATCGGATATTCGGCAGCCTGCAGGCCAAGCGGCACTGCGACGAGAAGGAGAGGAGCGGCAAATAGGCTGGTGGCACGGAGCATGACGGCAATCCCTAAAGATGAGTATTGCCGTCACGTTTAACAGCGCGATCGCCTTGCTCTTTGCGCTAACGCAAAGAGGCACGGATTAACACGGGGCAAGCCTTTGGCGGCCACGCAACGGAAATCCCTTCGCTCATCCTCATTGCTTGACTTTGGTCAAAGTCGCGAAGGACCGGTGGCGATACATCACCTTCGACATGGCGAGGTAACACCCGGATGATCCAGTTCATCGGCGCATTTGCCGTCTTTCTCATGCTGCATTCGGTCCCGGCGATCCCGGACATTCGCCTTCGCATCATCCGGTCGATCGGCAAGCCGGCCTATATCGTCACCTATTCGGCTGCCTCCTTGGCGGCTCTGGCCTGGCTCTTCGCAGCAGCGCTCGCCCTCGACTACGTTCCGTTATGGGAGCTTCGCCCGTGGCATGCCGCCATGACCTTCATGCTCGCGCCGATCGGATGTTTTCTTGTGCTCGCCGGCCTGATGAGCGCAAACCCTCTGTCCATCTCGATCCGCTCGTCGGGACCGGCCGGCGCGGTCGTACGGATTACCCGGCATCCCGTGCAATGGGGATTTGCGCTCTGGGCGCTCGGCCATGTCATCGCCAACGGCGACCTTCGTTCTCTCCTGCTGTTTGGCGGCCTTGGACTGTTTGCGCTTGCCGGCATTCCGATGGCCGAGCGCCGGGCGAGGAAGCGCCTTTGCGATCGCTGGAAGATCTGCGCCGCGCAGACCTCCGTCTGGCCCCTGGCGGCGTTCGTTTCGGGCGTCCGGCCGAAATCGGACGCCGCTCTTGTCGCAGCGGCGGCGGCCACGCTGGCGCTGACCGCCTGGCTTCTGCTTGCGGGCGGTCACGCCCTGCTTTTCGGCGCCGATCCGATTTCCGTCTTCGGCTGAGCGAAGTCCGCCTCGCCGGGCCAGGCGCTCGACTGCCGTGCGATCGGCAAGTCCAGGAGATCGACGGCGCGACGGGCAAGGTGGTCGACGATCTCCTGCACCGACCGCGGCCGATTGTAGAAAGCCGGAACCGGCGGCATCACGATCGCGCCCATTTCCGTGACCGATGTCATGTTGCGCAGGTGTCCGAGATGCAGGGGCGTCTCCCGCGTCATCAGCACGAGCCTGCGCCTCTCCTTGAGCTGCACGTCGGCGGCACGGGCCACAAGGCTCGTCGAAAGGCCCGTCGAAATCGCAGCAAGCGTCTTCATGGAGCACGGCGCGACGATCATCCCCGCGACAGGAAACGAGCCGCTGGCGATGGTGGCGCCGATATCGCTATTGTCGTAGCTTCTGTATGCCTTCGGCAGCATCCGGTCGTGGACCTCGGCCCCGACCTCGTGCAGGAGGGTCCGCTTGCCGCTTTGCGAGACGACAAGATGTACGCGCATGTCGAGCCCGCACAAAAGATCGAGGATGGCAAGGCCGATAGCCGCACCGGAGGCGCCGGTAACGGCCAGAACGACGTCGCGCTGCTCATGAAGCGATGTCACGTTTGATCCTTTCCCATGTTGTTGCCGCGCGCGCGGCAATGTCTGCCGGCATGATAAGCTCGCGCCCCCATTCGCGGTCGCTCTCCGCTCCGATCTTGCGGGTGGCGTCGAGACCCATCTTCGTTCCAAGACCTGCCCGGGGAGAGGCGAAATCGAGATAGTCGATCGGCGTGTTTTCGACGACCGTCAGGTCGCTCGCGGCGTCGAACCGCGTAGAGACGGCCCACATCACGTCCTCCCAGCTCCTGACCCCGATATCGGCATCCACCACGATGATGAGCTTGGTGTAGTTGAACTGCGGAAGCATCGACCAGAGCCCCATCATCACCCGGCGGGCCTGTCCCGGATACCGCTTGTCGATGGCGACGACCGCCGCGCGGTAGGAGCAGGCTTCCGGCGGCAGCCAGAAATCACGGATTTCGGGAAACTGGCGCCGCAGGATCGGGACAATCAGCTCCGTCATCGCTTCTCCGAGCCGGGAAGGCTCGTCCGGCGGACGGCCCGTATAGGTCGACAGGTAGACGGGGGAGCGGCGCATGGTGATGGCGCTCAACCGGACGACCGGAAAGGGCTCGACGCTGTTGTAGTAACCGGTGTGGTCGCCATAGGGACCTTCCGGCGCGGTTTCGTCGATCGACACGCTCCCTTCCAGAATGATTTCGGCGCAGGCCGGCACGGCGAGCGGCACGGTCAGCGCGTTGACGACCTGCGTGCGCGCTGCGCGCAGGAGGCCTGAAAAGTTCATTTCACTCATGCCTTCCGGCAAGGGCATGACGGCGGCAAGGAGCGTTGCGGGGTCTGCGCCGATCGCAATGGCGATCGGCATGTCCTGGCCGCGTCGCTGCCATTGGCGGAAGTGCTTTGCGCCGCCGCGATTGGAAAGCCAGCGCACGATCAGCGAGGAGCGGTCGCGAACCTGCATCCGGTAGATGCCGACGTTGACGTCGTCAGGATCGTCGGGATCGCAGGTAATCACCAGCGGCCAGGTTATCAGCGGGGCCGGTTCTCCCGGCCAGCACCATTGGACCGGAAGCATGCCGGTGTCGATCTCCGCACCCCGGTAGACGACCGCCTGCGACAGGGCCGTGCGTCGGTGCCGCGGCCGCATGCGGCTTGCCGCCTTGAGCAGGGGCAGCTTGCCGAGGGCATCGGAAAGCGATTTCGGCGGAGAGGGGTGGCGGAGATCGGCGAGATCCTCCGCCAACCGGCCAAGGCCACCCTCCCCGACCCCGAAACCAAGCTCGATGCGCTCCCTGGTGCCGAACAGGTTGACGAGCACGGGGATGGGACTGCGCCGTCCTGCCGCATCGATCGGCGCCCTTATGAGGAGGGCCGGTCCGTTTTCCTCAAGGACGTGCTTGTGCAGCGCAGTCAGCTCGTGGACGAGCGACACGGGTTCGTCGACCGACAGAAGCAGCCGCCGCTGCTCGAGTTCACGCATGAAGGATTGCAGGTCGGCATGACGTTTGATCTTGGGCGCATCGTTCAACATGGGGATGCAATCGGCGAGGAAACCGCTCCTGTCTTTGTCCAAAAACAAACAGGACGAAGGCTCGAGGTCGTAGGGTGCCACTCTCACGAGAAGAGGCCTCAATGCTTGTTTCATCCCGCCTGATGGCTGCGGCCGGCATCGTGCCGTTGCCCATCGCGGCCCGCGCCGCATCCCTGCTGTTCCAGCAGGTGCTCAAATCCCACCCCCGGCTCTTCGACCGGCTCGGGGACTATCGGTATTCGTGCTTTGGCTTTGCCCCTTCGGACCTTGCCTTCGAATTCGTGATCCGGCCTGCCGGCGGCACCATCCGCACCTACCGGCGCGGGCGCGCGCCGGAAGCGGATGCCAGGATCAGCGGTCCCCTGCTGCTGATGCTCGGCCTTGCCGAGGGCCGTCTGGACGGCGACGCCGTCTTCTTTGCCCGCAAGCTTGCCGTGAACGGCAATATGGAAGCCGTGCTCGCGCTTCGAAATGCACTCGACGACAGCGGGATCGATCTGGTGAAACTGGCGGGAGACATGTCGGGGCCGATCCGCCGCCCTGTGATGGCGGCACTCTCGTCCGTCCGGCGCCATGCACTCAAAGCCGAGGGCGCCAGATGGAACTGATATGCCCGGCCGGAACTCCCTCGTCCTTCCGAGAAGCCGTCGATGCCGGCGCGGATGCCGTCTATTGCGGCTTTCGCGACGAAACGAATGCCAGAAACTTTCCAGGCCTGAATTTCGATCTGCAGGAGCTGCGGGAGGCTGTTTCCTATGCCCGCACCCGCGGCGTCAAGACGTTCGTGGCGCTGAACACGTTCATGACGGCAGGGCGGGAGGATCTCTGGTATCGCCGGGCGCAGGAGGCGACCGAGGCCGGCGCGGACGCGCTGATCGTCGCCGATTTCGGGCTGATGGCGCATGTTGCCGAACATCATCCGCATCAGCGCCTGCACATTTCGGTACAGGCTTCGGCCTCCAATCCGGACGCCCTTGCCTATCTGGTGGAAAGTTTCCGCGCCGCCCGCGTCGTGCTTCCCCGGACGCTGACCGTCGCCGATATCGCCCGCATCGCCCGGCAAGTATCCTGCGAGCTCGAGGTCTTTGTCTTCGGCGGCCTCTGCGTGATGGCGGAGGGACGATGCTCCCTGTCTTCCTATGCAACCGGAAAATCGCCCAACATGAACGGCGTCTGCTCGCCGGCAAGCCATGTCCGCTACCGCCAGGAGGACAGCGACATGGTGTCGGAGCTCGGCGGATTTACGATCAACAGGTTCTCCGAGAAGGAGCCGGCCGGTTATCCGACCCTATGCAAGGGACGCTTTGAGATCGGCAAGAGCAAGACCTATGCCTTCGAGGATCCGGTTTCGCTCGACGTCATGGATCAGCTGGACGAACTGCGGGCAGCCGGCGTCACGGCGCTGAAGGTCGAGGGACGCCAACGCGGCAAGGCCTATATTTCGCAGGTCGTCTCCACGCTCCGTGCGACGATGGAAGCAGCACCTGCCGAACGTCCGGCTCTGATGGCCCGCCTAAAGGCCCTCAGCGAAGGGCTGGAAACGACCCACGGCGCCTACGAGAAGCGGTGGAGGTAGGTGATGAAGCTCACACTTGGCCCGCTCCAATATCTCTGGCCGAGCGACCGCTGGCGTGATTTCTATTTCGAGATCGCCGACGAGGCGCCCGTCGATGTCGTCGTCATCGGCGAGACGATCTGCTCGAAGCGGCTGCATTTCATGGAAGCCGAGCTTGCTGCCGTCATCGACCGGCTGGAGGCCGCCGGAAAGGACGTCAGGCTCTCGACGCTGGCGCTCGTCACGCTCGAACGCGAGGCAAACTATCAAAGGGCGCTCGCCCAGGAGGATAGCCGGCTGGTAGAGGCGAACGATCTCTCCGCCCTCCATCTTCTGAAAGGCCGGCCGCACACCGTCGGACCGTTCATCAACGTCTACAACGCGGCTGCCGCCCGCGTTCTGGCATCCAACGGTGCGACCGCAATCTGCCTGCCGCCCGAGCTTCCGGCCGCGTCCGTCGCGACCATTGCCAGGACCTGTCCGGACATTGCCGTCGAGATTTTCGCTTTCGGCCGCATGCCGCTCGCCATTTCCGCGCGCTGCGCCCACGCGCGCTCGAAAGGGCGAACCAAGGACAATTGCCAGTTCGTCTGCCAGGAAGATCCGGATGGCATCGCGGTCAACACGATCTCGGGACAGCCCTTTCTTGCCCTGAATGGCGTGCAGACGCTGTCGCATACGTGTCAGGCCCTGCTGGAGCACTCCGACGAATGGGCCGCGCAAGGCGTCGGTTCGCTCCGGCTGTCGCCGCAGACCTGCGACATGGTCGAGGTATCCTGGGCTTTTCGCAAAGTTCTCACTGGAGAGATCGAGCCCGCGCAGGCGCTGGCAAGGCTGCGTGACGTCTATCCGGACATTCCGCTGTCGAACGGATTCCATCACGGCAAGACCGGCGCGGAATGGGTCGCGCGCCTCAAGAACGCAAGGGATTTGACAGAATGACCATGAGACTGGCGAAAACCAATGCTGCCGGCGACAGGCGGATCCTCTCTGCCGTGCGTCAGATAAAGGCCTTTGCGAAGGACCCCGACGCCGACTGCAGCTGCACCCTCATCATCGGCGAACTGCTCGCGCATCTGGCGCCGAGGCAAAGAGCTGCCGTTGTGCAGGAACTGTTCATGTCGGCACTGCGCCAGCGAACGAAGGTCGCCACGCTGCTGGAGCTTTTGAGGGAAGTCGAGCAGTTCGGACCCGCCTCCGAGATCGGCGAAGTCGAGGAAGCGGCTCTGATTTTCGACGATGTGGCAAAGCAGGCGAAGATCGGCTCTCAACTTCTCAAGGCCTTTGTCGCAAGTCGTCACGACATTCTTGACGCGGAACGAACCTTTCATACGAAAGAGGCTGGAGAACGTCCGTCATGACGGCAGAGTATCGCCCGGACCGGCACCTCGACATGCTCGAATTCCTGGGTTGCGACAGTTCGGCCGCAGGCGAGGCGCGCGCGACGCTCGAAATGCTGCTCCTGCGTCCACAGCCGATCCCCACGCCGGAACCGAATGCCGACAGCCCGCCGGACGGTCGGCGCGGAGGCGACGGAAATGCGGCGGGCGGGCATCGAAATCCGCCAATCCATGCCCAGGGCAGCCGCGGCGGCTGACCGCCGATTTCACAAACATGGTTGCATTTGCGCCAGATCAATCACGGCCGAAGCGGAAAGCATAAGCTCGCCATATCGCAAGGAGTAGTTGGAATGGGAAGCTTTAGCGCCTGGCATTGGCTGATCGTCCTCGCCATCGTCCTCATCCTGTTTGGACGCGGCAAGATTCCCGAACTCATGGGTGACGTCGCACACGGGATCCGGGCCTTCAAGAAGGGCATCAACGACGAAGAGGGCGGCAAGACGGATGGGAACGGCGATGCAGATCGGCCTTGATCCGGATCGGGGCGGGTTCGGCCATGACTGAACCCACTACCGCCTATTCGATCGTTTCGGCCCGGTTCGACGACGGGGAAAAGTGCGGCCGCATCGATCTTCGGGTCGCCGACCGTATCAGGCCTCTCATCGTCACCAGGCGGGCGCTGCTCAGCATCGCCTCGCCGCCGCGCGCCAGCCAAGCGCGGCTTTTCCAGTTTCTGCACAGCTTTTGCGAGATCGCGCTCGCCTATGGCAAATGCGATCCGCAGCATGCCGAAATCCTGGTCGTCACCGCAACCGACGTCAGGCGCTGGCGCCGCGGTCATTCACAGCCGGAGCCGCTGTGGACGTGGCAGGGCATCGGCAGTGCCGCCGCCCCTTCGCCGCCGAATTGATCCGTCCCCCGCGCTAGGCGCTCCGGCAGAAGCGCTCGAACGCCTCGCGGGTACACAGTTTCCGGAGATAGTCCTCCTCCTGGTCGCGCGCGACATGACGCAGCACGAGCTTGAGCAGCTCCCATTCGGTGGCACGGTTGCGATTGAACCAGGGCGCCTGCGCAATACCGTCATAGATCTGCAGAACGCGCCTGGCGGTGGCCGGATCGAGGTCTCTCAGAAGCATGGCGGGACAGGCTGCCTTTCGAACATGGATTTCATACCCCCGCGGTGATGCGAGAGCCCCCTCCGCCTTCGCTGACGCGGCACAAGGGCGCATACGTCTTCGCATGACGGACGGATATCGATCGCCATTGCTATCGCCTCTCTCCTTGCCCGTCCTTGACAAATCTCAATCCGACCGGGCGGCGCTCGAACTGACACAGATCAAAATCGTCCGTCCGGATTCGTGGCAAGGGTGAGAAACACCCGCAAGGACCGGATCTGATGAACCTGCCGACATTCGCGATCGCCATCGTCTCGCTGCTGATCCTTCCAGGCCCGACCAATGCGGTTCTGGCCCTGGCTTCCACAGCGCTGACGCTTTCGCGGTGCCTGTCGCTCGTCGCCGCGGTGGTATCTGCCTATCTCGTCGTCATCGTGCCGGTGTCTGGCATCGCCGCCCCGTTCCTCAACGGCCATCCGGGCATTGCCGGCATCGTCAAGCTGATCTCGGCAAGCTGGGTTCTCTATCTTGCCCTCAAGCTCCTGGTTCCGGCGCCGGCGGGCGGGCGGAACAGGCTCGGCGCCGGTCAGCTCTTCGTCACCACCCTGCTCAATCCCAAGGCCATCATCATTGGCCTCACGCTCGTGCCCGCTGTCCAGGCGGAACAGACGAGCGCGATGGCGATATTCGCCGGCTGCGCGACGGCAACGTCGGCGATCTGGCTTGGCCTCGGCAGCCTGCTCGTCGGACGCCATGCACAAATGCCGCCTGCCGTGCGCCATTGCGGCTGCGCGGTACTGGTCGCCTTCTCCCTGACCCTTGCCGTCAGCGCGCTGTGGTCCTGATCGCCATGTGAGATTTTCGCGGGCAGCCCGCCTGTGTCCTTGCGTCTTGCCCTGCATCCGGCGCGGCGGCGGAGTGTTTCTTGATGCTGGTCAATGTACGGTCCGTACGAGCAGCTAGAATTGCCTGATCATCCGGCAGGCGAGGCGAGTGATCCGATATGTACCGAACGATAGTCTGCGCAATAGGCACCGGCCCTCGCGAGACCGCCGAGCGCATCCTGAACAGGGCAGCCGGCCTCATCGACAAGGACGGCTCGATCTTCGTCATCCACGCCCTGGAAGCCGCCCCGCGCTACATGGCGGCAAGCCTGCCGGAAGACTTCGAGACCGCCGCCATAGAGAATGCCGAGGAGAAGCTCGCGCTGCTCTGCCGGCAGATGAAGATCCCTGCCCTGGTGGAGGTCCACACCGGCAGCGCGGCCAGGGTGCTTCTGACCGCCGCGCAGGAAAAGAAGGCAGATCTCATCATCCTGTCGACCCATGTGCCGGATATTACCGACTATATTTTCGGGGCCGTGGTCGACCGCGTGGTACGACACGCCAAATGCTCGGTCCTCGTCGATCGCAAACCGAGTGCGGGCCAGGGGCCGGGCCGGCCTGCGCGGTAACGGGTTTCGTCGGATCGGCCCGGGTCACTAGCCAAGCATCCTCCCGGTCCGGCGCAGATTGTCGTGCCAGCCGAGCGCCTCCTCGATCAGATGCGGTGTTTGCCCGCCCCGCAGCAGCGCGCGCTTGTAATAGTCCGCCAGCGCTTCGCGATAGTTCGGATGGGCACAGTTGGCGATGATGACCTCCGCCCGCTCCCGCGGCGCCAGGCCGCGCAGATCGGCAAGACCGATTTCCGTCACGAGAATGTCGACGTCGTGCTCGCTATGGTCGACATGGCTGACCATCGGCACGACGCGCGAAATCGCGCCGTCCCTGGCAAGCGACTTCGTCACGAAGATCGACATATAAGCGTTGCGGGCGAAATCGCCGGAGCCGCCGATACCGTTCATCATGTGCGTGCCGCCGACATGGGTCGAATTGACGTTGCCGTAGATATCGAGTTCCAGCGCCGTGTTGATGGCGATAATGCCGAGGCGGCGGATGACTTCGGGATGGTTGCTGATCTCCTGCGGGCGCAGGACGAGCTGGCGCTTGTAGCGCTCGATCGCGGAAAATACCTGCGAATGCTTCGCCGTCGACAAGGTCATCGAGGACCCGGAGGCGAAATTCAACTTGCCGGCGTCCATGAGATCGAAGGTCGAATCCTGCAGCACCTCGGAATACATGGTGAGGTCGTGGAAAGGCGTTTCGGCAAATCCGTGAAGGACCGCGTTGGCGATCGTGCCGATGCCTGCCTGGAGCGGCAGCAGGCGCTCGGTCAGCCTTCCCTGCCGCACTTCGTTGAGCAGGAATTCGGTGAGATGGCCGGCAATCGCATTCGTCTCCGCGTCCGGCGCTTCGACCGTGGACGCGCTGTCGCCGCTCTGCGTGACCACGATCGCCGCGATCTTTTCCGGCGGGATCGGGATGAAGGGCGTGCCGATGCGGCTGTCGGGCGTCACGACCGGGATCGCCTCGCGGCTTGGCCGCCTTGTCGGGATATAGATATCGTGCAGCCCTTCGAGCGCTTCCGGCTGCGACAGGTTGATCTCGACGATCACCTTCGGCGCCAGGATGGCGAAGCTCGCCGAATTGCCGACGGAGGTGGTCGGCACGATGCCGCCCTCCTCGGTGATCGCGGTTGCCTCGATAACGGCGACATCGACGGGTGCCAGCTGGCCGCTGCGCAGAAATTCGACCGTTTCGGACAGGTGCTGGTCGATGAACATCACCTCGCCGGCGTTGATCGCCTTGCGCATGACCGCGTCGGACTGGAAAGGCATGCGGCGGGCAATGGCATGGGCTTCGACGAGCGTCCGGTCGAGATTGTTGCCGAGCGAGGCGCCGGTCATCAGCGTAACCTTCAGCGGATTACGCTTGGCCCTTTCCGCCAGGGCGAGCGGCACGGCCTTGGCCTCGCCGGCGCGGGTGAAGCCGCTCATGCCGACGGTCATGCCGTCGGTGATCAGCTTGGCAGCTTCGTCGGCACTGACGATGCGATCCCAGAGCTGCTTGCTCCGGAGACGATCCTTGAACATGGCAGGTCAATCCTCAATGCGACAGCAGGACAGGCAGCGTGATATTGGCCAGCACGCCCTCGGTGGCGCCGCCGAGCACGAATTCGCGCAGGCGCGAATGGCCGAACCCGCCCATGACGAGCAGATCGGCACGCCGCTCGAACGCCCTGGCCTGCAGGACTTCGCCAATCGGCCCGCTGCCTGCCTGCGCCCGCACCGTCTCCGCCGCTACCCCGCTCCTGAGCAGGTTTTCGGCAAGTTGGTCGCCCGTATCGGATTTGAACGGCTTCTCGTCGGTGACAGACAGCAGGCAGACCCTGGCCGCCCGCTCCAGGAAGGGCGAAGCGTCATGGGCGGCGCGCGCGGCAGCCCTGCTCCCGTCCCAGGCGATGGCGACGTGATCCAGCCGCCCGCCGAACGGCGCGGCGGGATAGAGGATGAGCGGCCGGCCGGAGAGAAAGAGTACCGCCTCGACGATCGGGCGGGAGATGCCCGCCGATTCCAGAAGCACGAAATCATATGCGCGCGAGGCCTCGGCGAGCGCTTCGGCGACGAAAGGCTCACCGGCCTTGATCTCGCGCACGCAGACCTCGACGCAGGCGTCCTTGCCCTGTTCGAGCGCCCTTTGGGCGAGCGCGGAGGCCCGGCTGCGGCTCAGCGCCTCGGCGTCCCGCGCCATCTTCGCCGCATCGATGATCAATGACGACAGCGCATTGGAAACATCGGGGATCGTGATCACCACTGGGCAAACGGTGAGCGTTGCCTGCATGTGGCGGGCAAGTGCGACCGCATTGGCGATGATGAACTCGGACGTCATGTCCGGATAGGTGAGGAGCGGAAGAAAGAGGTGCTGTTTCATCGGGAGGCTCCGAACGGAAAATGGTGAGGCCTGATCCTCATCACTTTCGCATCCGTCGACAGTCTCGCATTGACATACCTCAATTCTGACAGGCAACGCGCCCGAGACGGACAGCTTCCCTGCGAGAGTGCTGATGCCAAAGCTCACGTCAGCAGAAAGCCGGCAAATGCGGCCAGAGCCGCGCCAGCGGTCGCGGCCGCCAGACGAAGCGCGTAGGCGAGGCTTCCCGTGACTGCCGCCAGAACCGCTTTCGCAAGGAGATTGGCGAAAGCGGCGACCGCTATGGCGCGGGCGGCCACCTCCGCAGGGAGCTGGATCGAGGTGAGTTTCGCGACGGAGAGCGTGATCGCGTCGAGATCGCCCAGTCCCGTCACGAAGGCAAGGACAGGCAGCGACTGTGTTCCGAAAACGACCAGGGTCGCCCGCGTCAGGATCGTCACCACGGCAAGAACAAGAGCAAAGCGCAGCGCGACCATGACCTCGAGCGGGTTTCGCGGCGAGAAATCGGGACTGTTATCCGGGCGCCGCAGCGTTCCAGCAAGCCCGCCGCCGATCACGAAGACCGCGGCCGCCGGGGCAAGCAATGGCGCAAGCTCCCGCAGAACCGCCGGTGCCACGACACCGCAGATCAGCAGCGCCCGGGTCAGGGATACGGCTCCCGCCAGCATTGCCCCGGCCGACAGCAGGGAGGAGAGAGCGGGCACCTGGACCGACTGACGGGCAAAGGAAAGCGTCAGGGCCGTCGAGGAAACGATGCCGCCGCTTGCGCCGGTCAGCAGGATGCCGGCGCGTGCGCCGCCGATCCTGATCAGGATATAGCCGGCAAAGGAGACGGCACCCACGAGGATTGTCAGCATCCAGAGTTCGAAGGGATTGATCGCCTGCCAGGGGTCGATCGGCGCGTCGGGCAGGATGGGCAGGATGACGACCGTCATCGTCAGCAGGATCAGGGCGGCCCGGAGCTCGAGCCAGGTCAGCCGCCGAAGAAAGCCGTGCAAGGGTTCGCGCGCCGCCAGAAGCACTGTTATGGCAACGGCAGCCGCTGCCGTCGTCGTCATGTCGGCAACAACGGCGCTGAAACCGAGCACGAAGACGGTTATCGCCGCAATGGCTGCGGTCGCGCTGAAATCCTTGTCGCGCGCCACCTGCATGGAGCTGAAAACGAGGATGGTGATGCAAAAGAACACGAACACAGCCGTCGGAAGGATGGGGCCTGTCACCGGCTGAATGAAGCCGCACAGGCCGCCGAGGAAACTCGAGAGGCCATAGGTGCGAATGCCGGCCACCCTTTCGCCGGCTGCCGCCTCGCGTTCCTGCCAGCCGCGCTCGATGCCGACCAGGATACCGATCGCAAGCGCCAGGCTGAGGCGCTGGAATGCTTCCGTTGTCATCAGCAATGTCATCATTGGCCGGTCCTGTCGCTGCCGGTCTTTTCCTCAGCGGCGCCTGGACGGTTCGCGTCGCGAAGCAGCGATCCGGGGACGGCGGGAAGAGTGCCGCAAATCAACGCATTCCAGACAAAGGACGGCTTTGCAGCGTCATGGCGTGCCCATGGCGAAGGGATAAGCCGGATACCGATCCGCAGGTTAACCCATTCCTCCCGCAGGTGGTAGGATGCAGTCGCCGCCGCACGCGGGATGGCAACGCCAAGACCACGGCCCGAACGGGAACGCACAGGTCTCCAGGCCGTGGCCCTGAGCCATATCCCGGAGGGAAGGACGGCATGGTCCTGCCGGCGAGGGTCGTCCATTTCTCGTTCTCCTCCTCCCGCAGAGCCGATCACGGCACGCGCCTGCGATCATTGCGTTGGATCAACATGCCGCCTGGGAAATTTTCCGTGGGAGTGAAGGAGCGGAGGCGCGAACCGTCTTTGACGATCGTCAATGCCGGTCTGCCGCGGTTGGGGGATCATGGCATCATGAGGATGAGGAACAGTTCATGAAGGCGATGATCCTGGAGGCCATAGGGACGCCCCTGCACCCGGTCGAGCGGCCGGATCCCTTGCCGGGAAAGG
The DNA here is from genome assembly GCA_900471515.1 of Hyphomicrobiales bacterium. Taxonomy (GTDB): domain Bacteria; phylum Pseudomonadota; class Alphaproteobacteria; order Rhizobiales; family Rhizobiaceae; genus Rhizobium. The sequence goes on along the minus strand of UCFC01000034.1, from coordinate 69,369 downwards.
GCCAATTGATGCTGAGGGTCGAAGCCTGCGCGGTGTGCAGGACGGATCTTCACGTCTGCGACGGCGATCTCCCAAGGCCGAAGCTGCCGCTCGTTCCCGGCCATGAGATCGTCGGCATCGTCGAAGCAGTGGGAGAAGGAATAGCGCCGTCGCGCCTGGGACAAAGGGTCGGTGTGCCCTGGCTCGGCCATACATGCGGCCATTGCCCGTTCTGCAGCAGCGGCGAGGAAAACCTTTGCGATGTGCCGCAATTTACCGGCTACACCCGCGACGGAGGTTTTGCCACCCATGTCGTTGCGGATGCCGATTATGCCTTTGCGCTCGACGGCAAGGCCGATCCGATCGCGCTTGCCCCGCTCCTCTGTGCCGGCCTGATCGGCTGGCGTTCGCTGAAGAAAGCCGGCGACGGCAAGCGCATCGGGCTTTACGGGTTTGGCGCGGCCGCGCATATCATCGCGCAGATCTGCCGGTGGCAGGGCCGCGACGTCTATGCGTTCTCGCGCCCCGGCGACGAAGCGGCGCAAAGCTTCGCGCGCGGTCTCGGCGCCGCCTGGGCAGGAGGCTCCGACGAGCGCCCGCCCGTTGCGCTTGACGCGGCCATCATCTTCGCGCCCGTCGGCGAACTCGTGCCGGCTGCGTTGAGGGCGGTGCGGAAGGGAGGCCGCATCGTCTGCGGCGGTATTCATATGAGCGATCTGCCCGCAATGCCCTATGCCTTGATCTGGGGCGAGCGAAGTGTGGTTTCAGTCGCCAACCTGACGCGGAAAGACGCCGAGGAATTCTTCCCCGTCGCCCGCCAGGCAGGCGTGCGCACCCACACGAAGACCTATCGGCTCGAAGACGCCAACGCTGCGCTTGACGATTTGCGTGCCGGCCGCCTGAGCGGAGCGGCGGTCCTGGTCCCTTGAAGGATCCTGCGACGGAACCACGCCGCTGACTGGCCGGACGGTCATGCTCTCAAGCCGCTCGGCCGCCGGAGAGCGCCAGCAAATCTTCGCCGTCAATAAAGATGACTTAATTACTCTTGTTTTTCTGCAGGCAAGCGGGTTATACCGCGCGCGCCCTTAGAATCCCCATGTCGGGGACTCGAAGAACAGGACGTTTCATGAAGGTTTTCAAGTCTCTCACGACTCCCGCGCTTGCCGCCGCACTCGGCCTGATCGCCACGCCGGCATTGTCCGAGCCGACCAGATATCCGCTGACGCTCGACAATTGCGGCGCGAAGGTCACTGTTGCCAAGGCTCCGGAGCGCGCCATCGGGCTCGGCCAGAACAGCGCCGAGATCATGCTGCTTCTCGGCCTGGAAGACAGAATGGCCGGTACCGCATTCTGGCCGAGCAAGGTTTTGCCGCAGCTCGCCGAAGCCAATGCGAAGGTCAAGCTTCTGTCCGTTGAATTTCCGACCTTCGAATCGATTCTGGCGCAGAGTCCGGATTTCGTGGCCGCCGCCCTGCCCAGCCTGGTCGGACCGACGAGCAAGGTTGCCAAGCGCGAGGACTTCGACAAGGTCGGCGTGCCAAGCTACGTTTCTCCCAGCACCTGCCTCAGCACCGAAAAGGTCAAGGATCAGTACGGCAGCCGCGACCAGCTGTGGAACATGGATCTCCTGTACAAGGAGATCGACGAACTCTCGCAGATTTTTGACGTCGCCGATCGCGGTCAGGCGCTGATCGCCGACTTCAAGAAGCGTGAAGCGACATTGCGCGCCAACGCCCCCAGGGACGGCAAACAGCTTTCCTACGTCTTCTGGTTTTCCAGCCAGTCGCCCTCCGCGGACGCCTATCTGGGCGGCAAGAACGCGGCATCCGGCTTCATCGCGGATCTGCTCGGCGGCAGGAATGCCATCACCGCCGAGGCGGAATGGCCGACGCTCGGATGGGAAAGCATCATTGCCGCCAATCCTGACGTCATCGTCGTCGCCAATCTCGACCGCAACCGCTGGGAACTCGACAAGCCTGAGGCCAAGATCAGCTTCCTGAACAGCGACCCGGCCGTCAGCCAGATGCCGGCGGTGAAAAACAAGGCGATCGTCGTCATGGACGGCCAGGCCATGAACCCGACGATCCGCACGATCTACGGCGCGGAGCAGGTGGCCGCGCAGCTGAAAGCACTCGGCCTCATCAAGTGACCGCCTCGAACCGTCCGCTCCGGCAGGCCGTCCTTTTCGCCCTTCTCCTGTTGGCCGCCCTTGCGGCGGTCGGCCTGGTCGTCGGCATCAGCGTCGGGATCGGCGACCTGCCGATCCCGCTTGCAACGACGTTTGCCGCCATCACGAACAGGCTGGGATGGACGGCCGTGGAACTCAACCGCATCCACGAGACGGTGATCTGGGACTATCGTCTCAGCCGCGCGCTCGTGGCCGCCTTCTGCGGCGCGGGGCTGGCTCTGTCGGGTGCGATCATGCAATCGCTGCTGCGCAACCCGCTGGCCGAACCCTATGTGCTCGGCATCTCCGCCGGCGCATCCACCGGCGCGGTCGCCATCGTCATTCTCGGTGTCGGTGCGGGCGCGGTTTCGTTGTCGGCCGGGGCCTTTGCCGGCGCATTTGCGGCCTTCCTTTTCGTAGCGCTACTGTCCAACGGCACGCGTGGCGGCGCCGACCGGACGATTCTCGCCGGCGTTGCCGCTTCGCAGCTCTTCAACGCCGCCACATCCTACATCGTCACGACATCAGCCAATGCGCAGCAGGCCCGCGACGTCATGTTCTGGCTGCTCGGCAGTTTCGGCGGCGTGCGCTGGCCGGAGTTTGCGCTGGTTTCGGTCGTCATCGGTTTCGGGCTCGCCGTCTGCCTGCTCCATGCAAGGGTTCTGGATGCTTTTGCCTTTGGCGACGAAGCGGCCGCATCCCTCGGGGTCAACGTCGGCCGGACCCGCATCGTCCTGTTTGCGCTGACAGCGATGATGACGGCCACGATCGTCAGCATGGTGGGCTCGATCGGCTTCGTCGGCCTTGTCGTACCGCATGCGGCGCGTTTCGTCGTCGGGCCGCTCCATGTCCGGCTTCTCCCGGCTTGCGCCGTCGCCGGCGCAATCTTCATGGTGCTTGCCGACATTGCCTCACGTGCCCTCATCCCGCAGCAGGTACTGCCGATCGGGGTCGTCACGGCGCTGGTCGGCGTGCCCTTCTTCTCCGTCATTCTCTACCGGTTCCAGCGCGCATCATGAGTATCAAGGCAGAAAACCTCGTCTGGAAAATTGGCAGGAAGACCATTCTAGACGGCGTCTCCTTCGAAGCGCCGCCGGGAAGGATGCTTGGCCTTCTTGGCCCGAACGGCTCCGGCAAGACATCGCTGCTGCGGCTTCTCGCCGGCCTGAAGCGCCCCCATTCCGGGCACATCTTGCTCGATCGCAAGGACATAGGGGCCATCGGGCGCCGCACGATCGCGCAGCGCGTTGCCTTCGTCGAACAGCATGCAACGACCAACGCCAATCTCAGGGTCGTGGATGTCGTCAAACTCGGACGCTTTCCGCACCGTTCGATGTTTTCCGGCTGGACGCTTGCCGACGATCAGGCTGTCGAGGAAGCGCTGGAGCGGGCCGGAATGAGCAGCAAGAGGCACGATCGCTGGCAGAGCCTGTCCGGCGGGGAAAAGCAGCGCGCCCACATTGCGAGGGCTCTGGCACAATCACCGAAAGAACTGATCCTCGACGAACCGACCAACCACCTCGATATCCAGCACCAGATCGGCCTCATGCGGCTCGTGTCCAGCCTGCCCGTCACCAGCATCATCGCGCTGCACGACCTCAACCACGCGGCCATGTTCTGCGACGCGCTGATCGTCATGCAAGGCGGGAAGATTGTGGCGTCCGGCACGCCGGCCGACGTATTGACCAAGGAGATGCTCAGGGACGTTTTCTCGGTGGACGCCCACGTCGAGATCTCGCCCTACCATGCCCGGCCACACATCCACTATCGCCGTTGACGATGCTGCCCTGCGATTTCAGTTGGCGCAGAGCTTTTTCAGCGCGTTCTCCACGCCTTTGCGAAGAGCAGCCGCTATCTCCGGTTCGAACGTCGTGACAACGTCTCCGAACTCTCCCCCTGCCTCGACAATATCGATCGAACTTGCCTCCGTCGCGCAGGTGGCGAGATTTGCCTGCAGGTGAATTCGGGCCTTTGCCGAGAACCCGCCCTCCAGAGGCGAATCCTGCGACGTCTTGCACGCGAGTGTGCCGAGCGCGTTTGCCTCGGCCTGATCCCCGTCAACTCTGATTTCAATCGTGTCGATTTTAACGAAGTCGAGTCTGTCGATGCCCAATTCGACTTTCACGCCGAAAACCGGCTGCCTGACCTTCAGTGCCTTGCAGGGCTGCGCGGCCGCGATCGCCCGTTCGAGAGCATTGGCCGCGAATGTCGGCGTACTCAAAAGCGGTGCGGCAATGACGATCGCGCTGAAGGCCACGCATCCCGGGTGGCGCCAGCCGTTCCGCCATCCCGCGCCCTGACGCTTCCTGTCACCGGGCAAGCCGGATCCCGTCTTCGAACGAACGTCACGATTATCGGCCCGCATGGTCTTCCTCACGTCGAAATGCGTCTGGCGAGATCAGAATACAATGTCCCGATGCAAAGGAAAGAACGTTGCATCAGGTCGTTGCCTGCGCCTGCGACGTGACCTTGAGACAAAGGACGGGCAGAGCAGTGCCCGGGGTTCTGGCCCTGTCCCTGCCCGTCCTCGACCGGCAAGCCGGCCGATCTTCCTGGCACCTGTCCCAAACCTTCGCAGACGCGCTGGACAGCGCCGACCCTTCCGTCAATGCGTCATTGTCGGCTTTGGCTTCCTTTCCGTCCACTGCGGCGGAGCGCCGTACCTCGAAGCGAGCACGCCAAGCAGCCCGGGCGCGCGCCCGAACGCTTCGCAGGCCGCATATTTCGGTTTTCCGCCGAGCCAGGAGCGTGTGCGTTGTCTCGACGGGAGCGAAAGGTTCAATCCCTTCGGCTCCTTTCCGGCAATCAGCACTCGCGAGAAGTCGTCGGCGAATTTCGCAGCCAGCCCATAGGCGTCGCCCACTTCGGAAACGCGGGGTTTGTCCTGAATGGAATTTGCGCCACGCGACCACAGCATCGCGGCATTTTGCGTTCCCGCGGCGTCGAGCGCTTCGGCTTCGATCGCCAGGCCGCCGAGGCCGAAGGGGAGGCGCGGCACGCCGACAGGCAGGGCAAAGCCGGAACCGACACTGACGACAGTGGCGACGCCGGCAACTGCCTTGTTGGTCGGAACAATGTCGGCGATAACCGACCGGATCGTCAGATCGGCCGGCTGGCCGGCCGGAACCATCTGATATTTGTCGCTCAGCGCCACGCAAAGAGCCCGGTCGAGAGCCTTGGAAACCATCGACCGGTCGGCTTCGGACCTGATCTTGGACGCAGCGCCGAAGGAAAAGACCGTCGGGACGATGGCAACCGTCTTTGCCCGCGCCAGCTGTGGCCCGTCGACATAGAGCCGTTTCTTGGCAAACGTCCCCTTCTGCGGACCGAGTTTCTGGTAGGAGGCGAGCGTTCCGGCCTCCTTGAGCGGTACGGCAGCGCATCCGGAAACGGTCGCCGCTGCCAGCAAAACAATGAATCCCAGGAGCAATGCCCTGGATGGACGCCTGAAAGGCGGCTGGTTGAAAATTCGACGGCGGGAATGGAAATTGCTGGGCATGTCTGTCGTTGGCCTCCGGTCATGACGATGACCGGACACTCGGAGCGAACCATTGCCGCAGAATTACATGGCCTGCCGCGTCCGGCATCTTGAAGCCGGATCGAGGCCCCTATTCCCTTGCGCCGCTCCATTTGCCGGTTTCACGCCGTCGGCACGATGACCGGCGTGTCTGTTCCGGCAAGCCTCAGCTTGGTGGAACAGACACGGGCCTTCGCCGTCAGGCAAATCCATCTGTTTCTTTCGCGTTGCGGCAAGACGACATGCCGAAAGGCGGAACCGGTCATGTTTCCGCAATTATCGGAGCCCAAATGGAAATCCGTTCAACCCGCAAAGGACGGACCTGACCTTCCCCGTCCTCAACTTTGGAACAGGCCATGGCTTCAGAACGGACAGCAGGACCGGCCGCAAGGCTGGCAGCTATCGCATCCAGCTCCATTGCCGTCGCATATCTCGCTGCGGCATGGGGAACGGGCAACATCCGGCAATGGCCTGTCATCCCGATCTTCAGGAGGGTGGGAAGGGCGATCAGTCTCGGGACAGGCGGGATGAAAGCGGGTTTCGTGCGGTTCGAACCTGCATCACGGGTCAGCGTGCAGCCGTGACGCGCAAGACCATGCTCCACCTGCTCGCAAACCTGTTGTTCGCAACGATCCTGTTCGGAGCGCTTTTCGGCGGTCCGATCGTGATGCTCATTTTGCTTTCGGAGCGACTTGCGCTGTGACGACGCGAACCGGCAGGCCAATATTCCGGTACGCGGCCTCTGCGCCGGCGCCCGCTGCGGCAGATGCGCCGCGTGATCCCCCCGGGCAGCGGCCCTGCGATTGGGGACGCCCCGGCGCCCTTAACAAATCAAAATATCTCCCGTAATGACATTGCCGCGCACCTCGAACAATATCGCCACCACATCCCCGCCGGCGCAAGGACCATGCTCCGCCGCTCGATTTTGCTCCTCGATCGCGACCTTCCGCCGGAATCTCATTCAAACAAAGGAATACGAAATGCCTACAGTTCGCTTGCCAGTCGGCCGATTTTTCATGCCGTTGCTCGCCCTTGCGGTTCTGGCCGGCGCACCGGCGCACGCCGAAGAACCTCTTTCCAGCGTGATTGCCGACGGCAAGCCTTGGGAGATGGTCGTCGTCAAGCGAAGGGCTTCCAACATCCTCGTATTTCGTCCGGATGGCCACGGTACGATCAGCGACAGCCTGGTCAGCATCAACCCGACATGGAGGGCCGTTCCTAACGGAATTTGCATAAGGCCGCGGCCGGAAGACCCGGAAAAATGCCTTCGGCTGACCCGGACAAAGGCCGGCATCGAAGCCTCGCAGAACGGCAGGACCGTTTGGCTGCTCAAGCGATGAAGCCCCAGCCCACAGCCAGGATTTCGATGTCGGCGCAAGAGGGCGCATATGGCTGCCGGCGCAACCTCCCCCCCGATCAGGTCTTGTTCTGTTGTGAGAAAGGCCGCCTGACGACGTGGCCGGCATCAGTCGAGTGCTTTCGAACTGCTGCCGGCCCCATGCTTAGGCACGGTTTCGCTGACCTCCAACCGCTTTAAAGCCCCGAAGATCCAGGTGATTGTTGATCTCGGGAGCATCTATCCGGTAAGGGAAGCGATCAAACAGGGATTCGGTTACTTTGCCACCGGCAGGAGACCCGAGAAAAGGTAGAAATGCGCTACTTCATTACGGGAACGGCAGGCTTCATCGGCTTTCATCTGGCCCGCCGGCTGCTGCAGGATGGGCATGAGGTAACAGGCTTCGACGGACTGACACCCTATTACAATGTCCGGCTGAAGGAGATGCGTCATGCGGCGCTGACGCAATATCCTGCCTTCCGCCCGGTCATCGCCATGCTCGAGGACAAGGCAGCGCTGGAAGCCGCCATTTCAGCTGCAAAGCCGGACGTTCTCATTCATCTGGCAGCGCAAGCCGGTGTGCGCTACAGCATCGAACATCCGCAGGCCTATCTGCGTTCGAATATCGAAGGGTCCTGGAACATCCTGGAGCTGGCAAGCCGCATCGAACTGCGCCACCTCATGCTGGCCTCGACCTCCTCGATCTACGGCGCCAACACGCATGTTCCTTTCCGCGAAACCGACCGCGCCGACGAGCCGCTGAGCTTTTATGCTGCTACCAAGAAGTCGATGGAGCTGATGGCTCACAGCTACTCGCATCTCTACAAGGTCCCGACCACGGCCTTCCGCTTCTTCACCGTCTACGGCCCGTGGGGCCGGCCCGATATGGCGCTCTTCAAATTCGTCAAGAACATGATCGAGGACAAGCCGATCGAGATATACGGCAAGGGCAACATGAGCCGCGATTTCACCTATATCGACGATCTCGTGGAAGCCGTGGTCAGATTGTCAGGCGTCGTTCCCTCGGAAGCCAACCGCGTCGCCGATGCTGAAATCGAAACCCTCTCGCATCAGGCCCCCTTCCGCATCGTCAACATTGGCGGCGGCCAGCCGGTCAGCCTGATGGACTTCATCGAGAAGGTGGAGAATGCGATGGGGCACAAGGCAAAACGCGTCATGCTGCCGATGCAAAAGGGCGATGTGCCGCGCACCTTCGCAAGCCCCGATCTTCTCCAGGCCCTGACGGGCTACCAGCCAAGCACACCTTTGGAAAAGGGCGCCAGGGCCTTCGTCGACTGGTATCTGGAAGCCAGGCAGGAACTCGGCGTGGTCGACATCTGACCCGCTGACGGCTATTACGATGCGTCAATGCGCCTGAGGCAATAGGAAAAGTGAGCATCCGGTTCGAGCGTCAAAAACTCGAAGCGCCAGCCATATTCGACACAGAATTTGTTGACCGCCTCGACAACCCCGTAGACGACGGGTTTGACCGTGTTTCCGGTACAGAAATCATGGCCGGCGATCCGGCCATCCTGCTTCACCTTCCGGTCCGCAAGCAGAAGTTCCTCCCAGGTCAGCGCGAAGGAATGATCGGTATCGATATAGAGCCAATCGAAAGTGGCATCGTCGAACCGGGACAGCATGTCCAGCGACGTACCCTGACGAATCACCACACGGCCGTCGGCGATCTCGGAGGCGAACTTGCCGTTGATGATGCCGAGGCCTTCGGAATAGCGGTCCATATTCCACGGATCGACGAGATAGAGCTGCCGGGGCTGGTTGCGTGCCAGAATCTCCTCGCTGAAAGCCCCTTCTGCCACGCCGAGTTCAGCAACGACCCCACCCTTCGGCAGATTGTCGAGCAGCCTGCCGCGATCGGACAGCAACCTGGCATGTTCCGTGTGGACGTCGTCCAAAAAGACCCGTGGGGTGCTTTGCCGAAGGGCTGCTCGCTGCTCTCGCGTCGTCATTTTCGCTCCATATTCTGACAGACGCACCTCTACAGACAATGCCCCTCGCGGGGAAGAGCGGCATGCACAGGCAAATTGCTCAGAAATTCAAAAAGAGGCTTGCGGTTCTTTCTCAATATCGCTAGAGACGCTGCACCGAACGATGACACAGAGCATCGCGGGCGATTAGCTCAGTTGGTAGAGCGCCTCGTTTACACCGAGGATGTCGGGAGTTCGAGTCTCTCATCGCCCACCATGTTTCTTCCCTGTTTTACGCGTTTTATGTAACAAATTCAGCATGTTACGTTCGACCGCGAACCCGCAAAATCCCTCACCTACTCGCCCAATTCGGCCCTTGATTCTAAAGGGAAACCTGAAACGCTCATCTCACCTAGATGTCTCATTCGGAGCTTGACTAAGTCTCGCTCTAGAAAAGGGTGGAAATGACCAACCTCGGCGTAGTCATTCTCGGCGCCGCACTGCCTCAAGTGCAATATCTTGGTCAGAACGGCAGGCGAACGTTCACTGCAGGTGAGCCGGCCACAGCGAGTTACTCCCCACACAGGTTTTTCAATCAGCCTCTAATATTCTGGAACGGACGAAGTTATCGTCGCGGAGATATCTTAGGCTATCATGCGAACAAGCGCGGCGGTGTTCACGTGGATTTTCGCCGTAAACCCGACGAAGAAGATATCGACGATGTTGCGAGCCACTTCGGTTTCGAAATTATTGATAATAACTTCAATATGATGATCGAACAAAGTTTGCGAGAGGCAAAGTCAGACAGAAGCAGACGCGGGCGTACATTCGATACTATGCAGTCGGGCTGGCTAAGGTTGAGCCCGACCTCATCAACCTGGTAAAGGCTGAAGCACACCCTTGGTAAGGGTGAGGTCGCTGGTTCAATCCCACTCGGCACAACCAGTTTTCTCTAATAAAATCCGTATCTTATAGCGAAGCTATCCGCTCCTCATCGTTGCCCAAATCAACGCGAAAACGCAGAATAGAACGCGAATTGCACAGAAAATTCGTTCAAAATCCGTGCAGTGTATTCCCTTGTCGTTCCTGACGGCTCGAAATGGAGAACGCGATAATTCGCCATATGCTCTACCTGTCGTACGATAATTTATGGATGGACCCGTGGCGGCTACTTTTCCCAGAGATGAGGATCAGGAAGTGCACATGACGATTCATAACGCTGCGGCCACCACCTCGCCTCGCCCGCGTCTTCGGCGCAAGGACGTCCTTGCATACTTAGGGTCGAAGAATATTGCGAAAACTGTGAGCACTCACGATCAATTAATCAACCAGTTATATCAGATTCGTAAACCTCTCCCATTGCGCCTGCTTGCTATACCTGCTTCTGATCATTTCGTTTCCAGCACGCGCGATCTCGCCAAGCTTTGCTTTGTCGTTGAGAATACCACGAATTGATATCGCAGCGGATCGCGCACCATCATAGGTCATCATGCTCGTACCACTAATCATGCCTTCTGGGTAGTTTCCCGCATCAGAGACCATTAACGCCGCGCAGCCCATCGCCTCCCAGCATCGCATGTTTCCGCGATCAGACCCGGCCATATCTACCGCTCCGTTTAATACAATTTTAGAATGCGAGATCGCATGATATAAGTCCCGACCAAAAACAGGCGGCCGGCTAACCGCCCTGATACCTTTTGGGCGCTTATGCTCGCCCATAAGCAACACCCGGCCCAACGGGCTTTCGGCCAAGCGCGTTAGTCGGGATTGATCCAAGTGATATTCAATCCGAAATTCGCTGCGAAGCTCCGAAACTGCCTCAAGGACCTCTGCACGCTTGCGATGGTGGCGGCTATAGCCACCCACAAATAGGACGTCTATCGGCCGATCGGTGTTGGCAGCATAGCTATCCATCGCTGGATCGTGCGCAGGAGTGAGATATTCAGCTCGCCATCCCCGTCCCCGATAGCCATCTAATATCGATGGAAAATTGCAGACTAGAAGATCGTATGCACCGAAGTCCGCGTTCCCTGAAGGCGCCGCCCTCCATGCTATTGATCTTTTAACTGTTCCAGGCAACCGCATGATAAATTCGTTGCCATATCGAACAGGGTCGAGGTTGTAGAAAACCTCTGCCTTATGATGTTCGATCTGATTAAGCAATATCTGGTCCAAGGGCGTTTTCGCCGGCAGCCCTTGCTCTTTCGCCCAAAGTTGCTGCGTTATTGCGTCGTCGCCCGTTGTGAAAAACGCATCTCGATGGCCATCAATGACCGGCTTCAACAAATGGCAGGCGCCGAACGAATCTGAGTAGAAAACCTGCATTCTTTGAGAAAAAGAACTTGCTAGTGCCGCCAGCTTATTGAGTCGTCGCACATATGCGGGGTATAGGCCAAAATTCTGAAAGATGCGCATTTCATAACCGGTGTAATGACTGGCAGTTGAATGCGCGTACCACCAAAACAGACCGTTGGCGACAATGATCTCTCTGAAAAGAGTAGTAAGGACGGTAGTGTGCTCGCAAATTTGCTATTGACGGTTCGGGAGAGGCTGCTTGCAGGCTTGGTGACCACTGCGGCGCGGCGAGATGCCACGCTGGGCACCGCTACAAGGCTCGGCTCCGATGGCAGGGTCTACAATATCCTTGGCGACAAAACCGCGATAAAGGTAGGCGATAATGGAATGGTCCGCGGTGAGTTGCTGACATTCGGCTTCGGTGGGAGGATTGAAATAGGCGATTGGTTTTACCTTGGCCCCATGTCGACGATTTGGTCAGCGAGCGAAATCAACATCGGCGACAGAGTACTGATATCTCATTCGGTTGCTATCCACGATAGCGACAGTCACCCCACAGATCCTCAGCTGCGCTTCGCCCAGACAAGGCAAATTCTCACCAAGGGACATCCCCGGGAAAACCCAGGCGTAAAGACAAAGCCAGTCCGCATCGGAAACGATGTGTGGATTGGCATGGGAGCGATCATCATGAAGGGCGTGACAATAGGCGATCGCGCCATTATTGGTGCGCGAGCAGTCGTTAAGACAGATGTCCCTGCGGATGGCTTTGTGTCATCCCCGAGCAACGAGCCAAATGCATGAAGAGTCGCTTTCGCCGTAAATTCCGAGATTTTATGTTTCAGACGCGGCGGCTCGTCGGATTGGAAAAATTGCTTGTGCTGCAAGGCGAAACTCGAGCCCATCAGATCGCCCAGCAAGCTACCTTGGACACGCTGGCCGACGCTGAATTCTCTGTTTTTTCCCAATGGGGAGAGGACGGCATCATTTCGTGGCTGATCGATGTCGCCCAGCCGTCCGCAACGACGTTCGTTGAGTTCGGCGTAGAGGATTATCGAGAGAGCAACACTCGCTTCCTGCTCATATCGCGCTATTGGTCAGGGCTGATCATTGACGGCTCCAAGGATAATATTGCCTCTATCCGGTCCGACGACATTGCCTATAAATATGATCTGCAGACCCGGGCGGCATTTATCGACCGTGACAACATCGCCGATTTGATTGCGTCGGCTGGGTATGACGGCGATCTCGGAATACTCAGCGTCGATATCGATGGCGTTGATTATTGGGTTCTCGAAAAGATCACTCAGAGAGCTGCGATCATTGTCGTGGAATACAATCAAATATTTGGCGACGCGCCCTTCAGCGTGCCGTACGACCCATCCTTCGTCAGGCTGAGCAAGCATTATTCCGGTATGTATTGGGGGGCGTCCCTCTCTGCGTTCCGGCATCTCCTCGAACAAAGAGGCTATGAATTCGTAGGCACCAATCGTGCGGGGACGAATGCCTTCTTCGTCGAAGCTGGATTTGCTGACAGGGTGAATGCCAAGCTGAGACGCCACCACGAATGGCCGTGCCACATGCGGGAGGTTCGCAACCAGGACGGGAGCTTGACATTTAAGACCTATGCTGAGTCCAAAGGACTTTTGAAAGGCCTTCCGGTGGTTAATGTCAAAACAGGTGAAACCGTTACCCTTTAACAGGGGGCTGATATTTTAAACCATCCGCCGAGATTTTCGTCGGTGCTATTCGCGGCGACGTCAACGATCTTGTGAAGAAACCAGCTTGACGATTAGATATCGCACACCTGATGGATTCTTTCCCGAAATCACGCGAGTCGGCACCCATCCCGACCTTGACCAACGCCATTAGGCCTTTCGCATCTTTGCAGAGCTCGACGGGCCGGGTGGCAACCATGACCTTCATCGTTCCGGAAGGCCCGATCAAGAGCTCCTTCGTGTCCTGGACTACTGCGGCAATCGTGACCGTGTCCGCCCGGAAGGTAATCCTCACAATCACCCCGTCGATCTCCAGTTCCATCGCGCCGCTCCCCGGCTGCTTTCTTAAGGCGCGCTCGTTCTGGCTCTTTCGCTACGGGCTTCGCATATGTTTCCTTTGGTAACCGGCAGAGTATTAAGCGGCTTGTGAGCGAACCGGACGGAATAAATGTGCGACGACCATCCCGACCGGCCTGCGGTTGTCCGCATCCAGGGCGAGGCCGAAGCCTTTGGTGCGAAAATGCTCGATGTGTGTCAGGAGTGCCTGGACGACCTCCCGCTCGGCGAACTCTGATGAAGCAAAAGAAATGCGGATCGGTATTTGCGAATGGTGCAGACTGCATGTCAAGGATCTAAGAACTATACCGCTGGCTTCAAACCGAGCGAGTAAAGCTATCGGGAAATTTCCGCTCACAGAGGCTCATTACACGCTAAAGCGTTTGAGACGGCTTTACGTCATCTTGGAAACAGCAGCACCTGCCCGACGAACAATGCTGCCGAGCGTTGCGATGTTTCGCCCTCAGCAGGACCTATAGCGCCAAGTGAACGTTTGTTGGTGCCATCAGGCCTCAGAAAATACGCTTAATGTCTAATCATAAAAATACCACAAAAAATAAACAACGCGCCAATCCAAAATGCATATCTTAGTCTTTCGCCAAATATCGCCTGGCTCGCCAATGGAATTATCAAATATGAGGCCGCTGCAAATGGAATAATTTGCGAGAGCTGAAGTGTTCTCAGCGCCAAGACAGCCAAAATTATTGACGAGAACTGTAAAGCGACGCCGGAAAGGAATCGAATTGCGAACATGAAGCGCATCTTTTGCAGCGAAGCCGCTTTAAACAAAAGCTGAGAGGCGCTGCTACCGGCAACCGACAACAAGCAAAGCGACAGCTCAGCCGATGTCATGAGTTGATCACACCTCTCGCTGCGATAAACACGCCCAACACAACCAGGACCATTCCGGTGCAATAACGGAAGTCAACACTATCATTGAAAACAAGGATACTAGCGATGGACGTCAACACATAAATCATTGCGGTCCATGGGTATGCTTTGGCAAGCGGCATCCCCCTAAGCGCTATCGACCAAAAAACGAGCCCCATCCCAGATGCGAGAAAGCTGCCCCAAAGCCAGGGATTTACGATGAACGCGAAACCCATACTAACGTTCGGCGATATGTGATTGCCCGCAAATTTCAACATAACCTGCGATGACGCGACACAACCTATCATCCCAGCCAAGCATGCTTGGTATAGGAGCGCGTGTCTCACTTTCGCGCAACAATCAAGGTCTGTCCGCATAGGATGTCTCGTAGCAATGGCACCCTTTCCACGATCGGACCTAACACCTGCCCCATACGCGCCATCCAATCTGGACAAAACATAGGTACAAGATTAAGCACCTTGCACGAAACAACTGAAAACTGTGCGTTGGTCAGCCATGAGCGAAGTAATTTGGGCGTGAACGAGCGTTCTTCATGTTCAATATGGTAGCGAGAATATTTCTCCAGAAGCTTCAAAACCGGGTTGTTACCGTTAGGCTCCAGAATGACAACGGTGCCTTTGAAGGCTGCGAGCGCTTGGATTGCTTCAGCCGCATCCGGGAGATGATGCAAGACGCCTCGAAGCACTATGCAATCGTAACCAGCGGTGAGGAGCGAACCGAGGTCATAAATATTACCTACCTCAAATGTTACGATATCGCTGACACCGAGTTTTTCGGCTTTCTTACTAGCAGATTTGATTGCCGCTTCCGCCGGATCCGAGCCTAATACCGCCGATACACCGAGCGTCGGAAACTCCAATGTGTAAGCACCGTCGCCACAACCCAGATCAAGAATTCGCTTACCCCTAAAATCGTAGCTTTGGGCAATCGCGCGACTTATGTTTCCGTTCGCCAATTGAGACGAGAGTCGCTCAGCTGTATACGCATATGACCCCGTCTTTAAGACGTCCTCGTCGAACTTGCTAACGTTCTTTTTTACTTTAATTTTCTCAGCTTGGGTCATTTGTTCATCTCGAGCGGTTTTGAGCCGACAGCCATCATATTTCCGACACGTAGTGGTATTTGCACATCCGCTAAGCCAATACGAGAAAGTGCGCCGCCTATCAACGCTTTTAGTTTCGCGGGCAGCGGAGACAGCCGGAGCCAATAGCCTATAGGATAGGCATTAGTGATCGCCACTTGACTGACATTCTCAAATCCCGCCTCGACAAATAAAGCCGTTATCGATTTGGGACTAAAAAGCTGCAGATGCTCGACATCGATGATCGGCGATCGTAGCCCTAAGATCCGATTGAGCGGTGAACGCCAATTATGAACGACAACTGCGAATTTGCCTCCCGGCTCCAGCAAGTCATAAACGGCTCGCGCAAAATCTCCCGGTTCTGCAATATGTTCGAGTGTCATGAATGAGCATAGAAGCGACGGATGTTCGCTTTCAAGCATCTCCGGCGAGAACATGCCTTCTCGTAGCATTGGTCGAACATCCGGAGAAGCCGCGTCGATCGCGGCCCTTGATGGCTCGATACCAATCACCTTGGCGAAGCCTGCATTCTGCAGCAGAGGTAAAAGCGGTCCGCTACCGGCCCCGACGTCGACCGCGATCGTACGTCTGGAAAGGTCCGCAATATGGGGAACCAATGCCTTTGAATAACTGATCGCAGCAGCAATAGCTTCCTTCGCCGAATCGAACGACGCTTCAGAATAGGAATCCGACAGGAAATTTTGCGTGGGAGGGGTGGGAGCATAAACGAGATCGCAATCCACACAGCGCACCAAACGCAAACACATAAATTCGGGTTGCTTGCGAGATGCATAGGTGAATGTGCTAACCTTACTTTCGTCGATCCTCTCGTCGGCGAAATGGACAAATGTCCGGCTAGCGCACACGGGACAGGATCTCTCCGCCGTCGAACTTACTGCATCATTCATAACTGATTTTGCCTTGTCGATTGAGCAGGTATTTCCTTACCGCGGACGATCAAACTTCGCCGTATGAACGCCGGCCGGGCTTTCGTCTCCTCTAGAATCTTTCCGATATATTCACCAAGCAGCCCAATACCAAGGATTGAAAATGAACCAAAAAACATCACCAGGAGCGCTAGAAAAGTGATGCCTTTTGGAACCGACGTCGGTTCAAGGATTCGCAGTACAACACTCCATATCGCAACCAAGAATGTTGCAACGCTCGCCAGCCCGCCCATAGCGGTAAGCAGATGTAACGGCGTTCGAGAGAAGGAAAAAATACCCTTTTTTGCCCACCCTATATTCTTAATCCAGTTATTTGTACTTACCCCGAACATGCGCTCGGGCCTGATGTAGTCCACTCCGACCTGCTTGAAGCCGACATATGCGCGCAATCCTCTCAGGAAGGCATCACGCTCGTCACACTGCAAGATCCAGTAGACGGCGATCCGGTCAATGAGTGAAAAATCGCCGGCGTCTCTTGGGATCGGAACTTCGCTAAGCGCAGAGAATAATTTATAAAAAGCGCTGTAGCAGGCGGCCAGTATCGGGGGCATTTCACGTCCAACACGCCGGCCGAATACAATATCTGCGCCATTTCGCCACTGCTCAACGAACTTTTCAATGAGTTCTGGGGGATCCTGCAGGTCTCCGTCGAGCAGTACGCAAGCTTCTTTCGTCGCCAATTCCATGCCGCTCCTGAATGCGGCTTGTGATCCAAAGTTCCTTGTGTGGTTGATCCCAACGACGCGAGGATTTTGGGTGCTCAGTTCTCTGATTACGTCAGCTGAATTATCTGGCGAGCAATCATTCACGAAGATGATTTCATAGTCCATATCCAAGCGATCAAACACTGCAACCAGCCGACTGTACATGACAGGAATAGCCTGGGCGTCTTTGTAACAAGCTATAATCGCAGATATCGAGGCCTTCTCGCTTCGGCCAGCCTCCTTTTTTGTCAGGGTCTCAGCGGGTGTCCTTTCAAGCTGTGCTTGCCACCATGCCTTAGTTGAACTGAGGCCCTCTTGGAGCGTGATATTCGCCGTCCAACCAAGAATCTGCTTGGTCTTGTCTAGGTTGGCGTGCCAGTTCTCGACATCCCATTTCCGTGCCATGTCACCAGAAAACTGAGGAACGTCACCAATAGAAAAGATATTTTTCGCTAATTGCGCTAGATCGCCCAGGCTTGTTGCTATCCCGGTGCCAATGTTGAAAGAATTCCCGGCAACCCCTGCCCCCATCTGGACTGCAGCTGCCACAAATGCCGCAATCACGTCGTCGACGTGTATGAAATCCCGTGTGGTATGGGACTCGGCGAATCTGGGCAGGCGACCCGATAGAACGGCTTTACTTAACGTCGGTATCAGGCGGGAGCTGTCCTCGTAGGGTCCGTAAACAGAATACAAGCGGAGATTGGTCACGGGAACATCACGAAACTTTCCATAATACGTGATGGCGTGACTTGTTGCGGCTTTACTAACGGCATAGGGACTGTTTGGAATAAGTTCGCTGTCTTCCGTAGGTGCATCCGAGTTTGTTCCATACTCCGAGGAACTCCCAGCGTGAATATAAGCAACTACTGGAGTTCGAGCGACCTCCTCCATCATCCGGATGAAACCGAGATAGTTTACTTCATGTATACGCTCGACGTCCGCCTCGAATGAATAGGCGCCAAACGATGAGCAGTCAAATATAGTCTTTGGCTGGATTTGAAGCATAACTTCAGATATGCTTTCAGACCTCTGGGTGTCGAGAAATACTTTGCATTGATCGGGGACGTCTCTAAGTCTCCAAGGGTTTTCCGAGAAATAACTTCCGAATACATCAGCCCGGCTCTTAAGGAGCCGAATCAAAAGGTTGGCGCCTACGAAACCGCTGGCACCGATAATAAGAATTGGGCCCTTTAACCTTTGAATGTCTGTGTCGAGGCTCACTGGAGATGCTCCACCATTCTGCGGACACCCGCCTCGTCAAGCCCGCATTCTGCTCGGTGAAAACTTTGCGACCCGAATCTTCCAGAAGGATAACGAAGCGCGTAACGATGAACCATGTTCTTGACGCTAGTCCCGAGCAATATCATTGCATGCGACAAATTCATTCCTAAGCCACCCGCGGCAACATGTTCTTCGATAACGAAAAGGGTACCTTCTTCAACGTCCGCGAAAAACTGCTCGGGGATGCAGTCAAATACGAATTCTGTCAGCGCCCACACGGCAGGACGCTGGTTGGCCGGTTTATCAAGCAGGGCACTCCATGCAACGCCTGCCAACGGTCCCAAGGCCACCAATGCACCTCTTTGTCCATCCAGCAATCGCCTCCACGGGGCGTAAGAAGGCGCGTCCATCCCCTTCGGACGAACGTCATACCCTAGCCGGAGGTAAGTCGGCGCCGAGACTTCACCAATGATCCTGGTAATGTCGTCGTCGAATGCGGGTGCAATGACTCTTACGCCCAATGCATTCATCGCGGCACAATCTTCGAGCGCGTGGTGCGTCGGCCCCATGTATCCGTATGCAAATCCCCCCCCATTTCCAACAATGCATACCGGAAGATTGGAAAGGCAGATGTCGTTGCGGATCTGCTCAAACGGCCGCGCATAACAAAATGGCGCGATGCTGTAGGTAATAACCTTGTTTCCCTCCCTTGCGAGCCCCGCCGCAACGCCAATCATATTCTGCTCTGCCACACCTACGTTGATAAAGCGGTCCTCCAGGCTTTTTTCCATATTTTCGAGAGCCATAAAGCCCAGATCGCCGGTGAGGAAGTAGTGGTTGGGCGAGTTCCAACCTGCCATAACCGCCCTGGCAAACGCATCTCTCATTCCCCCAGCCCCTCAATTGCACGACGGCCAGCTAAGTATTGTTCCTCTGTGAGCGGGAGATAATGGGATGAAACATCACCTTCAAAATGGAGATCTTTTCCTTTCACGGTGTCGAGGATGACCACGTTGGGACGTCCGACCGTCCCCGACATCAGTGCGCCGCTCACAGCTCGATAGTCGTGACCGTTAACTTTCTGAATATTTGCGCCGAACGCGGCCATTCGGCCTCCCACGTCACTGTAGGAAACGATGTCTTGCGTCCTTCCGAAGCCCTGAAGTCCGTTCTGATCAACTAGTATCGTCAGGTTATCGAGGCGATGGTGTACCGCAAATATAAGCGCCTCCCAGCAGCTTCCTTCCTGCCATTCTCCATCGGAACAGAGGCAATAGATGTGTCGCTTTGAGCCAACACGCTTTGCGGCCAACGCTAGACCGGCAGATAACGAGGGCCCATGCCCCAAAGACCCTGTCGAGAACATTAACCCCGGTATCCCCGAGCCGCTTGGATGCCCAGGTAAGAGCGTATCGTCCTTACAGAACGTTTTCAGGTCGGACTCTTCAATTTTCCCTAAGCTCCAGAGCGCAATATAGAGAGCTCCCGCCGAATGACCCTTTGAGAGAATAAACCGGTCTTCGGGCGACATTATAAGGTGATGAAGCACCATGATCGCATCCAAACATGATATATTCCCACCTATGTGACCAACCTTAGCTTCATAATGCATCTGCAAAAGTCGAAGCCTCGCTGAGTTCATGAGTTCTTCGAAAGGCGCTTCGTTAGACAACTTCTCAACGACCATTTCCCGCCCCTATTGAAAGCTGGCACGTTTTGCAAGGCACGCACTCGATGCTTCATCAGTAGATCGCCGCGGTTTTAACAGGTATTGCGCGCGAATCTCACTGCTTCCGCTTACCCCCGGAGTTGTCATCAGCGTCCCCATTTTTGTGTAGTCTTTCTCCCAATCGGCACCAAAGCTTGAAAGAACGGTGGGGGAGATGCTTCGTGGCCCATCTGGTTCAATCAGCAACCACGATCTTCCGAGATCGTAGCATGGAGCTTTTCCGAGCATGACTGTAGCTAGATCCGCACTGCCCGGATATCCCCCGACCGTCCACGGTTGCCCAATGTTTGCTGCTCCCATGACATAGAGAGTACCTGGAGATTGCCCCGTCAGGTCAATAAGGGGTGTTCCCTTGGCGAACGCCGACTCATGAGCAAGCCTGATTGCATCGCCGATATACGTAGCGAAACTCTCACTGACGTAAAGTTTAGAGCTACCGTCTCCCAGCGTTATCTCAGTCCTCGCTTTAATCAGAGATTGCGGCTGCCGATATGGGTTCTCCAGTCCAGTTTGCACTTGAATAAGACCTAGTACCTGCGCACCTATTGCTAAAGGAAAAAGCACCGTTCCAATTCGAATGTTGTCTGGAAGATCCCGTAATAAAACCAGCCCAGCGAGAACTAAAAAACACCCTGCTGGCGCAGCTGCGACCCAATAGTTTGCGTTGGTCCCGAACGAGAACGCGGCGGGAAACAGGAGGAATACGACGCCGGTTGCAACCGTGCCTCGAGTGTAGCCAACGAAAAAAGAATTTTTCAGAGCGGCAGCTATATATAGCGAGGCAACAGGTATGGCGAACACAACCATACCCTGCGCGGCGCCATTAATGACTACGTCGCCGCGATATAAAATCAAAAATCCAAGCCACGCGAGCGTGCAGAAACTCGCACAGACAGCAAGCAAATTTAACGCCCATCCGACCGGCTGTAGGAAAAGCACAATGCACACAATGCCGCAAATAGCGATCCACATGGCTCGCAGTGTGTCAGCGGATAGCGATAGTGCATCATACCTGAACAGCTTCGCGTGACCGGCTCCGAGTAAGATATACATCTCAGAGCCGCTTCTTAGACGCTCCACAAAACCCTGGACAGAGCCATCAATCCACAGGGCGCTCATTACCAGAAGCATGGCGCTAACAAGGACGGCGTAAGCCAAGTAACGGAAATTCAGCTTTTCTGAAATCAACAAATAAACGATCGATAGAACTGCCAGTGCCGCCGCAGTGGTGGGCTTGGCCATAAATGCCATCCAGCCACCGACGCTTAACACAGTCCACCCCAACATGCTGCGTCGGGAAATTGCTTTATCGATGGTCGTCAGACCTATCGCAGCAATCAGGAGACTCTGAAGTGCGAGATGATTATAGCTTGGAGTCGGCAACCAGGCGCCCGCAAAGACGAGCATTGTTGCGGAGAGACAGGAAAGGCCAATGGCGGAAGTCCACACCTCAACTTTCGAGATTCGTCTTCCGAAGACTTCCTTCAGTACGACAATGTGCAGGCTTATCGAAAGCATGAAAGTTATAATGAAATTCAGAAATCGATAAAGCCCCAGATTCTCTTCGGAAAGCTTGTACAAATTGCTGTAAATGAAACCAAATTGAGTAGCCGAGGACGGTTGATAAAAAGGGTCCTTGACCCAAGACAGATAAAATCCCTCATCGGAAAATTCAAAGCCGAAATGGCAACGATAATATAGATAAATAACAGTAAAAACGGATATAGCGACAGAGGCAGCGAGAAGAGTCTTTTCGTAAACATCTTTGACAGAAAACAATGTCGTTGAGGAAAACAGCCTTTTCATTCAAAAGTGCTCAAGTTGTTAGAATCTCTGGCAATGAGACGTTCTCAACATATCATCCGTGAGAACGATACGCTTCTGACACGACTAGATTGAGATAATCCCTATATTCACAGCTGGGCATTTTGTGAATAAGCGCTTCAAGATCCGAAAGACTGAGGAAATTGCGTATGAAAGCCGCCTCTTCAGGGCACCCAATTTTTATGCCTTGTCGACGTTCTATCGCCTCGATGTACGCTGACGCCTCTTGGAGAGCAGTGCTCGTACCCGCATCAAGCCAAGCAAATCCTCGACTGAGGCGACGCACGGACAACTGCTTGCGCCTTAGGTACTCCAAATTTACATCAGTTATTTCAAGTTCGCCGCGGTCGGACGGATTAATGGATCGCGCGATCTCCACTATCTGATTATCATAAATGTAGATACCTGGTATCGCGTAGTGGCTCTTTGGATTTTGTGGTTTTTCTTCGATGGATAACGCACTGCCGGACTGATCGAATTCCACAACTCCGTATCGATAAGGATCCTTGACGTGATAGGCAAATATCGTTGCGCCGCCTCGAAATTCGGCGATAGCCCTCGGGAAATAGTCTCCACCGAAAAAAATATTGTCACCGAGCATCAGCGTAATATTATCTGAGCCAATGAATTCTTCAGCGATTATGAAAGCCTCGGCGATACCTCGAGGACGTTCCTGCTCCATATATTCAATGCTTATGCCCCACTGGCGACCGTCCGAAAGAAGTTTTCGAAATTGAGGAATATCTGCTGGTGTTGAGATAAGGCAAAATTCCCTAATACCCGCCGCAATCAACACCGTTAGCGGATAGTAGATCATCGGCTTGTCGTATACCGCGTGCAGCTGCTTGCTTAATACCGAGGTCAGAGGATAGAGACGAGAGCCCGTTCCTCCCGCAAGTAATATTGCCTTCACGGAAAATTCCTTACCTTGAACTTGAGGTGCTTCGTGAGAAAACAGGTTGATGGTCTGGTGAACTTCCAAGTTGAGCGCCTAAACGCTCGCCACCGTACACGTTGGAGCGAATATCATTCCACCAATCAGCGTTGGCGAGGTACCATTCAACGGTCTGCACCAGACCTTCCTCGAATGAACGCGACGGGAGCCAGCCCAGTTCATTTCGTAGTTTTTTGGCGTCAATCGCGTAACGCATGTCGTGACCCGGCCGATCCGAGACATGGGTAATTAACTGCGCGTAAACACCTGAAGATCGAGGACGGAGCCGATCCAAAATCGTGCATATCGCGGTCACAATATCGAGATTCTGGCGCTCAGAGTTCGAACCGATATTATATGTTTCACCAGGCCGGCCCCGCGTTGCAACTGAAAGCAGCGCCTCGGCATGATCGTCGACGTGAAGCCAATCGCGAATATTCGCGCCATTACCATATACCGGCAGCGGCTTACCTTCGATCGCATTGATAATGATGAGCGGAATGAGCTTTTCAGGGAATTGATAGGGACCGTAGTTATTTGAACAGTTGGAGATCGAAACAGGTAGTTTATATGTTCTGGCCCATGCTCGAACGAGATGGTCGGAGGCAGCTTTCGAAGCAGAATACGGCGAGCTTGGATCGTAAGGCGTTTGCTCGGTGAAGTATCCTTCGGACCCTAACGATCCGAAGACCTCGTCTGTCGAAACATGATGAAATCGGAATGATGTCTTTCGCGATTGCGGAAGCAAGCGAAAATGCTCCAGGACTGCCTGAAGAAGCGTGTACGTTCCAACAATATTCGTTTGGATGAAGCCTCCAGGACTATCGATGGAGCGATCAACATGGCTCTCGGCGGCGAGATGAACTATAATATCGGGGGAATGTCTATCGAGGATAGTTTTCACAGCTACTGAATCGACGATATCGGCTCTTTCAAAGGTGAAGCGCGGATCATCCATGAAACCGGCAAGGGCCTGAAGATTTGCGGCATATGTAAGCTTATCAACAACGCAGATCTCGTGCTCCTGCCGTGCCATGAGGTTGCGTACAACAGCCGACCCAATGAATCCTGCACCCCCTGTGATCATAAATTTCATGTAAAATGCGCTCCGGGCGTTTATGTACGGGCACCAAGGACTTTACTTGGCTGTGTCATATAAACTGCTGGACCGGTTGCGTCCAGCTTCAAGCATTTTCCCTTTGAGTGCCGCAATTTTTCATCTCAGTTCCAGGCGATCGGATCTGCGTACAGGAAAGAACCTGCACTGACTTAAAGCCGCGGGGCTGTCTTTGGCGATCCCGCATTAATTTGCTAGCTCGTCCTCATCAGTGAAACCGAGCTTCGGCTATATGGACACGGGCCGACGACATTGCGGCTGACCCGCAAGCAATTGTCGAGTTGCAGCTATGATCCGACAGCATAACTCATGCGTGTATAGACGTGAAGATTGACATTTTCTGCTGGAACACTCAATGAGGTCTTTCTTCAAAAAACAAGCAAAACTCGAATTGCGTATAGCAAGCAATTCATCGACTATGCAGGTGAGCGAGCGGATACATGGGAAGTTTTCCGAAGGCATTCGTAGCTGGTCATAGAGGCATGGTCGGCTCGGCAATCGTGCGGCAGCTTCAGGCCCACGGCCGGTCTGGGGATCAGATCGTCACGGTGGGACATCAAGAACTCGATCTCATCGAACAGGCAGATGTTCGACGCTTTTTTGAGCGAGAACGGCCAGACGAGGTTTACCTTGCCGCGGCAAAGGTCGGCGGCATCTACGCAAACAACACCTACCCGGCCGACTTTATCTACGACAACCTGATGATGGAGCTTAATGTCATCGACGCAGCGTTCAGAACCGGCGTTAAAAAGCTGTTGTTCCTTGGCTCAAGCTGCATTTATCCAAAGCTTGCCGATCAGCCAATCAAAGAAAATGCCCTCCTGACAGGCCCTTTAGAGCCGACTAATGAGCCTTATGCCATTGCAAAGATTGCCGGTATCAAACTCTGCGAGAGCTACAATCGACAGTATGGCGCCAGCCATGGGATCGATTACCGGGCCGTAATGCCGAGCAATCTCTATGGTGTCGGTGACTCCTACCACCCGCAGAATTCCCACGTTATTCCTGCGCTGATAAGGCGGTTCCACGAGGCAAAAGCGACTGGAGCTTCAACTGTAACGCTATGGGGCAGCGGTACGCCGTTGCGAGAGTTTTTGTACGTCGATGACATGGCCGCGGCGAGCGTTCACATCATGAATCTGCCTCGTGAGGACTACAAGAGACTGATGCCGGAGGGGCAGGCCCATATCAATGTCGGATACGGAAGCGATGTTACCATCCTTGAAGTTGCGACCATCATCAGCAGGATCGTTGGCTTCACCGGCAGTATCGGCTTCGATACAACCAAACCCGATGGCACCCCCCGAAAATTGATGGACAGCGAAGTCGCAAGAAATCTTGGCTGGTCGCCACTCGTTGACCTCCAGCAAGGCCTCAAGCTGGCTTACGAAGATTTCCTATCCCGAGAGAAAGTCGCATAAATGAGCAAAGTCGCACTAATAACCGGCGTAACCGGACAGGACGGTTCTTATCTTGCGGAACTCCTTCTTTCGAAGGGGTATGAGGTTCACGGGATCAAACGGCGCATGAGTTCGTTCAATACGCAGCGTATTGATCACATCTACGAAGATCCGCACAGCGATCATATGCGGTTCAAGCTGCATTACGGTGATTTGACGGATACGAGCAACCTGATCCGGATCATTCAGGACACCCAGCCTGACGAGATCTATAATCTTGGCGCCCAGAGCCATGTGGCCGTCAGCTTCGAAAGCCCCGAATATACCGGCGATACCGACGCTCTGGGCACGTTGCGGCTTCTGGAGGCCATCAGAATACTGGGTCTCGAAAAAAAGACGCGTTTCTATCAAGCCAGCACTAGCGAACTTTATGGACTGGTCCAGGAGACGCCGCAGAAAGAGACGACCCCCTTCTATCCCCGCAGTCCTTATGCAGTCGCAAAGCTCTACGCTTACTGGATGACTGTGAATTATCGCGAATCCTACGGCATGTATGCGTGCAACGGCATCTTGTTCAATCACGAGAGCCCTCGCCGTGGTGAGACATTCGTGACGAGGAAGATTACGCGCGGATTGGCGAATATCGCGCAGGGACTCGAGAATTGCCTTTACATGGGCAACCTTGATGCATTGCGCGACTGGGGACATGCCAAAGACTATGTCCGCATGCAGTGGATGATGCTTCAACAGGATCGTCCACAGGATTTTGTCATCGCCACCGGCAAGCAGTATAGCGTGCGTCAGTTCATCGAATGGGCGGCGGAAGATCTGGGCCTTAAACTCCGCTTTGAGGGAACCGGTTTGGAGGAGCAAGGCATCGTGGAATCCGTCTCCGGAGATAAAGCGCCGGCGCTGAAGCCAGGCGATATCATCCTCAAGATCGATCCTCGATACTTTCGTCCTGCCGAAGTCGAAACTCTGCTTGGTGACCCAAGCAAGGCCCGCGATCTGCTCGGATGGGTTCCGGAAATTTCTGCGCGAGACATGTGCAGTGAAATGGTCTCGCACGACCTTGTGGAAGCAAAGCGACACGCCCTGCTCAAGCGCCACGGGTTTGACGTCAGGGTCAGCACCGAATAACAACTGACCCAAAATCATCAGGGAAGAGATCGTGATAAATTTCGCTATTGTTGGTTGCGGGCGGATCGCAAAGAGACATTCTGAACTGCTCGGTCTAGAGCAGATCGCAGGCGCACGATTGGCCGCGGTTTGCGACATTGTTCTCGAAAAGGCAAAGGAATTCGGCGAACGTTTCAGTGTACCCTATTACCAGTCGTTTGACGAGATGATGCAGAACGAGCAGATTGACGTCGCCTCGGTTTTGACGCCGAGCGGCATGCATGCTGAACACGTCATCGCATTGGCCAGATATAAGCGGCACATCGTCGTCGAGAAACCGATGGCGCTGACGCTGACGGACGCTGAGGCGATGATCAAGGCGTGCGACGCCAATGGTGTGCGCCTCTTCGTCGTCAAGCAGAACCGCTTCAACGTTCCCGTTGTGAAGGCACGCGAAGCGCTGGACGCTGGCCGTTTCGGAAAACTTGTCCTTGGCACCGTCCGCGTTCGCTGGTGTCGCGACCAGAGCTATTACGATCAGGATAGCTGGCGTGGCACCTGGGCTTATGACGGGGGTGTCCTCGCCAACCAAGCGAGCCACCACATCGATATGCTGACGTGGTTCATGGGCGAAGTCGAGAGCGTTCATGCTCGCGCGACAACAGCCCTTGTCAACATCGAGGCCGAAGACACGGCCGTCGCCACACTGAAATTCCGCAATGGTGCTCTTGGGATCATCGAAGCCACTTCGGCAACACGTCCCAAGGATATCGAGGGCTCGATTTCCATTCTTGGTGCGGGAGGATCAGTGGAAATTGCAGGTTTTGCGGTCAACAAGATCCGGACTTGGCAATTCGGCGACAATCATGTGGCAGACGCTGAGGTCATGGAAAAGTATTCGGTCAATCCGCCCAATGTCTATGGCTTCGGGCACCAGGCCTATTATGAACATGTCGTTGATTGCCTGACGAATGACACCAAGGCTCTTGTCGATGGTCATGAGGGCCGGCAGAGCCTGGAACTCATCATGGCGCTCTATGAATCGATTGCATCGCAGAAGGAAGTGAACCTGCCCCTGGAGGTCAAACATTCGAAACTAGGAAGCCGATCCTCGTGACGGGTCGTTCGCCAACCCTCTGGAAGGCGCAGGTCCGGAATGTTACCTGCGGCGATCGCGTCAAGATCGTTGAGCCTGCAAACGTCTATGAATGTACGCTCTCCGACGACTGTTTCGTTGGACCTTTTGTCGAGATCCAGAAGGGCGTTCGGATCGGTGCCCGTACCAAGGTGCAGTCGCATAGCTTCATCTGCGAGCTAGTCGAGGTAGGCGAGGACTGCTTCATCGGCCACGGGGTGATGTTCATCAACGATCTTTTCTCCAACGGGGGGCCGGCAAGAGGGAACCGGACACTCTGGAAGGAAACGCGTATAGGAAATCGAGTATCCATCGGATCAAATGCCACAATCCTGCCGGTGACCATTTGTGACGATGTGGTTATCGGCGCTGGAGCGGTCGTGACCCGTGATATTAAGGTTGCCGGCATCTACGTCGGCAACCCGGCACGCTTCATACGTCCCGTGGGACCGGGGCCTGCCGAGACCTGAAATACAGCGGATGCATCAACATCAATCGACATATCGAGAACGACATCATGAAAGTCCCCTTCGCCGATCTCCATCTGCAATATCTGTCGATAAAGGACGAGGTCGATGCTGCGATTGCTGCGGTCATCAAGTCCTCGGCTTTCATTCGAGGTCCTTTCGTTCAGAAGTTCGAGGAAGAATTCGCCGTCGCAGTTGGCGCCCCATACTGCGTCTCCTGTGCGAATGGTACGGACTCGCTTTATATCGCTATGCATGCGCTGGGCGTAAAGCCCGGCGACGAAATCATTACGACAGCACATTCCTGGATTTCCACCAGCGAAACGATTACGCAGGCCGGTGGCAAGGTGGTCTTTTGTGACACAGATGCCTCAACCTTCACAATAGACGCGACGAAGCTGGAGGAGAAAATAACGTCGCGCACAGTCGGCATCATTCCCGTTCACCTTTATGGGCAGCCCGCCGACATGGGCGCGATCATGGCAATTGCCCGCAAACATGGCCTGTGGGTTATCGAGGACTGCGCCCAGGCACATCTTGCGCAGATCGATGGACGGCTGATCGGTAGTTTTGGGGATGCGGCCTCCTATTCGTTCTATCCGGGGAAAAACCTTGGCGCCATGGGCGATGCCGGGGCCATTACTTGCAAGGACAAATCTCTTGCCGACAGAATGGCAATGTTTGCCCGTCACGGCGGCCTGACCAAAGGTGATCACCGGATCGAAGGCATCAACAGCCGGCTCGACGGGCTGCAGGCGGCAATTCTATCTGTTAAACTACCTCACCTCACCGAATGGACAGCAAAGCGGCAAGAGATTGCTGCGCGCTATACCGCGGCTCTTGGCAATGTCGGTGGACTGAAGCTGCCCGAAACTGCACCTGGCAGAACGCATGTCTACCATCTTTTCGTCGTCAAGCATGAGCGCCGCGACACCTTTGCCGCCTACTTGAACGATCACGGCATACAGACAGTCATAAACTATCCCGTCGCACTGCCCTTCCTCCCCGCCTACGAGCATCTGGGGCACAGTCCGGAGGATTTCCCCAACGCTTTCCACAATCAATCCCGGATCCTGTCGCTTCCAATATTCCCCGAGATGACCGAAAATCAGCTCGCTTACGTGGCTGATGTCATCAGGGAATTTGCCGCGTGAGTAAACCGCAACCCGGTGGCCAGAGAGAGGCGCGCTCAAGCCTCCTCGGCAACTCCGGCTGGAATATGGCAGCTTTCGTCTTCACACTTGTCGCGAATCTCGCCACAATTCCTTTTGTCGTTCGCTGGATCGGGCTGCATGATTTCGGCAATGCCGGCATCGTCATTGCAGTCACAGCGCCTCTCACACTCATTGGCACCGTCCTCGGCCAGGCAACTGTCCAGGAGACATCGACGAGGATAGGACGCGGGGAATATGGCGCCGCATTTCATGTCGCAGCCGTCGCATTGAAGATCTGTCTGATCGCTTCGGCGATCGGATGTATAGTCTTGGTGCTATCCGGACCATGGATCATGAGAACCCTGGTAAACAACGAGGGTTCCGGTACCCAAAACTTCACAGTTCCATTCTTGATCGCTGCAGCGGGCATCTTTGCTCAACAGTTTTCACTGGTGCTGCAGGCCATCTCCGTGGGGCGACAAAATTTCAAGAATGTTGCCAAGGCTTCCGCTTGGAGTTCTTTTGTCACGGTTTTCGTCACGTTAGGATTTACCTGGTTTATCCCAACAATGAACGGCTATCTGTCTGGCTTCACCGGAAGCCTCATCCTGTCTGCGGCAGGATGGCTCCTTGTCACACGCCATATCCTGCGCCGCGGCGAACACGTAGATCAAAAGATCGGAGACGAACTTAACGCTCTGCTGCATTTCGGGAAATGGCAGGGGTTATCACAACTTGCAGGTATTTTCGCCAATCAGATGGATCGGTACGTGCTTGCGTCCCTAGCCCCTGCCGCCGTGGTCGGACAATATAATATCTGCAAACGCATGCAGGAGGCCGGCTACATTGCGACGATGCGCGCATGCGAAGTGCTTTTTCCGCGCTTCGGCAGCATGTCCGCCAACAGCGAGTCCGAACGATTTGATTTTTTCCTCAGCTCATCATGGGTCAATGCGGTATTTGGCGCAATGATGCTATCGCCGATCGCAATTCTCTCAAGACCCCTGCTCACTCTTTGGGTCGGGAAGGAAACGGCCGAGGCGGCCGGCCATCTGCTACAGGTTCTCATCCTCGGAAGCTTGATCGGCTGCAGCTACAACGTGTTTTTCTACTATGCCGCCAGCATGGGGAAAAATGCGACCGTGACGATGATTACACTGGCATATTCTATAATAACGGTCATCTTCTCGATCGTTTTCATGGGATATTTCGGCCCCATCGCTGCAGGCAGCGGCCTGCTGGCTGCGATCGTCATCCGATTCGGCCTCACGCTTGTAGTGATCCGACGCCGCTTCTTTGCGGCATTCGGCGTTGAGCAGATGTTTGCCAGCACCGTTGGGCCGACTGTTGTTGGTTCTCTGCTCTCGCTCCCTTTCTATCAAGTCGAATTCCTGTGGATCGACAACTGGTTCCTGCTCGGCCTCGCCTACGTCCTGTTTTCCGTGGTTGTGGGAACGGCGATGGTGCTCACCGCCATGTCGTCAAAAACCGGACGTATTATCTTGTCCAGGATTTATAGCTCCGTTAGAAACACAATCGTAGATCGGTATTTCGGCCGGCTGCATGGCCTGACGAGACATAAGAGGGGGCTTTGAGTGATCATCTTGCCGCGTGAATTCCCCCTTGAGGTATTGCATATCGGCTGGGTTGAGGTGAAGCCGGCACGCATAAGCGCGCTTTTTGATAAGAGAAGGCTACATCTTTCGAGACTGATCGTAGCGGCACAGATCGCACGCGATTACGCCTTGGCGGATATTTCAAAGCCAATTATCTTTGATAAAGATGCGTGCAGGGAAACTGGTTTCGTCGCCAAGAAGCTGGGATTGAGCGAACAACAACTCCAGCCCTATATCCCGGGGCCGCCGGTCCCCCATGCTGACGATCTCAACGGCATGATGCCGCACAGAATATTCATGCAGTTATGTCGCTGGGCTCGAAAACATGTGCCACACCGCCGTCATCTGACCGCGAAGGTAACAAATGTGGACTAGCCTCGTCTTCTCGATCGCAGTCGTTCTATCGGCGGCATTCTATTTCCGGCGGATCGGGGTGAATTTGAGCATCTCCTCCCTGCTGCTTGGGCTGATGCTCGTTCTGCACGGCCCAGCCTACCTTTATTACACGCGCGTATGGGGTCCACAGACCGCTTTTTTTGAAAGAATACTTTTTGCTGCGCCCGTAGGAACGGTCATTCCCACTCTGGACATCGCTTTGGCACTGTGTTTCTGCTGCATATGCGCTGGAATGGCCCTGTCGGACGGTGTTTTCGGTGTTAGTCGATTGCAAATGCGAGACGCTATAAGCAATTGGAACCTTCAAACCGTCCGGGTCTCGAAGGGCTTTTCCGCGAGGGTTGAGATTATCGCCGCGATCGGGGTGTTGGTTCTCGCGTTTTTTATCATCTTTGAAAACAGCATTCCGCACGTAGTAACTTATCTCCAATCGGAAGCAGGTGAGTTCGAGAAGATAGCGATGCGGCGTGAATATGGTGGCAGCCGCTTTTATCTATTGAACCTCTTTAATTCCAATCTGTTCCCGTTTATGGCGTTTTGCTGTTTTGTCGCATTGAGAGAGCGATCCATCAGAATCCGACCCGTGGCCTTGGCATTCATTGCCGTCGTGCTTTTCGAAAAGGCGGCGACCTTGAGCAAGGCACCGCTGGCGATTTTCATCTTGCAATTGATGGTTATTGAGCATCTCCGGCGATCACTCCGGGTCCGCGTCGGCGCGGCTCTCGGTTTTATCGCCATTTGTGTTGTACTGTTCGGAGCGATGACGGCGATCGCCATTCGAGAAGTCAGCGGGGCCGAAGAAACGCTCCGATTTCTCTTCTACCGCGTCTTCATGATCGTCAATGAAAGCCTGCTAGAATATTTCGCAGCAATTCCAAGTGTGCTTCCGCATAGTTGGGGTAGCCAGTTCAGCTGGTTGGTTAATATCCTCCGATCGGAGTCATCTCCGCCCACCTATCTGCTTGTTGGCGCCGTGCATCGCGGAGTGATGAGCTCGACGACGGTCGCTATGTTCGTTGCCGATGCCTGGGCAGATTTTTCCTGGGCTGCCGTCCTTGTCTTCTCACTTTTCGCAGGCTTTTTCGTGCGATGGCTTGATATCGAGTTGATCGTCAAGCGAGGTAAGACCGCGGCGACCATTTCCGGTTTGGCGCTCGGCCATTATGGCGTTTTCATCATGCTATCGACTGCATTGCAGACGGCAATGGTGACAGGTGGATTGATCTTGGTGGCCCCATTGACGATAGCAATGTCTTGCGCTTTCAAATGGCGCCGGATCAAGACGCATGCAGGTGCTATGCCTCGTCTGCAGCAGGCGTAGAACGGCAAGCGCGTCTCCAGAACTCGGGCTTATGATATCCTACCTCACTAGCCTGATAGCTTCGTGAGCTGCAAAACAAATTCTCGAGGTTTGGCGCCGCCTTTTTGAGGGAGGTAACAGTCGGCGAAAGTGTGATTATTAGCCTCCCGACCGTTGTCACACGACGCGTAGCGCTCTAAACGGTTGACGAAGGTAGCCCTGAGGACATTGTCCACGTAACGCCGAAGCAGTCTTAACCCAGGATAGATGATGACATCACAGCATCTGAATACATGGGAGCAAGCCGTCCAATGGCTTCGGGAACAACCCGACCAGCAAAAGCTTGTTGTCGATGCCTATTACGATGATCCTCTGTCGAATGCAGCCGAACGCTATTGGCGAAGCGCCGAATGGAAAGCCATTCGCGAATTTCTTCCTCACCAGCAGGGCAGTGCCGTTGATATCGGTGCGGGGAGAGGTATTGCAAGCTTTGCTTTGGCCAAAGAAGGTTTCAGGGTTATGGCTCTTGAGCCTGACAAAAGTGACCTCGTGGGTTCCGGAGCAATCAAGCATCTCGCCAAGGAAACGAAGCTGCCGATACAAGCGGTGGAAGAGTTCTCTGAAAAATTGCCGTTTCCTGACCAGGCGTTCGACGTCGTCTTTGCGAGAGCTGTCTTGCACCATACATCGGATCTCGCAGCTGCGTGTCGGGAGTTTTTTCGTGTCCTGAAGCCTGGCGGCCGGCTCATCGCCGTGCGGGAGCATGTCATTTCATCAAAAGACGATCTTCAGGTGTTTCTTGATCAGCATCCTCTCCACAGGCTCTACGGTGGAGAAAATGCGTTCCTGTTGGCCGAGTATGAAAATGCGATCGTTTCTGCTGGTTTTAAAATGAACGAGGTGCTTAAGCCTCTCGCGAGCGCGATAAATTTCGCCCCTTACACCAAGAACGACCTAAGGAAAGAAATGGGTGAACGGCTCGGTACCAGACTGCCCGTGATCGGCGCTATCGCTTCCTCAGTATTACATTTCGGCCTCGTCTGGGCGGCTATTTTGCGGATCGCGCAGACATTCGACAATCGGCCCGGACGACTTTACTCCTTCATTGCCACGAGGCCCAGATAGAGAAGAATGGCTCGAATACTCGTTACAGGCGCCCACGGTTTTATAGGAAGATATCTGGCGCGGTATCTTGCGGAGAACGGGCATGCCGTGGTTGGTCTCGGTCACGGTATTTGGCCTTCACTCCACGCGGAGCGGTGGGGGCTGACGCTGTGGCACAATGGTGAGATTGATGGCCTCAATCTTCGGCTAATTCAGCGACAGTCTGGCACTCCGGAGATCGTGTATCATCTTGGAGGCGGCTCTTCGGTCGGTGTCGCGATTGCAAACCCCCGCGAGGATTTTCACCGCACAGTGAATTCAACAGCTGAACTCCTCGAGTGGCTGCGACTGGAAGCACCTGATTGCCGGCTGGTGGCTATTTCAAGCGCCGCGGTCTATGGCGCAAATCACAAGGGTCCCATCACGGAGACGACGGTCAAGAACCCGTTCTCCCCCTACGGCCATCACAAAAGCATAATGGAATCTCTATGTCAGTCCTATTGCGACACATATGGGCTGAGAGTCACTATTGCTCGCCTGTTTTCGGTCTACGGAAAAGGGCTGCGTAAGCAGTTGTTGTGGGACATATGTTCACAGCTTGAGAAAAATCCGGAACGTCTTAGCCTCGGTGGCGGGGGCGGCGAACTTCGAGACTGGATTGAAGTTAACGAGGTAGTGCGAGCGCTATCAGTGATCGAGCGACACGCCGGCCAGCCCCAGAGGATCGTCAATGTCGGCACCGGCATTGGCACGAGCGTTCGCTCTGTCGTCGAAATGGTTGTCGACGCTTGGTTCGAGAAAGCGTCTTCGCGACCCGAGATCATCTTTTCCGGCGAGGCGAGAAAGGGCGATCCCCAAAGCCTGATCGCGGATTCGACACAACTCAAATCCCTCGGCTTTGCCTCGCACAGCGATCTAAAGGACGGCCTTTCCGCCTATGTCGACTGGTTTCGCTCGGAAGCTGGCACGGTGAGATGATCAATATCGGCTTCACCATGATCAGCGGTCGCAATTGGACCGGCGGGTACAACTATTTGCTAAATCTCGTCACGCTTTTGGCCTGCTACCGGAAGGAGGAGATTTGTCCCGTCGTTTTCTTCGGAACCGACATTGGGGAAGAAGAGATTGCACCATTCGCCCGCCTGGATGGCGTGAAGATTGTCCGCCATTCGTTGTTCAACAGATCTCGAAGCTTTCGCTCTCTGCTGCTAAGCGTTGCGACCGGCGCGGACAGGGGCATCCGGGCGGAGTTCAATAGGCACGATATCAATGTTGTCTTTGAAGTCGCCCAGTTCTTTGGCTTCAGGCTCGGTCTGCCAGCCATCGCATGGTTTCCGGACTTCCAGCATCGTTATCTGGCGCATCTTTTCAGCAGGTTTGGATACTGGAAGCGTGATATCGGATTTCGGCTTCAGATTGCGGCCCATCGCTCGGTCATGCTGAGCAGCGAAGATTCCAGACGCTCCTGCGAGCAATTCTATCCGTCATCTCGGGGGCGTACACATGTTGTTCGCTTTGCGGTGCCGCCAAAGGGAAAGATCGAGTATCATGTGGCACGAGCGACTGCAGACAAATACGGTTTGCCAGAGCGCTATGTCTTCCTGCCCAATCAATTCTGGAAGCATAAGAACCATCTCCTCGTCCTCGAGGCATTGAAGATCCTTCGTCAGCGAAATCATGAAATAACAATCGCGGCGAGTGGCAATCAATCGGATCCGCGTGATCCAACATATTTTCCAAGGGTGAAAGCAGCTATCGAGGAAGCCGGGCTGGATCAGAGCTTCCGTCTGCTCGGGTTAATCCCCTACAAGGACCTTGCCCCCCTCGGCGTTGCAAGTATGGCATTGCTAAATCCTTCGCTATTCGAGGGATGGAGCACCACAGTCGAAGAGGCGCTTTCGTGGGGCGTGCCACTGCTCCTTTCGGATCTCGACGTAAATCGAGAGCAGGCAGGTGCTGCAGCAGTTTATTTCGACCGGTACGATGCACGGTCGCTCGCCGACGCTTTGGCCTCCGTTCGTCCACGCACCGCTGCAAAGATCGAAGTCAGCGGAGACCTAGCGCAGGCCATGTCCAATGAACGGGTCCTTCGCTTCGTTTCTGACTTCACGTTGCTTGTTCGCCACGCTTGCAATCAAGCGCAATGATAGAGCACTTGGCGAAAACACGTCATTCAGCTTCAGTTGAGCACAAGAGAACGCCATGAGCGAGCCAAAGATTTCTGTCATCACGGTCGTCTTCAACAATGAAGACACAATTGCCGAAACAATCGAGTCTGTTGCCGCGCAGGATTACTCCAATCTGGAGTATATCGTTATCGACGGTCTCTCACAGGACCGGACCCTCGACAGGATCAGGGAGCGCAAGGAGATCATCAGCAAACTGATCTCCGAAAAGGACGCCGGCATTTATGACGCGATGAACAAAGGTATCGCCTTGGCGACAGGCGATATCATCGGCTTTATCAATGGAGACGACTTTTATCTGTCCGGGACGTTGGCCAAGGTTGCAAAAACGTTCAAAGATAACCCGCAGCTTCAAGCCTGCTATGGGGATCTCTGTTACGTCAAACAAAACGATCCCGACACCATCGTTCGCTATTGGCGTTCGTCACCGTTTGTGCCAGCCTCATTCGAAAGAGGGTGGGCTCCACCTCATCCCACTTTCTTCGTTCGCCGCGATGTTTATGAGCGATTTGGTTCATTTGATCTCGGATACCGGATTGCCGCCGACGTCGAACTGATGATGCGGCTCCTGGAGCGTCATCGGATCCGTGTCCAGTACGTGCCGGGCGTGATGGTCAAGATGCGGATGGGAGGAACGACCAACCGCAACCTTGCCAACATCATCAATCAGAACAAAGAAATCCTTCGTGCGCTGCACAGTCACGGCTTGAACGCACACCCGTTGAAATTCCTGAGCGGAAAATTTCTTTCACGAGGCCTGCAGTTTGTTCGCGGCAGGTTCCATACTTCCAGTACATCAAACGTTCCATAAATCCGCCGACCAATCCCGATTGACGAGAGTTGGGACTTAGTTCATCCGCCGGGAGCCGTACCAGGTCTTTGCGATTGCTGCGAAAACACCAACCGCAACACCGGCGATCAGCCCAACGACCATTCTCTTGAGGATATCGGACGACGCAGGAGACGGCGACGCATAGATTGGCGACAAAAGCTGCGCAGGCTCATCAAGCTGCAACTGTGCATTTAGATTCGTAATCCTCTCGCGAAGATAATTGGAATCGTCGCGGGTAGCCAGATAAATCGCTTTCTGCCAATCCGATCCCTGCGACGATTCCATCAATTTCAAGTTCTCTGCGAGCTGACTCTCACTTGCAGCAATTTGTGCCTTGATGCCAGCTTCGCTCTGCAAGGCCAAGGTCGATTGCTGCTCCTGGATAAGCTTTACGACTGCCGTCACACAACGCTCGGCGACTTCCGGTGCGGATGCGCTGAAGGATACCGATATCACGTCATCAGGTATCGCCGGAGCCGTGATTCTAACGCTTCGTGCCAGTTGCTCGCGTGTCGCGGTACCGCCTTCAGAACAGCTGGCAGCAAGCTTCATGTCAAATGCAGCCGGCGAACGCATACGGAATAGGAACCTGTCTCGTGGTTCCAACGGAACTACGGTGACGATTCGGTCAGATCCGGCTTTACTGACTTTTGCAAGGGCCAACTGCGCTGATGCCTCGAAAACAACCGGCGCTTTGCCCGCAAGCACACCCGAAACCGCTAGGCCTATGACCGAGCAAGCACCAACCAGAAGAAAGTTTCTCCTAAGAAAGGAAGCTAAAACGAAGAGATCTATTTCGTCGTCAAATCGCTTCTCGTTCATGGTGGCTCCCGACAACGTTCACAAACTGAGCTCGAGCGAAGTATGTTCATTCGTCCACAAACCGCTTCAACCGCATCCTCGCGCCTAAGTCAATGTTCGAAGCATTTCATCGCGCATCAGTGGAACTGGGTCCCGACGTCTAACCAAGAGGCTGCGGAGCTCCACCGATGCCCTAACAAGTACTCGGACCAAGTCACCCAAACACCATCATCTGCGGCGGGACCACCGCCAGCATGCCTGCGCGCCGTGCGGCGATATATCTGAGCAGCTGTTCCACCACCCTCGGCATGATTGGTTTCTGCACCACGCCGATCGCGCCGCGCACGCCATCGGCAACGGCTTCGGGATTTGCCGTCATGAAGACGACGGAGATGCCGTGCTTTTCCGCGAGGTGGCGACCGATATCCGGACCGGTTGCGCCGTCGGCAAGATTGACGTCGACAAAGGCGATATCGGCAAGAGGGGCAAGCCTGAGGGCCGCCTGTCGGTCCGACGCGAGGCCTGCGACACGCAGGCCCATCTCCTCGATCGTCATTTCGAGATCGAGCGCGATCAGAAGTTCGTCTTCGACAATCAGTACTCGCTGCTCCATCAGATGTTCCCGTTGCCAGCTACGCATGACATTCGTGGCCATGACAGATCCCCTTGACGCTACCCTGAGGAGACTCCGCCTCGTCGACGACAGACTGCATCGAACAGGCTCGCAGCTTAAACGGGCGATGCGGCGATATGTTCCGGCGTGAAACGCAGCATTTCGCAATTAAACTTCTGTTAAGATTGATAGATTCTTAAGATCCGGGCGGTTCGCAGAAAAGGCGGCCGCCCTGGCCACCTTCCCAAATCCTGATTCCGAAGGTTCCTCAGCCCTTGGCCTTCAGGACCAGAACCGGATCCTTGCTGTAGTCGGCCGGGAATATCTCTTTCAGGTTTTCGATCTTCGGCAGGTCGTTATAGACGATATAAGGATAGGTCGGGTTCAGCGTCAGGAAATCCTGGTGATACTGCTCGGCCGGATAGA
Source organism: Hyphomicrobiales bacterium (assembly GCA_900471515.1). GTDB lineage: Bacteria > Pseudomonadota > Alphaproteobacteria > Rhizobiales > Rhizobiaceae > Rhizobium. The sequence continues at coordinate 31,096 of UCFC01000034.1, read as the reverse complement.
AGCCGGTATAGTCGGCAATCTTGGTGACGATCGGCTTCTTGAAGACATGCGCCTTGTCGAGCTGGGCGATATAGGCTTCGGCGACCTTGCGCTGTTCCGGGTCGGAAATAAACAGCGCCGAGCGGTATTGGGTGCCCTCGTCCGGTCCCTGGAAGTTCAGCTGCGTCGGGTTGTGCGCGACCGAGAAGAAGATCTGCAGAAGCTTGCCATAGCTCACCTCTTTCGGATCGAAGACGACCTTGACGGATTCGGCATGGCCTGTCGTGCCGGTGCTGACCGTTTCGTACTGCGCGGTTGCGGCCTCGCCGCCGGCATAGCCGGAAACGGCGCTCTTGACACCCTTCACATGCTGAAAGACGCCCTGCACGCCCCAGAAGCAGCCGCCGGCGAAGACGGCGGTCTCCGTGCCGGATTTGCCCGCCTCGTCGATGGCGGGAGCAGGAATGACGACGGCTTCCTCGGCGGCGCGGCTGGCGACGGAACCGAGAGCGAGCGAAAGGACTGCGGTCGCGAAAAGGGCGGCAAGGAATTTGCCTGATCTGCGGAAAGACATGGGAACTACCTCCGGGACAATGTGCCAAAAATCCTTGCCGATCGCCTCAGAAGCCGCAAATCACAAGCTGGTCACTCACGCCGATGTGACGATTGCGCGAAAGCGAATGTGCGAAACTGGAACAGCTTTGAAGGTGAGTTGACAATTCCCCGGGGAGTGAGGACAGTGCCGCCGGTTCAGAGCCAGCATCCGGGGGGACCAATGTCTGCGCGCTCGTTCTTTGCTTTTTCCGCCATCCTCGCATCCGTGGTTTTTGCAGGCTTTTCGGCTTCGGCTGCCGAGGCCAGGCGCGATATCGTGACCGTCAAGGACGCGGATTATTTCGGTTTCGACCTGCGCACCGAACAGAACCTCTCGCTCGATCAGTGCAAGGCAGCCTGCATCGGCGACAAGAGCTGCAAGGCCTTCACCTATAATCCCAAGGTGAAGTGGTGCTTCCTGAAATCCGATTTCAAGACGATGAACGCCTTCCCGGGCGCCATCGCCGGCAGGATCGTCGAAACAGCGGCAGCCCCTGTCCCGCAGGAGCCGGACATCGGTGCTGCCCCCCGCCTGCCCTTCCTCTCCGACGATCTCGTCCAGCAGGCCCGCAATTTCCGCAACGATCTGTCGCTTGCCGATGACCAGCAGGGCCAGGGCGTCGACAGCCTGACGGCAGGGGCGCGGCTCGATCTTACCGGCGGCAATCTTGCCGATGCGCTGAAGGCCTTCCATAGCGCGCTCTCGATCACCCCCGACGATGGCGATCTCTGGATCGAAACGGCGCGTGCCGCCACCTCGCTCGGGGCGCCCGACAGCGGCATTTTCGGCCAGGCGGTCATCGACGCATTGAACGGCTACCAGCTGACGCGCACGACCACCGGGCGCGCCGATGCGCTGGCGGTGCTTGCCAAGGCCCTGGAAAGGAATGGCAATTATCGCGATGCGCTGAATGCCTACAAGGCGAGCCTTGCGCTCGTCAGCGCCAGGGACGTGCAGGCGGACTACCTGCAGCTCAAGCAGACGCAGGGTTTTCGCATCACCGAACATACGGTCGATGCCGACAGCGCGACGCCCCGCGCCTGCGTCACCTTCTCCGAGGCTTTGGTCAAGACGGTCGACTATGCGCCCTTCGTGACGGTAAACGGCGCAGCACCCAAGGCGCTGGAGGCAAAGGACAGGCAGATCTGCGTCGAGGGCCTCGTCCACGGGGAGACCTACAAGATCGGCTTGCGCACCGGCCTGCCCTCCTCGGTCGACGAAGTCCTGGAAGCGCCTGTCACGATCGACGTCTATATCAAGGACCGCAGCCAGATGGTGCGCTTTACCGGCGACAGTTTCGTACTGCCGTCGACGGCGCGCCGCGGCATCCCGATTGTCTCCGTCAACATGGCCTCGGCCAATCTGAAGCTTTATCGCATCGGCGACCGCGGCATCGCACCGCTCCTGACCGGCTCCCAGTTCCTGACACAGCTCGACGGCTACAGCGCCCAGGCTATCCAGGACCAGAGCGGCGAACTCGTCTGGCAGGGTTCGATCGAGATTGCCAACGAGCTCAACAAGGATGTCGTCACCTCCTTCCCGGTTGACGAGGCCCTGCCCGAGCGCAAGCCCGGCATCTATGTGATGGTGGCCACGCCGCCGACCGGTCCCGTGCAGGACTGGGATTCGCAGGCCACACAATGGTTCCTCGTCTCCGATATCGGCATTACCACCTATGCCGGCACGGATGGCCTGAACGTCTTTGCCCGCTCGCTCGCCTCCGCCAAGCCGATGGCCGGTGTCGAATTGCAGCTGCTTGCCAAGAACAACGAAGTGCTCGGCACCGCCACGACCGATCAGAACGGTCGCGCCACCTTCACGGCCGGCCTGATGCGCGGCACCGCGGCCCTCACACCTGCCGTCATCACCGCCAGGAACGGCACGTCGGATTATGTCTTCCTCGACATGACGCGCGCCGGCTTTGACCTGTCCGACCGCGGCGTGACGGGGCGCGCCTCGCCCGGCGCGATCGACGTGCTGCCCTTCACCGAGCGCGGCATTTACCGCGCCGGCGAGACCGTGCATGCGACAGCCCTTGCCCGCGACACGGACGGCAACGCGATCGAGAACCTGCCGCTCACCTTCATCTTCTCCCGGCCGGATGGCGTCGAGGACCGGCGCATCGTCAGCCAGACGAGCGATCTCGGCGGCTATCAGGTGGACCTGCAGACCCAGGAAAACGCCATGCGCGGCACCTGGACGATGAATGTCTATACCGACCCCAAGGGCTCGGCCATCGCGACAAAGACCTTCCTCGTCGACGATTTCGTGCCTGACCGTACCGACATGGAGATCAAGACCGCGTCCAAGGAGATCGGCACGGATACGCCCGCCACGATCACCATTTCCGGCAAGTATCTCTATGGCGCGCCGGCGGCCGGCCTCGCCATAGAAGGCGACGTCGTCGTCAAACCGACGCGGGCGAACGCGGCCTATCCCGGATACCAGTTCGGCCTTGCCGACGAGGAGGCGAGTGAGGATTCACGACAGCCGATCGACGGCCTGCCGGCACTCGACGAGAATGGCGAGGCCTCGACGGATCTGACGATCGGCGAACTGCCGGCGACGACCCAGCTTTTGAATGCCACCGTCTATCTGCGCATGCAGGAGCCGGGTGGCCGCGCCATCGAGCGTTCGCTGGAAATCCCGGTCAAGACCGACCGGACGGCGATCGGCATCAAGCCGGAATTCGACGGCGACCTGCCGGAAAACGCGCTGGCGAATTTCACGGTGATCGGCCTCGATACTGAAGGCCAGAAGCAGGAAATGAAGGGCCTGCGCTGGAAGTTCTACAAGCTGCGCCGCGACTACCAATGGTACCGCGAGGGAACGGCCTGGAAATACGAGCCCACCTATACGCCCGAGGAAGTCGCCTCCGGTTCCGTGGATGCGACGGCCGAGAACGGCGGCAAGATCCAGGCGCCGGTCGAGTGGGGCCGCTACCGGCTCGAGGTGGAAAGCCCCGATGCCGACGGCCCGACCTCCAGCGTCGAATTCGATGCCGGCTGGTTCGTCGCCTCGACCTCGACGGAAACGCCTGACGGCCTGGAGATCGCGCTTGACAAGGACAGTTACAAGGTTGGCGAGACTGCCAAGCTGAAAGTGACGTCGCGCTATGGCGGCGAACTGATGATCACGGCCGGCACGGAAAAGCTGATTGCCGTTGAGAACGCCACTGTGGGCGAGGCCGGCGGCGAGGTCGATATTCCCGTTACCGCCGACTGGGGTGCCGGCGCCTATGTGACCGCGACGCTCTTCCGCCCGGGCGATTCCCTCGACACCCACATGCCGGCGCGTTCGATCGGCATTAAGTGGCTGAAGGTCGATCCGGCCGACCGCGCACTGCAGGTCAGGATCGATACGCCGGAAAAGATGCTGCCGCGCGCCCCGCTCGATATCGGCCTGCAGGTTGCCGGCGCCGGCGCCAATGAGGAGGCCTATGTCACGGTTGCGGCCGTCGATGTCGGCATTCTCAATCTGACGCGCTACGAACCGCCGAACCCTGAAGACTGGTATTTCGGTCAGCGCCAGCTCGGCCTTGAAATCCGCGACCTTTATGGCCGGCTGATCGACGGCTCGCTAGGTGCGACCGGCAAGCTGCGCACCGGCGGCGACGGCGGCGCGATCGCGCTGCAGGCAAGCCCGCCGACGCAGAAGCTCGTCGCCTTCTTCGCCGGTCCGGTCAGGCTAGATGCCGAGGGCAAGGCAAAGGTCAGTTTCGATATTCCCCAATTCAACGGCACGGCACGCGTCATGGCCGTTGCCTGGACGAAGACCGGTGTCGGCCACGCTGCCCGGGATGTCATCATCCGCGATCCCGTCGTCGTCACCGCAAGCCTGCCGAAGTTCCTTGCTCCGGGGGACAAAGCCAACCTGCGCCTCGACATCGCCAATACCGATGCGCCGGCCGGCGACTACAAACTGACGCTGACGGGCAATAGCGCGCTCAGCATCGATGGGCCGGCCGAGCAGACCCTGAAGCTCGAGGCCGGTGCCAGGTCCGACCTGACGCTGACATTGATCGGCGGCGAGCCGGGCGCTGGCCGCGTGGCGATCAACCTGTCAAACGATCAGGGCCTGTCGCTCGATCAGGTCGTGGATGTACCGGTGCGGCCGTCGTCGCTGCCTGTTACCGAACGGCGCGTCATCGCGCTTGCGCCCGGCAAAAGCCTGACGATCGACAAGAACCTGCTGGCCGACAGCGTGCTGCCGGGCGCCTCGGTCAGCGTCAACGTCACGCGCTCCGCCGCTTTCGACATTCCGGCCCTGCTGATGACGCTCGACCGTTATCCGTTCGGCTGCGCCGAGCAGACGACGAGCCGCGCGCTGCCGCTGCTCTATCTTGCCGAGGTCGCCAAGCAGGCCGGCATGGATGAAACGGATGACGATATCCACATGCGCGTGCAGGATGCGATCTACCGTGTGCTTTCCTATCAGGCCTATGCGGGAAGCTTCGGCCTGTGGGGACCGGATTCCGGCGATCTCTGGCTCGATTCCTACGTCACGGATTTCCTGACGCGCGCCCGCGAGCAGAAATACGACGTGCCGGAGCGCGCACTGGTGCAGGCGCTGGAAAATCTGCAGAATTCGCTTTCCTACACGACGGACGTGAAGGGCAAGGGCGATGAGATCGCCTATGCCCTCTACGTGCTTGCCCGCAACAAGAAGGCTGCCGTCAGCGACCTGCGCTATTATGCCGACACGATGATCAACGATTTCCCGACACCGCTTGCCAAGGCCCATATCGCCGCGGCACTGGCGCTCTATGGCGATGCGACGCGTTCGAAGAACATTTTCGTGGACGCGCTGCAGATGTCGCAACAGTCGATGGTCACCCGCGTGAACTTCTCGCGCACCGACTACGGCTCGGTGCTGCGCGATGGCGCCGCAATCCTGGCGCTTGCGGCCGAGAGCCGGCCGGTTCCGCCCGTCATTCCCGAGCTTGCCAAGGCGGTCGCCCGCGAATGGGACCGCAGCAAATATATGAGCACCCAGGAACAGGCCTGGATGTTGCTCGCCGCACGCGCCCTGCAAGACGGCGACGACGACCTGAAGATCAAGGTCAATGGCGCCGAGCGGACCGGCGCCTATATGGCGAAGATGACGGGTGACGCATTGATCGACCATCCGCTGACATTGACGAGCGCCACCGGCGACACGGTCTCGGCCGTCGTCACCACGGTCGCCGCCCCCGTCAAGCCCCTGCCGGCCGGCGGCAACGGCTTTACCATCGAGCGCAGCTATTACACGCTCGACGGCGAAGAGGCCAATGTCAGTGAGGCGCAGCAGAACGAGCGTTATGTCGTCGTCCTTCATGTGACCGAGCAGAACGACTGGGCCTCGCGCATCGTCATCACCGATCTGCTGCCGGCCGGTTTCGAGATCGACAATCCGAGCCTTGTCGACAGCGCCCAGATGACGAATTTCGATTGGGTCGGCGAAATGTCCGCCGCTCATACCGAATTCCGCTACGATCGCTTCGTCGCCGCCTTCAACCGTACTGAAAATGCGGCACGCGATTTCAACGTCGCCTATGTCGTGCGCGCCGTCACTCCCGGCGTCTACGACCATCCGGCAGCGACCGTCGAGGACATGTATCGTCCCGATATGTCGGCCCGCACGGCGACCGGCAAGATGGAGGTGGTTGCGGCTCAACAATGAGGCGGTGGCGCAAGCTTGCGATCGGGACTGCAGCCGGCATTGTCGTTGCCGGCGCCGGGCTTTTTGCGCTTGGAGCCGCCGACCGGGCCTTTCCGCCGCCGCTCGAACAGGCCGTCTCCGTCTCGCCCGAAGTGCTCGATGCCGACGGGCAATTGCTGCGCGCCTTTGCGACACCGGAAGGGCGCTGGCGGCTGAAGACCGCCGTGTCCGATGTCGATCCGCTATTCGTCCGCATGCTGGTCGCCTATGAGGATCAGCGCTTCTACGAGCATGCCGGCATCGATGTCTGGGCGTTCGGGCGCGCGGCGCTGCAATTTGTCAGCAACGGCCGCATCGTGTCCGGCGCCTCGACGCTCTCCATGCAGGTGGCAAGGCTGATCGAGCCGCGCGAAAGCCGGTCCCTTTCGGCAAAACTGCTGCAGATCGCGCGCGCCGTGCAGATCGAACGGCGGCTTTCCAAGGAACAGATCCTCGATCTCTATCTCACTCATGCGCCCTATGGCGGCAACCTGGAAGGCGTACGCGCCGCAAGCCTTGCCTATTTCGGCAAGGAGCCGAAACGGCTGACCGTGGCAGAGGCTGCCCTTCTGGTCGCCCTGCCGCAATTGCCCGAAAAACGCCGCCCGGACAGAAACCTGAAGGCGGCGGAAGCGGCCCGCAAGCGGGTGCTCGACCGCATCGCCGTGGCCGCGGTCGTCGGCGATGGTGAGGCCGAGCGCGCCGAGGGTATCGCCATTCCCGCCCGCAGGCTGCAGCTTCCGGCCCTTGCCGCGCATGTTGCCGAGGCAGCCCTGCGCAGAGACCCGAAGGCGGTAGAGCACCGTACGACGCTGAAAAAGCAGGTCCAGACCGGTCTCGAATCCGTCGCGCGTGCCGCGACGATGAAACTCGGACCGAAGCTGTCGCTCGCCATGGTGATGGCGGACGCCGGGACCGGCGAGATCGTCGGCGAGGTGGGTTCGGCCGATTATTTCGATGCCAGCCGCTCCGGCTGGATCGACATGACGCGCATCAGCCGCTCGCCGGGCTCGACGCTCAAACCCTTCATCTACGGCCTTGCCTTCGAACAGGGGCTGGTGAGCCAGGAAACCATCATCGAGGACCGGCCGGCCGATTTCTTCGGCTACCGGCCGCGCAATTTCGACATGAGCTATCAGGGCGACGTGACGGTGCGCGAGGCCCTGCAGCTTTCCCTCAACGTACCGGCGGTCAAGCTGCTCGATGCGGTTGGCCCGTCACGGCTCATGGTGCGTTTCCGCCGTGCAGAGGTGCGCCCGACCTTGCCGCCGAACGAGGCGCCGGGCCTGGCGATCGGCCTTGGCGGCGTCGGTATCACGCTGAAGGATCTCGTCCAGCTCTATACGGCGCTTGCCAATCGCGGCCAGCCGGTCAGGATCGGCGACGGCGTGACGAGCGAGCCGGGCAAGATCGACGGTGAACCCTTGCTGGAGCCGGTCGCGGTCTGGAATGTCGCCGACATACTCTCGGGCGTCATACCGCCGGCCGGCGCGCCGCAACGCGGCGTCGCCTACAAGACCGGCACGAGCTACGGCTATCGCGATGCCTGGTCGGTCGGTTACGACGGACGCTACGTGCTGGGTGTCTGGGTCGGTCGGCCCGATAACAGCGCCGTACCCGGTCTGACAGGTTATGGCACAGCCGCACCCATTCTCTTCGAGGCGCTCGCGAAATCCGGCATCGCCACGACACCGCTGCCGCGCGCACCGGCAGGGGCCGTGCGCATCGCCCAGGCCGACCTGCCGTTCAGCCAGCGCCGTTTTGCCGTCAACGCCAACGGGCTGCTCGCCGCCTCCGGACGCGAGCCGTCGCCCCAGATCGTCTATCCGCCGGAGGGCGCCCATGTCGACCTTGGGGCAAAGGCGGGCGATCTGACGCCGCTGATGCTCAAGCTTCAAGGCGGGCGCGCGCCGTTCCGCTGGCTTGCCAACGGCAAGCCGCTGCCCGATCTCTCCCGCCGGCGCACGCAAAGCTGGATGCCGGATGGTGGCGGTTATTCCAAGCTGACGGTGATCGATTCCATGGGCCGGGCGGCAAGCGTCGGCATCTTCATCGACTGAGGGAGGAACAAAAGCGCCTCACAACCGTTGGAAGATGTCTCCTCCAAACGGCAAAATGACCCCATGACGCTCCCCTCCGCGACCTATCGGGTCCAGTTTCGCAACGGCGTGACCTTCGATCGCGCCTGCGCCCTCGTACCCTATCTGAAGTCGCTCGGCATCAGCCACCTCTATGCCTCGCCGGTCTTCACGGCGGCCAGCGGATCGACGCATGGTTACGACGTAACCGATCCCAACGAGATCGACCCGGGGCTTGGCGGAAGGGCGGGTTTCGACCGCCTGACGCGGACACTGTCGGAAGCGGGCATGGGCCTGATCCTCGACATCGTACCGAACCATATGGCCGCTTCACTGGAGAATGCCTGGTGGCGCAGCGTCCTGGAGTTCGGCAGGCATAGCCCGTTTGCAGGCTATTTCGACATAGACTGGAGCGAGCGGCTGACCTTGCCGCAGCTTGGCGGGAGTTTCGCCGATTGCCTTGCTGCCGGCGAACTGGCGATCACAGTCGACGAGGCGCATGGTAATCTGGCGATCGGCTATTACGACACGCTCTTTCCACTGAGCACGGAAAGCTATGCTCTGCTCTCTGCGGAAGCGGATGACCCGGTCCTCGCCGGGATGGCGGAACTGACGGCTTCCGGTGACGACAAAGAGCTGCATCGCCGACTGCGCGACAGGATCTTCGAGGCCGGTGATCTTGCAAGGCTGAGCGGAAGGCTCGCGGAGATCTCAAAAGACCAGGCCTTCATGACGCGATTGCACGGACTGCAGCACTGGCAGCTTCTGCGCTGGCAGGAGGCTTCGGAACGTCTGAGCTACCGCCGGTTCTTCGAGGTGACGGGACTGGTCGGCCTGCGGGTCGAGGATGCCGGGGTCTTCGAGGCGAGCCACCGGCTGGTTCTCGATCTCGTGCGTCAGGGCCAGGTGCAGGGCCTGCGCATCGACCATATCGACGGTCTGGCAGAACCGCGAGCCTATCTCGATCGCCTGCGGGAGGCTGTCGGCGCGGACACCTTTATCGTGGTCGAGAAGATCCTCGGCCCAGGTGAGGCCTTGCCCGCCGACTGGCCGGTACAGGGAACGACGGGCTACGAATTCATTACGGCCTTGAGCAGGCTCTTCGTGGAGGGCAATGGCTTACGCAAACTCGATGAAGCCTATCGCCGGCTGGCGGATGGCAACGGCGATTTCGCGGCCGCCCGGAGGGCGGCGAAGCGGCTGATGGTCGAACGGAATTTCGCCGGCGAGACGGCCCGCCTCGTCCGCATCGCAGCCGGCCTCCTTCCCGAACTGTCGAAAGAGGAAATTGCCGGCGCGATCTCAGAGCTTCTGATCGCCTTCTCCGTCTATCGCACCTATGGAGCCGACGGCCCGCTCGACGCGCGGGATAGGGATATCCTGAAGAAAGCCGAGATGGCGGCGGCGGGCTATCTGGACCACGCGCAGCCATTGCAGAGCGTCGCTGCCATTCTCGAAGGCAGGCATGACAACGAGACGGCCCGCGAGTTCCGCATCCGGTTTCAGCAGCTCTCCGGTCCCGTCATGGCAAAGGCAATGGAGGATACGCTGTTTTACCGCTACAACCGGCTGCTGGCGGTAAACGAGGTCGGCGGCGAGCCGGATCACGTGACCGGCGGCATCGAGGCATTTCACCAGTTCATGCAGGACCGCGCACGCTCCCAGCCTTCGGGCCTTCTGTCAACGTCGACGCACGACACCAAACGCGGGGAGGATGCGCGGGCGCGGCTTTATGCTGTCAGCGAAGGCGCCGGCGTCTTTGCCGACGCCGTCGGACATTGGCGCCGACTGAATGAAAACAACCGCGTCGAGCTGCCGGATGGCGCGGCGCCGGAACCCGATCTGGAATGGATGCTCTACCAGGCGCTTGCCGGCGCCTGGCCCGAGGATTTCGACCGCCGCCACTTTGCCGCGCTGCACGAACGCTTCACCGCCTATGCGCAAAAGGCCGTTCGCGAAGCCAAGCTGCGCACCGCCTGGACGGCGCCGGACAGTGCCTATGAAGAAGCGGTCCTCGCCTATGCCGCCGCCCTTGTCTCACCCGATAACGACGCATTCATCGACGATTTCGCTCGCGTTCTGCAGCCCTTTATCGAGGCCGGTTATGTCAACAGCCTGTCCCAGACGCTGATCAAGCTGACGGCGCCGGGCATCCCCGATATCTATCAGGGGGCAGAGGGCTTCGATTTCAGTTTCGTCGATCCCGATAACAGGCGCCCGCCGGATTTCGAGACCTTGAGCGGCTGGCTTGCCGAGGGCGGGCCGCTGGCAAGGCTGCAGGCCGCGGCACTGAAACAGCGCATCATCCAGATCGGCCTCGGGCTTCGCATGGAACGCAGCCAGCTTTTCACGGACGGGGATTACCTGCCGCTTGCCGTCGACGGGGCCAGAAGCGATCATGTCGTCGCCTTTGCCCGCCTGCATCACGAGAACTTCGCCATCACGGTCGCACCGCGGCTGATGTTCGGCTGGCTCGACCCCGGTGTGCTCTTCGCCGGCCCGGAATTCTGGGCCGATACGGCCATTGCCGTGCCCTCCCCCCTTCACGGGCTCAAGGCCGACCTGCTGACCGGCAAGATGCTGGAGCCGGGGAGCAGGATCTTGCTTGCCGCGCTGCTCGGGGACCAGCCGGCGGCGCTGATCGTTCCGGCCTGAGCGCAGGCGAAAAAATCCGCACCGGCAAAAAAACTGTTGACCTTCCAGTTGCTGGAAGGTTCATAAAGCTGTCCGGATGCCAGAAAGGCATGAAAGGCGCAGCATAATGGATAACAAGCACGATCATCGTCATCACGGTCACGACCATCACCACCATGACGCGGGAGTACCCGCAGGAAAACCCGCAGAGACCGTCGTGCGCGATCCCGTCTGCGGCATGACGGTCGATCCCGATGCCGGCAAACCGTCCCTCGACTATGAAGGACACACCTACCATTTCTGCTGCGACGGATGCCGAAGGAAATTCGAGGCAACGCCGCAGGATTACCTCACCGCGACGGACCCGGTCTGCGGCATGAGCGTCGACCGCGCCAGCGCCAGGCATTTCCTGAAGCACGAGGGCGAGAAATTCTACTTCTGCTCGGCGGGCTGCAAGGCGAAATTCGAAGCCGTCCCCGAAAACTACCGCTACGGAAGGAAGCCTGCGGCAGCGGCCGTGCCGAAGGGTACGCTCTATACCTGCCCCATGCATCCCGAGGTCGTCAGCGACCATCCCGGCGACTGCCCGAAATGCGGCATGGCGCTGGAGCCGATGGGCATTCCGCCCGAGGATGAGGGGCCGAACCCGGAACTCGTCGATTTCACGCGCCGGCTGTGGATCAGCGCTCTTCTGGCCGCCCCGCTCCTCATCCTCACCATGGGGCCGATGATCGGGCTCGCCTTCCCGCGCGAGGCACTCGGTGAGCCGCTGGCGAGCTATGTCGAAATGCTCCTGGCGACGCCGGTCGTGCTGTGGGCAGCCCTTCCCTTCTTCCGCCGCGCCCGGGCATCGCTCGTCAACCGCAGCCCGAACATGTGGACGCTGATCGGCCTCGGCGTCGGCACCGCCTATCTCTACAGCGTCGTGGCGACGCTGGCGCCCGATCTCTTTCCGCACAGTTTCCGCGGCCACGGCGGCTCCGTGCCTGTCTATTTCGAGGCGGCTGCCGTCATCGTCGCGCTTGTCTTCGTCGGGCAGGTACTGGAATTGAAGGCACGCGAGCGTACCGGCTCTGCCATCCGCGCCCTGCTCGATCTCGCACCCAAGACTGCCCGCCGCGTCAATGCCGACGGCAGCGAAAGCGACGTGCCTGTTGACGAGATCGTGACCGGCGACCGGCTGCGCGTACGCCCCGGTGAACGCGTACCTGTCGACGGTTCCGTCGTCGAAGGGCAATCGACCGTCGATGAATCGATGATCACCGGTGAGCCCTTGCCGGTCGAGAAGGCGAAGGGCGACGCACTGACGGGCGGCACCATGAACGGGAACGGCGCGCTCATCATGACTGCCGAAAAGGTCGGTGCCGATACGACGCTGTCCCGCATTGTCGATATGGTGGCGAAGGCGCAGCGCTCGCGCGCCCCGATCCAGGGTGCCGTCGACCGCGTTTCGGCGATCTTCGTTCCGGCTGTCGTTGCAGCCGCCGTCGCAGCCTTCCTCATCTGGTCCTTTGTCGGGCCGGAGCCGCGGCTGGCCAACGCGCTGCTCGCCGCCGTCGCCGTGCTCATCATCGCCTGCCCCTGCGCGCTCGGCCTGGCAACGCCGATGTCGATCATGATCGCCACCGGGCGCGGCGCGCAAGAAGGCGTGCTGATCAAGGATGCGGAAGCGCTGGAGCGTTTCTCAAAGGTCGATACCTTGATCGTCGACAAGACGGGCACGCTGACCGAAGGCAAGCCCAGACTGACGGACGTCGTCCCCTCGGGCGGAACTGATGAGAAACATCTGCTGGCGCTTGCCGCAAGCCTGGAACGCGGCTCCGAACATCCGCTCGCCGAGGCAATCGTCTCGGGCGCGGAAGAACGCGGGCTCACCTTCAGCGACATCACAGGTTTTCAGGCAAGGACCGGCAAGGGTGTGGAAGGCACGGTCGGCAGCGCATCGGTCGCGCTTGGCAACGCCGCCATGCTCGCCGATCTCGGCATCGATCCGGCAGCGCTTTCAGACCGGGCCGAGGCGCTGCGCGGGGACGGCAAGACCGTCATGTTCGTCGTCCTCGACGGTCGTCTGGCCGGCCTTGTCGCCGTCGCCGACCGCATCAAGCCAACGACGGCTGCGGCCATCAGGGCACTGCATGACAGCGGCCTGAAGATCATCATGGCGACCGGCGACAATGAACGTACGGCACGCGCCGTGGCCAAAAGCCTCGGGATCGACGAGGTCCGCGCCGATGTCCTGCCCGAGGACAAGAAGGCGCTGGTCGATGAACTCCGCGCAAGAGGCGCCGTGATCGCCATGGCCGGCGATGGGGTCAACGATGCGCCGGCGCTGGCCGCCGCCGATGTCGGCATCGCCATGGGCACGGGTGCCGATGTTGCGATGGAAAGTGCCGGCATTACATTGGTGAAGGGCGATCTCAACGGAATCGTCCGCGCCAGGCGGCTCGCCGAAGCGACGATGCGCAACATCCGCCAGAATCTCGGCTTTGCCTTCGGCTATAATGCGCTCGGCATCCCCGTCGCGGCGGGCGTGCTCTACCCGATCTTCGGCCTGCTGCTCTCGCCGATGATCGCGGCGGCCGCCATGAGCCTCTCCTCGGTCTCCGTCATCGGCAATGCGCTGAGGCTGAGAGTGGAAAAACTGTAGGAAACCAGACGATGAACATCGGCGAAGCCTCTGAACAGTCCGGCCTGCCTTCGAAGACCATCCGCTATTACGAGGATATCGGCCTGATCCGCCCCGACCGGGGCGGAAACGGCTATCGCGACTATGCGGCCTCGGACGTGCACAAGCTGCGTTTCCTGCAGCGCTCGCGTGGCCTCGGCTTCTCGGTGGAGGAGTGCCGTCAGCTCTTGGCGCTATACGAGGACAAGAGCCGGGCAAGCGCAGACGTCAAGGGGATTGCCGAAGCGAAGCTTTCGGAAATCGACCGAAAGATCCGCGAGCTGACGGAATTGCGGCGCACGCTCGAACATCTCGTTCATGCCTGCCACGGCAATGATCGTCCGGACTGCCCGATCCTCGAAGAGCTCTCCGACAGCGCCCCCTGAGCCCCGTCATCTCCCTCCCTGTCTGCTCAGGAAAGCGGCGGCTGGTCCTTGCCGGCCGTGTCGGAGGTTTCCCTCTCCTCGGCCTCCTCATCATGTTCATCCTCGACCGTCGTGTCGTCCAGCCGGTGCTTGATTGCCAGCGCGTAGATGACGTCGAGGATATTTCGGTCCCTCAGATGCGGATCGGTCAGCGCCAGCAGCGAGGCACGAACGATCTTCTTGCTGGAGGCTTTGGGGCAGCGTTTGCGGACAAAATCATAAAGCGCATCGCCCACCAGACCTTCCATGGCGCCGTCCACGAGAGCCTCGTAGACCCGCTTTTTTTCTTTCATTGTGTGTATTCCCCTGCAAATCAGCGGGGCCATACTCTGTCATGTAACTGTCACAAACAATCGCCCGGACCGCTGTGTCGACAGTTGAACAGCTGTGCAACAGTGGAAAGCGACAGATTTTCTTGTGGCCTGTCGCGATATACTCCCGGCAAGCCCGCACCGGCGCTCGCAACTCACGCTTTCAGGCTGCGCAGTTTTGAAAAATCGCTGACGTCGTCCTGGCAAATCTTGGGATTGCAGCCCGGCTATGTCGCTCCGCCCTCGATCCAGGCATAGCCGATGGCGAACTTGTGGTTCGGATGTCCGAAGAGATAGGGCAGAGCAAGCGTGTTTGTCTGCGGCAGCTCGATACCTGCCGCCTGAAGCCGCGCTGCAAAATCCGCCGGTATCGTTGCGTCCGTTTCGCTGCGCCCGCGCCAGAGGACGAGAACAGGTCCTTTCGCATTGGCATAGTCGGGCAATGCCGGATCGGGAAAGTCCGGCAGCACGGTCGGCACGTCGGGCAATTGCAGACGGAAATTGCCGGCAAGATATTTGCTGGACGCGATGATCAGGACGGGCTGGCGGGCGGCGGTCAGTTCCGAGGCGAACCGGACCATCGGCGCGTTCAGGATCGGATAGCTCCCCACATGTTGAGCCCCCACGATCCGCAGCGTCAGCACCGTAATGATGATAACCATCGCGACCGGCACAACAGGCAGGAAACGGCGTATCCCGGCAGACAGATCAAAGCCCGCGGCCTGCATTTTCAGCAACAGATAAACGGGCAGGATCAGCAGGAAGGGATCGAGCCAGCGCTCGTGAATATGGCTTGCACCGCCAACGACGACGAGGGCGACGGCAAGCAGGCTTGCCGCCATCATCCGTTCGATCAGGCGTATCATCGGGCTGGTTGCCGTGAGCGCCCGGAAGAAATCGCGGCGGAAAGCGGCGGCGAAAAGGACGGTCGGCAGGGCCGAGAAGCCGATGACCGCAACGACGAGGGAGACAAGCCCCTGGCCGATACGCAGGATCGTGCTTGACGCCTCGTGCCGGGCCGTCATCCGCTGCAGGGTGGCGGACGACGCGCTGTCGATATTGTCCAGCAGCCAGAAGGCGTGCGGAAGGACGATCAGGAGGCCGACGGCAATCGCCGCAAGCATGCGCCAGTCGAACAGACGGCGCCGCCATTCCTTATCGGCCAGGACCGCGAGCAAGGCGGCGGCCGGCAGAATGGCAAAATTATACTTCGAGATCACGCCGATGCCGGCAGCAATGCCGACCAGGAGATAGGAGGCGAGCGTCGGCCTTTGCAGGGTTCTGAACAGGCTGTAGAGAAAGAGCCCGGTTGCGACAAGCAGCGCCACGGTATGGGTCAGCTCGCGCTGTGCCAGAAAGCCAACCTGCGGCAGGGTGATGAGGCTCAGCATCGCGACCGACGCAAGCACCTTGTCCTTCAGTGCCTCCCGCGCGGCGAGCCCATAGAGCACATAACAGAGAAAAAGCAGGATGTTCTTCGGGATTGCGAGCGTCCAGATCGACAGGCCGGCAACCGCGACGACCGCATATTGCAGCCAGTTGTAGAAGGGCGGCTGGGGACCGTAGCCCAGGAAGAGATATTGCGAGAAGAAGGCCTGCTCGGATTCGTCGAGACCAAGCGTGTCGGGAAGCGCGATCCGAAACACGATATTGACGGCAAAATAGAATGCCAGGAACAGGCTCGCAGCGGTGAGGCTGCCGCCGATCCGCATGAGCAGTGATCGCCGGCCCGCCTGGCTTTCCTCAAGCGGTGGAAGGAGGATACTTTCGGAGCTCACTATCTGCTGACCGATCTCACGACAGCAGGATTTACGGTCTTACAAACAGCTTGCCCAAGCTGAGCGTATCCTCTTCGAGGCATGCATATATCCCCCAGTAAATGCAGTCCTAGTTAGCAGGCCGATCCATCCCGGGGAAGTGCAAATGACCGCGAATAGCGGAAATATGGAGACCTGCCCGGCCGCCTCGGTCCGATTATTTGAGCCGGCTACATAAAAGCCGCAGACATCAGGCAAGATACTCTTATAGCTACTCGGGTTTCCGCCAGGAGCAGTGCGAGCCGAGTTGTTTGGACTTTCATGCGGCGCGAAGACGAAGCGGCATGACGTCGCCTGCTTGTCCAGGCGGACCAATACGCAAGTTTAGTTCCGCAGGCTCGCGGATCGGCGTAACATCCTGCCCATCGCCCGAAGCCTCCTCCTGACGGGCGATAGAAATCTCGGTTGAGCTTCCCGGTGTCCCTCCCCTCCGCCCGAAGCCACGGATTGCCCGAGGATCCGCAAGTGGCCGCCTTCCGCATATCGGAGGCGGCCTTTTTTCTTTTCGCTTGGCGGATCGAATGCGAAGAGGCAGGCCCGCAACGGCGGGGCGCACCTGAACCTATCGGCAGGCGGTCTAAACGTAGGTATGATTCAGCTCTGCAGCCCGCGTGATTAACGTTTGGCCGTTCCGGACGAAGCCCGGTTCGATCGTCACAACACGCGAGCTGCCGTCATGTATCAGGATTCGATTGATCACTTCGCCCAGTCCGGTGAAGAAAAAGCCGATGCCGTCCGTCACCACTTTGCTGCCTTCCTTATCGGGGCAGCCATGGCAGGAGCCTATATCGGTTTCGGAGATATCATCATGTTCACCGCCGGCGCACATGCCGATCCCGCTTGGGCGCACCTTGTCATGGGCGTGGTCTTTTCCTCTGCCCTGACGATCGTCGTCTTTGCCGGCAGCGAGCTTTTTACCGGAACGGCCATGTATATGCCGCTTTCCGTGCTGACGCGGCGCAGCAATATTGCCGATATGCTGCTTGTCTGGGCAACGGCCTGGATCGGCAATCTGATCGGCGCCATGGTGCTTGCCGGCCTGTTCCATCTGGCCGGCGGCGGCGTGCTTCTGGGTGACGGAAGCCAGGCGTTCTTCTCCATCGTCTCGGTCAAGATGTCGGCCGGTTCGCTGGAGCTTCTTGCCCGCGGCATTCTCTGCAACTGGCTTGTCTGCCTCGCCATCTGGATGGCGGGACGCACCGAAAACGCCGCGGCCAAGATCATGCTGATCTTCTGGCCGATCACCATCTTCGTTGCCGCCGGCTACGAACATAGCGTCGCCAATATGTTCACTTTTTCGATGGCGCTGATGGGCGACCATCCGGCCAATATCACGCTCTTTGCCGCCGTCCACAATCTCGTCTGGGTCACGCTCGGCAACCTCATCGGCGGTGCCGTCTTCATGGCGCTTGGCTACTGGCTGCAGGCCGACGGCACCGGCCACGTTTCCTTCGCACCGGCTCCGGTCCGTCTCCGCACGAAACCATCTGCAAACCGCGGCGAAAAGTGAGGTTCTCATGGTCAGCCAGATTGCGATCACCAGCCTGAGCCCGTCCGAGCCTGCCCGTTCACCCCAGCTGCCGAAAGCGCCGGCCGCTCCCTCCCCGGCAAGCGTCGTGTCGTTGAGACGGCTTGCCGTTCCCCTTCTTGCCGTCACGCTCGTCAGCGGCGGAGTGGCGGTCGCCACCGCAGACTGGAACCGCTGGGTGGCAGGTGCATCACATCAATCGACCGACGACGCCGTGGTCGGCACCGATGTCTCGACGCTGAGCGCCCAGATCAGCGGCATCGTCCGAAGCGCTCCGGTCGCCGACTATCAGCGGGTCACGAAGGGCCAGCTGCTCGCCGAGATCGACCCGCGCGAATATGATGCGGCGGTCGCCGCCTCCAGGGCCAATCTGGCCGCCGACGGTCGTCTACCTGATCGCCAATTCCGACCCGAAACGCTCAACCGCAGTCTCCCCCTATATTCAGGTGATCCGGCTCGGCAGCGTCGAGCTGGCGCAAAGCCTGTTGAACACCTGGCTGCGACAGCGTGAGCAGTATCATTCCAATATCCTGACCGGACCGATTTCCGGATCGTCGGACAGTCTCCACACAGCGCTGGCGAAGCTGGGGACGCTGTTCGGCACCAGCCAGCGCGCAGAGCTGGAGGCTCTCTCCACGGTCGCGACGGCGGTCCATGCGCAGGCAAGCGTGCTTGCCTATGCCGACCTCTTCATTCTGTCCTTCTGCTTTGCGATCGCCGGCATTGCCCTTGTCGCCGGCTTGGGCGCGATGCCCTTCGGGCCATTGCATCCCGACTTTCGCAGGCGGCCGCCGGCGGCACCGCCGCAAGCCGTGCAGGCGGCGCGCTGAACAGGCGGATTGCCTCCGGCCGTCGCCGCTGCTTCTCCCCCTCTGCCGGGGCTTATACCTTTTGGGAACGGCAACTAGACCTGCGTATAGATGCGCGCAGCCCTGCCCGGTCGTAGCCTCTTTCCATCGGAATTGATCGGCAGAAGACAGCGGTTTCACGCTCCCCGCTTCATAGCCCCTCAACCCGGCAGAGCCCGCCCGAGGCCGTCCGATCCCGGCGGCGAGATCGGTGTGTTTCAACCCCATAGCCATGGAGCCAGCCGTGACGTCCATCCGCACCGTGACCGAACCTCGCAAGCGCCGGCGCCCGGCCGCTCTGGCTGCCATCGCCATCCTCGCCATTGCCGGCGGATCGGCGGCCGCCTTCTGGTTTGCAGGGACGGAGCCAACCGCTGCCGCACCCGAGCCCCGCACGCCGGCGGTGCCGGTCGAGGTCGCCACCCCGGCCGTTGCCGACGTGCCTGTCTATCTCGACGGTCTCGGCACCGTGCAGGCCAACTATACGGTCAACATCACGACACGCGTCGACGGCGAGCTGCAGAGCGTGATGTTCGACGAGGGCCAGGCCGTCAGGAAAGGGGATCTTCTCGCCGTCATCGATCCGCGCCCCTTCCAGGCAGCCGTCGACCAGGCCGCGGCCAAGATCAAGCAGGACCAGGCCGATCTCGCCAATGCCCAGTATCTGCTGGTCAAGGATCAGAAGCTTTCGCAGCAGCAGATCGTTACGCAGGAAACCCTGGAAGAGCAGCAGGCCCAGGTGGCAAGCGCCGAGGCTGAGCTTGCGCAGGATCAGGCCGCCAAGGAGGCGGCTGACGTCTCGCTCTCCTATACCGAGATCCGCTCGCCGATCGACGGCCGTACGGGCATCCGCCGGATCGACGCCGGCAACGAGGTCCACACGACCGATACGACACCGATCGTCACCATCACCCAGACGCAGCCGATCACCGTCATCTCCACGCTGCGCGAGGACGACCTCGATGCCGTGCGCGGCGCATTGAGGGCCGGCCCGGTCGAAGTGACGGCCATGTCGATGGATCAGTCGCAGCAGCTTGCCTCGGGCACGCTGTCGCTGATCGACAATGTCATCGATCAGGCAAGCGGCACGATCCGCATCAAATCGACCTTTGACAACAAGGACGATGCCTTGTGGCCGGGTCAGTTCGTGATGCTGCGGGTCAAGCAGCAGACGATCCGCAAGGCCGTCACCGTTCCCTCGGCTGCATTGCAGCGGGGACAAGGCGGCTTCTTCGTCTACATTGTCGATGCGGGTGGCGCTGCCCAGGTCCGCAAGGTCAGTCCCGGTCCGATCGAGAATGGCCGCGCCGTCATCGAGAAGGGCCTTGATGGCGGCGAGCAGGTCGTCACGTCGGGCCAGTATCGCCTGGATGCCGGAACCCACGTCACCGTTCAACAGCCGGCCGCCTCGCAAGCGGCCAGCAGGGAGTAGGCGATGTCGATCTCCTCCTGGTTCATCGAGCGACCGATTGCCGCCTCGCTGCTGATGGCCGGCCTCTTCGGCATCGGTATCGTCGCCTACCCTCTCCTGCCGGTCGCGCCTCTGCCGCAAGTTGATTTTCCGACCATTCAGGTCTCGACGCAATTGCCGGGCGCCGATCCGAAAACCATGGCTTCCACAGTCACCCAGCCGCTGGAACGGCAGTTCGGCCAGATCCCCGGCGTCACCCAGATGACCTCGACGAGCACGCTCGGCAGCAGCGCGATTACCCTGCAGTTCGACCTGTCGCGCGACGTCGACAGCGCCGCCCAGGACGTGCAGACCGCGATCAACGCGGCCGGCGGACAATTGCCGACGGACCTGCCCTCGCCGCCGACCTATCGCAAGGTCAATCCCGCCGATCCGCCCGTCATGGTTCTCGCCCTGACATCGGACACGCTGCCGCTCACGCAGGTCGACGACTTTGCCGAGAGCGTGCTTGCCCAGCATATCAGCCAGCTCGACGGCGTTTCCCAGGTTCTGATCTTCGGCCAGCAGAAGCCCGCTGTCCGCCTGCAGATCGATCCCGGCAAGATCGCCGAAATGGGGCTTTCGCTCGAGGATATCCGCAGCGCCGTGACCGGGATCACCAGCAACGCGCCGAAGGGCAGCGTGCAGGGTGCTGAACATACCTATACGATCTACGACAATGACCAGCTCCTGAAGGCCGCCCCGTGGAACGATGCGATCGTCGCCTATCGCGACGGCGCGCCGGTGCGCATCGGCGATATCGGCCAGGCAATCGACGGGCCGGAAAACGATCAGCTGGCCGCCTGGGCCGACGGCAAGCGGGCCATCCTGCTGCCGATCTTCAAGCTGCCTGGCGCCAATATCATCGACACCGTCGATGCGATCCACGCCGCCTTGCCGCAGCTCCAGGCGATCGCACCGGCCGCGATCCACCTTTCCGTCCTCAGCGACCGGACGACGACGATCCGCGCCTCGGTGGCGGATGTCGAGACGACGCTTGTCATCACCATCGCCCTCGTCGTCATGGTGATCTTCATCTTCCTGCGCAATGTCTGGGTCACGGTGATCCCGAGCGTCACCGTGCCGCTTGCGCTTCTTGCCACACTGGCGCTGATGTATGCCGCGGGCTTCAGCCTCGACAATCTCTCGCTGATGGGATTGAGCATCGCCGTCGGCTTCGTCGTCGACGACGCGATCGTCATGGTCGAGAACATCCATCGCCACATGGAAATGGGCAAGACGCCGAAGGAGGCGGCCATCGACGGCGCACGGGAAATCGGCTTCACCATCATTTCGATCAGCATCTCGCTCGTCGCCGTCTTCATTCCGCTGCTCCTGATGGGCGGCATCGTCGGCCGCCTGTTCCGGGAATTCGCGATCACGGTGACGATGACGATCGTCGTCTCGGCTCTCGTGTCGCTCACCATCACGCCGATGATGAGCTCCCGCTTCCTGAAGCCGGAAAAGGACGCCCGCCACGGCAGGCTCTACAATCTCAGCGAAAGGATATTCGACGGGCTTCTTGCTGGCTATCGCCGCACGCTCGACGTGGCGCTTCGCCATCACCGGCTGACGATGGCGGCCTTCCTCGCCTCGCTGGCGGCGACCGGCTTCCTGTTCGTCGACATTCCCAAAGGCTTCTTCCCGATACAGGATACCGGCCTCATCACCGGCATACTCGAAGCGTCGCAGGATATTTCCTTCGCCGAAATGTCGCGCCATCAGATCGAGGCCGGCAATATCGTGGCGAGCGACCCGGCTGTCGCCAGCGTCGGCATGGCGGTCGGCGGCGGAGCCGGGCAGACGGTCAATACCGGCCGCATGTTCATCACCCTGAAGCCGGAAGGCGAGCGCGATGCCTCGGCCAGCGAGATCATCAACAGGCTTCGCCCGAAACTTGCCGGGATGCAGGGTGCGGAGCTTTTCCTGCAGCCGGCGCAGGACATCAATGTCGGCGGGCGCAGCTCGGCAACGCAGTTCCAGTATACGCTGCAGGACGGCGATGCGGGAGAACTCGACGACTGGGCGGCCAGGCTGCTTGCCACGTTCAAGACGCTGCCGGAACTGACCGATGTCGCCACCGACCAGCAGAATGGCGGCGCCACGGTGACGCTGGCGATCGACCGCGACCAGGCATCGCGCTTCGGCATTGCGCCGCAGACGATCGACAACACGCTCTACGATGCCTTCGGCCAGCGCCAGGTCACACAGTATTTCACCAACCTGAACAGCTACCATGTGGTTCTCGAAGTGGCGCCGCAGTTCCAGAATTCGCCGCTGGCGATCAACGGCCTCTACATCAAGTCGCCGCTGACCGGCGAACAGGTCCCGCTGAACCAGCTCGTCAAACAGACGACGGAACCGACGGCCGTACTTGCCGTCAACCATCAGAGCCAGTTCCCGGCCGTCACCCTCTCGTTCAACCTGGCGAAGGGCGTGGCCCTCAGCCAGGCGGTCGCCGCCATCGGCAAGGCCGAGGCGGATCTCGGCAAGCCGGCGACCGTCATCGGCACCTTCCAGGGCAATGCGCAGGCCTATCAGAGTTCGCTTGCCAGTGAGCCGCTGCTGGTGCTTGCCGCGATTGCCGTGATCTATCTGATCCTCGGCGTGCTCTACGAGAGCTATTTCCATCCGCTGACCATCCTGTCGACGCTGCCGTCGGCCGGTCTCGGCGCGCTCGCCATGCTCTGGGCCTTCGGCTTCGACTTCACCGTCATCGCGCTGATCGGCGTCATCCTGCTGATCGGCATCGTCAAGAA
Source organism: Hyphomicrobiales bacterium (assembly GCA_900471515.1). Taxonomy (GTDB): domain Bacteria; phylum Pseudomonadota; class Alphaproteobacteria; order Rhizobiales; family Rhizobiaceae; genus Rhizobium. The sequence continues at coordinate 8,328 of UCFC01000034.1, read as the reverse complement.
GAACGGCATCATGATCGTCGACTTCGCCATCGCCGCCCAGCGCGAGCAGGGACTGTCGCCGGAGGACGCGATCCGCCAGGCCTGTCTCCTGCGCTTCCGCCCGATCATCATGACGACAGCGGCCGCTCTTCTGGCCGGCCTGCCGCTGATGCTCGGCCACGGCACCGGCTCGGAACTGCGCCAGCCGCTCGGCTACGCCATGGTCGGCGGCCTGCTCATCAGCCAGCTGATGACGCTCTACACGACCCCGGTCGTCTACCTCTACCTCGAACGGCTGAGCCAGTTCGTCGGCGGCAGACGACGTGCCCTTGCCGGCGCCCGGCCCCAAGACCAGGTGCTGGCGGAATAGCCCAATCGACGTGAAAGGAGTAAAACCATGGAACCTCTCTCAAGACGCACGGTCCTTGCGCTCGGAGCGATGGGGGGAACCGCCCTTGCGGCGGGTGGCGCCCGTGCGGCGAGCTTCGGCAATCCCGACCAGCCGGCTGAAGGCGCCATCAACGCCAATCCCGCAGGGCTTTCCGATCCTGGGCCGAAGAACCCTGCCATCAGCGACCAGTTTCCCTCCTTCGACAGCCCGCCGGCGACTGATGTCGGCGACATGCAGCTCTTCTGGGGATCGTTCAACAATGCCGCCAAGCGCATCCAGAACGGCGGCTGGGCGCGACAGGTGACGAAGGCCGACTTTGCCATTTCCGAGGCGGTTTCGGGCGTCAACATGCGCCTCGGCCCCGGCGGCATCCGCGAGATGCACTGGCACCGGGCAGCCGAATGGGCGATCATGACCAACGGCCGCTGCCGGGTAACGGTGCTCGATCCGCAGGGCCGCGCCTATGTGCAGGACGTCGAGGCCGGCGATCTCTGGTATTTTCCGGCCGGTTTCCCGCATTCTCTGCAGGGGCTCGGACCGGAGGGCTGCGAATTCGTCATCGTCTTCGACGAGGGCGACCAGTCCGAATATGGCACCCTGCTCCTGACCGACTGGCTGGCGCATACCTCGCCGGACCTGCTCGCCAAGAATTTCGGCGTCTCGCAGGACACGTTCAGGAACATCCCGCTGCAGGATCTCTGGATCTTCCAAGGCAAGGAACCGGGTCCGCTTTCCGCCGACCAGGAGGCGGTCGCGTCCGGCGGCCTGCCGCCCTATCCTTTCACCTATCGGCTGGCAGCGTCGGCGCCGCTCAAGCAGAATGCATCGGGCACGATCCAGCTGGCCGACAGCAGCATCTTCAAGGTCTCCAAAACGATTGCCGCAGCGATAGAGACGATCAAGCCGGGCGCCGTGCGGGAAATGCACTGGCATCCGAATGCCGACGAGTGGCAGTACTGGATCAAGGGCGAAGGCCGCATGACGGTGTTCGATGCCGGCCCGCGCAGCCAGACCGCCGATTTCCGGCCCGGCGATATCGGCTATGTCAAGAGGAGCCAGGGCCACATCATCGAAAATACGGGCAAGACGGACCTTCAATTCGTCGCCGTCTTCAAGGTGGCCGACTATCAGGAGGTCGGCCTCTCCTCGTGGCTCACCCATACGCCGGCAGCCCTTGTTGCCCAGCATCTCAATATCAGCGTGCAGGACATCGCCAAATTTCCGGCCGACCAGCCGGGGATCATGCCAAAAGGCTGACCCCGGGGATCATGCCCAGCAGGGGCTGATCCTACAGCAATAGCCGAAGCCACCGCCTCCGCTGTCGCAGACGGCGGAGGTTTTTCGCGCTGTCCGGCGAGCGACCTTTCCTTCTGCCGCGGCCGAAGAAAAAAATCTGCACGGGTGCGGAATAAAATCTGCGATGCTTACGTATACTCAATCATGGAACGGAAAGAACGCCCCTTCGATGTCATCGGTCAGCTCGCAGCGCTTCGCCGCTATGCGCGCTCGCTGGTGCGCAATTCGGACGAGGCGGAGGATCTGGTGCATGATGCGCTGCTGCGAGCCTTCGAGAAGCGCAAGAGCTTCCGCAGCGGCGGAAACCTGCGTACCTGGCTGCTTTCCATCCTGCACAATGCCCATATCGACCGCGTGCGGCAGACCCGCTCGCTGACGCGCCGCCACGATGAGGCGGCGGTCGAGGCGGAACAGTCGCTGCCGGCAGGCCAGGAACATGCCGTGCGCCTGCAGCAGGTGCGCGATGCCTTCTTCGACCTGCCGGAAGAGCAGCGCGAAGCGCTGCATCTCGTGGCGATCGAAGACCTGTCTTATCAGGAAGCGGCCAATGCGCTCGGCATTCCTGTCGGTACGCTGATGTCGCGCATCTCCCGCGCCCGCGCCCAGTTGCGCGAGTTCGAGGAAAAGACACCGCGCATCGCGCACCTGAAACTCGTTGGAGGGAACGGCAATGAAGGCGATTGATCCAATCATCGATGCCGATCTCGACGCCTATGTGGACGGCGAGCTCGATGTCGCACGGCGCATCCAGGTGGAGTCCTATCTCTCCGAAAATCCGGCGATCGCCGCAAAGGTCATGGCCGATCTGAGCATGAAGGGCGAGCTGCGGCTGGCGCTCGCCGGCGAACGCGCCTTCGGCCGCGCCGAAACGCGCGATGCCGCCCGCAGGCTGGAACGTGGCCTCTCCTATGGCCGCATCCTGCATTCGATGCAGCGTATTGCTGCCGTCGGTATTCTGCTTGCCGCCGGCTGGGTGGCGCACAATTCCTTCGGGGCCTTCACGGCAACGGAGGTCAATGCGTCGGTTCCAGCTCCGGCCTATGTCGAGGATGCGGTACGCGCCTATCGCACGGCAGCGCTGCGCGAAACCATCCCGTCGCAGACCGCGCCCGCCTATAGCGCCGAGGATATCCGCGCCGCGACCGCAATCGTGATGCCGGACCTACCCAAGGATTGGAAGGTCGCCGATGTGCAGATCTTCCCGTCGGATTTTGGCCCGAGCGTCGAAATGGCAATCGAGGAGGCGGACGGCAAGCGCCTGTCGCTCTTCGCCGTCCGGCCGGGTGCCTTCGAGGTGAAGCCGGTCAGCCATACCGCCCTTGAAAAGACAGAGGCCGCCTATTGGCAGATCGGTGACGTTGCCTACGCGCTGATCGCCGACAATAGCGGCACCAATCTCGATCAGGCCGCCGAACGGCTGGCCCGGTCGCTCTACTAGTTCAACCGAGGAGATCAGTCATGAACCCGATCAATCCCCGCTATGGTTACGGTTCCGCCGCCAACACGCAGGCCCTTTTCGACGAGGGTCTGCGCCAGCACATGCTGCGCGTCTACAACTACATGGCTCTCGGCCTCGTCATCACCGGCATCGTCGCCTTCATTGTCGGCACCACGCCGGCGCTCTTCGTGCCGATCTTCCAGACGCCGCTCAAGTGGGTCGTGATGCTGGCGCCGCTTGCCTTCGTCTTCTTCTTCTCGTTCCGTATCCAGTCCATGTCGGCAAGCACCGCGCAGATAACCTTCTGGGCCTTCTGCGCCGTGATGGGCCTGTCGCTCGCCTCCATCTTCCTAGTCTTCACCCGGACGAGCATCGCACAGACCTTCTTCATCACCGCCGCCATGTTCGGCGCGATCAGCCTCTACGGCTATACGACGAAGCGTGACCTCTCGAAGATGGGTTCGTTCCTGATGATGGGCCTGTTCGGCATCATCATCGCCGGCATCGTCAACATCTTCCTCGGTTCGTCCGCGCTGCAGTTCGCGATCTCGGTGATCGGCATCGTCGTCTTCGTCGGCCTCACCGCCTACGACACGCAGAACATCAAGGAACAGTATTCGGAAAACTACGATCAGGAATCGAACCAGAAGCTCGCCGTCTTCGGCGCTCTGTCGCTCTACCTGAACTTCGTCAACATCTTCCAGCTTCTGCTCAACTTCACGGGCGAGCGGGAATAAGGACCGCGCTTCTGGGGGCAATGGAAGCGCAAGAGCGCCCGGTTCGAAATCTGTGACAGGATGACGGATCGGGTGCTCACCCTAAAGAAACGGCCGGGCGCGACGCCCGGCCGTTTTCGTTTGCCATGTCTGCTATTCTTAGGCTTGAGCGGGTCTTCTTGCGCTTTGGCAAAGCGCGCAAACGATGCGCTGCGGTTGGAAAGCGATGGCGGCGATAAAGCGGATCACGGGCAAAGCGGATCATGTCGCCAGATCCCACATTTTGATCGCTACTTCGTTGAGTTTACGATGCCCGCCGAGGCATTTGCGTGGGCCAACAACGACGAAGCCTTGATGGGCAAAGGGCGGCGTCTGCCGACGGGCAGGACTGCCGCTCTGGTCGATCTGTTGGTTTCGGACGAAGAGAAGTTCGAATGGGCAAGACAGGCAACCCCGTTTCCTTGGATTGCTACCTGGCTATGCCATTGTCAGCACTCGGACGTTCCCTCGCCGATCGATAACGTCGACCACGACATGCCGGCCGGATCGGCGGATAGCGACGTCGGCCGAGCCATTGCCGATCTGCAGGCGCCGCAGGGTCACTTCGTCGAGGAAAGAAGGCAATTGCGGTTCATCGAAGCTGATGTGCAGGGCGTTCGGATCGAAGTCGAGGCCCAGGCAGGATTGCAGCAGGAGAAGTGGCGCTGCGGCTGCCCATGCTTGTGGAGAGCATGCAACAGGATAGAAGGTCGGCCCCTGCGCGCGCTGGCGTGGCAGACCGCAGAAGAGTTCCGGAAGCCGGCGCAGGTCGATATACGTTGAGGCCGCAAACAGGCCCTCGAAGATCCGAGCCGCTTCAGCGCGATAGCCAGAGCGGGCAAGTCCGCTGGCGATCAGGGCATTGTCGTGCGGCCAGATCGAGCCGTTGTGGTAGCTCATCGGATTATAGCGAGCCTCGGCGGAAGGAATGGTGCGGATGCCCCAGCCGCAGAAGGACGAGGCACTCATCAGCGTGCGGGTAACCTGCGCGGCTCGTTCAGGATAAGCGATGCCGGTAAACAGTGCATGGCCGGCGTTGGACGAGCAGACGCGACAGGGGCGCTTGTCCCCGTCCAGAGCCAGGACATACGTGCCGAGGTCCTCGTCAAAGAAGCTCGTATCGAAGGTGCGGCGCAGACCCTCCGCTCGTGCAAGAAACTTTGCCGCCCGTTCCGGCCGGCCAAGCCGCCGGAAGATCTCTGCGGCCGCCTGCCAGGCGCCGTAGACATAAGCTTGAACCTCGACGATCGCGATCGGCCCCTTCGCCAATGTGCCGTCAGCATGGAAGACCGAGTCATGGCTGTCCTTCCAGGCCTGGTTGATCAGCCCTTCGTCCGTCATGGGTCCATATTCGACGAAACCGTCGCCGTCGCGGTCGCCATGCTCGTCGATCCAAGTGAGCGCCGCCTCGATATGCGGCAGAAGGCGATCAATGGTCGCAAGATCTCCGGTCCGTTTGAGATACTCGCCGGCCAGCATCACGAAGAGCGGGGTTGAGTCGATACTGCCGTAATAACGGCGGAAGGGAACCTCGCCGAGTTCGGCCATTTCGCCATAGCGCACCTCATGCAAGATCTTTCCGGGCTCGGCATCGGAGGCAGGATTGATCTCTGTGGCCTGGTTTGCCGCCAGATGTCCGAGCACGCCGCGGGCGATCTGCGGATCGAGCCAGAGCGTCTCCAGCGCTGTTATCAGCGCATCGCGGCCGAAGACGGTGCTGAACCAGGGAATGCCGGCATAGGGATACGGCCCTTCCGGCTTGTCGGTCATCAGCATGTAGAGATCGGAGATGCTGCGGCGCGCGACCTCATTGAAGATCTCGTTGGACGTTGCAATTGACGCCGCACGCGAGGAAGAAGAGCGCAACGCACGGCGGGCATCCCGCAGGCCCGCGAAAAAGGAAAGGTGACTTGGTCGTTCGATAGCGCTCTGGTCGCAAGCGATCTCGATGAAGAGCGACCGCGTCTCGTGCGGCTCAAGATGGAGATCATAGATGACGAGATCGCTGCGAATCTCGTCCGGCTGTGGAGAGAAGGAAAGATGCGTCGACCGTCTGCGGTCATCGAGCCCGATATAGGAAAGCAGGATCGAATCCTGCTCCATGACCGCAGGAAGATAGCGCCCCTTTCGCGCTCTTGCGGTTCCCCTCACTTCGAAAAGATCTGCAAAATCTGACGCGAACTCGATCCCGATGGGCACGTGGCGCGGTTGGTCGTCATAGTTCCTCACGCTCAATCGCTCGTAACAATGCGCATTCCAGAGAAAGCGGGATCTGCGCAGATGGATCAGGTCATGCTCCAGAACGAGCTTCCCCTTCTTGTCGAAGATATCAGGATTGGTGAGATCGCAGGTAAGCATCGCGTTGTCATCGCGCAGCGTCGATGACAAGAGCATCGGCCGCTTGCCGTTGATCGTCAGATAGAGATGCGAGAGGTAACGCGTATCACGGTGAAAGAGGCCTTCCGGGCTGCCGGGCCCGGAAAGCGCATCGCCATTGTGGTCGAAGACGGCGAACGTATCGCCGTGCTTCAGGGTACGCGGCCGTCGCTCCTGCAGCGACGCGGCAGCGGGAATGAAGAACTGCGCTATCGGCGTCCCTTGGCCTGCCGGCTCGGGGACTGAATTGCTGCCTGCAGAAGCGATCGGCATGACGGCCTCCGGTTTCCTAAGCTACCACTTGGAGATCGAGGGACTGGCTGTTGGCGCGACGAAGCGGCGCGGCCTTTGTCCGGGTGCCGGGCAGCTGCCGATAGATGTCGACATAGTCGCGCGCCATGCGTTCGGCTGTGAAGCGCTTTTCGAAAGCGGCCCGGACCTTGCGACGATCGAGCCGCAACGCCCATTCGATATTTTCCACAGCTTCCTGAACGCTGTCCACCAGCACGCCGGAAACGTCCTCGTCGATCACCTCGGGAACCGAGCCGCATCGGAAGGCGATGACAGGCGTGCCGCAGGCCATGGCTTCGATCATGACCAGTCCGAACGGCTCAGGCCAGTCGATCGGGAACAGCAGGGCACCGGCATTGCCAAGAAAGTCGGCCTTCTGATGCTCGTTGATCTCGCCGACGAATTCAACATTCGAATGGCTCTTGACCATCGGCTCGATCACCGTCTCCCAATAGGCCTTGTCGGCATTGTCAATCTTGGCTGCGATCTTCAGGGGCATGCCGACCTTCGCTGCGATCTCGATGGCACGATCCGGCCGCTTCTCCGGCGAGATCCGTCCGAGGAAGGCAAGATAATTGCCCTGGGGCTTTTCGATGAAAGGCAGCAGGTCGACCGGCAGCCCATGGTAGACCGTTCCGGACCAGTTGACGGGCGGCATCGGGCGGCGCTGGTCGTTGGAAATCGAAACCAGCGGAACATCGGGGAATGCCTTGTAGAAGGGCTTGAGGTCCGGCAGGTCGAGGCGCCCATGCAGCGTCGTGACCGTGCGGTCTGCGAAAGCCCGGATCAGCGGAAAATGCAGGAGATCGATGTGGAAGTGCAGCACATCGAATTCGTGCGCCCGCCGACGGATCTCCTCCAGCATCACGACCTGGTGCGGCAAGTGGTCTTTGACAGCCTGATTGAGCCTGAGCGCGACATCCGAGCACGCCACCAGCCGGGCGCTGGTGACGGAGTCGCCGCTGGCAAAGAGGGTCACGTCATGGCCCTGGGCGACAAGTTCTTCGGTGAGATAGGAAACAATGCGCTCGGTTCCCCCATAGAGCTTTGGCGGAACACTTTCGGCGAGTGGTGCAATCTGAGCGATCTTCATCGGCAAAACCTCCTCAATTGAGCAAAGAGTCGTCGGTAAAAATCATGCCCGCGTCCTCGAAGAGGCACGCTGCAGGCTAGAAGCGGTGTCTACATCTCGAACGGCTGTCGGCGGTGGTCTCCTTTCCGGTAGCTGCACAAGCCAAGGCCGCCAAACCGGCGTACTCGTGATCTGCGGCGATGAGTCCTGGGGAAGTCGAAGGAACTGGACGAGTCTTGCTCTCCGGACTGCGCATCACGCTGGTCCAACGTCTTCAGCGCTTCAATGATCTCGTCATAGGAGACGGCTTTATCCGTGCCGGGACAAAGGCGAAGGGCCGGAACGGACGCGATGGCAAAGATGTCGGATGCCCACGACGCAAGAATGGCGCGTTTCTCGTCATCGCCGATATCGTCGGCGGCAAGAACGTCACAGGGATGACCAAAATGCTTGGTTGAATGAAGAAGATGTCCGGCGCTGATCGCGGCTGTAGCTTCCTCCGGTATCGAATTGCTGATGCTTTCCTTTCTCATGGCTTGGCTCCATTGATCTTGACCGATGGAACTTGGTTCGTGCTTGTGAGGCCCGCACCTGGCGGACGACGCGAGCCTCCTTCGATTGCCTTAGAAGTCCATGCCGGCGCCGGCGGGGATCGCCGGCGCAGCGTCTTTCTTAGGCTTCTCGGCGATCATCGCCTCGGTGGTTACCAGCAGACCGGCAACAGAGGCGG
>UCFC01000023.1 GCA_900471515.1 Hyphomicrobiales bacterium | reverse complement strand
GGTTTGTCAGCGGTCTGAGCGCCCCTCTTTCGAGGAGCGCTTTTGCATGGAAAAGACCTGAAAGCGATCAGATGCCGCTCTGGCCGTCCGAGCCGATATAGGCGATGCGCAGCATATTGGTCGCGCCCGGCGTACCGAGCGGAACACCGGCCGAGATGATGATACGGTCGCCCGGCTTGCCGAAGCCTTCCGAGGCCACGATACGGCAGGCGCGGTTGACCATATCGTCGAGATCGGTCGCATCATGCGTGACGACGCAATGCATGCCCCAGACCACGGACAGGCGGCGTGCCGTCTTGATGATCGGCGAGAGCGCAATGATCGGCACCTGCGGACGCTCGCGCGAGGCGCGCAGACCCGTCGTGCCGGACGAGGTGTAACAGACGATGGCCGACAGTTTCAGCGTTTCGGCGATCTGGCGGGCGGCAAGCGAGATGGCGTCGGCACCGGTCGCTTCCGGCTGGGCGCGCTGCGCATAGATGATGCCCGGATAATGCGGGTCCTTCTCCACCGTGCTCGCGATCGAGGCCATCATCGAGACGGCTTCGACCGGATAGGCACCGGACGCCGATTCGGCCGACAGCATGATCGCGTCGGCGCCTTCGAAGACGGCGATGGAAACGTCAGAGACTTCGGCGCGCGTCGGAACCGGCGAGGAAATCATCGATTCCAGCATCTGCGTGGCAACGACGACGGGCTTGCCCGAGCGACGGCAGGCGCGGATGAGCTGCTTCTGGATACCCGGAACGGCTTCGAGCGGCATTTCGACGCCGAGGTCGCCACGCGCGACCATCAGCGCGTCGGAAAGCTCGATGATTTCCTCGATACGCTCCAGAGCCTGCGGCTTCTCGATTTTCGACATCAGGCCGACGCGGCCGCGGGCGATCTTGCGCACTTCGGCGAGGTCGTCGGGGCGCTGGACGAAGGAGAGCGCCACCCAGTCGACATCGTCGGTCGCCAGAACCGCGTCGAGGTCGGCGCGGTCCTTGTCGGTCAGCGCGCCAACGCCGAGCAGCGTATCCGGCAGGCTGACGCCCTTGCGGTCGGAAATGCTGGTGCCGGCGATAACCGTCGTCACGATGCTTTTTCCGTCGCACTTTTCGGCGCGCAGTGCGAGCTTGCCGTCGTCGATGAGCAGGCGGTGACCCGGCTGGACGGCTTCGAGAATTTCGGGATGCGGCAGGTATACGCGGGTATTGTCGCCGGGGGTGTCGTTGTTGTCGAGCGTGAAAGTCTGGCCCGGCTTCAGCTCCACCTTGACATCGGCAAACTTGCCGACGCGCAGCTTCGGACCCTGGAGGTCGGCCAGAATGCCGATCGGTCGGCCCGAGCGGGCTTCGACGGCGCGGATACGCTGCACGAGCGTGCGCATCAGGTCATGGCTCGCATGGCTCATGTTGATGCGGAAAATATCCGCACCCGCCTGGTGCAGTTTCTCGATCATCGATTCCTCGGAGGAGGCTGGTCCGAGGGTGGCGAGGATTTTAACTTTGCGGTTACGCTTCATCAATTCTGGCTTTCTTGCGTCCCTGGGGTGTCGGAGAGTTGAACCATCCAGCTTCCCTGGCGGCCCGTATCGTATTCCTTGAATCCCATTTTCTGATAACCCCGGGCATAGCAGTCCTGCACACCCGTGATCTTGAATTCGTTTTCCGCCACGCACATCTGCACGTCACCCGTCCATCGGCCTCCCCGGGCGGCGTCTTCTGCGTAGAGGTAATAATAGCGCGACTGTAATTCTCCCTCGATCAGCGTGGCGCAGGTCGTTGCCGGCACCTGCCACCAACCCTCCGTGACCCAGCCCTCCTTCGCGCGGTATCCGATCGCGACTCCAACCAGATTTTGCGTGCCGTTGCATACACGGAAATCCGCACGCGCGGCATCGGCGATGAAAAACGGCGAAACGGCTGCAAGAGCGAACAATGCGAGACGGACCAGCGGTCCGGACCGCGTGAGGAAACTTGGCGCGGCTTGGATCAACACGGCTCCCAAATAGCTCCACGGTTATTCGTTGTCCGTGTCTTCTTGCGCCGCCGTCAAGCGAAAGTCAACGCAATGCTAATCGATTATATTTCCTTTCATAACCGGCCATCGGGCGCATCTTGTCGCGCTGGCCCGCCCATCGCGCTTGAACCGGCCGAACGCGCATGCAATCACTGGGCGAACACGCGAAATGACAATTGGCAATTTCCTGATGGACCACTTCCAATCTTTTGAAATCCTACCCGGCCAACATGACAAAGGCATGGTGATCCTCGGCGATCACGCCATGAACCGCCTGCCCGAACGATATGGCCGGCTTGGCCTGCCGGAAAGCGCTTTCGCCAGGCACATCGCCTACGACATCGGCATCGAGCGCCTGGCCCGCAAGCTGTGTGCCCGACTGGGCGTGCCGGGTGTGCTCGGCGGTTTTTCGCGCCTGCTGATCGATCCCAACCGGGGCGAGGACGATCCGACGCTGATCATGAAAATCTCCGACGGCGCCATCGTCCCCGGCAACCATCCGATCAGTGAGGAAGAGTGGAACTATCGGATCGAGACTTTCCACAGACCCTATCACAATGCCGTGTCGGAGACGATCGACAGGGTGGCGAATGCGGCGGGCAAGGCCCCGCTGGTGCTGTCTCTCCACTCCTTCACGCCGGCCTGGAAGGGCATTCCCCGCCCCTGGCACGCTGCCGTACTCTGGGACAGCGACCACCGCGCCGTCGCCCCCTTGCTTGAAAAACTGCGGGCCGATCCCGATCTCGTCGTCGGAGACAACGAACCCTATGACGGCGCCCTGAAGGGCGACACCATGTATCGTCATTGCATGATAACGGGCATCCCGCATGCGCTTCTCGAAGTGCGGCAGGACCTTGTCGGCGAGGAGGCCGGCGTCGAGGAATGGGCGGCGCGCCTGGACCCCATCTTTGCGGCGATGAACGCAGATCCGGCCCTTCATGCATACAGCGTGCATGCCTCGCGCACCGGCCCCTATTGAGTGAAAGGACTTGCCCCATGACCACGCTCAGCAAGAAACAGCAGACGGAATTCGAGGCCGCAGCCTTCCGCCGTCTCGTCGCGCATCTTCGCGAACGGACCGACGTGCAGAACATCGATCTGATGAACCTTGCCGGCTTCTGCCGCAACTGCCTGTCCAACTGGTATCGCGAGGCCGCGGAAGCCGAAGGCGTCGCGATGACGAAGGACGAATCGCGCGAGATCGTCTACGGCATGCCCTATGAGGACTGGAAGAACCTTCACCAGACGGAAGCATCGCCTGTGCAAAAGGCGGCTTTTGAGGTGAACAACCCGCACAAATAAGCCATCCGTCCTGAAAGCGCCTTGACGCTGGCGGCACTTCGCGGCAGTCACTGGCAACTCGCATTCATATCCCGAAATCAGGAGAACACGGATGTCTGATGCACATGGCGTCGCCCGCGATCAGCTTCGCGCTTTTGTCGAGCGCATTGAACGCCTGGAAGAAGAAAAGAAGACCATCGCCGACGACATCAAGGACGTCTATGGCGAAGCCAAGGGCATGGGCTTCGACACCAAGATCCTTAAGAAGGTCGTTGCGCTGCGCAAGAAGGACGAACAGGAGCGCATGGAAGAAGATGCGATCCTCGACACCTACCTGCATGCCCTCGGCATGATCGAATCGCCGCCCGAAGGCTGAGGGCGGCCCAACCGCATTTTCAGGGAGCCGCCGTTTCGGCGGCTTTTCTTTTGCCCCATCGAAAGACCGGCCGCGATATTCGCCGTGCCGCCATCACAAGAACGAAGGCCGCCGGAGACGATCCGGCGGCCTTGTCTGTTCGGGATACGGACGGGATCAGCGCGCGTTGAACTTGCGCACTTCCATGAAGTTGACGGCCGTGCCGCTGAAGCGGGCGGGATCGACCGACGCCGTCTTCACGAAACCTTCGGCATAGACCGCGGTCGGCTGGGCGCGCAGCGTCTGGCTGACGAAGCGCGGCGCTTGCACCTTCTTGGAGGCCATTTCCAGGCGAGCGTTGGTCAGCGCCCACTGCGAAATCATCTTCTGGGTCAGCTTCGGCTCGGTCCGCACCGTCTGGCGGCTTTCGTCGGCGGCAACCGCCTCCTGCTTCGTCGGACGACCGCCCTTGGTCGGAACGCCCTGCGCGATCGGACTGTCGACGGCGACAGGCTTCGGTGCTGCGGCAGGCGCGGCAAAGCTTGCAGATTTGGTCATCGGAGCAAGGGCTGCAAGCTGCATCGGCGGCTTGTCGAGCGCCGGCGGATTTGTCGGCGCCGCCGCGTTGATCGCCTGCTCGACGGTCTGCGGCTCGGAAGGCGCGTTCATGGCAAGCTCGGCATTGCCGCTCTCATCCTGCTGCTTTGCAAGCGCCGCCGCCATGGCGGGCGAAAGCATATCCTGATCAGCCTCGTCTTCCTCCGCTTCCGGGTCGGCGTTCTGCGCGGCAAGCAGGTTTTCGGCAAGGGCCGGACGTTCGGACGGGGTCGGAACACCAGTCGACATCAGATTCGGATCGACAGAGGCAAGTTCGGCATCACCCGGGGCACGACGCTGACCGAGGAGCGAGGGGACCGGAATGCTGTAACCGCTGAGATCGGCAAAATGCTCCGGTTCCTGCGGCTGGCCCGCCGGCATGGCAGCAAGCGCCTGCTGGGCGGCGTTACCCGCGGACGGCGGCACCAGGGCATTGGCAACCTCGTTGCCGGCAAGCTGGTTGCTGAAGGCCGGGCGAACCTGCGGCACCGGCGCATTCACGCTTGCCACTTCGGTCTGCTGCTGCGGCTCGGCGGCCGGAACGGCCTCGGCCTTGGGCGGTGTCGCCTTGGCGACGGCCACCGGCGTGCTATCCTCGGAATTATCCTCTTCCTCGTCGGCACCGCCGCCAAAGAGGACCGCAAACAGCGTCTTCTGTTTGCGAGGTTCGTCCGACGCGACATCGGCAGCGCTCGCCATCATGATCTGGCTGCCATTCGCCATGCGGCGCTTGTAATCGGCCATGGCCTGCTGGTAGCCCGGCAACGGCTTGCCGTCGGCGGGAATATGAATGGTATTGCCGTCAGGGAAGAGCCGGACCAGCTCGTCGCGGCTCATGCGCGGCCAGGCGCGAACGCCGCCGACATCCATATGCACGAAGGGCGAACCGGACTTCGGATAGAAACCGACGCCGCCGACCTGCATCTTCATGCCGATGGCGCGCAATGTGGCGAGCTTCACGTCGGGAATGAAGAAATCCATCGCCTTGCCGAGCATGTGCTGGCTCTTTTCGGCGACACCGGAATTGCGCGAACGACCGCGCAGCATCTCGTTGGTGGCCGGCGAGCGGAAACCGCAGACGACGTTGATATAATCCCTGGAGCCGGACTGGCGGTAGACTTCCCAGATAAGGTCGAAGAGGCGCGGGTCCATCTTCGTCGGCTGGTTCTTGCGCCAGTCGCGCAGGAAGCGGTTGAGCTGCTCGAGACCCTTGGGGTCGAACTTGCCGTTGCGCTTGTAGGTGATGACGGCCTTCTCGCCGGTATGGATGAAATAGAGCTTGAGACTGCGGGTATCCCCGGCGGCCTGAGACGGTGTGCCGACGAATACCGGCGAGGAAACCGCGAGTGCAAGAAGGGCGGCCGCTGCCGTCCTAATTGCCTTTCCGCCAATCTTGGCGCATGGCAGGCGCCAACTCAAGCGCGAAAGCTTGGTATTCCCATTCAGATTCGGCAACTCGGTCCCCGTCAGACAGTCAATGTCCTGTGCTGTCTCAAATGGCTGTCAATTGCGGTCACACGATGGCAAAAATGCCACACATGATCAACCTTTTCTTTACATAGTGAACGAGCCGCTAACAAGTGGTTTATGGACGGTAACGAAATGTGGTTGCCTCTTTCTTAATAAAAAGGCTGTTATGCCGCATCTTTCTGAGGATTATCGGGGTCGATACCGTAGTCCTTAAGTTTTCTATAAAGTGTGGATCGGCCGATACCTAGCTTTCTTGCCACTTGACTCATCTGCCCCCGGTAAAACTTCAGGGCAAAACGAATCAGTTCTTCCTCGACATCGGCAAGCCGTCGAACGTCGCCGGACTGGTTGACGCTCGATATCGCGTTGTCGGGGGCTTCGCTCCCGCGACGTATCGTCTCGGCAACTGTCTCCGCCGGATAGTCTTCCGGAAATTCCGCGTCCGGATCGAGGTGCGAATTGTCGGCAACGAGTGCCAGGTGATCCACGACGTCGTAATTCGGAAGCTGGGCTGCGATCTGCGGGAAGTCGGCTTCCGTCAGTTCCTGGCCTTCGGCAAGCACGACGGCGCGGAAGATCGCGTTTTCCAGCTGGCGGATATTGCCCGGCCAGTCATAGGCGGTCAGCAGTGCCAGCGCGCCGGCATTGACCGTCATGCGCCGGCCGTTCTTCTGCTCGCTGGAGAAGCGGTCGGCAAAGACGCGCACCAGATGCGGAATGTCCTCCTTGCGCTTGCGCAGCGCCGGAATGGTGATCGGGAAGACGTTCAGGCGGTAGTAGAGGTCTTCGCGGAAGTGGCCGTTCTTGACCTCTTCGATCAGATCCTTGTTGGTCGCCGAGATCAGGCGGACATTGACCTTGTGGGCCGTACGCGCACCGACGGTCTCGATCTCACCCTGCTGAACGGCACGCAGCAGCTTCACCTGCACTTCGAGCGGCAGATCGCCGATCTCGTCGAGGAAGATGGTGCCGCCATCGGCCTCCATGAACTTGCCGATATGCTTTTCGGTCGCACCCGTGAAGGCGCCCTTTTCATGGCCGAAAAGGATGCTTTCCACGAGATTGTGCGGAATGGCACCGCAATTGACCGTCACGAACGGTTTGGTAGCGCGATCGCCGGCCGACTGGATGGCACGTGCCACCAGCTCCTTGCCGACGCCCGATTCGCCTTCGAGCACGACGGGAATGTTGGACTGCGAGGCGCGCTGCGCCAGATCGATGACGCGGATCATTGCCGGGCTTGCCGAAACGATGTCGTCGAAGCCGACGGAACCCGAGCGCGAACGACGGCCGGCACGGGCCTTCACCTCGCGCTGGTCGAGCTTCATGGCATTGGAAATCGACGTGTTGATCCGCTCGGGAGAGACCGGCTTGACGACGAAATCGAAGGCACCGGCGCGCATCGCCTGCACGACCGTCTCGATGCCGCCTTGGCCTGTCTGGACGATGACCGGGATCTGGGTGCCGAAATCATGCAGCGCTTCGAGGAATTCGAGGCCGGTCATTTCCGGCATCATCAGATCGAGCACGATGACGTTGAAAAGGCCGGGATCGCGCTTCACCATCTCCAGCCCGATGCGGCCGTTCTCGGCCTGATGCACCACATGGCCGCTACGCTCGATCGCGTTCTTGAGCAGACGGCGCTGCACGGGATCGTCCTCGACCACAAGGATCTGCCCTGCTCCCTTGAGCTCATTGTAACCGGTCATTGTCGCCTCACTTCATGCGAAACCATGAAGCGCACTCTGCCAGAAAGGCTTGAACATCCTGTTTTGAGAAACAATTGCATTTTAACGATTGTGATGAGCCGTTTTCGTGCCGTTACAAGGCCTTCCAGGCGCCGAAAACCCTTGATGCGGAACCTTCCGGCGCTTAGACAGACAAACTGTTATAAAGAGGAAGAGGAACAGCCCGATGAGACATCAGCTTGCGCACGCCGATCTTTACCTTTCGGCAACGGCTGCCGCAGCAGCGGCGGACCCGGCCCTGGGCGAGCTTCCGGGTTGGCGCCTGCAGGACCTCTATCCTTCCGCCACCTCCACCGCCTTCGTTTCCGACATGGAAAAGGCCGGCAAGGCAGCGTCCGATTTCCAAACCAAGTGGAAGGGCAAGCTTTCCGAAGCGGCGACCAGGAAAGGCGAGGAAGGCATCGGCCAGGCGCTGAAGGAATATGAGGCGCTCGACGATATCATGGGCCGGCTCGGCTCGTTTGCCGGCCTCACCTATTTCTCCGATACGTCCAACCCGGCAAACGGCAAGCTCTATGGCGACGTCCAGGCCAAGCTGACCGACTATTCCGGCCGCCTGCTGTTCTTCGCCCTCGAGCTGAACCGCATCGACGACGCCGTCATCGACGCGTGCATGGCAAACGATCCGCTTGCCGGTCACTATCGTCCCTGGCTGGTCGACCTGCGCAAGGACAAGCCCTACCAGCTTGAGGACAAGCTGGAACAGCTCTTCCTCGAAAAGTCGATGACGTCGGCGGCCGCCTTCAACCGCCTCTTCGACGAGACCATGGCGGAGCTGCGCTTCGAAATCGACGGCGAGAAACTGCCGCTCGAAGTGGCGCTGAACATGCTGCAGGAAAAGGATCCGGAAGTGCGCCGCAAGGCGGCAATGGCGCTTGCCGAAACCTTTAAGACCAATATCCGCACCTTCACGCTGATCACCAACACGCTCGCCAAGGACAAGGAAATTTCCGACCGCTGGCGCGGCTTCGAAGACATTGCCGACAGCCGCCACCTGGCAAACCGCGTCGAGCGCGATGTGGTCGATGCCCTTGCTGCAGCCGTCAAGGAGGCCTATCCGCGCCTGTCGCACCGCTACTACAAAATGAAGGCGAAGTGGCTCGGCATGGAGCAGATGAATTTCTGGGATCGCAATGCGCCGCTTCCGGAGACCTCCAGCGCCATCATTTCCTGGTCGGAAGCCAAGGATACGGTTCTGTCGGCCTACGGCAATTTCGCACCGGAAATGGCTGATATTGCCAGGCGTTTCTTCGACGAGCAGTGGATCGACGCCCCCGTTCGCCCCGGCAAGGCGCCCGGCGCCTTCGCTCATCCGACCGTCCCGTCGGCCCATCCCTACGTGCTCGTCAACTATATGGGCAAGCCGCGCGATGTGATGACGCTCGCCCACGAACTGGGCCACGGCGTGCATCAGGTTCTTGCCGGTGCGCAGGGCGCGCTCATGTGCCAGACGCCGCTGACGCTCGCCGAAACCGCCTCCGTCTTCGGCGAGATGCTGACCTTCCGCGCCCTGCTCGATCGCACGACGGACAAGCGCGAGCGCAAGGCCATGCTCGCCCAGAAGGTCGAGGACATGATCAACACGGTCGTGCGCCAGATTGCCTTCTACGAATTCGAGCGCAAGGTCCACACCGCCCGCAAGGCCGGCGAACTGACCGCTGACGACATCGGCGAGCTCTGGCTGTCCGTCCAGTCGGAAAGCCTCGGCCCGGCGATCAGGATCTCCGAGGGCTATGAAACCTACTGGGCCTATATCCCTCACTTCATCCATTCGCCCTTCTACGTCTATGCCTACGCTTTCGGCGATTGCCTGGTGAACTCGCTCTACGCCGTCTACCAGAAGGCTGAGACAGGTTTCCAGGAGAAGTATTTCGAGATGCTGAAGGCCGGAGGCACCAAGCATCACTCCGAACTGCTGAAACCCTTCGGCCTCGATGCGACCGATCCCTCCTTCTGGAGCAAGGGCCTGTCGATGATCGAAGGGCTGATCGACGAACTGGAAGCGCTGGAAAAGGCATAAGCCACGGGAGCCTGCGCCGGCGCTGGAAAGCTCATGGCAGCATCCGAACCCTTCATTCTGTTCCGGGACGACACGACCGGCGAAGTCATGCTCTTCGCCGGTCCCGACGACATGATCGTCGCCCGCACGCGCGCGGAATTTCTGCCGGCGCTGAAACAGATGGAGGAGGCGCAGAAGGCCGGCAAATGGCTTGCCGGTTACATGGCCTACGAGGCAGGCCATCTCTTCGAGGCGAAACTCGCTCCTTTCGCGCAGGAAAACCGGGAAACGCCACTGTTGCTGTTCGGCGTCTTTGAAGCGCCGCAGCCGAACGGCCATCCTCTTGCGAAACCACGACAGCGCCTCGAAAACGAGGAATTCCTGACCGCACCGAAGGCGGGCTGGGATTTCCCCATATATAAGGAGCGTTTCGAACGCCTCCACCGGCATCTGCGCCTCGGCGATATCTATCAGGCCAACCTGACGATGCCGATCGAGGCGCGCTGGAGCGGCGACCCGCTTACCGCTTTCTGGTCGCTGATCGACCGTCAGCCGGTCAAATACGGTGCTTTTGCCGATCTCGGCGGCCCGATTATTCTTTCCCGCTCGCCGGAACTGTTTTTCCGCACCGACGAAAATGGCTGGATCGAGACCCATCCGATGAAGGGCACCGCCAGGCGCGGCGCAACACCCGCCGAGGACGCGGAGATCATCGAAGCGATGAAGGCCGACATCAAGACGCAGGCGGAAAACCGCATGATCGTCGACCTGCTGCGCAATGACGTTTCGCGCATATCGGAAGTCGGAACGCTCGACGTTCCCAAACTCTTCGCAATCGAGACCTATCCGACCGTGCACCAGATGGTCAGCCACGTCCAGGCAAAGCTACGGCCCGATCTGTCCGTCGGTGACATCTTCGCCGCGCTTTTTCCCTGCGGCTCGATCACCGGTGCGCCGAAGATCCGCGCCATGGAGATCCTCCACGATCTCGAAGACGGCCCGCGCGATGCCTATTGCGGCGCAATCGGCATGATCTCGCCCGATGGGGCGATGCGCTTTTCCGTCGCCATCCGCACCCTGACCCTCTTCGATGGCGGCAAGGCGGTCTTCAATGTCGGCGGCGGCATCGTCTTCGATTCCACGGCTGAGGCTGAATATGAGGAATGCCTGCTCAAGGCCCGCTTCGCCGTCGGCGACCAATGGATCGCCCGATGACGGATTTTTCGCTGATCGAAACCCTGCGCTGGCAACCGGACGAAGGTTTCGTTCGCCTGCGCCTGCATCTTGCCCGCCTCTCCCGTTCCGCCCGTCGCATCGGCTTTCCCGATCCGGTCGATGTGGTCGCGAAGCTGGAAGATGCGGTGAGGGACGGTGAGGAGCCGCGCCGCGTCAGGCTGACTTTCGACAGACAGGGCCGGATCGATATCGCCACCGCCCCCTTCACGCCGCTGCCGCAGGACACGGTCTGGAAGGTCCGTATCGCCGGCACGCGTCTCGATTCCGGCGACAGGCTGCTGCGCATCAAGACCACACGCCGCGCTGTCTACGAGGCGGCGCGCGCCGAATTCTCGCCGCAGCAGGCAGATGAGGTCGTCCTGCTCAACGAGCGGCAGGAAGTCTGCGAAGGAACGATCACCTCGATCTTCCTTGATGACGGCTCCGGTTTTCTCAAGACGCCGCCGATCTCCTGCGGCCTGCTTGCCGGCGTGCTGCGCACCGAGCTTATCTGCCAGCGCAAGGCCCGCGTCGGCCGCATCACATCGGATGAGCTGGACAAGGGCGCGCTTTACGTCGGAAATTCGCTGCGCGGCCTGATCCGCGCCACGCTGCAAAAGGACTGATCAATGTTTATCCTCTCCCTGACCTACGTGAAGCCCAACGAAGAGGCCGACAGGCACATGGAGCCGCATATGGCCTGGGTGAGGGAAGGATATGCCAAAGGCTGGTTCCTCGCCTCCGGCCGCAAGGTGCCGCGCACCGGCGGCGTCATTCTTGCCGCTGGCGAACGCGCGGAGATCGAAGCTTATGTGGCGGCCGATCCCTTCACCGTCCATGGTGTTGCCGAATACGAGATCACGGAAGTCGCGCTGACGACGGTGGCGGAAGGGCTGGAGGCTCTGAAACGCTGAGCCGCAAGCCGAACCGGCAAACCGCCGGGCACAACCGAGGAGCGGCGATGAAACGCCCGACCTATACACCCTATGACGGTTCGGCCCGACCGTTCACGATCGGCCTGATGCCGCTCGATACGGCCCGCTGGATCGAGCCTGACGGTGATCTCGACGTCTATCTGAAGGAAAAGGCGCGGCTGGCGGGCGAGCGCTTCGACGATATCTTCGTCGCGGAGGACGGGACGGAAGCAGCCCAGCAGGAGGCGCTGGACGTTCTCCTCGCGCATCTCGCCGAGCGGCATCCGGCAATGCACCGGCAGGATACATCCGATCTGCCGCCTCTTTTCAGGGCCGGTTCGCTCATCCAGGACGATCTCGTTCTGATGCGCCGCAGGGACGACGGCTGGCATCTCGTGGCCGCTCATGTCGCCTTTCCCTCCTCATGGTCGTTGCGGGAGAAATTCGGACGGCCGATGCATGAGATCCATGCGGATGTGCCGGGCTTCGGCGAAGGCACGCGCAATGCCGCACTGATCACCCGCATCTTCGACAGCCTGCAGATCGCCCAGCCGGTCGAGCGGCTGAACTGGTCGCTCAACGCCACGGCGGATCTCTTCCTTCCGGTTTCCAAACATCGCCGGCCACCTCATGCCGAAGCCTTCACGCTTGCTGAGCGTTTCGTCCGCGTCGAGCGCCAGACGCTCCGCAAGCTGCCTGTGTCGGGCGACATTCTCTTCACCATCCGCATCTATATCGATCCGCTCGCCGCCATTGCCCGCCATCCGCTGGCGCAGAAACTGGCAGCCGGCTTTGCCGATCAGCTGGAAGCGCTGGATGACCGGCAGGCCGCGTACAAAGGACTAAGCCTGCAGCGGGCCGAACTCGTGCGGAAATTGCGCGCAATTTGCAGCGCCGATATTTGATCTTTGCAGGGGAACGCTCTTTATTGTGACGCCATTTTGTGATTAGAGCCGGTCACTTCGCGAGCTTCGTCGCATTTTCACATGAATTCTTTAGGCTGAACGCCTTCGTTCCCTTCCAACAGGAGAAAAGAATGACGGAACAGAACTATCCGGTATATGGCGAAATTACCGGTCCGATCGTCATGATCGGCTTTGGCTCCATCGGCCGCGGCACGCTGCCCCTGATCGAGCGCCATTTCAAGTTCGACAAGAGCCGGATGGTTGTCATCGACCCGCGCACGGACGATGCCCACATTCTGGAAAAGCACGGCGTCAAGCACATCCAGGCGCATGTGACCAAGGACAATTACAAGGAACTGCTGAAGCCGCTCCTGACCGAAGGCGAAGGACAGGGCTTCTGCGTCAACCTTTCGGTCGACACGTCGTCGCTCGACATCATCAAGCTCTGCCGCAAGCTGGACGTGCTCTATATCGATACCGTCGTCGAGCCCTGGCTCGGCTTCTATTTCGACAAGAACATGAAGAACGAAGACCGCACGAACTACGCGCTGCGCGAAACCGTTCGCAAGGAAAAGGCCAAGAACCCGGGCGGCACGACCGCCGTTTCCACCTGCGGCGCAAATCCGGGCATGGTGTCCTGGTTCGTCAAGCAGGCGCTGCTCAACCTCGCCAAGGACATCGGCCTGAAGTTCGACGAACCGGGCCAGGACGACCGCGAGGAATGGGCCAAGCTCATGAAGAAGGTCGGCGTCAAGGGCATCCACATCGCCGAGCGCGATACGCAGCGCACCATCCATCCGAAGCCGCTCAACGTCTTCTGGAACACCTGGTCCGTCGAAGGCTTCATCTCCGAAGGGCTGCAGCCGGCCGAGCTCGGCTGGGGCACCCATGAAAACTGGATGCCGAAGAACGCCAAGAAGCACAAGAAGGGCTCCAAGGCCGCCATCTTCCTGGAGCAGCCCGGCGCCAACACCCGCGTGCGCACCTGGTGCCCGACGCCCGGCCCGCAATACGGTTTCCTCGTCACCCACAACGAATCGATCTCGATCGCCGATTTCTTTACGGTCCGGGACAAGGACGGCGACGTCACCTATCGCCCGACCTGCCACTATGCCTATCATCCGGCCAACGACGCGGTCCTCTCGCTGCATGAGATGTTCGGCAACGGCGGCAAGCCGCAACCGGTCCTCCACGTTCTCGACGAGAACGAACTGGTCGACGGCATCGACGAACTCGGCGTGCTGCTCTACGGCCACGACAAGAACGCCTACTGGTACGGTTCGCGCCTGTCGCTGGAAGAGACCCGCCGCATCGCCCCCTACCAGAATGCAACCGGCCTGCAGGTAACGTCCGCCGTTCTCGCCGGCATGGTCTGGGCGCTGGAAAATCCGAAGGCCGGCATCGTCGAAGCCGACGAGATGGATTACAAGCGCTGCCTCGAAGTGCAGCTCCAATACCTTGGCCCGGTCGAAGGCCACTATACCGACTGGACCCCGCTCGACGGTCGCCCGGGCCTGTTCCCGGAAGACATCGACACCAAGGATCCTTGGCAGTTCAAGAACATCCTCGTTCGCTAAGCCTTGCCATAACGCTTTCCAGGATGCCCGCTGCAAGGCGGGCATTTTTGTAACGCCTGCTGTCTAAATGCCCGCCGGCCTCTCCCGAAGGCTTGCCTTCCCGGGATGCCCGCGCCATGTTTTGCGCGAAGTTCGCGAATAATTTCCGCTCCGAATTCGCCGGGAGAAGCCTTATGAAAATCAGAACTGGTCTCGTTCTTGCGGTTGCATCGGCAGCTCTTGCCGCCTGCGTTTCTTCCGGTCCGCGGCCGCTGCCTGTCGCATCCGCGCCCGCTCCGACGGGTGTCGAAGGAACCTGGGCCGACCCGAACGGCATCGTTTCCACCTTCCAGGGCGGCACCTTCACGACGCGCACGACCGACAGCAACCAGCTTCTGGCCTCTGGCACCTATGTCAACACCTCACCGTCGCTGGTGGAAATCAACATGACCTCGCTGGTTCGCAACACCCAGTCCAAGGTCAATTGTGCCCTTGTCAGCACGAGCCAGCTGAACTGCACGTCGGATGCCGGCGCACAGTTCGTCCTGACGCGCCGCAGCTAAATCGCGCCATCCCCGGAATCGGCCGCGCCACCGGCTTTTTTGTCGATAGCCCCTTGGAAAGCGACACCGCCTGCACAGCTTCTCTCTTGCGGTTAGCCGGCCGAGGTGGAAACATCCGCGCGCCGGCATCGTCGGTGACGATCCACGTGAGGGACGGCCAGGATCAGGGGTAAACAGCCTGGCCTTAATCAGGAGAACAGGGATGACGAAGTCTTTCAGCTTCGGTCTTTTGACCGCGTCTATTCTGGCGCTGAGCACGAGCGCCGCATTTGCGGATTACGAACTCAATATTCTGCATATCAACGATTTCCACTCGCGCATCGAATCGATCAACAAGTTCGATTCCACGTGCTCTGCCGAGGAAGAAGGCAAGAACGAGTGCTTTGGCGGCGCCGCACGGCTGAAGACCGCCATCGACCAGCGCCGCCAGGCCCTGAACGGAAAGAACACGCTGCTGCTCAATGCCGGCGACAACTTCCAGGGCTCGCTGTTCTACACGACCTACAAGGGCGCGGCCGAAGCCGAGATGCTGAACCTCATGAAGTTCGATGCCATGACGGTCGGCAACCATGAATTCGACGACAGCGAGGACGGGCTTGCGACCTTTCTCGACAAGGTGCAGTTCCCGGTCGTCACCGCCAACGTCAAGGCAAGTGCCGCCTCCAAGATCGGCGATCGCGTCAAGCCCTCGCTCGTACTCGATGTCGGCGGCCAGAAGATCGGCATCGTCGGCGCCGTCACCAACGATACGCCGGAGCTTTCCTCGCCCGGCCCGAACGTGACGATCGCCGATGACGTCCAGAGCATCACGGCCGAAGTGCAGAAGCTGAAGGGCGAAGGCGTCAACAAGATCATTGCGCTCACCCATGTCGGCTATCCGCGCGACCTTGCGATGATCGCCAAGATCCCCGATGTCGATGTGGTCGTCGGCGGCCATTCGCACAGCCTGCTCTCGAACACCGACCCGAAGGCCGAAGGCCCCTACCCGACGATGGTCGACAATCCCGGCGGCTACAAGGTGCCGGTGGTGCAGGCAGCCTCCTACAGCAAATATCTCGGCGATCTCGTCGTGAACTTCGATGACAACGGTGTCGTCAAGGAGGCCAAGGGCGACCCGATCCTGATCGATTCCTCCTTTGCTCCCGACGCGGCGGTCACGGCCCGCATCGGCGAACTGGCAAAACCGATCGAGGAATTGCGCAAGAAGGTGATCGGCTCCTCCGAAGGCCCGATCGAGGGCGACCGCAAGGTTTGCCGCGTCAAGGAATGCTCGATGGGCAATCTCGTGGCCGACGCCATGCTCGACCGCAGCAAGAACCAGGGCGTGACCATCGCCATCCAGAACGGCGGCGGCCTGCGCGCCTCCATCGATGGCGGCGACGTCACCCAGGGCGAAGTCATCACCGTGCTGCCCTTCCAGAACACGCTCGCCACCTTCCAGCTGACGGGCGCCGATATCGTCAAGGCGCTTGAAAACGGCGTCAGCCAGATCGACCAGGGCGCCGGCCGCTTCCCGCAGGTCGCCGGCCTCAAATTCTCCTTCGACCAGTCGAAGCCGGTCGGCAGCCGCGTCAGCGATGTCCAGGTCAAGGATGGCGACACGTTCGTGCCGATCGACAATGCCAAGACCTATAGCGTCGCCACCAACAACTTCATGCGCGCCGGCGGCGACGGCTATGTCGCCTTCAAGGATGGTCAGAATGCCTATGACTACGGTCCGGACCTCGCCGATGTGACGGCTGAATATATTGCCGCGCACTCGCCCTATAAGCCCTATACGGACGGCCGCATTACCGAAATTGCGCAGGCGGCGCCTGCTCCTTCCGCCGAGCCGGCACCGGCACCGGCAGCACCGGCACCTTCGGCCCAACCGGCTCCGGCCCCCGCGACGCCGGCTCCGTCGGCAGAACCCGCGCCGGCCCCTGCAACTCCCGCAGCTTCGGCGCCGGCTGCCCCCTCGACCCATGTCATCGTGGCCGGCGACACGTTCTGGGATCTCGCCAGGACCTTCTACGGCGACGGCGCCGAATGGCGCAAACTGTCGGAAGCCAACGGCAGCCCGAACCCGCGCCATCTGAGGATCGGCGAGGAAATCCAGGTACCGGCCAAGTAAGACGATTTGTCCCGATCATCATAGCCGGTCCGGGGTTTCCCGGACCGGCTTTTCTTCTTATAGGGTGAACCGTGGTCGGCTGGCTCGTGTGAGCCGGCAAGACACGAAAGCGCGTTGGGGCCAGAATGACAGATACTGCAATCCGCCCGGTGGACCATCCCGCCGTCCAATTCGGCAAGGTCGGCATCCTGCTGGTCAATCTCGGCACGCCTGATGGCACCGACTACACCTCCATGCGCCGCTACCTGCGCGAATTCCTGACGGACAAGCGCGTCATCGAGTGGTCGCCGTGGAAATGGTATCCGATCCTGTTCGGCATCGTGCTCAACACGCGCCCGCAGAAGGTGGGCAAGGCCTATGAGACGATCTGGAACAAGGACCTGAACGAAAGCTGGCTGCGCACCTATACCCGCAACCAGTCGGATTTCATGGCCGAACGGCTGAAGGATCTGCCCAACGTCAAGGTCGACTGGGCAATGCGCTATGGTACGCCCTCCATCCCTTCGCGCATCCAGGCGCTGAAGGACGAAGGCTGCGACCGCATCCTGCTTTTCCCGCTCTACCCGCAATATGCGGCTGCCACCACCGCAACGGTCAACGACAAGGCCTTCCAGAAGCTGCTCACCATGCGCTGGCAGCCGGCACTGCGCACGGTGCCGGATTATCATGACGACGAGACCTATATCGAAGCGCTCGCCAAATCCGTCGAACGGCATCTTGCCACCCTCGACTGGAAACCGGAGATGCTGCTGGCTTCCTTCCACGGCATTCCGCTCTCCTATTTTCAGCAGGGCGATCCCTATTATTGCCAGTGTCAGAAGACCGGACGCCTGCTGCGCGAGCGTCTCGGACTGGCCGAGGAAAACTTCATGGTCACCTTCCAGTCCCGTTTCGGGCCGGAGGAATGGCTGCAGCCTTACACCGACAAGACCGTCGAAAAGCTGGCGCAGGACGGCGTCAAACGCATCGCCGTCATGAACCCCGGCTTCGTTTCCGACTGTCTGGAGACGCTGGAAGAGATTGCCGAACAGGCCGCTCATTCTTTCAAGCACAATGGCGGCGAACAGTTCACCCACATCCCCTGCCTGAACGACAGCGAGGACGGCATGCAGGTGCTGGAAAAGGTCGTGCGCCGCGAGCTGCAGGGCTGGGCGTGAGCGATGCGGACGCCGGCTGTTCCGGCGCCGGCACGGGCAAACCGAAGCCGGACGATCAGCCCATTCTCACCCGCTGCCTGACAGGCGGCCGCATCGGGAAGCGCCATCTCGGCAACGCCGGCCTATCACCCTGATTTGACAGGCAAGACCGTCATTCCTTCCTTGCAAAGAACATGGTAACTCACCACGTCAGTTACACGGGCTCAGGGAGGACTACATGCTGCTCGGCGGCTTCGATATCGTTGTGATCGCACTGGTGATTTTCGTCATCTTGGTGCTGTTTGCAGGCATCAAGACGGTGCCCCAGGGCTACCGCTACACGATCGAGCGTTTCGGCCGTTATACGCGCACGCTTGAACCCGGCCTCAATCTCATCACGCCCTTCATCGAGCGCATCGGCGCCCGCATGAACGTCATGGAGCAGGTGCTCGACGTGCCGACGCAGGAGGTCATCACCAAGGACAACGCCTCGGTTGCCGCCGATGCCGTCGCCTTCTACCAGGTGCTGAACGCCGCGCAGGCCGCCTATCAGGTTTCCAATCTCGAAAACGCCATCCTGAACCTGACCATGACCAACATCCGCTCGGTCATGGGCTCGATGGATCTCGACGAGCTGCTCTCGAACCGCGACGCCATCAACGACCGCCTGCTGCGCGTTGTCGACGATGCCGTCCAACCCTGGGGCATCAAGGTCACTCGCATCGAAATCAAGGACATCCGCCCGCCGACGGATCTCGTGGATGCGATGGCCCGGCAGATGAAGGCGGAGCGCGAGAAGCGCGCCCAGGTGCTCGAAGCCGAAGGCTTCCGCAACGCCCAGATCCTGCGGGCCGAAGGCGCCAAGCAGTCCGCCATTCTGGAAGCCGAAGGTCAGCGCGAGGCGGCTTTCCGCGAAGCCGAGGCCCGCGAACGACTGGCCGAGGCCGAAGCCAAGGCGACGCGCATGGTCTCCGAAGCCATTGCCGTCGGTGACGTACAGGCAATCAACTATTTCGTGGCGCAGAAATATACGGAAGCACTGGCTTCGATCGGCCAGGGCAGCAATGCCAAGGTCGTGCTGATGCCGATGGAGGCTTCCTCCATTCTCGGCTCGCTCGGCGGCATCGGCGCGATTGCCCGCGAAGTCTTTGGCGACGGCAGCAACCCGCCGCCTCCGCCGCGGCCGCGTCCCGGTCCGGCGCGCTCGACGCCTCCGGTCGCCCCGCCGCCCAATCCCTTCAATCCCAATTCGGAGCGATAAGCCATGCTGGCCAGGATCGTCGGCGAACTTGGACCGTGGAGCTGGTGGGTTGCAGGCCTCGTACTGCTTGCCGCCGAAATGGTCGTGCCGGGCTTCTTCCTGGTCTGGATCGGGCTCGCCGCCCTTGCCGTCGGTATTCTGTCGCTGCTTTTCTGGGACGCCGCCTTCTGGGTCTGGGAACTTCAGGCGATCCTCTTCGCCGTCCTCGCCGTCGCCGCAACGTTCATTGGCCGGCGGATAACGCTGCGCAACGACGCCACCGACGAGCCATTCCTCAATCAGCGTGGTGCGAGCCTCGTCGGCCGCACCGCCACGCTGCGCGAGCCGATCCGCGAAGGCCGCGGCCGCATTCGTCTCGACGATACGATGTGGCAGGTCATTGGGCCGGATCTTCCGGCCGGAACTCAGGTCAAGGTGGTTTCGAGCAACGGCCGCGACCTGACGGTCGAGCCAACCTGATCAGGCGACGCCGATCCGCAGGAGATCGTGGAAGTGAACGAGCCCGATCGGGCGCTGTTCGTCGTCAATGACGATGAGCGCGCCGATCTTATGCTGCTCGAGCAGCGCCAGGGCCGCCGTCGCCAGCACCGTGGGTCGGACCGTCTTTGGCGCTCGCGTCATGATGTCGTCGACCTTCAGCTCCGCCAGGTTGCGGCTGAGGTTGCGGGACATGTCGCCATCCGTCACGATGCCGCAAAGCCGGCCATCCGCATCGAGCACGCCGACGCAGCCGAAATGCTTGTGCGACAGCACCTTGATCGCATCGGGTACGGACGTGCCCTTCGCGACCAGCGGCACGCGGTCGCCGGTATGCATGATGTCGGCGACATGCATCAGGCTCGCCCCCAGCTTGCCACCGGGATGGAAAACATGGAAATCCGTCGCCGTGAAGCCGCGCGCGTCGAGAAGCGCAATCGCCAGCGCGTCGCCGAGCGCAAGCTGCATCATCGTCGATGTGGTTGGCGCCAGCCCGTTGGGACAGGCCTCTTCCTCGTTGGGAATCAGCAGCGCGACATCCGAAGCCGTCGCCAGTGAGGATTGCGGGCTGCAGGTCATGGCGATCAGCGGAATGGAAAAACGCCGCGTATAGGAAATGATGCTCTTCAGTTCGGCGCTCTCGCCGCCCTTGGAGATCGCCAGCACGACGTCGTCGCCGGCGATCATGCCGAGATCGCCGTGATTGGCTTCCGCCGCATGGACGAAAAACGCGGGCGTGCCCGTCGAAGCGAAGGTGGCGGCGATCTTGGTGCCGATATGGCCGCTCTTGCCGACGCCGGTGACGATCACGCGGCCGGTATTCTCGCCAATCATCTCGACGGCACGTGTAAAAGGTCCGGCGAGCCCATCGTCGAAAGCACGTTCGAGCGCCTCAAGTGCGCGCCTTTCGATGCTGACGGTGCGTCTGCCCGATTCCAGCACGCTATTTTCGACGAGTTTTACCGCTCTCCTGATCATGGCAATGCGTTAGACCTTTTCACTTTACCTGTCCACCCGACAATGTTTCCCATGTATGAACGCACGGCCGGCAGCGCAACGAATGGTTAACCACAAGGCTTTACGCTTGGGTAAGACTTCGAAGCATTTCAGGCGCGGATTTTAATGGGCCAGGGAAAACAGACGAGCAGTGTGACGCCGCTCCGCGCCATGAGCCGTGTCGTTTCTGTCACGGCCGTCGGCCTGCTGCTTGCGCCCTCGGCTTTCGCCCAGCAGGCGACGTCGCAACAACCGGCTGGCACGACGAATTCCGCCGCGACGGCCGCGACAGCCGCACAGCGCAACGGCGCAAACGGTGCCGCACCGGCTTTCGACGGCGCAGGCGATGATACGACCACCCCCGCCAACACGACGGCGCAGGATGCGGACAGCGCAGCCGCACCCGCCCCGACAGCGCAGCCCGACGACGAGACCACCGGTTCGATCCTCGACGAGGACATGCGCAGGCTGAACACCCGCGAACCGCGCCTCGACGAAACGCCCGCGCGCACGCTTTCCGAGAGTGTTTCCACCGAGCAGACGCCCGGAATCCCCGTCGGCAGCTTCGTGCTGCGCCCGAGCGTCACGCAGACGATCAACAGCGAGACCACGAAGGACGGCAGCACGAAACAGAGCCGTGGCTTCCTCGAAACCGATATGGGTGCGACGCTGACCTCCGACTGGAGCCGGCATCAGCTGACCGTCACCACCGAAGGCGCCTGGCAGAAGAACATCAGCGGCGAAGGAGAAGAGCAGCCCTCCTTCAAGATCGATGGCGATCTGCGGCTTGACCTGCCGCGCGACACCGTCGCCCATATTACCGGCGGCTATAATTTCTATCGTGAAGATACCGATGATCCGGATGCGATCACCGATGCGGCGCAGCAGTCGGACGTGCAGGAGTTTACCGGCGGCGCCTCGATCGAGCATGATTTCGGCATCATCCGCGGTACGACCGCCGTTGCGCTCTCCCGTTCGATCTATTCGGATGCGAAGCTTTCAAACGGGACGACGGTTTCGCTGAGCGACCGCAACGAGACGACGGGCACGATACGCGGCCGCATCGGCTACGAGCTCTCGCCCGCTCTCATTCCCTTCATCGAGGCGTCGGTCGGCAAGACCAATTACGACGAACGCGTCGATTCCTCGGGCTACCGCCGCTCCGGAGACAGTTACGGCGCCAAGGGCGGCGTCGAGATCGATATGGGCGAAAAACTGAAAGGCGAGGTCGCGGTCGGTTATGCGACGGCAGATTTCGACGACAGCCGCCTGAAAGCGATCGATACGGCGACGCTCGATGCCAGCCTGCTATGGTCGCCGATCCGCGGAACGAATGTCAATCTGGATCTCCAGACCAGCATCCAGCCGTCCACCGCAGCAGGCGAAAGCGGCTATGTCTCGCACCAACTCACGACCACGGTCGATCATCAGCTGCGCGACAATCTGGTGGCAACGGTCATCGGCGGCGTGACGCTGCGCGACTATCCAAGCGGAAGCACGATAAGCGACGAGACGGTTTACACCGCCTCGTCTGGTCTTGTCTGGAATATCAATCGCTACCTCGATTTCACCAGCACGCTCGGCTACGAGCTGACGACGCGCAAGGAGGGCGACGACTCGCAGCAGTGGCGAGCCGGCGTCGGTCTCAAGGTGAAACGCTGAGAAGCCTTACTTCAAACGGCCGAGCAGATTCCTGAAGCCGTCTTCGACGCTCGGACGGATATCCGCGCGCTCAAGAGCGAAAGCGACGTTGGCGAGGATGAAACCGTCCTTTGCGCCGCAGTCGTAAGTTTCACCCTTGAAATGGTAGCCTGCGAAATCCTGCTCCTTCAGCAGCTTCAGCATGCCGTCGGTAAGCTGGATCTCGTTGCCGGCGCCGCGTTCCTGGGTTTCCAGGATCTTGAAGATTTCCGGCTGCAGGATGTAGCGGCCGTTGATGAAGAAGTTGGAAGGAGCTGTGCCCTTGGCCGGCTTCTCGACCATGCCGGTGATGCGGAAGCCCTCGCCGATAGCCTCGCCGACACCGACGATGCCATATTTGTGGGCCTGGTCGGGAGCGCATTCCTCGACGGCGATGATATTGCCGCCGCTGTGTTCGTAGAGCTCCATCATACCCTTCATGCAGCCCTTCTCATCCTTCATGATCATGTCGGGCAGAAGAAGCGCGAAAGGTTCGTCGCCGACGATCTCGCGGGCGCACCAGACGGCATGGCCGAGGCCGAGCGGCTCCTGCTGACGGGTAAAGCTCACCGTGCCTGCCTTGGGAAGCTGCTGCTGCAGCAGGGTGATTTCCGCCTTCTTGGCGCGCTCCTTGAGCGTCTGTTCAAGCTCGAAATGAATATCGAAGTAATCTTCGATGACATGCTTGTTACGACCAGTAACAAAAACCAGATGTTCAATGCCTGCTTCAAGTGCTTCGTCGACAACATACTGAATGATTGGTTTATCAACGACAGTCAGCATTTCCTTCGGAACTGCTTTAGTGGCTGGAAGGAATCGCGTTCCCAGACCTGCGACTGGAAATACTGCCTTGCGAACTTTCTTATTCAGAGCCACACCGACCTCCTGTTTTGACTATACCGCTTTTAACGAAACGCTACATCGATTTGAACTAGTATAGAATTGCTACGGTTTTGCAAATGGTGACTGGACCGGCCTTCCATGGTAAAGAATTTGTTGACTCCGTTCCTGTAATTTCGGCGTAGGACGGACATGACGTACCGCCCAGGCTAAAACTGAAGATGACGGATACGACTGCCGATGACCCAGAACTATGTGAACTCCCTTCGTGGTCTTGCTCTCGCCATCGTTGTCGCCACAGCGGCTGGACTGGCCCCCAATAATGCAAAAGCGGATGTCCGGTTCCAGAAGTGGATCGCGAACTTCTACCAAACTGCCGCGCAGAGTGGCATCAGTAAGGCAACGTATCAGAAAGCCTTTTCAGGGGTAAGCGAACCGGACCCCACCGTGCTGGAAAAGGCAACCTATCAGCCTGAATTCACATCGAAAATCTGGGATTATGTCGATTCCCGCGTCAATCCCTACACTGTGGAAATCGGCCGCAAGATGGCCGCCAGGCACGCCAAGACGCTGGACGCGATCCAGCGCCGCTTCGGCGTCGACAAATCGATTCTGCTCGCCATCTGGTCGATGGAATCGAATTACGGCGCGGTTCTCACCAAGGACGATCGTCTTCATTATGTGCCGCGCGCCTTGGCAACGCTCGCCTATGCCGATCCCAAGCGCGCCAAATTTGCCAAGAAGCAGTTGATCGCAGCCCTGAAGATCCTGCAGAACGGCGACGTGCCCGCCAGGCAAATGACCGGTTCCTGGGCAGGCGCCATGGGCCACACCCAGTTCATCCCGACAAGCTACCTTCTCTATGCCGTCGACGCCGATGGCAACGGCCATCGCGACATCTGGAATTCCGTGCCCGACGCGCTGGCGACATCGGCAAACCTCCTCATGAAGAACGGCTGGGACACCGGCAGGACCTGGGGCTACGAGGTTGCCGTCCCGGCATCCGCAGCCCAGCAGATCGGCAAGACGCGGACGCTCGCCCAATGGGCCGCACTCGGCGTGAAGCGACCGAACGGCAAACCTTTCAAGGACGGCGACACCCGCGCCATGCTGAAAATGCCGGCAGGCAGCGACGGTCCCGGCTTCCTGATGACGGCGAACTTCTTCACCATCAAGAACTACAATGCCTCCGACAGCTATGCGCTCGCCGTTGGCCTGCTGGCAGACCAGATTGCCGGCTTTGGCGGCATGCAGCAGCGCTGGCCGCGTCCGGAAGGCTCGCTCGATATCACCGAGAAGTTCGAACTGCAGACACGCCTGAAGACGCTTGGTTATTATAGCGGCGATGTCGACGGCAATTTCGGCTCGGGTTCCAAGGCGGCCATTGCCGCCGTTCAGGAGCGCTTCGGCATGCAACCGGATGGCGAGCCTTCGCTTTCGCTTCTCCACGCCCTGCGCCGATAGGCGTCCTCTCTCCAGGGACACTCTAACTCCTTGAATCTGCGTATCGCACTTTCCGAAAACCGAATCCGATTTTCAGTCCGATACTGTAGAAGCGGGGAAAGCCTGACCTAAATAACAGGGGTGGAGTGGACGGAAAGCTGCTGCCTATGCAAGATGCCCGGCAGATGCGGAACTGCCCGATGACGAAAACAATTGACCGGCCCCGATGGAATAGCAGGCTTGCGCTTGCCGCAGCCGCGTTTTCCTTTTGCCTGGGTGCGACGCTGCCGGCGTACGACGCCGGGGCGCAGGAGCTTCGTTACCAGCGCCGCTCCATTCTCGATTTCTTTCTCGGCCGTCGCTACATCGACGAGAGCCCGCCGCCCGAAATGCGCGCCCAGCCGCGACGGCAACAGCAGCAGCGCAAGCGCCCGCCTGCGCAGAAGGCCGTGACGCCGATGCGCACGGCGCCTGTCGCACCCGCTGAACCCGTGGTCCAGAAGCTGGACAACGCCCAGAAAATCCTGATCGTCGGCGATTTTCTTGCCGGCGGCCTTGGCGACGGCCTCACGGCTGCCTTCGAAGCCTCGCCGGGCGTCGTCGTCGAAGCCCGCAGCAATGTCTCGTCCGGCCTCGTGCGCGACGACTATTACAACTGGCCCGGTGAACTGCCGAAGATGATCGACGAGCTGAAACCGGCCATGGTCGTCGTCATGATCGGCGCCAACGACCGCCAGCAGATGGTGACGGATGCCGGCAAGGAGAAGTTTCGCACCGATGGCTGGTTCAGCGAATATGAGCGCCGCGTGCTGGCCTTCGGCAAGGAGATCACCAGCCGCAAGATCCCCCTGCTCTGGGTCGGACTTCCCGCCTTCGAATCCGATTCGATGACGGCCGATGCCGTGCAGATGAACCAGCTCTATCGCAACCAGGTGGAAAGCGTCGGCGGCGAATTCGTCGATATCTGGGACGGTTTCGTGGACGAGAACGGCAAGTTCATCGTCACCGGCTCAGACGTCAACGGCCAGCAGGTGCGCCTGCGCACCGCTGACGGGATCAACCTGACCCAGGCCGGGCGTCGCAAGCTCGCATTCTATGTGGAAAAGCCGGCACGTCGCATTCTCGGTACTCAGGCAAGCCCCGATCTGGTGCGCCTCGATCCCGGCAACCTGCCGGCACTGACGCTGCCCGCCAATCCGGTGGAACACACCCAGCCGATCAGCCTGTCCGATCCGAACCTCGATGGCGGCGCCGAACTGCTCGGCGCCGGCAGGGCCGCACCGGTGGCGCTGACGAAATCGCCGCGCGATCTCCTGGTCGAGCGGGGCGAAATGGCGCCGGCGCCCGCAGGCCGCATCGACGACTACCGCATGCCGACGCTGAAGACGACGGCGGAAGTTTCCGTGAAGTGAGAAGGCCGCCCGGGCGCCGCGCGTCTGTTCGGACGCGGGCGCTCTGACGCCTTGATCTACGCAGCAACCTCGTCTGCATCCCGGACTACTTGGCCGCCGCCTGCGGCCAGGTCAGATAGTAGAAATTCGAGCCGATCTGGCCAAAATAGGCATTGCTGTTGTCGAGCTGATCCACATAGTGATCGCCCTGCTTGACAAAGGATGCATCATCGCCGCGCTTCAGATGCGCGTTGAGGAAATCGTTCCAGCCGCTCGTGTCGATATCGGTGCCGGGCTTGCTGTCGGTGTCGGCCTCGTCCGGATTTGCAACGTCCCAGGCGGTGATCGAGACGCCCTGCGCAGGATCGGAAACCGTGAGCGTGCCGTTTTCAAGAGCAGCCAGCATGTCATGTGCCGTGCCGCTGCTGCCCTCCTGCTCGGCCGCCTCTTCAAGCTGCTTTTTGAGCATGGCCATGAAGGACGAACTCGTCACGTCGGGATTTTCGCCCGATGTCTCTGTTGTTTCGTCGGTCTGATCGCTCTGCGTCGAAAGCGTGTCGAGCAGGCTGGCAAGCGCATTGTTGGAAAGCAGCGACGACGTGTCCGGATCCAGGCCGTAACTGCTGAGGATGCTGGCAGCGCTGGAGGAATCGGTGGCGCTCTGACTGTTGTCGTCATCGGAACCGCGCAGGTTCTTCAGGGCATATT
Organism: Hyphomicrobiales bacterium; assembly: GCA_900471515.1. Classification (GTDB taxonomy): domain Bacteria; phylum Pseudomonadota; class Alphaproteobacteria; order Rhizobiales; family Rhizobiaceae; genus Rhizobium. The sequence continues at coordinate 119,221 of UCFC01000023.1, read as the reverse complement.
GGGCTGAGACCAGCCGCGTGCTGTCGATTGCGGAAACCATGGTTTGTCCTTTGTCGTGGCCCGCGGCGATCTTGTCCCTTGCGCCGCCGCCAGCAGTGAAACGTCTCGCGACCGATCGGTGGGGGCATGTCCGTGCGGTCGCCGCAGGGCCGGTTCTGGCCTGCGCACGCAAAGAGCCTGCGGTTGCGGAATTGTACGAAGCTTGCCGGAGGCAGCGACGCGTCAACCGGTCGCACCATAAAAAACTCCGCCGGATGACGGCGGAGCTGTTGTACGACGGGTATTTTGAGGCAGATCAGCGCGGCAGGACGGTGGAGCCCATCAATGCCTCGTCGATGGCGCGTGCGGCCTGGCGGCCTTCGCGGATCGCCCAGACCACCAGCGACTGGCCGCGGCGCACATCGCCGGCCGTCCAGAGCTTATCGACCGAGGTCTTGTAGTCACGGTCGTTGGCGACGACGTTGGTCGATCCGCGCCTGTCGACATTGAGCGTCAGCTTGCCGTCGAGCTCCTTCAGGACGCTGTCCTTGAACGGGCCGCTGAAGCCGATGGCGATGAAAGCGAGATCCGCCTTGATGACGAATTCGGTGCCTGGAACCGGGCGACGGCGCTCGTCGACTTCGCAGCACTTCACGCCGGTCAGCACCCCGTCCTCACCGACGAATTCCAGCGTCGCGACCTGGAATTCGCGTACCGCGCCTTCGGCCTGCGAGGAGGACGTACGCATCTTCGTGGCCCAGAACGGCCAGACGGCAAGCTTGTCTTCCTTTTCCGGTGGCTGCGGGCGGATGTCGAGCTGCGTCACCTTGACCGCACCCTGACGGAAAGCCGTGCCGACGCAGTCGGAGGCAGTGTCGCCACCGCCGACGACGACGACATGTTTGGCGCCGGCAAGGATCGGATCGGACGGCCAGCCGGTGCTGTCGATATTCTCGCGGCCGACGCGCTTGTTCTGCTGCACCAGGTACGGCATCGCATCGTGAACACCCGACAGGTCGGTGCCGGGAATGCCGGCCTCGCGCGGCGTCTCGGAGCCGCCGCAGTAAAGCACGGCGTCATGATCGGCCAGAAGCTGCTCGACCTTGACGTCCACGCCGACATTGACGCCGCAATGGAAGGTCACGCCCTCGCCCTTCATCTGCTCGACACGGCGATCGATGAAGTTCTTCTCCATCTTGAAGTCCGGGATGCCGTAACGGAGCAGGCCGCCCGGCTTCGTCTCGCGTTCGTAGACATGCACGTCATGACCGGCACGGCCGAGCTGCTGGGCCGCCGCCATGCCGGCGGGGCCGGAGCCGATGATGGCGACTTTCTTGCCGGTATGGATCGTCGCCGGCTGTGGACGGATGAAGCCGAGTTCGTAAGCCTTGTCGGCAATCGCCTGCTCGACCGTCTTGATCGCGACCGGCGCATCTTCGAGGTTCAGCGTGCAGGCCTCTTCGCAGGGAGCGGGGCAGACACGACCGGTGAACTCCGGGAAGTTGTTGGTCGAGTGCAGGTTCTGGATCGCCGCTTCCCAATTGTTGTTGTAGACGAGGTCGTTCCAGTCCGGAATCTGGTTATGAACAGGGCAGCCGGTCGGCCCGTGGCAATAGGGGATGCCACAGTCCATGCAGCGAGCCGCCTGTTTCTGTACTTCCGGGTCCGACATCGGGATCGTGAATTCGCGGAAATGCCGGATGCGGTCCGACGCCGGCTGATACTTTGCTACCTGCCGGTCGATTTCCAGAAAACCTGTAACCTTACCCATATTTTCGTCCCTTACCGTCATGACCGCCTCGCCTGCGGCCAGTTGTCTGTTCAGCCTCGATCGCGGAGGCAGCTTGTTGGTTTCGACCGTCATTGAACATATCCCCTGAGAACCATCCACGCGGTGGCGCGAGCTTCAGGCTTGCGGCTGATCGTCGTGGGTCATCGAGATATTTCGGTCATCCGCCACGCAGGCTTGTGCGGCGTGGCGGATTGTTCGGCTGAATTACTCGGCAGCGATGCCCATCCGGCTGCGCTCCATTTCCTCAAGCGCACGGCGGTATTCGACCGGCATGACCTTGCGGAATTTCGGGCGATAGTCGGCCCAGTGCTCAAGGATCTCCTTGGCGCGGGTGGAGCCCGTGTAGTGCAGATGGTTGGAGATGAGCTGGTAGAGGCGCTCCTCGTCGTGGCGCGTCATGTCACCGGAGACATCGACGCGTCCCTTGTGCATGAGGTCGCCGCCGTGATGGTGCAGCTTCTCCAGCATGTCGTCCTCTTCCGGAACCGGCTCGAGCTCGACCATGGCCATGTTGCAGCGGCTGGCGAAATCGCCGGCCTCATCGAGAACATAGGCCACGCCGCCGGACATGCCGGCCGCGAAGTTGCGGCCCGTTCCGCCGAGCACGACGACCACGCCGCCGGTCATGTATTCGCAGCCATGGTCGCCCACGCCTTCGACGACGGCGATGGCGCCGGAGTTGCGAACCGCGAAGCGCTCGCCCGCGACACCACGGAAGTAACACTCGCCCTCGGTCGCACCGTAGAGGACGGTATTGCCGACGATGATCGAATTCTCGGCGACGATCTTCGAGTTCTCCGGCGGCCGGATGATGATCTTGCCGCCCGAAAGACCCTTGCCGACATAGTCGTTGCCGTCGCCGATCAGGTTGAAGGTGATGCCGCGGGCGAGGAACGCGCCGAAGCTCTGACCGGCCGTCCCCCTCAGCGTGACGTTGATCGTGTCTTCCTTCAGGCCGCGGTGGTTGTAACGCTTGGCGACCTCGCCAGACAGCATCGCACCGGCCGAACGATCGACATTCTTGATATCGACTTCGAAGGCGACCGGCGTCTTCGATGCCAGCGCCGGCTCGGCTGCCGCGATCATCTTGCGGTCGAGAATGTCGTCGATCGGATGCTTCTGCCGTGTCGTCCAGTAGGTCTCTTCCTTCGGCGCATCGACCTTGTGGAAGATCTTCGCGAAGTCGAGACCCTTGGCCTTCCAGTGTGCCAGCATCTCGTCCTTCTCCAGCAGTTCCGAAGCGCCGATGATCTCATCGAGCCTGGTGAAACCGAGGGAAGCCAGAATTTCGCGCACTTCGTTGGCGACGAAGAAGAAATAATTGATGACGTGCTCGGGCGTGCCCTTGAAGCGCTTGCGCAGGACAGGATCCTGCGTCGCCACACCCACCGGACAGGTGTTGAGATGGCATTTGCGCATCATCACACAGCCGGCTGCGATCAGCGGCGCCGTCGCGAAACCGAACTCGTCGGCGCCAAGCAACGCGCCGATGACGACGTCGCGGCCGGTCTTCAGACCACCGTCGACCTGCAGGGCGACACGCGACCGCAGGCCGTTCAGCACCAGCGTCTGCTGGGTTTCGGCAAGGCCGATTTCCCAGGGGCTGCCGGCATGCTTCAGCGAGGTGAGCGGCGAAGCGCCCGTGCCGCCGTCGAAACCGGCAACCGTGATGTGGTCGGCGCGCGCCTTGGCAACGCCGGCGGCAACCGTGCCGACGCCGACTTCCGAGACGAGCTTGACCGAAACATCCGCGGTCGGATTGACGTTCTTCAGGTCGTAGATCAGCTGCGCCAGATCTTCGATCGAATAGATGTCATGGTGCGGCGGCGGCGAAATCAGGCCGACGCCAGGCGTCGAGTGGCGGGTCTTGGCAACGACCGCATCGACCTTGTGGCCGGGCAGCTGGCCGCCTTCGCCGGGCTTGGCACCCTGCGCAACCTTGATCTGCAGCACGTCGGCATTGACGAGATATTCCGTCGTCACGCCGAAGCGGCCGGAGGCGATCTGCTTGATGGCCGAACGCTCGGGGTTCGAAGAACCGTCCGAGAGCGGCATGTAGCGGTCGCTCTCCTCGCCGCCTTCGCCGGTGTTCGACTTGCCGCCGATCCGGTTCATGGCGATGGCAAGCGTCGTATGCGCCTCGCGGCTGATCGAGCCGAAGGACATGGCGCCGGTGGAGAAGCGCTTGACGATATCGATGGCCGGCTCGACGCTGTCGAGCGAGACCGGCGTGCGGCCGAGGGCCTCCGCGCTCTTGATCTTGAAGAGGCCGCGGATCGTGTTCATGCGCAGTGCCGACGTGTTCACCATCTCGGCGAATTCGCGGTAGCGGTCCTCGGCATTGCCGCGCACCGCATGCTGCAGGGCAGCCACGGCATCCGGGGTCCAGGCATGGCTTTCGCCGCGCATGCGGTAGGCATATTCGCCGCCGATATCGAGATTGCTCGCCAGGATCGGGTCGCGGCCGAAAGCGGCCTTGTGGCGGGCAACCGTTTCGCTGGCGATTTCCTCCAGGCCGACACCTTCGATCGTCGTCGCGGTACCGAAGAAGTATTTGTCGACGAATTCCGACTGCAGGCCGATCGCGTCGAAGATCTGCGCGCCGCAATAGGACTGATAGGTCGAAATGCCCATCTTCGACATGACCTTCAGGATGCCCTTGCCGACCGCCTTGATATAGCGGTAGACGACCTCGCTGGCATCGACTTCCTTCGGGAATTCGCCCTTGGCATGCATGTCGAGCAGCGTGTCGAAGGCGAGATAGGGGTTGATCGCTTCCGCGCCATAGCCGGCCAGCAGGCAGAAATGGTGCACTTCGCGCGGCTCGCCGGTTTCGACGACGAGGCCGACCGAGGTGCGCAGCCCCTTGCGGATCAGGTGATGGTGCACGGCAGCGGTCGCCAGCAGCGCGGGGATGGCGATACGATCCGGGCCGATCTGGCGGTCGGAGAGCACGATGATGTTGTAGCCGCCCTTGACGGCTGCTTCCGCCCGCTCGCAGAGACGATCGAGCATTTCCGGCATGCCTTCGGCACCGCGCTCCACATCGTAGGTGAAGTCGAGCGTCTTCGTATCGAAACGGTCTTCCGTGTGACCGATCGAGCGGATCTTTTCGAGATCGCCGTTGGTCAGGATCGGCTGGCGCACTTCGAGTCGCTTGGCGTTCGCCATGCCTTCGTGGTCGAGAATGTTCGGACGCGGACCGATGAAGGAGACGAGGCTCATGACGAGCTCTTCTCGGATCGGGTCGATCGGCGGGTTCGTCACCTGCGCGAAATTCTGCTTGAAATAGGTGTAGAGCAGCTTCGACTTGTCGGACATGGCCGAGATCGGCGTATCCGTGCCCATCGAGCCGATCGCTTCCTGACCCGTCGTCGCCATCGGCGACATCAGGATCCTGGTGTCCTCGGTCGTATAGCCGAAGGCCTGCTGGCGATCGAGCAGCGAGACGTCGCGGCGCAGCGCGCGCGGCTCGACCGGCTTCAGGTCCTCAAGGATGAGCTGCGTGCGGTTCAGCCAGCTGCGATAGGGATGCGCGTTCGCCAGCTGCGCTTTCACCTCGTCGTCGGAGATGATGCGCCCTTCCTCCATGTCGATCAGCAGCATCTTGCCTGGCTGCAGGCGCCACTTCTGGACGATGTTTTCCTCCGCAACCGGCAGCGTGCCGGCCTCGGACGCCAGGATGACGCGGTCGTCGTTGGTTACGAGGTAGCGGGCCGGGCGCAGGCCGTTACGGTCGAGCGTGGCCCCGATCTGCTTGCCGTCCGTGAAGGCGACCGCGGCCGGTCCGTCCCACGGCTCCATGAGAGCGGCATGATATTCGTAGAAGGCCTTGCGCTCGGGCGACATGGACTGGTTTCCGGCCCAGGCCTCCGGGATCAGCATCATGACGGCATGCGACAGCGAATAGCCGCCGCGCACGAGGAATTCGAGCGCGTTATCGAAACAGGCCGTATCCGACTGGCCTTCATAGGAGATCGGCCAGAGCTTGGAGATGTCCTCGCCGAAGAGCGGAGAGGAGACCGAAGCCTGGCGCGCCGCCATCCAGTTGACGTTGCCGCGCAGCGTGTTGATTTCGCCGTTGTGGGCGACCATGCGATAGGGGTGCGCGAGCTTCCACGACGGGAAAGTGTTGGTCGAAAACCGCTGATGCACGAGGGCGACGGCGCTTTCGAAACGCGGGTCCGCCAGGTCCTTGTAATAGGCGCCGACCTGATAGGCCAGGAACATGCCCTTGTAGACGACGGTCGTGCTGGAGAGCGACACCGGATAGAAATTGCTCTCCTCGCCGTCGAACTCGTCATAGATACGGTTGGAGATCACCTTGCGAAGCGTGAAGAGCCGGCGCTCGAACTCGCTGTTCGTCGCGGCATCCTTGCCGGCACCGATGAAGACCTGGACGTGATGCGGTTCGGTGGCGGCAATCGCCGGCGCCTTGGAGAGCGAAGAATTGTCGACAGGCACGTCGCGGAAGCCGATGAAGACCTGGCCTTCCTCGGTGATGACGTCCTTGATCACCTTCTTGAAATGCTCGATCTGCTTTTCGTCGCGCGGCATGAAAATATGGCCGACGCCATATTCGCCGGCCTTCGGCAGGGTGATGCCCTGCTGGGCCATTTCCTCGCGGAAGAAACGGTCGGGGATCTGCACGAGAATGCCGGCCCCGTCGCCCATCAGCGGGTCGGCGCCGACGGCACCGCGATGCGTCAGGTTTTCGAGAATGAAAAGACCGTCCCGGACGATCTGATGCGACTTCTGGCCCTTCATATGCGCGACGAAGCCGACACCGCAGGCGTCATGTTCGTTGCGCGGATCGTAAAGCCCCTGCTTTTTCGGCAGGCCGGAGGCAGATTTACGCGTATTGGCCGTTGCGCGCACGTCTGCTGCTGCGAACCGATCAATACCCGTGGATGGCGTCATCTTCGTCATCGTCTTTCCTCCTGTCGAAGCCCGCGGGGCTGCGGGCGGCCTTTCGTCGCGCACCGCACCTTTGAAGATAGGTCCGGCGCGTGACAGCGCTGTTGCATTGTGAAGATCCGGTCGCAGACGTCTGCTCCTCAAGGAAAGCAAACCGCCGCGTTCCGCGCCTGCCATTCGCCTCCGCGCGCCGCCTTCTGAAGGCTCGACACTCGAAGGAACTATAGCGTGAAAGCCGCTCTCTACCAGGGCTTTCGGCGCCTCTTCGGCCGGGAAGGCCAAAATAGGACAGCAACCCTGTCCTAGTTCATCAGTTCAATGCCAGAAACAATTCCTCTCCGCAAGAGCGTGCTCTTAAAAAAACGTCAATTTGCGACGGAAGATTGCCGGATCAGTCAAAGAGGCGACATAAAATTACACATTAATGGCGTTATTTTGTTTATTGATTGCGCGGTTCAATTTTTGTGATGCGTTCCGGCTTCTGCCCTTGATCCTGTGAAGCTTTGGCGTAATGTCCCCATCCGAACCTCCCGCCCCATCATTTTCAATGGTTTCTTCCATGTTTTTTGCATCTGACAACTGGGCTGGCGCCCATCAATCCATTGCCGAGCGCCTGCTGGCTCAATCCGCCGGTTTTGCCGCCGCCTATGGCAACAGCGACTATGACAGGAAGGTGGAAGCCCGCTTCTCGGAAATCTTCGAGCGCGAGGTCTCGGTCTTCTTCGTCGCCACCGGCACCGCCGCGAACTCGCTTTCGCTCGCAAGCGTGCAGCGCCCCGGCGGTATCGCCTTCTGCCACCAGGAGGCCCATGTCGCTCAGGACGAATGCGGCGCCCCCGAATTCTTCTCGGGCGCTTCCCGCCTGATGCCGGTCGCCGGCGATTTTGGCAAGATCGACCCGGCAGCGCTGTCGGCAAGGATTGCCGCCTTTCCCGAAGACGCCGTCCACCACGGCCGCGCCAGCGCCGTCACGATCACGCAGGCGACGGAAATCGGCACCGTCTACTCCCTGCCGGAAATCGGCGAGATTTCCGCGATTGCCAGGAAGCGCAATCTGCCTCTGCACATGGACGGCGCCCGCTTCGCCAATGCCCTCGTCGCGCTCAACGCGACGCCCGCCGAGATGACCTGGAAGCGCGGTGTCGACATTCTCTCCTTCGGCGGCACCAAGAACGGCTGCTGGTGCGCGGAAGCCATCGTCTTCTTCAATCCCGGACAGGCGAAGGAAATGCACTTCATCCGCAAGCGCGCCGCCCAGCTCTTCTCCAAGTCGCGCTTCATCTCCGCCCAGTTCGATGCCTATTTCGAAAACGGCCTCTGGCTCGATCTCGCCCGCCACTCCAACGGTATGGCGGAACGTCTGCGCGCCGGCATCGGCGCCAGCAATTCGGCCCGGCTGGCCTGGCCGACCGCATCGAACGAGGTTTTCGCAGTCATTCAGAAATCGGCAGCAAAGACGGCTGAAGACAGAGGCGCAAAATTCTACGAGTGGCCGATCCCGGCCGGCATGCCGGACCTCGTTTCCGATGGCGAAGCGCTTGTGCGCCTCGTCACCAGCTTTGCAACGACGGAAGCCGATGTCGATGGCTTCCTGAAGTGCCTGGCGGCCTGATTCCGAAAGGCCGGAATGGCGGCTCGAAAACCCATATTCCGGCCAGTGCGGAACAAAGTCCGCCTCTTCGGCATTCCTCCGTCAATTCATAGGCGGCCCGTGTCACCCGTTTCCTATGAAGAGGTGAAGAAATGAAGAAATTGGCAATCATCGTCCTGAGCGTGGCGACGGCCTTTACAGGCATAACACCGGCTCAGGCGTTTCCGGCAATCGCCAGGCCTGATATGCCGCAGGTCTCGAATGTCGAGCAGGTGCAGTATTACCGCCGCCACGGGGATCGCTATCGTTACGATCGTTATCGTTATCGCTACGGCGACGACCGCTGGCGTCATCGCCGGTATCACCGGCACAACAATGCCGGCGCCATTATCGGCGGCCTTGCCGCTGGCGTCATCATCGGCGGCATCCTGAATGCGCAGCGCCAGCCGCGCTATTACTCCGGCGGCAGCTATCACACCCGCTGGTGCTATTCGCGCTATCGCTCCTACCGTGCCTACGACAATACCTATCAGCCCTACTACGGTCCGCGCCGCCAGTGCGTTTCGCCGTAAAGATCTGATTTCGAAGACGAAAATCCCGCCTTCACCGGCGGGATTTTTGAAAGGCAATCAGGCCGAGCGCAAGCTCCTGACCTTCCTCAGAATATCGTCCGAAAGGGCCGCGACGAGCGCCTGATCCGCCCCCTTTCGCGGCACCAGCACGAATTCGACATCTTCCAGCGCCGGCAGCCTGGCGGGCGCGATTTCCTTCAACCCCGAAGGCGCCATGCTGCGCGGCTGCACGAGCACGCCCATGCCGGCGCGCGCCGCGGCCGTCAGCCCGCTCAGGCTGCCGCAGGTGCAGACAATGCGCCAGGCCACGCCATGCCGGCCAAGCGCTTCCAGTGCAATGGCGCGCGTGACACTTGGCGGCGGAAAGGCGATAAGCGGCAGCGGTCCGGATGCCAGCACATGCTCCGGATCACGCGCCAGCCACACCAGCGGTTCCCTGTAGACGAGTTTTCCGTGCTCATCGCCGAGCCTTCGCTTGGCAAGCACGAGGTCGATCGCGCCTGCGTCCTGCATCTCGTAGAGCACCCCGGAAAGCGCCACCGTCAGCTCCAGATCGACGGAGGGATGAGAGCGCACAAAATCCTCCAGCACCGCCGGCAGCTGGCTCGTCACGAAATCCTCGGAAACGCCAAGCCGCAAGCGCCCGCGCAGGCTGCCGCCCCTAAACAGCGATTGCACCTGCCCCTCGATCGACAGCATGGCCCGCGCATGCGACAGCAGGGCCTCGCCGTCACCCGTCAGCACGACCTTGTGCGTATCGCGCTCCAGCAGGCGGCGCCCGAGCGACGTTTCCAGCCGTTGAATATGCTGGCTGACAGTCGACTGCCCGAGGCCCAGCCTCTCGGCTGCCAGTGTGAAGCTGCCCATCTGTTCGACGGTGACGAAACTGCGGAGCTGGGAAAGGTCGAGCATGGTCGCCATCCTGATCTGTGATAACTGTTATTCCTTGCATCCTGGATCATAATGAGTGACAGAACAATAACTCATTCGTTCCAGCGAGACTGCCATGCGCCGCTTTCTGCCCGATACATTCACGATCCTGCTCGTCTGCACCGTCATCCTCGCCTCGATCCTCCCGGCGAGCGGGACCTTCGCCGACTGGTTCGGCGTGGCGACCGATTTCGCCATCGCGCTTCTGTTCTTCCTGCATGGCGCGCGCCTGTCGCGTGATGTCGTCATCGCCGGCCTTTTGCACTGGCGGCTGCATCTCGTCATCCTACTGACGACCTTCGGCATCTTTCCGGTTCTCGGCCTGGCGATGGGCTTCATCCCGGATTCGATCCTGCCGCAGCCGCTCTATCTCGGCATTCTTTTCCTCTGCGTGCTGCCGTCGACCGTGCAGTCCTCGATCGCCTTCACGTCGATGGCGGGCGGCAATGTGCCGGCGGCGATCTGCTCGGCCTCAGCCTCCAATATTTTCGGCATGTTCCTGACGCCGCTGCTCGTCGGCCTGCTCTTCTCGGTCGGCGGCCATGGCGGCTTTTCCTTCGATGCGCTGGAGCAGATCCTGCTGCAGCTGCTGGCACCCTTCGTCGTCGGCCAGATCCTGCAGCCCTGGATCGGCGACTGGATCCGCTCCAAGAAGAAGATCCTGATGCCGGTCGACCGCGGCTCCATCCTGATGGTCGTCTATCTGGCCTTTTCGACGGCTGTCGTCGAGGGACTGTGGCGCACTTTCTCGATCGCCGATATTGCCGCCGTCATCGTCGCCGACATGCTGCTTCTGGCATTCGTCCTCGTTCTGACCATGTTCGGCAGCCGTTGGCTCGGCTTCAACAAGGCCGACGAGATCACCATCACTTTCTGCGGCTCGAAGAAGAGCCTGGCAAGCGGCGTCCCAATGGCAAACGTCATCTTTGCCGGCCAGTCGATCGGCGCGATCGTTCTGCCGCTGATGCTCTTCCACCAGATCCAGCTGATGGTCTGCGCCGTCATTGCCCAGAAATATGCAGCCGCCGCGGCCCGACGTGCCTCCGAAAGGGAGGTTGAGGAAGCGGCGAGCCCCGCCTGACCGGCTGAGACAGGCTTAAAAGAAAAACGGCGCCCGCGAGGCGCCGTTTCCGTCTGATCCGCAGGAAGGCGGATTAGCTGTTGACGACCTGCGCTTCGATCGCCTTCGGAGCCTCGACCGGCTCAGCGGCAATGGCGATCTTGCGGGGCTTCAGAGCCTCCGGAATGCTGCGCAGAAGATCGATATGCAGGAGACCGTTCTTGAGCGACGCGGCCGTCACTTCGACATGGTCGGCAAGCTGGAAGCGCCGCTCGAAGGCGCGCTTGGCGATGCCGCGATAGAGATACTCGCTGCCATCGGCATTTTCTTCGCGCTTTTCGCCCTTCACGGTAAGCGCGTGAGCATGCGATTCGATGGCGAGTTCGGTTTCGTCGAAGCCGGCAACGGCCATGGTGATGCGATAGGTGTTCTCACCGGTCCGCTCGATATTGTACGGCGGATAGGTCGGAACCTGCTCCGGCTGGGCAAGGCTGTCGAGCATCGTGAAGAGGCGGTCGAAGCCGACGGTGGAACGATAGAGGGGAGAGAAGTCTACGTGACGCATGATGTCCTCCTAGGGAAGCGACGTGTTGCGATGTCATGCCCCTGAAACCCCGTTCTTGGCGGTTTCGGGACGGTTACGCGGACCCTTCCGGCGTCCGCAAAGTTCAGATGGGGATGGCTTTCTGGGAGTTCAAGCCCTCGTTCGACACAGCCGCCATTGCTGCGTGAACCCTGTATGAACGGAGGGTTCGGCGCAGGTTCAGGCTCTGCCGTCTAGAGATAGAAGCATCGGGTGACACTGGCCCGAAGGCTGAAGTGTATCGTCCCTTCTTCTTCAGCCTCAATTCGGCCGGCCAAGAGCTCCCTCAGCTCCGCCGGCCTCTTTTCTTCAGGCATAAAGCTCTGCGAGCTGGTCCTGTGTCGCATCCAGCCTGTCTGCTCCGGCATCCCGATGGCTGAGGACGAGAGCGCTGACGATCCGCGACAGTGCTGCCGAATCGCTGCTTGAAAATATGGCAAGAGGGCTGCCCTTGTCCTTGCCGCCACTGTTGGAAGGCGGCACTTCGGCGACGATCGAGCCGCCGCCCGGCAGCTTCGTGGTGATCGTGAACCCCTCTGCCGGAAAGGCATCGCGATTGTTCATGATCATCTGCTCGATCGCAAGGAACTGGCCGTTTTCCGGTGAGATGCCGGCATTCTGCGGCATTGCCATGACGGCAGCATATTCGCGCGCAAAGGCTGCCTGCGCCTTGGGATTGTCGCTGAACATCTTGAGGATCGCCAGATGGACATCCGGCGGATCGATATCGAGATAATCCGACTGCAGATAGTCGAGAACGGACTCCGGCCGCTCCGGGCCGGTTGATTGGTGGACGCCGGAATTGACAGACCCGACGGAAGAAACCGAATTCATGGCCAGCCTCCCGGCGCCCCAATCTTCAGTCATGAACGTGCGGACAACCGGCTTCATGCCGGGACAAATCTTTCGTTCGCACTAACCATAACGTGTCTGTGCTTTCGCGAAACTTGCCGTATAGAAAAACGCGAATATATTATATTCAGCTCATATTCAGCGGTAATTTTGCCATTGATTTTCCCCGCCTCTGCGATATCCCCTAGTATATCCCTCACGCGAAGAAGCATTCCCGCATGGAACAGGTTCTCTACTCGACTCCAGACAATCCGGCGCCGGAGAACCGTGCCGAGGGTTTTTTCGAGACTCACGACGGCCTTAGGTTGCGTTATGCCGTCTTCCGGTCGCAGACAGCGGTCGCCCATGGAACCGTGGTGCTCCTGCACGGGCGCAGCGAATATATCGAGAAATATTTCGAAACGATCCGCGATCTCACCGCCAAGGGCCTCTGGGTCGCGACATACGACCTGCGTGGCCAGGGCGGCTCGCCGCGCCTGATCAGGAAGCGCAATCACGGCCACCTCCGTCGCTTTTCCGACTATGAGCGTGATCTCGACACCTTTCTCGAAAAGGTCGTGCTGCCGGATACCCGCCTGCCCTTCTACATGCTCGCCCATTCGACCGGCGGGCTGATCGCGCTTTCGGCGGCACCTTATTTGTCCACGCGCATCGAGCGCATGGTGCTTTCGGCCCCTTTCCTCGGCCTCATCGGCCAGGCCGCCTCGCAAGGCGTCATCCGTTCGGTATCGGGCGCGCTCTGCGCTCTTGGTCTCGGCAGCCTGCCGCTCGGCAAGATGAAGGAACTGCAATTCCCCGACAATCCGCTCACGTCGGACGAAACGCGTTTCGAACGCAACATAGCCATGATGAAGGCCCATCCGGAGCTTGCGCTGGGGGCGCCGACCGCGCGCTGGATGTACGAATGCATGAAGGCGATCGATCGCGTGACGCAGCCCTATCACCTCTTTTCGATCACCATTCCCTCTGTCGTCATCGCTCCGACGCGCGACGGGCTGGTGCCCTATACGGCGCAGGAACGGCTTTCGCGCTATTTCCGCGCCGGCCAGCTCGTTCCGATCAACGGCGCCCGCCACGAAATATTCCAGGAGAGGGATATCTATCGCACGGCCGCGCTTGCCGCCTTCCACGCCTTCATTCCCGGAAGCGATGCCGAGGCAACCGACGACGTGACGGCGATCGGCGTCTAGGCTCCGAGTTTACGCATGTCGCTGCAGCAAACCGCCTGAACGCGTCTGCGCGACATCTCTCAGCGCTGCAGGATGGCGATCGCCTGTTCGTAAACCGCCCTGCTGCCGGCAGCGATGATCGAGCCGCCATTTTCCGGCCGGCCGCCATCCCAGGTCGTCATGATGCCGCCGGCGCCTTCGATGACAGGAATGATGCCGCCGACATCGTAGGGCTTAAGGCCGTTCTCGATGACAAGATCGATATGGCCCGCCGCCAACAACGCATAGGCATAACAATCGCAGCCGTAGCGGAAGAGCCGCACCTTGCCTTCGATCTCGCGATATTTCTCCATCTCTTCGCCCAGGAAGAGATGCGGGGAGGTCGTAAAGAGGATCGCGTCGGAAAGAGCGCCGCAATCGCGCACCTGCAGCCGGCGCTCCCCCTCCGGCCCGCTATAGGTCGAACCGTTCTCGTCGCCGAAATAGCGCTCGCCGGTAAAAGGCTGCTCGATCATGCCGGCCACCGCGCGGCCGTTCTTCTGCAGGCCGATCAGCGTGCCCCAGACCGGAACGCCGGATATGAAGGCACGCGTGCCGTCGATCGGATCGATCACCCACACATGCTCACGGTCGAGGCCGACATTGCCATGCTCTTCGCCCAGAATGCCGTGCTCCGGGAAATGCTGCTCGATCAGGGCGCGGATGGCCGTCTCCGCCGCCCTGTCACCCTCCGTCACCGGATCGAAGCCGGAAGACAGCTTGTTGGTGACGTTGATGCCCGAGCGAAAGCGCGGCAGGGTTTCCGCTTTGGCAGCTTCGGCAAGACGGTTGAAGAACGAACGGTCGGGAAGCATGGAGACATCCGTATGGCTGGCGGGAAATGGCGTTTTTCATAGCGAAAAAGCGGTGGAATGCAAACACAACAGGCAATTTCCGGCTGACTGCCTAAAGATTTTGCAGCGCAATATAATGCTTGACATTTGTGCAATGCAGCAGTAGTTTCTGGCTACAGTCTTCTGACTGTAAATACCCTCCTTGGGTGTTTCCTCCCTAGACTTAGCCGCGCTGACAAAGCGCGGTTTTTTTTGACCTGAAGGCAGAAAACTACTCGGCGGCGAGCGCCCGGTCACCGGAGAATTTCTCGATATAATCGGCCATCTGTCGCATGAACGACGTGATGGCCGCTGCAACCAGATCGAAATCGGGCCGCTTCTCCAAGGTGATCTCGTCGACGTAGATCGAGCGGTTCACTTCGATCTGCAGGGCATGCAGCCCGCGGGACGGGCGGCCGTAATGTTCGGTGATGAAGCCGCCGGCATAGGGTTTGTTGCGGATCGCCGCAAAACCCATTTCCTCGAGGATGCCGATCGCCGTGCGCGAAAGCTCTGCCGAAGCGCTGGTGCCGTAGCGGTCGCCGATGATGAAGTCCGGCCGTGCATTGCTACCGGCCACGCGCACGTTGCCCGGCATGGAATGGCAGTCGATAAGGACGCCGAAGCCAAATTGCACATGCGTGCGCGCAATCAGCCGCCGCAGCGTCGAGTGATAGGGCTTGTAGACGCTCTCGACACGGTCCAAGCCCTCCTGCACGGGCAGCCGGCGGGCGTAGATCTCCATGTTCTCCGCCACGATGCGCGGGATGGTGCCGAGTCCGCCCGCAACCCTCAGCGAATTGATATTCGCATAAGGCGGCAAAAGCCCGTCGAACATGCGCGGGTCGAGTTCGTAGGGCTCACGGTTGACGTCGAGATAGGCGCGCGGGAAATTCGCCAGCAGGAGCGGAGCGCCGAGCTCCACCGCCGCGCCGAACAGTTCGTCGACATAGTGGTCTTCGGACCGGCGTATCGAGATCCCCTCCAGCCGCGACTGGGCGATGAATTCCGGTGGATAAATACGGCCGCTATGGGGGGAGTTGTAGACGAAAGGAATGGTCTGCGACACGGGCTCATGCACTTCAAAAAGCTCGTATTCGCGTATTTCCGGCACTTTCTGCCCTCTTTACCATGTCATCAAGTGGCTGTGACGGCCATGTTGCCAGTTGCCTGCCCTTAAGTCCATACTACATAGAAGGGATGGCGGTCGCGGCTAGGGCGATTTCACCGGTTGTTTACCGGGCGAAGTTTAGTGTAGACGGCTGGCATCCCATAAAAATATCAGTGATCAGCGGTCCGGATTAATGACTCAGAAGATACTTCTCGCCGAAGACGACAATGATATGCGCCGTTTCCTGGTGAAGGCGCTCGAAAAGGCCGGCTACAAGGTCCTTTCCTACGACAACGGCGCCAGCGCTTACGACCGCCTGCGCGAAGAGCCCTTCTCCCTGCTGCTGACCGATATCGTCATGCCGGAAATGGATGGCATCGAGCTCGCGCGCCGCGCGACCGAACTCGATCCCGACCTGAAGGTCATGTTCATCACCGGTTTTGCAGCCGTTGCGCTGAACCCTGATTCGAAGGCTCCGAAGGATGCGAAGGTCCTTTCCAAGCCTTTCCACCTGCGCGACCTCGTCGAAGAGGTCAACAAGATGCTTGCCGCATAAGGCGTCCTGGCGGTTCGTCACAAAACTTCAAAAAAGCCTATTGACGGCTCCGGAGGTTTTGTGGTCTATGCGCCGACATCGGATGGGCGTGTAGCTCAGCGGGAGAGCACTACGTTGACATCGTAGGGGTCACAAGTTCGATCCTTGTCACGCCCACCATCCTAATTCGCTGAAAAGCAAGGCCTTTCGAGAAATCGAAAGGCCTTTTTAGTTTTTTGGATTTGCGTTTGGCAGTCCCTCTCAGAACCGGGCGAGTTGACCGACCAATCAGCAGAGAAGGGCGCAAGCTCTACCGGAATGCGGCTTGACTGGCGAGTTGCATTGTTCTTTTGTTCTCCATCATTGGAGGTGCAAATGAGAATTTTTATTGGATTGATATTGCTGCTGGCTCTGAGCTGGAACCCGGCTTCCGCAAAAGAAGATATGACACTGCGCGCGCTGATGGAGAGCAAGCAGACAAGCGTCATCACGATGCTGATCGGTGGGGCTGGAAGGACACTTGAATGGGTGAATACTGACCTCGTCGATGAAGGCAAGCCACGCCTATATTGCTTGCCGCCGAATGCCTCGATTTCGCAGACCGAATATGTCGCGATCGTGGAGAAGTATCTCGAGTTGCACCCGGATATCGGTGAGGAAACGTTCCAAGTTTATCCCCTCATCCTGCTCACCTCATTGAAGAAAATGTATCCGTGCTGAGACGATTAGCAATCGTTGCTTAATGTCCGAAACCAAATTCGGACACAGAGCCATGCAATGCGCGATATTGGAGCCCGAGGTGTTGATTCGCCTCGTCAGCACATGGGATTCGAATCGAAATGAAATTCTCCGCGCTTGCCGTCGTCGCCCTCTCCACCCTCGCCTTTGCCGCTGTTGCGCAAGCGGATGACAATTTTCCAGGTGCGCCCGGCGTGATCGCGCTTGCCGGAAAATGTCAGAAGCTCGTCGTCGCGAGATTCGATGCCACGAAGGGCTGCAAGGGAGAGCTGGCAAGCGTGACGCTCGTCAACGGCACTGTCACCTTCATCTTCACCTCTGATGGCAAGCTGCTGGGCTTCCAGGGCGACGGAAAGGGTATCAAGCCCGCGTCGAACGGCAATGCCCGCCTGCCGCTTAGCCTCGTCACCACGGGCGTCGGCAACAAGATGACGGGCGAAGTGAAGGTTGCCGGCTCCTGCACCTTTGGCAATCCCTATGCCGGCAAGCCGACGGCCATCGAATGCACGGCAGAGAGCAAGGATGCGTCCTTCACCGGCAGCTTCCGCACCAGCGGCAAGGTGCCTGCAAAGAAATAACGAGCCTCGATGGCTCTACGATCGCATCAGGCGCACCAAGAACCGCCTGCAACGCCCGGTTTCTTCGCCAGGCCTTCATCGATCAGCCGAGTGCCGAAAGAGCGACCGTCGCGCGAGACGACACGCGGCGCACCCCGAGCATCCGAGGCACCCGCAGCATTCATATTGAACGGACCGGCATTGAGCAGCGCCAGCAGCCGTGACTTGGCCGCAAAGGCGATCCTGCGTTCATCTTCGCAGCGCGCCCGATCGACGTCAGGGCTCACCATGTCGGCAATGACGATTTTCTCGCCCTTGTACCAGAAGGTGCCGGCATCACCCACGCAATTGATATGCTCGCCCTGCCCGCAATAACCGAAGGCGGCCTTGGCGGTCTGCGAGGCGGAGGGAGCGCTGGGGGATATGGAGGCCGGCACGATCTTCGCCGTCGGCACGGGCGCGGAGGGGATCGCGGCCGGCGGCACGGGATCGCCCGCCTGCTTCGGCTTGACGGCAGGTGCCGCCACGGCGACCCGCTTCGGCGTCTCCCTGGCCACGGGAGGTTTGGCTTCGGCGGTATCGCGAACGATGGCCGCGGGCGCCTTGCCGAGCATCGGGCGAATGCTCTTCCAGTTGTCATAGGCGACAATCGCCCCCACGGCGGCGATGCCGATTACCAGCCAGGGCATTGCGCCGCCGGAGGATGCGCTGCTCTTCCTTTTTGCCGGCGCCTTGCGGCGTGCGCGTGTCGCTGTCTTGGCCATCGATCCGATTCCCTTGAACGGGCCGGATTATCGCCGCCCAATCCTTTCCGAAAGGTTGGCGAGGCAGACCCGAGATCGCTTTTCCAGGGCCGCGTCTGGCGGAAACGAAAACGCCCGGCGCAGGACCGGGCGTCTTGTCCGAACTTTGTGCCGGCTCAGCAGCCTTGCGCTGCCGAAGGTGAATTTGCCGGCCTGGCAGCTTCTGCGCCGGCCGCCACGGTTGGTTTCTCGCGCTTGCCGACATCGATCCGGCGTTCGGCCGCATCACGCACGGCCTGCCACTCATGTTCGTGCCGGACGAACATATCGCGCGGCACAAGATTGATCGTCATTCGTGTCTCACCTGTCTTTTCGATTGTGGAACTGGTTTTCAGCGGACGGGTTTGGCCACATGGGCATCGTCGCTCTTGATGTCGATACCGCCCTTTGAAAGATCGCTGCCGGTTACATGCGCCGGTACGTGAATGTCATGGATGACACCGGGCGTCAGGGTCAGGTCGACATGGTGCGGAGGCAGGACCTGCGCTTTCTGCATGCGGTTGGGCTTCGCCCGCTTCATGCGGTCGGCGGCTTCCGTGCGCCTGTCGGGAACATGGGTCGAATTATGCATCGTCGCCCTCCTTCAAGAGTATCTGAGATGTTCTCATCGGCTCAGCTAGGTTGTAACGGGTGAACGTACGCATGGTTCCAAAGAAATCGGCGCGCCTGCCCGGTCGCGCGTCTTGACTGGCGCGGCAACTTCACTACGTAGTGGGGCACCCGCCGCCTCATCCAGACATCGGCTGCGGGGGAACCCTGGTGCCGGGCCCCTCTGGCGAGAGTTTTTACGGCGCTCTCGTGATGTCGGTACCGCCTGCAAATCAGCCGGCGGATTTTTCATCGATGAAAAAGCTCACCATGCCAAACGCGCATGCCCGTTGCGGTATGCGTTTTTCTGTTTTCACGCTCTCTTCAAAAACGGTTTGCGGCTGCGAGGTGCGGCCATGAACCAGCTTCAATCCCACAAATCCTCGCTCGGCTATTTCCGCTGGGCCTTCGTCGTCACCGCACTGGGCCTTGCGCTCGGTGCATTTCTCGGCTGGCAGTCGACCGGCACATTGGGTGGCATGGCCACCGTCTTCTTCATCTGCACCGTGCTGGCCGTGCTGGAAATCTCGCTCTCCTTCGACAATGCCATCGTCAATGCCAACAAACTGAAGGAGATGACCCCGGTCTGGCAGCATCGCTTCCTGACCTGGGGCATCGTCATCGCCGTCTTCGGCATGCGCATCGTCTTCCCGCTGGCAATCGTCGCCATCGCGGCAAAGATCGGCCCCTGGGAAGCCCTTGTGCTGGCGGCGCGCGAACCGGCCGAATATGCCCGCATCATGAATGATGCGCATCTGCCGATCGCGGCATTCGGCGGCACCTTCCTGATGATGGTCGGCCTCACCTACTTCTTCAACCATGAGAAGGAGGTCCACTGGATCGGTTCGCTGGAGCGGCTGATGGCGCGATCGGCGACGATCAAGGGCATCGAAATCGCCTTCGTGCTCCTGCTGATCCTGCTCTTCTCCCACCTGCTGGAAGGTCAGGACGCGACCACCTTCGTCTACTGCGCCATCTACGGTCTCGTGACCTTTCTCGTGGTGGAAGTGATCGGCGGTCTGCTCGACGCATCGCAGCGCGCGATGAGCGAGGCGGCAAAGGGCGGCCTCGGCGCCTTCATCTATCTGGAAGTGCTGGACGCCAGCTTCTCCTTCGACGGCGTCATCGGCGCCTTCGCGCTGACGCAGAACCTCTTCGTCATCGCCATCGGCCTCGGCATCGGCGCCATGTATGTGCGCTCCATGACGATCATGCTGGTGGAAAAGGGAACGCTTGCCGAATACCGCTACCTGGAACACGGCGCCTTCTACGCCATCCTGATCCTCTCGGTAATCATGTATGTGCAGACGATGGTGCACATCCCCGAGGTCATTACCGGCCTTGGCGGCGCCGCCCTGATCGGCATCTCGCTCTGGTCGTCGATCCGCTACAACAGGCAGGAGCGGCAGAGCGAAGCACATGTTCCCGAGAGGGAACGCATGCACGCCTGACGAGGCGCGGCTTCAGCTGAAAAACCGTGGCGGTCTGGCGCTGCGGTTCGCGTATTCCAAAAACAAAGCCCGCGACCAACGGTTGCGGGCTCATTCGTTCGACATGCAGTTCGGGCGCGGCTTACCGGATAACACGGCCGAAGCTTACCGGATCGATGCCGAGTTCCTGCAGGTCACGGGCGCGCGGCTTGCGGCCGCCTTCGACAGCGGCGCTGACGGCGTTTGCGGCGCCGAGCGCGGCAAAGGCGCGGGCCAGGAAACCATTGTGGATCGACTTTCTGATAGCGGACATCTTCTTTTCCTCTCGCTCTATGATTGACCACTCATAGATGGGAAGATCCGAATGCACCTACAACGCGCAAGAAATCACCGCTGCTATGCAAAAAGCGCATATTTCCTTCGCCGGCAAACGAAAAGAACTCCCGGAAAGCCGGAGATACTTGGAATTTTCCTTTTAAATTCATATGGTTGAAAAATTTGAAATCGCTCCGCGTCAGTCGAAAAATTGACAGATATCAAAGAAACGGCCGACCGTGTCGCCACGGCCGGCCCGAATTAGGGGTCAGGGTCGTCTTTTTGTTTTAGTCTTCGTTTGCCGCGAGCTGGGAGAGAACCTGGCCGCGGCCACGCAATCTCAGGATCAGCGGAATGAGGAAGGCCGCAGCCGCGACGATCAGCAGGCCGCAGGCAATCGGCGACATGACGAGCGTGGTCACGTCACCCTGGCTGATCGACAGCGCCCGGCGAAGCTGCTGCTCCGCCAGCGGCCCCAGGATCAGCCCGACGACGGCCGGGGCGATCGGATAGCCGAAAATCCGCATGACATAACCGAGCAGGCCGAAGGCGAGCAGCATGCCGAGCTCGAAGACCGAGGGATTGGCGCCGATCGTGCCGAGCGTGGCAAACAGCAGGATGCCGGCATAGAGCCACGGCTTTGGAACCGTCAGCAGGCGAACCCAGAGGCCGATCATGGGCAGGTTCAGCACCAGCAGCATCGCATTGGCGATGAGCAGGCTGGCGATAAGACCCCAGACGAGCTGCGGATTAGTCGCAAAAAGCAGCGGCCCGGGCTGCAGGCCATATTGCTGGAAGCCGGCAAGCATGATTGCCGCTGTTGCCGAGGTCGGCAGGCCGAGCGTCAGCAGCGGTACCAGCGTGCCGGCGGCCGAGGCATTGTTGGCGGCCTCGGGACCGGCAACACCTTCAATCGCGCCTTGACCGAATTCCTCGGGGTTCTTCGACAGGCGCTTTTCCGTGGCGTAGGAAAGGAAGGTGCCGATTTCGGCGCCGCCGGCCGGCATGGCGCCGATCGGGAAACCGATGATCGTGCCGCGCAGCCACGGCTTCCACGAACGTGCCCAGTCCTGCGCATTCATCCACAGCGAACCACGCACCGCTTCCACCTTGTCCTCGCCGCGGTTGCCCTGGGCGGCGATGTAGAGCGTCTCGCCGATGGCGAACATCGCAACGGCAAGCGTCGTCACCTCGATACCGTCGAGCAGATCCGGAATGCCGAAGGAGAGGCGTGCCTGCCCCGTCTGCTGGTCGATGCCGACCATGGCGAGGGCGAAGCCGATGAAGAGCGAGGTGAGGCCACGCAGGGCCGAATCCCCGAAGGCCGAGGAGACGGTGACGAAGGCCAGCACCATCAGCGCGAAATATTCGCGCGGACCGAAGATCAGCGCCAGCTTGACGATGTAGGGCGCAACGAAGGCAAGGCCGAGCGTGGCAATGAGGCCGGCAACGAACGAGCCGATGGCGGCCGTTGCGAGCGCCGGTCCGCCGCGTCCGGCCCGCGCCATCTTGTTGCCCTCGAGCGCCGTGACGATCGAGGAGCTTTCACCCGGCGTGTTCAAGAGGATCGACGTGGTCGAGCCGCCATACATGCCGCCGTAATAGATGCCGGCAAACATGATCAGCGAGCCGCCCGGATCGAGCTTGTAGGTGGCGGGCAGAAGCAGCGCCACGGTCAATGCCGGGCCGATGCCCGGCAGCACGCCGACGGCGGTGCCCAGAGTGACGCCGATGAGGGCGTAGAGCAGGTTGATCGGCTGCGCAGCAACCAGAATGCCCTGCCAGAGGAATTCGAATGTGCTCATGGTTTTGTCCCAAGCGGCGGTTCCTGAGGGGGCACAGGACCATCCGCGCAAAAAGCAAAAGAACCGACAGCGCCCGGCGCGAGGCGAGCGCTGTCAGAAGAACAGATGTTCGAGCGGGCCGGCCGGCAGCGAGAGCTGCAGGAGCTGCGAGAAGATCGCCCAGACGATGAAGCTCAGCACGATGCCGAGCGGCAGCGAGAACCAGATCTGGCGCTTGCCGAAACCGCGGGCGGTCAGCGCGAAAAGCACACCGGTCGCAATCGAGAATCCGGCGGTGCGCAAGAGCAGCATCTGCCCGGCAAGACCCGCGACGATCCAGATGACGGGCGCCACTTCCTGGTGCTCGCGTTCCGGAAACTCGCCGCGCCAGCTTTCGAATACCGTCCAGATACCAAGACAGAAGAGGCCGAGGGCGATGACTTTCGGCACCGTGGACGGGCCGATGCGGTCATATTGCGCGATCATCTTCAGATGCGTGGCATCCCAGAACACAAGGCCGGCCACGGCGATGAGGAAAACGGCAATGATCAGCGCCGCCCAATCGGGGCGGCGCTTCGTTGCCGATGCGTGATCGGCTTCGCTCATTGAACGAGACCGATCTCTTTGAGGATACCCTCGGTGGCCGAGACATCCTTTTCGAGCTGCGCCTTGAACTCGTCGCCTGCGAGATAGGTGTCGGCCCAGCCCTTGGTCTTGAGGGTTTCCTGCCACGCGGCAGACTTGTGCAGCTTGTCGAAGTCCGCAGCGATCGAGGCGACCTCCTCATCGGTCAGTCCGGGAGCGGCAGCGACCATGCGCCAGTTCTGGATGGAGACGTCGGTACCGGCTTCCTTGAAGGTCGGCGCATCGACGCCGGGAATGCGAGCATCGCTGGAAACGCCGAGCAGGCGCAGCGTACCGGCCTTGACCTGCGATTCGAACTCGCTGTAGCTCGAAATGCCGGCCGTGACCTGGCCGCCGAGAATGGCGGCGAGCGCTTCACCACCGCCCGAGAAGGCAACGTAGTTGATCTTCGTCGGATCGACGCCGGAAGCCTTGGCGATCAGGCCGACGGCGATATGGTCGGTGCCGCCGGCAGAACCGCCACCCCAGGAAACGGCGCCGGGATCGGCCTTCAGCTTGGCGACGAGATCGGCAAGCGTCTTGATGTCGGACGCGGCCGGAACGACGATCGCTTCGTACTCGCCGGTCAGACGGGCAATCGGGGTGACGTCCTTCAGCGTGACGGCCGACTTGTTGGTCAGAAGCGCACCGACCATGACGTAACCGCCGACGATGAGCGCGTTCGGATTACCGGCGCTCTGGCTGCTGAACTGGGCGAGACCGATGGAACCGCCGGCACCCGGAACGTTTTGAACCTGAACGCTCTTGGAGATGCCCTCCTGCTGCAGCACCGTCTGCAGCGAGCGGGCCGTCTGGTCCCAGCCGCCGCCGGGCGCGGCCGGAGCGATGATGGTGTAATCGGCCGCGTAGGCCGGCAGCGCGATAGCCGCTGCCAAAAGAGTTGCGATGAAAGTATGCTTCACGATGTGTCCTCCGTGCTGCGGCTGAGCGAACCGCTAGTGCTATTTTTGAAAATGAGGAGAGATCACCGATCGGTGGACGCAATTGTCCTGATAGCGAGCGGAGTCCTCCCGGAAATTCTTCAAATCTCCGCCTCCACGGAGATGAAGTAGCCCAAGCCATCATATGAAGCTGTCATTTAGCTGACATCGGCCGGATATCCAGTGCGAAAGGACACTTTTTTGCCGCAATTTCCCAGCCCGCCTGTAAGGCGGCAGGGCTAATACATTGTCTGTACTGGACGCTTTCTGCAACTTGGCGGATACTCCCGGCGCGGAGGGCGATCCGATGGCAAATGGCGGCTACAACCAGTTTTGTCCGGTTTCCAAGGCGTGCGAGCTTCTCGAGCCGCGATGGACCCTGCTATTGCTGTGCGAAATGTGGTCCGGCTCCACCCGCTTCAACGAAATCAGGCGCGGCGTGCCGGGCATGTCGCCGACCCTCATGGCCAAGCGGCTGCGCGAGATGGAGGCGAACGGACTTGTCACCCGCTCGGAAAACCGCACGACCGGCGAGATTGTCTACCGGACGACCGAGATCGCCAACGAGCTGGAACCGATCGTGCATGCGCTCGGCGCCTGGGCGCACCGCAATATCGATGCCAACGTGACCCTCGAAAAGCTCGATGCCCGCGTGCTGATGTGGAACATGCGCCGCAAGGTCAATACCGCCGCCCTGCCCTTGCGCAAGCGCAGCGTGATCCAGTTCACCTATCCCGAACTGCCGCGTGACGAACGGCACTACTGGCTGGTGGCACGGGCAGGCACGCCGGTTGATCTCTGCCTCACCGATCCCGGTTACGATGTCGATCTTTTTGTCACCGCCGATTTGAAGGCCATGACGTCGGCCTGGATGGGCCATTCCAGCCTCGATACCGAGATCGCCAGGGAGCGCATCTCCTTCATTGGCGACATGTCGCTCGCCGCAAGCATTGGAAACTGGATGGTGCGCAGCTCCTACGCCGCCTGATCCGTTTTCTGTACCGATAGCGGTCCATTTTCTACACTAGGCTCTGGTCGCACGCCGAGGCACGATCCTCCTGCAAGCGGACCCGGGGCACCCTGAGGGCGGGTCGAACGCTGCGCATAGATCTGGATATCCGTAGAAAACCGGCGGGCAACCGCGGCTCTGACCTTTGCCTGCCGATATGAGAGGAGACATGCCATGCAAACCACAGCGAATGCCGTGACACAACCCGCACCTGATCTCGCGGCGCTGAAATCGCGCCAGCAGGTCGCCTGGGCATCGGGTGACTATTCCGTCATCGGCGCCCGGCTGCAGATCGTCGGCGAGAGCCTTTGCGAAGCCCTGGATCTGCGGTCTGGCGAAAAGGTTCTCGACATCGCCGCCGGCAACGGCAATGCCACGCTTGCCGCTGCGCGGCGCTGGGCCGAAGTGACATCGACCGACTACGTGCCGGAGCTTCTGGAGCGCGGCCGCGAACGGGCGATGGCAAACGGGCTGGCGGTGGATTTCCGGCAGGCCGATGCCGAGGCCCTGCCGTTCAAGGACTCAAGCTTCGATGTCGTGGTCTCCACCTTCGGCGTCATGTTCACGCCGGATCAGGACAAGGCGGCAGAGGAGATGCTGCGCGTCTGCCGCTCCGGCGGACGTATCGGCATGGCCAACTGGACGCCGGAAAGCTTCATCGGGCAGGTCTTCAAGACGATAGGCAAGCATATTCCGCCCATGCCGGGCGTCAGATCGCCGGCGCTCTGGGGCACGAAAGCGAGACTGGAGGAGATGTTCGGCGGTCGCGCCAGCATCGAAGCGACGTCGCTTATGTATAATTTCCGCTACCGCTCGCCCGCCCATTGGCTGGAAGTGTTCCGCACCTGGTATGGCCCTGTCCACAAGGCCTTCGAAGCTCTGCCGCAACCGGGCAAGGCCGCACTTGAGGAGGATTTTCTGGCGCTGATCGATCGCTTCAACCGCGCCAAGGACGGCACCATGGTCGTGCCGGCCGAATATCTGGAAGTGGTGATCCGCAAGGGCTGACGCGACAGCCGTGCTTGCACACATGCAAAAGGGCGAGGCGCGCCGGCGGCGAACCTCGCCCTTCATGTTTCGGCTTAGAACTCAGACCATTCCTGCGCGACAGCGGCGTTGCCGTTGCTGCGATAGGCTGGTGCCTGCTTCTGGCTGGGCCGCGCCATGGCCGAGGCGGTGCGGCGAAGTGCGGCCGCATCCGCGGAGGCCTGGTTGACATCGCCGGCCAGCTTGAAGTTGGCGATAAGGTCGCGAAGGCGTTCGGCTTCGGCGGCCAGCGTCGCGCTCGCGGCATTCGTTTCTTCGACCATCGCGGCGTTCTGCTGTGTCACCTGGTCCATCTGGTTGACGGCGCTGTTGACCTCGCTGAGACCGGTCGACTGTTCTCTGGACGAAGTTGCGATCGCATCCATGTGCTGATTGATCGATACGATCAGGTTTTCGATGGTCTTCAGCGCATCGCCGGTCTCGCGAACGAGCTGAACGCCACCCTGCACTTCGACCGACGAATTGCGGATCAGATCCTTGATCTCCTTGGCGGCTGCCGCGGAGCGCTGGGCAAGTTCACGCACTTCCTGCGCGACGACCGCAAAGCCCTTGCCGGCTTCACCGGCGCGCGCGGCTTCGACGCCGGCGTTGAGCGCCAAAAGGTTGGTCTGGAAGGCGATCTCGTCGATGACGCCGATAATGTTGGAAATCTGGTTCGACGACTGTTCGATCCTCTGCATCGCGTCGATGGCGTTGGCGACGACCATGCCGGAGCGTGTGGCGCTTTCGTTTGCCTGGATCGCAACCTGGCGGGCCTCGTCAGCGCGCTTCGACGAATTCGAGACGTTGACCGTGATCTCGTCGAGAGCCGCAGCCGTCTCTTCGAGCGAGGCTGCCTGCTGCTCGGTGCGGCGGGAAAGGTCATCCGCACCGCTGCCGATTTCGCGCGTGCCGCTGTCGATCGCACCGGCGGAAGACGCGATGGACTTCATCGTGTCCGCGAGCTGCATGACAGCGCCATTCAGGTCGTGACGGAGCGGTTCGAAATCAGGCGCGAAGGCCTCGGTCAGCTGGAAGCCCAGGTCGCCGCCCGCAAGGCGCTTGAGGCCGGAGGCAAGACCCGCGGTCGCCTCATTGAGGCGTGCCTGGGCAGCAGCTTCGGCTTCGCGCGTCAGTCGCGCGCGGTCGGCTTCCGCCTGCATACGGTTCCTCTCGGCCTCAGCCTGCAGGTTCGTGTTCTCGATGGCGGCCTGACGGAAGACTTCGACGGCCTTGGCCATTTCGCCGATCTCGTCGCTGCGCTCCATATCGGCAACCTTGACCTGCGTGTCTCCGCCTGCCAGCGCACGCATGGAGCCGGTGATGCGGCTGATCGCATTGGCAATGCCGGCAATGCCGAAATAGGCTGCGCCGCAGACCAGCAACGCGCTGACACCAAGGATGACGGAGAGCAGTGTCAGCGTCTGGTTGAACTCGGCGGTGTTCTCTTCGGCTGCGTCGGCAGCCGCCGACTTGTTGAACTTCACAACCTTGTCGACGCTTGCTGCAAGGTCGTCGGCGATCGGACCGATGTCTTCCTGGAAGACCTTGAGCGCCTTTTCCTTGTCGCCCGCCTTGACGAGCGAAATCAGCTGGTCGCCGGCCGCAGCATATTTCGAAGCCGCATCGTCGATCTTGGCAAATGCCTCACGCTCGGCATCGGTATCGACCTGCTCCTTGTAGTCAGCCACGGCCTTGAGCAGGTCCCCCTGCTTCGACTTGATCTTTTTCTCGTAACTGTCCTGACCGTTCTCGGCCCGGCCCATCACGTAATCGCCATAGGAACCGCGCAGGGAATAACGCGCGATCTGGATATCCATCGCCTTGGAAACGCCCGGCAGGAAGCTCGTCGCGAAATGGTTGGCATTCTCGTTGAAAGTGTTCAGGCCACGAATGGAAATATAAGCGGACAGTGCGAACAGAACGGCAATCAGTGAAAATATGCCGATCATCGACGTCTTCACATTTGGACGCGTCATGAAAATAAAACCTCTAGATGTGGAGAGATGCATCGAGATGCATCCGCCCCGGCCCGGAAAAGATTGTTAGCGACATCATGCCGTGTGCGCGGCAGCCCGGAAATGAGCCTGCCGCGATGATTTCATCGCCAGAAATAACCACTGGATTCTGCTTAATTTTCGCTAAATGGCCGCGCTAGGAATCGTCAATAAAAAATCAAAGGTTGCAAATTCAGTCATATAAACAGGACAAGAATATATGGAAATTTGGGGATAAGTATTACTTATTGGTGTAAAATCCCAATGAAGGCGTCCATTATGGGACATTGCAACGTCGAAAAAATATTTTGCCCTGCGACGATTTTTTTGGACGGAAAGACAGGCGCGCGCCCTCATCGAAACAGCTTAGTCATTGAGATCATAAGATTTATTTTGGTCAGCCCGCATGTTTTCCATTGGGCAAGCCAGTCCTTCACTGCGTCCGCAACACCTCGTTCCAATGCGCAATCAGGCGCGCGCGTTTCACCTGGTCGAGATAGACCATGAGACCCGGGCTGACCGGCACCGGGCGCAACTGCGCGCCGAGCAGTTCCTGCAACGTATTGGCGGTATTCTCGCCTGCCACTTCCGGGCTGACGGCCGGGATCTGCAGCTCGCGCGCCATGATGGTCTGACCCTCCTTCGACATGAAGAAGGCAAGGTAGCGGCGCCCCAGTTCCGGCTCGGCCGCCGCCTGCGGCACGAGGCCGATGCGCGACATCACGACCGTGTAATCCTTCGGCAGAACAATGCCCACGTCGGGATGGCGCGAGGCCCAGTCGGCAGCATAGGATCCGAGTATATTGTAACCGAGCACGAACCGGCCATCGGCCACGCGCTCGAGGATCGCCGAGCTGGTCGAATAGAGTTTTACGCCCGCCGCTCCCATGGCGCCGATCACCGACCAGATATCGCCGAACTGTTCCTGATCGCGCGCCATGAACAGGAAGCCCACGCCGGAACGCTCTATGTCGTAGGTGCCGATCCGCCCGTAGACCTCGTTGCCTTTGCGTTTCAGGTAATCGACGAATTCCGCCCGCGAACTCGGCACCGTTTCATGGGCAAAGCTCGGCTTGTGATAGACGAAGACCGCCGGTTCGAAGGTCAGCGCATAGGCGGTGTTGCGCCAGTTCGCCCATTTCGGCCACTGGGCGCTCATCGGCAGGTTGCTGACCTGCGCATAACCGTCATTCGAAAGTTTCACCTGCAGGTCCATCGCCGAGGAGAAGGCAAAGTCCGCCGTCTTTTGACCGGCATCCGTCTCGCGGACGATCCTGTCGTAAATGTCCCCCGTCAGCATGTCCTCATATTCGACCGCCACATCTGGATTGGCGTCCTGAAAGCCCCGGATCATCGGCTGCGCCAGCGGCTCGTCGAGCGAGGAATAGACCGTCAGCACCGGCGCAGCCGCGTTGCCGGACTTCGCCGGATAAAAGACCTGGTCGGCGGCCGCAAGGCCGGGTGCCAGGCACAGGAACAGAAAGAAAAGGCTTCTCATGTCCGGAGAATGCCCGAGCAAAAAGCGTGAAACAAGCGGAGCTTCAGAGTTCGCGCTCGAAGAAGACCAAAATCGGCTTGAGATCGTCAGGAACGCTGTAATAGGCATCACGCTCGCGAAAACCCAGGCGACGATAAAGCTTCTGCGCCGCGACCTGCCGAAAGCCGGTGTCGAGCCGCATCAGTCGGTAGCCGTCCTCCTTTGCCCGAGCCAGCGAAGCCTCGCAGAGCGCGCGTGCCGCGCCGCTTCCGCGCGCCCGCTCGGAAACGAAAAGGCGCTTCATCTCCGAGACGCCGGGAGCAATCTCGTGCTGCATCACGCAGCCTATCGTCTCGCCGTCGAGACGCGCCAGAAACATCGCGCCTTGCGGCCTTGCATGGATGCGGGGCAGTTCGGCAAGCAAGGCCTCGAACTTTTCGGGATTATAGTAGAGTTCCACCTGCGCCCGCTCGGCCGGATAATTGTCGTAAAGCCATTGCCTGAAGGCACGGCTGAGATGTCGCACGGCATCGATATCTTCAGGGCTTTCCGCAAGCGCGACCGACAGCTCACCCATCTTGCAGCCTCCAACCCTCGTAAATCCTATCACGGCGGCATCGGCCCAGCCATATGGTCGGCGCTGTAACCCGGAAGAAGCAAAACGAGCTTTTGACGAATTGCCTACTTTCCCGTTCACCCAATTCCCAGAATCGCTGTGACATCGGGCCGCCATCCCTGATAAACTCTCCGAAAAACTCGGGGAAACATCCGTTGCGCATCCTGCTTACCGAAGACAATATCGCCCTGGCCGACGGCCTGTCGGCGATCTTGCGCGGCACGGGCCATGCTGTGGATGTCGTCCATGACGGGGCTTCGGCCAATGCCGTCATCGCAGCGGAAAATTTCGATCTCGTCATCCTCGATCTGAACCTTCCGGAAATGGACGGGCTCGATGTGCTGCGCGCCATGCGCTCCCGCGGCAGCCGGGCTGCGGTACTCATCCTGACGGCGCGGGGTTCGCCGGAAGAACGCGTAAAGGGGCTGGATCTCGGCGCCGACGACTATCTCATCAAACCTTTCGACATTGCCGAATTCGAAGCGCGCGTGCGCGTGCTTCTTCGCCGTCAGGCCGGGCTGCATTCCTCGACCGTCAGTTTCGGAGCGATCTCGCTCGACCTCAATTCCCGCGCCTTCTCGGCCGGCGCCACGCCGCTCGATATTCCCGCCCGCGAGCTTGGCCTGCTGGAAATCCTCTTCATGCGTGCCGGCAAGGTCGTCGCCAAGGAGGCGATCATGCAGTCGCTGACCGCTTTCGACGACGACATTTCGGCCAATGCCATCGAGCAATATGTCAGCCGCCTGCGAAAGAGGCTTTCGCCGCACGGCCTGACGGTCAGGACCGCCCGCGGTATCGGCTATTATCTCGACAAATTGCCCGAGGCCTCATGACGGCCGCCTACTCGCTCCGGCGCCGACTGCTATTCTGGTTGCTGGTCTCGACCGCCGTCATCGGCACGCTGGCGCTGGCCGATACCTGGCGCGAAGCCGTGCAGACTTCGAATATCGTGTCCGACCGCGTGCTGGCCGGCTCCGCTCTGGCAATCGCCGAGCGTGTTGTCGTTGCCGAAGACGGCACGCTCGAGGTGGACATTCCCTATGTCGCGCTGGAAATGCTGACCTCGGCAGCGCAGGACCGCGTCTTCTACCGTGTCGACGGCCCGCCCGGCACATTCATCACCGGCTATCAGGCGCTTCCGGTATTGAAGGAAACCCAGGGCGATACCGCCTCCTTCGCCGACGATATCTTCCGTGGCGAGCCGATCCGGGTCGCGACCCTGGGACGCTCCGCCTCCACCGGCATCCGCTCCGTGCCTTTCGTCGTCACCGTCGCCGAAACGACCATCGCCCGCCGTCAGCTTGCCCAGGCGATCCTGGTCCGCTCCGCGCTTCGCCTTGCCGTCATGATTGCCGGGGCCGCCGTCATCGTCTGGATTTCCGTTACCGTGGCGCTGCGGCCGCTCTACAAGCTTGGCGACGCCATCGGCGAGCGCAGCCCCGATGACCTGCACCCGATCGAGCAATCGGTGCCGAGCGAGGTGCAGCCGCTCGTCGATACCGTCAATTCCTTCATGGTGCGCCTGCAATCGGCCCTCGACGCGCTGCGCAATTTCACCGGCAATGCCAGCCATCAGCTGCGCACGCCGCTCACCATCATCCGCACCCAGCTTGCCCTCTCCTCCCGCGCCGGCTCCCTGGACGAAGCGCAGCACGCCGCCCTCAAGGGCGATCAGGCGGTTGCCCATGCCGAGCGCATCCTTGCCCAGCTTTTGCTGATGGCAAAGATCGATGCCGCAACCGCCAAGGAGGCGCTGACGGCCGAGGCCATCGACCTTTCCGCCATCGCCCAGGAGATCACCGGCGAGCAGATCCCTCGCGCCGCCGAGGCCGGCATCGATCTCGGCTTCGAAGGTGAGGGACCCGCCATGATCCGCGCCGAACCGCTGCTGATCGGCGAAATGCTGCGCAATCTTGCCGGCAACGCCATCGCCTATGCCGGCAAGGGCGCGGAAGTGACCGTGCGTATTGTCGAAGACGCCGAGACGGTGCGGTTGGAGGTCGAAGACAATGGCCCTGGCATCCCCCCCGAAAAGCTCGAAGCGGTCAGAAAACGTTTCTCCCGCGGCAATGACTCCGGCGCCCCCGGCGCCGGCCTTGGCCTTCCCATCGTCGAGGAAATCGCCAATCTTTTCAACGCGCGGCTCGCCCTCATTCCCGGCCGCGGCGGCAGAGGCCTCAAGGCTTCCGTGACCTTCAACCGCGCCGCCTGAAAGCCGCCGCGGCGTTAACCTTTCCGCCTTGCATTCTTTCGCTGCATTGCACACACTGGCTTCGGGAACAGCTAAGCCGATCAACGGCACGCGGACAAAAAGAGCAATATGTCGATCAAAGCCAGCATCTACCACCTGACCCATTATCAATATGACAAACCGGTCCGCCTCGGCCCACAGATCATCCGCCTGAAACCGGCCTCGCATTCGAAGACGCGGGTCTTGAGCCATTCGCTGAAGGTCACGCCGTCAAACCATTTCGTGAACCTGCAGCAGGACCCGTACGGCAACTATCTCGCCCGCTTCGTCTTCCCCGACCCGGTGAGCGAGTTCAAGATCGAGGTCGATCTCGTCGCCGACATGACCGTCTACAATCCCTTCGACTTCTTCGTCGAAGAGGAAGCGACGATGTGGCCCTTCGACTATCCCGAGACGATCCGCGAAGACCTGTCGATCTACATGACGCCGGAAGAGCCCGGCCCGCGCCTGAAGGCCTTCCTCGAAACGCTCGATCGGTCAAAGCAGAAGACGGTCGATATGATCGTCGGCCTCAACATGCGCCTGCAGCAACAGATCGGCTATGTCATCCGCATGGAAGCCGGCGTGCAGACACCCGAAGAGACGCTGGAAAGCGCCAAAGGCTCCTGCCGCGATACGAGCTGGCTATTGGTGCAGATCCTGCGCCATCTCGGCCTCGCCGCCCGCTTCGTCTCCGGCTATCTGATCCAGCTGACCCCCGACCTCAAGGCGCTCGATGGCCCCTCCGGCACCGAGCATGATTTCACCGATCTCCATGCCTGGGCCGAAGTCTATCTTCCCGGCGCCGGCTGGATCGGCCTTGATCCGACTTCCGGCCTCCTGACCGGCGAAAGCCATATCCCCCTTGCCGCCACACCGCACTTTCGCAATGCCGCGCCGATATCGGGGGGCTATTACGGCGAAGCCGAGACCGAATTCGCCTTCGACATGAAGGTTGCCCGTGTTGCCGAACACCCCCGCATCACCAAGCCATTTTCCGACGACGCCTGGGACGAACTCAACGAACTCGGCGAGAAGGTCGACCGCATCCTTGAGGCCGAAGATGTGCGCCTGACCATGGGCGGCGAGCCGACCTTCGTCTCCATCGACGATTTCGAATCCGCCGAATGGAACACCGAGGCCGTCGGCCCGACGAAACGCGAGAAGGCCGATGCGCTGATCCGGCGACTGCGCGCCCGTTTTGCGCCGGACGGATTCCTGCACTACGGCCAGGGCAAATGGTATCCCGGCGAAAGCCTGCCGCGCTGGACCTTCTCGCTCTATTGGCGCAAGGACGGCTTGCCGATCTGGTCGAGCGACGCTCTCGTCGCTGTCGAGGGCCGCAACTACCAGGTCACGGAGGACGATGCCGGCCGTCTGCTGACGGCGATTGCCGGAGAGCTGGATATTTCCCCCGATTATGTCGCCCCCGCCTTCGAAGATCCGGCCGAATGGCTGGTCAAGGAAGCAGGCCTTCCGGAAAACGTCGATCCGTCGAATTCCAGGCTGAAGGATCCGGAGGAGCGCACGCGCATCGCCCGTGTCTTCGATCGCGGCTTGACGCGTCCGACCGGCTATGTGCTGCCCGTCCAGGCCTGGAATGCGCGTGCCGGCGGCCGCACCTGGACGAGCGAGAAATGGTCGACGCGGCGCGGCCGCATCTTCCTCGTACCCGGCGACAGCCCGGTGGGCTATCGCCTGCCGCTCAATTCGCTGGCCTATATCCCGCCCTCGCAATATCCCTATATCAACCCGCTCGATCCCTTCGTGCAGCGGTCCGAACTGCCGGATTTCGGCCAGGACAGCGGGCGGGCGCTGCAGGCTGCGCATTTCCAGCCCTTCACCGGCCAGCAGCCGACCGTGCCGCAGTCGGTCAGCGAGATCGGCGGCCACGTGCGCACCGCAATTTCCGTCGAGCCGCGTGACGGCCGGCTCTGCGTCTTCATGCCGCCGACCGAAACGCTGGAGGATTATCTCGACCTCATTGCCTCGACCGAGCGCGCAGCCGCCGCTCTCGGTCTCGCCGTCCATATCGAAGGATATGCGCCGCCGCAGGACGAGCGCATCAACGTCATCCGCCTGGCGCCCGATCCCGGCGTCATCGAGGTCAACATCCATCCTTCTTCCACATGGAAAGACACCGTCGACATCACCACCGCCATTTACGAGGAGGCGCGCGAAAGCCGCCTCGGCGCCGACAAATTCATGATCGACGGTCGCCACACCGGCACCGGCGGCGGCAACCACGTCGTCGTCGGCGGCAGCAATCCGAACAACAGCCCGTTCCTGCGCCGTCCGGACCTGCTGAAAAGCCTGGTGCTGCACTGGCAGCGCCACCCCTCGCTCTCCTACCTCTTCTCGGGTCTTTTCATCGGCCCGACCAGCCAGGCGCCGCGCATCGACGAGGCCCGGCACGACAGTCTTTACGAGCTGGAAATCGCGCTGGCGCAGATTCCGGCCCCCGGCCGCGGCCTGCAGCCCCTACCCTGGCTGGTCGATCGCCTGTTCCGCAACCTTTTGATCGACGTAACCGGCAACACCCACCGCGCCGAGATCTGCATCGACAAGCTCTTCTCGCCCGATGGCCCGACGGGCCGTCTCGGTCTCGTCGAATTCCGCGGTTTCGAAATGCCGCCGAATGCCCGCATGTCGCTTGCCCAGCAATTGCTGGTGCGGGCACTGATCGCCCGTTTCTGGGCGAATCCGGCAGACGGCAAATTCGTGCGCTGGGGCACCGCACTGCATGACCGTTTCATGCTGCCGCACTACGTCTGGCAGGATTTCCTCGATGTGCTGGCAGACCTCCGGGAAAACGGCTTCGACCTCAGCCCCGAATGGTTCAAGGCGCAGCTCGAGTTCCGCTTTCCCTTCTGCGGCGAGGTCGAATACGAAGGCTCGAAACTGGAGCTGCGCCAGGCGCTGGAACCCTGGCATGTCATGGGTGAACAGGGCGCGATCGGCGGCACGGTGCGTTATGTCGATTCGTCCGTCGAGCGCCTCCAGGTGCGTCTCGAAACCGGCAACGCGTCGCGCTACACCGTCACCTGCAACGGCAGGATCGTGCCGCTGACGCCGACGGGAACGTCAGGCGTCTCGGTCGCCGGCGTGCGTTTCAAGGCCTGGCAGCCGGCTTCCGGATTACATCCCGTTTTGCCGGTGAATACGCCTTTGACTTTTGACATTTATGATACATGGTCGAAACGTTCGATCGGCGGCTGCATCTATCACGTTGCCCATCCGGGCGGCCGGAACTATGACACCTTCCCGGTCAACGGCAACGAGGCGCAAGCGCGCCGCCTCGCCCGCTTCGAGCCGTGGGGACATACGGCGGGCGGTTATATTCCGTGCGCCGAAACGGTTTCGCCTGAATTTCCGCTCACGCTGGATCTGAGGCGACCCGCTGGTATTTGAAGAAACTGGGACTTATGGGCAAGAAGCCTGCACTGGAACTGAGGGACGAGATCGAAGAACGCGCCGGGGCGGATGCGATCTTCGACTACGCCCCCTTGCCCGGCATCGCCGACGAGATGGTGGACAATAACGGCGCCGTCCGCCCGGTCTGGCAGCGTTTCCTCGCCCATCTGAACGCCATGCCGGAAAAGGATCTGGCCGAGCGTTTCGCCCGCGCCGATCGCTACCTGCGCGACGCCGGCGTCTTTTACCGGGCCTACGGGGCCAAAGGCAGCGGCGAGCGCGCCTGGCCGCTCTCCCACATTCCGGTACTGATCGACGAGCGCGAATGGCAGGCCCTTTCGGCAGGCCTGGTGCAGCGCGCCAATCTCCTCGAAGCGATGGTCGCCGACATCTACGGCGACAACAAGCTCGTCGAGGAGGGCATCGTTCCGCCTGCCCTCATCGCCGCCAATCCGGAATTTCAGCGGCCGCTGGTTGGCGTCAAACCGGCAACCGGGCACTACCTGCATTTCTGCGCCTTCGAGATCGGCCGCGGCCCCGACGGCAACTGGTGGGTGCTGGCCGACCGCACGCAGGCTCCCTCCGGCGCGGGCTTTGCGCTGGAAAACCGCGTGGCGACGACCCGCGCCTTTTCCGATATCTATGCCGAAACGCCGGTTCACCGCCTCGCCTCCTTCTTCGGCGCCTTCCGCGATGCGCTGCAGACGATGAAACATTCCGGTGACGACCGCATTGCGGTCCTGACCCCCGGACCGGCAAACGAGACCTATTTCGAGCACGCTTACATTGCCCGCTACCTCGGCTTCATGCTGCTGGAAGGCGAGGACCTGACAGTCGTCAACGGCCGCGTCATGGTGCGTACCGTCGCCGGCCTGAAGCCGATCGGCGTGCTCTGGCGGCGTCTTGATTCCGCCTATGCCGATCCGCTGGAACTGAACCAGAACTCGCATATCGGCACGCCGGGCCTTGTCGAGTCGCTCCGCGCCGAAACCGTCACCATCGTCAACGCGCTGGGCACCGGCGTTCTGGAAACACGCGCCCTGCTTGCCTTCATGCCCGCCGTCTGTCGCAAGCTTTTGGGCGAAGATCTGCACCTGCCATCCATTGCCACGTGGTGGTGCGGCCAGAAGGACGAGCGTGACCATGTCGCGGCCAATATCGAGAAGATGGTGATCGGCCCGGCCTATTCCCGTGCCCCTTTCTTCGACGACAACGGTGAATCCGTCCTCGGCTCGTCGTTGCGCGCCACCGCGAAAAACTCGATTGCGGACTGGCTTGCGAGCGACGGCGCAAAGCTCGTCGGTCAGGAAGTCGTCACTCTCTCGACCACGCCTGCCTGGGTCAACGGCAAGCTGACACCGCGGCCGATGTCGTTGCGCGTCTTTGCCGCCCGAACGGCCAACGGCTGGCAGATCATGCCGGGCGGCTTTGCCCGCATCGGCTCGGGGGACGACGTCGCCGCTATCGCCATGCAGTCCGGCGGCGCGGCAGCCGATGTCTGGATTGTCAGCGACAAGCCGGTCGAGCGCCACACGCTCCTGCCCGCCGAAGGAAGCTTCACCCGTAACATGCCGGGCAGCCTGCCGAGCCGCGCGGCCGACAACCTCTTCTGGCTGGGCCGCTATATCGAACGCGCCGAAGGGGCGCTGCGCATCCTGCGTGCCTGGCATGCCCGTTATGCCGAGGCCGCCGACCCCAGCCAGCCGCTTCTCGCCGACGTCACCCAATATCTCGCCGCCGTCGATATCGACACGGCCGAGCCTGTCCCGGAATCGCTGCTGCGCAATATCGACAGCGCCGTCTACTCGGCGAGCAACATCCGTGACCGCTTCTCGCCCGACGGATGGCTGGCGCTGAACGACCTTGCCAAGACCGCCCGCCGCTTCCATTCCACCGGCACCGCCGGCGACGACGCCAGCCATGCTATGACCATCCTGCTGCGCAAGCTCGCAGGTTTTGCCGGTCTCGTGCATGAAAACATGTATCGCTTCACCGGCTGGCGCTTTCTCTCGCTCGGCCGCTATATCGAACGCGGCCTGCATATGACCCGGCTGCTCGGCCACATGTCCGGCCCTGAAGCACCTGACGGTGCGCTCGACATGCTGCTTGAAATCGGCGACAGCGTCATGACCCACCGCCGTCGCTACAATGTGAACACGGCACGGCTGACCGTGACCGATCTGCTGGCGCTCGATCCGCTCAATCCGCGTTCGATCCTCTTCCAGATGAACGAGATCCACCGCGAGGTCGAGCAGCTCCCCAACGCCCTCATCAACGGCCAGATGTCGCCCTTCTACCGCGAGGCGATGCGCCTGCATTCCGGCCTCGCCGTCATGACGCCCGAGGCGATGAACGGCGATGTCTATCACCGGCTGGAGCGCGAACTGGAACACCTGTCCGATCTCCTGGCGCAGACCTACCTCGGATGACGGCGGTGCTCTACGATCTCACTTTGCATATGGGCTATGCCTACGATACGCCCGCCTCCGGCGCGCGCCACATCATGCGCCTCATGCCGCTGTCGCTGGCGAACCGCCAGCGCCTGATCGCAGGTTCGATCAGCATTTCGCCGCAACCGGACGAACAGTCGCACTTCATCGATTTCTTCGACCATCCGGCGACCTCCTTTCTGTTGCGCTCGCCGCATGAAACCCTCGATATCCGCATGCAGGCCCGCGTGCAGGTCGAAAGCCAGGTCATATCGGCGGATTTCTCGCCGCTCCTGGCCGACCTGCCGGAGGAAATCGCCGGAATCTGGTCGCTCGATCCGCAATCGCCGCACCATTTCCTGGGCGACAGTCCGCGCCTGACGGAAACCAAGGCGATCAGCGAATATGCAAAGACCAGTCTCCAGCCCTCGCTGACAGTCATGCAGATCGCCTATGCGCTTTGTGCCCGCATCAACAGGGATTTTACCTACGATCCGGAAGCGACGACCGTCGACACGACGCCGGTGGAATCCTTCAAGCTGAAGCGCGGCGTCTGCCAGGATTTCACCCATATCATGATCCTGGCGCTCCGCAGCCTCGGCATTCCTGCCGGTTACGTCTCCGGCTTCCTGCGCACCATCCCGCCGCCCGGCAAGGAGCGGCTGGAGGGAGCCGACGCCATGCATGCCTGGGTGCGCGTCTGGTGCGGCGAGACCGCCGGCTGGATCGAGCTCGATCCGACCAACAACATCCCCGCCGGAACCGACCATATCGTCGTGGCCTATGGCCGTGACTATTCCGACGTCGCTCCCGTCATCGGTGTGCTCAAGAGCTATGGCAGCCAGCGCTCCGTGCAGGCGGTGGACGTCATCCCGCTGAAATAATCCCGAAATAGGAAAAAACAGCCATTTGCTTACAATTTTAGGGGCTGGCTTTAACGGCCATTAAAGTCATCCGATCCATGAATGGCGCCTAGTTAGGGCTCCTTTTGGATCGGTGGGCATGATGAACACCCTGCATTCGCATTTTGATCGGCTGCGGCGCGACCGCAGCGGCAATTTCGGTATCATGACGGCCATTCTGCTGCCCGTGCTTATCGGCGCTGCGGGTGTGGCAATCGACTACTCTAACAATGTGATGTCTCAGCGCCAACTACAGGAGGCAACGGACTCGGCGGCCCTCGCCGTTGCGACCGCACTCGCCAATGGAAAAGCTGCAACGAGCGCCGACGGCGAAAAGCTCGCCAAGGATTTTGTCATCGGGCAAATGGCCAACTACGTCGATTCAGATATTTTGGCGGACATTGAAAAGACGATTAGCGTCGAGATCGACACGACCACAACATCTGAAGGCAAAAGCTACAAGATCGCGGTCAATTGCAATTATCCGCTGGCAACGAGTCCCCTGATGGGAGTCCTCGGCTACAAGACGATGAATGTTGCCGCAGAAAGCAAGACCGCGAGTGGTATCACGCAGGAAAAAAGCGCCCTTTCGATGACGCTTGTTCTCGATCAGTCTGGTTCGATGCTGGCAAACACTGGCACGGAAGACAAAACTCAGACGAGTTGCGTCCAATACGATGACAGCGGTAAAGCCAAGACAGACAAGAAGGGCAATGTCGTTCAGATAAGCCCGTGCTATATCAAAAAGATCGACGCGCTAAAGGATGCTGCGAATCTTCTTCTTGATCAGTTGGACAAGGCAGACCCTTCCAAGCCAGCAAAATATGTCCGCACGAACGCGATTGGCTGGTCAGACAAAGTCCGGATTAGCAGCACATTCGACTGGGGCACGTCCCGCACGCGAACAAATGTCATAAACAAGCTCTCCGCGGGCAACGGCACGGAATCCGCTGCTCCCATGCAAAAAGCTTATGATGGTTTATCAGGCACGAATAGCACATCTGAAACCGGCATTCAAAAAGCTGCGGGCAATTCGAAGCTAACCAAATACATCGTGTTCATGACTGACGGGAACAACAACGCTACGACCTCTGATACCAACACGCGAACGACTTGCACCGCGGCCAAAGATAACGGAATAAAGATCTATTCGATCGCATTCATGGCGCCAGATCGCGGGCAGAAACTTCTGCAGGATTGCTCAAGCGGAACCGGATACTACTACAAGGCGGAGAGTTTGAATGATCTTTTGGGGGCCTTCCAAGCGATTGGCCAGCAAGCGACCGCGAGCAAGACCCTCCTCACGAACTGACTTTTGCAGCCTTGTGCTTCATCCCGGCAAAAAGCCGCTCCGGAACAAACCGGGGCGGCTTTCGTTTAAACCCTATTCGGCCCATCAGATCGGGAAAAGCGATTGAAATCAAGTCCCTTGGGCCGGTCGAATATGAAGGTTCCGCAAATTTTTCGTTTGCCCAATTCCCTTGTTGCAAGTGCGTGATAACGGTGCATAAACTGCCCTGTCGGCGTAAGCGACAAATCGATTGAATCAGGCGTAAGATACTGTAACCAAATCAAAATTGGCGAGACCTGACCATGAATACTGTTTCGAAGCCGATCATCCCCTCACCAGCTCCGCGCAGTTCCCGACCAGAAATCCTCGCTGAGGAAATCATCGAGCGTCTGACCTACCGTATCGGCAAGGATGCCAAGGTCGCCAAGCCGCATGACTGGCTGACGGCAACCATCCTCGTGGTGCGTGACCGCATCATCGACAAGTGGATGGAATCCACCCGCAAGGTTTACGAGACCGGCGCCAAGCGCGTCTATTATATGTCTCTCGAATTCCTGATTGGCCGCCTGATGCGCGATGCCGTCTCCAACCTTAACCTGATGGAAGAGGTTCGCGATGCGCTGGCTTCGCTCGGCGTCGATATCAACGTCATTGCCGGCCTGGAGCCCGATGCCGCGCTCGGCAACGGTGGCCTCGGCCGTCTTGCCGCCTGTTTCATGGAATCGATGGCGACCGTCGACGTGCCCGCCTATGGCTACGGCATCCGCTACGTTCACGGCCTCTTCCGTCAGCAGATGGCCGACGGCTGGCAGGTCGAACTGCCGGAAAACTGGCTTGCGCACGGCAATCCCTGGGAATTCGAACGCCGCGAAAGCGCCTATGAAATCGGCTTCGGCGGCTCGATCGAGGTCATCAACAGCCATGAGGAACAGCCGCGCTACGTCTGGAAGCCGGCCGAGCGCGTCATCGCCGCCGCCTTCGACACGCCTGTCGTCGGCTGGCGCGGCAAGCGCGTCAATACGCTCCGCCTGTGGTCGGCGCAGCCGATCGACCCGATCCTGCTCGATGCCTTCAACGCCGGCGACCACATCGGCGCCCTGCGCGAGAGCAACAAGGCCGAAAGCCTGACCCGCGTCCTCTACCCGGCGGACGCGACACCTGCCGGCCAGGAACTGCGCCTGCGCCAGGAATATTTCTTCTCCTCCGCTTCGCTGCAGGACATCCTGCGCCGTCACCTTCAGCAGTACGACGACTTTACCTCGCTGCCGGACAAGGTGGCGATCCAGCTCAACGACACCCACCCGGCCGTTTCCGTCGCCGAACTGACACGCCTGCTCTGCGACGTGCATGGCCTGGATTTCGATACGGCATGGGATATCACCCGCCGCACCTTCTCCTACACCAACCACACGCTTCTGCCCGAAGCGCTGGAAAGCTGGCCGGTTCCGCTGTTCGAGCGCCTGCTGCCGCGCCATATGCAGATCATCTACGCGATCAACGCCAAAATCCTGATCGAGGCGCGCAAGACCCGCAACTTCTCCGACACAGAAATCCGCTCGATCTCGCTGATCGATGAAAACGGCGACCGCCGCGTGCGCATGGGCAACCTCGCTTTCGTCGGCTCGCATTCGATCAACGGCGTCTCGGCCCTGCACACCGACCTGATGAAGGTCACGGTCTTCGCTGACCTGCACAAGCTCTACCCCGATCGCATCAACAACAAGACAAACGGCATCACGCCGCGCCGCTGGCTGCAGCAGTGCAACCCCGGCCTCACCGGTCTGGTGCGTGAAGCGATCGGCGACGAGTTCCTCGATGACGCCGAGAAGCTGCGCGCGCTCGACAAGTTTGCGACCGACCCGAGCTTCCAGCAGAAATTCGCCGCCGTGAAGCGTGCCAACAAGGTGGCGCTTTCCAATCTGGTCGCCAGCCGCATGGGCGTGAAGCTCGATCCATCGGCGATGTTCGACATTCAGATCAAACGCATCCACGAATACAAGCGCCAGCTCCTCAACATCGTCGAGGCCGTGGCGCTTTACGATCAGATCCGCTCGCATCCCGAACTGGATTGGGTGCCGCGCGTAAAGCTCTTCGCCGGCAAGGCGGCGCCGAGCTATTACAACGCCAAGCTCATCATCAAGCTGATCAACGATGTCGCCCGCACCATCAACAACGACCCTTCGGTGCGTGGCCTGCTGAAGGTCGTCTTCGTGCCGAACTACAATGTCTCGCTCGCGGAAGTCATGGTTCCGGCCGCCGACCTTTCCGAGCAGATTTCGACGGCCGGCATGGAAGCGTCGGGAACCGGCAATATGAAATTCGGCCTCAACGGCGCGCTGACGATCGGCACGCTCGACGGCGCCAACGTCGAAATGCGTGACAATGTCGGCGAAGATAACATCGTCATCTTTGGCCTGCAGGCCGATGAGGTCGCCAAGATCCGCAGCGAGGGCCACAATCCGCGCGCCATCATCGAAGGTTCGCGCGAGTTGTCGCAGGCGCTTTCCGCCATCAGCTCGGGCGTCTTCTCCCCCGACGATCGCAACCGCTATACCGGCCTCATCGACGGCATCTACTCGCATGACTGGTTCATGGTTGCCGGCGATTTCGATGCCTACGCTGCCGCCCAGCGCGAGGTGGACCAGATCTGGGCCAACCAGTCCTCCTGGTACGAAAAGACGATCAACAATACGGCACGGATGGGCTGGTTCTCTTCCGACCGCACGATCCGGCAATATGCCGACGAGATCTGGAGAGCTTGATGAAGCCGCCGAAAGCCGCCCCTGAAGTGACACTTCCCTGGGAAATTTCGGCAGACGAGATTGCGGCAATCCTCAATGGCTCGCATGCCAATCCCTTTGCCGTCCTGGGCGTTCACCAGGCCGGCGGGGTTTTCATCACCAGATGCTTCCTTCCGGGCGCGGAAGCCGTCACGGCAATGACGCTGGACGGAACGCTGATCGGCGATCTCCAGCAGATTCATCCCGACGGTATTTTCGGCGGCCAGCTTTCCATCACCAAATTGCAGCCGGTGCGCTATCGCGCCCGGCGCGCCGATGCCGAATGGGCAGTAACCGATGCCTATAGTTTCGGCCCGGTGCTCGGCCCGATGGACGATTATTACGCCCGCCAGGGGTCGCATCTGCGGCTTTTCGACAAGATGGGCGCCCATCGCATCAAACATGAAGGGACAACCGGCATCCACTTTGCCGTCTGGGCGCCGAACGCGCAGCGCGTCTCCGTCGTCGGCGATTTCAACAATTGGGATGGGCGCCGCCATGTCATGCGCTTCCGTTCCGACAGCGGCATATGGGAAATCTTCGCGCCTGACGTGCCGCTCGGCGTTCCCTACAAATTCGAGATCCGCGGCCATGACGGTGTGCTTCTGCCATTGAAAGCGGACCCCTTTGCCCGCCGGAGCGAACTTCGCCCGAAAACCGCCTCCGTCACCGCCGCCGAACTTTCGCAGGAATGGCAGGACGAGCAGCATCTGAAGCACTGGCGCGAAGCGGACAAGCGCCGCCAGCCGATCAGCATTTACGAGGTTCATGCCGGCTCCTGGCAGCGCCGCCAGGACGGTTCCATGCTCTCCTGGGACGAGCTTGCCTCGCGTCTCATCCCCTATTGCGTGGACATGGGTTTCACCCATATCG
Source organism: Hyphomicrobiales bacterium (assembly GCA_900471515.1). Taxonomy (GTDB): domain Bacteria; phylum Pseudomonadota; class Alphaproteobacteria; order Rhizobiales; family Rhizobiaceae; genus Rhizobium. Next base: position 75,434 of record UCFC01000023.1, on the reverse strand, counting down.
AATTCCTGCCGATCACCGAACACCCCTACGATCCCTCCTGGGGCTATCAGACGACGGGCCTTTACGCTCCGACCGCGCGCTTCGGCGAGCCGGAAGGTTTTGCCCGTTTCGTCAACGGCTGCCACAAGGTCGGCATAGGCGTCATTCTCGACTGGGTGCCGGCACATTTCCCGACCGACGAGCACGGCCTCGGCTGGTTCGACGGCACCGCGCTTTACGAGCACGAAGACCCGCGCAAAGGCTTTCATCCCGACTGGAACACGGCGATCTACAATTTCGGCCGTACCGAGGTCGTCTCCTACCTCGTTAACAACGCGCTCTACTGGGCCGAGAAATTCCATCTCGATGGGCTGCGCGTCGATGCGGTCGCTTCGATGCTTTATCTCGACTATTCGCGCAAACACGGCGAATGGATCCCGAACGAATACGGCGGCAACGAAAATCTTGAAGCCGTCCGCTTCCTGCAGAACCTCAACACCCGCATCTACGGCGAACATCCCGGCGTCATGACCATCGCCGAGGAATCGACCTCCTGGCCGAAGGTTTCGCAGCCGGTTCACGAAGGCGGCCTCGGCTTCGGCTTCAAGTGGAACATGGGCTTCATGCATGACACGCTGAGCTACATGAGCCGCGATCCGGTCCACCGCAAGCATCACCACAACGAACTGACCTTCGGTCTGCTCTATGCCTATTCGGAGAATTTCGTCCTGCCGCTGTCCCACGACGAAGTGGTGCACGGCAAGGGCTCGCTGATCGCCAAGATGCCCGGCGACGACTGGCAGAAATTCGCCAATCTGCGCGCCTATTACGCCTTCATGTGGGGGTATCCGGGCAAGAAACTGCTCTTCATGGGGCAGGAATTTGCCCAATGGGCGGAATGGAGCGAAAGCAAATCGCTCGACTGGAACCTGCTGCAATATCGCATGCACGAGGGCATGCGCCGCCTCGTGCGCGACCTCAACTTCACCTACCGCAGCAAGGCCGCACTCCATGCCCGCGACTGCGAAGGCGACGGCTTCGAATGGCTGATCGCCGACGATTACGAGAACTCGGTCTTCGCCTGGCTGCGCAAGGCCCCCGGCCAGAAACCGGTCGTCGTCATCAGCAACTTTACGCCGGTCTACCGCGAAAACTATTCGATCCGGCTGCCTTCGGCGGGACGCTGGCGGGAAATCCTCAATACGGATGCCGACATCTATGGCGGCAGCGGCAAAGGCAATGGCGGGCGCGTGCAGGCCGTCGATGCCGGCGGCGAGATAAGCTGCTCGATAACCCTGCCGCCGCTGGCGACAATCATGCTTGAACCCGAGAATTAGTGACTGGTGGGAGGAGAAAATGGTAGAAAAACGCATTCAGCCACTTGCCCGCGATGCAATGGCCTATGTTCTCGCCGGCGGCCGGGGAAGCCGCCTCAAGGAACTGACTGACCGACGCGCCAAACCGGCCGTCTATTTCGGCGGCAAGGCGCGCATCATCGACTTCGCATTGTCCAACGCGCTCAATTCCGGCATCCGCCGCATCGGCGTCGCCACCCAGTACAAGGCGCATTCGCTGATCCGCCACATGCAGCGCGGCTGGAACTTCTTCCGGCCGGAGAGAAACGAAAGTTTCGACATCCTGCCAGCCTCCCAGCGCGTATCCGAAACGCAATGGTATGAAGGCACCGCCGATGCCGTCTATCAGAACATCGATATCATCGAGGATTACGGCGTCGAATACATGGTCATCCTCGCCGGCGACCATGTCTACAAGATGGATTACGAATACATGCTCCAGCAGCATGTCGATTCCGGCGCGGACGTGACGATCGGCTGCCTGGAAGTGCCGCGCATGGAGGCAACCGGCTTCGGCGTCATGCACGTCAACGAAAAGGACGAGATCTTCGCCTTCATCGAAAAGCCGGCCGACCCGCCGGGCATTCCGGACAAGCCCGATTTCGCGCTCGCCTCCATGGGCATCTATGTCTTCCGCACGAAATTCCTGCTCGATCTCCTGCGCCGCGATGCGGCCGACCCGACTTCGAGCCGTGACTTCGGCAAGGATATCATCCCCTACATCGTCAAGAACGGTAAGGCGGTCGCCCATCGCTTCGCCAAATCCTGCGTCCGTTCCGATTTCGAGCACGAACCCTATTGGCGCGACGTCGGCACGATCGACGCCTATTGGCAGGCCAATATCGACCTGACGGCGATCGTGCCTGCCCTCGACATCTACGACAAGTCCTGGCCGATCTGGACCTATGCCGAAATCACCCCGCCGGCGAAATTCGTCCATGACGACGAAGACCGCCGCGGATCGGCAACCTCCTCCGTCGTTGCCGGCGATTGCATCATTTCAGGCGCGAGCCTCAACCGCAGCCTTCTCTTTACCGGTGTCAGGGCCAACTCCTATTCCAAGCTGGAAGGGGCGGTCATTCTGCCGAACGTCAAGATCGGTCGGCGCGCGCAACTCAAGGACGTAGTGATCGACCATGGTGTCGTCATCCCGGAAGGTCTTGTCGTCGGTGAGGATCCCGACCTGGACGCACGGCGCTTCAGGCGGACGGAAAGCGGCATTTGCCTGATCACGCAACCGATGATCGACAAGCTGGATATCTGACTTATGAAAGTTCTTTCGGTTTCGTCCGAAGTCTTCCCTTTGATCAAGACAGGGGGCCTTGCCGATGTGGCAGGCGCCCTGCCAATAGCCCTCAAATCCTTCGGCGTCGAAACCAAGACCCTCATGCCCGGCTATCCCAGCGTCACGAGGGTGCTGCAAAACCCGGTCGTCCGGCTGGAATTTCCGGATCTGCTCGGCCAGCCGGCAAGGGTGCTGGAGGTCGAACATCAGGGGCTCGATATTCTCGTGCTCGACGCGCCCGCCTATTACGACCGCCCGGGTGGCCCCTATCTCGATACGACCGGCAAGGATCATCCCGACAACTGGCGCCGTTTTGCTGCCCTGTCGCTGGCGGGTTCGGAGATTGCCGCCGGCCTTCTGCCCGGCTGGCGGCCGGATCTCGTGCATGCCCATGACTGGCAGGCCGCCATGGTGCCGGTCTATATGCGCTACTATCCGACGCCCGAACTGCCGAGCATCCTGACGATCCACAACATCGCCTTTCAGGGCCAGTTCGGCGCCGATATCTTCCCCGGCCTGCGTCTGCCGCCCCATGCCTTTGCCACCGAAAGCATCGAATATTACGGCACCGTCGGCTTCCTGAAGGGCGGTCTGCAAACGGCCACGGCCATCACCACCGTCAGCCCCTCTTATGCCGACGAGATCCTCACTGCGGAATTCGGCATGGGCCTGGAGGGCGTCATCGCCAGCCGCCGCGACGTCCTGCACGGCATCGTCAACGGGATCGATGCCGATATCTGGAACCCGGCGACCGATCCGGTCGTCCACACGCATTACGGCCCGACGACGTTGAAGAACCGCACGGAGAACCGCAGGTCGATCGAGGAATTCTTCCATCTCGACCATGACGACGCGCCGATCTTCTGCGTCATCAGCCGGCTGACCTGGCAGAAAGGCATGGATCTTGTCGCAAGCACCGCGGACAGGATCGCAGCTCTCGGCGGCAAGCTCGTCGTGCTCGGTTCCGGCGAGGCGGCCCTTGAAGGCGCGCTGCTGGCTGCCGCCAACCGCAACCCCGGCCGCATCGGCGTTTCCATCGGCTATAACGAGCCGATGTCGCACCTCATGCAGGCCGGCTGCGACGCGATCATCATCCCCTCGCGCTTCGAACCCTGCGGCTTAACCCAGCTCTATGGCCTGCGTTACGGCTGCGTGCCGATCGTCGCGCGCACCGGTGGTCTCAACGACACCGTGATCGACGCCAATCATGCTGCACTTGCGGCAAAGGTGGCGACAGGCATACAATTCGCACCCGTAAACGAAGAAAGCATGCTACAGGCGCTGCGCCGCGCCATGCACCTCTACGCGGATCAAAAAGTCTGGACCCAATTGCAAAAGCAGGGCATGAAGTCGGATGTCTCTTGGGAGAAGAGCGCCGAACGTTATGTTGCCCTGTATTCAAGCCTCGTCTCGAAAGGCATGAGCTAAAATGATCAAGTCTGTTCCCACCACGCCCTATCAGGACCAGAAACCCGGCACGTCGGGCCTGCGCAAGAAGGTTCCCGTCTTCCAGCAGCCGAACTACGCGGAGAATTTCATCCAGTCGATCTTCGATTCGCTGGAAGGCTATCAGGGCAAGTGCCTGGTCATCGGCGGCGACGGACGCTACTACAATCGCGAGGTCATCCAGAAGGCGATCAAGATGGCCGCCGCCAACGGCTTCGGCAAGGTCATGGTCGGCAAGGGCGGCATTCTTTCGACGCCGGCTGCCTCCAACATCATCCGCAAATACAAGGCCTTCGGCGGCATCATCCTCTCGGCCAGCCACAATCCCGGCGGCCCGACCGAAGACTTTGGCATCAAGTACAACGTCAACAATGGCGGTCCGGCGCCGGAAAAGATCACCGACGCGATCTATGCCCGCTCCAAGGTGATCGAAAGCTACAAGATCGCCGACTTCGCCGACGTCAACATCGACCGCATCGGCAAGGAAGAACTGCCGGGCGGCATGATCCTCTCGGTCATCGACCCGGTCGAGGATTATGCCGCGCTGATGGAAGAGCTCTTCGATTTCGGCGCGATCCGCAATCTCATCAGCCTCGGCTTCCGCATCGCCTTCGACGCCATGAGCGCCGTGACCGGCCCCTATGCCAAGGAAATCTTCGAGAACCGCCTCGGCGCTCCCTCCGGCTCGGTGCGCAATTTCATGCCGCTTCCGGATTTCGGCGGCCATCATCCCGACCCCAACCTCGTTCACGCCAAGGAACTCTATGACGAGATGATGGGTGACGACGCACCGGATTTCGGCGCCGCTTCCGACGGCGACGGCGACCGCAACCTCATCATCGGCCGCGGCATTTTCGTCACCCCCTCCGACAGCCTCGCAATCCTTGCCGCCAACGCCAACCTGGCGCCCGGCTATTCCGGCGGCCTCGCCGGCATTGCCCGCTCCATGCCGACCTCGGGCGCGGCGGACCGTGTGGCTGAAAAGCGCGGCATCGGCATCTACGAGACCCCGACCGGCTGGAAATTCTTCGGCAATCTGCTTGACGCCGGCATGGCGACGATCTGCGGCGAGGAAAGTGCCGGCACCGGCTCCAACCACGTGCGTGAAAAGGACGGCCTCTGGGCGGTACTGCTGTGGTTGAACATCCTGGCCGTGCGCGGCGAGAGCGTCCAGGAAATCGTCACCCAGCATTGGCAGACATACGGCCGCAACTACTATTCGCGCCATGACTATGAAGGCGTCGACAGCGATGCCGCAAACGGCCTCGTGGACAATCTGCGCAGCCAGCTTTCCACCCTTCCCGGCAAGACATTCGGCGACCTGACCGTCGAGAAGGCGGACGACTTTGCCTATCACGATCCGGTCGATAAATCGGTCAGCGAACATCAGGGCATCCGCGTCCTCTTCCAGGGCGGTTCGCGCGTCGTCTTCCGCCTGTCCGGCACCGGCACGTCTGGCGCAACCCTGCGCGTCTATATCGAGCGCTATGAGCCGGATTCGACTCGCCATAATATCGAGACGCAGGAAGCGCTCGCAGACCTCATCGCGGCCGCTGAAAGCATCGCCAACATTCGTGAGCGCACGGGACGCAACGAGCCGACCGTGATCACCTGATCCCGGGGGGCATATGGGGGGCAACAGTTCCGCACAGGGCGGCGCCATCGTCTTTGAAACGGGCGTCGAATTCGCTGTCTGGTCGCATCACGCAGCACAGGTCGATCTCTGCCTTTTCGATGATGACGGCAAGGAATATGCAAGGCTCCCCATGGCCCGCGACAGCGACCATGTCTTCCGCCTTTTCGTCGATGGACTGAAGGAAGGCGCACGCTACGGCTACCGTGCGGACGGTATCTATGCCCCGGACAACGGCCTCTGGTTCGATCCTTCGAAACTGCTGGTCGATCCCTATGCCAAAGAGGTCGACCGGCCGTTCCGCTATGACCCGCGCCTCGGCATCTTCGGCGAGGATACGCAGCACCTGATGCCGAAGGCGGTCGTCACGAAGGACGCGCCTGTCAAAATCCGAAAGCCGCTCTTCAAGCCGGGCGGCTTTATTTACGAGGTGGCCGTCAAGCCGTTCACCATCCTGCATCCGGACGTGCCGGAAGCTCAGCGCGGCACGGTCGCCGCTCTTGCCCATCCCTCCGTCGTCGCCCACCTGAAACGCATCGGCGTCGATGCCGTCGAGTTGATGCCGATCACGGCCTGGATCGATGAGCGGCATCTGCCGCCGCTTGGGCTGAGCAATGGCTGGGGCTACAATCCCGTCGCGTTCATGGCGCTCGATCCGCGTATCGTGCCCGGCGGCATCGCGGAGCTTAGCGATACCGTGGCGAAGCTGCATGAGGAAGGCATCGCCGTCATCCTCGATCTCGTCTTCAACCATACGGGCGAAAGCGATCGTTACGGCGCCACACTGTCGCTGCGCGGCATCGACAATCTCAGCTACTATCGCCATATGCCGGATCGGCCATCCGTGCTCGTCAACGATACCGGCACCGGCAATACGGTTGCCTGCGACCGGCCCTGCGTCCAGCGGCTCGTCATCGACAGCCTGCGCCATTTCGTCCGCAATGCCGGCATCGACGGCTTCCGCTTCGATCTGGCGCCGGTTCTCGGTCGCACTGAAAACGGCTTCGACCGGGACGGCACTCTGGCCGCGATCCTCGCCGACGACCTGCTCGCCGATCGCATCATGATCGCCGAGCCCTGGGATATCGGCCCCGGCGGCTATCAGCTCGGCAATTTCCCGGCACCGTTCCTGGAATGGAACGACCGTGCCCGCGACGACATCAGGTGCTATTGGCGTGGCGACGACTGGAAGACAGGTTCGCTCGCGACCGTGCTGGCCGGCTCATCGAACATCTTTTCGGCCAACGGCGGAAAAGAGACCCGCAGCGTCAATTTCCTCGCAGCCCATGACGGTTTTACGCTGCTGGATCTCGTCGCCTATAGCGGCAAGCACAACGAGGCGAACGGCGAGAACAATCGCGACGGTCACAACGAAAACCATTCCTGGAACAACGGCGTCGAAGGCGAAACCGCCTATCCCGTCATCCGGGAGCGCCGCAAGGGCGATGTCAAAGCGCTCCTCTCCACCCTCTTTGCCAGCCGCGGCAGCGTCATGCTGACGGCCGGGGACGAAGGCGGGCGCACGCAGCACGGCAACAACAATGCCTATTGCCAGGACAACGAGATCACCTGGGTCGACTGGAAGCGGCTGGACGAGGAACTGATCGCCCACACCGCCTTCGTCGCCGCCCTTCGCCGCCGCTTCTCGGTCTTCTCCGAACTGGCCTTCTTCTCCGGTGACGGAGATGTGGAATGGATTTCACTATCCGGCGCGCCGATGACGACAGGCGAATGGGAAACGCCTTCGCTGTCCACCCTCGGCATGATCCTTGCGACCGACGACCGCTCCAGCCGCAAGAAAACCCGCCTCGCCATCCTGTTCAACCGCTCCGAACAGCATCAACTCTTTACGTTTCCCGCAGCCGGCGCAGCAGACTGGCTCCAGCTTCTGCCGGATGGCGCTCGAAAAGCCGGCGCTCGCGCCACCGTCGAGCCACGTTCGGTCACGTTTTTCGTGGAAAATTGATCCGCCAAACCCGCCCATACGAATCGTTATCGCAATCGTCACGAATGCGCGATAAGGCTTTGCGGCTACGGCTTTTTACGAGGAATGCATGGTCATGGAAATTTCGCTCTCGGAGGTCCGGGGGCTGGTCGGCACGGAAACAGGGTTGTCTGACTGGGTCCTTGTCGATCAGAAGATGATCGATGCCTTTGCCGAGGCAACCGGCGACCACCAGTTCATTCACGTCGATCCCGTCCGCGCGGCGGCCGAAAGCCCCTTCGGGGGAACCATTGCCCACGGTTTCCTGACGCTCTCGCTGCTGTCGACGATGAACTACAATTGCCTGCCCAAGGTTCGTGAGCAGACGATGGGCATCAATTACGGCTTCGACAAGGTCCGCTTCATGTCGCCGGTCAGGAGCGGCACCCGCATCCGCGGCCATTTCGTGCTCTCCGACGCCCGCTTCCGCGGCGCCGGCATGCTGATGACGACCTATGATGTCTCGATCGAAATCGAAAACGAGAAGAAGCCGGCACTGACCGCCCGCTGGATCACTATCATCCAGTTCGATCCAAAGGACCGGCCGGAAGACGCCTAAGGTCTTCTACGGGCCTTAATGGCTCGCGTCCTCGGCGCCTTCTGCAAGCAACCCGAAGACATAGTCCGAGAACGACCGCCAGCATTCCACCCGGAACGTATCGTCCTCGGTGCGGAAGAGCACGATCTCGGCCTTGCCGAAGATCGTCCGCGAACAGGCGCCTACCGGGAAAATCTCCAGCGAGAGGTCCTGCGGGCATCCTGCAGACAGCGTCGCCTCCGCGCCCGGTCCGGAAACGATGATGCCGACATTGCGGTGGGACACATCGACAGCCGAATGAAGAACGCCGGCACCGGAAAGAAGCGCCGGAAGATCCGATCCGGCCTCGTCAATAACGAGCCATTCGTCCGGTCCGAGCCAGAGTGCCGAACGCTCCCCGGCGCGGCCGGAAGTCTTCGGCTTCGTCGGCAAGGCGAGCCCCAGCAGGGACGAGAGCGCCGGGACGGATTCAGCCGGCGCGCGCAGCGAGAGACGGCTTGCGACCGGCGCCACCGTCAGGCGCACCGTCGCCGAACCGGCAAGGAGACCGGAGAGAGCGGGTTTGCGAATTGCGACCTCAGCCATGGATACGGCCTCCTTCCTTGTCAAAGAACACCAGATCCGTCACCTCGACCGGAATTGTCCGGTCCGGCATCGGCACATAAAGCGTCTCGCCCACCAGGTTCCGCCCGCCTTCGACCAGTGCAAAGGCAATCGAGCGGCCACAATTTTCAGACCAGTAAGCCGAGGTCACATGGCCGAGCATCGTCATCGGCTTGGGCTGGTTCGGGTTGGCGACGATCTGCGCGCCCTCTTCCAGCACCAGCTTCGCATCCTTGGTCGCAAGACCGACAAGCTGCTTGCGGCCTTCCTTGACGAGATCGGGCCGCTTCAGACCGCGAATGCCGACGAAATCCGCCTTCTTCTTCGAGACGGCCCAGGAAAGCCCGGCATCGTCGGGCGTCACCGTGCCGTCCGTATCCTGGCCGACGATGATATAGCCCTTTTCGGCACGCAGAACATGCATGGTCTCGGTGCCGTAGACGCAGGCGCCAAGCGGCTCCGCATTGGCCCAGACCGCCTCCAGCACCGACTGGCCGTAATCGGCCGGCACGTTGATTTCGAAGCCCGTCTCGCCGGTGAAGGAGACGCGGAAGAGACGCGCCGGGATGCCTGCCACCGTGCACTCGGCGACACTCATATGCGGGAAGGACTCGTTGGAAATATCGAGCCCCTCGACCAGGGGCGCCACGATTTCGCGCGCCTTCGGTCCCTGGACCGCGATCACGGCCCATTGTTCGGTCACGGAGGTCAGCCATACCTTCAGATGCGGGAATTCCGTCTGCAGATAATCTTCCATATGGTTGAGCACGCGCGGCGCCCCGCCGGTCGTGGTCGTTACATGGAAGCGATCGTCGGCGAGACGGCCGACGACGCCGTCATCGTAGATAAAACCGTCTTCCCGCAGCATGATGCCATAGCGGCATTTGCCCGGTTTCAACGTATCCCAGGCATTCGTATACATGAGGTTCATGAACTCGGCCGCGTCAGGCCCGACGACCTCGATCTTGCCGAGCGTCGAGGCATCGAAAATGCCCGCCACCTCGCGCGCCGTGCGGCATTCGCGGGCAACGGCCTGATGCATCGTTTCGCCGGCGCGGGGGTAGAACCAGGCACGTTTCCAATTGCCGACGTCTTCAAAGACGGCGCCTCTGGCCTCTTCCCAGGCATGCAGCGGTGTCTTGCGCGCGGGGTCGAACAGGGCACCGCGCGAATGCGAAATCAGCGCGCCGTAAGTGACTGGCGTATAGGGCGCGCGAAAAGTGGTAAGGCCCACCTGCGGAATATCCTTGCCGAGCGTTTCGGCGGCAATCGCCAGGCCGTGCATGTTGGAAAGCTTGCCCTGGTCGGAGGCCATGCCGTTCGTCGTGAAGCGCTTGATATGCTCGATCGAATGCATGCCTTCGCGCACCGCAAGGCGGATGTCCTTGGCGCAGACATCGTGCTGGAAATCGATGAAAGCCTTGGCATTCGTCTCCGGCCCGGCGCCCTCGGCAGCGCCGATCATGCCGCCGGTCCAGTCGAAAGCCTGCTCGACGGCAACGGCGATCTTGCTGCCGGCCTGCCTGCCGACGGCCCGCGCCATCAGCTCGCCGGCTGCGAGCGCCTCCTCGACCGTCTGCTGCAGGCCGTCCGTACCGTTGCAGGCACCGACGGACAGGCAATCCTGCGCATAGGTGCCCGGCAGGAAACGCTGCGTCCCGACATCGAAGGCAACCTTGCCCCGCGACTGCGAGAAGAGATGCACGGAAGGCGTCCAGCCGGCGCAGACGAGCAGCGCGTCGATGCTGATCTTGCGGGGCGAACCGCCACCATTGCGTGCCACCGTCATCGACGAGACACGCAGCGCACCCGACGTATTGACCACCGATTGCCCGGTCAGCACATCGATGCCGAGCGCACGGGCCTCCGCCAGCACCGCTTGACCCGGCGTCTGCCTCGTATCGACGATCGCGGCAATCGAAACACCTGCCCGCTTCAGATCGAAGGCGGCCTCGTAAGCGGAATCGTGAGCGGTGTAGATGCCGACCTTGCGGCCAACCGCGACACCATAGTGATTGAGATACATCCGCCCGGCCGAGGCGAGCATGATGCCCGGCCGGTCGTTGTTCGGAAACACCATATGCCGCTCGATGGCGCCGGTCGCCAGCACGACGCGTTTGGCGCGCACCTGCCACAACCGCTCACGCGGCAGATCGCGGCCGGGGCGGGCGAGATGGTCGGTGACGCGTTCGACGAGGCCGACGAAATTGTGGTTGTAATAACCGAAGGCCGTCGTGCGTGTCAGAACCTCGACATTCTCCATGGCCCTCAGCTGCGCCAGGGTCTTCTTTACCCAGGCATAACCATCGAGCCCGTCGACTTTCACACCGGTATCGAAGCGCAGCGCACCACCCGCCTCCGCTTGCTCGTCGCAGAGGATGACCTTTGCGCCCGCCTCGGCGGCGGCGAGCGCTGCCGAAAGCCCGGCAATGCCGGCGCCGACGACCAGCACGTCGCAATGAGCGTAACGATTGGCATAGTGGTCGGGATCGTCTTCCGTCGGCGCAACGCCAAGGCCGGCCGCCCGGCGGATCATCGGCTCGTAGATGCGCTTCCACGCGGCCCGCGGCCACATGAAGGTCTTGTAGTAGAAGCCTGCTGCGAAGAAGGGCGAGAAGAGGTCGTTGACCGCACCGACATCGAAGGAAAGCGACGGCCAGCGGTTCTGCGACTTCACGATCATGCCGTCGAAGACTTCCTGCACGGTCGCCCGCACATTGGGCTGTTTGCGGGCGCTGTCGCGCGCGACATCGATCAGCGCATTCGGCTCTTCGGCGCCGGCCGAAAGAATGCCGCGCGGTCGATGATATTTGAACGAGCGGCCGACAAGATGCACACCGTGTGCAATCAGCGCCGAGGCAACGGTATCGCCTTCAAGCGCGGTATAGCTCTTGCCGTCGAAGGTGAAACGCGCGGTCCTTGCGGGCGTCAGCCGGCCCTTGCCGGCGATACGGTTCGCGCCGCTCATTGCGCCTCTCCTTCTGCATTTTCAGAAACGACAGCTTCATGGGTCTCGACCGGCGCATGCGGCTTCGCCGCCGGCCCGATGTTTGGCTTTGGCTCGCCGGCCTTGTAGGTCACGATGAACTTGTCGCTCACGGTATCGCGTGCCGCGTTGAAGAAGCGTCCGCAGCCGTGCATGTGCCGCCAGCGCTCGAAGATCAGGCCTTTCGGATTATCGCGCAGGAAGAAATATTCCTCGAATTCCTCGTCCGAAATCGAAGCGATATTGGCCGGCCGGGCGATGTGGGCGTCGCCCGCGCCGCGGAATTCGAGCTCCGAACGCTCTTCCTGACAGTAAGGGCAGTAGATCAGCAGCATGATGTCCTCGTGTCAGTGCGCAACGGCAGCGGCAGCTGCCTCGTCGATCAGGCGGCCGGTGCGGAAGCGCTCCAGCGTCAGCCCGGCATTGAACTTGTGCGGTTCGTCGCGGGCGATCAGATGGGCAAAGAGATTGGCCGAGCCGGGTGTGGCCTTGAAGCCGCCGGTGCCCCAGCCGCAATTGACGTAAAGCCCCGGAACCGGCGTCTTCGACTGGATGGCCGAACGGTCGGGCGTATTGTCGACGATACCCCCCCATTGGCGCATCATCTTCACGCGGCGGAACATCGGGAAGAGCTCGCAGATCGCATCGAGCGTATGCGTGATGATCTGCAAGCCGCCGGTCTGGGAATAGGAATTATACTGGTCCGTGCCGGCGCCGATGACGAGTTCACCCTTGTCGGATTGCGAAATATAGGCATGCACCGTGTTCGACATGACGACGCAGGGGAAGATCGGCTTCAGCGGCTCGGAAACCAGCGCCTGCAGCGGGCTTGATTGCAGCGGCACCCGCACGTCCGCCATCTTCATGACCGTCGTCGTGTGGCCGGCAGCCGACACGCCGATCTTCTTCGCGCCGATGAAACCCCTGTTCGTTTCCACGCCGGTCACGCGACCGTCGGGACCGCGGCGGATACCGGTCACTTCGCAATTCTGGATAATGTGGACGCCGCGATCGGACGCCGCACGCGCATAACCCCAGGCAACCGCATCGTGGCGCGCCGTACCGCCCCGGCGCTGCAGGGCGGCCCCATTGATCGGGTAACGCGCCGTCGCCGAAATATCGAGCGGCGGGCAATAGGCCTTGGCCTGTTCCGGCGTCAGCCATTCATTGTCGATGCCGTAGAGCCGGTTGGCATGGATATGCCGCTTGAAGCTCTGCATGTCGTGAACATTATGCGACAGCATCATCACGCCACGCGGCGAATACATGACATTGTAATTGAGCTCCTGCGACAGCCCTTCCCAGAGCTTCATCGAGTGCTCGTAAATGTGCATGCTCTCTTCATAGAGATAGTTGGAGCGGATGATGGTGGTGTTGCGGCCGGTATTGCCGCCGCCGAGCCAGCCTTTTTCCAACACCGCCACATTGGTGATGCCGTGCTCCTTGGCGAGGTAATAGGCCGCGCCGAGCCCGTGGCCGCCCCCGCCGATGATGACGACGTCATATTCGGGTCGCGGCTCCGGCGAGGTCCACTGCTTCTCCCAGCCCCTGTGCCCGCGCAGAGCCTCCCGCGCTACGGCAAAAACCGAATATTTCCGCATCCGCCATCATCTCCTTCAGGCAAAGGCATTTTCGTCGTGGCCATACAAATCGCAAATCAAATTGCGGCACAACGGTTCTTTTGCGACGTGAAAGAGCTTTTGTTTTGACACGACGGGCAGCATGACGTGTCCATTGCGCTATCGGCCTTCGCAGGTGCGGCATAACCCTTTTCTCACCCAACAGGGCAGGCAGAACGGGCCTGCTGTAAATGTTAGTATCCCCTCATGTGGGGTGGAAAATGTCGGGTTGGCGCAGTTTATGGATCGCCGGCATCTGCTTCGCGCTGTCAGGCGCGTGGCCTGCGCTCGCCGCTGAACCCGTCGGCCAGGCCACCCTCATCAGGACCGAAGTAACGGGACAGGGCGGGCCGATCGTCGTCAATGACGAGGTCCACCGGGACGAGCGCATCCGCACCTCCCAATCGGGGCTCGGCCAGTTCATCTTCCGTGACGGCACCAAGCTTGCCGTCGGCTGGGGTTCGTCGGTCGTGATCGACAAATATGTCTTCGACGATTCCGACTCCGTCAGACGCCTCTCCATCAAGGCCGCCAAAGGCACGTTCCGCTGGGTGAGCGGCAATTCGAAATCCTCCGCCTATCAGATCCAGACCCCGGCCGGCACGATCGGCGTGCGCGGCACGGCTTTCGATTTTTATGTCGGCCCTGACGGCACGACGGCCGTCGTATTGCTGAACGGCGCGGCGAGTTTCTGCGGTCCGGGCGGCTGCCGGCAATTACAGCAGCGTTGCGATTGCGTCATTGCACGGCCGAACGGCAATATGACGGATGCACGACCTGTCAACACCAGGGTGCTGCAGACATTGGGCAATCAGCGCGCCCTTCCCTTCCTCTCCGGCAATCAGAGTTTGACGGGCGGCCTCGGCCTGCTCGGCGGCTGCCGGATGGCCTCTGTTGAGCCGGAGCGCAAGGACCGTCTACGCCGGGAACCACAGGCACCGGAGCCCGCCCCACAGCCCCGGCAGCAGCCCCAGAAACAGGATGATCCGCCAAAGCAGCGACCGGAAAAGCCGCACCATGACAAGCCGCATCATGACAAGCCGAAAGGCGGCTGGCACGACAAACATGACAATCGTGGCTGGAAGGATAAGCACGACCGAAACCACCACCATGACGGTTACGGAAAACCGGACCACCGGCACCACGCACCTGGCAAGCCGGGCGTCGCAGGAGGCGGGGATCGCGACCATGATCGGGATCAGGGCCGAAATCGCGGATGGGGCGGAAACGGAAGCCGGGACCGCAGTCGCTGAGCGACTATTCGACGGCACGCTTTTCCGGCAGGCCGATCTCCTCCCGGAAATGATCGTTCCTCCCCGAAATGCTCTCGTAGAATTCCGTGAGACCGGGCAGCACCTGTAGCCCGGCAAGCCTGGCTGCGCCGATCAGCTTGCGGCTGTTTCTCGAACGCTCGCGCAAGGCGCCCATCACCTCCTCATGGGCGAGATGCAGGGCGCCGAATTCCGGCGAGGCCGCGACCTTCTCGTCGCCGACCACGGCGAAGATCTGCGTCCGGCTGCTCTTTCCCTTGAGCGGAACAGCGCCAGCCTCCAGAAGCGCCGCCCCGTTCTGCGCCCGCGCCGTGCTGTCGGAGATGAGGATATCAAACCCGACGTCCTTGCAGCAGGATTCGATGCGCGCCGCGACATTCACGGCATCGCCGACCGCCGAATAGTTGAAGCGTGTCTTCGCGCCCATGTTGCCGACACAGGCAAGGCCGGTATGGATGCCGATGCCGATCCTCACCTGTCGGCCGCTGCCGAAGCCGAAAGCATCTCGAGCGTTGAGTTCGGCGAGCGTCTCGCGCATGGCAAGCGCCGCCTGGAGCGCCTTGGCCGCATGGTCCGAAACATCGACCGGGGCATTCCAGAAAGCCATGATGGAATCACCGATGAACTTGTCGAGCGTTCCCTCGTTCCCCACGACATGACGGCTGAGCGCATCGAGCAGCGTATTCAAGAACTGGACGACGGCAATCGGCGTCAGTCTTTCGCTAATCTCGGTGAAATTGCGCACATCGACGAACATCATGGTCAGCTCGCGCTCGTCTCCGCCGAGCTTCAGCGCGTCGGGCGTGTGTTCGATCCGGTGCAGCAGCGAGGGGGAAAGATAGTGGCCGAAAGCGCGCCGCACCTCCCGCCGCTCCCGGTCTATGACAAGGATGCGGAAAGATGTTGCTGCAAAATGCGTGATGGAACCGCTGACGATCGGCGCCAGCGGATCGAAGAGCAGGCCGGCATAGAGAAAGCTGAACCACGAGGCGGCAAGCGCCATCGCGGTGATTGCCAGGCCGCAGACCAGCGCCACGGCCGGGCTGACGAAGGTGGTGATGATGACGAGCAGGAGGCCGAGCACGGCAATAGAGACGATCTCCAGCCCGTCGGCCCAGTCCGGCCGCGACAGGTAGCGGCCGGAAAGGATCTGCTCGACAGTCTGCGCCTGCAGCGAAACACCCGGCACGTTTTCGCCGAGCGCGGTGGTGCGAATATCCTGTAGCCCGACTGCCGAGGTGCCAATGAAGATGATGCTGCCTTCGATCTGCGCGGCGACATCGGGAGCCACTCCGCCGGCGGCAAGCAGCTTTCCGGCCGAGACATAACGCTCTGCCCGGTTCGGCGTCACATAGAGCCAGATCTCCCCGGCAGCCGTCAGCGGAACGATGAAATCGCCGATCTTCGCGGAGGTGATGATCCCCGCCCGGTCGGGCGCCCCAGCCAGTAGATAGGTCGAGGCACCCTGCGCGACACGCAACGCCTCGATCGCAAGATTGGGATAAAACTGCTCGCCGTCGCTGAGGAACAACGGCACCGCGCGCACGACGGATGAGGGACTGCCGGGATTGAGGCTGACATGGCCAAGCCCTGCGGCATTCGCCTCCAGCCCCGGTCGGAGCGGGGTCGAAGCGTCAAGATGCGGAGGTGCGCTGAGCGGGCTTTCGCCGGTAAAGGCGAATCCCGCCTTTACCGGCGGCTTGTAGTTGCCCGCATTGGAAAGGCCGAAGCCGAGAACCACGGGCTTTCCTTCGATCGATTGTGCAAAGATCGCGTCGTTGTCGGGCAATTGCGCTGCCAGCGACGGATCGATCCCTTCCACCTCCCGAAGGACGTTGCGTGGGGACATCCGGTCGGGCTCGGCGAAGATGACGTCAAAGGCGATGGCCGCCGCGCCCATCCCGGAGAGACGATCGACCAGCATGGCCAGCCTGTCGCGCGGCCACGGCCACTGCCCGAACTCCCGCAGGGAAGCCTCGTCGATATCGACCACGCGGACCGGCATCGCCTCGAAGCGGCGCGGCACGATGCGCTGATACTCGTCGAAGGTAACGTCGCGGACCTGCCTCAGCACGGGCGGATCGCCTGCCCGGAACATAGTAAGCGCGGCCACAATGGTCAGGCCGATCAGCACACCGATCTGCTGCAATCGCGTCATGCGGTCCCGCCTCCCCTCGAGCCGGCTCCGGGAGCCATCCCGTTGCGGGCAGGCTACGCCTGTTTGAAGCCAAAGACCATTCGCTCATGTTCACAAGCTGAAAAACAAAAAGGAGGCGCTGCAGAATCCTGCGATCGGCGCCGGCCGGGCATCGTCGCTGCGATGCAGCTGCAACACGGCTGGAATTACGTCCAGATTTGGTCCTGGCTTTCGGCTCGACCGTTGAGCACCGGTCTTGCCGCGCGTGCGGCGAAATGGTTCTGTCTCTTTGGGGACGTTAACAATTCGATCGATCTCGAGGGGATGAGCCATGGCAGATCCGCAAGGAGCAACCACGGCAACAACTGCGCAAAATGCGGCCTCGGCTGCCCGCAGAAGCGGCTATTGGCTGATCGCCGTCGTGCTGGCGATGCTGGCCGGGCTGCCGCTCGCCGTCTGGCTCGACATCAGCGATCTGTCCGAGAGCGCCCTGCGCCGGCAGGCGCGGGACATGAGTTCGCTCGTAACCAGCATACGCTCCTACTATTCGGCAAATGTCGTCGGCCGGGTGCTCGCCGCCCATCAGGCGGGCGACGTCAGCAGCACGGTCGTCTCGCACAATTATGCCAATATTCCAGGCGCCATACCGCTGCCCGCCACGCTTTCGCTGGAACTCGGCGACGTCATCAAGGAACAGCAGGCCAACATCACCTATCGTTTCCTCTCCGACCTGCCTTTCAGGAATCGCGCACCCCACGATCTCGACGGTTTCGAGACGGCCTCGCTCGCATCCCTGCGCGCCAATTCGAGCCAGACTCTGACCGATCTCACCCGTGTCGGGTTTACCGATACGCTGCGGCTCATCACGCCCGTGATCATGGGCCAGGCCTGCGTCGCCTGTCACAATACGCACCCTGAAAGCCCGAAAAAGGACTGGAAGGTAGGCGACGTGCGCGGCATCCAGGAAGTCATCATCCGCCAGCCCTATGCGAGCAACGTCCTCGCGTTCAAATATCTGCTCTGCTACTTCCTCTTCGTCGCCATCATCGGCATCAGCTTCGTCGTTCTGCAGCGCCAGCAGACGCGCATCATCCACAGCGCAAACCGCGATCTCGAGGCTGCAAACGAGTTCCTCGCCAGCGTTTCCCTGAAGATTTCGCGCTATCTCTCGCCGCAGATCTACAAGAGCATCTTCAGCGGACAGAAGGACGTGGTCGTCCATACCGAGCGAAAGCGCCTGACGATCTTCTTCTCCGACATCAAGGATTTCACCGCCACGACCGAGCGCCTGCAGCCGGAAGCGCTGACGGAAATGCTGAACGAATATCTGACCGAAATGTCCACGATCGCGCTCAAACACGGCGGCACGGTGGACAAGTTCATCGGCGATGCCATGCTCGTCTTCTTCGGTGACCCGGAAACCAAGGGAGCGGAGGAAGATGCCAAGGCCTGCCTGCGCATGGCCGTAGACATGCAGCGCCGGCTCGGCGAATTGAAGGAGAGATGGCGCCGGAACGGCACCGAAGAACCCTTCGTAGTGCGCATGGGCATCAACAGCGGCTATTGCAATGTCGGCAATTTCGGCAGCAGCGACCGCATGGACTATACGATCATCGGCGCCGAAGCGAACCTGGCCGCGCGCCTGCAATCGATCGCCCAGGGCGGCGAGATCGTCATCAGCTACGAAACCTACGCGCTGGTGAAGGATATCGTCGATGCCCACCCCCTGCCGCCGATCACCATGAAGGGCATCCAGCGGGAGATCGTACCCTACGCCGTGGACGGGCTGATGCTGGGCGCCGATCACAAGAGCCGCGTTTTGAGCGAACACCTGGCGGGCCTCGACCTGCATCTGGACATGGCGCGGCTTGAGCCGGCCGACCGCTCCCGCGTCATCGCCGCGCTGAAGGAAGCAATCGCCGCCCTGGACGAAACCAGGACCGAGACGGCGCATTCCTAGCGTCGCAAGGGCATTCACGGGATTTTTCAGCCCGATCGCATATCCCGTATGGACTTCATTCCGTCGATCTGGTATCCCGCATCACCAATCGCAAGGCTGCGGCCGCGCGAACGTTATTTTTTTGCCCGAGGCGCTGCGCCGCCTTTCGGCATCAACCAAACCAAAGGAACGTGATTCTCGTGCAGGTACTTGTCCGCGATAACAATGTCGACCAGGCTCTCCGCGCTCTCAAGAAGAAGATGCAGCGCGAAGGCATTTTCCGCGAAATGAAGATGCGCGACTACTACGAAAAGCCGTCGCAGAAGCGTGCTCGCGAAAAGGCCGAGGCTGTTCGTCGTGTTCGCAAGCTGGCCCGCAAGCGCGCTCAGCGTGAAGGTCTGGTTGCACGCTAAGGCGGTGCCGTCGTTTTTTCGACGTTTTCAGATGCATGTGTGGCGGGGGCGATAGGTTTCGCCGCCGCCTTTTTAGTTTGCCGCTGAAGATTGCATATCCGCCTCGCCGGATATGATGCATGGGGAAAGCGAGCCCGAATGGCTGTCATGAACTTCTATCCGTCCCGCTCCTTGCGTTCGCAGAAATCCGTCATACTTGCCTCGCTGGCGCTTGCCGCTGCGCTTGGCCTTGCCGGCTGCGAAACGACCAATACATCCGATGCCGTGATCCGCATCGACAAGGCGCAAGGCTCCCAGGAAAACATCGCATCGCTGACGGCGGTCATCAACGCCAATCCGCGCGATCCAGAGGGCTACAATGTCCGCGGCTCGGCTTACGGCCGCGCCGGCGAATTCCGCAAGGCGCTCGACGACTTCAACACCGCGCTGCAGCTCAACCCGCGCTTCTTCCAGGCCTATGCCAACCGCGCGCTGGTCTATCGCAACATGGGCCAGCAGCCGCAGGCGATCGCCGATTACAATGCCGCCCTGCAGATCAATCCGAGTTATGATGTCGCCTATATCGGCCGCGGCAACGTCTACCGCATGGCCGGCCAGGACGATCAGGCCTTCAACGATTTCTCACGCGCGATCCAGCTCGGCACGACGGATGGTCGCGCCTATCACAATCGCGGCCTGATCTATCAGAAGCGCAATCAGCAGGATAAGGCGATCGACGATTTCTCCAAGGCGATCTCGCTCTCGCCGAATTCGCCCGAACCCTATAACGGCCGCGGTATTTCCTATATCGCCCTGAATGACGACGACAACGCGTTCGCCGACTTCAACCACGCGATCGAACTCAACGGCAACCTCGCCGAATCCTGGGCAAACCAGGCTCTCGTCTACGAGCGCCGCGGCGAGAAGGACAAGGCGATCCGCTCCTATCGCCATGCTGTCGGCCTCGATCCGAAGTACCAGCCCGCCCGGGATGGACTTGCCCGTGTCGGCGGCACCACCGGCTGACGGATGATTGGCAAGAGGCGGCGACGATGGCAGCGAAACGGCATGTGATCATCGTCGGCGCCGGCATCATCGGCGCCTCGATTGCGTGGCATCTCGCTCGCAAGGGCGCAGCAGTCACCGTCATTGGCGAAGAACGCGGCGGCGTGGCGACGCCTTGCTCCTTCGCCTGGATCAACGCCAGCTGGGGCAATCCCGAATTCTATTTCCATTTCCGCCGCCGGGCGATGGCCGAGTGGAAACGGCTGGCCCGCGAACTGCCCGGCCTGCCGCTCGCCTGGTGCGGCAGCCTCTCCTGGGATATGCCGGCAGCCGATCTTGAAACCTATGCCGATGAGTACGGCCGGTGGGGCTACGGCATCAGCCGGCTGAACCGGGAAGAAAGCGCACTGCTCGAACCCGGCCTTGGCGAATATCCCGATTTCGCCCTCCATGTGGCAGAAGAAGGCGCGGTCGAGCCTGTCGCCGCCGCGCGTTTGCTGCTTGCGGATGCCGAAGCGCGCGGCGCCGCGTTCGTTCATGCCACGGTCAACGGACTGCTGCAGAGCGCCGGACGAATCGTCGGCGCCGTGACATCGGAAGGCGTGCTTGAAGCCGATCATGTCGTGCTGGCCGCAGGCGCAGGTTCGGTTCCGATCGCAGCCTCGGCGGGAGTGACATTGCCGCTCTCCACCCCGGCCGGCCTGATCGTGCATTCCCGCCCTGTCTCGAAACGCTTGAACGGCCTCGTCATGACGCCGCATCTGCACATGCGCCAGACGGCGGAAGGCCGGATCATCGCCGGCTCGGATTTCGCCGGCGGCGATCCCGGCGAAGATCATCGGGCAAGTGCGGCGGACCTCTTCGCCCGTGTAAAGGCGACCCTCATCGACAATGCCGATCTGAAACTCGATTTCTTCACCGTCGGCTATCGCCCGACACCGGCTGACGGTTTTCCCATCATCGGAAATGCCGGCCTGCCCGGTCTCTATGCCGCGGTGATGCACTCCGGCGTTACGCTTGCTCCGCTTGCGGGCCTGCTTGCTGCCGACGAACTTGTGTCAGGCCAGGGTGACGAAAGCCTCGGCCCCTTCCGGCTGCAGCGCTTCGCCGACGCAGGATAACCCATAAAAATCGACGATTTTGCACCTGACTATTTTAGTAGGTTGCAACGCAATGCCCCGGCCCCTAACATGACCCTGCTTTGATAGCGGGCTATTGGGCGATACGAATGTGAGGGCGTTGGCGATTGATGCGGATTCTTGCTTTCGTTAGACCCTGCGAAACCGAGCTTCCCCAGCATCAAGGCCCGGCAGTCCGGAGGCGACATCGATGAGGTTCGCCGCACGTCTTTTTCCGAAAGCTTCGATCGGAACCTATCTCGTCGCCATGGCCGTGGCGATCGCGCTGCCGATCTTCGCTTTCGTCGCCCTCCTGCTGATGCAGCTGGAAGACAACCAGCGATCTACGCTCAAGCGCGAAACCGCGCAGGATGCACTCGCCCTCTCACGCACGATCGACCGTCAGCTGCAGGATATGGCGACGACGCTGCGCCTGCTGTCCTCCTCGCCGGAGCTGGAAAGCGGCGACTACGAATCTTTCTACAATCGCACCGAAACAGCGCTGCGCGGCGATACGCTTTATGTCATCGCCGTCGACAGGACCGGACAGCAGTTTCTGAACACCCGTCGTCCCTTCGGCACGCTGCTTGGCAAGACGACGAACATCGCGGCTCTCGAAGCGGCGATGAAGTCCGGCCGTATCGAAGCCTCCGATGTCTTCAAGGGCGTAACGAGCGGCATGTGGGTCTATAACGTCACCCTGCCGCGAGACGAAGATCCTGTCGCCGCATTGATCATTACCCAGAATGCGAACGACCTCGCCAAACTCGTCACCACGGAGGGCCTTGCCTCCGGCTGGTCGGCGGCGGTGATCGATCAGGGCGGCCATGTCGTAGCAAGCCGCGGCCCTGCCAATCTGCAGCCGGGCGAACCTTTCGACCCGCGCATCCTGCCTTCGCTCGTCGCCTCAAGCGGCGTCTTCGAAGACAGCGATATTCTCCCGCATGCCCTGCTGGGTTATGCGCAGATTCCCGGCTGGTCCTGGAAGACCGTCGTATGGGGACCGATCGCCACCGCACAGGCGCCGATCCTCAGCACCTGGCGCTTCCTGCTGATCGGCGGCCTCGTGCTGCTGCTGGTTGCCGTGCTCGCCACCTATGCCGTCGGCCGCCAGGTCCGCTCCACGATCCGCGAGATCGCCGACATGGCGAACCGGCTCGGCGACGGCCATATCGTCTCGCCGGTCGAAACCAGCGTCATCGAGGCCAATCAGGTGGCGATCGCGCTTTCCAACGCCTCTTTCGATCGCAGCCAGAGCGAAGACCGGCTGCGCTTCGTCATGCATGAGCTGGTTCATCGCACCAAGAACCTGCTGACGCTCGTTCTCGCGATGATGCGCCAACTTTCCAAACAATCCGACAGCGTCGAGACATTCCGGCTGGCTGTCGCCCATCGCCTTGAAGGGCTTGTACGTTCGATCGAGCTGCTGACGGGCGAACAATGGTCCGGGGTCTCGCTGCATCGTGTCATCGATATACATCTCCAGGCTTTCCCGCAGGCCCGCGAGCAGGTGGAAATCGATGGCGCCGACTTTATCCTCAAGCCCGACGCCGTGCAGAATCTCGGCCTGGCGCTGCACGAGCTCGCCACCAATTCGGTAAAATACGGCGCGCTCTCCGTGCCACAGGGTCGTGTGCGCTTCGAATGGCAGCCGATAGAAGACGACATGCTGCGTTTCACCTGGACTGAAAGCGGCGGCCCACCGGTCAAACCGCCGGCACGCACCGGTTTCGGCACCACCGTCATCAAGGCGCATGCCGCTTCGGCTTTCCGCGGCACTGTCGATGTCGATTTCCGCCCGGAGGGTCTCGTCTGGATACTCACCGCCCAGCGCGGGATGATGGAGCGCGAGTAGCCCAGCCGGAACAATCACGGCAACCGCCCGTTTCGAGCAGGTCGTTCGAAAGGAGAAGGACCATGTTCGGGAAAACCGTGATTGCCGCGGCGGTCGTTTCGGCTGTGGCCTGGGCCGGTTCGGCCGCAGCGCAGTGATAAATGAAAAACCCGCCGAAGCGGGTTTTTCATCAGTGGGCGATTGCCTTGTTGATCTCTTCCGTCACCTTCTTGGCGTCGCCAAGCAGCATCATCGTGCCGTCCTTGTAGAAAAGCGTGTTGTCGATGCCGGCGTAGCCCGAGCCGAGCGAGCGCTTGACGAAGAGGCAGGTCTTGGCCTTGTCGACGTCAAGGATCGGCATGCCGTAGATCGGCGAGGTCTTGTCGTCGCGCGCCGCCGGGTTGGTGACGTCGTTGGCGCCGATGACATAGGCGACATCGGCCTGGGCGAATTCCGAGTTGATGTCCTCAAGCTCGAAGACTTCGTCATAGGGCACGTTGGCCTCTGCAAGCAGCACGTTCATATGGCCCGGCATGCGTCCGGCGACCGGATGGATCGCGTATTTCACTTCCACGCCGTTCTTCTTGAGATTGTCGGCGAGTTCGCGCAGCGCATGTTGTGCCTGCGCCACCGCCATGCCGTAACCGGGCACGATGATGACTTTCGAGGCATTCGCCATCAGATAGGCCGCATCCTCGGCCGAACCGAGCTTGACCGTCTTGTCCGAGCTATCCGCCGCGCCGCCACCCGTCTCGCCGCCAAAACCGCCGAGGATGACGGAAATGAAGGAACGGTTCATGCCCTTGCACATGATGTAGGACAGGATGGCGCCGGACGAGCCGACCAGCGCACCGGTGATGATGAGCGCCAGATTGCCGAGCGTGAAGCCGATGCCGGCAGCAGCCCAGCCCGAATAGGAGTTCAGCATCGACACGACGACGGGCATGTCGGCGCCGCCGATCGGCACGATCAGCAGCACGCCGAGTGCCAGCGACAGTGCAACGATCGCCCAGAAATCGAAATGGCTCTCGGTCGCAGCGAGCCCAATGACGAAGAGCACGATCAGCACCAGCAGGGCGATATTGATCAGATGCCGGAAGGGCAGCAGGATCGGTTTGCCGGACATGCGCCCGTCGAGCTTCAGGAAGGCGATGATCGAACCGGTGAAGGTCAGCGCGCCGATCGCCACGCCGATCGCCATTTCGATGCGCGCTTCGGTATGGATCTGGCCGATCTCGCCAATGCCGAACGAACCCGGCGTGTAGAGCGCCGATGCGGCGACCAGTACCGCGGCAAGGCCGACCAGCGAATGAAAGCCGGCGACGAGCTGCGGCATCGAGGTCATGGCGATGGTGCGGGCAATATAGGCGCCGGCACTGCCGCCGATGGCAAGGCCGAAGATGATGAGCACGAAGCCGCCGAAGTTCGGCGTCGCCAGCACCAGCGTCGTGAGGATCGCGATGCCCATGCCGACCATGCCGTAAAGATTGCCCTTGCGGCTGGTGGCGGGATGCGAGAGGCCGCGCAGCGCCAGGATGAAGAGGACGCCGGAGATGAGATAGAGGAAGGCTGCGATATTGGTCATGCGTGCGGCCTCACTTGTCCTTCTTGCGGTACATCGCCAGCATGCGCTGCGTGACGAGGAAGCCGCCGAAGATATTCACCGAGACCAGCACGAGGGCCACGAAACCGAAACCGGTCGCAAGCCCGCTGGTCGAGATGCCGACCGCAAGCAGCGCGCCGACGACGATGACCGAAGAGATCGCGTTGGTGACAGCCATCAGCGGCGTGTGCAGCGCCGGCGTCACCGACCAGACGACATAATAGCCGACGAAGATCGACAGCACGAAGATCGCGAACTGGAAGACGAAAGGGTCGATCGCCCCGCCGGTTGCGGCACTTGCCGCTTCCGGTGCCTGGGCTGCCGCAGTGATGACTGCGGTGACGGCCTGGTCGAGCTGCTCCAGCGCCTTGTCCATTGCTTCACTCGCCATCAGTTATCCCCCTTCTTGGCGCCGCCGAATGCCGGATGAACGACGTCGCCCGCATAGGTCAGCATCGTCGCCTTGACGAGCTCGTCCTCGAGGTTGAGCACGACCGATTTCGTTTCCTTGTTCACCATCGTCTCCAGGAAGGTGACGAGGTTCTTGGCGTAGAGCGCAGAAGCGCTGGCCGCCACGCGGCCCGCCATGTTCGCAAAGCCGATCACCTTCACGCCTTCGACATCGGTGATCTCACCGGCCACGACGCCTTCGATATTGCCGCCACGCTCGACCGCGAGATCGACAGCGACCGCACCCGGCCTCATCGCGGCCAGCATGGCGCGCGAGACAAGCCGCGGCGCCGGACGGCCGGGAATGAGGGCCGTGGTGATGACGATATCCTGCTTGGCAATATGTTCGGCCACGAGTGCCGCCTGCTTCGCCTGATAGTCGGCAGACATTTCCTTGGCATAACCGCCGGCCGTTTCCGCCGCCTTGAACTCGTCGTCCTCGACGGCGATGAATTTCGCGCCGAGCGATGCAACCTGTTCCTTTGCCGCGGGGCGAACATCCGTTGCCGAAACGGCAGCACCGAGACGACGCGCCGTCGCGATCGCCTGCAGGCCGGCAACGCCCGCCCCCATGACGAAAACCTTGGCCGCAGGAACGGTGCCGGCCGCCGTCATCATCATCGGCATGGCGCGGTCATAGACGACTGCCGCCTCGATAACCGCCTGATAGCCTGCGAGATTTGCCTGCGACGACAGCACGTCCATCGACTGTGCGCGGGTAATGCGCGGCATCAGTTCCATGGCGAAGGTGGAAAGGCCGGCGCGGGCCATCGCGGCGACCGCTTCGTCATTGCCATAGGGATCCATGATGGCGATGACGACAGCACCGGTCTTGTAGCCGGAAATTTCACCTTCGTTCGGCCGGCGGACCTTGAGGATCACATCTGCGGACGCCGCATCTGCAAACGTGCCGATTGTGGCACCTGCGGCTTCGAATTCACTGTCCGGAATGCGCGACAGCGTTCCGGCGCCCGCTTCGACGACGACATCGAAGCCTAGCGACTTTATCTTTTTCACCGTTTCGACGGACGCGGCAACGCGCGTCTCATCGCCAGTGATTTCCTTTGCTACGAAAACGATATTGGCCAACTGCCCCCTCCTCCGGGTCAGCTGGACCGTCGCAGGCTGCTTGCCTGCGCGGGCCAAGCATCTACATCACAAAGTTCGGAAGACCTTGTCTTCCCGCGAGCCGTTCTAGCGGAGCAGGAAGATGCCGGCGACGAGGATGATGAGGAAGACGAGGATGCCGCCGAGGAATCCGGCGCCGCCGAAGAAACCGGCAGTCATGGCAAGCATCAGGGCGACAAGAACCATCGTTCCGTATTTCGTGCCGGTAATGAACATGTTGTAGGTCTTTTCATGTTCGCTGTAGTCCATCGGCGCGCCGGTCTCGACCGGTCCGGTATGATGTTCGGCCATGAATATCGTCTCCCTGAAATGCCTTAGCGCTACCTGATTCCCCCGCCTCGGCGAGGCAAATCCCCTACCCGCAGGGATTACACAATGACAGGCGAAAGCGCAATGCATGAGAATGCCGCAGGCGCCCCCCGCAGCAACCTCATCCGGACGAAAAGACGACCGCAACGGCCGGATGAAATGAGGTCACGCGACAGGGGCGGTTTTCGGCCGCCGCCCACGCCTCATCTGCGCTTACGGGCATTGCCTCTCGATCGCGAAGAAGGGGAAATCACAGCGGCAGATCGGTGCCAAGTTCGCCTGGCGGCACGAAACGCGCCGTCGGAATGATGGTGAGCGGCGGCAGCGTGTCGTTCGGATTGCGCGAAAACATCATGCGCTGCTCGCTTGCGCTGGAGATGAAGAAGGGGTAGCGCGTCAACAGCTTGCGTCCGACCTCGATCACATTCGTCGCCATCAGCGTCACGTCGACGCCGTAACTTTCCGCCAGTCGGCCGGGCACGATGGTATCGGCATAGAAGACCCGTTTGTAGAAAGCGGCATGCGGGGGCCGGACGGACTGAATAACGCGGTCGGCGCGGAAATACGCAGCCGCGACGATGGCGGGTCTGAGCGTCAGATAGGGGATCCATGGCATGTTGGCGGTGATCTCCGGATCGGCCGCGAAACGCGCCGGGTCGATCAAGGTCAGCCCGGCATCCAGAAGCTCATCCATCGCCTCCGGAAAGGCCTCTCCCGACCGGCTGACGCGATGGTCGGGCGTTACATGGTGAATACGGATCGTACTCACCAGTTCGCCGTAATAGTAGAGACCGAAGATATAGGCATGGCTGTCGAAATCGACATCGTCCAACAGGCCGCCCGGGGCAAGCGACAGCGCGTCGTGGGCCTTGTAGGCCTTGTAGCGCAACCGTTCCACCTCTTCCATGTCTTCGCTGCTTTCGACGCGGCGATATTCGACATTATCAAGAATTTCGAGGACCTTCTTCGAAAAGTCGCTCGCATTCAAAGGGACAGACGCCATGATGCACCCCGTTGTTAACGGGTCATTAATCATGCCTCATTCGTTAAAGTGCAAGATTTGACGAAAGTTTTGGGCGTATTTGAATTATTAAGGTTAACGGCCACCGTCGCCGCCACATCATCGGGCAGAGCCTTGTCAGGCGACCTTGCTGCGGCGGCGCGGCGAGGTGCGGCGCGTAAGGGCCTGGGAAAGGATGCCGATTTCCTTGGAGGGAACGGGCGGAGAGAAGACGTAACCCTGCACCAGGTCGGTGCTGCGATGTTTGTTGAGAAGCGCCAGCTGCTCGTGGGTTTCCACCCCCTCGACGACGATCTTGAGTCCGAGCTCGCGGGCAAGATGCACCGTGCCGCGCAGAAGCTTCAGGCGGCGCGTATCCTCCACGACGTTGCGCACGAAGGATCGGTCGATCTTGACGATATCGAGCGGCAGCGTGTCGAGATAGCTGAGGCTGGAGAAGCCGGTGCCGAAATCGTCAATGGCAATGGTGATGTCGCGGCTGCGCAGCTCGGCCAGGATCGCGCGGACGACGGCCGGCTCGTCGATCAAGCTGCTTTCGGTAATTTCCAGGTGCAGGCGCGAAGCCTCAAGCCCGGATTGCGCCAGCGCTTCGGAAACAACCGAGAGAATATCGGCATCGCGCAGATCACGCGCCGACAGATTGACCGAAACGGCGATGTGCTCCGGCCAGGTCATGCACTCTTGGCAGGCCTTGAAGAGCACGAAACGGGTGATCTGCGAGATGATGCCCATCTCTTCGGCAAGACGGATGAACACATCGGGCGGAATGGCGCCCTTTTCCGGATGCACCCAGCGCGCAAGCGCCTCGGCGCATTCGATACGCGTGCCGTCGGCCTTGAACATCGGCTGAAAGACGAGGTGCAGCGCTTTTGCGTCCACAGCATCGCGCAGATCGGCCTTTAGCTTCTGCTGCTCGATATAGCGGCCGTCCATCTCGCGCTCGAAACCGGTGATCCCGCCCTTGAGCCGCGATTTGCTGTCGAACAGCGCGAGGTCGGCCTTGACGCTCCATTCATCCATGGCGAAGGCATCGCTTTCAAGGACGGCGTAACCGGCGCTGAGCGAGACGAGGAACGTGACCTCGTCGACTTCATATTGGCCCTGGACCGCCGCGTGCAGCTTGCGGATGTCGGCATCCAGCACCTGCTTGTCGCGCGCATGCGGGAAGAAGAGAATGAACTGATCGCCCATCAACCGGCCAACGATGGCATTGCCGGCCATCTCCTTGACCCGCACGGCGATGGCGCAGAGCAGGTGGTCGCCGGTCACGTGGCCTCGCATGTCGTTGACATGCTTGAACTCGTCGATATCGAGGATCATGAAGCCGAGCGGACCCCGCTTCTTCGAATGTCTGGCGAGATAATCCTGCACGAGATTGCCGAAATATTCTCGGTTCGGCAGACCTGTCAGCGCGTCGAAGCGCACCATGTGCAGGATCTTTTGTTCGGCCTTCACACGGCTCGAAACATCTTCGAAGATCAATACCGCGCCGCCATCCGCGCGCCGGCTCGCAGAGAATTCCAGCGACAGTCCTTCAGGAAAGTGAATGAGGGTGCGCGACAGACTGCCTTCGGCGACCTGCGTCAGTTGTCGTAGGATCAGTTCCGGCTGCGAGGCGTCCATGAAGCTGTAACGCGCGCCATAGCGCAGGACGGCACCGAGATCGCGATCCTTCAGCCTGTCCGGCGCGCCAATCTTCAGGAGTTCGCAAGCCTTGCGGTTGATGACCTGGATCCGGTTTTCCGCGTCGACCATGACAAGGCCGTGCGGCATGTTGTTCAGCGCCGTATCGAAGCGGTCGGCGATCGAGGCAATCTCGCGGCGCGCTATCACGTTCTCATAGAGGAATTCGCGCACGCCGTTCGCCATGGCCCGCGTCGTCAGCCAGAACGGAATGAGGAAGATCGAAAGCACGCCGCGATAGAAATCCAATGCCAGGAGGCTGCAGACGATCATCGGCAGGCAACAGAAGAGCGTCTGAAGATCGACCGCGAAGCGCGAGCCGTAGTTGCGGCCGACGACGGAAACCATGGTCGCCATGGTGACGGAAATGCAGGCAAGCTCCGCAAAGGAATCATGCACGACGAAGATGGCGTAGCCACTGGCGATGCCGAGGAGCGCGGTGGTGCAAGCTCCGCTGGCGACGAGAATCCGCTCCCAACGCTCGATTCCGGCATGCGACAGGTTCTGCTTGTCGACACGATCGAACTGGCGGAAGATGACCATGCGAACGCCGAAAACCAGGAGGAAGGCGGCCGACAGCAGGATGTAGATGGAATATTGCGTCTTGGCAGCCACGGCAAGGCACGTCGCAACATGCACGATCACGCCAACAAGAAGCGTCATCCGGTTCCCGGACAGGGAACTCACAAACGACAGATACACATCCTTAGGGACCCTGTTCGGGTTATGTGGCTTCATCCATACTTTCCCTGTGCGCGGGAAATGTAATCCGAACCTTTTAAAAATTGATTTCAAACAGTTCAAACATTTGGTCAATTTTTCTAAAACCATAGGATGAACAGCACATCCGACACGGGATATTGCAGCTTTATCGCGAAATTATTGAAAAAAATATCCACGCCTGAGTTGCCGAAATATTCTCTGCGATCACAGGCACTTGGCTGCATAAGACTATAATCCAAGGCGGGGCATTTATCCTTCCAATTTCAAAAACCCTGGTTTACACCGGTTCCAAAGGGAGAACTGCCGAAAGCGGCAAGACAATAAGGGGAGGCGAATGTCGGTATTCTTGGCCGCCAGTCGGCTGATCGACTTGATCAGCGAGTTCATCGGCAAACTGGCTGAATATATGGTGCTGGCCTGCTGCCTGATCAGCGCCGGCAATGCGATGGTGCGTTACGCCTTCAACTACAGTTCGAACGGCTGGCTGGAAATCCAGTGGTATCTCTTCGCCTTCGTCGTCATGCTCGGCGCCTCGCATGCGCTGCGCAAGAACGAGCATGTGCGCGTCGATCTGATATACGGCTCCGTCTCCGACACGGCGAAGATCTGGATCGACATTGTCGGCCTCATCGTCTTCCTTATCCCCGCCTGCATCTTCCTCTCCATTCTCTGCTGGCCCTATTTCCTGCTCGCCTATCAGCAGGGTGAAATTTCCGGCAATGCCGGCGGCCTCATCCGCTGGCCCGTGAAGCTGATGCTCTTTGCCGGCTTCGCGCTTCTCACCCTTCAGGGCGTTTCGGAATTGATCAAGAGGATCGCCGCACTGACCGGCGCGATCAAGATCGATACGAAATACGAAAAGCCGCTGCAGTAACCCGGCCCCGGAGGAACGGATTTGTTTGACTACGGTATCATCCCGCCGGCGATGTTCCTGGGCATGGTCATTTTCATGCTCTACGGCTTCCCCGTCGCTTTCTCGCTCGCCGCCGTCGGCCTCTTCTTCGGCATCATCGGCATCGTGACCGGCCATTTCGGAGAGGTCTTTCTGCAGGCGCTGCCCTTGCGCTTCTTCGGCATCGTCTCCAACGATCTCCTGCTGGCCATCCCCTTCTTCACCTTCATGGGCGCCATATTGGAACGTTGCGGGCTGGCCGAAGATCTGCTCGAAGGCACCGGCAAGCTCTTCGGCTCCATTCCGGGCGGCCTTGCCTATGCCGTCATCCTGGTCGGCGCCGTGCTTGGCGCCATCACCGGTACGGTCGCAGCCTCCGTCATCACCATGGGCGTCATCTCGCTGCCGGTCATGCTGCGCTACGGCTACAGCCCCCGCCTTGCAACCGGCGTTATCGCCGCCTCGGGCACGATCACCCAGGTCATTCCGCCCTCGCTGGTGCTGGTGGTGCTGGCCGACCAGCTCGGCCGTTCGGTGGGCGACATGTATCTCGGCGCAATCGGCCCCTCGATCCTGCAGGTGGCGATCTTTGTCGGCTATATTCTGGTTCTCTCCATCGTCAACCCGAAGGCGATGCCGCCGCTGCCGAAGGAAGTGCGCGGCGATTTCGACTGGGCGCTGCTGATGAAGGTGCTCTGGGGCATGATCCCCTCGATCGTGCTGATCTTTCTGGTGCTCGGCACCATCTTCATGGGGCTCGCCACGCCGACGGAAGCAGGCGCCCTTGGCGTCGTCGGCGCCATGGTGCTCGCAGCCCTCCACCGCCGCCTCACATGGCCGCTGATCCGCGAAGCCATGAGCTCGACCATGCACATCACCACCATGGTCGTGATGATCCTGATCGGCTCGACCTGCTTCAGCCTGGTCTTCCAGGGCATGGACGGTTCGCGCTGGATCGAGCATATGCTCTCGGGCATCCCCGGCGGTCCCGTCGGTTTCCTGATCTTCGTCAACATCTTCATCTTCATCCTCGCCTTCTTCCTCGACTTCTTCGAGATCGCCTTCATCGTCATCCCGATGCTGGCGCCGGTCGCCTCCAATCTCGGCATCGACCTGATCTGGTTCGGCGTGCTGATCTGCGTGAACATGCAGACGAGTTTCATGCACCCGCCCTTCGGCTTCGCGCTCTTCTACCTGCGCTCCATCGCCAACCGCGATGTCCGCACCAGGGACATCTATCTTGGCGCCCTGCCCTGGGTTGGCATGCAGCTCATTCTCGTGGCGATCGTGATCTTCTGGCCGCAATCGGTCACTTACTGGCTGGACCACGGACCGAAGGTGGACCCCAATTCCATCAAGATCGAAGTACCGGGTTTCGGCGGCCAGCTCGGCTTGCCGTCGTTGGGGCAACCGGGCGGCGGCAACGGCACGCCGCAGATTCCGGGCCTGACCTTGCCGGCGCTGCCGAGCACTCCTCCGCCGCCACCCGCGCAATAGGCCGTCCCCGTATTCGAGGAAAACGGAAACGCGCGTGCGAAAAGAAATGCCCCGGATTTGTCACCCGGGGCTCTCGAGATCGGTTTCGGTAAAGAAGCGGCAGGGTGCCTAGATCTTGCCCGCGCGCTGCTGGATCATCATGAACGTATCGAACGTATATTCCGAGAGCTGCATCCAGAGATAGGCATCCTTCTTGAAGGCCGTCTGGTCGTCGTAGATCTTCTTGAAATACTGGTTCGTACCCGAGATTTCGCTGTAGATGCCCATCGCGGCCTGGAAGCAGGCTTCCATGATCTCCTGGCTGAACGGGCGCAGGGTCGCGCCCTCGGCGACAAGCTGTTTCAGCGCAGTCGGGTTCTTCGTGTCGTATTTTGCCAGCATGTTGGTGTTGGCATAAGCGCAGGCGTCGGTCAGCGCTGCCTGATAGTGCTTCGGCAGGCTGCTCCATTTGTCGAGATTGAAGAACGCATGCACCGTCGGGCCACCTTCCCACCAGCCCGGGTAATAGTAGTATTTCGCCACCTTGTGGAAGCCGAGTTTCAAATCGTCGTAGGGGCCGACGAATTCCGCCGCATCGATCGTTCCCTTTTCGAGCGCCGGATAGATATCGCCGCCGGCGATCTGCTGCGGGATGACGCCAACCTTCTCCATGACGCGGCCGGCAAGGCCGGCAATACGCATCTTGACGCCCTTGAGATCGTCGAGCGTATTGATTTCCTTGCGGAACCAGCCGCCCATCTGGGCGCCGGTATTGCCGGCCGGCAGGGCATACATCCCCTGCGTGGCATAGAATTCGTTCATCAGGCTATTGCCGTTGCCCTCGTAGAACCAGGCATTGGTCAACCGGCTGTTCAGGCCGAACGGAATGGCCGTTCCGATGGCGTAGGTCGGGTCCTTGCCGACGAAATAATAGGAAGTGGTGTGGGCTGCCTCGACAGTGCCGGCCGCCACAGCATCGACGGCCTGCAGGCCGGGTACGATCTCGCCGGCTGCGAAAGGCTGGATCGTGAAATTGCCGTCGGTGGCATCGGAAACGTGCTTGGCGATATCTTCGGCGCCGCCGTAGATCGTGTCCAGGCTCTTCGGAAACGACGAGGTCATGCGCCAGGCAATCTTCGGATTTTCCTGCGCAATTGCAGGCGCTGCCAGAGCAGTCGCGGCAACGGCACCGGCGCCGGCTGTTCCCGCCTTTTTCATAAATGAACGACGATCCATCAAAAACCTCCCGTATAGATGGCACTGCGCGGTCGATCCTCACCCCTACCCGCAGTAACGGCAAAGCTAAGCATGGCAGAAGATGCGTTTCAAGCTTTAGTCTATTAGTCTTTGGGATCACGACCCTTCTGTGGCGCAACCCGCACATCCATCGGAATCAGCGGCTTAGCCCAGGCGGCGCCTGCTTGGGCGGCTTGAGGCGCCGCAATTTGGCCACCACCGGCATCCAAGCGTTGACTTGCCGGCCATTCTGGCCGCAGAAACGTGCGATAGTGTTTTCTCCGGGGTGAAAATGACGAAACCGATCGTTGCCATTCCTGCCGATATCCGCAGCCTCGACGGCGCGACCTGGCATGCCGTACAGCACCAATATCTGCGCGCGGCGCTGAATGCCGCCGGCGTCATGGCCTTCATGATCCCCGCCTTCGAAGAAGGATACGACACGGATGCGATCCTTGATCGCGTCGACGGCGTGCTGGTGTCGGGCTCGGCCAGCAATGTGCACCCCTCGCTCTACGGCATCGAAGCCACCGAGGCCGACGGCCCCTTCGATCCCGCCCGCGACGCCACCAGCCTGCCGCTGATCCGCCGCGCCATCGACCGCGCCATCCCGCTTCTCGCCATCTGCCGCGGCATTCAGGAACTGAACGTTGCGCTCGGCGGCTCGCTTGCCAGCGAAATCCAGGAACAGCCGGGCATCTGGGATCACCGCAAACCCGATGTCAGCGACCGCGACGGCATGTATGCAATCCGCCAGAGCGTCTTCATCAAGGAAGGCTCCTGCATTGCCGGTATCGTCGGCGCCGGCGAGATCCGCGTGAACTCCCTGCATCGCCAAGCGATCGCCAGGACCGCCCCGCGCCTGCAGGTGGAAGCCACCGCAGAGGACGGCACGATCGAAGCCGTTTCCGTCATCGGTGCCAAGGCCTTTGCCGTCGGCGTGCAGTGGCATCCGGAATATTGGGCAGAGACCGACAAGCCCTCGAACAGGCTCTTCACCGCTTTCGGCGATGCGGTCAGGGATTACGCCGCCAGCAAGCTGACGACGCGGCCGGCGCAGGCAATTGCCTGAAACAGAACGGCCGCCGGATCGCCCCGGCGGCCCTTCCATTCTGGCAGGCCGGCTCAGCGGCCGCCTTCGATCTTGCGGTGACGCTGATTCGTGCCGTTGACGCCATAGGGATATTGCCCCGGCGTCGGCGCGCTGACCTCATTGAGTTTTGCCGTCTCTTCCGCCGTGAGAGCGAATTCGGCAGCCCCGAGATTGTCCGCGAGTTGCTCGGACGTGCGCGCGCCAAGGATAACCGAGGTCACGGCCGGACGCGCCGCCACCCAGGACAGCGCCACCTGCGCCATGCTGACGCCGCGCGCCTTGGCGATTTCCTCCACTGCGTTGATAATATCCCAGGTCCGCTCCTGCGCATTGCGGGCCGCATAGGCCTCGCCGCCGCGATTGGGATTTTCGCCGAGGCGCGTTGCCCCCGTCGGCATCTCGTCGCGCTTGTATTTGCCGGTCAGCCAGCCGCCGCCCAGCGGCGACCAGGGCAGCAGGCCCATGCCGGCATCCTGGCAGGCATCGACGATCTCAAGCTCGATGTCGCGCATGAGGAGGTTATATTGCGGCTGCAGCGTCACCGGCCGCGTATAGCCCTGCGCCTTGGCGATCTCGGAAGCCTTGGCAATGTGCCAGGCGACATAGTTGGAGAAGCCGTAATAGCCGATTTTGCCGGCACGCACGGCATCGTCGAGGAAGCGCAACGTTTCCTCGATCGGCGTCAGGGCATCCCATGCATGCATCTGGTAGAGGTCGATATGTTCGACACCCAGGCGACGCAGCGAATCGTTGAGCGCCTGATTGAGGTGACGGCGGGAAAGGCCGATATCGTTCGGTCCGTCGCCCATCGGGAAGCGGCCTTTGGTGGCGATCACGGCCTGCTTTGCCTCGGTGGGGCGGGCCTTCAGCCAGCGGCCGATGATCTCCTCCGATGCACCGGCGCTGTAGACGTCAGCGGTATCGATGAAATTGCCGCCCCAGGCGAAGTAGTCGTCGAGTATCCTGAAGGAAGCCGCCTCATCGGACTCCTTCCCGAACGTCATGGTACCCAGGCAATAGGCGGTGACGACGGCCCCGCTGGGACCGAGCTTGCGATAATCCATTTCTGCCTCCTTCCAGAAAGCGCCGGCTGCCGGCGCGCAAAGGCGCCGGGCGGAGCAGACGCTCCCCGATCAAATCGCGATGTATAAGCTTGAGACGGCGAGACGCCGCCGATGACAATCACGGTCGCCGGGAATGGTGCGACCGGGTCAAGCATAGCCAATCCTTCCCGACCGACCAAGTGGGAAACGGGAAAAAGACCAAAGGCAAAATAGGAATAAGCGAAGCGCTTCCTCCGCCTTCGCGGAGGGAGCCTCGTTCTACTTCCTGGCCGGTGTCTCCGCCACCGGCGTGACAGGCTCGCCCTGCTCGAACCAGGCGATGAGATTCCGTGCCACCAGATCCGCCATGGCGTTGCGTGTGGGGATGGAGGCGGAGCCGACATGCGGCACCAGCACCGTGTTCGGCGCGGCCAGCAGGCCGGCCGGCACATGCGGCTCGTCATAGAAGACATCGAGCCCGGCCGCACCGATCGTACCGGCAGTCAGCGCGGCGGTCAGAGCATCCTCATCCACCGTCCAGCCGCGGCCGATATTGATGACGATGCCGTCGGGGCCGAGCGCAGACAGAACCTCCGCATCGACGGTCTTATGCGTCTGCGGCGTCTTCGGCACGATCGCAATCAGCGTATCGACAGCCTCCGCGAGCCCCTTCAAGGTCGAGTGATAGTCATAGGGAGCATCGGCGTGGCGCGAGCGGGTGTGATAGCTGATCTTCACCTTGAAGGGCTCCAGCCGCCTGGCAATCTCCAGGCCGATCCGGCCGAGACCGTAGAGGCCGACATGCCGGCCCTTCAGCGAAAAGCGCGTCAGCGGATAGGCGGCACCCGGCTTCCAGTTGCCGGCCCGCAGCCAGTTCTCCGCTTTCGGCAGCTCGCGGACGGTGTTGAGCAGAAGCGCGATCGCCGTGTCGGCCACTTCATCGTTCAGCACATCGGGCGTATTGGTGACGATGATGCCTTTCGAACCTGCAAGCCTGGCATCGA
Source organism: Hyphomicrobiales bacterium (assembly GCA_900471515.1). Lineage (GTDB taxonomy): Bacteria > Pseudomonadota > Alphaproteobacteria > Rhizobiales > Rhizobiaceae > Rhizobium. Next base: position 38,649 of record UCFC01000023.1, on the reverse strand, counting down.
TACCGTCATATCCCACACCGAAGCTCGCGACGATTTCGATATTGGGCAGCTGCTCGAACCAGGCGGCCGGGAAAGCCCCGCTGACCGCCACGCCGCGAATGCGTTTCGCCGTCTCGGCATCGAGATCGAGCGTTTCCTTGCGTTGGACACTGATGACCTCGAAGCGATCCTTTAGCTGGGCAAGGACGCGATCATGCATCTTCCCGGGAACGAGAACGGCAATACGGGACATGGCTTTTCCTCTTGGCTTCGGCGGTCAGGTACGCGGCCGATAGGGGCTGGTGGACTGGCGGATACGCATTTCCGGCTTGATGAGATGGATACCGTCAGGTTCATGGCTGCCGGCAAGCCGATCAAGTAGGGCGCGGGCGGCAAGACGTCCAACCTCCGTCTGGCCGTTCCAGACGGTGGTCAGCGCCGGCGTGGCGATCGAGGCCTCCTCCAGATCGTCATAGCCGGTGACCGAGATATCGCTGCCGGGCACGAGGCCGGCACGGGCAATGCCGTTCATCAGGCCGATGGCAACCAGATCGTTCCAGCAGACGGCCGCAGTCGGCTTCTGCGGCAGCGACAGGAAATGCACGGCCGCCTCGAAACCACCCTGTTTCGAGCGGGGACCGGGAATGCGCAGGTTCGGATCGACCTCGATGCCGGCCTTGCGCAGCGCGTTGACATAACCCTGATAGCGGTCACGCCCGGTCGAGGTCTGATCCGTGCCGCCGATCATGGCGATGGTGCGATGACCGAGGCCGATCAGGTGGTTGGTGGCAAGCGAGATGCCGTAGCTGTCGTCGCCGCGATAGGTCGGCACGTCCTGGCTGTCCATGGAGCGCGCAACTAGGATCGCCGGCATGCCGTTCTCTTCCGCAAGCTGGATATCTTCCGGCGGCGTGCCGATTGCCGGCGACATGATCACCCCGTCGCCGCCGAGTTGCAGCAGCGTCTCGATGAAGGTGCGCTGCTTCTCGACGGAATCGTAATGGTTGGAAAGGATGAAGGTGTGGCGGCTGCGGTCGAGCTCGCTTTCGATCGCCTTCAGGATCTCGCCGTAGAACGGGTTCATGATGTCGTGGACCACGACGCCGATAATGCCGGAGCGCGAGGTACGCAGGCTGGCGGCGCGGCGGTTGTAGATGTAGCCCAGTGCGCGTGCCTGTTCCTTGATCTTCTCCCGCGTATTGCCGGCTACAAGGGGACTGTCGCGTAAGGCCAGGGAAACGGTCGCCGTTGATATGCCGAGCGTTTCGGCAATCGTCGAAAGCTTGATCTTCTGCGCCACGTCTCCTCCTCCAGGCAACGCGTGAAGCTGGTCAAGGACTGCCGCAGTGCAGCGGCAGCCTTAAAAAATTTAATTAAAAGATTTAAGCGATACAGGCAATTCGCCTTTTGAGGAAATTTTCAATCTTCCTCATCTTCGTCGACATGCATGGCTTCCGCCTGCAGATTGGCATCGATCGCCTTCAGCAGACGCACGAGATTGCGGATTTCCTTTTCGGAGAAATCAAGCGTCGCGAGCCTGTCGCAGGAGGAGGCGGCAAGCTCGATCGCCTGCACGCTGCCGCGGCCGAGTTCGGTGAGGTAGACCTTGGTGAGCCGGGCATCCTCGGCATCGGGCTTGCGCTCAAGGAACCCCTGCGCCTCCATGCGGCCGATCGTGCGCGTCATGGTGGGTGCCTTGACGCCGAGCTTCTGGGCAAGCCCGCCGGCCGTCATGCCGTCGCTTTCGGCAAGCGAAAGGATCACACCGTCCTGGCCGGCATAGAGACCGCTTTCCAGCAGGTTGCGTGACAGGACCGTGCGCATGGAGCGGGCAGCCTGCGTCAGGGCCGGCGAAAGATCGGCGAGCGTATACTCGGTCTGGTCCTTCCTTTTCTTGTGCTTCTTGCCGTCCTTATGCTTCTTGCCCATTGCCATCCCTTTGATCTTTAAGCACTGCCCAGGCTGCGATATGACATTGCCCATCATCTCGTCATAAACAAGAGGCAAGGCCCGATGTTGGTTCCGTCGTTCCGTTTCGAGGACAATGACCCGGCGCTCGCGCCGGAGGCACGCCGCCGCTGGATAGCTGTCCTGCCGCTCGGCGCCCATGAACAGCACGGTCCGCATCTGCCCTTCGAAACCGACACGTTGATTGCCGAGGGTATCGTCAACAGGCTGAAAACCGCCCTGCCGGCCGGTTTGCCCGTCACCGTACTCCCTGTCGAATCGGTCGGCTACTCCTTAGAGCACATGGATGTTGAAGGAACGAAGACGCTTCCTTTTGATACAGCCATAAAGCGCTGGCTCACTATCGCCGAAGGACTGTCGAAACTGGGCATCCGCAAGTTCGTGATGCTGAACGCCCACGGCGGCAACTCACCGCTGATGACGATCGTCGCCACGGAAGCGCGCGTGCGTTTCAACATGCTGGCCATCGCCACCAGTTGGACCCGCTTCGGCGTTCCCGACGGGGTGATCTCTCCCGAAGAAAAGGCGGTCGATATCCACGGCGGCGATATCGAGACATCCGTCATGCTGGCTCTCCATCCGGAGCGCGTGGACATGGCGAGCGCGGCCGACTTCACCTCCCGCCAGACGGAGTTTGCCGAGCGCTTCAGACACCTGCGCGCCTATGGCCCGCACGCCTTCGGCTGGAAGATGTCGGACCTCAATCCGCAGGGCGTTGCCGGCAACGCCGCGAAGGCAACCGCGGCAAAGGGGGAGGCGCTGATTGCCCATGCTGTCGGCGGCTTGGTGGAACTGCTGCAGGATGTCGACGCCTTCGACGCGGACCGGCTGCGATAATGCCGGTTTCGATGATTAGGCAATGTGATCTTATAACATACAAAACCCTTTGAACTGCCGCCCCCAAGCGCCTATATGAAACCGACCAATTCCGGCCCCGGACTTTGCCTCGGGGTCAAAGCCCTATTCCTAGAGGTTCTCATGACCGACGCGATCCAGACACAGCAGAAGCCCATCCCCGTTACCGTGCTCACCGGTTATCTCGGCGCGGGCAAGACGACGCTGCTCAACCGTATCCTTTCCGAAAATCACGGCAAGAAATATGCGGTTATCGTCAACGAGTTCGGCGAGATCGGCATCGACAACGACCTGATCGTCGAATCCGACGAAGAAATCTACGAAATGAACAATGGCTGTGTGTGCTGCACGGTCCGCGGCGACCTGATCCGTGTCGTCGAAGGCCTGATGCGCCGCCCCGGCCGTTTCGATGGCATCATCGTCGAAACCACCGGCCTTGCCGATCCGGTGCCCGTCGCCCAGACCTTCTTCATGGATGACGACGTCCGTTCCAAGACCGAGCTTGACGCCGTCGTTGCTCTCGTCGACGCCAAGCACCTGCCGCTGCGCCTGAAGGACAGCCGCGAGGCCGAAGATCAGATCGCCTTCGCCGATGTCGTCATCATCAACAAGACCGATCTCGTGACACCGGAAGAGCTGGCCCAGATCGAGGATATCGTGGGTGCCATCAACCCGGCCGCCCGCGTCTACAAGACCAGCCGTTCGGGCGTCGATCTCGCCCGCGTTCTGGACCAGGGCGCCTTCAACCTCGAGCGCGCACTGGAAAACGATCCGCACTTCCTCGAGCACGGCCATGACGATCACGTCTGCGGCCCGGATTGCGATCATGATCACCATCATCACGACCACCACGATCATGACCACGACCATCATCACCACCATCACGGTGACATGTCGGCCATCCACGACATCACGGTACAGTCCGTTTCGCTGCGCGGCGGCGAGATGAACCCGGAGCGCTTCTTCCCCTGGATTCAGAAGATCACCCAGACGCAGGGTCCGAACATCCTGCGGCTCAAGGGCATCATCGCTTTCAAGGATGACGCCGAGCGCTATGTCGTCCAAGGCGTGCACATGATCATCGAAGGCGATCACCAGCGTCCGTGGAAGGATGGCGAAAAGCACGAGAGCCGTCTCGTCTTCATCGGCCGCGACCTCGACCGCACCAAGCTCGAAGAATCCTTCAAGGCGTGCGAGGCGACTGCCTGATGCCGACAGTTGCACCGCTTGATCTCGACGGCCACGTTCTGGCCGTCGAATTTTTAGGTGATGTCCCCTTCTTCGCGAGTGCCGACGGCACCTTTCACCGGCTCGAAGGCAGCGACAAGGTCATCGAAGCCCACCAGGGCATGCTGACGGCGATCCGCGATCCCTATAGCGAAAGCCTGATTTCCGGCGGCGAAGACGGCAAGGTGCTACGCATCGGCGCAGACGGCAATGTCAGCGAGATCGCGTCGGCGCCGCGCAAATGGATTTCGCAGATCGCCGCCGGCCCGCAGGGGGCGGTCGCCTATTCCTACGGCAAGAGCACGCTCGTGCGTCTGGCCGACGGCACGACCAAGGAATTTCCCGAAGAGCGTACGGTCGAAGGCCTCGCCTTCGCGCCGAAGGGCCTGCGCATTGCCGCAGCGCGTTATAACGGCGTTTCGCTTCATTGGGTCGGCACGAACGCCAAGCCGATCGATCTCGAATGGAAGGGCGCCCATACCGGCGTGACCTTCTCGCCCGATGGCAATTTTCTCGTTACCTCGATGCAGGAAAACGCGCTGCACGGCTGGAAGCTCGACGGCAAGTCGGGCGCGGAGGCCCGCCACATGCGCATGACCGGCTATCCGGCCAAGGTAAAGTCGCTCTCCTGGTCGGCCAAGGGCAAATGGCTTGCCTCCTCGGGTGCACCGGCCGCCATCGTCTGGCCCTTCCAGGGCAAGGACGGTCCGATGGGCAAGGCGCCGCTGGAACTCGGAACCCGCGCAAACATCATGGCCACCGCGGTGAAATTCCATCCTGCCGAGGATATCCTCGCCATCGGCTTCATCGACGGCATGATCCTCGCCGTCCGTCTCGCGGACAGCAAGGAAGCCCTGCTGCGACGCCCCGGCAAGGGTGCGATCACGAGCATGACCTGGAGCAGGAACGGCAAGCTGCTCGCCTTCGCCTCCGAAACCGGCGATTGCGGCGTGGTGGATATCGCGGCGGCCTGATCCCATGGCCATCGAGATCGCGCCTCTGACGGCCGGACATGCGTATCAGGCGGCCATGGTGCGGCGGATCGCACTATGGCACGCCCTGCCGCATCTTCGCGATGTGCACACGCCCGAGGAAGACGAAGCCTACTGGCGAAACCATCTGCTGGCGGAATACACGGCCCTCGGCGCTTTCGTCGACGCCGGACTCGTCGGCGTCATCGCCTACGGAAATGGCTGGATCGAGCAGCTCTATATTCTGCCTGATGTGCAGGGGATGGGGATCGGCACGAGGCTTCTTTCCTCTGCGACAGACGAGATGAACGACGTTCGCCTGTGGACATTCCAGCAAAATCGCCGTGCACGCGCCTTCTATGAAGCGCGTGGCTTCTCGCCCATCGCGGAAACGGACGGCAGCGACAACGAGGAAGGAGAGCCTGACATGCTCTACCATTGGCGTCGCCTCGAGGAACCGGTGTATAGTGCCGTTCCATACCGTCGCTGAAAATCGGCCGCGCGCAGATTGCAAGAACAGGGATCCGAATATGCACGCTTCGAATAGTGCCGCCGCCAAGGAGCTGGGCGCCTTCACGTCCGTGTGGTCGGCAATTCGCGCCGAAGCGACGGATCTCGCCGCGCGTGAGCCGACATTGCGCACCTTGCTCGAAACGCAGATTATCCGCGCCGATAGCGACGCAGATATCATCGCGCATGTGATCTCCGCGCGCCTCGCCGTGGCGAAGGTCGATGCCGAGGAACTCTTCCGGCTGTTTCACGGGATGTTGCTCGAGCATGCCGATATACGCACCGCCATCGAAGCCGATCTGCTGGCCGTGCGCGAGCGCGATCCGGCCTGCACCACCTATCTGCACGCGCTGCTGAACCTCAAGGGGTTTCATGCCCTGCAGACGCACCGCGTTGCCCATACTCTCTGGACCGCCGGCCGTTTCGAGATTGCCAGCTGGCTTTCCAACCTCGCCTCGCTGGTCTTCGGTCCCGATATCCACCCGGCGGCAAGGATCGGCTCGTCGATCATGCTGGACCACGGCTCGGGCATCGTCATCGGCGAGACGGCCGTCATCGAGGACGAGGTCTCGATCCTGCAGAATGTCACGCTCGGCGGCACCGGCAAGGAGACGGGAGACCGCCACCCGAAAATCCGCCACGGCGTGATGATCGGCGCCGGCGCGAAGATCCTCGGCAATATCGAGATCGGCGCGTTCAGCAAGATCGCCGCCGGCAGTGTCGTGCTCAAACCGGTGCCGGCCCATTGCACGGTGGCCGGCGTCCCGGCAACGGTGGTGCGTATTCACCGCAACGATGAAATTCCCGCCGAAACGATGGACCAGAACATCTGAGGACGGCGAAGCGCCGTCAGGCGGCCTGCTGGTTTTCCCCAGACACCTCGACACGGTTGCGGCCTTCCCGTTTCGAGCGGTAGAGCGCCTCATCCGCCTTCTGCACAAGTCGTTCGAAATCCCCGATCTCGGGCGTACGTACGGAAACGCCGATGCTCAAGGTCGGAAAGATCGCCAGATCCGGCATCTGCATGACCGCCGCCGCGAAGGAAAGCCGAACGCGGTTTGCGATCGCCACGGCCTCTTCCCGATCCACAGTCCCAAGCACCGCCAGGAATTCGTCCCCGCCCTGTCGGGCAAGCAGGTCGCCGGGACGCAGGATGCCCTTCGCCACCGTGGAAAAAAGCCGCAGAACCTCATCGCCTGCGGCATGGCCGTGCCGGTCGTTCAACTGCTTGAAATTGTCGACATCGATGATGAGAAGCGATAGCGGCTGACCGGCGAGCTGCGGCACACGCTGGGCAATGCCGCTGCGGTTGAGCACCCCGGTGAGCGGATCGTGATGGGCAAGCTCGATGAGCTGGTTGCGGCTGCGCTCCGCCGCCATCAGCACCATAGCCATGCTGCGCAGCATGATAAAGGCCACCGCCGATACCGCCATCCAGCTATGGACCACGCTGGCGCCGAAGGGATCCGGCCCGCCGATATTGCCGGTTGCGGCCAGAAAGCTGCGGACGGCGAAAATGGCCGCAGTGGCGACGTAAAGCCCACAAAGAAGTGCCGCCGAATAGAGCTTCTCGCGCCGGGCAATGCCTGCGGCTTCCCTGACGATGGTGAGGTCGCAAAGGCAGCAGATCACCGAGACATAAAGAAGGCGCTCGGATACCGCGGCCGGGTCGCTGATGAAAAGCGCCACCGGCAGGCTGCCGCAGACGATCACGATCCAGGAATGACGCCGGTCGATCGGATGCCCCGCAAAGGCGCGGACGGCAAAGAACATCAGCATGTAACCGACAATGGTCAGCACGTTACCCGCATCGATGGAGATATAGTAGGGAACGAAGTTGCGCAGTGCGACGAGAAAGGAGCCGATACCGACGAGCAGGTTGCTGGCACCCCACCAGAGCGGCCAGCGTTCGAAGCGGCCTGTCGCATAGGCGGCAAATTGGAGAGCGCTCAGAACGATACAGCTCACCGCAACGATGAAATAAATAGTCCGCAGATCCAGCAGCATCGAACTCGTCCCGAAGTCCCACGCCGCGTACCCTACAGGAGGCGATTTGCGGTTTGATTGGATGCTTTGTTAAAAATCTAACGATCCACGCTTTTTCTGCGTCAGGCAGCGCGCACGGTGCTGATGATCTCACCCAGCAGGTCATGCAGCGCATCCCTGTAGCCGTTGCGCGCGGACGGGCCGCTCTCCTGCGAGGTCATGACGACGGTGAGATCGAGTGACGGCACGATATAGAGCATCTGGCCCCCATAGCCCCAGGCGAAATGCACCTCCTCCCCACCGATCTGCCGCGTGAACCAGCCGTAGCCATAGTCGTCGCCGGAGAAGCGCGAATTGGTACGGCGCTGCCAGGACAGGCCGACCCAGTCGGCAGGGACCACCTGTCTGCCATCGGCTGTGCGCCCGCCATTGCGGTAGAGTTCGCCGAAGGCAAGCAAGGATCGGGCGCTCATCGCCATCTGGTTGCCACCGAGATAGATCCCTTGCGGATCCCGCTCCCACGCGCCGATATGGAAGCCCTCGACCGGCCCAAGCCATTCCCGCGCCAGCACCAGCGTCGATCTGCCGCCGACTTTGGTGAGAATGGCGGAGAGAATATGCGTCGAAGCGGTGGAATAGAGCATTGCCCCGCCCGGCTGATCGACGAACGGCTGCGAGAGTGCAAAGCGGACCCAGTTGCGTGAGGAAACCCAGCGGCCGTAGTTCGGCCCTGACAGGCGATCCAGCCCCGCCTGCATGGAAAGAAGGTTGCCGATCGTGATCTCGTTGAGGCGAGGATCCGCAGACGCCGGCAGATCGGCCTTCAGGATCGGCGCGATCTTCTGATCCGGCCCTTCCAGCAGCCCCTTGCCGATGGCGATACCGACCAGCGCCGAAATGATCGATTTCGAAGCGGATTTGATGTTGGTCGATTCCAATGTCGTGTGGCCACGGTAGCCGTGCTCCGCCACGATGCGTCCGTCACGGGCGACAATGACGGTTTTCAGCGGCTTCAGCTCGTCCCGGTTTGCGAGATTGTCAAGCAGGGCCGAAACGGCGTCATTCTGCTGCTGGGCGACAGCGTCAAAGGGAACGAGCAGCAGAAGACTGAGAACAAGGCGTTTGATCATGGAGCGATGAGCTAGTGCGGCTGCCTGGTAAATCAGTAGCGAAGGCCGGCGATTCACGCGCACGTGAAACTTTATGATCCGCGCATTGGCCACTTGCCGTTCAGTGAGGCGGCACGACATAGTGCACAGCACAAGCCCGAATGCGCATCTGGAGGAGATTGCATGGCCCGCGTAATCGTCATCGGAGCAACAGGACATGTCGGCACCTATCTTGTGCCCCGCCTCGTCGAGGCCGGCCATCAGGTCGTGGCGATCAGCCGCGGCGCAGCCGCACCTTACAAGGCGCATGACGCATGGAGGCGAGTCGACATCAGACATATGGACCGCTCGGCGCTAGAGGCCGAAGGCCGTTTCGGGGAGGCGATCCGCGCGCTTGAAGGCGAAATCGTCATCGACATGATCTGCTTCACGCCTGAAAGCGCCGAACAGCTCGCAGCCGCGCTTGACGGTCGTGTCCGCCATTTTCTCCATACCGGCACGATCTGGACACATGGCTTCTCCACCGTCGTGCCGACACCCGAAGAGGCACCGAAGAAGCCATTCGGCGACTACGGCGTGAAGAAAGCGGCGATCGAAGCCTATCTTTTGAGGATGGCGCGGGAGAGAAACTTCCCCACAACGCTGATCCATCCGGGCCATATCGTCGGTCCCGGTTGGAACCCGCTGAACCCGGCCGGCCACTTCAATCCCGCGGTCTTCACGACGCTGGCACGCGGCGAGACGCTGGCCCTGCCGAATTTTGGCATGGAAACCGTCCATCACGTCCACGCCGATGACATTGCCGAACTCTTCATGGCGGCCATCGCAAAGCCCGAGGCTGCGGTTGGCGAGGCCTTCCATGCGGTGTCGGAAAAGGCGATCACGCTGCGAGGTTACGCCGAGGCTATGGCCGCGTGGTTCGGCCAGGAGGCGAAACTGGAATTCCTGCCCTACGAAAGCTGGGCGGAAAGACAGAAACCCGAGGAGGCGAAAGCCACCTGGGAACATATCGCCCGCAGCCCCAACTGCTCGATGGAAAAGGCCCGCCGGCTGCTCGGTTTCACGCCGCGCTACAGCTCGCTGCAGGCCGTGCAGGAAGCCGTCCGCTGGCTGATCGAAAATGGCCGCGTCGAGGCAAAGGCTCCGTGAACCGTCGCCGATAGCCTGAAACGGAAAAGCCCCTCCCGGAAATGGGAGGGGCCATGCCGGTCAGGCCGCCTTCCGGACCGGCGCGCCGGCCAGCATGCGTCCCGACGGGACGATCATACCGGCCGCGCCGCCAAGCCAGCCCTCGACGAGCTCGAGCGCCAGAAAGCGCGAGCGTTCGAAGGGGCCGGGCATGACGAGGTGACGAGCCTTCTCGGCGGAAAAGCCGAAGCGCTCGTAATATTCCGCATCGCCGACGAGCAGGACTGCGCCGTGACCACGGTTCTTTGCTTCGAGAAGCGCCGCACGCATCAGCGCCGAGCCGATGCCCTTGCCGCCATGCTTGTTGTCGACGGCGAGCGGGCCGAGCAGCAGCGCGTCGAGCGCCGTACCTTCCTGGTTGATGCCGGCCTCGACATTCCACAGACGAACCGTGCCGATCACCCGACCGTCGCGGTCGCGCGCCACCAGTGCCAGGCCCTCGGCCGGAATGCGGTTGCGGCGGATCATTTCCGACGATTTCTTGCGGCGGTCCGGACCCATGACACGGTCGAGCAAGGTCTCGCGGGCGACGACGTCGGACGGATTTTCCGCGTCGATAGTGAAGGTGACGGGCGCAAAAAATGCGCGGACAGAATCAAGAACAGCGGCCATTTTGGCCTCCCGCACTCAAAACCGTTTCAGACGGTGACTTCGGAGAATTGTGAATTTGCCGCCCCGGCTGGTTACGGGGCTGGCAGAAACAGGACCTTAGATGACGTAGGCCTTCAGCGGCTCGAAGCCGTTGAACGCGACCGCCGAGTAGGTCGTCGTGTAAGCGCCGGTGCCTTCGATCAGAACCTCGTCGCCGATCGTCAGGGAAATCGGCAGCGGATAGAGGTTCTTTTCATAAAGCACGTCGGCCGAATCGCAGGTCGGGCCGGCGATCACGCAGGGCTCCATCTCGTCGCCGTCGCGCTCTGTGCGGATCGGGTAGCGGATGGCCTCGTCCATCGTCTCGGCGAGACCGCCGAACTTGCCGATGTCGAGGAAGACCCAGCGAGCGTCGTCATTGTCCGACTTCTTGGAGATCAGCACGACTTCAGCCTTGATGACGCCTGCGTTGCCGACCATGCCGCGGCCCGGTTCGATGATCGTCTGCGGGATCTGGTTGCCGAAATGCGTGCGCAGCGCCTGGTAGATCGACTTGCCGTAAGCTTCTGCCGACGGAACGTCGCGCAGGTACTTGGTCGGGAAGCCGCCGCCCATATTGACCATCTGCAGGTGGATACCCTGCTTGGCAAGCTGGACGAAGACGCGCTTGGCATCGGCAAGAGCCGAATCCCAGGCATCGACCTTGGTCATCTGCGAGCCGACATGGAACGAGACGCCGTAGGACTGCAGGCCGAGCTGGTGAGCGTAGACGAGAACGTCGACGGCCATCTGCGGAACGCAGCCGAACTTGCGCGACAGCGGCCATTCGGCGCCTTCGCCATCGGTCAGAACGCGGCAGAAAACGCGGGCGCCCGGAGCTGCACGGGAAATCTTCTCGACTTCTTCGTGGCTGTCGACTGCGAAGAGGCTGACGCCGAGCGCATGGGCACGGGCGATATCGCGTTCCTTCTTGATCGTGTTGCCGTAGGAAATGCGGGCTGCGGTCGCACCGGCCTCAAGCGCCATTTCGATTTCTGCAACCGAAGCGCAGTCGAAATTGGAGCCGAGGCTGGCGAGCAGCTTCAGGACTTCCGGGGCCGGGTTGGCCTTGACGGCATAATAGATCGCGCTGTCCGGCATCGCGTGACGGAAAGCGTGGAAGTTATCGCGCACGACATCGAGATCCACGACGAGGCAGGGGCCGTCGGGACGGCGGGCGGCGAGAAAGTCGCGAATACGCTGGGTGGCCATGTCAATAACCCTCTTCTCAGTTCCAGGCTCCGGGCGGCCCGGAGGACAAAGGGCAAGCAACCGCCCGCAAAGGAACCAGCCGGTGGAGACCCCGGTACCTTGCAAGCGCCTGATGCGCAGATAATGAACCAACGCCACAGAATGGCATGGGCTCGGCTTTGTCTGCCTTGGATTGGTGGGAGAGTCCCGCCGCACTTCCGGCAATGAAGGTGTGCCTCTTCAGTAACCCCGGCTGATGGAAAGCCGGCAGACACCAGAAAGGCCCGCACCGTCGTTGCTTCAAGATGTCCTCGCATTTCCCGGTTGGCCGGAATAGCGACTGGAGCGGTTAGTTCCAGGTACCTTACCGATGACCTCACCTAATCGAGGGTCGGCGGACACCCACAGGCACGTGCGACTTTGGGCAGCCCGTGAAATAAGTATATTCGCCTTCACAATCAAGAGAAATTTTATGCTCCAACTCAAAAAAATAATTGAACGATGGGGAACAATTTGTTCAACCTCGTTCAACAGATTTGGGGATCGTCATGGACACCTTGACCCGCATACGCGCCTTCATCGATGTCGTTGAAGCAGAAGGTTTTTCCGCTGCGGCGCGGCGCACCGGCCGCTCCAAGGCGCTGCTGTCGAAATATGTGCGCGAACTGGAGGACGAACTCGGCGCGTTGCTGCTCAATCGCACCACCCGTCAGTTCTCCATGACCGAGGCCGGACACACCTATTATCGCACCGCCTCCGACATCCTGAAGGAGATCGACAACCTCGCCGATCTCGTGCGCGAGAACAACGCCCAGCTCAAGGGTCGCCTCAAGGTTTCGGTGCCCCGCACCTTCGTCGATGCCGATGTCGGCCAGTCGCTGATCGACTTCGCCAAGGAAAACCCGAACCTGCAGCTCGAGATCGCCGCCGACGACCGCTTCGTCGATCTGATCGAGGAAGGTTTCGACGTCGCCGTGCGCGTCACGAAGCTCGAAGATTCCGGTATGATCGCCCGCAAGATTTCGGATTTCCGCGTGCATATCTGCGCGACACCGGAATTCCTCGAGCGCTATCCGGATCTCGAACATCCGACGGATATTTCCAATGTCCCCTTCATCGTCGATACCAATTCGCGCAGCCAGGCGAGCATCCGCTTCTACAATCCCGACAGCACCTCCTTTGCCGTCGCCGTCTCCGGCCCGATCGAGGTCAACAGCCCGCACGCGACGCTGCGCGCCGCACTGTCGGGGATCGGCATTGCACTGATCCCCGATTTCATTGCCCGCAAACCGATCGAGGACGGCCGGCTGGTCACGCTGTTCAACGATTACATCCCGACCGATCGCGGCATCTATGCGGTCTATCCGCACCGGCGCTACCTGCCGGCAAAGGTCAGGATTTTCGTGGATTATCTCTCCAACTGGTTCAAGAAACACCCCTGAAGCGACCGGCCGAACGCGCCCAAGCGTCGCAGGGCCGGTCCCAATTCCGTCCCATTTTCTGGCGAGACATCACCGAACCGAACAGGGTAGCCGGCAAGCATGAAACGATCGATATTTCTGACGACCGGGCTTCTTTCGCTGGCCCCCGCCACCGCCTTCGCCCATCCCCATATATTCGTGGAAGCGCGGCTGGAGGTCGTTGCCGCACCGGATGGCAGCATCGAGGAGCTGCGCAATGTCTGGCGCTTCGACGAGGTCTTCTCCTCCTCCGTCGTCATGGATTTCGACAAGAACACCGATCTGAAGCTGGAGCCGAACGAGCTCGCCGAAGTGGGCAAGACGGTCCGCGATTCGCTTGCCGATTACGATTACTACATGAACCTGACGATCAACGGGAAGAACATCACCGTCCAGAAGCCCGACATCATTCATGTCGACTACAAGGAAGGCCAGCTGCTGATGTTCTTTGCCGTCAAGCCGGTGGAAAAGATGCCGCTGAAGGGCAAGCTGACCTTCGGCGTCTATGATCCGACGCTCTACACCTCGATCGACTTCCCGACCGACAACGAACTTGCCATGGTCGGCGACGGCTTCAAAGCCTGCAAGCACGCGGTCGTGCGCCCGGATGCGGACGAGGTGATTTCGGAAAACAAGCAGTCGCTGACCGACGCCTTCTTCAACGATCCGACCGGCACCAATATGTCGAAGCTCTTTGCCACGCGGCTGGAGGTCACATGCTGACAAGACGCCTGTCGCTCGCCCTGCTTGCGCTCGCTGCCATGGCCGTCGCCGCCCATGCGCAATCGCCGCTCGGCATCGGCACGGCGGAGCCGAGCTTCCAGCCGACGGGCGGGCCGCTGGCGCCTCTCTTCCTCTACGTGAACTATGAGCAGCAGGCGTTCTACCGTGCGCTGACCGGCGCCCTGAAGGAGATGCGCCAGGACCCGTGGCAGCTTTCTTCGCTGATCGGCCTCTCTTTCGCCTACGGTGTCTTCCACGCTGCCGGTCCCGGCCACGGCAAGGCCGTCATCTCGTCCTACATGATTGCCAACGAGGTCGAGCTTCGACGCGGAGTCGTGATCTCCTTCATCTCGGCCTTCGTGCAGGGCGTCATGGCGGTCGTTCTCGTCGGCGGTGCGTGGCTGGTGCTGCGCGGCACCGGCATCACGCTGACCATGGCGACACAGGCCATGGAAATCGCAAGTTTCGTGATGGTCATCCTCTTTGGCGGCTGGCTGCTCTTTCGCAAGCTGCGCTCAATGGCCCGCAGCCTGCCGCGCCGTCAGCTGATGGCAACGTCGGCCGGCCCGGTCGGCATGATGCTGGACTGGAAGGACAATGCGACCGAACGCCAGAGCGCGGATTTCCGCTTCAGCGGCAAGGCGCAGGCAGTGGATCCTGGCCACACCTATGTGCCCGGCATGGTCTGCGAAACCTGCGGCAATTCCCACCTGCCCGATCCGTCACTCGTCGGCGGCGACAGGTTCAGCATGCGCGAAGCCTGGTCGGCAGTCATCGCCGTGGGCTTGCGCCCCTGTTCCGGCGCCCTGCTGGTCATGACCTTCTCACTGCTGAACGGGCTTTATCTCGGCGGCGTGCTCTCTGTCGTCGCCATGTCGCTCGGCACTGCCATCACCGTTGCGATCCTCGCCACGCTTGCCGTCACTGCCAAGGGCACGGCGATGCGCCTCTCCGGCCGCGGTTCGCCGGCTTCGGTCTGGATCGGCAACGCGATCGAGATAGCGGGCGCACTTCTCGTGATCCTGATGGGCGTCCTGCTGCTCGGAGCCTCCCTGCAGGGATAGGGTCAGGGCCTCCTGCGCTGATAGCGCGCCCGCAGCCAGAAGATGCCGAAGAAACACATCAGCAGGCAGACGCCGACGATGACCGCCAGTGTCGGCGAAAAACTGCCGATCCACAGCACGATGGTCGGCAGGAAATAGATCACCAGCCCGGCACAAATAAGGATGATGGCGGCGGCGATTGCCTGCGAACGGCTTTCCGGGCTCATGGATAGTCACTCCTCTTGTCCGGGAGTGGATAGGCCAGCCGCCCTGCAAAGGCAACCGGCCCTGGGGGCTGTCCGCCGATCCTATTGCGACAGCGTCGTCTTGGCGGAAGAAACCGTCGCTTCGATATGATCGACAAGCTGATCGGGAAGACCGAGCCGGCCTGCAAGCAGATCGAGATAACCGCGTTCGGCCCGTGAATCGGGCTCGATCGTCAGGCGCGAGGCCGTGTAGAGTTCGACCTTCTGCTCCTCGGTCACGGCGGCTGCGACAAGCGCATCGATATCCGTCGGCTCCGAAAGCTCGCGCTCGATGAAGCTTGCGGCTTCGCCGCTGACATCGGCGGCCTTGACTTTGTCCATGATGAGCGTCCGTTCCGCGTCGTCGATATGGCCGTCGGCCTTGGCGGCGGCGATCATGGCACGGATAAGGACAAGCACGAATTCGTTGCTGGTTGCCGGCGAAGCCGTTCCGAAGCCGGATTCGGCAGGCGGCGGCAGAAGCACGGGATTGTTGGCCGTCGGCGCGTCGGACGGTGCCGCCGGCGCCTGCCCGGCCTGATAATTCTTCCAGGCCTGATAGCCGAGACCTGCAATGGCCGCGAGCCCGCCGATCGTAATGGCATTGCCTGCGATGCTGCGACCGGTCTTGGTGCCGAGAAGAACGGCGGCAAGCGCGCCGGTCTTCAGCGGATTGTCCTTCGCCATCTGGATCGCATCGCCGGCCCGATCACGCACGCTGCCGCCCACGCCCGGCACCTGCGATCCCAGAAACTGGTCGAGTAGCTTCTTCGCGTCGAACATGTCCTCGTCTTCTCCCTGTTGCAGAGGCTGGAGGAGAACATAGGTTTGCGACTGCCGAAATACAAACGAGGGCGGCAAGCCACCCTCGTGCAAGACTTTAGGTTTTAAGACCCGATTGCGCGGCCCGCTCAGCCCTTCAGCGCAAAAGCTTCGGAAGCAAGCTTGGTGATGCCGGCCCAGTCACCTGCCGCAACCAGTTCCTTCGGCGCGACCCACGAGCCGCCGACGCAGACGACGTTCGGCAGCGAGAGATAGTCATTGGCATTCTTGAGCGAGATGCCGCCGGTCGGGCAGAAGAACGTACCGGCAAGCGGCGAGGACAGCGCCTTGAGATAGGCCGCACCGCCGGCCTGCTCGGCCGGAAAGAACTTGAGAACCTGGTAGCCTTCTTCGCGCAGCGCCATGACTTCGCTTGCGGTCGCAGCACCCGGCAGCAGCGGCACCGGAGAATCGGCTGCGGCGTCCAGCAGCTCCTGGGTCGTGCCGGGGCTGACGATGAACTTGGAGCCAGCCTTTACGGCGGCTTCCCAATGGGCGGCGTTGAGGATGGTGCCGGCGCCGACTTCCGCGCCTTCCACTTCAGCGGCGACTGCACGCACAGCGTCGAGGGCAGCCGGCGTGCGCATGGTGATCTCGATCGCCTTCAGGCCGCCCGCAACGAGCGCGCGGGCAAGCGATACAGCCGACTTGGCATCATCGACGATCAGGACCGGAACGACAGGCTGGAGTTTCAGGATGGAAAGGAGTTTTTCTGTCTTCTCGCCCATGGCCACGGTTCCCTTAAACGATTGAAATCGGCTTTCGAATAACGCCCCCACGGGGGCTTGTCGAGATAAAACCGGCCCATGCGACAAGACGGGTATTAAATCCCTATAAATTGGGCTACCGTGCCGTGATCGTCACAAAAGGTTCATTCGTATGGCGAAAGAGATCGAACGGAAGTTCCTCGTACGTGGCGAAGCATGGCGCTCTGCCGCAGAGTCCAAATCGGTCCTGAAACAGGGCTACGTCGCCTCCATGGATGACCGCTCGGTGCGTATTCGTATCCTTGATGGGAAGACCGCGCGGCTGACGATGAAGATCGGCCGCGGCACGCTCACCCGCGACGAATTCGAGTATGAGATCCCCGTCGCCGACGCCGAGGAACTGCTGGAAAACGCCATCGGTATCGTCATCGAAAAGACGCGTTACCGCGTCCCCTATGAAGGTTTCGTCTGGGAAGTCGATGTCTTTGCCGGCGCCCATCGTGGCCTCGTCATCGCCGAAGTCGAAATGCAGGCCGAAACCGACAATCCTCCCCTGCCCGCCTGGCTTGGCCGCGAGGTCACCGGCGATTTCCGCTATTCCAATCAGGCGCTGGCTACAGAATTTGAGCACGACAGGCATGGGCTATCGCATACGGCCTGAGGCCGACTTTACCGACGAGTTCCGAAGCGCCGCCGAGGAGCAACTGACGCGCGCCATCACCGTTCTCGATAAGCGGCCGGAAGGCGCCCATGAGGCGATCCATGCCTTCCGCAAGAATATCAAGCGGCTGCGCTCGCTCTATCGTCTGGTGTCTCGGGAAGTGCCGGAATTCCAGAAGCGCGAAAATGCGCGGCTGCGGGAAACGGCACGGTCGCTCTCCACGATCCGCGATGCCGCAGCAATCGTCGGCACTGCGTGTTACCTGCAGGAAAATGCCCGAAACCCGGAAGAGGCCGAGGCGCTCGGCCGTATCGTCGCCATTCTCGAAGCTCGGCGCGACTGGATGGCGGAGGCCGAAAGCGACCTGGAACAAAGGCTGCACGACGCTGCCGGCCGCCTGCGGGAGGCGATTACGGCGCTCGACGACGTCGTCTTCGACAACAGCCACCGCAAGAATGCCCGCATGCTGGCAAAGAGCTGGCGCCGGACGGCATCGCGCGCCAGAGAGGCGCTCGATGCCTGCCACGAGGAGGCCGCGGCCGAAGATTTTCATGAGCTGCGCAAGCGCACTTACGATTATCGCCTCTATCACTCGCTTCTGCGCGACCTCTGGCCAAGCGCCATGAAGGCCAAGCGCGATTTCGCCAAGGACATCGTCGAGCGGCTCGGCCATATAAACGATCTCTCCGTGCTCTCGGGTCTCGTGGAGGCAGAGCCGCAACTCTTCACCCGCAACGACGATCTCGCCCATCTGCTGGATGCCATCATCTTCCGCCAGCAGCAGGATCGGAGCGAGGCGCTGCGCAGCGCCGAAACGCTCTACGGCGACGATCCGGATGACGAAGCGCAGCGTCTTGAACTGCTCTGGGTCTCGATCCGCAATTGATGAATTTTATCTGTTGACCTCAACATTGGTTGAGATCCTAGCCTTGGCCGGTCAATCAACCCGCCGAGGAAGACATGTCTGCCGACAATGCCGCCCCCCCCACAGATCCATGCGATCTACGAAACCCATCTCACCGTCGCCGATCTGAAGGTTTCCGTTCCCTTCTACCGCGATATTCTGGGCCTGGAACTCGCCGCAGAATTTCCCGAGCGCCGCATCGCCTTCTTCTGGGTGAACGGCAGGGAGAACGGCATGCTCGGCCTCTGGGAAACCGGCACCGGCCCCTTGAAGATGCGCCTGCACATGGCCTTTCGCCTGTCGCGGGACGAAATGATGCGGGCGCCGGCGCTGCTGATCGACAGGGGGCTGAAACTGCACGGCTTCCACGGCGAGCCGATCACCGAACCGATCGTCATCGGCTGGGTGCCGGCGCTCTCGCTCTATTTCAACGATCCCGACGGTCATTCCATCGAATTCCTGAGCGTGCTTGACGAGGAGCCCGACGCCGCTTTCGGCATGCGCTCCCATGCGCAATGGCAGGCACGCCGACAGTAGTCCCCATCACCTGGCAGGAGGCCTGACCAGGAGCCGCACGACTTCGGATACTCTTCGGCGCAAGGCGCTCAGGTCTTCTGCCCCCTCCTGATCGAAGGATGGTCCGAAAGGATTGACGGCCGTCCAGGCCGTCGAAATCGACATGATGATTGTCAGCAGGAAAGCAGGTGGAAAACGAGCATCCACTATGCCTTGCGCCTGCGCTTCGGCAAGGGCCGCGACCTTCTTCCCGGCCGAAGCGCTGCGTTCAGCCGGGCTGCCAACCTTCCGCTCGAGCCCGAACCAGGCAAGCAGGCGCATGAGATCGGGATTTGCCATGGCAAAATCGACGATGCGCGCGGCATAATCGGGCAGGTCTTCCGGCGTGAAATGCAGTTCCTCATAGATCCGCGTAAGGTGCTTGCGCAGGATAGTCTCGAACAGCGCTTCCTTGCTCTCGAAATAGATATAGATGAGATTCTTGTTGCATCCCGCAGCTTTGGCGATGCGGTCCACGCGCGCGCCGGCAATGCCGAAATCGGAGAACTCCCGCAGGGCTGCCGCCAGTATCTTCTCCTTGCTCAGTTCCGCGTTGCGCATGCAATCCGATTCCTTTCCAGCTGCTCCAGCCCTATCACTTGACTAACCGGTTAGATAGATCTAGTTAACTGTCTAACTGGTTAGTTAGAAAGGTTCTCAATGATGGAACGCACCTGGTTTATTACCGGCATCTCCAGCGGCTTCGGTCGTCTCATGGCCGAGCGCCTGCTGTCGAGCGGCGAGCGTGTTGCTGGCACTATCCGCAAGGCCACTGCAGCCGATGACCTCAAGGCGCTCTACGGCGACCGGCTCTGGATTGCGCAATTGGACATGATCGATGTCGCGGGCATCCGCGCCGTGGTGAACCGCGCCTTTGCCGAGTTGGGGCGCATCGACATTGTGGTCAGCAATGCCGGCTACGGCCTGTTCGGGGCGGCCGAGGAACTGTCGGACGAACAGATCGACCATCAGATCGCAACCAATCTGGCCGGGCCGATCCACCTCGTGCGGGCGGCCGTTCCGCATCTGCGTGCCCAGGGCGGCGGGCGCATCGTTCAGATATCCACCTATGGCGGCCTTGCGGCGATGGCCGGCGGCTCGCTCTATCATGCGAGCAAATGGGGAGCGGAGGGCTTCTTCGAAGCAATGGTGCAGGAGCTTGCCCCTTTCAACATCGGCGTAACCATTGTCGAGCCCGGCGGCGCCCGTACGGAATTCCGCTTCGGCAACGCACAGGTCGGAACGAAGATCGACGCCTATCAGGGCACGCCCGCCGGTTTGGTGCACACGATACTGCAGGATCGCTCGCGGCTGCCGATTGGCGATCCCGCCAGGATGGTGGAAATCATCATCTCCAGCGCCGACCAGTCTCCTGCACCGAAACGCATCGTGCTCGGCAGCGACTCCTATACGGCCATCATGAAAGCGCTCGGCGAGCGCCTTGCCAGTATCGAGGGGCAGAAGGAAACCGCCTTCTCGACCGATTTCCCGCCGGCCCCTTGAGGCGTCAAACGCGAGCGCCCTTGCGTAATGTTATTGCGCAAGGACGACACCTTCTGTATTTCCACGCGCATGACCGAAAACGCGATCCAGACAAGCCCCTTCCTCGTGGCAGCACTTTACCATTTCGTCTCGCTGCCGCGATACGAAAGCCTGCAGCAGCCCTTGCAGGCGCTCTGCGAGGAAAATGGCGTCAAGGGCACGCTTCTGCTTGCCCATGAAGGCATCAACGGCACGATTGCCGGTCCGGACGCCGGCATCCGCACCGTGCTCGCTTTCCTGCGCGCCCAGCCGGAGTTCGCCGCGCTCGAGCATAAGGAAAGCCGTGCTTCCAAGATGCCTTTCCTGCGCATGAAGGTGAAGCTGAAGAAGGAGATCGTCACCATGGGCGTCGAGAATATCGACCCCAACAAGGTGGTTGGCACCTATGTCGACCCCGGCGACTGGAATGCCCTGATCTCCGATCCCGATACGATCGTGATCGACACGCGCAACGACTACGAGACGGCGATCGGCACCTTCCGCGGCGCCATCGATCCGAAGACCAAGACCTTCCGCGAGTTTCCGGACTGGGTGCGCAACAATCCCGGCCTGCACAACAAGCCGAAGATCGCCATGTATTGCACCGGCGGCATCCGCTGCGAGAAGGCGACGGCCTTCATGAAGGAACAGGGTTTCGATGAGGTCTACCACCTCAAGGGCGGCATCCTGAAATATCTGGAGGAAGTGCCGCAGGAAGAAAGCCTCTGGGACGGCGCCTGCTTCGTCTTCGACGAGCGCGTTTCGGTCGAACATGGGCTGAAGGAAGGCGAGCACAAACTCTGCCATGCCTGCCGCAATCCGATCACGGCGCAAGAGGTCACTTCGCCCTATTACGAGGAGGGCGTTTCCTGCAGCAATTGTTATCATACCCGCAGCGAAGAGGACCGCCTGCGCTACCGCCAGCGCCAGCACCAGATCGCGCTCGCCAGGAAGCGTGGCCAGAAACATATCGGCACCTGACGCGGCTTCGGCAAAGGTGCGCGGCGCCACGTCCGGACTTGCGTGACGACAAAGGGATTAGGCGCCGGTTCAGCCCGCGATCCGGCGCAGGACCCGGGCTTCGCGCCGCTCCTGCAACAGGTCGTTGATCTGCTCGGCCGACATCGGCTTTCCGAAGAAGTACCCCTGCAGGCAGTCGCTGCCGAAGAGCCGCAATGCGACGGCCTGCTCCTCGGTTTCGATACCCTCTGCCGTGACCGGGATATCGAGCGCACGTGCGAGCGCGACCGTCGCCTGCAGCATTTCCCGCTGCCGGTCGTCGGTGGTGATATCCGTCACCAGCGAGCGGTCGATCTTGATGCGGTCGAAGCCGAACTGGCGCAGATAGCCGATCGACGAGAAACCGGAGCCGAAGTCGTCGAGCGCCACCTTCACGCCAAGCGACTTCAGGCGCTCGATCGACTGGCGCGTGCGCTGCGGGTTCTGGATCATATAACCTTCGGTGATTTCCAGCGTGACGTGGCTCGCCTCGATCTCCGTCTGCTTCAGCACGTAGCGCACGTAATCGGTGAAAGCCGGATTGCGGAACTGGCCCGGTGAGACGTTGACCGAGATCTTCAGCTCCGGCCACTGTTTTGCCGTCTCACAGGCCTTGCGCAGCACGAAAAGGCCGAGCGATTCAATGAGCCCGCTGGTCTCGGCGATGGGGATGAAAATCTCCGGCGAAACCGGGCCGTGGCCGGGCCTGTTCCAGCGCACCAGCGCTTCGACGCCGGTCATCTCATGCGTCGCGGCATCGACAAGCGGCTGATAGGCAAGCGTGAGGTCGCCGCTTTCGATCGCCATGCGCAGATCGAGCTCCAGCGCATTGCGCTGCGCGCGATCGGTATCCATGGCCGGATCGTAGAGCGTCATGCGGGCGCGACCGGCTTCCTTCGCCTTGTACATGGCGAGATCGGCGCGGCGGACCAGTTCTTCGCGATCGATCGAGCCCAGCGGCGACATGGCAATGCCGATGCTGGCGCCGACCACGACGATACGACGGCCGACCTCAAGCGGCTCGGCAAGGAAATCGAGGATCTGCTCGGCAAGCTGCAGCGCGGCCGCATTCTCCGCCTCCGAAAGGAAAGCGATTGCGAATTCATCCCCGCCGATGCGCGCAAGCACGGCACCGTCCGGGATCAGCACGTCCAGTCCCGCCGCGACCGCGCGGATCAGCTGGTCGCCGGTGCCGTGGCCGTAGCTGTCGTTGACTTCCTTGAATCCATCGAGATCGAGATAGAGCAGCAGGACGTTCCGCTTCGTCTGCCGTGCCTGCGCCACGAAGCTGTCGACGGCAAGGCCCAGGCCATCGCGGTTGGAAAGGCCGCTGAGGCGATCACGGAGCGTTTCCTCTCGCGCGCTGTTTTCCTCCGCCTTGAGACGCCGCCCGGCAAGCCAGCCGATGATGAGCAGGACGGCAAAGAACAGGCCGACCAGACCAAGCGCCTGGATGACCATGGGCCGCACCTGCGCATAACCGATATCTCCCGGCGAACGCGACACCCAGACAAGCTTGCCAAGGACCGCGCGAGTGGGATCTGCGATTTCGACCGAATAGGCCGAGGCGAAATCCGCAGGCACGAGCCGCAACCCGTTCAGCACGTATGTGGCGCCGAGAGCGGAAATTTTCGCATCATCGAGATGCCTGGCGAAAATTAGGTAGCGATGCTGACCGGCAGGCACGTCCAGCGCACCGGACTTCTCGCGCACGAGCGCGATGCCGACGGCGGCAATGCCCCTTTCGGTCCTGGTGAAACCCGTCGCCTGCGGCTTGTCGCCGGCGTCGGGCGCACGAGCCCTGTCCAAAAGCTGCCAGAGAGCAGGCGCAAAGAAATCGCCCACCGGCTTCTGCATGGGCAGGCCATCCTGATAGGCCATGACGGTCTTCTTCTGGTCGTCGACGACGATTGCCGTATCGAAGAGAGGGCTGTTGACGGACATTTCGCCGTAATTGCTGATCGTCCATGCCATGCCGTCCGCCCGGTAGACATTGGCTGCCGCGTCGTCCCAGGCGGCATAGTCGTCGAGCGTGGCGGCAAGCTGATCCTCGAAGGTCTTGAGTGCGCCGACAGTGGTCTCGCGCGAGCGCTCGTCGTCGAGAACGTTGGCATTTTCAGACACGCGCTCCAGCGCCGTCAAAACCATGATGGTGACGACAGCAACAATGACTGCGAAGGAAAAAAGCACGCCAGTAACTGTGGTATGGCGGCCCAATCCCGACCCGTTGCTTTTAGACCTCAAGACTGCCGGCAATTCATACAACTCCCCGTTCAGGAAATCTTCGCAGCCAAGGGTCAAAAAACGCTTAAAATCATGACAACTATCAAGAATCCGGCTCAGATTACTTGACGATCTCACGCCTCCCAAGATTGACAACTATTTTCCATTGTGGTAACTAGTTTCCATAATGGAAACGGAGATCGGGAATCTTGAAGCGCACGATCGAAGCCGATTTGCTGACGGATATCATGCTGATGGTCTTCCGCATCAACGGACGGCTGCTGGATGGCGGCGACCGGCTGGGCGCAGCTCTGAACCTCACCAGCGCCCGATGGCAGGTGCTCGGAGCCATTTCGCTATCTTCCGGTCCTGTCACCGTACCCGGAATTGCCGAGATGATGGGCATGACCCGTCAGGGCGCCCAAAAACAGGTGAACAAGCTCGAGGAGGACGGCTTCATAGAAAAGCGGGCCAACCCGCGCCATCAGCGATCGCCTTTCTACGTGCTGACAGCGCAAGGCGCCGAGAGCTACCGGCGGATAACCGCGCTTCACACCGGCTGGGCCAACACACTTGCAGATGGACTGGACGCACAGGAACTGCGGGCAGCGCTCGATCTTCTGAACAGGTTCGACGAACGGCTGGCGCAGGACGCCGCACAAGACGAGGAACTGCTATGAAAACGATCGTTCACGCCGGCGCAGGCACTCTTGCCATGATCCTGATTGCCGGTTTTCTGGCCGCAACGCTGATCTCGGAACTTCTTCTGGAGGAAGCCGCTATTGTCACCGTCAAGAAAACGATCCTGACCGGCCTCTGTCTGCTGATCCCGGCACTGGCAATCACCGGCGGCAGCGGCTTTTCGCTTGCCCGCGATCGTCATTCGCCTTCTATCGAACGCAAGCGTCGACGCATGAAGCTCATCGCCGCAAACGGCCTGCTGATCCTGCTGCCGCTGGCAATTCTGCTATACCTGCGGGCGGCGGCCGGTCTTTTCGACAGTCTTTTTTATGCCTTGCAGGCGCTGGAAGTGCTGGCCGGCTGCGCCCAGCTTTCGCTGCTTGTCCTCAATTTCCGCGACGGGAGGAAAATGACACGGGGAAAACGTCTCGCTGCGGCCCGGAAGCTGAATTCGATCTGAAACGGCAGGGCACGAATGCCCTGCCGAATACGGCGGCTCAGGCGGCCTTGTGATTGCCCTTCGGAAACTGGCAGGCGAGCTCGCGATACCACTTCCCGCTCTTCTTGACGGTGCGCACCTGCGTTTCGTAATCGACATGCACGAGGCCGAAGCGCATGCGATAGCCTTCCGCCCATTCGAAATTGTCCATCAGGCTCCAGGCAAAATAGCCGCGCATCGGATAACCGTCCTTGATGAGGTCGGCAACGACGTTGAGATGGTCGCTGACATAGTCGAGGCGCATGACGTCATCGACCTCGCCATTGACGACGCCGGTATTGTCGCAGGCGCCGTTCTCGGTGATGTAGCATTCCGGCAGGTCGTAACGGCGATAGAGATCTTCGACGAGCAGCTTGAGGCCCGGCGAATAGACTTCCCAGCCGATATCGGTCTTCACGTCGCTGGCCGGAGGCGCTTCCACCGTCCAGGGGAAATCGCCCTTGCGGCCTGCATCGTCGGCGACACGTTCCGGCTTGTAGTAGTTGAGGCCCCACCAGTCGAGCTTCTGGCTGATGATCTTGAGATCGCCCTCCTCGATGACTGGCATGCGGTCGCCAAGCGCCTCGACGAATTCCTTCGGGTACTCGCCCTTGAAGACCGGGTCGAAGAAGGCGCCGTTATGGAACTCGTGCGCCCGCTCGCCGGCGGCAAGATCGGCGGCGCTATCGGAGCCCGGAATGATCGACGAGGCGTTGAGCACCAGACCGACAGGCACATTGGGCGCTTCCGAACGGATCGCCTCGACGCCGAGACCGTGCGCCAGGTTCATGTAGTGCATGGCGTGAAGGGCGGCCTGCATATTGCGCTCGCCCGGCGCATGGATGCCGTAGAGGTGGCTGAGCCACACGATGCACCAGGGCTCGTTGAAGGTGGCAACGCTGTCGAGACGATCGCCGAGGCGGTTCATCACCGTCTTGGCATAACGCTGATAGGCGTAAGCCGTCGAGCGCGCCGTCCAGCCGCCGTCGCCGGCGAGCAGCAGCGGCAGGTCCCAGTGATAGAGCGTCGCGAAGGTCTTGATGCCGCGCGCCTTGCAGCCGTCGACGAGCCGGTCGTAGAAGTCGAGGCCGGCTTCGTTCACGGGACCCGTGCCGTCGGGAATGATGCGCGGCCAGGCGATCGAGAAGCGATAGGCATCGACGCCCATCTCCTTGATGAGGTCGAGATCCTGCTCCAGCCGGTTATAGTGGTCGCACGCCACGTCACCGTTGTCGCGATTGTAGACGCGGCCAGGCATGTTGCAGAAGGCGTCCCAGATGGACGGCTTGCGGCCATCGGCCTTGCTGGCGCCTTCGATCTGGAAGGCGGCGGTGGCGACGCCGAAGGTGAAATCGCCGGGGAAGCGCTCGGCAAGCGTTTTCGGATCGATCATCTGTAAATCCCATCTCTCAGCTTGTGGACTGACCGTTTGCGCGGGGTTTAGCCAAGCCCGCGCTCAAAGTACAGGCCGGCCAACCCAAAAACTGCAACGTTGCAGGAAGAAACCTTGGAAAGCGGCAAGCCTGCCACATGCGGCTGCCTGGCCGATCTCGTAACGCCAATGTCAGCAGTCGTGATTTGCGGTCACAACGTCGATCCTTACACCGGAAAGAGCATCACAATATGAAAGGAACCGAATGCTCTCTTCGATCCATCTGCTGCAGCCGCATTTCCTGAGCCTGCTGCGCATCGTCTCGTCCCTCGTGCTTTTCAGCTACGGAACGCAGAAGATCCTGCATTTCCCGGCCGCAGCCAGCGTACCGCCCGTCGGCTCGCTGCCCTGGGTCGCCGGCCTTCTTGAGCTCACGCTCGGCTTCCTGGTTCTCATCGGTTTCCAGACCCGCCTCGCAGCTTTCGTGCTTTCGGGCCTGATGGCCTTCGCCTATTTCATCGGCCATGCGTCGAAGAGCCTCTACCCGGCGCAGAATGGCGGCGTTGCCGCAATCCTGTTCTGCTTCGTCTTCCTCTATATCTTTGCTGCCGGCGCAGGCCCGTTCAGCCTTGATAACCTCTTGAAGCGCGGCCGCACACCGGCCGCAGCCTGATCGCAGCAAATGAAAACGCCGGGCGGTATCGACCACCCCGGCGTTTCAAGCAATGGATGCCTCTCGGCGCGGAAACTCAGACCTTGACCCAGGCGCCGTTGCGCTTGGACGAGGCGACGCAAGCCTCGACGAAAGCCACGCCCTTCACACCGTCATCGACGGTCGGGTAGACCACGGCCTTGTCAACCGCCTTGCCCTTCTTGTGGGCGTTGATGGCGTGTGCGGCTTCCGTATAGATCGTCGCAAAAGCTTCCAGATAGCCTTCCGGATGACCGGACGGGATGCGCGAAACGCGGGCCGCGGCCGCGCCGGAGCCGGCGCCGTTGCGGGTAATCAGCCGCTTCGGCTCGCCGAACGGCGTGTACCAGAGATAGTTCGGATCGGCCTGGACCCATTCGATACCGCCCTTGGTGCCATAGATGCGCACCTTGAGGCCGTTCTCGTGGCCGGGTGCTACCTGGCTGCACCAGAGCATGCCCTTGGCCGGCTTTTCCGAACCCTTGGCCTTGAAGCGCAGTATCACATGGGCGTTGTCGTCAAGACGACGGCCCGGCACGAAACTGTCGAGATCGGCAGCAAGGCTGTCGAGTTCGAGGCCGGTGATGAACGAAGCCAGGTTATAGGCATGCGTGCCGATATCGCCGGTCGAACCGCCGACACCCGACTGGGCCGGGTCGGTGCGCCATGCCGCCTGCTTCTGGCCGGACTGTTCGATCGCTTCCGTCAGCCAGTCCTGCGGATATTCGGCCTGGACGATGCGGATATCGCCGAGTTCGCCGTTGGCGACCATTTCGCGCGCCTGACGAACCATCGGATAGCCGGTGTAATTGTGCGTCAGGATGAACAGCGCGCCGCTCTCGTCGGCAACCTTCTTCAGCTTCTTGGCGTCGGCAAGGTTGGAGGTCAGCGGCTTGTCGCAGATGACATGGATGCCGCGGCGCAGGAATTCCTTGGCCGCGTCATAATGCACGTGGTTCGGCGTGACGATGGAAACGGCTTCGATACCGTTCTTCAGCTTGGCTTCGCGGATCGCCATTTCCCGGTAGCTGGAATAGGTGCGCGACGGATCAAGGCCGAGATCGCGACCGGACTGAACGGCTTTTTCCGGCGTGGACGACAGCGCGCCGGCGATCAGGTCATACTGGTCGTCGATACGCGCCGCGATGCGGTGGACGGCGCCGATGAAGGCCCCTGCCCCGCCGCCCACCATGCCGAGCCGGATGCGCGGCTCGCGGGTCTGTTCGGATGATGCTTCGATTGCCATAGTATACTCCTCGATTCTCGAAACCGGCTTATGCCAGACCCAGCATGCGCCGGTTGGCGGCCTGATCGGTGCCGCCGGCAGCAAAATCGTCGAAGGCCTTTTCGGTGACGCGGATGATGTGCGCCGCAACGAATTCTGCGCCTTCACGGGCGCCGTCTTCCGGATGCTTCAGCGCGCATTCCCATTCGACCACGGCCCAGCCGTCGAAATTGTTGGCGGTCATCTTGGAGAAGACGGCGCCGAAATCGACCTGGCCGTCGCCCAGCGAACGGAAGCGGCCGGCACGCTCGACCCAGCCCTGATAGCCGCCATAGACGCCCTGGCGTCCGGTCGGGTTGAACTCGGCATCCTTGACGTGGAACATCTTGATCCGGTCTTTGTAGATGTCGATATTGTCGAGATAGTCGAGGCACTGCAGCACGTAGTGCGACGGGTCATAGAGCATGTTGGCGCGCGGATGGTTGCCGACGCGTTCCAGGAACATCTCGTAGGTGATGCCATCGTGCAGGTCTTCGCCCGGATGGATTTCGTAGCAGACATCGATGCCGTTTTCATCGGCATGATCGAGGATCGGCTTCCAGCGGCGGGCAAGCTCGTCGAAAGCGGTCTCGACGAGACCGGCCGGACGCTGCGGCCACGGATAGATGAAAGGCCAGGCGAGCGCGCCGGAGAAGGTCGCATGGGCCTTGAGGCCGAGGTTCTTGGAAGCCGTCAGCGCGTACTTGACCTGCTGCACGGCCCATTCCTGACGTGCCTTCGGGTTGCCGCGCACTTCCGGTGCGGCAAAACCGTCGAAGGCTTCGTCATAGGCAGGATGAACGGCAACGAGCTGCCCCTGCAGGTGGGTGGAAAGCTCGGTGATCTCGACACCGTTTTCGCGCGCCTTGCCTGCGAACTCGTCGCAGTAATCCTTGGACGTCGCCGCCTTCTTGAGATCGATGAGCTGGCTTGCCCAGGTCGGAACCTGCACGCCTTTGTAGCCGATATCGGCCGCCCACTTGGTGATCGCGTCCCAGGAATTGAAAGGCGCGGTATCGCCCGCGAACTGCCCGAGGAACAGGCCGGGTCCCTTGATCGTCTTCATGTCAGTTTCCTCCCTGAATATCGATCGTAAACGTTTTCGAGAAATCTTAGTGCGCCGTCCGGTAAAGAAAAGGCGCCTCCCCGCCAATGCGATGGATTTGAGCGGGTGAGCCGAAAATCAACGCGGTCTGGACCTAATCACGCTCGCCGCGGATCGGCAAGAGGTACGTAGCGCATTTTGGCTGCAACTTGTCTGAAGGCATGAAAAATGCGCCCATCCTTTCGAATGGGCGCATCGATGAAAGCAGATATCAGAACGGAGAATCCGGGAAGTAGAAGTTCTTGGCGTTCTCCTTGGTGACGAGCGTCGCGTCGAGGATGTAGTTGCCGTGAACAGGAACCTGATCGTAGAGCGAAGCAGCCGTCAGTTCCATGGCCGTGCCGACCATTGCCGGCGGATAGAGAACATCGACCGGGATCAGCTTGTCGCCATCCATGACCTTCTTGATCATGTCCTTGGAACCGGCGCCGGCAACGACATACTGGATGTCGGTGCGCTTGGCCTGCTCGATGGCCTGGAGAACGCCGACAGCCATGTCGTCGTCCTGGCACCATACGACGTCGATCTTCGGGTACTTGGTCAGGTAGTCCTGCATGACCTTGAAGGCATCGTCGCGGTTCCAGTTGCCGTACTGGCGATCGAGAACCTTGACCTTCGAGCCGGCAATGCCCTTGTCGAAACCGTCCTGGCGCTGCTGGTCGATCGGGATCGGCAGGCCGCGGATGACGACGACCTGAGCCTCCGGCGTCTTTTCGGCAATGTACTTGCCGGCGACTTCGCCGAGCGCCGGGTTGTTGCCGGCGACGTAGAGGTCACGCACGGAATTGTCGTTGTTCGACGGCGCGCGGTCGACAAGCGCCACGAACTTGCCCTTGTTCTTGACTTCCTTGATGGCGTTGACGAGCGGATCCGGATCCGACGGCAGGATGACCAGAGCGTCGATGCCCTGCGTATCGAGGTCCTGCACGGCGTTTGCCTGCGTCGCCGCATCCGGCGAGGTCTTGACGATCACGTTCAGGCCCGGATGTTCGGCCATCAGCTTCTTGGCAACGCGCTCGGCATGGAACACGACGCCCGACGTCCAGCCGTGGTCGGCCGCCGGAATGGACACGCCGATCGTGTAGTTCTTGTCCTGGGCGTAGGCTGCGCCGGCAAAAGCCACCCCCGCAACCGCCAGACCCAACATGAGCTTGCGCATGCTATTTCCTCCCAAAAATATCAGGGACTTGTTCAATCCGGGCCGGGTGCCCTGGATACCCGGCCAATCCCAAAAGCAGCTCCGCCTTACGATTTGCGCACCAGCGACCGCTGGACCAGCATGGCGATGATGATGATCGCACCCTGGATCGCGCCGATGAGGTATTCGCTGATGAAGTTCGAAAGCAGCATGATGTTGCCGACGAGCTCGAGAATGAAGGCGCCGCAGATCGTGCCCCAGACGCGGCCCGCACCGCCCTTCAGCGCCGTACCGCCGACGACCACAGCCGTGATCGCCTGCAGCTCCCACAGGATGCCGGTCGTTGCCGAGGTCGAGCCGAGGCGCGGAACGTAGAGAAGCACGGCGATCGCCACGCAGAGACCCTGGATGACGAAGGCGATCGTGCGCACGCGGTTGACCGCAATGCCGGAATAGCGGGCAACGTCGCTGTTGGAGCCGACCGCCACGACATGACGGCCGTAGCGCGTGCGGTAGAGAATGAAGGCCGCAACGGCGGTGACGACAAGGATAACGACGATCGGCACGGGGATGCCGAGGATATTGCCGAAATAGGCCGGGCGATAAAGCGTCTGGATATCGGCCGAACGCAGCGTGATCGCACCGCCCTGCGACAACCAAGTCGTCAGGCCGCGATAGATGCCCATCGTACCGAGCGTTGCAATGAAAGGCTCGATCTTGCCGACCGTGGTGATAAGGCCGTTTGCGAGACCGCAGAGCGCACCGGCGACCACGGCGAAGACGACGGCAGCCGTCAGCATCAGCACCGGATCGGCGATGACGCCGGAATTGATGAGCAGGATCATAAGGCTGGCGACGAAGGCGACCATCGAGCCGACGGAGAGGTCGAGGTCGCCGGCCGAGATCACGAAGGTTGCGCCGACGGCGATGATGGCGATGAAGGCGCAACGCGTCGCGACATTGGTCAGGTTGGTGATGCCGATGAAATTCGGATTGACCAGTGCGCCCACGATGAGGAGCAAGACCAGCGCGGCAAAGGGCGCAATCGCGCGCAGATCGACGTCACGCCAGGATCTGCGCCGGATTTCCCTGGTCTCCTCGTTAACACTCATGTCCAAAACGAACCTCCCGTCCCATTATTGCTGGGCATCCTGTCTGTTGCGCACCCAGCCCTTGGCGCGCCTTGCCGGCGTCAGGCAGCCGCCTGACGCTTCAGCCCTGCGGCGTAACGCATGATTTCCTGTTCCGAAATTTCATCCCCTTCGAGGATGCCGACGATCCGTCCTTCGCGCATGACGGCGACCCGCGTGCAGAGCCCGATCACCTCGGGCATTTCCGAGGACACGACGATGATCGACCGCCCGTCGCGGGCGAGTGCGGAGATAAAATGATAGATCTGCTGCTTGGTGCCGACATCGATGCCGCGTGTCGGTTCGTCGATGATGATGATCTGCGGCTCGGTTTCCATCACCTTGGCGAGAAGCAGCTTCTGCTGGTTGCCGCCGGACATGCGCCCGGCAACGATATTGCCGTCGCGCACGCGGATATCGAAACGCCGCCTGGCCTTGGCAAGGGCCGCCGCCTCGCTGCTCGGGCTCAGATAGCCATGGCTGACATGCCGTTCCAGAGACTGGAGCGTCAGGTTGGCGATCATGCCCGAACCGAGCAGCAGTCCCTTCGACTTGCGATCCTTGGTCATATAGGCAAGGCCGGCGCGATTGGCCGCGCGCGCATCGCCCGAATGTACGCTTTCCCCGTGGATGACGACCTCACCCGAAAGCCGCGAGCGCAGCCCGGCGATCGCCTCCATCAATTCCGTACGCCCCGATCCGATGAGGCCGGAAAAGCCGATGACCTCGCCCTTGCGCACATCGAAGCTCGCATCCTGCACATAGCCGGTCGATACCCCGCTGACGCGAAGAACGATCTCCTCGTCGACATCGGGCTCCACCTTGGCGGGATAGAGGCTCGAAAGTTCACGGCCGACCATCAGCTGCGCGATGGACTCTCCGTCCAGCATGGAGGTCGGCGCCGTCTTCACCCACTGACCGTCGCGCAGGACAGTGACCTTGTCGGTCAGCTCCATGACCTCGTCGAGCTTGTGGGAAACGAAGACGAAGCTCGTCCCCTGGTCGCGCAGCTTGCGCACCTGCTTGAAGAGGATGTTGGTTTCCTCGCGCGAGAGCACCGCCGTCGGCTCGTCCATGAAGACGACGCGCGCATCGCGGCTGATCGCCTTGGCAATCTCGACCATCTGCTTCTCGGCGATCGAGAGCGAGCTGATCATCGCATTCTCATCGACATGGGAGCCGAGCATATCCAGCACGCGACGGGTTTCCGCCCGCATGTACTTGCGGTCGAGCACGCCGAAATGCGTCACCTCGCGGCCGAGGAACAGGCTCTCTGTCACCGTCAGATGTTCGGCAAGATTGAACTCCTGATGGATGATGACGATCCCGAGCGCCTCGGCCGCGCCGTTCGGCGGCAGAACCACGGGCTTGCCGTCAAGCAGGATCTCGCCCGATGTGGGCTGCTCGAAACCGGAAAGGATCTTGACGAGGGTCGACTTGCCGGCGCCGTTCTCACCCATCAGCGCGTGGATTTCACCGGCGCGAAGATCGAAATTGACGCTGAAAAGAACCTGCACTCCGCTGAAAGACTTGCATATGCGCCTGGCGGACAACACCACTGGCGCAGCCTCTGCGGTCTCGGTCATAACTTCCTCCTGCGGCTCCCATCCGCTTATGCCAAGCATATGTAAACCTTTACATCGGGCATGTAAAGGTTTACATGATTGATTTACACAGACTTGTTGGCGGCTGCCTTTGACCTCCCGGCGAGTCTGTGTAGTGTGCGGCGAAGACAGCCCAAGGCAGAGCCCCCGTGTCGAATTCCACGCCCGCAACGATCGAAGACGTCGCCCGGATCGCCGAGGTTTCCATCGCGACGGTTTCCCGGGCAATCCACACGCCCGAAAAGGTGGCCAATTCCACGCGGCTGAAGGTCAACCAGGCGATCGCCATCACCGGTTATACGACCAACGCCATGGCGCGCAGCCTGCGGCTTGGCCGTTCCAACATGATTCTGGTCGTGGCGCCCGATATCGGCGACCCCAATTTTTCCAACATCCTGATCGGACTGGAAAACGAGGCCCGCGCCCATGGTTATGGCGTGCTGATCGGCCATACGCAGAACGATGCGCAGCGCGGCCTCGAATATCTGAAATTCTTCAGCTCCAACCAGGCGGCTGGCCTCATCCTCTTTACCGGCATCCTGCCTTTCGGCCATCAGATGGTGACGGCGCAGCTGCCGCCGAGCGTCGGCGTGTTCGAACCTGTCTTCAACGGCGGCATCCCCTATGTCGGCGTCGACGATATCGAGGGTGCGAGGAAGGCTGTCGACCTGCTTCTGGCGGAAGGCCATCGCAAGATCGCCTTCATCGGCGATTCCCGCACGCGCCTTGCCTATAGCCGCCGCCGGCAAGGCTATGACGCCGGCCTCGACGCCGCCGAGGTTCCGAAGGACATGCGTATCGTGCTGGAAGGCGACGGCACGATCGAGAGTGGCCGCCATGCCGTGGAGCAGCTCTTCATGCGCGATACGCTGCCCACCGCCTTCATGTGCGTCAACGACCAGACGGCGATCGGCGTCATGATCGGCCTCAATGCGCGCGGCTACAACATCCCGCAGGATTTCTCCGTCACCGGCTTCGACGACGTGCCGCAAGCCGTCTTCATGAGCCCGTCGCTGACGACGATCCGCCAGCCGCGCACGGCGATCGGCAAACAGGCCATGGCGCTGCTCCTGGAACTTCTCTCCGACGGCCGGCCCACCGAAACGGAAATCCTGCTCAGGCCGGATCTCGTCGTGCGCAACTCGGTCTCGGCGCCGCCACGCAACTGGCAGAAGCGATAACCGGGCTGGTTTCTAAAGCTGAGCCTCGATGGCCGCCTTGTCGATGACCGACCAGACCTCGAATATCCGGCCGTCCATGAACGCATAGACGACATTCTCGGCAAAGCGCACCCTTCTGCCGTTGACCGGCAGACCGAACAGCATCCCTTTCGGCGTGCAGTCGAAAAGCAGGCGGCTCGCGATGCGCGGCGGCTCGCAGACCAGCATGCCGATATCGAAGGACAAGTCCGGGATAGCCCGGAAATCGCCTTCGAGCATCTGACGATAACCGGAGAGCCCGATACGCTTGTCGTTATAACTGACATCCTCATGCACGAAATTGCTGAGATTCGGCCAGTCCTGGCTGTTCAGGCAAGCAATATAGCCGCGATAAAGATCTGAAAGCTCGGTATCCGTCATGGAAACGATCCCCGTCCGTAGGTCGTCGGCTGGAATTTAGGACGGCGGAAGCACCAAACAATGTCGATCCGCGCATAAAAAAGCCGGGGAACTGTCGTTCCCCGGCCCTCATCGGCAATCAAACCCGTATCAGACGTAGCGGTTGACGATATTTTCGAGCAGTTCCTGCTTGCCGGACTTCGGCTGCGGGTTAACGTCCTTGCTCTCGACCCACTGCGTGATTTCCTCCAGCGAGTATTCGCCGCGGAAGAGCTTCTGGCCTTCGGCCGAATCCCAGCCGGCATAGCGGTCTGCGAGCGGCTTGGAGAGAGCCTTGTCCTCGATCATCTTGGCGGCAGCCTTCAGGCCGCGGGCGCAGCAATCCATGCCGCCGATGTGACCGATGAGCAGGTCTGCCGGATCGAGCGACTGGCGGCGCAGCTTGGCGTCGAAGTTGGTGCCGCCGGTCTTGAAGCCGCCGCCCGCCAGGACGTGGT
Organism: Hyphomicrobiales bacterium; assembly: GCA_900471515.1. Classification (GTDB taxonomy): domain Bacteria; phylum Pseudomonadota; class Alphaproteobacteria; order Rhizobiales; family Rhizobiaceae; genus Rhizobium. The sequence continues at coordinate 3,653 of UCFC01000023.1, read as the reverse complement.
AATAGGCAAGCGCCATTTCCGGAACGTTGTTCGGGAACTGGTCCGTATCCCAACCGGACTGGTAGTCGTTGCGGTTCATGTCGATCGAGCCGAAAATGCCGAGCGCGTTTGCAAGCGCCAGCTCGTGCTCGAAGGAATGGCCGGCGAGGATTGCGTGGCCCTGCTCGATGTTGAGCTTCACTTCGTTTTCGAGGCCGTGCTTCTTGAGGAAGCCGTAGACGGTCGCGACGTCGTAGTCGTACTGGTGCTTGGTCGGCTCCTGCGGCTTCGGCTCGATGAGGATCGTGCCCTTGAAGCCGATCTTGTGCTTGTACTCGACGACGAGGTTGAGGAAGCGGCCGAGCTGATCGAGCTCGCGGCCGAGATCGGTGTTGAGCAGGGTTTCATAGCCTTCGCGGCCGCCCCACAGAACGTAGTTTTCGCCGCCGAGCTTCTGCGTGGCGTCGATGCAGGTCTTGACCGTCGCGGCGGCGAAGGCAAAGACATCCGGATCGGGGTTGGTCGCAGCACCCGACATGTAGCGGCGGTTCGAGAAGAGGTTCGCCGTACCCCAGAGCAGCTTGGTGCCGGTGGCAGCCTGCTTCTCGGCGAAATAATCGACGATCTCGTTCAGGTTCCTGGTGTTCTCGGCAAAATTCTTGCCTTCCGGGCGCACATCGGCGTCATGGAAGCAGTAATAGGGCGCGCCGAGCAGCGAGAAGAATTCGAAGGCCACGTCAGCCTTGAGCTTTGCGGCCTTCATCGTGTCTTCGAACCACGGACGCAGGAAGGTCTGGCCGCCGAAGGGGTCGCCGCCCGGCCAGGTGAACGTGTGCCAGTAGGCGACGGCAAAGCGCAGATGGTCTTCCATGCGCTTGCCGAGAACGATTTCGTCCGGCTGGTAGTAGCGGAAGGCCAGCGGGTTGGTGCTGTCTGGGCCTTCGTACTTCACTTTCTGGATGTCGCCGAAAAATCCGGTGCTCATTTGGGTTCTCCTTGGGTTCAGCTCTTATGAATGGATCAATGCGCCAGCGACTTGATCGCCGGATAGGTCGCGCGGTAGCGCTTGTAGGCTTCTTCATAGGCGCCGCTCAGCGCAGCGACCGGTTCGATCGTGCCGGCCGTGACCGGCGGCGTGCAGACGGCAACCGGATCGGCACCCGTCGCCGCAATCAGGCCGAGGCGGGCGGCACCGAAGGCCGCACCGAAATCGCCGTCGGCCGGCAGGTCGACCGGAACGCCGAGCGCGGTCGCAATCGAAGCCAGCCAGTAGCGCGAACGCGAACCGCCGCCGATCGCGGTCACGCGGGAAATATCCGTGCCGGCGGAGCGTAGCGCTTCGAGATTGTCGCGGATCGCGAAGGACACACCTTCCAGCACCGCCTGCGTGAGCACCACACGGCTGCTTTCATGTTCGAGGCCGATGAAGGCGCCGCGAATGACGGCATCATTATGCGGCGTGCGCTCGCCCGAGAGATAGGGCAGGAAGGTAACGCCGGTCGGCGCCTTCAGGCTTTCCCCAAGCTCGCCGGCCAGATCGGCGGCCGACTTGCCGGTGACGGACGAATGCCAGTTCAGCGCGTCGGTGGCCGACAGGATAACGCCCATCTGATGCCAGGTATTCGGCAGTGCATGGCAGAAGGCATGGACGGCGCTTTCCGGCTTCGGCAGATAGGCGGCGTTGGCGGCAAAGAGCACACCCGACGTGCCGAGCGAAACGAAGGCGGCGCCATCGCTGACCGTGCCCATGCCGCAGGCCGAAGCCGCATTGTCGCCGGCGCCGCCGGCAACGACGGCCTCGCCGGAAATGCCCCAGGCGGAGGCGAGTTCGGCGCGCAGCTTGCCGCCCTGCTCCGTACCTTCGATCAGTGTCGGCATCTGCTTTTCGTCGAGATTGGTGGCGGCCAGCAGCTCGGACGACCAGGCGCGCTTGCCGGTATCGAGCCAGGACGTGCCGGCCGAATCCGACATTTCCGAAATGTGCTCGCCGGTCAGCCAGAGGCGCAGATAGTCCTTCGGCAGCAGAACCTTGGCGACCTTGGCGAAGATCGCGGGCTCGTTCTTGGCAACCCAGGCAAGCTTCGGCGCGGTAAAGCCGGGGAAAACGATATTGCCGGTTAGCTTGCGGAAGCGCGGATCGGCGTCGAGTGCCGCAGCCTCGACATGGGAACGCGTATCGTTCCAGAGGATGCAGGGGCGCAGCACCTTGTCGGAAGCGTCCAGCAATGTTGCGCCGTGCATCTGCCCGGAAAGGCCGATACCCCGGACCGCGGCAAGCTCCTTCGGATGTTTGGCCTTGAGGCCGGCGACAGCCTCCTCCGTGGCGCGCACCCAATGAGCCGGCTCCTGTTCGGACCAGCCGGAATGCGGACGCGAAACGTCGAGCGAACCGTTGGCGGAACCGACGATCTTCTGATCGCCGTCGATCAGCATCGCCTTGACGCCCGAGGTGCCGAGATCGAGACCCAGATACATGTGATGTTTCTCCCTTTGCCGTTACGGCAGGTTGTCTTTCAGGAATATGTCGAGGCGGATGCGCTCCTGCGCGTCGATCACCGCAAGCCCGTCTGCTTTTGCCTTGAGAACACGGATCGCGCTGCGCACCTCGTGGCCGGCATCCTGATTGAGGATTGCGTCGATCGTGCCGTCGATGAGCGCTGCCCGCGTGTGCGCCGTCAATTCATGGGCGACCACCGTCAGCGTCCTGTCGGCTGCCTTCTCCTTCAGCGCCCGGATCAGACCGCGATTGCCGGCGCCAAGGCTGTAGATACCGATGATGCCGCCGTTTTTCCGAAGCGCATCCGCAATCAGCATATGGGCGACTTCAGGGTCGTCGCGCCCCTCGAGCACCGGCAGCAGATGCAGCGCCGGAAACTCCTGCGCCATGACGGAGGCAAAGCCTTCCAGGCGTTCGCGATGGTCGCGCACGAGCATGGAACCGGCCAGCACGACGATCTCGCCCGCGGCACTGCCGAGGAACCGGCCGAGCAGGCGCGCAGCAGTTCGCCCTGCCGCGATATTGTCGACGCCGGCATAATGATGGCGCAACGATCCCGTCAGATCGGAAACGAGCGTGACGACCGGAATGCCGTCATGGACCAGCCGGTCCACAGCCGCGCGCACATCGGGTGCGTCGGTGGCCACGAGCGCGACACCTGAAGGCTTTTCGGCGGCGACCGTTTCCAGCTCGCGCACCAGCGCCTGCGGATCGAAAGCCGGCACTTCGACGATGCGGATATCGGTGCGCTCGGCTGCCGAGCGCGCAATTGCCGCGCGGATTTCCGCGTTGAGGCCGTGCATGAAGGAATTGTCGCTGGCGGGCAGGATGAAGGTCAGCGGGTAAACGCGCCCCTTGGCGAGGTTGGCGGCGGCCACGTCGCGCACGTAGCCGAGATCGCGGATCGCGGTTTCGACCTTCTCCCGCGTCACATGCCGCACGCCCGGCCGCTGGTTCAGGACCCGGTCCACAGTCGCAAGACTGACGCCCGCCGCAGCGGCGATATCATGAACGGTTGGCCTCATCACTCCTCCTGGACGAGACCATTAGCGCCAATTTTGATGTACGTAAATCAAAAAATGCCGAAGCTGAACGGCGGCTCGTTCAAGGATCGGAAACCGGCCTGTGCAGAAAAGCAAAAAGGCCCCCCGAAGGGGGCCTCAGACCGCTGACAAAC
>UCFC01000026.1 GCA_900471515.1 Hyphomicrobiales bacterium | reverse complement strand
CCCATCACCCGCCCCTATCACCCGAATGCAGCATTGACGGCCCGCCTGCCCCGCCTAGACTCCGCGGATGGTCGATCTGCCGGGCTGGGGCCGGCGCATCTTGAGGAGGATGCCATGCGCAAAAGCGATAAGCAGAAAACCGATATGCAGCAGCCTGACATGGAGAAAGTCGATGCACTCGTCGCCCGCCTCGTGGGCGATCTCGGCGCCGGCGTGTCGGGCGTTCTCGTCGTGCTCGGCGACCATCTCGGCCTGTTCCGGGCGATGATCGACGGGCGGCCGCGCTCCTCGATGGAGCTTGCCGAAACCACCGGCCTGACCGAGCGCAACCTGCGCGAATGGCTGGCGGCCATGGCGGCGGCCGATTACATCACCTATCACGAGGCCTCCAACAAATTCGCCATGACGCCGGAGCAGGCGCTGGTCTTCGCCAACGAGGAGAGCCCCGCCTTCTTCGGCGGCGCCTTCGAGATCGTGCAATCCATGTGGATGGACGAGCCCAAGGTGGAGGAAGCCTTCAAGACCGGGCGCGGGCTTGGCTGGCACGAGCACAGCAAATGCCTCTTCCGCGGCACCGAGCGCTTCTTCCGGCCGGGCTACAACAGCCACCTCGTCACCGAATGGATCCCGGCGCTGAAGGGCGTCAAGGAAAAGCTCGAGCGCGGGGCCGAGGTGGCCGATGTCGGCTGCGGCCACGGCGCCTCGACCATCCTGATGGCCAAGGCCTTCCCGAACTCGCATTTCCACGGCTTCGATTACCACGCGCCCTCGATCGAGCGCGCCAGGCGGGCCGCCAAGGAGGCGGGCGTTGCCGACCGCGTGACCTTCAGCAAGGCCTCGGCCAAGGAATTCCCGGCCGGCAACTACGATCTCGTCGCCATGTTCGACTGCCTGCACGACATGGGCGACCCCGTCGGCGCCGGCCGCCACATCCGCGAAACCATGGCCAAGGACGGCACCTGGATGATCGTCGAGCCCTTCGCCCATGACGGCCTGAAAGACAACCTCAACCCCGTCGGCCGCGTCTATTACGGCGCCTCGACAATGATCTGCACCCCGGCCTCCATGGCCCAGGAAGTCGGCCTCGGCCTCGGCGCCCAGGCCGGCGAGATGAAACTGCGCAAGGTGGCCCTGGACGCCGGCTACCACCACTTCCGCAGGGCAAGCGAGACGCCGTTCAACATGATCTTCGAGGTGCGGAACTAGGATTGAGGCGTGGCGGGCGTTCGGAATCCGGCAAGGGTGGAGTGCCGGTGGATCCGCCACTCGATCCGTCCTTCTGAACCCCACAAGGGGTCGGGCGGACTGCCGGTGGCGTTGTGCCGTGTGGTACCCCGCTCTGCGCTGAGGTGCGAAGGTCCCGCCTCTGGCCGATCTCCCCCCTTGTGGGGGCGTCCGAAGGACCCGGCAAGACAGAGGCGGCGCCGGATCAGTCGCTGCCTCCGAAGACGATCGCGTAAAGCCATGTGCCGTCGGCCTGGCGGCGCACGACTTCGGTGCTTCTGGCCGCCATTCTGACCGGTTTGCCGTCGGCGTCGGTGCCGGCCATTTCCCAATCGGAAACCAGCATTGCGGTGGCGCCCTCTTCGTCGGGCAGCGCTTTCACCCTGAAGCTGAACCTCGGCCTGTACGCCAGGAACTGTTTCAGCGCCTCCCCTATTTCCGCCCGCCCGCGGGCGGTCCTGCCCGCATCCATGTACCACCGGGCGTCCGGTTCATGCAGGGCCACGCATGTTTCCAGATCGGCGCGGTTCATGGCGTCGAAAAACAGGGCGTCTACGTCTTCCGGTCTTCTGGCCAGCATCTTGCTCTACCTTTGCTGTTGGAGTGGCGGAGGCAGCGATATCACGGGCCTGTTGCCAGCGTTCTGTCAGCATGATGCGCAGGCCCGATCGCAAAAACGGCGAGCGCCGCCGGTTGCGGCTGCCGTCGCGCTATCCCTGTCCCTGCCGGGGGTCCGGCCCGCCGCCCTGCTGCGGCCCGCTCCTGTCGAGCGTTGCCCTCCACCGCGCCAGGAGAACGGGCGGGGCCACGGCGAAGTGCTCGTCCAGAACCTCTATGCGGGTGATCCGGTCCGTCCGGAAATTGCGGAAATCGGCGCGAGATTCGCACCAGGCCGCCAGCAGCCTTATGCCCTCGAAATAGCCGATCAGGAACGGCCACACCGTGCGGCGCGTGGCGGCTCCCTGCGCATCGACATAGCCGATGCTGATCTTGCGGCCGGCATGGATCGCCTTTCGCAGCACCGCCAGATCCGCGCCTTCGGCAAAGGGCACCTCCACCGAGCTCGCCTGCACCGCCGGCTGCTCGATGATCTTCTTCAGGGGCTCGGGGACGGCGGCCACGATCTTCGACCGCAGCGCCACGGCGGCCTTCGCCAGCTGCGGGTCGCCGTGGCCGGCAACCCAATGCACGCCGAGCGCCAGGGCCTCGACCTCATCGGCAGTGAGCATGAGCGGCGGCAGGTCGAACCCGTCGTCGAGAACATAGCCGACCCCGGCCTCGCCGCGGATCGGAACCCGCTCCGCCATCAGCGCCGCAAGGTCGCGGTAGATCGTGCGCCTGGACGTCTCCACCTCGGCGGCCAGCCGTTCGGCGGTCACCGGCCCGCGCCCGGTGCGAAGGATCTGGATGATCTGAAACAGCCGCTGGGCGCGCCTCACGAAAAACTCCCCGTCTCACACGTCATGCCGGGTCTCGCACATCATGCCGACCGCGCGGGCTCGGTCATATCAGGCCGCGGCCCGCGCATCCAGCAAGCGCCGAACGGCGAAAAACCGTCCACCGCGGCAAAGGAAAAGGCGGCGCCCCGAACCGGAGCGCCGCCTTCGTTCATACCAAACCATGACAGGGCAAGGCCCGAAAGCCCCTAGGTCTTCTTCGCCGCCCTGCTCTTCTTCGCGGGCGTCTCTGGGGCGGGCTGGGCAAGCCTCAGCGCACGCAGCTTTTCCGTCTTCTTCTGCCGGGCGGCGGCCTCGCTTTCGAGGATGTCGCGGGCGACGGAGGTCGTCTGCTCGGCCCTCGCCTGCGGCGAAAGTTTCTCGGGCTTGAAGAACGTGTCCTTCGGCTCGGTCATGCCTTCTCCTTGCCTTCGGGTCCGCAGGGGCGCGAAGCGTCAGCGGCCACGGCCGACCTTCTTCTTCGGCGCCGGCACCAGGCCCTCGCGCTGCGCCTGCTTGCGGGCGAGCTTGCGGGCGCGGCGGATGGCCTCGCTCTTTTCGCGGGCGCGCTTTTCCGAGGGCTTCTCGTAGGCGCTGCGTTCCTTCATTTCGCGGAACACGCCTTCGCGCTGCAGCTTCTTCTTGAGCACGCGCAGAGCCTGATCGACATTGTTGTCTCGGACGAGTACCTGCAAGTTGTCTCCTTAATCAGCGATTGCTGTCATTTTCTGATGCGGATCGAATTGGCATTGATCCAGCTCGATTTCGGCTTTTCGGGCGCCGCCTGCGCAAGCTTGGGCGGCGAAGGCGATGCCTGGACGTCGATATCGTCCTGGCGGATGCTGCGCTCGAAATTCTCGTTATGGAACCGGACGCGATAATGCACGAAGCCCTGCGCGGCAGGCAGGACGGAGAGAATATGGCCCGAACCCGAGGGCTGGGTGCTGCCGAGCACGCCGTGCTTGAGCACGACCGTGTCGCCCGGCCGGTAACGACGGTATGCCATGTCGTTTTACCCTCATGGAATGAAAAATAAAAGGCCGGGACTGCTCCCGACCTTCCCTGGCCCTCACCTTTTCAGGCCGGGCCTGCGTCAGCGTCTGCGCGCGCCAGTACATCCGTGGTCGCGCGAAGCCGTGACAAATTCTCAGGCGGTGCGCAGGTTGTCGGCCGAGTTCTTGCCCGAGCGACGGTCCTGGACGATGTCGTAGCTGATCTTCTGTCCGTCGGACAGCGAGCGCATGCCTGCGCGCTCGACGGCGGAAATATGGACGAAAACGTCCGTGTCGCCGTTATCGGGCTGAATGAAGCCGAAACCCTTGGTGGCGTTGAACCACTTGACTGTACCTGTATTCATAACGATCTCCTTTCAAAGCAACCGTTGGATTTCCCGCGATACCCTGCGGGCTTGGGTCGATTATTTGGAAGGAAATCTGACGAGAGCGAAATGGCTCCGAAACGACGTCACAAGCAATGGTCGATGGGCGCAATATACGCACAATTTTAGATTTGGCAACCGACAGGAAGGAAAAAACTTCGAATCGGGTGCAGGTTTTTTCTGTAAATATCTGGTTTTCCGCCGATTATTTATTTTCCGCCGATCGCTGAGGATGCGCCCGGTGTCGCCCCGCCCCTCCGGCCGGACGCCACCGCCATATGTCCGTATAGCCACGCGGCCCGCCACCATGTAGGACATATCCAGCCGCAAACCCCAACGGGAACCGCCATGCCGACAAAGCCGGTTGAACATGCTGTCACGATCCGCCCCGCCACGCCGGGCGACATGGAAATTCTCGGCGGTTTCGGCGCCCTGCTGGTGGCGCTCCACCACGAGCTTGACGCCAAGCGCTTCATCGAGCCGGGCAAGACGACGCCGCAGCGTTACGGCCATTTCCTGAAAAGCCAGCTCGCCCAGCCCGATGTCATCGTGCTCGTGGCCGAGGCGCAGGGACAGCTCCTCGGTTATGCCTATGCCGCTTCCGAAGGCTTCGACTATATGTCGCTGCGCGGGCCGGCGGGCCTGATCCACGATCTCTTCGTCGATCCCGCCAGCCGCCGCCGGGGCATCGGCCGGCTGCTGATGGAGGCGGCGATGGCCGGGCTGAAATCCATGGGCTGCGAACGTTTCGTTCTCTCCACCGCCCACCGCAACGAGGCCGCCCGCAACCTCTTCGCCGCCATGGGCTTCCGCCCGACCATGGTCGAGATGACCCGCGAGGCGGATGGCTAAGCAATTCCAGCAAAAGTGTGTAGCGGTTTTGCGTTCGGAATTGCGGCAGGAAAAGCGCAAGTCCAGCAAAAGTGTGCAGCGGTTTTGCGTCCGGAATTGTGTAAGGAGAGAGCAGTTCCGGCAGAAGTGCGCAGCCCTCTCGCCGCCGCAACTGCTCGCAACGATCGCCCGGTCCGCCCGCCCCTCTCCGCCGCCGGTATCCGGCTACCGGATGGACCGCCCTCCTATATGCGCCATCGCGAATAAAATTGTGCAGTGCGGTTTCGCCGTCTTGCCCTTGCCTTCCGGCGGCGCTTTCTGTGGCTTGCGGATGCGAGGCGGATTCAGGTTCCTCGCCCTCTTTCCCGGCAGGAGCGGACCATGGCAAAGGCAAGTGAGTTGAAGACCGTGCGGGCGCTTGCGATCGCGCTCAGCGCCGCCCTGCTCTTCAGCGGCGCCGCCCGCTGGCCGGAGCTGCCGCGCTCGGGCTTCCTGACCGGCCGCGGTGCCGCCCCGGAGGATGTCGACAACGGCACGGCGGTCTTTGCCGCCGGCGAGAACGGTCAGGGCTACGGCAAGCCGCTCGATATCGAGATCCCGCAATATGCCTATTTCCGGCAGGAGGACAAATATGTCATCGTCCTGCAGGCGGAAAATTACGACGGCCAGAGCATCATCGGCGCCGAGACGTTCGACGGCGAGAAAGTCGTCGGCCTCATCGACGAATTCGACCTGCTGGGCGTCAAGGCGCGCTGACCTGCCTTCCGCGTCGATCAGCGCAAAAAAAGAGGCACGTCGGGAGAGACGGCCTCCAAGTCGCGTCAAGTTGGCCCAGCTCCACAAGGCCGGCTTCACTTTAGCGCCTGGCCGGCCAGCCGCCACCCCCAATCGGGTGATGTTTTGGCGATTTTCGGCAAAAAGCGAGGCGATTCAAGGGGATTTACGTTAGGTGAGCCGGGTGATCCTGGGGAAGTTCGGGGGTGAGGTTGTCGCGCGCGGGTGTTCGATTCCATTGTCTGTTGTGCCGCGGGGCACCCACGGCACAACGCCACCCGCAGTCCGACAGGGGGCGCCTCACGTTCCACCCGCAATCCACCGACACACCAGAAATACCCCCGCCTCCTTCCTCCCGCCATCTTTGCGGGCGAGGAAACGGGCACGCCACCGGGGAGACGCCATGTTCCGCCGCCTGATTGCCCTTGCCCTGCTTCTTGCCGGCGCGCCTGCCGCCGGTGCCACGGACAGCCCGCCCGCCTGCCAGCGGCAGAGCTTTGCGGGTGCCGCCTATATCGTCTGCGCCGTCGATCCCGCCGGAGCCGAGCTGCGGCTCTTCTGGAAGGATGCGGCGGGCCGGCCCTATCGGCGGTTTTCGGGCCTTGCCGATGATCTCGCCGCCGGCGGCAAGGCGCTCGTCTTTGCCATGAATGCCGGCATGTACCGCGAGGATTTTTCGCCGATGGGGCTTTACGTGGAAGACGGCCGCGCGCTGGTGCCGGTCAATATGCAGGCGCCGCCGAAGCTTTCCGGCCCGCTGCCGAACTTCTTCAAGCAGCCGAACGGCATCCTCTATCTCGATGCGGCCGGCGCCCATATCCTGCCCACGCCGGAATTCCTGAAACGCCGGCCGAAGCCGCGCCTTGCCACCCAGTCCGGCCCGATGCTGGTCGTCGAAAACCGCATCAACCCGATCTTCATCCCCGGCTCGGCCGACCGCACGCGCCGCAACGGCGTCGGGCTTGCCGCCGACGGCACGCTCTACTTCGCCATCAGCGAGGCGCAGGTGAATTTCCACGATTTCGCCGGCTTCTTCCGCGACGGGCTGAACTGCAGGAACGCCCTCTTCCTCGACGGCGGAAACGGCACCGGTCTCTACGATCCCGCCCTCGGCCGCAACGACACGTCCTGGCACGGCGGCTACGGGCCGATCGTCGCGCTCGTGGCCGAGAAAGGCAATTAGGGCATTTCCGGCGAAAACGGGTTCGCCTTCAATGCTCCGGCCAAACCGGCTCCCGCTTTCGCCGGAACTGTTTTAGGCCGCCGGCTGCATCGCCATGACCTGCCGCGTCTCGACGATCTCGGCGAAATCGGATTCCAGATGCGCCATCGTCACGTCGAAAATGGTGCGGGCGGAAAGATTGGCGTCCGGCAGGTCGAAGCCGAGCACGGCATCCCGGACGACGCTCATCCTGAAGCCGAGATCGGAGCCGGCGCGCACGGTGGTGTTGACGCAGAAACCGGCGACCGCCCCGGCAACATAGAGATGGGTGATGCCGACCTCGTGCAGATAGCCCTCAAGCTCGGTGGAGGCGAAGGCCGACGAGGTGGACTTGACGAAGACGGGCTCGTTGTCTCGCGCCTCCGCGCAGGGCATCGGCCGGCAGCCCGGCGCATCCCTGTGCATGGCCGATGCCGGATCGGCCTCCGCATGGCGGACATGGATGACCGGCCGGCGCGCGGCACGGAAGGCGGCGGCAAGCGCGGCGATATTCTCCCCCGCCTGCCCGTTCACATGCTCGCGCCCGGCATCCAGCCGCTCCTGCATGAGCATCTGCATATCGACGATGAGGAGTGCAGTCGCCATGGCCAGCCGGTCCTTTCCGCGCTTGATGGGCTCTGAGGAGAGCTCTACCATTTGCGACGTGCCAAGTCGCTCCCGAAATATCGCGATGAGAGCGAGGCGGTGGCGGGGGCTGGCTGGCGGTGCGGGGGTGGCTTCGGAGGAGGTCAGGCAAGCGGGATTGATGTATGGCTGTCGGTAACCCCGACCGCCTGGAATAATATACACCCTGACGCGACCAAGAGAACCACACCACCACAAATAGAATAATACCTGTCAGGACAACGTCAGAACGGCAATAACATTTACCATTATAGCCAACAATGACTAGTTGTTGTTATTGGAATTTCGCAGAATTATTATAGAAACTTTGAATAAAAGAACACATAACCCCCGATATGGCATATTTTTACTTGCCCCCTTTTCCTTCAGAGTGAAAGGGTTCGAGATCTGCACCCGCATATAAGGCATTCCTCGCGCGTTGCGCTCAAATGGCACAAGCGCCAACTGCAATCCAGGGTCAGGGGGAGCGACACCCGCAACAGTTCCGGGACGGAAATTCCCCGTCGAATTGGCAATAATCGTCTTAAAGCGGAGGAACGAACATGAAACGCATCGCAGCAATCGCCTTGATCCTCGCCATCGGCGCCCTCCCTGCAGTGGCCGCGACGGCGATGACAGGCAAGGAACTGACGGACCTGCTGTCGAACGGCAAGGAACTGATCCTTGGCGGACCGAAGGAAGGATATAGCGGCACCCTGTCAATATCGAAGAACGGCACCGCCAAAGGTCAGGTCAAGCTCGACAGCGGCGACGTGATCCCGATTGAGGGCAAATGGCACATCGCCGGCAACAAGTTCTGTCGAACCTGGTTAGCCGGCCGAGATGCGGGAAAGCAGGTCTGCGAAACCTGGAACAAGGCGGGGCCCAACTCCGTGCGCGTCATGAGCGGCAAGCGCGACCTCGGTCTCAACTCCTGGTGATCCCGATAGCCGGCTTGGTCACCCAGCCTCGTTATCGCCCCCTTCCCACCCTCATCCCTGTGCCTGTCACAGGGATCCAGCCTGCCCAAGTCCTTGGGCAGGAGAGACT
>UCFC01000021.1 GCA_900471515.1 Hyphomicrobiales bacterium | reverse complement strand
GGCCTCCGGGCAGGACGGTTGCGGGGGCTGGGTGAGGCACTGGAATGAGGTGGTTGGGGTGAGCCTCCGGGCAGAACGGCTGCAAGGGCTGGGTGAGGTGCCGTCCCGCTCCTCTTTCTCCCGCCCGTGATCCTGCCCGCAGCCGGCGGCCGAAAGGGTTCCGCGCGGGGCCCTCGCCCGCCCCCGGTTTGCCCGCCGTCTCACCGGGGCATACTCAGCGTATCTATTTCGCGCCCTGCCCCCAAAATGCGCCCGCACGCCATTGCCCTTCACCGGCGCAGACGTATGGTGCCAGCCGTAAGTGGTTGATCTCCAACCACGAAACCCGGATTTGATGGAGTCGTTGATGAAATTTGTGTCTTTGCCGGCGCGGCGTACGGCTGTCGCCTTCTGCCTGGGAATGGCTTTTGCGGCAAGCGCCGTGATCCTGTTCCAGCCGAGCCGTTCCGAGGCCCAGTGGGCGGCCAACCAGCCCTATATGCAGTCGGCGCTGAATTCGCTGCTGGCGGCGAAATCCTCGCTGCAGAAGGGCGCCACCAACAAGGGCGGCCACCGGCTGAACGCGATCGACCTGGTCAACCAGGCGATCGTCGAGGTGCAGGCCGGCATGGCCGTCGCCAACTGACGGGCAGCCGGAAGATCGTCTTCGGAAGGCGCCCCCGCAAGGGCGCCTTTCTGTCTGCCGCTATTGCACGTGGCAGCTGGTGGAGCGGCCCGGCGCCTCCAGCTGCGCGTCGTCGCCCTTGATCCAGAACACCACCGTCCCGTCGGTATAACGCGCGCCGGAGCCGGACATGCCCTGCGGCAGGCGGAAACTCTGCCCGCCGGTGGTAATCAGCACCTCGTTGCTCGCGGTCACGAAACTTGCCGTCAGATCCTTGCCGTCGTCGCAGCGATAGGCGATGCCCGCCTTGTCTTCCGCCAACGCCGGCCCAAGGCCCGCCACAAGCGCCAGAAGCGCCAGCCCCGACACGCCACCCTTCATTCTCGTCATGCCAGTCTCCCTCGGTTGGAAAGGGTGCGACGCTAGCAGCAGATCATGGCACCGTCTTTGCCCTGCGTCCCAACAGGATTTGCCCGGCGTATCCCCCCGGCGAAGGCCCGCCTTCGTCCGGCAGCGAAGGTCTACCTTCGTCCGCCCGGCGAAGGCCCGCCCTTCGTCCGGCCAGCGAAGGCCCGCCTTCGTCCGCCCGGCGCTGCCCGTCTCACGCCCGCCGCTCGGCCCGCAGCGCCGGCAGCTGCGGGATGGCGCCGGTCAGTTCCGCCACCCAGCGCGCCGATTCGGCATCCGGGTGCGGCGCCGGCGCGCGGTCGTCGGGCGGCAGGTTGGTGATGCGCAGCGCCCGCTCGCGCGCTTCGCCGGGCGTGATGCCGAACTCGCGGCGGAAGGCGCGGATGAAGGTGGCGTCCGAGCTGAACTGGCATTCGATGGCGACGTCGATGACGCGCCAGGGGCGGAAGGCGGGCGAAACGAGGATGGCGAAGGCGCGGTGCAGGCGCCGCTGCTGGATGTAGCTTGCCGGGCTCTGCGGCGCAAACAGGCGGTAGAGGCTGGCGCGCGACAGCGCAAACCGCCGGCTGAGGCTCGCGACATCCAGCGTCGCCGTGCCGAGATTGTCCTCGATATGGCGCTTGATGGCGGCAAGCAGCGCCTCCTGCGAGGGGCTGGCCACCGGGCCGGCGCTCTCGCTGCGCTGGTCCATGCCGCCGGCGGCAAGCTGCGCCAGCGATTGCGCCGCCGCCTGCCGCTCGGCCTGCGTGAGCTGCCGCGCCACCCGGCGCAGCGCCAGCATATGTTCGCCGATCAGCGCCCCGAAGGCGCTCTCGCGCCTGGCGATGACGATGGCCGGCTGCGTGTCGATCGCGGCAAAGAGCGGCGCCAGAAGCGGGCGCGGCAGCATGAAGCTCATGACCTCCGTCGCGCCGTCGTCGCCCGGAATTTCCCGCGTCAGGTGCGGCTTGCTCATGTTGATCAGGCTGACATCGCCGGCCCGCTGCAGGAAGCTGCGCTCGCCGACGACGAATTCCGCCCCGCCGCCGAGATACATGACGAGCTGGAAATGGTCGAGGCCGCGCGCGATATGCTCCGCCGTGCGGTTGTAACGCAGCGCGCTCGAGCGGCTTTCGAGCAGCAGCGCGCTGCCGAGATGCAGGTTGCTCGCCACCACCCGGAAAGCCTCCGCCTCGCCGAGGATCGTGGCGTCGCAAATATCGGCGATCAGCTCGCACAGCCGCGCAAAACCCTGCTGCGGCGAGCCGAAGGCGGCCGTATCGAACAATAGCGGCTGCCCGTCCGCACCGGGCGCGGCTTCAACGCTCATCTGAACTCTCGGGGCGCGCGCGAATGGCAACGACGGGACGAAACCGGCAGGCGATGTCCGGCAGCCCTCTATACCGCGCAAGGCCGGTTGCCGTCAAAGCCGCAATGCGGGCGATATCTCAACTTGAACTTTCGTATTTGCCTTGCAAGGAATACGCCTACCGGGGCCGCGCTTTCATTCTCTCCAATGTGGGAGGCGTCAGTCTGCCTCTTGCATCCGTCAATGCGAGGAGGCTCCCTCATCCGCTTCCAATGGCCTCCCTCACAATTCGAGATACAGCCGCTTCTTCATCTTGCCTGAACACCGGCACGGTTGTTAGCCGATTTGTCGCTCGCCTTCTCAGGGATGTGGAGATTGAATTGTCTTGTTCTAACAAAGCAATAACGGAAAGCTTCTCTTTGGCCTCATAGGTAGCAGTCTGGTATAGGAAAATGGCATCGTGGACGCGGCTCTCCGTGTTTCCAAAGAATATGGCCACCGGTGGCCTATCGCTTGCCTCGACGACCATATCCGGCTTCACCTCAGATAGACGCGAACTCACCGCCTCGCCCTCTCGGACGCGCGCACGGTCTCCAATCCCGGCACGGATTGCGCTCGCAGCGTCGTCACGAAAAGTCGATGCGACTTTCTCTTGCGTCAGCAGAAGAAAATCATTCATCCTCAGCATCACGCCGACAAAATCGAGCGCACGCGACGGCAGTTCCTCTCGTGGGAACAACTTCGTTTTTATGGTCGCATCTTCTATGTCAAAAACCGCATCGACCGATTCCAGTAATCCGTCAAGGGCGCGGCGACGGGTGTCAGTTTCAAAGTCAACGCCGGCTCCTTCCAACATTGGAACCGTGCCCCCGTCATCCTCTATGTGAACCTTACCTTCTTCATCTTCTATGACGTAGAAAGATATTCGATCACCGTCATCGCGCCTAAAGACCGTGCTTACGGCAACGCCAGCTGGGACGGTCGTGACAATGATGTCATTGCAAAATGCTTGGCAGAGGTCAGCTTTCATAGCACACCGTCGCCTTTGTCGATGCCAAAAACCTTTACAGCACAATTAAACGCTGAAACGGGCGAAAGTTCGCTTTTACCGAACTTGAATTCAGTGCGTCGATGCGGCCGATTGTACTTCGGCAATCTCATCGCGCCGAATCTATTAGTTCCTGCATCAAACGCAGTGAGATCGTCACACCTCGCATGACAATGCCATCCCGGCTCGGATGCGTGGAATTCATAGTCGCAGATAACCTTAGTATCTCCGTTTTCGGTAACACCGAAAGATGCGCGAAATATCTGTTTCGCCTCGTTTAGCAGTATTAGGACGCGGCAATCCTTGCCAAGTGCCGAGAAGGTAACGATACGCCACTTATACAGCGGACCCCACTTATAAAACTTCGACTTCGCACGGCGAGACGGCCACTGAGAACGGGGTATCTCACCCTGCTTCCAGTCTCCTGTTTTTACCGCGGACTTGGTTGCCCCTATCAACGCCTTCAGATTCATCGCGACCTCATTAGCAGGAAAATGCTAACGAATCGCAATTGGAACGTCCAGCCGGCAGTCAGGAAAATATTCCCACAAACGCCAATCCCCGGCAAAACCGCCCGCCCTCAGTCCTCCGCCGCCGCCCCCAGATAGGCGGCGAGCATGGCGCGGGCGTGCCAGTTGCGGTCGTACGGGGCGCGGTCGTACCGGTCGCGGCCGGCGCTTTTGCCCATCAGTTCGGCCGGCACTTTCCAGCCGGGATCGATGCCTTCCATGTTGGGCAGTTCGTGGGCGATGCCCTTGTGGCAGTCGATGCAGGTCGCCTTGCCGGGCAGCAGGTAGCGGGTGTGGATTTCGGCGGCGCGTTCGGTCTGTTTCGTCAGGTCCATCGCGCCCATCGAGTGGCAGTTGCGGCATTCCAGGCTGTCATTGGCCTTCAGCCGCGCCCATTCGTGCTCGGCCAGTTCCAGCCGCCTGTCGAGGAATTTCTCGCGCGTGTTGATCGTGCCGAATATCTTGCCCCAGACTTCCTTGGAGGCCTGCATCTTGCGGGCGATCTTGTCGGTCCACTGGTGCGGCACGTGGCAATCCGGGCAGGTGGCGCGCACGCCGGAGCGGTTGGAGAAATGCACGGTGCGGCTCAGCTCCTCGTAGACATTGGCGCGCATCTCGTGGCAGCCGGTGCAGAAGGCCTCGGTATTGGTCACTTCCAGCGCCGTGTTGAACGCGCCCCAGAACATGACGCCGCCGATGAAGCCGCCGAGCGTGAGGAAGCCGAGCCCGAGGGTCGCCGCCGGCGAGCGCACGAGCCGCCAGCACCACAGCGCCATCGCCTTCAGCCGGGCAATCATTGCTCGCTGCCCGCAGGCCTGAAGCCGAGCTCGCTCATGTCCTTGAACGTGTTCGGCACCAGCGGCCTCGTATCGGCCTGCGGCACATGGCAGGCGGTGCAGAAATAGCGCCGGGGCGAAACGTCGGCCAGCATCTGCCCTTCTCGGTTCATGAAATGCGTGACGCTGATCATCGGCGCGCCGGAACCTTCCGTCAGCTCGCGCCGGTGGCAGGAAAGGCAGCGGTTGGCATTGACCGTCAGCTGGTAGCCCTCGATCGAATGCGGGATGACGGGCGGCTGGTCGGGATAGTTGCGCATCTTTCTCACGTCGTCGGTCACCCATTTGGGAACCGGCTTCGCATCCGTGTTTGCCATCGGGTCGTCGTTGCCCGAAAGCGGGGCCACGGTCTGGGCCAGCGTGACGGTGCCGGCAAGGACCAGCAGGGCGACGGCCGCAAGCGCCCGAACCCGCCCGGCAGCGGCGCGCCCCGCGGTCAGGCGGCGGGAAGGATCTTGACTGCGCATTTCTTGAAATCCGTCTGCTTGGAGATGGGATCGGTGGCGTCGAGCGTCACCTTGTTGATCAGCTGGCTGGCGTCGAACCAGGGCACGAAGATCACGCCATGCGGCATGCGGTTGCGCCCGCGAATATCCACGCGGCTGATGATCTCGCCGCGCCGCGAGCGGATCTTCACGGCCGCGCCCTGGTTGATGCCCATCCGGCGGGCGTCGTCCCCGTTCATGAAACATCGCGCGCCGGGAAAGGCGCGGTAAAGCTCGGGCACGCGCATCGTCATCGAGCCGGAATGCCAATGTTCCAGCACCCGGCCCGTCACCAGCCAGAAATCGAACTCGGCGTCGGGCGATTCGGCCGGCGGCTCGTAGGGCACGGCCAGGATGACGGCGCGGCCGTCCTTCTGCCCGTAGAATTTCAGCCCCTCGCCCGCCTTGACATAGGGGTCGTAGCCCTCGCGGTAGCGCCAGCGCGTCTCCTTGCCGTCCACGACCGGCCAGCGCAGGCCGCGCACCTGATGGTACGTGTCGTAGGGCGCCAGATCGTGGCCGTGGCCGCGCCCGAATTCGGCATATTCCTCGAACAGCCCCTTCTGGATGTAGAAGCCGAAGGCCCTGGCCTCCCGGTTCTCGTATTCGCCCGTCACCTGCGAGAGCGGGAATTCGTCCACCTTGCCGTTCTGGTAGAGCACCTGGTAGAGCGTCTTTCCCCTGTATTGCGGGTTCTTGTCCAGGATCTCGGCCGGCCAGACCTCCTCGGTGGCGAAGCGCTTGGAGAATTCCACCATCTGCCAGAGGTCCGAGCGCGCCTCGCCCGGCGCATTGACCAGCTGGTGCCAGACATGCGTGCGCCGCTCGGCATTGCCGTAGGCGCCCTCCTTCTCCACCCACATGGCCGCCGGCAGGATCAGGTCGGCGCTCATGGCGGTGACGGTCGGATAGACATCGGAAACGACGACGAAATTGTCCGGGTTGCGGTATCCCCTGTAGGTCTCGTTGCTGGTGTTCGGCGCGGCCTGCACATTGTTGTTGACCTGCACCCAGTAGAAATTCAGCTTGCCGTCATGCAGCATCCGGTCCTGCTCGACGGCGTGATAGCCGGGCTTGTCCGGCAGCAGCCCGGCCGGCAGGTTCCAGATCTCCTCGGCATGTTTGCGGTGCTCCGGGTTGGTGACGACCATGTCGGCCGGCAGGCGGTGGGCGAAGGTGCCGACCTCGCGGGCCGTGCCGCAGGCCGACGGCTGCCCCGTCAGCGAGAACGGGCTGTTGCCGGGCTCGGAAATCTTGCCGGTGAGCAGGTGCAGGTTATAGACCATCTGGTTGGCCCACACGCCGCGCACATGCTGGTTGAAACCCATGGTCCAGAGCGACATGACCCTGACCTTGGGATCGGCATAGAGTTCGGCAAGCTGCTCCAGGAAGGCGCTGTCCACGCCCGAAAGCTCGACCGTCCTTTCCAGCGTATAGTCGGAAACGAGCTGCCTGAAGGCCTCGAAATCGATCGCGTCCATGCGGCCGGCGTCGGCCGCCCCCGTGGCCTTCACCTCCAGCGGGTTGTCCGGGCGCAGGCCGTAGCCGATATCGGTCGCCCCTTTCATGAATTTCGTGTGCCTGTCGACGAAATCCCGGTTGACGCGGCCGGTCCGGATAATGTGGTTGGCGATATAGTTCAGGATCGCAAGGTCGGTTCCCGGCTTGAAGATCAGCGGAATATCGGCAAGGTCCATGCTGCGATGCGTGAAGGTGGAAAGCACGGCCACCTTCACATGCTCGTGGCCGAGCCGCCGGTCGGCCACCCGCGTCCAGAGGATCGGGTGCATCTCGGCCATGTTCGAGCCCCAGAGCACGAAGGCGTCGGCATTTTCGAAATCGTCGTAGCAGCCCATCGGCTCGTCCATGCCGAAGGTGCGCATGAAGGCCACCGCCGCCGAGGCCATGCAATGGCGGGCGTTGGGATCGAGATTGTTGGAGCGGAAGCCCGCCCGCATCAGCTTCGTTGCCGCATAGCCTTCGAAGATCGTCCACTGGCCGGAGCCGAACATGCCGAGCGCCGTCGGCCCCTTGTCCTTCAGCACCCGCTTGGCCTCGGCCGCCATCACGTCGAAGGCCTCTTCCCAGGTGACGGGCTCGAATTCGCCGTCCTTGGCGTAGACGCCGTCGCGCTTGCGCAACAGCGGGCTCGTCAGCCGGTCCTTGCCGTACATGATCTTGGAGAGGAAATAGCCCTTGACGCAGTTGAGGCCGCGGTTGACCTCCGCCTCCATGTCGCCATGCGTGGCGACGACCTGGTTTTCCCTGACGCCCACCATGACGCCGCAGCCGGTGCCGCAGAAACGGCACGGCGCCTTCGACCATTTGATTTCCAGCGCCGCGACGCCGCCCGGCACCGATTGCGCAGCCGCAGGCGGCGCAATGCCGGCGGCCGCCGCCGCAATCGCCGCCGCCTGCGCCTTCAGGAGGTCACGCCGCGTCGTCAGTTCGCCCGTCATCGCCTGTCTCCTCCATGTCCAGTGCCTGTTCGAAAACCATGTGGGCGGCCAGCACCCCGTCCATGCCCGAAATGCCGATCAGCCTTTCGCCGAGCGCGGCGGAATGCGGCCCCTCGATCACCACGACGATCTTGCCCGGCGCCGTCGCATGCACCTCGACGCCGGCAAGTCCGGCAAGGCGCGCGGCGATCTCGCCGGTCAGTTCCGGCCGCGTGAGCACGACGGCGCTGGAGATGTGGTGGCAGCCGTCAGGCATGGGCGGCCTCCCCCCGGCGGGCCGTCATGGCGATGGCGGCGGCGGGACAGAGCCCGATGCAGGCGCCGCAGCCCGTGCAGGCATCGGCATCGAGTTCGGGAACGAACGGCCCGCCCGGCCGCGGCCGGAAGCGGATCGCCCCGGCCGCACAGCTGTCGCGGCAGGCCTGGCAATCGACACGGTTGAAGGCGAGGCAGCTCTCGCCGACCACGGCATGATGGGCAAAGCCGCGTGCGGCGCCGGCGGCAAAGACGGGCTCGGGACAGCGCTCGGCGCAGCGGCCGCAGAAGATGCATTCCCCCTGCCCGAAATCCACCACGGCAACGCCGGAGCGGATCGCGATGACCTGCGTCGGGCAGGCCTCGGCGCAGGCGCCGCAGCCCGTGCAGCTGCGGATCGACCTTTCGCTTGCGCCCGGAGGCAGGATCCGCAAGGCGCCCTCAGGCGGCCTGCCGGTCAGGAAATCGCGTCGGCTGCGGGCGGGAAAGGTCATGGCCGGCCCTCACTCCGACGAACCGGGAGGGGCAGGATTGATCTCGTGCGGTCCGGGCGGGCCGTAGACGATCTGGTACATCCACACCAGGAAGCCGTAACCGCCGACCACGCCGACGGCCAGCACCGGCCATATGCCGAAGGCAAGCACGGCGAAGGTCAACAGCTCCCGCCTGCGCCTTTTCCTGAATGCCTCGACGGAACCCCCGACCTCGGCCACAACATCCTCCCGGAATTGTCTTGGAAACGTGACATATGCCTTCAAGCCGGTCCGGCCGGCTCCCGCCGGCTCAATGCGAGCGCTGCCCCTCCTGCCCGTCCTCGCGCTCGGCCGCCGGCACGATGATGCCGGAATAGAGCACGGGCGAGCCGCTATGGTCGCGAAAGGCGCGGCCGAAGGCGGCGACCAGCCGGTATCGCCCGTCCCGGCCCTGCACGCGGTACGTATCCTGCTGGGCGATATCGGCCACCAGCACTTCGGAAATCTTCCTTGCGAGCTGCGGCTGGTCGTCCGGGTGGACGCGCCTCAGATAGGTTTCGAGCGGCAGGCCGCGCACGGTGGCGGCGGGATCGAGGCCGAAAAGCTCGGCAATCGCGCTGTCGGCAAAGACGAGGTTGCGCACGATATCCCATGTATAGATACCGGCATCGGCGGCCACGTCCTCGAATATTTCGAACGCGTGAACCGATTGTCCAGTCATGGCCTCGCCTCCCCCCTTGTTTATTAGAATCTCAACTAAGGGCGAAGCGGGCAAGGTCAAGGCGCAAGCTTGTGCTTTGCCCGGCCGGCCCGGTTTTTACCTGGCGAGGTTCCTGGCCATGCGCAGATGCTCTTCGAGGTCCGGCAGCGTCTTGCTGGCCCAGGCCTTCAGCGCGGCATTGTCGCCGCCCTCGCCGTAGCGCGCGAAGAGATCGACCGCCTGTTCGTGCGCCCGCGCCTGGCCGGCAAGATATTGCCGGGTGAAATCCTCGCCCTGCAGGCCCTTGAGCGCATTGAGCGCGGCCTGCTGCGCCGCCGTCATGGCCTGCGGAATGCGCGCCTCCACCTTGCCGCCGGCAACCAGCGCCTTCAGCTCCTGCGTCGTCTTGCGGTGGTCCTTCACCATCTCCTCGGCAAAGGCCCTGGCCGGCGCATCGGCGCGGCGGGCGGCAAGCTTGCCGGCCTCGATCTCGAACATGTCGGCGGAGGCCGCCTGCGCCACGAAATCCGCCGTTTTCGGCGCGCCGCCGGCATCGCCGCCCGCGCCCGCCTGCGCCAGCGCGCCGGAGGCGACCAGCACGGCAAAGCCGGCAAAGAGGAAAGCTTTCATCGTCCCGTTCTCCTGCTCCTGTTTCCCTTTGACCCCGTTTCCCTTTGGCCCCTGCTCCGGCCGGAGAACCGGGGCGCCGTCAGGCGAACTTCTTTCGCCGGCAAAAGTTCCATTTTCGCCGCGCCCCGGCGCATTTTCCGCTTGCGGCAGCAGGCCCCCCCGGACCTTGGTCCGTATCGGGCCGGCGCGTTTGCGTGCATGATGATCGGCCGGATCGCAATCTTGGGGAGGACGCTGTGATCTACCAACGGCGCAATGTGACGGACAGCCCGCAGGAGCGGCTGTGTTTCGAAAAGGAGGCGGCGGCAGCCCTCACCCGGCATTACCGGCGCCCGATGACCATCCTGTTTTCCTGCCAGCCGGGCCGCAAGCCCAACACGATCGATCTCCGGGCGATCCCCCATTTCCTCGGGCCTGCGCCCGGCCACTGGTCGCGCGGCGCCCCGCCGCATTGAGCCGTACCGCCGGATCGGCCGGCAGGGCAAGGGCCGCGCCGCGATCCGGCTTTCCTCGCCGCGCGCCTTCGCTTACAATCGCTGCCGGATAGAGGGGAGCCCACCATGAGCGAAGACGCCTTCAACATGTCCATCCGCAAATTCCTGAAGGAAGTCGGCGTGACCTCGCAGCGCAAGATCGAGGAGACCGTGCGCGACGGCCGGATCGGCGGCCAGATCGGCGACAAGACGCTGAAGGTCCGCATGACGCTGACGGCTGAAGGCACCGGCCTCAGCCATGTGATCGACGGCGAAATCGAGCTTCCATAGCGCAGGTTCGTTTTTCCTCGAAACGCGAACGTGCTCCATCTGCTTGTTTTTCCGCAATTCCGGACGCAAAACCGCTGCACNNCACTTTTGCTGGAATTGCTGGCGGCGGCCGGCGCTTTCGCCAGCCGTCAATAATAGGGCGAGAGGCAGGCCTGCCGCCGGCCGTAATAGGGCTGGAACGTGTTGTCATAGGCCCTGTAGGAGCGGTAGCGCGCAAAACACCAGCGCACATGCGCATTGCCGCCATAATAGGCCGGCCGATAGGAGCGCGGCGCATAGGTGCGCGGCGCGTAATAACGCGGGCCGTAATAGGCCGAGCCGTAATAGCCCGTGCCGTAATAGCCCCGGTCGTAATAGCCGGAGCCGTAATACCGGGGCTGCGACAGCAATCCGCCGATAATGACGCCGGTCGCCAGGCCGCCGAGCGCCCAGCCCCAGCCGTCGCCGCCATGGTGGCGATAGTAGCCGCCGTGATAGCCGCCGCGATAGCGCACCGGCTCGGCCTGCTGCCCGCCGATATCGGGGGCGGTCATGACGGGAAAGGCCGCAGCCGGCGGTGCGCCCGTCAGCGTCGTGGCCAGCGTCGTGGTGAGCGTCGTTGCCAGCGACAGGGCAATGATTGCGAGCCTCTTCATGGCTTCACCTCTCTCTGCATCGCCCCCGCTCATTATAGCGCGGAAAGCAGGGCGTGGCACCCGATTTCGCCGCCGGCGCCGGGGCCTGCCGCAGCACCCGTCACCCGCTCCCTTCACCCGCCCCCATCACC
>UCFC01000008.1 GCA_900471515.1 Hyphomicrobiales bacterium | reverse complement strand
CCGACACGGCACTCTCACTGCCACCCAACGGCGCCTCATCCATCCCTCGCAACCGTTCTGCCGGGAGGCTCACCCCAACCACCTCATTCCCGTGCCTCACCCAGCCCTGGCAACCGCTCTGCCGGAAGGCCCACCGCAACAGCGCCTCACCCATCCCTCGCCACCGTCCTGCCCGGAGGCCCACCCCAACCTCCCTCATTCCTGTGCCTGTCACAGGAATCCAGCCACCGCGCGTCCGCGCGGTGAATGACTCCCATATGCCGCAGGCAAACCAGTCTCTCCTGCCCAAGGACTTGGGCAGGCTGGATCCCTGTGACAAGCACAGGGATGAGGTGGGGAGGGGGGCGTCGCTGCCCAAGGCCGGCGGCGGCTCTCGCCCGGTCATGCGCCGTGGTAGCGCCTGACGAAATTCCAGACTTCCGCCGCCGTCTCGATATCGTTGCTGCATCCGCCGAAACGCGGCCCGTCGGCCGGGTCGGCGGGAGCGGGCGGGGCGAGGCGTGGCCAGCAGTGGCCGCCGTTTTCGATGCGGTAGAGCCGCACGCCGGTATCGGGCCGGCATCCGGACCATTGGACGAGGCTGGCGCGGGTCAGGTCGTGCGGGTTCAGGTGCGGCAGCGGTGTGGCGCTTTGGCCGGTGCAGCCGTCGGCGCGGCGCCAGTATTCCGTCGTTTCGGGAACGGACAGCAGCCGTCCGAAGGAGCGGATATAGCCGTCGTAGCGCTGCACCTCGTCGCTCGTGCCGTTCACCATCATGACCGGCAGGGGGCGGGCGGGGTTGCAGGCCTCGGCCTGGGCTTCGTTCATGGCGCTTGCGACCGGCGCGATCGCCGCGATCCTGTCGGGCAGGGCGCAGGCGAGCGTATAGGTCATCAGCGCGCCGTAGGAGAAGCCGGTGGCGTAGATCCTTGTGCCGTCGGCAATGCCGCGGCTGACGAGATCGTCGATCATGGTGCGGAAGAAGCCGATATCGTCCACCGGCTCGCCGTTGACGGCGGGGCGCTTCGACTTGAGGTTCCAGGCGCCGTCGATCGCTTCGGGATAGAGCGTGGCGAAATTCTCGCGGTCGGCGACGGCGTCGAAACCGCTGTTCTTCTGGAAACTGGCGGCCTTGTCGTCGGAGCCGTACATGACGATGACGAGCGGTGCGGCATGCCCCGCCGCAGCCTGCGGCACATGCAGGATCGCGGTGCGGTCCACGCCCTGCCACCTGTAGGACAGGGTTTCATCGGCATGAGCGGCGGCGGCGCCGAGGAGAAGAAGGAAGGCGGCAAGCGGCAGGCGAAGCACAATGCGGCACATGAAACCATCCCGCTTTCCGGCGAAGAGACCGCGACGGAAGATAAGCCATTGCGCGGCGCAGGCAACGGCCGCGGGCCGGCAGGGGCAAGGGCTTATTGTCGCTGCGGCCGTGATGCGCGGGCCTCGCCCGCCGCCCGCCCGCGAGCTGCGGCCCGCTACAGGCGGGAGGCGAAGTCTTTCAGCAGCGCCAGGCCCTGCGGCCAGTCGCCGAGCCCGCTCTGGCCGTTGATGTGGCCGGCCGCGCCGATCACCTTCACCTCGCTTCCCCATTGCCTGGCCCGCCTCTCGGCATAAAGCAGCGAACCGTAGGGATCGTCGGTGCTGGCGACGATCAGCGAGGGAAAACGAAAGCGCTTGTCGGGCACGTCGGCAAAGCCTGCCGCCTGCGGGGGAAAGGCCGCGGAGGCCGGGTCCGGCACGGCGACCAGCATCGCGCCCTTTACCGGCAGGTCCGAGACCTCCTGCCAATGGGCGACGAGCAGGCAGGCGAGGCTGTGGGCCACGAGGAGGGGCGGCGTTTCTGCCGCGCGCACGGCCTCATCGAGGGCGGCGATCCAGTCGGGCAGGTCGGGCTCGTCCCAGTTTGCCGGCGCGAAACGGCGGATGGCGGGATCGGCGCTTTCCCAGCGGCTTTGCCAATGGAGTTCGCCGGAATTGCCGATGCCGGGCAGGTGGATGATTGCGGTCATGAAGGGCCTCTCGTGGTCGATGCGCGAGGATGGCCGTTTACGGCGGCGGAATAAATTGGCATTCATCGGAAAAACTCAGCCTA
This sequence comes from Hyphomicrobiales bacterium, assembly GCA_900471515.1. Lineage (GTDB taxonomy): Bacteria > Pseudomonadota > Alphaproteobacteria > Rhizobiales > Rhizobiaceae > Rhizobium. Next base: position 4,361 of record UCFC01000008.1, on the reverse strand, counting down.
AACCGATGGATTCAAGGCCGATGGCGAAAAATTCCGATCCCCGTTTCGAGCTTGACCCGACCGACATTGCCATGATCGAGATCCTGCAGGGTGATGGGCGCATCAGCGTGTCCGAACTCGGAAGGCGGGTCGGCCTCTCCCAGCCGGCGGCGTCGGAACGGCTGAAGCGGCTTGAGGAGCGCGGCATCGTCAGCGGCTACAGGGCCGTCATCGATCCCGCTTCGGTCGGGCTCGGCATGATGGCGATCATCCGCCTGCGCACCACGCACGAACATATCAAAACCTGCCTCAAGCAGTTTTCGGACATGCCCGAGGTCATCGAGGTTCTCCGGCTGACGGGGGAAGACTGTTTCCACCTGAAGGTCATCGTGCCGTCGCCGGCGGCACTGGAAGGCATCGTCGATGCGATTGCGCGCTACGGCTCGGTCAATACCGCGATCGTCCTGCGTAGCGAGCCGCCCAAACGCATCGGGCGCGAACTCATGAAGGGGTGAGGGCAGAGGGTGCGCGCCCCGAAGGGTGCGCACGGCATCGAGGCTCAGCGGAAACCGCCGCTGGCGACGAGCTTTTCGCCGGTCAGCCAGCCGGCATCGTCGGAGGCGAGGAAGGCTGCGACGGTGGCGATATCGTTCGGCTGGCCGATGCGGGCGAGCGGGGTTTGGGCGACCGCGTTATGCTCGAAATCGGAACCGATCACGCCGGCGCTATGGGTGCCTTCGGTCTCGATAATTCCGGGCAGGATGGCGTTGACGCGGATCTTGCGCGGGCCGAGTTCCTTGGCAAGCACGCTGGTAATGGCGTCCACGGCGCCCTTCGTGCCGGTATAGACGGCGGAGGCGGGCGGGGCGAGGCTTGTCGCCACGGAGGAAATGTTGATGACGCTGCCGCCTTCGCCGATATGCTTGACGGCGGCCTGGGTGGTCAGCAGCAGGCCAAGCACGTTCACGCCGAACTGGCGGTGATAGTGTTCCTCGGTGATCTCCTCGATCGCGGCGAATTCGTAGACGCCGGAATTGTTGACCAGCACGTCGAGGCGGCCGAATTCCCGGATCGCCGCGTCGATCAGCGCTTGCGCCTGTTCGGCCTTCGAAACGTCGCCCTGCACCGCGACGGCCTTGCCGCCGGCGGCCGCGATCGCCGCGACGACGGCATCCGCACCCGCCTTGCTCGATGCGTAATTGACCACCACTTTCGCGCCTTCGGCGGCCAGCGCCCTGGCAATCCCGGCGCCGATCCCCTTGGAGGCGCCGGTGACGACGGCGACTTTTCCAGCAAGCTTGGACATATCAGTTCCTTTCGATCCGGAGGGCCGCCGGGAGTGGCGGTCTTGTTCCGTAGTTCAGAAATTCGGAACTGTTGATCGTAATATCAAGTGGCCCTATATAAAATTCATGAGACCGCTTTTTCATCCAGCCATCGAGGACCTGAAGCCGGAGGCGATCCTCTATGCGCTCTCCGATCCCGAGCGCGTAGCGATCTTCGCGCAGATCGCCGGCGCCGGCTCCAGCGGCACCTGCAGCGCGCTTTCCAATCTCGGCGGGCGCGTCATCCCCAAATCCTCGCTGTCGCAGCATATGAAGGTTCTGCGCGAGGCCGGCCTCATCCGCGGCGAGCGCCACGGCATTGAAATGCGCAACCATTCGCGCTGCGCGGAGGTGGAAGAACGCTTCCCCGGCCTCGTGGCCGCGATCCTGCGCGCCTACGGACGGCCGACGGACGTGGCCGGCGTGGACTGACCGGCCGGGGCCGTCACGGGCGGCGCTCTCCTGCGGGCTTGCGGATGGAATCCCGGAGGGCGGCGGGCGAAAAATCGTAGCCCAGGCGTATCCAGCGCATCACGTCGAACGGGTGAGCGCTGTGGCTTCGTCCAGCATGTCGATCTCGCCGGAGGCGTGTTCCGGCCCGCCGAAGCGATGCTCGGCGGCAAGCTCGACGCTCGCCTTCTCAAGGCGCAGCCTCGCCGCCGCCGCCATCATTTCGCGGCCCGGCCGGACGGTCGTTTCCTGGTTGTTTTCCAGCGAAGCGACCTTTTTCGGCGTCGTGGCCGTCTTGCCATCGACATTTGCCGAAATCGTGGACGCCATCGCGAACTCCTATAGGAATAGCTCGTTCCTGTATAATCCCGATGGCGGCGCTTCACAACGGGCGCGCGCCGGCGGCGGGTGCCGCCGGTTTCCTGTCGCGCTAGCTGCCCGGCGGCTCGAACAGTTCGATCGGGTTGCCGGCGGGGTCCTCGACCAGCACCTGTTTGCCGCCGATGCCGGCCACGATGTCGTTGCGGAAGCGGGCGCCCGATTTTTTCAGGCGCGCGACTTCCGCCTCGATATTGCCGACCTCGATCTGGATGCGGTTCCAGCCGCCGGGCGCGGGCTTGCGCCCGTCGGGCATGGGCTGGGAAGCGCCGCCGGGGCCGGTCGTGGCGTTGACCAGCAGGCGCAGGTCGCCCCGCGTCAGCATGGCGAAGCTCGGGGCCGGGTGCATGGCAAGCGAAAAGCCGAGCGATTGCGTATAGAAGGCAATTGCCGCATCGACGTCGTCGACGATGTAGCGAACGCTGACAGTCGCCATGGTCATTCCTCCTCTAGACAAGGTTGAGGACCGCGGCGGCGAAAGCCAGAAGCGCGACCACGATCCAGGGCGGGGCTTTCCAGACGGCAAGCAGCAGGAAGCCCGCAAGCGCCAGCGCGAAATCGGCCGGCGCCAGGACGGCGCTGGTCCAGACCGGGCTGTAGAGGGCCGCCCCGAGAATGCCGACCACGGCGGCATTGGCGCCGCGCATGGCGGCCTGCGCGGCCGGCTGGCGGCGGAAACCGTCCCAGAAGGGCAGGGCGCCGAGCAGCAGCAGGAAACCCGGCAGGAAGACCGCGACCAGGCAGATGGCAGCGCCCGCAATGCCGTTCGGCGCCGGCCCCATGACGGCGCCGAGATAGGCCGCGAAGGTGAAGAGCGGGCCGGGAACGGCCTGGGCGGCGCCGTAGCCGGCGAGAAACGTGTCGTTCGTCATCCAGCCGGGGCCGACCACCTCGCTCTGCAGCAGCGGCAGCACGACATGGCCGCCGCCGAAGACCAGCGCGCCCGAGCGGTAGAAGGCATCAAACAGCGACAGGCCCTGCAGGCCGGCGGCCGAGGCGAGAACGGGCAGCGCGAGGAGCAGGCCGAAAAAGGCGGCAAGGCAGGCAAGGCCGAAGGACCGCGACACCCGGAAGGAGAGATGCGTCTCGCCCGTCACCGGCCCGTTGCGGCAGAGCGCCAGGCCGGCGAGCGCGCCGGCCGCAATTGCCGCGACCTGGCCGATCGCGCCGGCGGAGAAGGTGACGACGAAGACGGCGGCAAGCGCGATTGCCGCGCGCTGCCGGTCTGGCGTCAGGCTTTTCGCCATGCCCCAGACCGCCTGCGCCACGACGGCGACGGCGACGATCTTCAGCCCGTGCAGCAGGCCGGCGCCGGCAGGCCCTTCGAGGCCGGTCGCCGCAAGCGCGAAGACCACGAGCAGGATGGCCGACGGCAGCGTGAAGGCGGCCCAGGCGGCCAGCGCCCCGAGCGGGCCGGCGCGCAGCAGGCCGAGCGAAAAGCCGACCTGGCTGGAGGCCGGGCCGGGCAGGAACTGGCAGAGCGCCACGAGATCGCCGTAACCGGCCTCGTCGATCCATTTGCGGCGGACGACCAGCTCGTCGCGGAAATAGCCGAGATGGGCGATCGGCCCGCCGAAGGAGGTGAGCCCGAGCTTCAGGAAGGCAAGGAAGACCTCGCCCGCCGTGCCCTGCCGCGGCCCGGCCGCCTCCTCACCCATTGTCTGTGCCGACGACTTCACGAAACAGCTCCCTTGCCCTTTCCCTGGCCATTTTCAGGGCCGCCACGCCATAGGGTGTGGCATTGTAGATACGCCGATGCGTGCGCCCGACGCGCTCGGTGCGCGAGGTGAGATAACCCTTCTTCTCCATCGCGTGCAGCATGGGATAGAGCGTGCCGGCGGAGACCTTGTAGCCGTGATGCGCCAGCTCCTCGATCATCCACAGCCCATGCAGATCGCCCTCGGCCGCATGATGCAGGACATGCAGGCGGATGAAGCCGGAGAGAAGGTCCTGATGTTCCATACGGCATGGTAGCACGGGCGCTCTCGAAAGGCGATATCGGGATTCGAGATTGTGGGGTGGGGCGGGAGATCCCATTGTGGGCTGCGGCTTGGGGTATCCCGCTCTGCCTTGGGGTCGAGCCACGGGTCTCGCCTGTCCATCGGCCCCCCACAAGGAGGGAGATTGGCTGGGGGTGCGGGTTTCCCCAAACAATCAGCGTTTGCAAACTGCTCGACGTTCATGAGGTGCGAAGGTCAGGCCGCAAGTCGATCTCCCCCCTTGTGGGGG
>UCFC01000007.1 GCA_900471515.1 Hyphomicrobiales bacterium | reverse complement strand
GACCTGGGCGTTGAGGGGGTGGGCGACGGGGTGGCCTTGCGTGTCGACGTAGCGGCCGAGGAGGTCGCCGACGGCGCCGACGGCGATGAGGTCGGATATGTCGGTGGCGGCCGGCAGGCCGTAGCGCACCTGCAGCGACTGGCGGGTGACGTCGCCGACGCTGAGGAACGAGATGTCCACTTCGCAGGTCTGGCGGAAGATGCGCTCGAAGACCGATTGCGAGATGATCGCCTCGCGCGATTGCGGGCTCTCGGCATAGATCGGGGCGGCGAAATAGTGGCATTGCGCCTTCAGCACCTGCGCGAAGGCGCGCACGATCTCGAACGTGTTGATCTCCGAGCCGCGCGTCAGCCCGCCCATCATCGAGCGCACCTCGATCTCGGGCGCGCTTGCAGGCGTCATGTGGATGACGGTTTCGCGCAGCGTCGCGCCCCAGCCGACGCCGATGGAGCGCGGCTTGCGGGCGGCGATCAGCCGGTCGAGATAGGCGGCCGCACCGCGCCCCAGCGCCTGGTGCAGAAGCTGCGGATCGGCGGGCGTGGGCACGACGATGGCCGCCTCCAGGCCGAAACGCTCCTGCAGGCGCGATTCCAGCGCCATGCCGGGGCCGGGCGGCGAGGCGAAGCTCACCCTGACGATGCCTTCCTCCAGGGCCGCGGCCAGATATTCGTTCACCCGGCGGCGGGTGAGGTTCATGCGCTCGGCGATCTGCGCCTGCGTCAGCCCCTCCACATGGTAGAGCCATGCCGCCCGGATCTTCAGTTCATGCGCTTCCATTCCGTCCCCATCCCAAAGCGGCTTCCACAGGTTGCCGTTACAAATGTCACACTGGTGTAGCATATGTAACGTAATGCCGTCGGCATGACGATAGAACTTCTCATCTTCGATTGCGACGGCGTATTGATCGACAGCGAGCCGGTGGCCAGCGGCACGCTGGCGCAGGCGCTGCAGCGCGCCGGCGTGCCCCTGAGCCAGAGCGAGGTCCACCGCCGCTTCACCGGCCTTTCGGGGCAGGAGGCGCGCGGCCTCTGCCGGGCCGAACTCGGCCTTGCCGATCCCGAGCCCGTCTTTGCCGAGGCGAAAGGCGCGCTCTTTGCGGAATTTTCCCGCTCGCTGCGGCCGATGGCCGGCATGGAAGAGCTGGTGCGCAATGTCAGGCAGCGCAAATGCGTCGCCTCCAACAGCGACATGGACAGGCTGCGCCGCAGCCTCGGCCTGCTCGACCTCTGGGCCGATTTCGCCCCGCATATCTACAGCGCCGAGATGGTGGAAAGGCCAAAACCCGCGCCCGACCTCTTCCTGCTCTGCGCCGGCAGGCTCGGCGTCGCGCCGCACCGCTGCCTCGTCATCGACGACAGCGCGCTCGGCATTGCCGGCGCGGTTGCCGCCGGCATGGCGGCGATCGGCTTCGTCGACCCGGCCGATCCGCGCAGCGGCCGGCACGAGGCGCTGATGGCGGCGGGCGCGCTGCGCACGGTTACGGGGGCAGGGGAACTGGCGATTGCGCTGGAAGCGCTGCCGGGCCTCCCGCCGCCGGCAAGCAGGCCGGCGGTTGCCGCCGGCTGATCTTTTGGCGCGCGGGGGCAGCCCCCACGCGCCGCAACGGCTCTTCGCGGCCTCCGCGGCGGGCACCTTTATTGAAAAATTCATGAAGCCGTCAATCCGGCGACATCTGCCTGATTTTAACAACGAGGGCCGCGAGCCGGGGGCTTGGCGGTCAAGACAAAAGGAGTTTCCGATGATTTCGATCAATCGACGCGGCGCGCTCGGCCTTCTCGGCGCCACGGCCGGCACGCTCGTCCTGCCGCGCCTCGGCTTCAGCCAGGGCAAGCGCCCGTCCGTCACCATCGCGGTGCAGAAGATCACCAACAACAATTCGCTCGACGTCTATCACGAGCAGTCCAATGTCGGCGAGCGCATCTTCTATCCCAACCTGTGGGAAGGCCTGATCCTGCGCGACTGGATGGGCAACCAGGGCCCGGTTCCGGGCCTCGCCACCGAGTGGAAGCGCATCGACGAGAAGACGCTGGAGCTGAAGCTGCGCCAGGGCGTGAAGTTCCACAATGGCGACGAGCTGACCGCCGAGGACGTGGCCTTCTCCTTCTCCAAGGAGCGCGTGTTCGGCAATACGGAGCCGGTCGGCGGCAAGACCATTTTCGAGGCCGATCACAAGCCGGCCACCGCCAAGGAACTGCCGGCCACCGTGCCCGGCGTCGGCCGCCGCCTGTGGCCGGCGCTTGCCGGCATCGAGATCGTCGACAAATATACGGTGCGCCTGCACAACACGACGCCCGACGTGACGCTGGAAGGCCGCCTCTATTCCGGCGGCAGCCAGATCGCCAACCGCCGCGCCTGGGACGAGGCCGCAAGCTTCACCGAATGGTCGCGCAAGCCGATTACGACCGGCCCTTACATGGTCGGCGAATACAAGCCGGACGTTTCGCTGACGCTCGTCGCCTTCGACGACTATTGGGGCGGCCGCCCGCCGCTGGAGCAGATCCGCTTCGTCGAAGTCCCGGAAGTCGCCTCGCGCGTCAACGGCCTGCTGTCGGGCGAATATGATTTCGCCTGCGACCTGCCGCCGGACCAGATTGCCGCCGTGCAGGCAGCACCCGGCTACGAAGTGCAGAACTCGACGATCTGGAACCACCGCGTCTCCGTCTTCAACACGCAGAACCAGATCCTCGCCGACCCGCTGGTGCGCCGCGCCATGACGCATGCGATCGACCGCCAGGCGATCGTCGATGCGCTCTGGGCCGGCAAGACGGTCATTCCGGCCGGCCTGCAGTTCGAATCCTACCGCAACAGCGACATGTTCATCGAAGGCTGGGCGCCGCCGGCCTATGATCCGGCGCTTGCCAGGGACCTGTTGAAACAGGCCAATTACAAGGGCGACGCCATCCCCTACCGCCTGCTCAACAATTACTACACGAACCAGACGGCCAACGGCCAGATCATGGTCGAGATGTGGAAGCAGGTCGGCCTCAATGTCGAGATCGAGATGAAGGAAAACTGGGCGCAGATCCACGATCCGCAGGGCGTCAAGGGCGTGCGCGACTGGTCGGCCGGCAATTCGATCAACGACCCGATCACGCCGATGGTCGTGCAGTTCGGCCCGAACGGCGAAGTGCAGCAGAAGAAGGACTGGACGAACGCGGAGATGAACAAGCTCGCCGTCGTCATGGAAACCTCCACCGACCGGGCGCAGCGCAAGGAGGCCTTCGCCCGCATGCTGGAAATCGCCGAGCGCGAAGACCCGGTCTACCAGGTCCTGCACCAGAACGCCGTCTTCACCGGCATGAAATCGTCGCTGAAGTGGAAGGCCGCACCCGCCTTCGCCATGGACTTCCGCGCCAGCAACTGGTCGATCTGACCGGTCCGTCACTGCGGTCTCCGGCGGCCGGGCGCCGCCGGGGACCTTTCTTTCGATGAAGCAAGAGCGGGGATGAAAGATGGGCACGACCGGCTCCAATCTCGTGGAACTGCGGGGCCTGACGGTCGCCTTCGACGGCGTGCAGGTTCTCCACGGCATCGATCTCGATGTCGGGCGCGGCGAGGCGCTTGGCCTTGTCGGCGAATCCGGCTGCGGCAAGTCGGTCACGTGGCTCGCCGCCCTCGGCCTGCTGCCGGGCAAGGCCAGCGTTTCCGGCTCCGTCACGATCGAGGGCCGCGAACTCGTCGGCGGATCGCGCAGCGTGCTGGAAAGCGTGCGCGGCAGCCGCATCGCCATGATCTTCCAGGACCCGTCGAGCTCGCTCAACCCGGTGCTGCGCATCGGAAGGCAGATTGCCGAGGCGCTCGGCGTGCATCGCGGCCTCACCGGCGAGGCGGCGCGGGCCGAGGCGCTGCGCCTCATCGACATGGTGGGCATTCCCGATGCGCGCCGCCGCTTCGATCTCTACCCACACGAATTTTCCGGCGGCCAGTGCCAGCGCCTGATGATCGCCATGGCGCTTGCCGGCCAGCCCGATCTCCTGATCGCCGACGAGCCGACGACCGCACTCGACGCGACGATCCAGGCGCAGATCCTCGACCTGCTCATCCGCCTTCGCGCCGAAACCGGCATGGCGACCGTGTTCATCAGCCACGATCTCGGCGCCGTCAGCCAGGTCTGCGAGCGCGTCTGCGTCATGTATGCCGGGCGCATCGTGGAGGAGGGGCGCGTCGGCGAGCTGTTTTCCGAGCCGCGCCACCCCTATACGCGCGGCCTGTTCGACGCCATTCCGCGCCTTGACGGCGGCCGCGAGCGGCTGATCCCCATTCCCGGCACCGTTCCCAACCCGAAGGAGCTGCCGGCGGGCTGTTCGTTTTCGCCGCGCTGTCCGCGCGCGGCGGAGGCCTGCCGCAGCGAGCGCCCGCCGCTCGTTTCGCTGGATGGCGGCCGCAGGCTTGCCTGCACGCGGCCGGTGCCTTCCGCCGCTGCCGCCGAGGCGCGGTCGCCGCGCATCGCCGAGGGCCTGCTGCAATGACGCCGCTCATCGAAGCCAACAATCTCGTCCGCGTCTACCAGATGCGCCGCGGCCTGTTCGGCCGGCCGAGCCCGGTGCGCGCCGTCGACGGCGTCTCGCTCTCGGTCATGCCGGGCGAAACGCTCGGCATCGTCGGCGAATCCGGCTCCGGCAAGTCGACGCTCGGGCGCATGCTGCTCGGCATCGATGCGGCGCAAGAGGGCACCGTGCGCTTCCAGGGCCAGCCGATGCCGGCGCTCCACAGCCCGGAATGGCGGGCCTTGCGGGCAAAGATGCAGCTCGTCTTCCAGGACCCGCTCGCAGCCCTCGACCGGCGCGTGACGATTGCCAGGCAGATCGCCGAGCCGCTTGAGATCCACAGGCTGATGCCGCGACAGCACCAGGGCGACCGCGTGGCGGAGCTGATGCGGGCCGTAGGGCTCAGGCCCGACCAGGCCGGCCGCTATCCGCACGAGCTTTCCGGCGGCCAGCGCCAGCGCGCGGTGATCGCCCGCGCGCTCGCCTCGCGGCCGAAGCTTCTCGTCTGCGACGAGCCGGTGTCGGCGCTCGACGTCTCCATCCAGGCGCAGGTCGTCAACATGATGCGCGACCTGCAGGAAAAGAACGGCATCGCCATGGTCTTCATCAGCCACGACCTGAAAGTGGTGCGCAACATCGCCGACCGCGTGGCGGTCATGTATCTCGGCCGCATCGTCGAGGAGGCGTCCTCCGACGTCATCTTCCGCGCGCCGCAGCATCCCTATACGAAGGCGCTGGTTTCCAGCGTGCCGGTTCCCGGCAAGCCGCTCGAAGGCCGTGTCATCCTGCAGGGCGAGCCGCCGAACCCGGCAAGCCGGCCTTCCGGCTGCGCCTTCCATCCGCGCTGCCCGCTGGCGCGCGACATCTGCCGTTCCGTCGTGCCGGACCTGCTGGAAGCGGGCGAGGGGCGCACCGCCGCCTGCCATGTCGTGGCGGGCGAGACCGCGCCGGTCGCGGCATAGGGGAGGTTTTGATGATCCGTTTCGTTCTCGTGCGCCTGTTCCGGGCGATCCTCACCATCATGGCGGTCGTCACCTTCGCCTTCGTCGTGCTGCGCATGTCGGGCGATCCGGCCATGGTCATGCTCGGGCCTGACGTGCCGAAGGAGGCGGTCGATGCCTTCCGCAAGGCATGGGGCCTCGACCAGCCGCTATGGGTCCAGTATCTCGCCTATCTGAAGTCGATCTTTACCGGCGATTTCGGCGTGTCGATGCGCGACAAGGCTTCCGCCATCCGGCTGGTGCTGGAGCGCGTGCCGGCGACGCTGCAGCTCACCGTGCCGGCGCTCGTGCTCAAGCTCGTCTTCGGCATTCCGGCCGGCGTCTATGCGGCGCTGCACCGGCAGAGCGTTTCCGACCGCGGCGTCATCCTGCTGGCGGTGCTGGGCTTTACCATTCCCTCCTTCGTCATGGGGCTGCTGCTGGTGCTGGTCTTTTCGGTCATCCTCGGCTGGCTGCCTTCGGGCGGGCAGGATACGTGGATACACGGCATCCTGCCGACGCTGACGCTCAGCATCGGCGGCATCGGCATTCTCGCCCGCTTTTCGCGCAGCGCCATGATCGAGGTGATGGGCCAGCCCTATATCCGCACCGCCTCGGCCAAGGGGCTGACATGGCGCGACGTGGTGTGGAACCACGCGCTGCCGAATGCGGCGGTGCCGATCGTCACCATCGTCGGCTTCATGGTCGGCTCGCTGATTGCCGGCGCGGTCGTGGTGGAATCGATCTTTTCCTGGCCGGGCATCGGCCGCCTGCTGGTGGTCTCCGTCACCAATCGCGACCTTGCGGTCGTGCAATGCATCCTGCTCATCATCGCCGCCGTCATGGTCGTGTCGAACCTCGCCGTCGACCTGCTCTACGGCTGGCTCGACCCGCGCCTTCGCTCGCACGCGGCCGGACATTGAGGAGAAAGCCGATGGTTCCTGTCGATCTCGCCGCCGCGCCGGCCTCGCGAAAGCCGAACCGCCTCGTTTCCGTCCTGCGCCGCAACCTGCCGGCCTCGGTGGCCTTCGGCATCCTCTGGCTGGCGGCCATGGTGCTGACGGCCGTGCTCGCCGATCAGATCCGCCCGTTCAACATCACGGCCATGGACCTGACCAGCCGGCTTTCGGCGCCGGGCGGGCTCAAGCATCTGCTCGGCACCGACGAGCTCGGCCGCGACGTGCTTTCGCGCCTCATCCAGTCGATCCGCGTTTCGCTCGTCATCGCCTTCGGCGCGACGATCATATCGGCCGTTTTCGGCACGCTGCTCGGCTTCCTGGCGGCGCGCCTGCGCGGCTTCGTCGAGCATCTGGTGCTGATGCTGGCCGATTTCCAGGCGGCCTTGCCCTTCCTCATCATGTCGCTTGCGGTGCTCGCCTTCTTCGGCTCCTCCATGCTGCTGCTCGTCTGCCTCATGGGTTTCTATGGCTGGGAGCGCTATGCGCGCATCGCCCGCGGCCTTGCGATTGCCGCCGGCGCGCAGGGTTATGCGGCGGCGGTGGTGCAGCTCGGCGCCAAACCCTCGCGCGTCTATCTCCACCATATCCTGCCGAACGTCGCCTCGACGCTGATCGTGTCGATGACGCTGACCTTCCCGGAAATCATCCTGATGGAAAGCGGGCTCTCCTTCCTCGGCCTCGGCGTGCAGCCGCCGGAAACCAGCCTCGGCAACATGGTCGGCTTCGGGCGCGAATATCTGACGCGCGCGCCGTGGATCATGCTGGCGCCCGCCGCCGTCATCATGCTGACGACGCTGTCCATCTCGCTCGTCGGCGACTGGCTGCGCGACAAGCTCGACCCGACGATCCGCTAATTTTCAAGAAATCGACAGTCCGAAGGATATTCCATGACGCTGATTACCGGCCATCGCGGCGCCCGCAACCTCTGGCCCGAAAACTCGCTCACCGGCTTCCGCAACGCCGTCACGCTCGGCGTTGACGCCATCGAGTTCGACGTTCACCTGACGCGGGCGGGCGAACTCGTCGTCATCCACGACGCCACGCTGGAGCGCACCGCCGAAGCTTTCGGCCCGGTGCAGGAGCTGTCGGCCGAGGCCCGCAGGGCGACGCTGCTGAAGGGCACGCACGAAGCCGTTCCGACGCTTGGCGAGGTGCTCGAGGTGCTTGCCCCGCACGCGGGCATCGACCTGCATGTCGAAATCAAGATCGACGAGACCGGCCGGCCCTATCCCGGCATCGCCGCCCGCGTCGCCGCCGAGCTTGCCCGCTTCGGCGTCGGCGAGCGCTCTTATCTCACCTCCTTCGATACGTCGGTGCTGGAGGATTGCCGCCTTCACGCGCCGGCCGTCTCGCGCCTCGTCTCCGTCAACGCCGCCTGGGCCGAAAAACAGGGCGGGCTCGGCGCCTTCATCGAGCGCGTGGACGGGCTGGTGGAAATCGTCGCCATCCATCATGCGCTGATGGAGGCCGAGTGGGACCTCATCCGCACCCGCCTGCCGCTCGACCGCCTCTGCGCGTGGACCCTCAACGACGAACCCGCCATCCGCCACTGGCTGAACCGCGGCATCGGCAGCCTGACCTCGGACAGCCCGGATCTGGCGCTGAGGCTGCGGGCAGACGTTGCGGGTTGAGCAGGGCTCGCCTGCGCCCGGAGCCCCCTCATCCGCCCTTCGGGCACCTGGCCGGGGTTGAGCCACGGGTCTCAACCCGTCCTTCGGACCCCCGTCGGGGAGAAGGGGAGTGTCGCGACGTCCCGCTCCATCGAGGCGTCCAGTCTGTCGCAAAGGCTGCGGCAGTCTCCCCCCTTCGCCCCAGCGGGGAGAAGGTGCCCGAAGGGCGGATGAGGGGGCCACACAGCACAACAGAAGACGCACGGCCTATATGCGGCCCAGCGGAAAGATTGACAGCGCGGCAGAGAAACAGCGGTAGCAACGCCTGCGCCCGGCTCCCCCTCATCCGCCTGCCGGCACCTTCTCCCCGTCGGGGAGAAGGGGAGGTGCGGCGACGTCCTGCTCCATAGAGGTGCTTGGTGCATCGCGAAGGCTGCGGCCGGCTCCCCCCTTCGCCCCAGCGGGGAGAAGGTGCCCGAAGGGCGGATGAGGGGGCTGCACGGCACAACGGAAGACGCACGGCCCATATGCGGCCCAGCGGAAAGATTGACGGCGCGGCAGAGAAACAGCGGTAGCAACGCCCACGCCCGGAGCCCCCTCATCCGCCTGCCGGCACCTGACCGGGGTTGAGCCACGGGTCTCAACCCGTCCTTCGGACCCCCGTCGGGGAGAAGGGGAGTGTCGCGACGTCCCGCTCCATCGAGGCGCCTTTTGTCGCGAAGGCTGCGGCAGTCTCCCCCCTTCGCCCCAGCGGGGAGAAGGTGCCCGAAGGGCGGATGAGGGGGCCGCACGGCACAACATAAGACGCACGGCCTATATGCGGCCCAGTGGAAAGATTGGCTGCGCGGCAGAGAAACAGCGGCGGCAACGCCCGCGCCCGGAGCCCCCTCATCCGCCTGCCGGCACCTTCTCCCCCAGGGGAGAAGGGGAGTGTCGCGACGTCCTGCTCCATCGAAGTGTTTGGTGCATCGTGAAGGCTGCGGCAGGCTCCTCCCTTCGGACCCCCGCTGGGGAGAAGGGGAGTGTCGCGATGTCCTGCTGCGTGTCAGGCGACCCGGAGGGTCGGGATGTCCGAGACATCGACCTCGCGAACGGCATGCCACGCGTCGTATGCGGCCTGCATTCGCATCCAGATCAGCGGGCCGTTGCCGAACATCTTGCCGAGCCGGACAGCCACGGCCGCGCTCACCGGCCGATCCTCGCCGAGGATTTCATAGAGGTGCTGCCGGGAGATGCCCAGCAGTCTGGCGATCTCGGCCTTCGGCTTTCCAATCGCCGGAAGGATATCCTCGCGAAGGAGCGCGCCCGGATGAGTCGGGCACCTGTCCGGATTACGCTTTGCTGCGAATGACGTCATCTGCCGCTCCTAATGATATTGCTCGAAGTCAACGTTATAAGCGTTGCCGTTGTTGAACTCGAAAGTGATACACCATGGGCCGTTGACATGGACGGTGTACCGCACCGGATTGTTTCCCACCAGTTGATGGTAGTCGAACCCCGGAAGGTTCATATCTTCCGCTTTCGTAGCGGCATCGAGTGCGTCGAGCCTTGCTTCGATACGGGAATGAAACCGCCTGTCGATCCTGGTTCTCGTTCCCTCCCAGAGCTTTGCCAGCTCCTTGTTCCTGAACGATTCGATCATGTGATGATGTAACCTCTTGCGTGACACCTGTCAAGCATCATGTGACAGTTCACGAGCCCCGGCGCGATCCTCATCCACGCCTGTTTGCGTCAATCATGCAACCCGGCGGCCACCTGCTTCAGGCAAGTCCGGCGTCAACGCAACCGTAGACGTCGACTTCGATCGATACGTCGAAACCGTCGGCCTTTGATTTCGCGATATCGGTATCCGCAGAGACACCAATTTCCTCGTCGGTATCATGAAAGATGTCAATGTCATCGGACATCCGTGGCCGACTAACCGCCGTCGGACGCACGACAGTGCCTGCGCCCGGAGGCCCCTCATCCGCCTGCCGGCACCTGACCGGGGTTGAGCCACGGGTCTCAACCCGTCCTTCGGACCCCCGCAGGGGAGAAGGGGAGTGTCGCGACGTCCCGCTCCATCGAGGCGTCCGGTTTGTCGCGAAGGCTGCGGCAGTCTCCCCCTTCGCCCCAGCGGGGAGAAGGTGCCCGAAGGGCGGATGAGGGGGCCGCACGGCACAACAGAAGACGCACGGCCCATATGCCGTCCAGTGGAAAGATTGGCTGCGCGGCAGAGAAACAGCGCGGCGACGCCTGCGCCCGGAGCCCCCTCATCCGCCTGCCGGCACCTGACCGGGGTTGAGCCACGGGTCTCAACCCGTCCTTCGGACCCCCGCTGGGGAGAAGGGGAGGTGCCGCGACGTCCTGCTCCATCGAAGTGTTTGGTGCATCGTGAGGGCTGCGGCAGGAGTCGCGACGTTCTGCCCCCGTCATCCCGCACGCCGCCGGCATCCTCCTATCGGCGTAGGCCAGCACCACCCGCGTACCCCCTTATTGCTGTCGTCCGTACTCGCGCGAAAGCTGCCAGAATGCGTGGTTGAAACGCTGCTTCACGGGTCGGTTGAGGGGCAGAGGGGGGATGCCGCTTATGCGGAGGATTCGCGTTAGTAACGTCGAGTATCTGAGTAGCCTGGGTGGAACGCTGAATATCTGTCGGGCGCCGGCGGCCTGGAGCGCGGTGCTGGGCAGTGCGACGGTCGTGTCTTCAGACGCGTCGCTCGGCCTTGCCCGGCAGGGCGGGGCATTTTCCTTCGCGGCGGGGTCTTCCGCCGGTTCGGCCTTTGCCGGGCTGTCTCTCAGCGGTGACATGATGGCGCCGGGCGCGCTTGCGGTGCCGGGCGGGGCGCAGGCGGCGTCCGTTTCGCCGGCGCCGGCGGGCGATGCTGCCGGGCGCGGGGCGTCGGGCAAGACGGCCTCGGCGGCGGCGGTGTTCGAGGCGCCGTCCGAAGCCGGCTCACAATCGGCCGCGCCGGTGCGCGCGGTTCTGAGCCCCGATCCGTCCGAGGAGGCGGCGAGCCTGCCGGCTGCACCCGCCCTTTCGGCTGTCGCCAGCGAGAGCGGGGCTGCGGGCGGCAAGACGGCCACGCCGGTCGATCCCGCCGCCGGCTCCGGCGCGGCGTCGGTGCGGCTGCAATCCTCCGTCGCCTCGTTTTCGCTGCAGGCCAGCACGCCGCAGGCGGGCGAGCAGACTTCCGCCGAGGCGGCGGCGAGCCCGGCTGCCCTTGCCGCGCCGGCAGCGGCTGCGGCTGCCGCCACGCCCAACAAGATCGCGCTCGAAAACATGAAGACGGGCAACCCGATCAGCGAATGGGGCATCGAGGGCGACGGCAACGGCACGATCCAGGGTTTTGCCACCGAGATCAGCACCAATATCGGCGGCACGGTCGATTTCAAGATCGCCACCGACAGCACCAGCTACCGCATCGATATCTACCGCATGGGCTATTACGGCGGCATGGGCGCGCGCAAGGTGGATTCCATCGAGCAGCGGCTGACGACGGCGCAGGTGCAGCCGCACCCGATCGTCGACATGTCGCTCGGCCTCATCGATTGCGGCAACTGGTCGGTTTCGGCCAGCTGGGAGATCCCGGAGGACGCCGTTTCCGGCGTCTATTTCGCCAAGCTGGTGCGCGAGGACGGCACGGAGGATGCGAGCATCATCCCCTTCGTGGTGCGCGACGACGCCTCGACCAGCGATATCGTCTTCCAGACGTCGGACACGACCTGGCAGGCCTACAATGCCTGGGGCGGCGCCAGCCTCTATTACGGCGAGGTGCCCGTCGATCCCGCCGACATGATCGGCTACCTGCCGCCCAATTGCAGCTGCGGGCTGACCGCCATCGGCCGCGCCTCGGCCGTCAGCTACAACCGGCCGATCATCACCAATACGAGCCCGATCGGCGGCACGCACGACTTTATCTTCGGCGTCGAATCCGCCGCCATTTCGTGGCTGGAGCAGAACGGCTACGACGTCTCCTACATTTCCGGCGTGGACGCGACGCGCAACGGCGCGCTGCTGCTCAACCACGATGCCTATCTTTCCGTCGGCCATGACGAATACTGGTCGGCCGAGCAGCGCGAGAATGTGGAAGCGGCGCGCGATGCCGGCGTCAACCTCGCTTTCTGGAGCGGCAACGAGTGCTATTGGAAAGTGCGCTGGGAAAGCAGCATCGACGGCAGCGGCCAAGCCTACCGCACCATGGTCTGCTACAAGGAGACCTGGGGCACGAGCACCGATCCCAGCGATACCGGCACCGGCACCTGGCGCGACCCGCGTTATGCCGATCCGGGGCAGGAGCCGGAAAATTCGCTGACCGGCACGCTGTTTACCGTGGACAGCTACCGCCAGGATACGATCTCCATTCCCTACGACTATTCGAACCTGCGCTTCTGGCGCAATACCGAAGTATCGGAGCTTGACGAGGGCGAGACCTACGAGCTGGTGCAGAACCTGCTCGGCTACGAATGGGACAGCGATGTCGAAAACGGCTTCCGGCCGGCCGGCCTCGTCAACCTGTCGCTGTCGTCGGTCGCCGTCAGCACCTATCTGCGCGACTACGGCTCGACGGTGGGCGAGGCGGTGGCGACCCATAGCCTGACCATGTACCGGGCGGCCAGCGGCGCGCTGGTCTTCGGCGCCGGCACCGTCTTCTGGTCCTGGGGCCTCAGCGACAACCACCAGGGGCCGTCCACGCCGACCGACCGCAACGTGCAGCAGGCGATGGTCAACATGTTCGCCGACATGGGCATCCAGCCGACCACGCTGGACGCGAGCCTGATTCTGGCCACGCAATCGACCGACACGGCAAAGCCGACCTCGACGATCACCTCGCCGATCATCGGCGCCTCCTTCCTCGAAGGCCAGCACGTGACTATCACCGGCACGGCGCAGGATACGGGCGGCGGCATCATTGCCGGCGTCGAGGTTTCCACCGATGGCGGCCAGCACTGGTTCAAGGCCACCGGCCGCGAGAGCTGGACCTATAATTGGGTGGTGCAGGCAAGCGGCACCTATACGATCATGTCGCGCGCCGTGGACGACAGCGTCAACATGGAGGCGCCGTCAGCCGGCCGGCAGGTCACGGTCAGCCTGCCGTCCACGCAGGGCCTGTGGACGCTTGCCGAAAAGCCGGAAACGGAAGTGGCGATCGACCGCGACCCGGTGGAACTCGGCCTGCGCTTCCAGGCGACGACGGGCGGCTTCGTGCAGGGCATCCGCTTCTACAAGGGCTTCTACAATGTGGGCGAGCATGTCGTCAGCCTGTGGAGCGGCGACGGCACGCTTCTGGCGACGGGCGTTTCGGCGGGCGAATCGCTCTCCGGCTGGCAGACGGTGATGTTCTCCTCGCCGATCCAGATCGCCGCCGGCGTCACCTATGTCGCCTCCTATCACAGCAACGGCTATTATTCCGTCACCGACGATTATTTCGGCTCCACCTATGCCAGCGGCGCGCTGAAGGCGGTGGACGGCGGCGGCGTCTATGCCTATGGCAGCACCAGCACCTTCCCCGGCCAGAGCCCCGGCGGCACCAACTACTGGGTGGACGTGGTCTTCGACGCCGGCGCCAACACGGTGCCGGTGGCCGGCGACGACAGCGGCCTGACGATCTCGCGCAACGGCACGCTGACGATTTCCATCGCCTCGCTGCTGGCCAACGATACGGATGCCAACGGCGACGCGCTGACGATCAGCGCCGTCGGCAACGCGCTGAACGGCACGGTGACGCTGAACAGCCAGGCCGGCACCATTACGTTCACGCCCGCTGCCGATTATGCCGGGCCGGCGAGCTTTACCTATACGCTCTCGGACGGGCGCGGCGGCACGGACCAGGCCAGCGTCAGCCTCACCGTCGATCCGGGGCCGGCCGGCCAGTCGCTGTTTGCCGCAAACGAGGGGCCGACGGGGCCAAGCGTGCAGGAAAATTCGCCGCTGGAGCTCGGCATGCGCTTCGTCGCCTCGGCGGGCGGCACGATCACCGGCATCCGCTTCTACAAGGCCGAGGGCGATACGGGGCCGCATACCGGCTCGATCTGGAGCGCCGACGGCACGCTGCTTGCGACGGTCAGCTTCATTGCCGAGTCGGCTTCCGGCTGGCAGACCGCCGCCTTTTCCAGCCCGCTGCAGATCTCGGCCGGCGTCACCTATGTCGCCTCCTACCACACGACCGGGACCTATGTGGCGACCTCGGGCTATTTCAACACGGCCCATACGAACGGCGCGCTGACCGGCCTTGCCGGGGCGAACGGCGTCTATGGCTACGGCGCGGGCACGACCTTCCCGACGGCAAGCTACCAGTCCTCCAACTATTGGGTCGACGTCGTCTTCAACCAGTCGACGGCCAATACGGCGCCGGTCGCGGCCAACGACAACGGCTACACGACCTATTCCGACACGGCGCTGTCGCTTGCCGCCGCCAGCCTGCTTGCCAACGACCATGACGCGGACGGCGACCCGCTCGCCATCACGGGCGCCAGCGGCGGGGTGAACGGCACGGTGACCTTCAACAGCCAGACGAATACGGTGATCTTCACGCCTGACGCCGGTTATACCGGGGTGGCAAGCTTCACCTATACGATCTCGGACGGGCATGGCGGCACCGCCTCGGCCACCGTCAGCCTCACGGTCAACGCGCAGCCGGGCGGGGGCGAGACGACGAGCCTGTTTACCGGCGCCGACATGTCCGGCGTCACAGCCGCCAACGACAGCAATTCGGTCGAACTCGGCGTCAAGTTCATCGCCTCGGCCGACGGGCGCATTACCGGGCTTACCTATTACCGCAGCGCGCAGGATACCGGCACGCATGTCGGCTCGCTGTGGACGGCGAGCGGCCAGCTTCTGGCGCAGGCGACCTTCATCAACGAGACGGCGAGCGGCTGGCAGACGGTTTCCTTCGCGCAGCCGGTCAACGTCACGGCGGGTGTCACCTATGTGGCGAGCTACCATTCCAACGGCTTTTATGCGGCAAGCGCCAACTATTTCACCACCGACCATACGAGCGGCGCGCTGACGGCGCCGGCAAGCACGATCAGCGGCGGCAACGGCGTCTATGCCTACGGCACCGGCAGCCTGTTTCCCAACGAAAGCTACAATGCCAGCAATTACTGGGTGGACGTGCTCTACCAGCAGGGCGCGCAGAACGCGGTTCCGGTTGCCGCCAACGACAGCGGCTATACGACGCAAACCGGCACGCCGCTTGCCCTCCAGGCCGCAGCGCTTCTTGCCAACGATACGGACGGCGACGGCGATACGCTTGCGATCACCGGCGTCAGCGGCGCGGTCAACGGCTCGGTCGCCTGGAACGCGCAGAGCCAGACCGTGACCTTCACGCCCAATGCCGGCTATTCGGGGCCGGCCGGTTTCAGCTACCAGATCTCGGACGGCAAGGGCGGCACGGCGACGGGGCAGGTGGCGCTCACCGTCGGCGACCCGGCGGCGGGGCCGGAGCAGAACCTCTTTGCCGCCGGCGACACGCCTTCGCTCGTCTCGGTCAACGACAACCAGCCGGTCAATCTCGGCATGCGGTTCCAGGCCGATGCGGCAGGCTGGATCACCGCCATCCGCTTCTACAAGGGGGCCGACAATACCGGCCCGCACAGCGGCTACCTGTGGACGGCGTCGGGCACGCTGCTTGCCAGCGTCACCTTCGACAACGAGACGGCCTCCGGCTGGCAGACGGCTGAGCTCAGCCAGCAGGTCGCGGTCGAGGCGGACACGACCTATGTCGTTTCCTACTCCACATCAGGCAACTATTCGGCAACCGGCAACTATTTCGGCAGCGAGGTGACGAACGGGGACCTGCGGGGGCTCGCCGGCAATAACGGCGTTTATGCCTATGGCGCGGCGGGGCTGTTCCCGACCGCCAGTTACAACAACACCAACTATTATGTGGACGTAGCATTCAGGCCGCAGCTCGCGGCGTAACGCCGGCGAGGATGGAAGACCAAGCATCGGGTATAGCGTGATGATATCGATGACGGGTGCGGATAACAGACTGCCGGTAACGGTTCTCGCCGGGTTTCTCGGCGCCGGGAAGACGACTGTCCTCAATCATGTGCTGAGTAATCGGGAAGGTCGCCGGGTTGCCGTCATCGTCAACGATATGAGCGAGGTCAACATCGATGCGGACCTCGTGCGCGAAGGGGGTGCAGACCTTTCGCGCACGGACGAGACCCTGGTGGAGCTGACCAACGGGTGCATCTGTTGCACGCTGCGGGACGATCTGCTGGGCGAAGTGCGCCGGCTCGCCGCCGCCGGCCGCTTCGATTACCTGCTGATCGAGGGCACCGGCATTGCCGAGCCGCTGCCGGTGGCGGCCACCTTCTCCTTCCGCGACGAGAGCGGGGCGGCGCTTTGCGACGTGGCGCGGCTCGACACGATGGTCTGCGTCGTCGACGCGATCAACCTGCTCGCCGATTACCGCAGCGCCGAGTTCCTGGCCGATCGCGGCGAGCGGCGCGACGGCGACGACGAGCGCCGGCTGGTGGAACTGCTGGTCGAGCAGATCGAATTTTCAGACGTCGTCATCATCAACAAGGCGGGCGACGTGGCCCCGGCAACGCTTGCCGAAGTGCGCCAGGTGGTGGCGGCGCTGAACCCGGACGCGCGCGTCGTGGAAGCCGTGTTCGGCCAGGTGCCGCTCGATGCGATCCTCGATACCGGCCTGTTCAGCGAGGCGAGAGCCGCCCGCCACCCGCTCTGGCACAAGGAGCTTTACGGCTGGGGCGAGCATGTGCCGGAGACCGAGGAATACGGCATTTCCAGCTTCGTCTACCGCGCCCGCCGGCCCTTCGACCCGGCGCGGCTCTGCGCCCTGCTGGACGAGCCCCTGAAGGGCATCATCCGCGCCAAGGGGCATTTCTGGCTGGCGACGCGGCCGGACGAGATCGGCCTGCTTTCGATTGCCGGCACGCAATGCCGCATCGGCACGCGCGGCTTCTGGTGGGCCTCGGTGGCGCGCGCCTACTGGCCGCGCCATCCGCAATTCCTCCAGATGATCGAAAAACATTGGGACCAGGCCTGGGGCGACCGCCGCCAGGAGCTGGTCTTCATCGGCTCGGGCTTCGACGAAGAGGCGATCCGCGCCGCGCTCGACGACTGCCTGGCTGGGGAGGAGACGGGTTTCGAGCCGGAGATAGCCATCGGCCTTCGCGACCCGTTTCCGGCCTGGCGACATGACATGCATGCATTGCATCAGCGGAAGGCGTGAGGCCGTTTCCGGACAGATCAACCAGAGGAGGACATGATGAGCAGCGAACTTTACGCCGACGGGATCGGCGAAATCACCATTACCGGCACGATCGTGCGCATCGACCTGATGTCGCTTTCGGCGACCGAGCGCGATGCCAACAACAACCCGAAGCCGGTCTTCCGCCAGCGCATCGTCATGCCGGTGGATGCTTTCGCCAATGCCGTCGATCTCATGCAGAAGGCGCTCGGCGGGCTGGTGGAGGCAGGCGCGGTGCGCCGCATCGGCGACATGTCGGCGGCCGCCGCCGCCGATATCCAGGCGCATGCCCCGGCGTCCAACGCCTCGCCGAACTTCAACTGAGCGGCAGGGCCGGGACCCGCCGGAAGGCCCCGGCCGCATGAGAACAAGCCTCGGTCTCGTATTGTTTCGGGTGGGCCATGAGTGGATTTCTGCATACGAACCTGCATTGCCTTGCGCTCGTCGCGCGCCACCATGGCGTCGATCTTTCTCCTGAGCGGCTGCAGCACGATTATGCCGTCGGCAACGATCCCGTCGCCGTGCGCCAGCTTTTGCGCATGGCCAAGGATGCCGGCCTGCGGGCAAGGCACCTGACGCTCGACTGGGCGGGCCTGCTGCGGCTCGGCGAGGCCTTTCCGGCGCTGGCCGAGCTTTCCAACGGCAACTGGGTGGTGATCGCCGGCGCCGTCGGCGAGGGCGAGGCGGCGCGCATCCGCGTGCTCGATCCGCTGGCCTCGCGCGCCGAAGTGCTGATGCTGAGCGAGGAGCAGTTCGCCAGGGCCTGGCGCGGATCGCTGGTGCTTCTGAAGCGCAATTACCGCATGTCGGACGAGGACCGGCCCTTCGGCTTCAGCTGGTTCGTGCCGGAGATCGTCAGGCAGCGCAGCTTCTTCCGCGACGTGGCGCTTGCCGCCTTCGTGCTCTACGGGCTGGGGCTGACGACGCCGATCTTCTTCCAGCTCGTCATCGACAAGGTGCTGGTGCACCAGAGCTACGCGACGCTGACGGTGCTGACGGTCGGCATTGCGATCGCGCTCGTCTTCGACGCCACGTTCAGCTTCCTGCGCCGCTACCTGCTGCTCTATGCGACCAACAGGATCGACATCCGGGTGGCGACCCGCACCTTCGGCCATCTGCTGAACCTGCCGATCGCGCTGTTCGAGCAGGCGTCCGCCGGCGTTCTCGTCAAGCATATGCAGCAGACCGGGCGCATCCGCGAATTCCTGACCGGGCGGCTGTTCCTGACGCTGCTCGACGGCGTTTCGCTCTTCGTCTTCGTGCCGATCCTGCTGCTCTACAGCGTCAAGCTGACGCTGGTCGTGCTCGGTTTCGCGGGTCTCGTCGGGCTTGTCGTCATGCTGCTCGTCGGCCCGTTCCAGCGGCGGCTGAAGGCGCTCTACCAGGCCGAGGGCGACCGGCAGGCGCTGCTGGTGGAAACCGTGCACGGCATGCGCACCGTCAAGTCGCTGGCGCTGGAGCCGCGCCAGCGCAAGGTGTGGGACGATTATTCGGCCCAGTCGATCTCCGTGCGCTTCCGCGTCGACAAGATTTCCACCATCGCCCAGTCGCTGACGGGGCTTCTGGAAAAGCTGATGAGTGTCGCGATCATCGGGCTCGGCGCGCTCGACGTATTTTCCGGCGCCATGACGATCGGCGCGCTCGTCGCCTTCAACATGCTGGCCGGGCGCGTTTCCGGGCCGCTGGTGCAGATCGTCACCATGGTCCACGAATATCAGGAGGTGGCGCTTTCCGTGCGCATGCTCGGCGAGATCATGAACCAGCGGCCGGAACAGGCCGGGCGCGGGCGCGGGGTCAGGCCGCATCTGCACGGGCGCATCGAGTTCGACCGCGTCACCTTCCGCTATGCGCCCGATACCGCGCCGGCGCTCGACAACGTCTCCTTCGCCATTCCGGCCGGCAGCGTCTTCGGCGTCGTCGGCAAGAGCGGCTCGGGCAAGACCACGATCACCCGGCTCATCCAGGGGCTCTACCAGAGCCAGGAGGGGCTGGTGCGCATGGACGGCTACGACAGCCGCGAGATCGACCTCGTACACCTGAGAACCAGCATCGGCGTCGTGCTGCAGGACAATTTCCTGTTCCGCGGCTCGGTGCGCGACAATATCGCCGCCGCAAGGCCCGATGCCAGTATCGAGGAGATCATGGAGGTTGCGCGCATTGCCGGCGCGGAAGAATTCATCGAGCGCCTGCCGCGCGGCTTCGACACGATGCTGGAGGAAAACGCCGCCAACCTTTCCGGCGGGCAGAAGCAGCGGCTGGCGATCGCGCGGGCGCTGATCACCGACCCGAAGCTGCTGATCTTCGACGAGGCGACCAGCGCGCTCGACCCGGACAGCGAGGCGATCATCCGCGACAACCTTTCCCGGATCGCGGCCGGGCGCACCGTCATCATCGTCTCGCACCGGCTTTCGACGCTGGTCGATGCCGATGCCATTCTCGTCATCGAGCGCGGCAAGGTCGCCGATATCGGCCGGCACGACCAGCTCGTGTCGCGCTGCATGACCTACCGCCACCTCTGGGCGCAACAGATGAGGCAGGTCGCATGAGTGCCGGGGCCGGAAAAGCGCAAGACAACATGCCGGTGCCGTCAGGCGGGGGCCATGAGAGCAGCGGGAAGGCCAGCGGGAAGGGCCGGGACAGGGGCGAGGGCAGGCAGCTTGCCGCCCGCCTGCCGCTGCCGCCGGCCATTGCCGAATTCCAGTCCGACGCGGTGGAGCTGGAGGAGCGGGCGCCGCCGCGGGTGGCGCGCATGACGCTCTATTGCGTGACCGCACTTCTTGCCGCCGCCATCACCTGGGCCTCGGTCTCCTCCATCGACGAGGTGGTGATTGCGCCCGGCAAGCTCGTCACCACCCAGCCGACCATCGTCGTGCAGCCGCTGGAAACCTCGATCATCCGCACGATCGACGTCAAGGCCGGCGAGATCGTCCATGCCGGCCAGACGCTGGCGACACTGGACGCCACGTTCAGCCAGGCCGATGTCGGCCAGCTGAAGGCGAAGTTTTCCGCGCTCGACGCGCAGGTCAAGCGCCTGGAGGCGGAGCTGACCGGCGAGGACTATGCGAAGATCGCCGGCAGCACGCCGGACGAGCAGCTGCAGGTGCAGCTCTTCGGCCAGCGGCGGGCCTTCTACATGGCGCAGATGCAGAATTTCGAGCAGCAGATCGCCGGCCAGTCCTCCGTGCTTGCGGCCAACCGCAATCAGGAGGCGGTGCTGAACGACCGGCGCGAAAACCTCTCGCAGATCGAGGCGACGCGCAAGAAGCTCTACGACAAGCAGAGCGGCTCGCTGCTCACCATGCTCGGCTCGCGCGACGCGCGCCTCGACGTGGAGGCCGACATTACCGCCGTGCGCGGCAAGGCCGACGAGGCGGCGCATGCCTATGCCAAGCTGCGCGCCGACCGGCAGGCCTTCGTCGAGGATTTCCGCCGCGCGGCGATGGAACAGCTGGTCGACCTGCGCAGCCAGCGCGACATGGCCGGCGAGGAACTGAAGAAGATGGAGCTGCGCCGCACCATGGTGGCGCTGACGGCCCCGGCCGACGCCGTCGTGCTCGATCTCGCCCAGCGCTCGGTCGGCTCCGTCGTGCGCGAGGCCGAGCCGGTCGTCACCCTGGTGCCGATCAACGTGCCGCTGGAGGCCGAAGTGTCGATCAACACGCGCGACATCGGCCGGGTGGCCGTCGGCAAGGACGCCCGCATCAAGCTCGACGCCTATCCTTTCCAGAAATACGGCACGGCCTCGGGCGAGGTGCGCACGATCAGCCAGGACACGTTCCTGACCGGCCAGCAGGACCCGAACGCCCCCCCGTCCCAACCGGCCGCCGCCCCCTTCTTCAAGGCCCGCATCCTGCTCGCCGACACAAGGCTCAACGCCTCCGACATGCCCGTACGCCTGCTGCCCGGCATGACCGTCACCACCGAAATCAAGGTCGGCAACCGCACGGTGATCTCCTACTTCCTCTATCCACTGCTGCGCGGACTGGACGACGCAATCCGGGAGCCGAATTGAGGGGGGCGGGCGAGGCGCGGGGCGCCCACCCAGCCCCGCAACGGCACTGCCGGGAGGCCAGCCCGACAGCGCCTCGCCCAGTCCTCGTAACCGTCCTGCCCGGAGGCCCACCCCAACAGCGCCTCGCCCAGCCCTCGCAACCGTCCTTGCCCGGAGGCCCACCCCAACCACCTCATCCCTGTGCCTCACCCAGCCACGCAGCCGTTCTGCCCCGAGGCCCACCCCAACCTCCCTCATTCCTGTGCCTGTCACAGGAATCCAGCCACCGCGCGTC
>UCFC01000073.1 GCA_900471515.1 Hyphomicrobiales bacterium | reverse complement strand
GGACTTGGGCAGGCTGGATCCCTGTGACAAATGTAAAGCCCGGAAACATACCTGACAGATGTTCGGAGACATACCTGACAGTCAGTCCTGGCTTTTGAGGTTGATTTTTGCGACCTGCGTTGCGCCGAAGAAGACGCCGTAGAGACCGTCTTGCTGGAGCGGTCGGATGGCGAGGGGTTCGGATCTGAAGGCGTTGGGCACGCGCCAGAAGCGTCCCTTGAAGCTGACATAGCCCTTGGTCGCTCCGACGCGGCGCACGATGTCCGAGCTGTCATAGACCGGTTCGGGCAGGCGGTCGGGAAAGGGGCGCGGCGACGGCCTGTAGCGGCTGGCCGGCACGGCCATGTCGATGCCCTGATGGGGACGGCGATGGTTGTAGATGTCGCGCCAGCGGTCGAAGGCGCGCTGCGCCTGGGCGTGGCTGGCGAGGGCTGCAAAGTCGAAGACCTCGGCCTTGAGGCTGCGGTGGAAGCGCTCGTTCTTGCCGCGGCCCTGGGGATGGTAGGGCCTGGCATGGATGACGTCGATGCCGAGCTTGAGCAGCCAGATGCGCAACCGTGTCCATTGATTGGGCACGCCGGTGCCCCATGGCGGGCCGTTGTCGGTATAGATGGCCATCGGCAGGCCGTGGCGGCGCAGGATGGGCTCCAGCCGGGCGCGGACGGTCTGCATGCGCTCGTCGGCGCA
Source organism: Hyphomicrobiales bacterium (assembly GCA_900471515.1). Taxonomy (GTDB): domain Bacteria; phylum Pseudomonadota; class Alphaproteobacteria; order Rhizobiales; family Rhizobiaceae; genus Rhizobium. The sequence continues at coordinate 664 of UCFC01000073.1, read as the reverse complement.
GGCTTCGAGCCCGACGGCGAAGCGGGAATGGTCGTCGATGATGGTCAGGGGATGGCACCACAGGCCCGAGACGAGTTGCGTGCGCCCCTTGAAGTCCATCTGCCAGAGCAGATTGGGCGCCTCGCGTTCGAAACGGCCGAGCGCCGGCTGCCCGCCCCTCTGGGGCATGATGCGGTCGTGACGCACCAGGATGGCATGGACGGTGGAAGCAGATGGCGGCGCCGTTCCCAAATCCTGCAGCCGGCGGGCGATCTTGCGCGCGCCCCAGGCCGGATGTTCGTCACGGATGGCGAGCACCGCGCCCTCGAGACCGGCTGCGGTACGCCGTGGGCTCGCATGCGGCCGGCGCGATCGGTCCTCCACCGGCTCGCCCGCCTGCAGGCGCCGCAGCCAGACATAGCCCGTCTGCCGGCTGATGCCGAAACGCTGGCAAAGCTGAGAGACGTTCGCCCCTTCAAGCCCGGCCAGCCGACAGAATTCCAAACGCTCATCCACAACAGACCTCGACCGCCAAACCATCCAAACCTCCCGAGAAACCATCTCGGAAGTGTCAGGTATGTCTCCGAACATCTGTCAGGTATGTATCAAGGCCGTACAACGGGCACAGGGATGAGGTGGGTGAGGTAGCCGCCTCGCCCCACTAGGGCAACTGCGCAGTATGGGA
>UCFC01000029.1 GCA_900471515.1 Hyphomicrobiales bacterium | reverse complement strand
AGTGTGCAGCGGTTTTGCGAAACGACATGCGTCTGGCAAGAAATTCAAACGTCGACGAGATCAGCATTCGACGACGTTGACGGCGAGCCCGCCGGTCGAGGTTTCCTTGTATTTCTCGCTCATGTCGTAGCCGGTCTGGCGCATCGTCTCGATACAGGCATCGAGCGGCACGAAATGCTGGCCGTCGCCCTTGACCGCGAGCGATGCGGCCGTGACCGCCTTCACGGCGCCCAGCGCATTGCGCTCAATGCAGGGAACCTGCACAAGGCCGGCGACGGGATCGCAGGTCATGCCGAGATGATGTTCGAGCGCAATTTCCGCCGCATTCTCGATCTGGGCCGGCGTGCCGCCCATGACGGCTGCGAGGCCGGCGGCTGCCATGGCGGCGGCCGAACCGACCTCGCCCTGACAGCCCACTTCCGCGCCTGATATCGAGGCATTGTGCTTGATGATGCCGCCGATCGCCGCTGCCGTCAGCAGATAGTCGTGGATGCCCTTCCGGTCCCAATCCTCGTGGAAGTGCTCGTAATAGCGGATCGTCGCCGGAATGACGCCCGCCGCGCCGTTGGTCGGCGCCGTCACCACACGCCCGCCGGCCGCGTTCTCCTCGTTGACCGCCATCGCATAGACGCTCAGCCAGTCGTTGGCGAGCAGCGGGTTGGAACGGTTGCTGCGCCACTCTTCCTGCAGCTTGTCGTGAATATGCTTGGCGCGGCGCTTCACGTTGAGGCCGCCGGGCATGACGCCCTCGACCTTCAGCCCGCGCTCGATACAGGCGCGCATGGCTTCCCAGATACGGTCGAGACCGGCATCCAGTTCTTCGCGGCTGCGCTGGCTTTCCTCGTTGGCGCGCTTCATCTGCGCGATCGACAGGCCGGACCGTTCGGCCATTTCCAGCATCTGCCTGGCGGTGGCGAAGGGATAGGGCACCTTGTAATTGCCCTGCGCCGCCTTCTTGCGCGCCCGCATCTGCTCCAGCTCCGTATCGGTGACGACGAAACCGCCGCCGACCGAATAATAGATGCGCTTGACGAGCAGCCGTCCGTCCTTGTCGTAGGCGGAAAAGCTCATGCCGTTGGCATGGCCCGGCAGCGGCTGCTTCTTGTCGAAGACGAGGTCGGTCTTCGGCTGGAACTGGTAGGGCGGATGTCCCTCCGGCGTGATCCGGCCGCTCTTTTCCACGCCGTCGATGATCGCGTCCATGCGATCCGGATCGACCGCGTCCGGCGCCTCGCCCATCAGGCCGAGGATGACCGCCCTGCCCGTTCCGTGGCCGATCCCGGTATGGGCGAGCGAACCGTGCAGGCTGACCTTGATGGCGGCAACCTGCGCGCCGACGGAAGGACGCGGCCATTCGTTGGACAGGATGAGATTAAGGAACCGGTTGGCTGCCGTCATCGGCCCCATCGTATGCGAGCTCGACGGCCCGACACCGATCTTGAACACATCGAATACCGACAGAAACATGAAGGCGCCTTCCAAAATTCACGATGCAGACTATGCGAGCCCGGTTCGGCATCCGCGCGGCGGACCGACATCGCCTTGAACCGGTGCGACATCGGCCGGGACAGTAGTGTGTTGCAGCCCATCTTGCTAGCGATTCTCATCTTGCCGGTCATTGCAGCATTCGAATGCATCTGTAGAGTGGCCGCGTTTATACGGGAACTGACTCGCTGATGATGACGACCGCGGATTATATCGCGCTTGCCTTCTTTATCCTTATCTGGATGGGCTATTCCTGGCTGCTGCACGGCCAGACCTTCTTCGGGCGCACGAGCCTGACCCATGCCATGGCGGAGCGAAGGCGTGAATGGATATATAATTCCCTGCGCCGCGATTTGAAGATGATCGACACCCAGATCATGGCCGGCCTGCAGAACGGCACGGCCTTTTTCGCCTCGACCTCCATTTTCGCGATCGGCAGCTGCTTTGCCCTGCTCGGCGCCACCGAGAAGGTGGATGCGGTCTTCGCCGACCTGCCCTTCGTCTTCCACAGCGGCCACGCCGCCTTTGAAATGAAGGTCGGCGGACTTGCCGCCCTGTTCGGCTATGCCTTCTTCAAGTTCGGCTGGTCCTACCGGCTCTTCAACTATTGCACCATTCTCTTCGGCGGCATTCCGATGGTGCACGATTCGGAGAAGGACATCATTGCCGCCGAGCGGGCGGCAGAGCGTGTCATCCGCATGAACGTCATCGCCGGCGGCCATTTCAACGAGGGCCTGCGAGCGATTTTCCTGTCGATCGGCTATCTCGGCTGGTTCATCAATCCCTATGTTTTCATGGGCACGACATCCATCGTCGTTTTCGTCCTCGCCCGCCGGCAGTTCTTTTCGGAAGCGCGCCTTGCCATCATGGACGCGAACCCGCCACCAAATCTCCATCTTTCTCCTGTTGTGCCCAGCAAGCCGTCAGCGACCGACGGTGACGAACTGTCCGGGGGATTGTGAATGACGGTGCCGGCAACGGAAGCGGCGGCTGAGGCAAGACCGCCGCGGATAGGCCTTGTGGATACGGCCCGCGGCGCGGCCCTCATTGCCATGGCCACCTACCATTTCAGCTGGGATCTGGAATTCATGGGCTACCTTGCGCCCGGAACGGCCGAGACCGGCTGGCTGAAGATCTACGCCCGCGCAATCGCCACCACCTTCCTGTTCATCGTCGGTGTCAGCCTTGTGCTGTCAGGCCGGCCGGAAATCCGCTGGCCTTCCTTCTGGAAACGCTTCGCCATGATTGCGGGCGCCGCCCTGCTGATATCGGCTGCAACGGCCTATTTCGTGCCCGGCCAGTGGATCTATTTCGGCATCCTGCATTGCATCGCGGTTCTGAGCCTCATCGGCGTCATCTTCCTGCGTCTGCCCTTGCCCGTGACGCTGCTTGTCACGCTTGCGCTGTTCGTCGCCTGGATCGCCGATACGTTCGTCATGCCCGGCGTGCTGGATTCACATCTGCTCGATCCGAAATATTTCGCCTGGCTCGGTTTTGCCGCCATGCCCGACCGGTCGAACGATTATGTGCCGCTCTTTCCCTGGGCGACCGCCCTCTTCCTCGGCATGAGCCTCACGCGTCTCGCCTTGCGCACGAACCTGCCGCAGCGGCTGGCGTCCCTGGGCACGGGCGGCACATGGCTTGCGCGGCTCGGCCGCCACAGCCTCGCCTTCTACCTCGTCCACCAGCCGGTGCTGATCGCCATCGCCTATGGCCTGACCTTCGTCATCGCGCCGCCAAAGCCCGATCCGGCTGCGACCTATCTGCGCCAGTGCAACGCCTCCTGCACGGTCGAACAGGGCGAAGCGCTCTGCCGCAGCTTCTGCCAGTGCACGCTCGACCAGCTGCAGGCGCAGCAGCTCTTTGCGCCGTTCCAGACAGGCGCGGTCAAGGCCGACGACGAGCGGATCATGGCGCTTGCCAGCCTCTGCAGCGCTCAGATAGAGCCCGGGCCGGCGCCGCAGTCCGAACCGCAGCCCCAGCCCCAGCAATAATCAGGTGGTGACGCCGATTTCGGCGAGGCGGCCGAGGCAGGCCTCCTCGATATTGTCGAGTTCGGTGATCGTTTCGTCGATATCCTTGCGCTTCTGGCGCAGGTCCTCGCGTTTTTCATCGACGCGCTTCATCAGGAGCTTGAGCTGGCCGAGCTCGCCCGGCGGCTCCTTGTAGACCTGAATGATCTCGCGGATTTCGGCAATGGTGAAGCCGATGCGCCGGCCGCGCAGGATTTCCTGAATGAGCCGCCGGTCGGCCGGGCGGAAAAGCCGCGTGCGTCCGCGCCGTTCCGGATGGATCAAACCCTCGTCTTCATAGAAGCGAAGCGTGCGCGTCGACACTCCGAATTCGCGCGTCAGCTCCGTTATGGTATAGTATTTGTTCACTAGCATCTCATCCCCGTCATCGACCTGACATATTATTGACTTTTACGTAATAGTCAATTTCGGCCACGGTTCAGATGCCGAACCACCATGTGGCGATGCCGAGGAAGGCGAAGAAGCCGGTGCAGTCCGTCACCGTCGTGACGAAGACGGACGAGGCGATGGCCGGGTCCGCTCCCATCTTGTCGAGCAGCAGCGGCAGAAGGATGCCGGCAAGCGCTGCCGCCATCAGGTTGATGATCATCGCCGCGCCGATGACGGCGCCAAGCTGGTAGTTGTGGAACCAGGTGCCGGCGATCACACCCAGAAGAATGGCGAAGAGGATGCCGTTCAGGATCCCGACCCCCGCCTCCCTTCGGATGATGCGGCCGGCATTGTAGATGTCGAGATCGCGGGTCGCCAGCGCGCGCACCGTCACCGTCATCGTCTGCGTGCCGGCATTGCCGCCCATGGAGGCGACGATCGGCATCAGCACGGCAAGCGCGATCATCTTCTCGATCGAGCCGTCGAACAGGCCGATGACGCTGGCCGACAGCATTGCCGTGCCGAGATTGATGAGCAGCCACAGGAAGCGCGAGCGCACGGTCGAGATCACGTTGTCGGACAGTTCTTCGTCGCCGACGCCGCCGAGGCGCTTGATGTCCTCGTCCGCCTCTTCGTGGATCACGTCCACCACGTCGTCGATAGTGAGCACGCCGACGAGCCGTTCGTTCTCGTCCACGACGGCCGCCGAGAGAAGGTCGTATTGTTCGAAGAGCTGGGCCGCTTCTTCCTGGTCCATCTCGGCCGGAATCGGGTGGTTCGTTTCCCGCATGATGGCTTCGATCTTCGTCTGCCGCTTGGTGCGCAGGATCTGGTCGAGATCGACGGCGCCGAGCAGCTTGAAGGTCGGGTCGATGACGAAAATCTGCGAGAAGGAGTAAGGCAGATCCTCTTCCTCGCGCATGTAGTCGATCGTCTGCCCCACGGTCCAGAAGGGCGGCACGGCGACGAATTCCGTCTGCATGCGGCGCCCGGCCGAGCTTTCCGGATAATCGAGGGCGCGGCAAAGGCGCACCCGCTCCGTAAAGGGCAGCTGCGCCAGGATCTCTTCCCGGTCCTCCTGGTCGAGATCTTCGAGAATATAGACGGCGTCGTCCGAATCCAGCTCGCCGATGGCCGCGGCAATCTGCTCGTTCGGCAGCTGGTCGACGATCTCGCGGCGGATCGTCTCGTCCACCTCGGTCAGCGCCGTCATGTCGAAATCGTCGCCGAGCAGGTGCACCAGCGCAAGGCGCTGATCCGGCTGGATCGATTCCAGCAGGTCGCCTATTTCCGATTCGTGCAGGCGCGCGACGTTCTGGCGCAGAAACAGCGTGTCGCGATCGGCAATGGCCGCACCCAGCCGCGCCAGGAAATCGCTGCGCACATTGCCGTCTTCGTTATAGATATCGACGTCTTCGTCCGTCGGACGTTTGCGAATGCGGTCTTCGGTATCGGTCGTCGTCATTGCCGCCCTCGCATCTCTATCTGATTTCAAAGACTATCGAGCCGCATTCGAAAATGTTGGCTGAAAACGCATTGTCAACAAGCGGATAAGCGAATTCCGCCCTGCCCTCGCCAAAGCCGGAATCCTTGACCGCCCTGCTAGCCGAAAGCATTTCTGCCGTAAAGCGCAAACCCGTGCTTTCTGATGACAATGCCGGTGGACGGTTATAGTTTCCGCTGCCATTTGTCGAAGGGAAGCCCAGCCGTGCCGATCCGCCCGATTCTCCGCTATCCGCATCCCGGTCTCAAAACGGTCTGCGCACCCGTGAACTCGTTCGATTCGGCCCTGTCCGAACTGGCGGACGACCTGCTGCAGACCATGCGCGCGGCCCCCGGCGTCGGCATCACCGCGGCCCATATCGGCGTCTTCCAGCGCCTGACCGTGCTGGAACTCGACAGGGGCGACGTGCGCATCTACGCCAATCCGGAAATATCGTGGTTCTCCGACGAGACGATGGTCCATATGGAAGGCAGCGTCTCCATGCCGGGCGCTGCCGACGAGATCACGCGCCCGAAGGCGATCCGTTTTCGCTATCAGGATCTTCAGGGCAATCGCCACGAGGACGAGGCGTCGGGCTTCCTTGCCGTCTGCATCCAGCACGAGGTCGATCAGCTCGACGGCATTTTCTGGCTGCAGCGCCTGTCGCGGCTGAAGCGTGAGCGGCTGGTCAGAAAGTGGGAAAAGACGAAAGGCTGAAGGCCAGGCCATGAGCGGCCGAACCGATAGCGCATCACATGCGCAACCACCTGCAGGCGACCGGCGTCGATGCCCGCATCGCTCAGAGGATTGAGGCGAAAAGACACGAAATCGCCACATTTCAAAACCCGGAAACGGGTGGTTTCCCGGTTTCGACGTCTCTAAAGTTACAAATAGTTAATCAATTAAAGATTGCAGCATTGTAATGTGGGTGAAAGCCCTGACATCTCAGTCGATTAACTGTGCCGGCTAAGGTAACGCGCCCGTCAAGAATCATTGACAAATATGTGATTTCATTTGGACAAAACGCCGCAACGCTGCTGTCATCTTTCTCACAAAAATGCCAAAATTGGGGAGCGGACTTGGTCTTGCCGAGGGTTGGTTTTACGTTGTTGAATTCAACAACAGATTGAGGAGAATAGCCCCATGCGCATCAAATTCGCCGCTGCCGCCACCCTGTTTGCCGTCGGCCTCGCCAGTGCGGCCTTCGCACAGCAGACGAAGTACAACGACGACTATTCCAACGACAGCGACGGCCTCTACCAGACCCCGGTCGCACCGGCAAAGCCGGTCCATTATCCGACGCACGTGACGCCTCCGGCCTATTCCAGCGACTATACGAACGATAGCGACGGCTTTGCGCCGGTAGCGATGGCAAAGCCTGCGAAGGTCGACAATACGGCGACCGCCAGCATCAAGCCGCTTCCGGATTGCCACAGCATGGTCGGCCCGAAGGGCTGGCGCCAGAAAGGCGCCGACAGCGGTGCCAGCCGCACCGAAGCCTGCCGCGAAATGCATTGACAGGATCTGGAAAAGGGCCGGTTTCCGGCCCTTTTCTCTTGTAATTTCAATGTCTCGTGCGGCGTAATCCACATCCCGGACAAGCTTTTAAAAAAAACTGTCACATCGTGCTTGTGTCCGTCAGATGCTTTTGCTACATGCTGCCTCGCCGACGCAAATCGGCCCTACCACGATGCGGTCGTGGCGGAATTGGTAGACGCGCAGCGTTGAGGTCGCTGTGGGGCAACCCGTGGAAGTTCGAGTCTTCTCGACCGCACCAAAGAAACCCGCTTCGGCGGGTTTTTTGTTTTTTGGACAAGGGTTTAGTTCTCTCGTTCGTATCTCGCTGGCGGAGCGCAAGGCTCTTTCCGACGATATCCCTTCTCCTCGATAGCAGAGCAAACCTTGGCGGCATCGACTGCAATTCTGGTGCGCAATCTATCGCTTGACTTCTATCTGGAATTGAGAACATAACTGGAACGGTTAAGGTTTCAGGGATGTTCATTTCATGAAGACGATTTCGACCGGCAATTTTTGACGAGACGCTAGACGGACGATCGGCCGCCGAAACCGGTTATCGTGCGGGATAGACCCGCTCGCAACCAATCCAGCCTTTTCACGTATTTGAACGCAAGCCGGATATTTCCGCTTGGCGCTTTCTCGCTCTGCCTGCGCAAGCGCATGGCATCGAACGATTTGGGGATCGCATGACACCGGAAGATCGCTATCGATATACCAAAGGAGGCGTGAAGCTCGCCATTCTTGGAACGTTTGTTTTCGGGATCTATCTCGTAGTGAATTCCATGGGCGAGACCGAGACGGCGGCCTACAGGACGCTCGATGAGTGTCTCAAGGACGGCAAGTTCGGTCCTGACGACTGCAAGAACAGCTTCGACACTGCCCGCGCCGAGCATCTGAAAAATGCACCTTCCTATCAGAATCGTGAGGATTGCGAGGAGGAATTCGGCAACGGCCATTGTGAGGTGACAAGTTCGGTACATGTTGCCGGCGGAGGGCACTACAGCCCCTATCAATCAGGCTATCTCATCGGCCAGCCCGAAACGAGCGCCAATGGCGTTTATTATCCGGCGGTACCGGCATCGGCACTTTATGAAAGCAGTCATGTCTCGGGCTTCGTGAACGCTGCCGGCCAGTTGGTCACCAATAAGGTCGGCGGCTTCAAGATGACTTATTCCGATGGAGCCCGCTTCAGTCCCGATGTCCGTACGACCACGCTTGCCCGCTCCGGTTTCGGCACGCGTCACTCTTCCGCGTCCTGAGGGCTCAAGATGAAGCGTATCGCGACAGGCGAAAGGCCGGACTGGATCCCGAAGCTCGAAGCGCTGGATTTCACGTTCCACCACATGTATGGCGAACTCTATTGGGACGAGCGCAACGCCTATCAATTCACGCTCGCTCAGATCGAGGACGATCTCGAAGACCCGACCAACGAGATCCTGCAGCTCTGCTACGGGGCGGTGGACCGCATCTGCGCCGATCCCGCCCTGATGACGCGCATGGCGATCCCGGCCGAGTTCCATGAGGCAATCCGGCGTTCCTGGAAATGGTCAGAGCGCGATATCTACGGCCGCTTCGACCTGCGCTACGACGGCAGGAGCCCGGCAAAGCTGTTCGAATTCAATGCCGACACGCCGACGTCGCTTTTCGAAAGCGCGGTCATCCAATGGGAATGGCTCCAGGACATGAAGCGATCAGGCCGGCTCGATGCCGGTGCCGATCAGTTCAATTCGATCCACGAGAAGCTGATCGACGCTTTCCGGCATTTCAAGAATTCGAGCGATAGCGGCGTCTTCCATTTCGGCTGTGTCACCGACAATGAGGAAGACTACCTGACGACGAAATATCTTGCCGATGTGGCGTTCCAGGCGGGCTTCGAAGTCGTGCTGCTCGACATGGAGGAGATCGGCGTCGATGCCGAGAGCTGGTTCACCGATCTCGAGGATCGGCGCGTGGAGGATCTCTTCAAGCTCTACCCTCTGGAATTCATGGTCCACGAGGATTTCGGCACGCACCTGCTCTCCACCGGCACCAAGATCCACGAACCGCTGTGGAAAATGACGCTGTCGAACAAGGGCCTGCTGCCCGTTCTCTGGGAGATGGCGCCGAACCACCCGAACCTTCTGCCCGCCTATTTCGCCGACGACCCGCAGGCGCTGCGCCTCGAAAACGCGGTCCGAAAGCCGCTCCTGTCGCGCGAGGGCGCCAACGTTACGCTGACATCGGGAGGAGTGACGGTCGCGGTGGACGGAGATTATGGCGCGGAGGGCTATATCGTGCAGGAAGCCTGCCTGCTTCCGCAATTCGGCGACGATTATGCCGTGGTCGGTTCCTGGGTCGTCGCCGGCGAAGCCTGCGGCATCTGCATCCGTGAGGACAAGTCGCCGATCACCCAGAACCTCTCCCGCTTCGTCCCGCATTTCATCATGGATTGAGATACGGCATCGAAGGATGTCGAAAAGGCGCGGCAGACCGGATCGCCGCGCCTGATGCCTGATCGGCGCCAGGCCGTCGCGGCGCGCGATCAGCCGAACGTGAAGGTGAATTTGCGGCTGCCGATCGAGCCCGAACCCGTGCCGCGCACGCCCGTCGAGACGAAGGTGAACGAGCCGCTCTGGCCGTTGCTGCAGGTGAAAGTGCCTTCGCCGTTACGGTGCGTCACGTAAACGAAGTTGCCGTTGCACTTGAGGCCTTTGGTACTCGTCAGTTCGAGTGTCCCGGCGCCATCGGCATAACCTGTTGCCTTGCCCGTAAATTTCTCGTCGCCGCTCTCGGTCTGTCCCTTGAGAGGAAGCGTCATCGCACAGCCGGACAGGAGCGCGACGAGCAGCGCGGAGGAAAATATGCGTTTCATGAATTACCCCAATAAGATGATTTGCGCGCCGACAATATCCATATGATTGCAGCTCTTTCCAGAAGCGGCCCGACTTATCCCCAGCACCTGGGGCAATGCGTGCGGCCGGCGTCCCGGCCACGACGCAGGCTGAGCCGCAAAGAGCGATTGAATCGCGCGCCGCCGAAGTCCATATAGAGGCCCGCGCCCGCCCTCACCTTTTTGCGGATAGCGCCAGGGACTGCCATGCTACGCACCGATCTCGATTTCTCCATGCTCCCGAAAGCCGGTTCGCGCCCCGTGCGCTGGCGTATCTCCGATGGGCTCGTTCCCTATGCGGAAGCGGTGGAGACGATGGAGCGCGAAGTCGCGGCGATTTCCGAGGGCGGCGACGAGCTTGTCTGGCTGCTGGAACATCCGCCGCTCTATACGGCCGGCACCAGCGCCGACGCCAAGGATCTCGTCCAGCCCGATCGTTTTCCTGTTTTCGCCACCGGCCGCGGCGGCGAATATACCTATCACGGCCCCGGCCAGCGTGTGGCCTATGTCATGCTCGATCTGAAGCGGCGCCGGCAGGATGTGCGCGCCTTCGTGGCCGCGCTCGAAGAGGTCATCATCCGCGCGCTCGGTTCGATGAACGTGCGCGGTGAGCGCCGCGAGGATCGTGTCGGCGTCTGGGTCCGCCGGCCCGAGCGGCCGCTTCTGCCGGACGGCACCATGGCGGAAGACAAGATTGCCGCCCTCGGCATACGCCTGCGCAAATGGGTCACGTTTCACGGCCTGTCGCTGAACGTCGATCCCGATCTCGATCATTTCAACGGCATCGTGCCCTGCGGCATCTCGGCCTATGGCGTCACCAGCCTTGTCGATCTCGGCCTGCTCGTGACGATGGCCGATGCCGATATCCGCCTGCGTGCCGCCTTCGAAGAGGTCTTCGGCGAGACCGTCAAGGATATGCTGCACTGTCCCTGATTGCCGGCCTTGATCGGACTGCCTTCCTGTGGTTGATGACACCACCCGCAAGAAGCAGCCGCCATGTCCGAATCTCCTTCCGCACAGAATCCGCTCCAGGGCATGGCCATCATGGCCGGCGCCATGGCCATCCTGCCGACGATGGACGCGATCGCCAAATATATGGCGACCTTCGAGGCCATGTCGCCGGGACAGGTCACGTTCTACCGCTTCTTCTTCCAGCTCGTCTGCACTCTGCCGATCCTCCTTGCCATGTTCGGCAGGCAGGCGCTGTCGGCCAGGCGCCCGTGGATGAACCTGTTGCGCGGCGCGCTGCATGGCGCAGCCAGCCTGCTCTTCTTCGTCGCCGTCAAATACATGCCGCTTGCCGATGTCTTCGCCATCTATTTCGTCGAGCCCTTCATGCTGACGGCGCTCTCGGCGCTCTTCCTGGGCGACAAGGTCGGCTGGCGGCGCTGGCTGGCGATCGTCGTCGGTTTTGGCGGCGCCATGATCGTCATCCAGCCGAGTTACGAGATCTTCGGCCTGAAGGCGCTGCTGCCGGTCTTCTGCGCCTTCCTCTTCTCGCTCTATCTCTTCCTCAACCGCGCCATCGGCGAGGCCGATTCGCCGCTGACCATGCAGACCATGGCCGGCATTGGCGGCACGATCTTCATGGCGGGCGCAATGTTTGTCGGAAACGGCCTCGGCAATGCCGACTTCACGCCCTCCCTGCCCGCCTCCTGGCTCGGCCTCGTGCTCCTGCTGATTCTCGGCACGATATCGGGCTATGCGCACATGCTGGTCGTTAAGGCTTTCCGTCTTGCGCCGCTCTCGCTCCTGGCACCCTTCCAGTATTTCGAGATCATTTCGGCAACCGTGCTCGGTTATGCCCTCTTCGGCGATTTTCCGAATGTTTCCAAATGGATCGGCATCGCCATCATCGTTGCATCGGGCCTTTTCATCATCTGGCGCGAGCGTTTGCAGGCGCGATCATTAAAATCCGCATGAAACGCCAAATCGGCGGTTAACTTTCCTTCTTGAGGGATCTTCAATTCCGGACCGATAGAACCATTTCCGGCTTCATGATGAAGTCTGGAGATAAAACATGAGTGAGTTTCGTCTCGCTTTTCCGGCATGTGTCATCGCCGGGAAGCATCGGCTGACGGCCGAAGACATCATACTTCTGCGCAAACACACCTTTCCGGAGGGAATCCGGACATCCGATCATGTCGTGGTGATGCTGGCGCTCAATAATTCCTGCCCCGAAAAATGCTCCGAGTGGAATACGTTCTTCATCGAGCAGCTGGCAGGCTTCATCGTCGACTACACCTATCCGCAGGGCTCGCTGGACGAGATCAACGTCGCATGGATCATGCGCATGTTCACGACCGACGGCGTGGTGAATTCCGCGCTCGAACTCGAGCTCATCCTGCACGTCATGGAACTTTCCGCCCATGTGCCCGATGAGCTGCGCGCGCTTGCGCTCGACCAGCTGCGCCTGGCGCTCGCCGAAGATATCGGCGGCTACAGGCTGACCCGCGCCGCCGACCGCAAGAGCATCACGCGCCAGGACGTGGATTACGTCATGCGGATTCTGCGCAGTGTCAGCGAAGGCGGCGTCATCGGCGTCTCGCCGGTCGAATACGGCGTCCTGCAGCGCATCGACGCGGTGGCCCAGCCCGGCGCCAACCATCAGCGCTGGGGCGAGATCATGGCCGCGGTGGAACTCAGGGATTATACCCAGCCGAGGCGAAGCCGCTGGCTGCGGATCATCGATGAAGAGCCTGTCGTCGCCGCCGCAGTTGCCTGACCTGCCGAATCTTCAGACTGCCTCTGGTTCTTCAGCCCAATTGTGCGTTCCGGCTTTTTATGCGTAAAACTCCGGAACGCATTTCCTGGGTGGAGTCTCGATGTTCAAGAAAATCCTGATCGCCAACCGCGGCGAGATCGCCTGCCGCGTGATCAAGACCGCGCGCCGCATGGGCATTGCCACCGTTGCGGTCTATTCGGATGCGGATCGGGATGCCCTGCATGTCGAGATGGCCGACGAGGCCGTTCATATCGGTCCGGCGCCTGCCGCCGAAAGTTACCTCCTGGCCGACAGGATCATCGCCGCCTGCAAGGCGACCGGTGCCGAAGCCGTCCACCCCGGATACGGTTTCCTGTCCGAACGCGCCTCCTTCTGCGAAGCGCTGGAAAAGGAAGGCATCGTCTTCATCGGTCCCAAGCCGAAAGCCATCATGGCGATGGGCGACAAGATCGAATCGAAGAAATTCGCCAATGCCGCCAAGGTTTCGACCGTTCCCGGCTATCTCGGCGTGATCGAGGACGCCGCCCATGCCGAAAGGATCGCTGCCGAGATCGGCTATCCCGTGATGATCAAGGCGTCGGCCGGCGGCGGCGGCAAGGGCATGCGCATTGCCTGGACGCAAGCGGAAGTGCGCGACGGTTTCGACCGTGCCCGCTCGGAGGCCAAAAGCTCCTTCGGCGACGACCGCGTCTTCATCGAAAAATACGTGGTCGATCCGCGCCATATCGAAATCCAGGTTCTGGCCGATGCGCACGGCAATGTCGTCTATCTCGGCGAGCGCGAATGCTCCATCCAGCGCCGCAACCAGAAGGTCGCCGAGGAAGCGCCCTCGCCCTTCCTCGACGAGAAGACCCGCGCCGCCATGGGCGCGCAGTCGGTGGCGCTCGCCAGGGCCGTCGACTACCAGAGCGCCGGCACGGTGGAATTCATCGTCGACCGCGACCGCAATTTCTATTTCCTCGAAATGAACACCCGCCTTCAGGTCGAGCATCCGGTGACGGAACTCGTGACCGGCATCGATCTCGTCGAGCAGATGATCCGCGTCGCCGCCGGCGAAAAGCTGGCTTTCGCGCAGAAGGATGTAAGGCTGAACGGCTGGGCGATCGAAAGCCGCCTCTATGCGGAAGATCCCTACCGCAACTTCCTGCCCTCGATCGGCCGGCTGACACGCTACCGCCCGCCGGCCGAAGGCCGCACCGGCGATGTGGTCATCCGCAACGATACCGGCGTCTTCGAGGGTGCCGAAATCTCCATGTATTACGACCCGATGATCGCCAAGCTCTGCACCTGGGCGCCGAGCCGCCTGCAGGCGGTCGAAGCCATGGGCCAGGCGCTCGACGCTTTCGTGGTCGACGGCATCGAGCACAACGTTCCCTTCCTCGCAGCGCTGATGAAACATCCGCGCTGGCGCGAAGGGCGCCTCTCCACCGGCTTCATAGCGGAGGAATATCCCGATGGATTCGCGCCGATGGCGCCCGACGCTTCGGAAGAAGCGGCGCTTGCGGCCATCGCGCTCTCCGTCAGCCTGATCGATTCTGCCCGCCGCGAGGGTTTTGCCGATCGCCTGCGCCAGGCAAGCGGCCCGCTGCGGGAGGAATGGGTCGTCAAGCTCGGCGGCAATTACGTGCCGGTGAAACTGGTCGATGGCCTCGTGACCATTCCTTTCGAGATGGAAATGGAAGTCGGCGGCCGTACCGAAACCGTTGTTACCGATTGGAGACCGGGCGATCCGGTCTGGCACGGCAGGATCGCCAGCCGACCGGTGACGGCGCAGATCCGCCCGATCCTGAATGGCCTGCGCATCGACTGGCAGGGCCTATCGGTCAAGGCGCGGGTCTTTACGCCCCGCCATGCCGAGCTTGACCGCCTGATGCCCGTCAAGCTGCCGCCCGATACGTCCAAGCTGCTGCTCTGCCCCATGCCGGGCCTCGTCGTCTCCATTGCCGTCTCCGAGGGCCAGGAGATCAAGGCAGGCGAAACGCTGGCCGTCGTCGAAGCCATGAAGATGGAAAACGTGCTGCGTGCCGAGCGCGATCTCGTCGTCGGCAAGATCAAGGCCGCGCCCGGCGAAAGCCTGGCGGTCGATGCCGTCATCATGGAATTCGCCTGAGGCGAAGCCGATTTTCAGGAAATACCCGCGGCGAAGCCGATTTTCAGGAAATATCCGCGGCGAAGCCGATCTTCAGGAAATGCTCGAGGCGAAGCCGATTTTTGAGGAAACGCGCACGGCTTTTTCCGCTTGAGCCATCCTCTTGCGGCGTGCAAGAATCCACCACGCAAATCACGAGGAGATCGACCATGGATGTTCGCGCCGCCGTTGCCGTTCAGGCAGGAAAACCGCTTGAGGTCATGACCGTTCAGCTGGAAGGGCCGAAGGCCGGCGAAGTGCTGGTCGAGGTCAAGGCGACGGGCATCTGCCACACCGACGATTTCACCCTTTCCGGCGCCGATCCGGAAGGCCTCTTCCCGGCCATTCTCGGCCATGAGGGCGCGGGCATCGTCGTCGATGTCGGCCCCGGCGTCACCTCGGTGAAGAAGGGCGATCACGTCATTCCGCTCTACACGCCGGAATGCCGCGAATGCCCCTCCTGCCTGTCGCGCAAGACCAATCTCTGCACCGCGATCCGCGCGACCCAGGGCCAGGGCCTGATGCCGGACGGGACCTCGCGCTTCTCGATCGGCAAGGACAAGATCCACCACTATATGGGCTGCTCGACCTTCGCCAATTACACGGTTCTTCCCGAGATCGCCGTCGCCAAGGTCAATCCGGACGCGCCCTTCGACAAGATCTGCTATATCGGCTGCGGGGTGACGACCGGCATCGGCGCCGTCATCAACACCGCCAAGGTGGAGATGGGCGCCACGGCCATCGTCTTCGGCCTCGGCGGCATCGGCCTCAACGTCATCCAGGGCCTGAAGCTTGCCGGCGCCGACATGATCATCGGCGTCGATCTCAACAACGACAAGAAGGCCTGGGGCGAACGCTTCGGCATGACGCATTTCGTCAACCCATCCGAAGTGGGCGCCGATATCGTTCCCTATCTCGTCAACATGACCAAGCGCGGTGCCGACCAGATCGGCGGCGCCGATTACACCTTCGACTGCACCGGCAATACCAAGGTCATGCGCCAGGCGCTGGAAGCCAGCCACCGCGGCTGGGGCAAGTCGGTCATCATCGGCGTTGCCGGCGCCGGCCAGGAAATCTCCACCCGTCCCTTCCAGCTCGTCACCGGCCGCACCTGGATGGGCACGGCCTTCGGCGGTGCGCGCGGCCGCACCGACGTGCCGAAGATCGTCGACTGGTACATGGAGGGCAAGATCCAGATCGATCCGATGATCACCCACACCATGCCGCTCGAAAAGATCAATGAAGGCTTCGAGCTCATGCATTCCGGCAAGAGCATCCGCAGCGTCGTGCTCTACTGATCGCTCATGAATCTGCTGAAAAACTGGAAGTTGAAACTGAGGTACGGAAAGCTGAAAACGGCTTTCCGTCACTTCACGGTGATTGCCGACGGGGAGATCGCCGAGGCCAATCCGGATTTTGAGACCACGGAAGGCGCGGCGGCCTTCTTTTCGATGCACGCCTGGGCCGCGGATGGAGACGAAGCTACGGATATGGCCGTCAAGATAGGACGGCACGTCGGGTTCAACGCCACTGGCCGCATCTATCTGTACTCGACCGATCCGCAGGAGCCCCCAAGAGACCAGCCATTTGCTTACGGCCTAAATTTTCATCAATATCTGCGCGGTGACGAGCATATGGAGGAAGGTTCTCCTTTACCGAACGGCGGCATCCACTGACTTGTCTTGTCGAGCACTGCCAGCCACCCGTTCCAAGAAACAACCAAGGCTTCGAGCTTATGTATTCCGGCAAAAATATCCGTAGCGCGGTTTTGTATTGATGGTTCCACTTAGCTATACGGTCGATCTCAAGGGGCTTGACGAGCTTTCCGCGCGGGAGCTCTACGATCTCCTGAGAATGCGCGTCGATGTCTTCGTCGTTGAGCAGAACTGCCCCTATCCGGAACTGGACGGCAAGGATATCGACGCCCTGCACCTGCGGCTCATGGACGGCGGCGAACTGCTGGGCTCGACGCGGATTCTGAAGCCGTACGGCGAACAGCATCCGGCAAAGATCGGCCGTGTCGTCGTCTCGCCGGCTCATCGCGGCAAGCGGCTCGGCGATGCATTGATGAAAGAATCGGTCGCCGCCTGCGAAAAGCTCTTTCCGGAAAATCCCGTTGCCTTGTCCGCGCAGGCACATCTGCGCCGCTTCTACGAATCCTTCGGTTTCGTCAAGACTTCCGAGGAATATCTGGAAGACGGCATTCCCCATATCGATATGGTCCGTCAGCTGGCCACTCGGCCGGCGTGAGGTCTCGCCATGATCTATGTCGATGCCGATGCCTGCCCGGTCAAACCCGAAATCCTGAAAGTGGCCGAACGCCTCGGTTTGGAAGTGACTTTCGTCGCCAATTCCGGCCTGCGCCCGTCCCGCGACCCGATGGTCCGCAACGTCATCGTCTCCAACGCTTTCGATGCCGCCGACAACTGGATCGCCGACAATGCCGGCCGAGGTGATGTCGTCGTCACCGCTGATGTGCCGCTGGCGGTCCGCTGCGTTGCCAAGGGTTCCTTCGTCACCGGCCCGACAGGCCGCGTCTTCGACGAAACCAATATCGGCATGGCAAGCGCCATGCGCGATCTCGGCGCGCACCTGCGCGAAACCGGCGAGAGCAAGGGCTACAATGCGGCCTTCGGCCCCAAGGATCGTTCCCGATTCCTCGAAACCTTCGATCGTCTTTGCCGCCGGGCGAAGAATACCTGAGCCCCGTATGCGACCAGGCGGAAATCGGGTGGCATGGCAGCTATGCCAATTCCTAGCTTGAAGTGAGCCGTTCCCTCGTCCATATCACATGCGACGCAGACGACTGCGGCGCCGGGCCTGCCCCGGTCGCAAAAGTCGCGGGGACGGCCTCGCTCTTGACAAGGAGAGTATGATGGCCTGGTTTCTGCTTTTTCTCGCTGGCCTTTTTGAATGCGGTTGGGCGATCGGTCTGAAATATACCGATGGCTTCACCCGTCCCGTCCCGACGATCCTCACGGTCATATCCATGGTGGTGAGCGTCATATTGCTCGGACTTGCCGTCAAAACCCTGCCGATCGGCACGGCCTACGCGATCTGGACCGGTATCGGCACCGTCGGCACCGTCCTGCTCGGCATCTGGCTTCTGGGCGATGCGGCGCAGGCTTCCCGCCTGATCTGCATCGCGCTGATCGGCGCCGGCATTGCCGGCCTCAAATTGACGGCCTGATAAGGAAATATTGGAAATGGAAAGCAGGCTGCGGGCGCTCAACCGCCCGCAGCCTCATCTGTCAGGCTGCCGCGTTTCTGTTATCGACCGACCACGCACCGGCGCCGGCAAAGAACAGGTAGAGGAAGACGAAGCAGAACAGGATTGCCGCATCGCCCTGGTTGAGGGCTGGGAAGAAGCTGTGCGGCATATGCGCCATGAAATAGGCGATCGCCATTTCGCCCGACAGCAGGAAGGCGACCGGCCGCGTGGCGAAACCGATCAATATCAGGATGCCGCCGACAAGCTCCAGCAATCCGGCAATGAGGAACAGCGTGGACAGCGGACCGTCGCCCTGGGCAGCCGGAAAGCCGAAAAGCTTCATCATGCCGTGCTCGATGAACAGAAGCGCGGTCATGATTCTGAGAGCGGCCAGACCATAGGGGCGGTAGGCAGACAGACGCTCGAAAGTTGACATAAAGACTCTCCTTAATGGTGTGCTGCCGAGCGTTACCGCGTCTCTAACAGGGATTGAAGACACGGTTTGCTGACAGGCGTTCACAACTTCGACAGTGGGTAAACACCTGAAGAGGCTCCCTTATTCGATCATAGCGGAATATTGTCATGCTTCTTCCAGGGATTGCTGAGATCCTTGTTCCTCAGCATCTTGAGACCCCGCGCCAGCCGCCGCCGCGTCGAATGCGGCATGATCACCTCGTCGACATAACCGCGTTCGGCCGCCACGAAGGGCGACAGGAAACGATCCTCGTACATTTTCGTATGGGCGGCGATCTTTTCGGGATCGGCGATGTCCTTGCGGAAGATGATCTCGACGGCGCCCTTGGCGCCCATGACCGCGATCTGCGCCGTCGGCCAGGCATAGTTGAGGTCGCCGCGCAGGTGTTTCGAGGCCATCACGTCATATGCGCCGCCGAAGGCCTTGCGGGTAATCACCGTCAGCTTCGGCACCGTCGCCTCGGCATAGGCAAACAGCAGCTTGGCGCCATGCTTGATGAGCCCGCCATATTCCTGCGCCGTGCCCGGCAGGAAGCCCGGCACATCGACGAACGTGACGATCGGAATGTTGAAGCAGTCGCAGAAGCGCACGAAACGCGCCGCTTTCCGCGACGCGTCGCTGTCGAGCACGCCGGCCAGCACCATCGGCTGGTTGGCGACGAAGCCCACCGTCGATCCCTCGATGCGCCCGAAACCGCAGACGATGTTCTTGGCAAAGCTTGCCTGGATCTCAAAGAAATCCCCCTCGTCCGCCACCTTCTGGATCAGTTCCTTGATGTCGTAGGGCTTGTTGGCATTGGCCGGGATCAGCGTGTCCAGCGAACTGTCGGCATCTGTCACCGACTGGTAACATTCGATCTCCGGCACCGGCGAAGTGTTCGACTGCGGCAGGAAATCGATGAGCCGGCGCACTTGGCTGAGCGTATCGACATCGTTGTCATAGGCGCCGTCGGCAATCGAGGAGCGCGTCGTATGCACCGTTGCGCCGCCGAGTTCCTCCGAGGTCACGGTCTCGTTGGTGACGGTCTTGACCACATCGGGGCCGGTGACGAACATGTAGGACGTGTCGCGCACCATGAAGATGAAGTCGGTCATGGCAGGCGAATAGACGTCGCCGCCGGCGCAGGGTCCCATGATGACGGAAATTTGCGGAATGACGCCGGATGCCAGCACATTGCGCTGGAAGACCTCGGCATAACCGCCGAGTGCGGCCACCCCTTCCTGGATGCGCGCGCCGCCCGCATCGTAGATGCCGATGATCGGCGCGCGGTTCTTCAGCGCCATATCCTGCACCTTGATGATCTTCTCGGCATGGGCCTCCGAAAGCGAGCCGCCGAAAACGGTGAAATCCTTGGCGAAGACGAAGACCGTGCGGCCGTTGACCGTGCCCCAGCCCGTCACCACGCCGTCGCCGGCAATGCGGCTCTTGTCCATGCCGAAATCGGTGGAGCGGTGCTCGACGAACATGTCGAACTCCTCGAAGGAACCTTCGTCGAGGAAAAGATCGATGCGTTCGCGCGCCGTCAGCTTGCCGCGCTGATGCTGCGCGTCGATGCGCGCCTGCCCGCCGCCGAGACGGGCAATACCACGGCGGCGTTCGAGCTCTTCCAGAATATCCTTCATGATCTCCCCTCGCCGCTGTCGGCGGCTTCATGGCTGGAGCAATCCCGGCAAATGCGTGCAGCGGTCTTGCGTCCGGTATTGCTCAGGAACTAACGCCCGCTGAGTGCGAAGGCGGAGCGTACGCGCGCTGCTATATCTTCTGCAAGGATATCGTCAGCCAGATAAGGATCGGCGGTGAGGCTGGTGACTTCAAAGGAGGTCACGGCAATGACCGATCCATCCTCCACGGAAGCGGCATCGATGCTGACCTTGGCGACGTTGCGGTCCTTCTGGAAGCCGAGCCCCTTCTGGACTGAAACGATGCGGATCGTCAGGACGACGCGCGGCAATTCGGTGGTGCGGACCGTCGCGCGTATGGCGGCGTTGACGCGGTCGCTGATGCCGGAGAGCAGCTCCGCCGACATGGTGGTGCTGGACAGCACGACCGCGCTGCGCACGTCATAGATAGGTTTTTCCTGCTTCTTCGGCATGAGGCTTACACAGGCCGTCAGCGCCACGCACACAAGCGCCATCAGGCAGAACCTCGACCTCAACCGCGTCATTCCAAATTCCTGCAAATCCCCGTCCGGAGTCGCAGATTTCGTCATAAAGCCGGTCAAGGCAATATGATTCAGGCCCTTAGCGTGAAAAAAACATCGGTCGCGGCCTTAAAGTCCTCATGGCGCTTGGCGCGGCGCTGTTCGGCTTCCTCGTCGCTTCCCCAATGTTCGATGGTCCAGTCCTCGTCGAGATGGGCAAGCGCCCAGCCCTCTTCCGGCGTAATCCGGCCCTCGGCAATGGCGAGCGCCAGCAGTGCCGAACCGGTGAGCGTCGTCACCGTGTGGAGAGCGGCAAGCGCGAGCGCGCCGTCATGGCGGCGCAGTGCCGAGCCGAAGGCGGCGATCGCCTCGCGCGGCTGTTCGTGATGCATCACGCCTTCAACGAGAATGAAGCGCGCGCCGAGATCGGCGGCAGCCCAGTCGAGCACCGGGTCCCAGCGTTCCGTCTGCCGTTCGACCAGCTTTTCCGGGCCGTCGGCGCGGTAGCAGAGCAGATCGCTCGACGAAAAGCGCAGGATATCTTCGAACACGGCCTGCGTGTCGGTGGCGACACCGTCGATCGCCGTGTTGACGAGGCGCGTCACCGGCATCAGCGACGGGTCGATCACCTCGGCCTGCGCCTCCCATTCGGCGGCCACAAGCTTGGCCAGCGCCTCGTTCGGCAGCGCCAGAACCTGCCGGGCCGGGGTGCGCACGGCCTTGCCGTCAAGCATAATGGCAAAGCCCTCCTCGACCGGCTCGACCGACACGGTCTGATAGAAGCGCTTCGGCAGCGGCTTCTTCATCTGGATCTGCGCGCGGCGGATCGGATCGGGATGGCTCAGGCCTTCGGAAAGGTCGTTCAGCAGGTCGCGCATGGGCTCACCTCAGGAAAAATGGCGCAGGATCTCGTCAGGATGATAGGCGATCGCATCGGCGCCGTTGGCGATCAGTTCATCCACGCTGGCATAGCCCCAGGCAACGCCGATCGCCTTGGCGCCGGCAGCCTTTGCCATCTGCATATCGTAAATGGCATCGCCGATGACAATGGTGTCGGCGGCATTCATGCCGGTTTCGTCACAGCATTCGCTCACCATGGCCGGATGCGGCTTGGAAGGGCAGTCGTCGGCGGTGCGCGCCACGATGAAGTCGAAGCCGTGCGTATCCATGACCAGCTTGAGCCCGCGCCGGGATTTGCCGGTCACCGCGCCGATCAGCAGGTCCTCGCGCCGGCTGGCGGCATCGATCATCTCGCGGATGCCGGGAAAGAGCGGCTCCCGGTAATCGAGGTCCTGGCGCACGACCGAAAACAGCGATTTGTAATGCGCCGTCATGTCGATGTCCTGCTGCTCGACATGCGGCCGGCCCTGCATGCGGGCGATGGCGATATCGAGCGACAGGCCGATGATCGCCTTGGTGTCTTCGAAACGTGGCTCCGGCTTGCCGAATTTTTCGAACGTGCGGCGCATGGTTTCGTGGATCAGCCCGGCACTGTCGACCAGCGTGCCGTCACAATCAAAAAGCGCGAGCTTCATTCTTCGTCATCCAGGATCGGGGCTGAGTTCTCGTCGAAACCGAGCAGGTTCCAGCTCTGCACCATATGCGGCGGCAGAGGCGCGGTCACGCGCAGGCGCCCGCCCGAAGGGTGCGGAATATCGATATGGCGGGCGTGCAGATGCAGCCGCTTCTGGATTCCGCCGGGAAAATCCCAGTTCGGGTCCTCGTCGAAATATTTGGGATCGCCGATGATCGGATGGCCGATATGCAGCGCATGAACACGAAGCTGGTGCGTGCGCCCCGTATAGGGTTCCATCTCCAGCCAGGCGAGGCGCTGGGCCGCCGTCTCGATGATGCGGTAATAGGTTACGGCATGATCGGCCCCCTCCTCGCCGTGCTTGGCAATGCGCATCCGGTCGCCGTCGATCGTCGGCTCCTTGACGAGCCAGGTCGAGATCTTGTCCTCGCGCTTGCGCGGCACGCCCTTGACCAGCGACCAGTAGGTCTTCTTGGTGTCGCGCTCGCGGAAGGCGGCGGTCAGCTTCTGCGCCGCACCGCGCGTGCGGGCAATGACGAGCACGCCGGAGGTGTCGCGGTCGAGGCGGTGGACGAGGCGAGGCTTTTCGCCCTTCTGGTTCGTCCATGCTTCCAGCATCTTGTCGATATGGCGCGCGACACCCGAGCCGCCCTGCACGGCAAGGCCGGCCGGCTTGTTGAGCACGATCACCTTGTCGTCCTCGTGCAGCACCATGCGCGCCAGAAGCTCGGCATCGCCGGAATGTTTCAGGTCCTTGCCGGCGATCGGGCCGGACTTGACCTTGGCGTCGACCTCGAGCGGCGGCACGCGCACCATCTGGCCGGGCTGCACGCGCGCGTCGGTCTTCACCCGCCCGCCGTCCACACGGACCTGGCCGGAGCGGAGAAGCTTCTGCAGCTGGCCGAAGCCGAGGCCCGGATAGTGGATCTTGAACCAGCGGTCGAGCCGCATGCCCGCTTCGTCGGGCTCCACCTTGATGTGTTCTATGCCTGCCATGGAGTTCTTTCGGAAAATATGCGGCGCGATCAAAGGCGGCGCCTCTCTTGCCGCTGCCTTTAGAGCATTTTTCAGAAAACGGAAATCGGAATCGAAATCAGATCAGAGCGCGCATCAGCCCGAGGCCCGCGATGACGGCCAGCATCGAGAGCCCGACGCTCGCTGCGATATAGATGCCGCCGGCAAGGATCTCGCCGCGCTCGAACAGCGTGATCGCATCCAGCGAGAAGGCGGAAAACGTGGTGAAGCCGCCGAGAAAGCCGGTGATCAGCAGGAGCCGCAGTTCCGTCGACGCGTCGAAGCGGCGCGCAATCATCTCGGCAAATACGCCGATGACGAAACAGCCGACGACGTTGACGGTGAGCGTTCCCCACGGGAAACTCGGCCCCATGAGCCGCACGGAGCCCAGGCCGACATAATATCTCAGAAGCGAACCGATTGCGCCGCCGACCGCGACGAGCAGAGCTTGGAACATGGCTCCGGTCTATTGCGATTCTGCCCTTTTTCCAATCCAATCTGTGGAATTCTTACCAACCGGTAAAATGCGAGTGATTTTGTTAAGCCGAACGCGAAGATCCCGCGGGTATGACAGGCGCATGACACAGCTTGTTACCATATCGGCGAGCACAGCCGCCCTTGCCTTCGAAACCCTGCGCATCCCGCAGCGCGTGGCAACGGGCACGGCCGCACGCGAGGCGCGCAAGATTGCCGAACGCCAGCTCAACCAGAGCAGCGGCAACCCGGAAGAAACCACCAACGTCATCCAGAACACCGAAGTCGCGCTCGATCTGATGACCAAGGGTTTCCGTCAGCCGCAGGCCGGGTTGCAGCAGGCGCTGCAGTCCTACGAGGATGTCTGAGATTTAGGGATCGCCGGGAGGAGCGGAGCCCGCGACGCGATCGCGGGCTTTTGTTCGTCGGGACCTATTTTCCCTGCGCCGACAGCACGTTCAGCACCAGATCGACCTTGCCGGCCTTTTCGAAGCTCAGCGTGACCGGCACCTTGTCGCCCTGTTTGAAGGGGGTTTTCACCTTCTGGAACATCAGGTGCAGGCCGCCGGGCGCAAGTGTCACGGTCTGGCCGGCGGGAACCGCAATACCGTCCTTCAGTTCGCGCATCTTCATGACATTGTCCGTCATGGCCATCTCGTGAAGCTGCACCTCGTCGGCATTGGGCGACGTGACGGATACCAGGCGGTCGTCGCTCGAACCCTTGTTCTTCACCGTCAGGAAGCCGCCGCCGACGGGTTGGCCGGGCAGCATCGCCTTGGCAAAGCCGCCGGAGATTTCGAGATCGCCGACCCCGACCACCTCGCCGCCGGCCGGCATGGTCATGGAGCCCATCTTCATGCCCTGCATGGTCTGATGGTCCTGGGCGATCGCCGATCCGGCAAACGCAGCGGAACACAGAAGGGCGGCAAAACCGAACGTCCTGATCTTCATTCAATATCTCCTTGCTCGTGAAGCCTTTCCCGATGAGATTACAGCATTCTGCCGCGGCAGGTTTGCGTTGGAGCAAAGGCGGTTGGCGAAGGACATGCCGAATGGCGCGTCCCTGACCCGCGATAGCCAATTTCGCCCGCGAAGGCAAAGGCCCAATTGCCGCGTCCGCCAGCCGCTCTTCCGGGGCCGCGACAAAAATTTGTGCGACACCGACATTTTGCTTGCCAAGGCCTGCCACCCCCGGATAATTGCCGCAACCTTGTTGGGAGAAGCCGGCCGCGATGCCGGTGCCGAAGGAGCAACCGCCCCGGAAACTCTCAGGCAAAAGGACCACAAGGGGCAGACGGAACTCTGGAGAGAGGCGTTCTCGAAACGTCCGCCGAAGGGATAACAATCTCAGGCACAGGGACAGAGGGGGCTCAAGGAGACAAGGCGCAGCCGCGCCTTCAGTTTTGAGCCCGCGCCCGGAATTTCCGGCGCAAACCCCGGAGGCGTCTTTTGGACGATACTGCTGCCCTCAAGAAAACCCCGCTACACGCGCTGCATCTGTCGCTCGGCGCCCGCATGGTGCCTTTCGCAGGCTATGACATGCCGGTGCAATATCCGGCCGGCGTCCTGAAGGAACACCTGCAGACCCGCGCTGCCGCCGGCCTTTTCGATGTCTCCCATATGGGCCAGCTCATCATCAAGGCGAAGTCCGGCAAGTATGAGGATGCGGCGCTCGCCCTCGAAAGCCTCGTGCCGGTCGATATTCTCGGCCTCGCCGAAGGCCGCCAGCGCTACGGTTTCTTCACCGATGAAAATGGCGGCATCCTCGACGACCTGATGATTACCCATCTCGACAACCATCTTTTCGTCGTCGTCAACGCCGCCTGCAAGGATGAGGATGTCGCGCACCTGCAGAAGCATATTTCCGATACCTGCGATATCACCGTTCTCGACCGCGCCCTGATCGCCCTGCAAGGCCCGCGCGCCGTCGAAGCGCTCGCCGAACTCTGGGCCGATGTCGCCGCCATGAAATTCATGGACGTGCGCCACTGCCGCCTGCACGACGTTTCCTGTCTCGTCTCGCGCTCGGGCTATTCCGGCGAGGACGGTTTCGAAATCTCCATTCCCGCCGACAAGGCCGTCGATGTCACCAACCGGTTGCTTGAGCACCCCGATGTCGAGCCGATCGGCCTCGGCGCCCGCGATTCGCTGCGCCTCGAAGCCGGCCTCTGCCTCTATGGCAACGATATCGACACGACGACTTCGCCTGTCGAAGCCGCCATCGAATGGGGCATGCAGAAGGCCCGCCGCACCGGCGGCGCCCGCGCCGGCGGTTTCCCGGGTGCCGAGCGCATCCTCGGCGAACTGGACAAGGGCGTTTCCCGCAAGCGCGTCGGCCTGAAGCCGGAAGGCAAGGCGCCGGTGCGCGGCCATTCCAGGCTCTATGCCGATGCCGAGGGCAAGACCGAGATCGGCGAAGTCACTTCGGGCGGTTTCGGCCCTTCGGTCGAAGGTCCCGTCGCCATGGGCTACGTGCCGGTCGCCTATGCCGCCCCGGGCACGCAGATCTATGCCGAAGTCCGCGGCAAGTTCCTGCCCGTCACGGTGGCCACCCTTCCCTTCATCACGCCGACCTACAAACGCTGACCCCTATTGCGAGAGGATTTTTCCATGCTGAAATTTACCCAGGAACATGAATGGCTGAAGCTCGAAGGCGATGTCGCGACCGTCGGCATCACCACCTACGCTGTCGAGCAGCTCGGCGACCTCGTTTTCGTGGAACTGCCGGAAGTCGGCGCCACCTTCTCCAAGAACGACGATGCGGCAACCGTCGAATCCGTCAAGGCCGCCTCGGAAGTCTACTGCCCGCTCGATGGCGAGATCGTCGAAGTCAATCCGGCCATCGTCGCCGATCCCTCGCTCGTCAATTCCGACCCTCAAGGGGCCGGCTGGTTCTTCAAGCTCAAGCTCAAGAACCTCGGCGATGTCGACGGCCTGCTCGACGAGGCGGCCTACAAGGAGCTGACCGCGTAATGACGACGCCTACCGAATTCCAGTTTACCGACTATCAGCCCTATGACTTCGCAAACCGTCGTCATATCGGCCCCTCGCCGTCTGAAATGTCGGATATGCTCGGTGTCATCGGCTACAAGAGCCTTGACGCGCTGATCGACGCGACCGTGCCGCCGGCCATCCGCCAGAAGGCACCGCTCGCCTGGGGCGCGCCGATGACGGAGCGCGAGGCGCTCGACAAGCTGCGCGAAACCGCCAACAAGAACAAGGTCCTGACCTCGCTGATCGGCCAGGGCTATTACGGCACGATCACGCCGCCGGTCATCCAGCGCAACATCCTGGAAAACCCGGCCTGGTACACGGCCTACACGCCCTACCAGCCGGAAATCTCTCAAGGGCGCCTCGAAGCGCTGCTGAACTACCAGACGATGATCTGCGACCTGACCGGCCTCGACGTCGCCAATGCCTCGCTGCTCGACGAAGCAACGGCCGCTGCCGAAGGCATGGCCATGGCCGAGCGCGTTTCGAAGTCGAAGGCCAAGGCCTTCTTCGTCGATGCCGATTGCCATCCGCAGACGATCGAGCTGATCAAGACCCGCGCCGAACCGCTCGGCTGGTCTGTTGTCGTCGGCAACCCCTTCACCGATCTCGATCCGGTCGATGTTTTCGGCGCGATCTTCCAGTATCCGGGCACGCACGGCCATGTGCGCGATTTCACCGGCCTGATCTCCCGCCTGCACCAGACGGGCGCGATCGCCGTCGTCGCCGCCGATATCCTGTCGCTCACGCTTCTGAAGTCGCCGGGTGAAATGGGTGCGGATATCGCCATCGGTTCCTCGCAGCGTTTTGGCGTCCCCGTCGGATACGGCGGCCCGCATGCCGCCTATATGGCGGTCAAGGATGCCATCAAGCGCTCCATGCCAGGCCGTCTCGTCGGCGTGTCCGTCGATGCCCGCGGCAACCGCGCCTATCGCCTGTCGCTGCAGACGCGCGAGCAGCATATCCGCCGCGAAAAGGCGACGTCGAACATCTGCACCGCGCAGGTCCTGCTCGCCGTAATGGCCTCCATGTACGCCGTCTTCCACGGCCCCAAGGGCATCAAGGCGATCGCCCAGCAGGTCCACCAGAAGGCCGTGCTGATGGCCAAGGGCCTGGAAAAGCTCGGCTACACGGTCGAGCCCGAAACCTTCTTCGACACGATCACCGTCGATGTCGGCCACATGCAGGGCCTCATCCTGCGCGCAGCCGTCGCCGAAGGCGTCAACCTGCGCAAGGTCGGCCAGACGAAGATCGGCATGTCGCTCGACGAGCGCACCCGCCCGGCAACGCTGGAAGCCGTCTGGCGCGCCTTCGGCGGCAATTTCCAGATCGCCGATTTCGAGCCGTCCTATCGCCTGCCGAAGGATCTCCTGCGCACCAGCGAATACCTGACGCATCCGATCTTCCACATGAACCGCGCCGAAAGCGAAATGACCCGCTACATCCGCCGGCTCTCCGACCGCGATCTGGCGCTCGACCGCGCCATGATCCCGCTCGGCTCCTGCACGATGAAGCTGAACGCCACGGCCGAAATGCTGCCGATCACCTGGCCGGAATTTTCCGACATCCATCCTTTCGTGCCGGCAGACCAGGCGCTCGGCTATCGCGAAATGATCGATGACCTGACGGAAAAGCTCTGCGCCGTCACCGGCTACGACGCCTTCTCCATGCAGCCGAATTCCGGCGCGCAGGGCGAATATGCCGGCCTTCTGACCATCCGCAATTATCATATTGCCAACGGCCAGGGTCATCGCGACGTCTGCCTCATCCCGACTTCCGCGCACGGCACCAACCCGGCCTCGGCCCAGATGGTCGGCATGAAGGTGGTTCCGGTCAAGGCGAAGGAAAACGGCGACATCGACATGGACGATTTCCGCGCCAAGGCGGAAGAGCATGCGGCAAACCTCTCCTGCTGCATGATCACCTATCCGTCCACGCACGGCGTCTTCGAAGAAACCGTCAAGGAAATCTGCGATCTCGTGCACAAGCACGGCGGCCAGGTCTATCTCGACGGCGCCAACATGAACGCCATGGTCGGCCTCGCCCGCCCCGGCGATATCGGCTCGGACGTGTCGCACCTCAACCTGCACAAGACCTTCTGCATTCCGCATGGCGGCGGCGGCCCCGGCATGGGTCCGATCGGCGTCAAGTCGCATCTGGCCCCCTACCTGCCCGGCCATCCGGAAACCGACGGCCGTTCGGGCGCGGTTTCGGCAGCGGCCTTCGGTTCGGCCTCCATCCTGCCGATCTCCTGGAGCTACTGCCTGATGATGGGCGGCGAAGGCCTGACGCAGGCAACCAAGGTTGCGATCCTCAACG
This sequence comes from Hyphomicrobiales bacterium, assembly GCA_900471515.1. GTDB lineage: Bacteria > Pseudomonadota > Alphaproteobacteria > Rhizobiales > Rhizobiaceae > Rhizobium. The sequence goes on along the minus strand of UCFC01000029.1, from coordinate 122,417 downwards.
CCAACTATATCGCCGCTCGCCTGAAGGGCGCCTACGACGTGCTCTACAAATCGGCCGCCGGCCGTGTGGCGCATGAATGCATCATCGACACGCGCCCGCTGGTCGACAGCGCCGGCGTCACCGTCGATGACGTCGCCAAGCGCCTGATCGACTGCGGCTTCCACGCGCCGACCATGAGCTGGCCGGTTGCCGGCACGCTGATGATCGAGCCGACCGAGTCCGAGACCAAGTCCGAACTCGACCGTTTCTGCGAAGCGATGCTGGCGATCCGCCAGGAAGCCCGCGATATCGAAGAGGGACGTTCGGACAAGCTGAACAACCCGCTGAAGAATGCTCCGCATACGGTGGAAGACCTTGTCGGCGAATGGGATCGCCCCTATTCGCGCGAACAGGCCTGCTTCCCGCCCGGCGCCTTCCGCGTGGACAAGTACTGGTCGCCGGTCAACCGCGTCGACAACGTCTATGGCGACCGCAACCTGATCTGCACCTGCCCGCCGGTCGAGGCTTATGCCGAGGCTGCCGAATAGCGAGGAGCGATCGGGCGGAGCCCGGGCAATCGCCCCGGTAAACCGATTGCAGCGACGAACGCCCTGAACCAAAGCAAAGGGCTTGGAAACAAAGGCCCCTTCCATCACGGGAGGGGCTTTCCTAGTTTCGATAGAATGCACGAAGGAAGGTGACACCCATGCCCCAGGATCAAAGCGAAGCCAGAATGCAGGCGCCCTGGTCGAAGCCTGTGCTCATCGCCCTCGAAGAGCCCGGCAAATATATGAGCATCGATACGACCCAGGCCGCCTCCTGGGCGATGATCGAGGACTGGCCGACGGAGGACGGTGCGGCGCTCGACCAGGCGCTGCTGGTCTGCGCCGATGTCATCAAGGGCAAGCGCACCGGCGAGGACGCGCGCAAGGCATTCATCGCCGCTGCAATCGAAGCAGGACTGGATATCAAGGCCTGAGCGGCGGCACGCTGCGGAAACGGGCGATGCGCGGCCGTCCCTGCCTGAAGACGAGAGCAAGCCGGCGGACTTTTTCTGGACTTTGATCGACGCGAGTGAACCGTTTTCGGTTCTCTGCGTAGAGGTTCGTGCTGGACGCTGCAAGACCAGCCGGGAGAAGGGTTGCCTGCCCCTGTACCGGGCGCCCTTCTCCTGCATATGCCCCCTGCGGCGGGTTAACCTTACCCGCTAACCGTCTCTCCAGCCTCCGCTCGCCTGCAGGCGTCATTTCTGGCATGGAGGGGCCACGCCCCTCGTAGCTCAACGCAAGAGCAGCTGTCTGGTTTGCAGCCGATCCAGGTTCGATTCCTCGGCAGGGGCACCAGTTTCCCGGTCCCCTGCTCTCTGGCATCGAAACGTGCCCGTCTGCGGCTCAGAAGCGCTCGCCGACCATCTCCTCGCTCCTGGCCCACAAGGCCCTCGCCGTCTCGGGATCGAGCGCGTAGGAGCGGACGCCTTCGGAAACGGGGCTGATCTCCGCATCCGTCACTTCGGAGACGTGGCAATTCTCGCAATATCTGCCGCCGACCACGTCCGGCTCGGCAACGAAACCTGCCCAGACGGAGGTCGCCGCGCCCTGCGGGATCGTCTTCCATGCGAAGGGCGGCTTGCCCTCGGCGGCAAGGGCCGCGTTGATCTGCGCCAGCATGCCTTCGATCATGCCGGGGTCGAGATGACGGCCGAGTTCGGTGTGGATGCCGCCGGGATGCAGCGCCGCTGCACGAATGCCGCGCCCGCCGAGGCGCCGGTCGAGTTCCACTGCGAAAAGAATGTTTGCGGTCTTCGACTGGGCATAGGCCGCCCAGGGTTCGTAGGTCCTGTTCTCGAAATTCAGGTCGTCGAGGCTGAAGGGCGCCATGCGGTGGCCCGAGGATGCGACGATCACAATGCGGCCGCCCGATCTGATGAGCGGCGCGACGCGGTTGACCAGCACGAAATGGCCGAGATGGTTGGTGCCGAACTGCGTTTCGAAACCGTCGGCGGTACGGCCGAAGGGGGCGGCCATCACGCCGGCATTGGCAATGACGACATCGAAGGGGCGGCCGTCGGCCACAAGCGCATCGGCGCAGGCCCGCACGCTCGCCAGAGAAGCAAGATCGAGCTCGACAAGCTCCAGGCTGCCGCCATTGGCCGCGTCGGCGCGCACGACCTCCGTTGCCGCTCTCGCCTTCGCGAGGTCGCGGGCCGCACCCACGACCTGCGCTCCGTGGGCTGCAAGCACGCGCGCGGTCTCGACGCCGAGGCCGGCCGAAACACCCGTCACCAGAACGCGCTTGCCTTTGAGGTCGATGCCCGCGAGTACCTCGTCGGTGGTCGATGTCGCGCCAAAAGGTCCACTCATGATTATCTCCTATGATCATGGACGCACCGCTCCGGGCTGGTGGGCCATTGCCCGCCGGCCTCTGATGGAATAAAAGGAGGATGCCTCCAGATAAATACGGAGGGCGCCTCCGCTTATCAAGGGGACTTCTCGAAAATGGCCGGAAAAAATGACGGGCCTACCGCGCGAAAGCCGCGTGCGGATGCCGAACGCAATCGTCTTCTGCTGCTGGAGGCGGCAAAGACCGTGTTTGCCGACAAGGGTTCCGGTGCCAGCCTCGAGGAAATTGCCCGCGCCGCAGGCGTCGGCATCGGCACGCTCTACCGCCACTTTCCGACGCGCGACGCGCTGGTTGCCGCCGTCTATCGCAACGAGACGGCGCAGCTTGCCGCTGCCGCCAAAAGCTTGTCCGAACTGCACCCCCCCGTCGAAGCGCTTCGCCTGTGGCTGGTGCAGTTCGTCGATTATGTCGTGACGAAACACGGCATGTCCGAACTGCTGGATTCGCTGGTCGGCGGCACGTCCGAACTCTATGCCGATTCCGTCGTGCCGATCACAGATGCCGTCAACCTGCTGATCGACCGCGCCACGGCAGCCGGCGAGATCCGCCTGACGATGGACCCGCTCGACCTTCTGCGGGCGCTGGCCGGCGGCGCGAGCATCAGCTGCGGCCCCGCCTGGCGGGTTGCGGCGCGGCAGCTGATCGACATCCTGATTGCGGGAATGAGTGCAAACCGCTGAGGCCCCGTGCCGTTCCGGCACATCAGGCGCAAATCCCCTCGCCTTTCGCTAACCGAAACCGTTCAGCATTCCCTAAGCCCTTGCCGGTAAAACACTTGTGTCCGCAAACAGGGAAACGGTCGATGGGCATTTCTGCTATCACGCATACGGCGCTTTCGGGAATGCTGGCGCAATCGACGCGCGCCGGCGCGATCGCCAACAATGTCGCCAATGCGAGCACGCCGGGTTATGGCCGGCTGAACACCAGCTTCCAGTCCGTCGAACCCGCAGGCGTCCAGGCGAGCGTAACGGAAACGGACCAGGGCGTGGATTTTGCCGCGGAGCTGACCGACCTCGTCGAGACCGAACAGAGCTACAAGGCCAATGCCGCGGTCTTCGAAACCGGCGCCGATCTCTGGGACGTGCTCATGAGCATCAAGCGCGATTGATGCAGCTGACGCGTCACACGACGGAATAAGCCACCGATCCCAGCGCGATGGCGCCGAAGGCGATCAGCATGTAGCTCGTCGCGCGGCCGACCTTGGCCGTGAAATCGCTAGAGAGCCTGTCTCTGGCAAGGCTGACGGCACCGCTCAGGCAAAACCACCAGGCGAGCGATCCCAGAAAAACGCCCGACACGATGACGGTCGAGCTGAACCGGCGCGTTTCCTCCGTCAGGCCAAGCCCGGCAAACAGCGCCCCGAAAGAAAGGATCGTCGCCGGATTGGAGATCGTCAGCAGAAAGGTCGAAAGGGTCGTATGCAGGAAGTCGGCCGCATCGATCTTCGCCGCCTTGATTCTCCCCCTGTTCTTCAGTCCCCGCCAGCCGAGCCACAGCAGCATCAGCCCGCCGCCGAGCGCCAGCGGAATTGTGGCCATCGACATCGTTTCGGAGAAGACGGCAAGCCCCGCCACCGCGACCACCGCATAGCTCGCATCCCCCAGCGCGGTTCCGAGTCCGCCGGAAAAACCGTACCAGAACCCCCTCTCGATGCTTCTGTTGATGCAGAGCGTTCCGATCGGCCCGAGCGGCGCGGTGATGATGACACCCAACAGGGCGCCTTTCAGGAACAGGAAGAGCATTGTCCGCTTTTCTTCTTCTTGGTCGCTTGTCTGCTGTCGGACAGGCTCGTCAAAATCAAAAGGCCGCCAATTATGGCGGCCATCAGGCAAATTCAATGAAAATCGTCAATGCTGGGCCGCAACCACGGCATCGCCGCGCGCGGCAAGTGCTGCAAGATCGGCGGGCTTCAGCTCGACCGATTCGCCGCAGCCGCAGGCCGACGTCTGGTTCGGGTTGGTGAAGGTGAAGCCGGAACGCAGGGTCGTGGTTTCAAAGCCGAGTTCGGTGCCGAGCAGATAGAGAACGGCCGAAGGCTCGATCCAGACCCTGGCGCCATCGCGCTCGATCAGATCGTCCTTGGCATTGGGCTCCGTCACCAGGTCGATGGTATATTCCATCCCGGCACAGCCGCCCTTCTTGATGCCGACGCGAATGCCCTTGGCATCCGGCCCGCCATTTTCGACGATCGCCTTCACGCGCTCTGCGGCGGCTGCCGTCATGCTCATCACTGCAAAGCCCATGGGCCAGAACTCCTTCCACGACCGGGGTCAAGATCCGGCGCTTCATGACAGAATGTAGTCTCCGTCCGTAAACGGATCAATACCAGCCGACGGCGACCTGTGCCTCTTCGGACATCCGGTCCGGCGTCCACGGCGGATCGAAGGTCATTTCCACCTCGACGCCCGAAACGCCTTCGACGGCGCCGACGGCATTTTCCACCCAGCCCGGCATTTCGCCCGCGACCGGGCAACCCGGAGCCGTCAGCGTCATGACGATCTTGACCATGCGGTCGTCTTCGATATCGATCTTGTAGACGAGGCCGAGCTCGAAAATGTCGGCCGGAATCTCCGGGTCGTAGACGGTCTTGAGGGCGCCGATCACGTCATCGCTGAGCCGCGCCAGCTCCTCTTCGGGAATGCTGGAATGCACGATGCCCTCGCGCACGTCGATCTTCTCTTCATCCAGGCTCATGGCTTCTTCCTCAAGCAAAGAACTTGCGCGCATGGTCGAGCGCCTCGGCCAGCGCATCCACTTCCGCACGGGTATTGTACATGCCGAAGGATGCACGGCATGTGGAGGTCACGCCGAAGCGTTTCAAGAGCGGCATGGCGCAATGCGTGCCGGCGCGGACGGCGACACCACGGCGGTCGATCACCATCGAGACGTCATGAGCATGGATGCCCGCCAGCTCGAAGGAGAAGATGGCGCCCTTGCCGGGTGCGTTGCCGAAGACGCGCAGCGAATTGACGGCCTTCAGCCGCTCTTCCGCATAGGCCGTCAGATCCGCTTCATGGGCTGCGATATTCTCGCGGCCGATCCTGTCCATATAGTCGAGCGCATAACCGAGCCCGATCGCCTGCACGATCGGCGGCGTGCCGGCTTCGAAACGGTGCGGCGGATCGTTGTAGGTGACGATGTCCTCGCTCACCTCGAAGATCATCTCGCCGCCGCCCTGGAACGGCCGCATCTCCTTCAGCCGGTCCTTCTTGCCGTAGAGCACGCCGATGCCCGACGGGCCGTAGAGCTTGTGGCCGGTCATGACATACCAGTCGCAATCGATATCCTGCACGTCGACCGGCAGGTGCACCGCACCCTGCGAGCCGTCGATCAGTACCGGAATGCCGCGCTCATGGGCAATGCGGCAGACTTCCTTGACCGGCACGATCGTGCCGAGCGCGTTCGACATATGGGTGATGGCGACGAGCTTGGTCCTGTCGGTCAAGCTCTTTTCGAATTCCTCGATATGGAAGGCGCCCTCGTCGTCGACAGGCACCCAGACGAGCTTGGCGCCCTGCCTCTCGCGGATGAAATGCCAGGGCACGATATTGGAATGGTGCTCCATGATCGTCAGCACGATCTCGTCGCCCTCGCCGATCTTGGGCATGCCCCAGCCGTAGGCGACCGTGTTGATCGCCTCCGTCGAGTTCTTGGTGAAGACGATATCGTTTACCGAAGGCGCATTCAGGAACCGGCGAACCTTTTCGCGCGCCGCTTCATAGGCTTCCGTCGCCGCATTGGAAAGGTAGTGCAGGCCGCGATGCACATTGGCATATTCGTGACTGTAGGCATGGGCGATCGCGTCGATCACCGACTGCGGCTTCTGGGCCGAAGCGCCGTTGTCCAGATAGACCAGCGGCTTGCCATGCACCTTCTCCGCAAGGATCGGGAAATCCCTGCGGATGGCTTCGACATCATAGGCGGTTGCCGGCACGATCTTGTCCATGGCGCTGTCCGATCAGGCGTGCTTTTCCAGCCAGGCCGAAATGACGCCTTCCAGCGCCTCGACCAGGGCTTCGTCTTCCAGTTCCTCGACGATCTCGGCCACGAAGGCGTTGACCAGCATGGCGCGCGCCTTGTTTTCCGGGATGCCGCGGGCCATCAGGTAATAGAGATGGTTGTCGTCGATATCGGCAACCGTCGCACCATGGCCGCACTGCACGTCGTCGGCGAAGATTTCGAGCTCGGGCTTGACCGAGAATTCGGCGTCGTCGGACATCAGCAGCGTGTTGCAGGCCATCTTGGCATCGGTCTTCTGGGCATCGGGCGCAACCCGGATCATGCCCTGGAACACGCCCTTGGCGCGGTCGAAGACGACGTTGCGGATGACCTCGGTGGAGCCGGTATGCGGCACGTTATGGCCGAGAACCATCGTCACGTCGGTATGCGTTTCGCCGCCGAGCAGGTTGATGCCGCGCAGCGTCAGATCGGCGCCCTCGCCCGTCACCTTGATGTTCAGTTCCTGGCGCACCAGCTTGCCGCCGGCATTGATGACGAAGAGCTTGAGCTTGGCATCGGCGCCGAGATCGACACGGATCTGGCCGAGATGCGTATCCTCGCCGCCCTGCTGCTGCAGGATGATCCAGGTCAGTTCCGTGCCCTGCCCGACCGTGATGTCACTGACATGCGACACGAGCGCGGCATTGTCCGTCACCGACTGGTGACGCTCGATGACGACACCCTTCACATTGGCGCCGAAGGCAACCGGCAGCCGGCTGTGAATATCGCCGCCGGCATGGACGAACTGGATTTCCAGCGGCTCTTCAAGCTCGGTGCCGTCGGGCACCTCGACCGCATAGCCGTCCTTGACGAAGCTGCCGTTGATGCGGCCGACCGCATCGTCGCGGCCGAGCGCGTCGAGACCCGCGATCGCCGAACCGTCGGTCAGCTTTTCCGAATAGGCCGAGACCATAAGATCGCCGGCGGTAGCCTTGTGAACAGGCCTGCCCTGGATCACCGCAAGAACCGGCGAACCGTCGATCAGCGGCTCCAGCGCTTCCGAGCCGGCATCGCCTGCCTGGACCGGAACGTTGCGCAGCAGGTTTTTCAGGTCCGTATAGTGCCAGGCCTCGATGCGGCGCGTCGGCAGCCCCTGCTTCTTCAGGTCGTCAAGCAGCCGGTCGCGCAGCGCAGTCACCGCGCCATTGCCCGGCAATTCGCCGATCTGCTGGTTGAAGGCTTCGATCAGCGCCGATTCGGCCGCGGTCAGGCGGCTCGTCGTTTGCATGTTCATGGACGTCGTCCTTTCCGCCACGCTCAGGCTGCGGCGCCGATAATGTCGGCGTAACCGTTGGCTTCCAGCTCATGGGCGAGCGTCTTGTCGCCTGATTTGATGACCTGGCCCTTGTAGAGAACGTGGACCGTATCCGGCACGATATAGTCGAGCAGGCGCTGGTAGTGGGTGATGACGATGACGGCGCGGTCGGGCGAGCGCAGCGCGTTGACGCCATCGGCAACGATCTTCAGCGCGTCGATGTCGAGACCGGAATCGGTCTCGTCGAGCACGCACAGCTTCGGCTCCAGCAGCGCCATCTGCAGGATTTCGGCACGCTTCTTCTCGCCGCCGGAGAAGCCGACGTTCAGCGGGCGCTTCAGCATGTCCGTATTGATCTGCAGCTTGCCGGCAGCCTCCTTGACGCGGCGCATGAAATCAGGCGTCGTCAGTTCGTCTTCGCCGCGCGCCTTGCGCTGCTCGTTCATCGCCACCTTCAGGAACTGCATCGTGGCAACGCCCGGAATTTCGACCGGGTACTGGAAGGCCAGGAAAATGCCCTTGGAAGCGCGCTCGGCAGCGTCGAGTTCGAGAATGCTTTCGCCGTTATAGAGAATGTCGCCCTCGGTCACTTCATAGTCTTCGCGACCGGAAAGGATGTAGGAGAGCGTCGACTTGCCGGAGCCGTTCGGCCCCATGATGGCGGCAACTTCGCCGGCCTTCACGGTCAGGTTCAGGCCACGGATGATCTCGGTGCCGTCTTCGGCGATGCGGGCATGAAGGTTCTTGATTTCAAGCATTTCGTTTTTCCTGTCCATAAGCGGGTTCAAGGGCCGCTTGAATGACCGTTCGCACCGGTCTCGATCGTTATCCTCGGAGGCGAGGATCAAATTTGCTTTGTCTGCGGCCACGGCAAATCCTCGGGACAAGCCCGAGGATGACGGAGGCATGCTTAGCCGACGCTGCCTTCCAGCGAGATGCTGATCAGCTTCTGCGCCTCGACGGCAAATTCCATCGGCAGTTCCTGCAGGACTTCCTTGACGAAGCCGTTGACGATCAGCGCGATCGCCGCTTCCTCGGGAATGCCGCGCTGCAGGCAGTAGAACAGCTGATCCTCGGAGATTTTCGAGGTGGTCGCCTCGTGCTCGAACTGCGCCGTCGAATTCTTCGCCTCGATATAGGGCACCGTATGGGCGCCGCACTTGTCGCCGATCAGAAGCGAGTCGCACTGCGTGAAATTGCGCGCATTCGACGCCTTGCGGTGGGCCGAAACCTGGCCGCGATAGGTGTTCTGCGACACGCCGGCGGCAATGCCCTTGGAAATGATGCGGCTCGACGTGTTCTTGCCGAGATGGATCATCTTGGTGCCGCTGTCGATCTGCTGATGGCCGTTGGAAACGGCGATCGAGTAGAACTCGCCCCTGGAGTCATCGCCGCGCAGGATGCAGGACGGGTACTTCCAGGTGATGGCGGAGCCGGTCTCGACCTGCGTCCAGGAGATCTTGGAACGGTCGCCGCGGCAATCGCCACGCTTGGTGACGAAATTGTAGATGCCGCCCTTGCCGTCCTTGTCGCCCGGATACCAGTTCTGGACCGTCGAATATTTGATCTCGGCATCGTCGAGTGCGATCAGCTCGACCACGGCGGCATGCAGCTGGTTTTCATCGCGCTGCGGTGCAGTGCAGCCTTCGAGGTAGGAGACGTAAGCGCCTTCCTCGGCGATGATCAGCGTGCGCTCGAACTGGCCGGTATTCTTCTCGTTGATGCGGAAATAGGTGGAAAGCTCCATCGGGCACCGCACGCCCTTCGGCACGAAGACGAAGGAGCCGTCGGTGAAGACCGCCGAGTTCAGCGTCGCATAATAGTTGTCGGTCGTCGGAACGACGGAGCCGAGATATTTCTGCACGAGGTCGGGATGCTCGCGGATCGCTTCCGAGATCGACATGAAGATCACGCCGGCCTTCTTCAGCTCTTCCTTGAAGGTCGTGACGACCGAGACGGAATCGAAGACGGCATCGACGGCGATCTTCGGCTTTTCGACGCCGGCGAGGATTTCCTGTTCCTTCAGCGGAATGCCGAGCTTTTCGTAGACCTTGAGGATCTCGGGATCGACTTCGTCGAGCGACTTCGGACCCGGCGTGCTCTTCGGCGCCGCGTAATAGTGGATCGCGTTGAAATCGATCTTCGGATAATCGACGCGGGCCCAGGTGGGCTCTTCCATCGTCAGCCAGCGCTTGTAGGCTTCCAGGCGCCATTCGAGCATCCATTCCGGCTCCTGCTTCTTGGCGGAGATCAGGCGGATGATGTCTTCGGAAAGGCCCTTGGGCGCCTTGTCCATTTCGATGACGGTTTCGAAACCGTATTTATACTGGTCCACGTCGATCTGACGGACGCGATCGACTGTTTCCTGGACAGCAGGCATGTCGTTCTCCAATCTCGCCGGAGAAAAGGTCCGGCAGCTTGTCGTGCGGGCAATTTTCTTTTGCCCCTGATATAAGCGGCCAAAAGAGACTTTTCAGCCCAATTGGCAAGCGGAAATTTTCGTTTCCGCAAGTTTGTGAGGCGTTCAGGCCGCCTCGCCCGCCGGCTTTCGCCGGGAGGCTATTTTCGCAAAGGCGGCAATGGCCCTGTCCACGTCTTCCTCCGTGGTCGAAAAGCCGAGCGACATGCGCAGGGCTCCGAGCTTCGGATCGCGGCCCATCGCCGTCAGCACATGGCTTTCGCCGACCTTGCCGGAGGAGCAGGCAGAGCCCGCCGAAAGGGCGACGCCCTCGAGGTCGAAGGCGATCTGCCCGGTCTCCGCCTTCAGGCAGGGAAGCGTGAAGAAGATGGTATTGGCAACACGCGGACCGCCGGCGCCGTGGATGATGACATCGGGTGCGGCCGCCCGCATGCCGGCTTCCAGCCGGTCGCGAAGGGCGGCAATGGCGGCATTGCGCTCTTCAAGGTTCTGCAGCACGGCTTCTGCCGCAGCGCCGAAGCCGATCAGTGCCAAGGAATTCTGTGTCCCCGAACGGTGACCCTTCTCCTGGCCGCCGCCGCGGATCAGCGCCTTCGGCATCAGCGCTTCGCCGCGGGCGATCAAGGCGCCTGCGCCCTTCGGCCCGCCGATCTTGTGGGAGGAAACGATCATGAAATCCGCGCCGATGCGCTCGATCTCGATCGGCAGGCGACCGGCCGCCTGCACGGCATCGACGACGAAAAGCCCGCCATGGGCGCGCACCATCCGGCCGGCTTCCTCCACCGGCTGGACGATGCCAGTCTCGTTGTTGACGAACATGATCGCCACCATCGGCAAGCCGCTCGTCTTGTCATGGGCGTCGAGAAGGGCCGAAAGCGCGGCGAGATCGACAATGCCGGCATCCGTCACCGGGATTTCCGTTGTCTTGTCCTTCGGGAAGCGCCCGCCTTCGCGCACCGCCAGGTGCTCGACGGCGGAATGATAGAGGCGGCCGAGCTTCAGCGGCGTGCGCCCCATGCTGAAATCCGGCGTCAGCACCATATTGGCGGCTTCCGTGGCGCCGCTGGTGAAGATCACGTTGGCGGGGTCGGCCCCGGCCAGCAAAGCCACCTTGCGGCGTGCGCCTTCAATGGCGGCGCGGGCCGCGCGGCCTTCGCCATGCACGGAATTGGGATTGCCGAAAACATCGACGGCACGCATGATCGCGTCACGCGCTGCAGGGTGCATCGGCGATGTTGCGTTCCAATCGAGATAAAGGCGTGGCGGCGCCATTGTCTTCGGTCCTGCGCTTGACGAGCTTGCTTCGGGCGCGGCGGTGCATTTTTCTTGAAATTTCCGCCGGGCTTGCCTTATGACACGTTCCACGCTGCGTGGATCGCCATGCAAGTTTCGAATTGTTCTAAACTGCGTTTTAGAAAAGCTGACAACCGTCGTCAAGTCATGTTGTCGCCAAACGTAGCGTGGACGCGAAATAAAACCCGGAGTACCGATGCCCGAAGTCATTTTCAACGGCCCTGCCGGCCGTCTTGAAGGCCGCTACCAGCCCTCCAAGGAAAAAAGCGCACCGATCGCCGTCATTCTGCACCCGCATCCGCAGTTTGGTGGCACGATGAACAACCAGATCGTCTACCAGCTCTTCTACATGTTCCAGAAGCGTGGTTTTACGACGCTGCGCTTCAATTTCCGGGGCATCGGCCGCAGCCAGGGCGAATTCGACCACGGCGCGGGCGAGCTTTCGGACGCCGCCTCGGCGCTCGACTGGGTTCAGGGCCTGCACCCTGATTCGAAGACCTGCTGGGTCGCCGGTTATTCCTTCGGCGCCTGGATCGGCATGCAGCTCCTGATGCGCCGTCCGGAAATCGAAGGCTTCATGTCGATCGCGCCGCAGCCGAACACCTACGACTTCTCGTTCCTGGCGCCCTGCCCGTCTTCCGGCCTGATTATCAATGGCGAGGCCGACAAGGTCGCGCCCGAAAAGGACGTCAACGGCCTCGTCGAGAAGCTGAAGACCCAGAAGGGCATTCTCATCACCCATCGCACCGTGCCGAACGCCAACCACTTCTTCAACGGTCAGGTCGAAACGCTGATGGCCGAATGCGAGGATTACCTCGACCGCCGCCTCAACGGCGAACTGGTGCCGGAACCGGCAGCCAAGCGCATCAGGTGATTTCTTGATACGTCTCGTGGTGGATACGAACGTTTTGATAAGCGCTTGTATCGGCCGCGGGGCGGCGTCACGCGTTATAGAGGCTTGTCTCGAAGACCGCGTCATACCCTGTATTTCCGGGCCGCTACTGCTGGAATATCGCGATGTTATCGGCCGTGACGAGATTTTCCGTGCGGCCCGATTGAACGCAAGTGAGCGGATGTTCCTGCTTGATGTGTTCGTTTCCAAATGCAGGTTTAGCATTCTGCACTTCAAATGGCGGCCCAATCTTGCCGATGAAGGCGACAATCACCTTGTCGAATTGGCAATCGCGGCGAACGCGCATATTATCGTCACATCGAACATACGGGATTTTTCCAGATCGGAGCTCAAATTTCCGCATTTGGTCGTGCAGACGCCTGAGCTTTTCATGGAAAGGTTGCAGCAATGAGCGCAATTACAATCGAGCTTTCCGAAAGCATTCGCGAAAAGATCGAATTTATCGCAACCGAGAAGGGGCTGCGAAGCGAAACATTGCTGGAACACATGGCCGAAGACCTGGTTCAGCAATTCGAAGCGATCAAACTCTATCAGGAGATGGCCGAGCGTGGTCGCGGCCGTGAAAAGGAAGCTCTTGAGCTTCTAAGGCGTTGAATAACGGCTTCTTTGCGTTTCAAGGCTCCGCCAGAATGCCGCCACTGACCGGCTGGCCGACCCCCGTCGTGCCGGGATAGGTCAGCGGCAGTCCTTCCAGCGACCGCACCGCCAGATAGGCCCAGGCCTCCGCCTCCATCGCGTCGCCGTCGAAGCCGGCCTGTTCGGCGCTCATGACGGTGGAGCCCTTCCTTCCGGCCAGTTCGGCAAACTCCGCCATGATCGCGCCGTTCAGCCGCCCGCCGCCGCAGACGATATAGACGGACGGGCTTTCGGGCAGGTAGGCGGCCGATTTGATGATCGAGGCAGCCGCCACATGGGCCAGCGTACGTGCGCCGTCCTCGAGGCTCGCCTCGCCGTCGCCGAGCGGCTTGAAGTCGCCCCGGTCGAGCGAACGGCGGATATTGCCCTCGAAGAACGGGCTGTCGAGATAGCGGGCGGCAATATCGGCCACCACCTGCCCGCGCCCGGCAATCTCGCCGCCGGGATCGTAGGTCTTGCCGGTCTGCATCTCCACCCACTGGTCGATCAGCGTATTGCCGGGGCCGCTGTCGAAAGCGGCGATGCGGCCTTCCGCGCCGATATAGGTAAGGTTGGAAATGCCGCCGATATTGACGAAGCAGACGCTTTGCCCGTCTTTCTGGAAGCGGCCGGCAAGGGCTGCATGATAGGCCGGCACCAGCGGTGCGCCCTGCCCGCCATGCGCCATGTCGTTGGCGCGCATGTCGTAGACGACGGGAATGCCTGTGCGTTCGGCCAGAAGCGCGCCGTCGCCGATCTGGATCGTCAGCGCATCGTCGGGCCGGTGCAGCACGGTCTGGCCGTGGAAACCGAGCACGTCGATCTCGCGGCTGCCGAGGCCGAATTTCTCGAGAAATGCCCTAACGGCATCTGCATGACGTTCAGTGAGTTCGGCCTCGATCTCGCGCAGTTCGTCCGGCCGTACCGTGCGATCGGTGAGCGGCCGCGCCAATTCCAGCGCCCGTTTCAACCGCTCGCGAAAGCCGCCGTCATAGGCCACGCCCAGAAACGGCCCGCGCTCGATGAAACCTCGCCCGTCTGTCCGCAGAAGCGCCACATCGATGCCGTCCATCGAGGTGCCGCTCATCAAGCCGATCGCAGTCCTGACGATATCCATTGCGCCGCGCGCCTTTCATGCGATTCCCGGATGCACTTTTGCAAAAACAGTGCTAAACGCGCCGCGACGGTTCAACAAGCGTCAATCCCAATTCCCGTTCGACGTTCAAGAGACGAAGCCCATGTCGCAGTTCAAGTCCGATTTCCTCCGCACGCTGCAAGAGCGCGGCTTCATTCATCAGATTTCCGATGAAAGCGGCCTCGACGATCTCTTCGCCAAGGAAACCGTGACGGCCTATATCGGCTTCGATCCGACCGCGCCCAGCCTGCATGCCGGATCGCTCATCCAGATCATGATGCTGCACTGGATGCAGAAGACCGGCCATCGCGCCATCTCGCTGATGGGCGGCGGCACCGGCATGGTCGGCGATCCCTCCTTCAAGGAGGAGGCGCGCCAGCTGATGACGGTCGATACGATCGAGGGCAACATCGCCTCCATCAAGCGCGTCTTCTCGAACTACCTGAATTACGGCGACGGTCCGAAGGACGCGCTGATGATCAACAATGCCGAATGGCTGCGCTCGCTGAACTATCTCGAGTTCCTGCGCGATGTCGGCAAGCATTTCTCGGTCAACCGCATGCTGTCCTTCGACAGCGTCAAGACGCGCCTCGACCGCGAGCAGTCGCTCTCCTTCCTGGAATTCAACTACATGATCCTCCAGGCCTACGATTTCGTCGAGCTCGCCAAGCGTTACGACTGCCGCCTGCAGATGGGCGGTTCGGACCAGTGGGGCAATATCGTCAACGGCATCGACCTCGGTCACCGCATGGGGACGAAGCAGCTCTACGCGCTGACCTCGCCGCTCCTGACCACCTCGTCCGGCGCCAAGATGGGCAAGTCGGCCACGGGTGCGGTCTGGCTGAACGCCGACATGCTCTCGGCCTATGATTTCTGGCAGTACTGGCGCAACACCGAGGATGCCGACGTCTCGCGCTTCCTGAAGCTCTACACGACGCTGCCGATGGACGAGATCGCCCGCCTTTCCGCGCTCGGCGGTTCCGAGATCAACGAGGTCAAGAAGATCCTGGCGACCGAAGTCACCGCGATCCTGCACGGCCGCGAAGCCGCCGAACAGGCGGCCGAAACGGCGCGCAAGACCTTCGAGGAAGGCGGCCTGTCGGAAAACCTGCCGTCGGTCGAGGTCCCCGCCTCCGAACTCGACGCCGGCATCGGCCTGCTCTCGCTGATCGTGCGCGCCGGTCTTGCCGCCTCGAACGGCGAAGCCCGCCGCCACGTCCAGGGCGGCGCCGTGCGCATCAACGATCAGGCCGTCAGCGACGAACGCAAGATGATCGGCAGCGGCGAGATTACCGCCGACGGCGTCATCAAGCTGTCGCTTGGCAAGAAGAAGCACATCCTGATCCGCCGCGCGGCCTGATCTGCTCGGACAAGATGAAATCGCAAAGCCGGCCGTCGCGCCGGCTTTTTCTTTGCGGACAAGCCTCGTCTTTTACTCGGCGTCATCCTCGGTCTTGTGCCGAGGATGTGCTCGGCTGATTTTGCCGGCAGTATGAAGCAGGCGCCTGTCTCGGCTCCCGTGCTCATTGGAATTCGAAGATCTGGCGGAAGACGCCCGGCGCGATGACCGAGAGCGGATTGATCTGCAGGTTCGGCTGGTCGAACTTGCCGGTCAGCTTGAAGGTGATGCCGATCAGCCCGCGGTCAGAACCGTTGCCGAGGATGACGCCGATCAGCGGCAGTTCGGCAAACAGCCGGTTCAGCCCGTAGGCCGGCATGAAGGTGCCGGTCAGGTCCATTCTGCCCTTCGCGTCGCGTACCACGCCCTGGAACGTGGCGCCGATCTGGTCGCCGCGCAGCACGCCGTTTTCGATGGAGACCGCCCCGCCGCGCGAGACGATGCGCGCAAAGCCGCGCTGGAAGCGCTGCGAGGACGTGTCGATATCGCGCTTGACGGCTTCGCTGAGGCTGCGCTGGTCCGATCCGACCGGCGTCGAGACGATGGAACGCAGGCGCTGCTCGTTGACGATCGAGAAGCGGCGCACGTCGAGCGAGCCGTCCCAGCCGCTGCCGGCACCGAGGCGGATCGACAGGTTGAGCAGGCCGCCCTGCATATGCTGGTAGAGATCCGCGAAACGCGAGACGGAACCGGCATCGCCGCTGGTGATGTTGATGACGCCGCCGCCCTGCATCTGGCTGACGACCGCCTCGCCGCTATCGGTGACGCCGGAGAAATTCAGCGCCTGCAGCCGGCTGCCGCTCAAGGCGATCTGCGCCTGGAAATTGCCGATCTTCTCGTCGTTGAAGCCGATAATGTTCTGCAGCTTGGCCTTGACGGTCACGCTGCTGTTGTCGCTGCCGTCGCTGTTGCTGTCCGAATCCGATTTCAGCCGGGCGATGATCGGGCGCGCGTCGGCGCTGGCGCCGGAGACGGAAATATCGAAACCGCCCTTGTTGCGCCTCAGCGAGAGACCGAAATCATCGACGGAGGACAGTTTCACGCTGTCGAAATCGGCCGATATCAGGCCGTTCTTGCCGATCACGAGCGCGCCCGTCGCGCCGAAGCCATCCCCCTTGAGGCGGAAATTCTTCACCTGCGTATTGTCGGCCGGGCCGGAAACCTCGAACTCGGCATCGGCGGGAATGCCGACGCCCTTGGACCAGCCGATCCAGGGCAGATCGAGCGAGGCCTTGCCGAGATCGAGCTGCACGTCCTGCCGGTCCTCGTCGAGCCGCGTCAGCACCAGCTTGACGCTGCCCCCGAGGATGCCGGACAGGCCAGGCAGCAGCCTGTCGCGCTGGTCGCCGTTCAGCGTTGCCGTGATCACGCGCTGCGGCTCGATGCCGGAGGATTTTTCGACGGGTTCCAGCATGTCGATATCGGCGGTAACGCCGTCAATATCGGCCTTGCCCTTGACCTTTACCTGCTGCGGATCGGCGTCCAGCGTGCCGTCGAGATTGGTGATCGCGCGCCCCGAAAACGGTTTGGCAAGCGCGACATCGGTAAGCTTCATCTGCGCGTGCCACTCGGGCGGCGGCGGGTTCTGCGAGGACAGAAGTCCGAAATGCGCCTGCACATGCGCGTCGATATTGCCCTTGAGGTCATCCGGCGTGAAACCCGCGCGCTGCAACACCTTGATCGGCTTGTAGGTCAGCAGCTCGCCCACCGCATCGGCCGAACCCGAAACGGAAATGTCGATATCGGCCATCAGCGGCTTGTCGTAGACGGACGGCATCACGAACGTGCCCGGCTGCAGCGCGACCGAACGACCCGACGAGAAATAGGAGGTGCCGCTCTTCAGCGAAATCGTCGCCTTTCCGCCCGTCAGGTCGAAATGCGCCGCGGTGTCGCGCACCGGCGGTATTTCGCCGGCGACGTTCATGCGCGTTCCGTCTATGTCGAAGGCGATGCGCAGCTGGTTTTCGTCGAGCCGCAGCCCGCGCCCGCCCGCGGCCTCGTCCAGGCGCCCCGCCGGAATGAAGACCGAAATGGACGCGTCGCTGACCGTGCCGCCGAACAGGTTCGCAAGCACCCAGACCCGCGCCTTGGACGCCATCCAGAAGGGCCAGAGCTGCTTGACCGCCGTCGTCTGCATCCGCTGCGACTTGCCGGCAAAACTGATCTCCGGCGATTTGTCGTTCAGCTTGATATGCAGCGCCCCGTAGAGGGAACCGAGCGGCGAGGACGCCACCATGTTGGCGAACTGGAATTCGCGGCCGGCAACGAGATAGCGCCCGGTCGCCTGCAGATCGAAGGACAGCGGCTGCTCGCCGGAATTGGGGGCGGCGGTGCCGCCGCTGATCAGCGCATCGATGCCGAACCCCTTGCCCGCATCGGGATCGAGCTTGTCGAGATCGATGACGGCGCCGGTCAACGGCAGAATGGTGGCGCCGAGCTGCAGCTGCGATCTGGCGATCTCCAGCGTCTGCTTGTCGAAGTCATAGCCGAGGTTGATTTGCCCGTCCGTCAGCTCCTGGGAATCGCCGTCGACGTAAATCAGCCCCGGATCGAGCTTGAGAGCGGCGTTGAGCGACGGCTTGACGCCATCGGCGGCCCTGACGGCGGAAATGGTGAGGTCGCCGAAGGCGTTGAGGCCCTGGCGGATCTCGCCCTGTTCGTTGCGCTTCAGCGCAAAGGGCGTCAGGTCGGCATGCGACAATGTGGCGACGAGCCGGGATGCGCGCCCGCCCGCCTGCTCGGTGATCACGTTGAGATCGGCCGCCTCGCCGTTGATGGAAATCTGGCCGCTGAGCTGCAGCGCGTTCGGCCCGGCATGTTCGAAGGCGAGATTGTCGACGACCAGCGAAAGCGGCCCGTTCGCGGTATCGGCGAGTTTGATGTCGATGCCGGAGATGCGCACCGAATCGGTCGCGCCGCGCTCGACGAAGGCTTCGAACAGGTCGAGATGCGAGAAGATCGATTCCATTGCCGCCGGGATCGCATCGACGCGCAGGTCGTCGAGCTTGACGGGAGCGCCCGACGGAAGCAGCGACGTGTCGAGCGCGATATCGTCGGCTTCGACGGACGATATGGCGATGCGGCCGCGGAAGAGCTGCAGCGGATCGAGCGCCATGCGCATGGAGGCCGTGGTGGAAAGATGCTGGCCGCTCTGCTGGTCGATCATGTTGACGTCGCGCGCTTCGAGCGCCAGCCTGAAACCGGAGGTGAAGCGGATGACGGTTGAGCCGACTTCGGCGCGGTAGCGCGGCCCGAGCGCGCCGTTCAGCGCCGATTGCGCCTGCTGCGACAGCGGCGCGTCGATAATCCCGCTTTCGATGGTAAAGACGATCGCCGCCAGGATGAACAGGATCACCGCGCAGAAGCCGCCGGTGGCCCTTGCGGTGCCGCGCATGCGCGAGCGCGGCGGCGGGCAATGCACGATGAGCGGGCCCTCCACCTGGGCGGAGGGCAGGTTGTGCAATGCGACGATGTCCTTCTTGCGAAACGTGACTTTTTCGCCGCGGATGGCTGACATGCGCCTTGGGAAACTCCTGAATCTGATCTGAATGACTCTGGGCGGGACGCCGTTTCGTCCACTATATACCCTGTCTGATATAGTATCTCTCCTAAACCCGGCAAAAGAAAGTTTTGAGAATGTCCGCTCCCGGTATTGGCTCTGCCGCTCCCGATTTCAGCCTGCCCCGCGATGGCGGCGGGCGCATTTCGCTCTCGGATTTCCATGGAAAGCCGGTGGTCCTGTTCTTCTATCCCAAGGACGACACGACGGGCTGCACGACCGAATCGCTTGACTTCACAGCCCTTGCCGATGAGTTCGCCGCCGCTGGTGCCGCCGTCGTCGGCATGTCGCCCGATTCTGCCGCCTGCCACGACCGTTTCATCAAGAAGCACAAGCTGACGGTGGCGCTCGCCTCCGACGAGGAAAAGACCACGCTGCAGGCCTATGGCGTGTGGAAGGAGAAGAAGATGTACGGCCGCACCTTCATGGGCGTCGAACGTACCACCTTCCTGATCCGCAGGGACGGCACGATTGCCACCATCTGGCAGAAGGTCAGGGTGGCGGGCCACGCCGCAACGGTGCTCGAAGCCGTCAGGAACCTCGCCGCGTGACGTCCATCACCTCGCTGCGCGGCGGCGCGATCGATGCGATCCGCTCGGCCGATCTCGACCGCAAGACGGAACTCGCCCAGGAGAGCGCAAACAGGTGGTTCGCGCGGCGCATCTCGCTGCGCTCGCCGCTGGACGCGCCCCTGCCCGAGCGTCCCGGCCGGCCGGAAAAGCCGCTGCTGGTGCCGCCGACCCAGGTCGAGAAGCGCTCGCTGCACACCGTGCCCGGCCGCATCGCGCTTCTGCACGCAATTGCCCATATCGAGCTCAACGCCGTCGACCTGGCGCTTGATATCGTTGCGCGGTTTGCCTCCGCCCATGTGCCGAATTCCTTCTTCGACGGCTGGATGCAGGTCGCCTTCGAAGAGGCCAAGCATTTCCGCATGGTGCGCAGGCGGCTCAACGATCTCGGCGCCGATTACGGCGACTTGCCCGCCCATGACGGCCTCTGGCAGGCCGCGCACTCGACCCGCAACGACCTGACGGCGCGCCTTGCCGTCGTGCCGCTGATTCTCGAAGCGCGCGGCCTCGATGTGACGCCGGCCCTGCAGGCGAAAATGCGCGAGACCGGCGATCTCGAAAGCGCCGCCGTTCTCGACGTGATCTACAATGACGAAAAGGGCCACGTCGCCGTCGGCGCCAAATGGTTCCGCTTCCTCTGCGCGCGCGAGAAGCGCGATCCGGCGCGCACGTTCCAGGAGCTGGTGCGCGCCAATTTCCGCGGTCCGCTGAAGGCGCCCTTCAACGATGTGGCGCGCGCCGAAGCCGGCCTGACGCCCTCTTTCTATCGTTCGCTGACATCGACCAGCCAGAGCTGAACGGCAAGCTTCGACAAGGGCGCGTAAACCGACCGTTAACCATAAATGTATGTAATCGTTTCCCAATGAGGCGGGCGCTGAAAAGCGAATCTTTGGGGGACCCTCCGTGACGAGCGGGCATCACAGTCGGGTATTCGGCAAGAGGGCACAGGAACACATCCTCATTCTCGCGAGCGGCGACAAGGTGCGCCACATGACGGTGAAGCCGTGGATGGCGGCGCTGGCCTTCTGCTTCGTGGGCGTCTTCTCGATCGGCTACCTGCTTGCCACCTCCTACCTCGTACTGCGCGACGATCTGATCGGCGCCACCATGGCCCGGCAGGCCCGCATGCAGCACGATTACGAGGACCGTATCGCCGCCCTGCGCGCCCAGGTCGACCGCATCACCTCCCGCCAGCTTCTCGATCAGCAGGTGGTCGAGGACAAGGTCGACAAGCTGATGGAACAGCAGATGGCGCTGACGTCGCGCCACGGGAAGCTCGACAACCTTCTCGACCGTGCCGAAAGCTCCGGCCTGACGGGCAAGGACGCCGCCGCGGCGGATGCGCAGGCGCAGTCCCCGGCGCAATCCTATGCGCCCGAGATGAAGGACAAGCATGCGTCGCTGAGCGGCGGCGCCGAGGCCATCGGAAAGCTTCTGGCCGGCGACAGCCAGCCGGCCGATGCCGGGGCGCCCGACAATTCCACCCTCGCCTACGTCCCGTCGGAGGAGACCGTCGGCGATCGCGCCGACCGCATCTTTTCCAAGGTCACGCTGTCGCTGAAGGCTGTCGAGCAGGACCAGAAGAACCGCATCGACCAGCTGACGAGCGATGCCGGCAATGCCGCCGATACGATCGAGGGCGTGCTCGACCGCTTCCACATTTCCGTTCCGGCCGAGGCGGTCGCCGCAAAACAGGGCGAGGACAGCGCCGTCGGCGGCCCCTATGTGGAGCCCGAAAGCAACGACGATTTCAACAATTCGCTGGCCCAGCTCGACAGCGCGCTGACGCGCCTGGAAGCCGTGCGCAGCACCGCCGAATCCCTGCCCTTCCGCAATCCGGCCATCGGCAAGGAGATCACCAGCCCCTTCGGCAACCGGCGCGATCCGTTCCTCGGCCGGCTGGCGCTGCATTCCGGCATCGATTTCCGCTTTTCGCCCGGCGAACGAATCCGGCCGACCGCACCCGGCAAGGTGATCGCCGCCGGCTGGACGGGCGGCTACGGCAACATGGTCGAGGTCGATCACGGCAACGGCATTTCGACGCGCTACGGCCACATGTCGGAAATTCTGGTCAAGGTCGGCGACACGGTGGATCGCAGCGATGTGATCGGGCTGGCCGGCAGCACCGGCCGCTCCACCGGCACGCACCTGCACTATGAGGTGCGCCAGGATGGACATGCCGTCGATCCGATCTATTTCATGAATGCCGGCCTTAAACTTGCCACTTATATAAAATAGCCGGATCGGAGTAACGAACGCTTCACCTCGCTCCCAGGGGTGGAGGCGCTATTCCTTGACTTGCCGGCCGTTTCGGACTATGTCGCCCAACATTGCGGCATGCAATCCCGCCGACTCGCCAGAGACCGGCCGAACGGAACGGAAACAGTTTTCCCTTTGACGACATTTGCTGAACTTGGTTTGAGCCCCAAAGTGCTCTCCGCTGTTACCGATGCGGGCTATACGACCCCCACTCCCATTCAGGCCGGGGCAATTCCCTTCGCGCTCGAGCGCCGCGATATTTGCGGCATCGCGCAGACGGGCACCGGCAAGACGGCATCTTTCGTTCTTCCCATGCTGTCGCTTCTGGAAAAGGGCCGCGCCCGCGCCCGTATGCCGCGCACGCTGATCCTGGAGCCGACCCGCGAACTGGCCGCCCAGGTTGCCGAAAACTTCGAGAAATACGGCAAGAACCACCGCCTCAACGTCGCCCTCCTCATCGGCGGCGTTTCCTTTGAGGAACAGGACCGCAAGCTGGAGCGCGGCGCGGACGTTCTGATCTGCACCCCCGGCCGCCTTCTCGACCATTTCGAGCGCGGCAAGCTCTTGATGAGCGGCGTCGAAATCCTCGTCATCGACGAAGCCGACCGCATGCTCGACATGGGCTTCATCCCCGATATCGAGCGCATCGCCAAACTCATCCCCTTCACCCGCCAGACGCTGTTCTTCTCGGCCACCATGCCGCCGGAAATCCAGAAGCTCGCGGACCGCTTCCTGCAGAACCCGGAACGCATCGAGGTCGCCAAGCCCGCTTCGGCTTCCAAGACCATCACCCAGCGTTTCGTCGCCTCGCATGGCAAGGATTACGAGAAGCGCGCCGTGCTGCGCGATCTCATCCGCGCCCAGGAAGACCTCAAGAACGCGATCATCTTCTGCAACCGCAAGAAAGACGTCGCCGAACTCTTCCGGTCGCTCGACCGCCACGGCTTCTCCGTCGGCGCGCTGCACGGCGACATGGACCAGCGCTCGCGCATGACCATGCTTGCCAACTTCAAGGACGGCAACATCAAGCTGCTCGTTGCCTCCGATGTCGCCGCCCGCGGCCTCGATATTCCCGATGTCAGCCACGTCTTCAATTTCGACGTGCCGATCCATTCGGAAGACTATGTTCACCGCATCGGCCGTACCGGCCGTGCCGGCCGCTCCGGCGCTTCCTTCACCATCGTCACCCGCCATGACCAGAAATATGCCGACGCGATCGAAAAGCTGATCGGCGAAAAGGTCGAATGGCTGAACGGCGATCTCTCCGCCCTGCCGCCGGCCGAAGAAAGCCGCGACAGCGAGCGCTCTCCCCGTCGCGGCAAGGGTCGCGAGCGGGACAAGGATCGCGGCCGCGACCGCCGGTCTTCGAGTCATAAATCTGATATCAACGCCGAAGATAATGGTGGCGTAGTCGTGGAAGCAGCAGCAAAGGCCGACAGCGTGAAGAACGAGCGCAAAGCAGAACAGAAGCCGCAGAACAATGCGCGCGGCAATCGGCCCTATCCCGCCAACGACGACAATCGCGAGCGCCGCCGCCATCGCGATCACGACGACGGCCCGACGCCTGTCGGATTCGGTGACGATATCCCTGCCTTCATGCTGATCGCGGCAAACGCCAAGGTCTGAGACCCTCGATGGGCAAGCCCGGCATCGATTTCCCCGGCCTCGGCGTAGGCCTGGTGATTTTGCGCGACGGCAAGATCCTTCTCTACAAGCGGATGCGTCCGCCCGAAGCCGGCTACTGGAATATCGTCGGCGGCAAGGTCGATCATATGGAGCCGGCCGAGGAAGCCGCGCGCCGCGAGGCGGAAGAAGAAACCGGCCTCACCATCGGCCGTGTGGAGCGGATCGGCTCGACCGAGCAGATTATCGAGGCCGACCGCCAGCACTGGATTTCCCTTCTCTATATCGCCCGCGACGTCACGGGCGAACCGAAGCTGACGGAACCGGACAAGCTTTCGGATTTCGGCTGGTTCGGCCTTGCCGACCTGCCCGAGCCGCTATCGGCTTTCACCAGGGCTGCGCTGTCGGCGCTTCCGCCCGGCGCGTTGCGCTGATCACTCGGCCCGCAATGCGGCTTCATAGGCAAGCCGCACCCAGCGCGCCATGACGTCCGGGTCGTCATAGGCCTCGTCGGGAATGCTCCAGTAGGGCATCTTCACCGGCGCGCCCTTCTTTCCCTCGTAGAACCACTGGCTGGCACCTGCCGCGGCAAATTCCGGCGCGCTCTCCTCGTCGGCCTTCAGCAGGATTTCGTCGCGAACTTCGAGCGCCAGAATGCGGCCGAGATGGTAGATGCCCTTGCCGCCGAACATGCGCTTGATGGTGACGGGTCCAAGGGACTGAAACATTTCCTCGATGCCGGCATTGTCCATGGTCTGTCGCCTATATCGAATGGTAGCCGCGGTGCAGGTAGAGAAGCGCCGGATGGACTTCGGTGAAGCGCACGGCGGCGACCTCGCCGAAGATGACATTGTGGGTCGGCATTTCCTTGATGTCCGTTACCCGGCAGTCGAAAACCGCAAGCGCATCGGCAAGCACGGGTGCGCCGGTTGCCAGCGTTTCGAAACGGGCGCTTTGGAAACGCTCCTCGTTTTCCAGATGCGTGCGGCCCGAAAAGGCGTCGGCAACGTCCTGATGGTGGGCGCCGAGCGAGTTCAGCGCGAATATGCCGCTGCGCCAGAAAATCTCGTTCTTCACATTGGTATTGTTGAGGCAGACGAGAACGGAAGCCGGATTGTCGGACACCGAACAGGCGGCCGTGATGGTAACGCCGCGCCGGGCCTGGCCGAGCGCCGTCGTCACCAGCTGCACATGGCCGGCGTAGCGGCTCATGGCATCGCGATAGAGGCCGGGATCGATATGCTGCCTGTTCAACACGTGCTTCTCCGCAATCCGCTTCTTGTTCTTGTTATTTCACCAATATGGCGGGCATCAGTTACCTTTTCTACAATAGCGCCCGCTAAAAGCTGCAGAACGCGCTTGTTTTTCTTTGACGATTGCCGCCGTGCGGATAAAAGGGCATGGACCAGACGAGAGACCTGCACCTTTCATGACGAGCCTGCGTGTCATAGCCGCCCTCCTGACGCTGATGGCGTTGACGGCCGAAAGCCGCGCGGCCGGCGTGACGATCGGCGTCGTGGCGCCGCAGGAAGGCACCTTCGCCTCGCTCGGCGCCCAGATCTCCGCCGGCGCGGGCTTCCAGATCCGGCAGGCGGGCGACACGCTCGTTGCCGTCAACGAAACCTGCCAGGACAATAGCGGCCAGGCGATCGCCGATGCGCTGATCGCCGCCAAGGTGCAGATCGCCATCGGCTTCCTCTGCAGCGAAACGCTGGAAGGCGCCCTGCCGAAGCTGAAGGACGCCAATATTCCCGTCATCACCGTGTCGGTGCGCTCGCGCATCCTGATGGAGGATTCGCTGAAGAACGGCTGGCCCCTCTTCCGCCTGGGGCCGCAGGACAGCGATGAAGCGGCCCGGATCATCCAGATCATCCTGCAGCAATGGACGGCGTCCCCGATCGCCCTTGTCGAGGACGGCACCATCCACGGCCGCGAACTGACGGAGGCCGTGCGCAACGCGCTGGAGGAAAACGGCCTGAAGCCCGTCTTCACCGATACCTACCGGCCGGGACAGGATCAGCAGGTCGGCCTCGTGCGGCGCCTGAAGCGGGCCGGCGCCACCAAGGTCTTCATCGGCGGCGACAGGAACGATGTCGCCACCATCGCCCGCGACGCCGAGGCCGAGAACATCCAGCTCGACATTCTGGGCGGCGACGCGATGCGCGCGGCAAACCAGCCGCTGGCGCTGATGGACGGCGTGCGCGCCGTCGCCATTCCCGAATATGCGCTTCTGCCGGCGGCGGCGGCAAGCGTCGAGGCGCTGCGCGCGGCCGGAACCGAGCCGGAAGGTTATGTGCTGCCGGCGGCCGCAGCCGCGCTGATTGCCGATCAGGCCGTGCAGGCCGCCGCGGCCGAGGGCAAGCCGGTGGCCGAAAAGCTGATCGGCACGCAATTCGATACGCCGATCGGCCCGGTCACGTTCACGCCGGCTCATGAACTGGCGCAAAATCCCTATCGTCTTCTCGAATGGCGCGGCGGTGCTTTCGTCCCGTCCGCCGACGGGACGGACTGACCTGTTGAATATGCCGTGGGGCGGCATGCCGCTGCCGGCTGAGATGGAGACCGAGACCCATGACGACACTGCCCATCCGCATCGCCCCGTCGATCCTGGCGGCTGATTTTGCAAAGCTCGGCGAGGAAGTGCGCAACGTCACCGCGGCCGGCGCCGACTGGATCCACCTCGACGTCATGGACGGGCATTTCGTGCCGAACATTTCCTTCGGCCCCGATGTCATCAAGTCGCTGCGCTCCTATACGGACGCGACCTTCGACTGCCATCTGATGATCTCGCCGGCCGACCCCTACCTGGAGGCTTTCGCCAAGGCCGGTTGCGACCGCATCACCGTTCACGCCGAGGCCGGACCGCACCTGCACCGCTCGCTGCAGACCATCCGCCATCTCGGCAAGAAGGTCGGCGTCACGCTCAATCCGGCCACGCCGCTCTCGGTGATCGAGAACGTGCTTGACGATATCGACCTCATTCTCATTATGTCCGTCAACCCCGGTTTCGGCGGCCAGAAATTCATTCCGGCAATGACAGGCAAGATCGCAGCGGCGAAGTCACTCATCGGTGACCGCCCGATCGAGCTTGAGGTGGATGGCGGCGTGACGGTTGATACCGCGCCCGCCGTTGCAAAGGCCGGCGGCAATGTGCTTGTCGCCGGATCGGCAATTTTCAAGGGCGACACCGTCGAGGCCTATCGCCAGGCGATATCGGCCCTTCGCAACGCGGCTGAGGGAGCTCGCTAGATGACGAAGCGCATGTTCATGGGCGGGTTTCTTGCCGCCGTGCTGACCGGCATGGCCGCAACGGCCCATGCCGGCGATATTGCCAATATTCAGCCTGTCGGCTTTTCCGCCGACGGCAAGGTCTTTGCCTTCCAGGAATTCGGCATGAAGGACGGCAAGGTCCCCTATTCGGACACCTATTTCATCGATACCGACACGGGCGCCGATCTCGAGGGCACGCCCTTTCATCTGGAGCTGACGGACAAGGACGCCAATCTCTCCAAGGCGCGCCGCCAGAACCTGACGGCCGCCCGCCAGCAGATGGACAAATACGACCTTCTGACCAATCCCGGCCTGATCGCGGCCTTCAATCCGCCGACCGAACTCGGCTCGCCGATGAAGACGATCCGCTATACGCCGCTTGCCACGGACGGGCCGGCGCGCGGCGCCTATACGCTGCTGCTCGGCGATGCGCAGGTCGCCGCCCCCGACGCCTGCAAGGGCATGAACAACCGTGCCGTCGGCTTCACGCTGCAGCTCATCGAAAAGGACGGCGCGCCGAACCGCCAGCTCGTCCATGAGGACAAGGCCATTCCGGCCGAGCGCGGCTGCGCGGTGGAATATCGCATGGGCGGCGCCCTCGTCTATCAGCCGGAATCGGGCAAGCCTGTCCATATCGCCCTCGTCCTGGCGCTGAGCGCGTCTCCCGACGGCCGCAACGGCCGCTGGATCGCCGTTCCGGTTCACCCCTGAGAATGAACCGTCTGCGGGCGGCATGGCCGTCCTTTCCGGAACTTTTCGTCGGCGCCCCGCTCTGGGGCGTCCTGATGCTGATCTCGGCGATATCGGGCCTCTACCTGCGCAATCGCCTGGAGACGAGCCACGCCCTCGATCTCGCCATCCTTTATTTCGGTGGCGGCCTGCTTTCCTGGCCCTTCAACCTGCTGGTCGGGCGCTATCTGGCGCTCGGCCATCGGGTGGAAGCGCGTTTTGCCGCCTTCTTCCTGGCGTTGACGGCAGGCACGGTGCTGATGACGGCCTTTCTCTTCGCCATGGATTACCGGATTTTCTATTCCCGCTGGCACGCGCCGTTCGGTTCCTTCATCTGGATGCTGCAATTCATCTTCACCAGCGTCAGCGCCGTTTATCAGTTCCTCGTCATCGGTCTCGGGCTGTTCCTGCCCATCGGCCTTGTCTGCCTGCTTGCCACCAGTCTGGCTCTTGCCAAACGCATGCGTTGAGATTGCCGGCCGTCTTTGCTACAGGGGCGGCAGCTACTGTCACGAAATGAAGGCGCTCGCCCATGATCCCTCGTTATTCCCGGCCAGAGATGGTCGCCATCTGGTCTCCCGAAACCAAGTTCCGCATCTGGTTCGAGATCGAGGCGCACGCCTGCGACGCGCTTGCCAACCTCGGCGTGATCCCGAAATCGGCGGCCGCCACCATCTGGGAAAAGGGCGGCAAGGCGACCTTCGACGTTGCCCGTATCGACGAGATCGAAGCCGTCACCAAGCATGACGTCATTGCCTTCCTGACCCACCTTGCCGAAATCGTCGGCCCCGACGCCCGCTTCGTGCATCAGGGCATGACCTCCTCCGACGTGCTCGACACGACGCTGAACATCCAGCTCGTGCGCGCCGCCGATATCCTGCTTGCCGACATGGACCGCGTTCTGGCGGCACTGAAGGCGCGCGCCTTCGAGCACAAGGATACGATCCGCATCGGCCGCAGCCACGGCATCCATGCCGAGCCGACGACGATGGGCCTGACCTTTGCCCGCTTCTACGCCGAGATGAGCCGCAACCGCGCCCGCCTCGTCGCTGCCCGCGCCGAAATCGCCACCGGCGCCATTTCCGGCGCCGTCGGCACATTCGCCAATATCGACCCGCAGGTCGAGGAGCATGTCTGCGCCGCCCTCGGCCTCGTGCCGGAGACCGTTTCCACGCAGGTCATCCCGCGTGACCGCCACGCCATGTTCTTCGCGACACTCGGCGTCATCGGCTCGTCGATCGAAAACGTCGCGATCGAGATCCGCCACATGCAGCGCACCGAAGTGCTGGAAGCGGAAGAATTCTTCTCGCCGGGCCAGAAGGGCTCCTCGGCCATGCCGCACAAGCGCAACCCGGTCCTGACCGAAAACTTGACGGGCCTTGCCCGCCTCGTGCGCATGTCGGTCGTGCCCGCGATGGAAAACGTGGCCCTCTGGCACGAGCGCGACATCAGCCATTCGAGCGTCGAGCGCGCCATCGGCCCGGATACGACCATCACGCTCGATTTCGCGCTGAACCGCCTGGCCGGCGTCATCGAGAAGCTCGTGGTCTATCCCGAGAACATGATGAAGAACCTCGACAAGTTCCGCGGCCTCGTCCATTCGCAGCGCGTCCTGCTGGCGCTGACGCAGGCCGGCGTCTCCCGCGAGGACGCCTATCGCCTCGTGCAGCGCAACGCCATGAAGGTCTGGGAACAGGGCAAGGACTTCCTCGAAGAACTGCTGGCCGACGCCGAAGTGCGCGCGGCGCTTTCGGAAGCCGATATCCGCGAGAAATTCGATCTCGGCTACCACACGAAACACGTCGACACGATCTTCCGCCGCGTCTTCGGCCAGGCCTGACCGGCCGGGGTCGTGGCATGAAACGGCGCCTGCGGGGCGCCGTTTTCATTTGCGCTTGCGCGATGCTGTCGCCGGCGCCGCGCGCTTCCTTTTCTCCGGCTTGGCGGCGGGCAGATCGGCCTGCTTCTCGGTCGTCCGGCGGGCCTCGGTCTCGCCCCTGCCCTTGGCCGCCTTGGCCACCAGCCGGTCGAGATGCTTGAGGTCCTCCTCATCGAGGTTTTCGATGCCGATAAAGCGGTTCTCGGCATGGCTCGTCAGGATGATTTCGTCGAGCTTGGCCTGGATGGCGCGGGTGTCGCGCGTCTGCGCGTTCTGCAGCACGAAGACCATCAGGAAGGTGATGATCGTCGTGCCGGTATTGATCACCAGCTGCCAGGTTTCGGAATAGTCGAAGACGGGGCCAAGGGCGGCCCAGATGATGACGGCGATGAGCGCCAGAATGAAGCTTGCGGGCTTGCCCGCCCACTCCGATATCCTGGTGGCGAAGCGGGCGAACACATGGCGTACGGTCACCTGGAAATCCTCCTTCGAAGCCGGCGCAAGACAAACTCCAGGCACGGTTGCGAGGTTCCGGGCGCTGTGGAAATTCCGGGGTATCGGGAGAGTTTGCGATACCCCGGCAAAGTGCCGCTGCCGCTACATGGCTTCGCGGGCAATCAGCTTGCGGTAGAGATGCCATGTCGCATGGCCGAGGATGGGAATGACGAGCGCCAGGCCGACAAAGACCGGGATCGTGCCGATGACGAGCAATGCCGCGACGATCAGGCCCCAGAACAGCACCGGCACCGGATTGGCGGCGGTTGCCCGGACCGAGGCGACCATTGCGGCCACCGCCCCGCAATCCCTGTCGAGCAGCATCGGGAAGGTGACGACCGTGATCGCCAGAACGACGAGCGCAAAGCCGAGACCGACCAGATTGCCCCACAGGATGAGCTGCATGCCTTCCGGCGTGCCGAACACCTGCTGCAGGAAGAGCGAGGTGGAGCGCGGGAAAACCTCGCCGAGGAGATTTGCGTAAATGGTCTGTGCGGTGACCAGCCAGACGGTGAAGATGCCGAACAGCAGCAGGCCGACGGCGATGATCGACGGCAGGGCCGGTGAACGGCGCACCTCAAGCGCATGTTGCCAGGACGTGTCGAGCCCGGCCTCGCGCCGGCGGCTGATTTCATAGAGACCGACCGCGGCGAGCGGGCCGATCAGCACGAAACCCGACATCAGCGGAAAGACCATCGGTGCGAGATTGGCGCCCGAGGTCAGCATCGTCAGGAAGATGCCGGCGATCGGATACATGAGACACAGGAAAACGTAATGCGAAGGCTTCTCGCGGAAATCCTCGAAACCCAGCCTCAGCGCATCGAAGACGTCGGCTATGCTGATGCGATTGATCGCAGGCCGTGCGAAACTTTCACCGGCACCTGTCATGACATGAAATGTCGCCATGGCTTTCTCCTCCTCAGCCAAGATGAAGCCGGAGGCGAGTATGTCGGCACGATAGGCCGACACGAGAACGCAACCGGCACAAAGTGACAATAGCAAATTTCTTGAGCTAAGTCGCTCTTTCCCTTGACATCGCGGTTAAGCTTTCTCACATCGGCGCACTATGAAAGCTTCAGACGCAGATATTCTCATCGTTCCCGGCTATACCAATTCCGGCCCCGACCATTGGCAGAGCCGCTGGGAAGCGAAACTTTCCACCGCGCGCCGCGTCGAGCAGGCGGAGTGGTCCAAGCCCGTGCGCGAGGACTGGGTGGCCCGCATCGCCGAAGAGGTGAACGGCTGCACGCGCCCCGTCGTGCTCGTCGCCCACTCGCTTGGCGTGCCCTCGGTGATCCACGCGATCCCGCTGTTTCGCAAGCGCGTCGCCGGCGCCTTCTTCGTGGCGCCGCCCGATGTCGCCAATCCGGATATCCGCCCGAAGCACCTGATGACCTTCGGCCCCTACCCGCGCGATCCGCTGCCTTTCCCGTCGATCACCGTCGCCAGCCGCAACGATCCGTTCGGCACCTACGAACATGCCGACGATATCGCCAGCAGCTGGGGTTCCTTCCTGGTGGATGCCGGCGAATCCGGTCACATCAATGCCGAATCCGGCCACGGCCCCTGGCCCGAAGGCACGATGGTCTTTGCCCAGTTCCTGAGCCGCCTGCCCGGCTGACCAAGCCGAAAAATCCGGTATTTCCAGAGAATTAAGCGATGGCTTTCTAAGCATTTCTTAATGGAATGGCCGCAGACTGCGCTGACGCCAGAAAAGCGAGAGCGCCCGTGAAGCAAAGCCAGCCGCCAAAAGCCGCCGATGCCAGTCGTGACGAGCCGGCGGCCGACGGGTTTGCAAGCTACACCGACGATTCCGATATTGCCGAGCGCGAGAGCCGGTGGAACTATGCGCTCGTCGGCTCCGGTCTCGGTGTCTGGGACCACAATTACCGGCTCGACAAGAAATTCTATTCGCAGACCTGGAAAAGCATTCGCGGCATGGCGCCCGACGAGCAGGCCGACGGCGATTACGAAGCCTGGCTGCAGCTCGTCCACCCCGACGATCGCGATTTTGTCGTCAACGCCATCGAGCGCCAGAATGCCGGCGACCCCGACTATCATGTCTTCGAGTATCGCGAGCGGCACCGGGACGGCCGCTGGGTCTGGATCGAATGCCGCGGCGCGCCCGTCGAATGGGATGAGAGCGGCGCGGCCCAGCGCGTCGTCGGCACCGACACCGACATCACCGCCCGCAAGGAAACCGGGGAGATGCTGGCGCAGCTTTCCCGCCGCCTCGACCTCGCCCTGCAGATCAGCGATATCGGCGTTTTCGAAGCCGATATCGATCATGAAACCGTGGAATGGGACGACAGGCTGATCGCCATCTACGGCCTGAAGGGCTTCGATCGCCGGACGGCGGTGACGGCCTGGCCGCAGGCGATCCATCCCGACGATCGCGAGCGCGTGCTCGGCACCGTCGAGCGCCATGTCCACGACCAGACCGGCTTCAATCACGAATTCCGCATCGTCAGGGGCGACGGCGCCGAGCGCATCATCCGCGCCCGCGGCGCCTTCTTCGTGGACGGCAACGGCTGCCGCAAGCTCATCGGCGCCAATTGGGACGTGACGGAGGAAGTGGCGCTGCGCAACGAATTGCAGCGCGCCAAGGACCTGGCCGAAGCGCGCAACCGGGAACTCGAAGCCGCCAAGGAAAATATCGAGCATCTGGCCCTGCACGACTATCTGACCGGCCTGCCGAACCGCCGCTATCTCGACAAGATGGTCGAGGCCTATTCGGCCCGTTGCCGCGAGGAAGGCACGGCGCTCGCCATCCTCCACATCGATCTCGACCGCTTCAAGCAGATCAACGACACGCTCGGCCATCGCGCCGGCGACCATATGCTCAAACATGCCGCCCGGGTGCTGCGCGATTCCATTCGCGCGACCGATTTCGTGGCGCGCATCGGCGGCGACGAATTCGTCATCCTCTGCATCGTCGATACCGCCTCGAAGAAGATTGCCACCGTCGCCGAGCGCATCATCCGCGAATTGCGCAAGCCCATCAAATATGAAGGGCACGATTGCCGTTTCGGCGCCAGCATCGGCATCGCCATCGACGCCGGTGCGCGGCTCGACGAAAAACAGCTCCTGCTCAATGCCGACATCGCGCTCTACCGGGCCAAGGGCTCCGGCCGCAACCGCCACGAATTTTTCTCCAATGCCGCGCGTCGCTCGATCCTGACGGCCAAGCGCCTTGCCGACGAAATCCTGATCGGCCTGGAGCGCAACGAATTCGTGCCCTTCTACCAGCCGCAGTTCGATGCCCGCACGCTCGACATTGCCGGCATCGAGACGCTCGCCCGCTGGCAGCACCCCGAACACGGGCTGCTGGCGCCCGATCGTTTCCTCGATATCGCCGAGGATCTCGATGTCGTTTCGACCATCGACGCGCTGATCCTCGAACGCGCCATCGCCGACCGCAAGGCCTGGATCGGCGAAGGTTTTGCCGTCCCCCGCATCTCGGTCAATGTCTCCGGCCGGAGACTGTCCGATCCGCAGCTCGGCAAGAAGCTGCGTTCGCTGAAGATCGAGCCCGGCACGGTGTCCTTCGAACTCCTGGAATCGATCTCGCTCGACGATTGCGATGATGCGGTCGCGGCCAATCTCAAGAAGCTGAAGAAGCTCGGCATCGATATCGAGGTCGATGATTTCGGCACCGGCCACGCCTCGATCGTCAGCCTGCTGCGGCTGAGCCCGAAAACGCTGAAGATCGACCGCGAACTGATCGGCCGGCTGCCGCAATCGGCCGAGCAGCGCAAGCTCGTTCGCTCCATCGTCGAGATCGGCCGTTCGCTGAACATCCTCGTGACTGCCGAAGGTGTCGAGACGACCGATCACGTCCGCATCCTGCAGGAGATCGGCTGCGACATGCTGCAGGGTTACGCGCTTGCCCGGCCGATGCCGGCCCGGCAGATCCCGGCTTTTGCCCGCGAGGAAGGCTGGCGGCGTCCGGAGGGCGAGGCCCGCGCGCTGCAGAGGGCTCTGCGCCGCTCCGTTTCCAGGACGGCCTCCAGATAAAGGCCTGTATAATCCGTCCGGGATTTTGCCTTCATTCCACCGTAAAGAAAAAGGCGGTAGTCTCCCCTTGGCAAGATTTCGATTCTCTATGCGGTTTTCCCGCCCGAGGCCGGAAACCGGGGAAGGAGTGACAGGCGGATTGTGAAACTCTCTCTTTTCCTTTAAGGGGACGCCACGAGATCGATCCACGCGCGCCATCCCAAGAGCGCCAACAGCTAGAGAATAACCACAATGAACCGTCGCCGCCGTATCTACGAGGGCAAGGCAAAGATTCTGTATGAGGGACCTGAACCGGGCACGCTGATCCAGTTCTTCAAGGACGATGCCACCGCTTTCAACAAGAAGAAACACGAAGTCATCGATGGCAAGGGCGTCCTCAACAACCGTATTTCCGAATACATCTTCAGCCATCTGAACAAGATCGGCATTCCCACCCACTTCATCCGCCGGCTCAACATGCGCGAGCAGCTGATCAAGGAAGTGGAGATGATCCCGCTCGAGATCGTCGTGCGCAACGTCGCCGCCGGCTCGCTCGCCAAACGCCTCGGCATCGAGGAAGGCGTGGTCCTGCCGCGCTCGATCATCGAATTCTATTACAAGTCCGACACGCTCGAAGACCCGATGGTCTCCGAAGAGCACATCACCGCCTTCGGCTGGGCCAATCCGGCCGAGCTTGACGACATCATGGCGCTCGCCATCCGCGTCAACGACTTCATGACCGGCCTTTTCCTCGGCGTCGGCATCCAGCTTGTCGATTTCAAGATCGAATGCGGCCGCCTGTTCGAAGGCGACATGATGCGCATCATCCTGGCCGACGAAATCTCGCCCGACAGCTGCCGCCTCTGGGATATCGAGACGCACAAGAAGATGGACAAGGACCTCTTCCGCCGTGATATGGGCGGTCTGCTGGAGGCCTATTCCGAAGTCGCGCGCCGTCTCGGCATCATCAATGAGAACGAGCCCGTGCGCGGCACCGGCCCGGTTCTGGTCAAGTAAAAACCGTCTGGTCAAGCAAAGCAGGGAAAAACAAGTGATCAAGGCTCGCGTCACCGTCACGCTGAAAAACGGCGTTCTCGATCCTCAGGGCAAGGCCATCGAAGGCGCGCTCGGCGCGCTCGGCTTCGGCGGCGTCGGCCATGTCCGCCAGGGCAAGGTCTTCGACCTGGAACTGGAAGGCACCGACAAGGCCAAGGCCGAGGCCGATCTCAAGGCAATGTGCGAAAAGCTGCTGGCCAATACGGTGATTGAGAACTATACTATTTCTCTCGACTAGGGGTTGTGAGGAATAATCGATGGCTGAAGTAAACCAAGAGCTTCTGTTTGAAATCCTGAGGAGGATTCAGACAGATGTGTCCTCCGTAAAGGAAGGGCAGCGCGATATGCGCCAGGAGATGGTCAGCTTTCGAAACCACATGCATGTCATGCAGGGCGACATAAACAATCTGCGCGGTACGATTGGCCAGATTCTTGATCGGCTCGACCGTATCGAAAATCGTCTCGAACTTCGAGAACTGGCAGAAGCACAAGCAAGGTTTGAACCGCAACCATGAAATCAGCCGTCGTTCAACTTCCGGGCCTCAACCGCGATCGCGACATGATCGCCGCTCTCACCAAGATCTCCGGTCACAGGCCGGTGACGATCTGGCAGACGGAGACGGAAATCCCTGACGTCGACCTGATCGTCATTCCCGGCGGCTTCTCCTACGGCGATTACCTGCGCTGCGGCGCCATTGCCGCGCGCATGCCGGTCATGCAGGCGATCAT
Organism: Hyphomicrobiales bacterium; assembly: GCA_900471515.1. GTDB lineage: Bacteria > Pseudomonadota > Alphaproteobacteria > Rhizobiales > Rhizobiaceae > Rhizobium. The sequence goes on along the minus strand of UCFC01000029.1, from coordinate 86,846 downwards.
CGAGAAGGCCAACAAGGGCGTGAAGGTTCTGGGCGTCTGCAACGGCTTCCAGATCCTCGTCGAAGCCGGCCTGCTGCCCGGCGCCCTGATGCGCAATGCCTCGCTGAAATTCGTCTGCCGCGAGATCAAGCTCGAAGTCGTCAATGCCGAGACGGATTTCTCCCGCGCCTATGAAAAGGGCCAGATCATCCGCTGCCCGGTCGCCCATCACGACGGCAATTATTTCGCCGATGCCGAGACGCTTTCCGCCATCGAAGGCAACGGCCAGGTCGTCTTCCGCTATGCCGAAGGCACCAATCCGAACGGTTCGGTCAACGACATCGCCGGCGTCATGAATGCCAGGGGCAACGTTCTCGGCATGATGCCGCATCCGGAAAATCTCATCGAAGCCGCCCATGGCGGTTCGGATGGCCGCGGCCTGTTCGCTTCGGCGCTCGACGTCATCGCCGCCTGATTTCCGGCCAGAGAACAAGACAGATGCGCCCTCGCCTTTTCGCAGCCATTGCTCACGCCGCTGCCTTTGCCGGCCTTGCCGCACTCGTCGCCGCCTGCCAGTCCTCGACACCCGCAAAGGGGCCGGACCGCAGTGCGCTGTCGACGATGGAGCGTGTGGCGCTTGGCGCCAACAGCTGCTGGTTCAAGTCGGGCGACGCGGCTTTTGCCGCTTACAAGCTGGCACCGGAACTCAATTCCTTCTCCGGCCGTCCGCGCATTCTCGTGGTGCACAAGGGCAGCCCGGAAAGCCGGCCGCTGCTCGTCGTGCAGGCGGAAGGCAATCCGGCGAGAATGCAGGCCTTCGGCCCGATGATGTCCGAGCCGGTCGCCGGCCGCATCGCCGCCGATGTGACCCGCTGGTCCGGCGGCAACCGCGCCTGCAGCTAAAGCAATTCCAGCAAAAGTGGGAACCGCTTTTGCTGGATTGCTCCAGGCTCCGGGCTCAATCCCAGAAAAACGATTTGCTGACTTCGCGTGCGGCATCGGACCGCGACAGGCCGATATCCTTGAGCTGGTCCGCCGTCAGCCCGCGCAGCGCGCGGCGCCCCTCCCGCTTCTGCTGCCACAGGCAACAGGCGGCCCACAGCCGGCCGAGCCATGTCTTGGCCGGCGCCTGCCTGGGGAGAACAATCGCATGCGGGCTATCGATAGAGACAATCGATACAATATCGCACTTTACTTGAGGCACAACGGACATCCTTGGCTCCTGTTGTTTCCGCTCATGGGATTGTCACATAGTCTTGACAGGGTAAGGGTGACAATCTAATCATTGTCACCATGACAAATTGGCTCCCCGATCTCTCGCAGGGCTCCGGCCCGGTCTATATGCGGCTTGCGGACAATATCGAATCCGCCATTGCTTCCGGCGCCTTGCCGGCGGGCACGAAATTGCCGCCGCAGAGAAACCTCGCCTATGACATCGGGGTGACAATCGGAACAATCGGCCGCGCCTATGCGCTGGTGCATGAACGCGGTCTCGTTGCCGGCGAAGTCGGCCGCGGCACCTATGTGCTCGACCGCGCCAATACGCCCCCGAGCGAACAGGCCGATCCGCTTACCCTTTCTCTGAGTGGCACGCGCATTGCGGAGGCCCCGGCAAACAAGCTTCGCTTCGACACGACCGCCGCCCCCGATCTCGGTCAGGGCAAGGTCATTGCCGGCATCATGGCCGAGATCGGCGAGCAGCACCTGGCGGAAATCTCCTCCTATTCGCGCAGCTTTCCCATGAACTGGTTCGAGGCCGGCCGTCTCTGGCTGGCGCGCAACGACTGGTCGCCGGAGGTCGAAAACGTCGTCCCCACGCTCGGCGCCCATGCCGCGGCCATTGCCGTCATCGCCGCCGTGTCTGCGCCCGGTGACAAGATCGTCTTTGAAAACCTCACCTATACGCAGGTCAGCCGCAGCGTGCGCCTGCTCGGCCGGCGCACGCTGACGGTCGAGTCGGACGAGAACGGTGTGATCCCCGAGGATTTCGAGCGGCTCTGCCAGCAGCAGCATCCGAAGCTTATCTTCCTGATGCCGACGGTCCACAATCCGACGCTCGCCATCATGCCCTATGCGCGGCGCGTCGCCATTGCCGAGATTGCCAGGCGCCACGGTGTGTGGATCATCGAGGACGATCTTTACGGCGGCATGGCCAATGACGAGACGCCGCTGCTGGCCTCGATCGCGCCCGACCGCACGTTCCTGGTCAACGGCCTGTCGAAATCGGTTGCCGCCGGCGTGCGCGGCGGCTGGGTGGCCTGCCCGCCGCATTTCGCCCAGCGCATCAAGGTCACGCACAAGATGGTGACTGGCGGCCTGCCCTTCATCCTCGCCGAAACCTGCGCGCGGCTGGTCGCCAGCGGCAAGGCGCACGAGATCCGCAATACATGCGTCGCGGAACTGTCTGCCCGCGTCGGCCTCGCCCGCGAGCATCTGCAGGGCTTCGAATTCGAATCCCACCCGCACGCGCCCTTCCTCTGGCTCAAGCTGCCGGAGCCCTGGATGTCCGGCACGTTCAAGAATGCCGCCTACCGGGACGGCGTGCTCGTCGACGACGAGGACGAGTTCAAGGCCGCCCGCGGCGAGAAGGCCTACCACCGGGTGCGCATCGGAATCTCCTCGCCGAAGGATAGAAGCGAGATGCTGTTGGGGCTTATGATCTTGAAAAGACTGCTGGAAAACGGTGGCTCGGCCTATGACGGGGAGATCTGAACTGTTGCAATTCGGTGTCAGGAATGGGGAAAAGCCCCTGATCGGAAGAGCGGCGCTTTACCGCTGATGCCTGCATGTTACCTCTGTCCTGTCCCGCTGTTCAGGCGGGAATCAAAGGACAGCAGATGAAATTCGATCTTCCTTCGTTCCTGCTGCGCCTGTCCGGTATCGCGTCGGTCGCAGCAATTGCCAGCAGCTTGGGAATGTCATCGGCGGCGGCGGCCGCAGACAAGGTCTTCGACGAATTGCGCTTCGGCGCATCCGCCTCCATCCAGGGCGGCCATTCGGGTGAAGACGGCGTCTTTCCCGAAATAACGGCCCTTTTCGACCCCTTCGGTTTCGAGCAGGCGACGGGCTGGAAACAACAGCTCATGCACCCGCGCGTCCATGTCGGCACCTCGATCGGCACGGCTGGCGAAGCGACGCAGTTTTTCGCCGGTTTCACCTGGACCGTCGATCTCAGCGACAGGATCTTCGCCGAGGCCGGTTTCGGCGGTGTCGTCCACACCGGCGATCTTCGCGGCAATGACGACGGTCCGGATCTCGGCTGTCGCGTGCTGTTCCACGAATATCTCGGCGCCGGTTATCGCTTCGACAGCAACTGGAATGTCATGGCGCAGCTCGCCCATTCCTCGAACGCCAATCTCTGCGACGGCCCGAATGACGGCATGACCCGCGCCGGGCTGATGGTCGGCTACAAGTTCTGACCGTGGCGACCGCCGGAGACGGCATTGTGAAGCTTATGTGCCGGCCCTCTGTTGACGGCAGGCATTTTCCTGTCGCGCGCGGTTCCTACATAAGCTAAAGACACGACAAACGCGCTAGAGCATGCCCGTTATTCGCTTGAATGGCAGGCATGCTCTATCTCTTTGTTTTCACGCATTCCGGACGCAAAACCGCTGCGCACTTTCGCTGGATTGCTCTAGGCAGGGACTTTCAAGAGCTCATGACCATTCCAAACACCATCAAGATCACGCCGGAACTCATCGCCTCGCACGGTCTCAAGCCGGACGAATACCAGCGCATTCTCGATCTGATCGGCCGCGAACCGACCTTCACCGAGCTCGGCATCTTCTCGGCCATGTGGAACGAGCACTGCTCCTACAAGTCTTCCAAGAAGTGGCTGCGCACGCTGCCGACCAAGGGGCCGCGGGTCATCCAGGGACCGGGCGAAAATGCCGGCGTGGTCGATATCGACGACGGCGATTGCGTCGTCTTCAAGATGGAGAGCCACAACCACCCCTCCTATATCGAGCCCTATCAGGGGGCTGCGACCGGCGTCGGCGGCATCCTGCGTGACGTCTTCACCATGGGCGCGCGCCCGATCGCTGCCATGAACGCGCTGCGCTTCGGCGAGCCTGACCATCCGAAGACCCGCCACCTCGTCGCCGGTGTGGTTGCCGGTGTCGGCGGCTACGGCAATTCCTTCGGCGTGCCGACGGTCGGCGGCGAAGTGGAATTCGACGCCCGCTATAACGGCAACATCCTGGTCAACGCCTTTGCGGCAGGTCTTGCCAAGTCGAACGCCATCTTCCTGTCGGAAGCCAAGGGCGTCGGCCTGCCCGTCGTCTATCTCGGCGCCAAGACCGGCCGCGACGGCGTCGGCGGCGCCACCATGGCATCGGCCGAATTCGACGAATCGATCGAGGAGAAGCGCCCGACCGTTCAGGTCGGCGACCCCTTCACCGAAAAGTGCCTGCTCGAAGCCTGCCTTGAGCTGATGCAGACGGGTGCCGTCATCGCCATTCAGGACATGGGCGCCGCCGGCCTCACCTGCTCGGCTGTCGAAATGGGCGCCAAGGGCGACCTCGGCATCCTGCTGGAACTCGACAAGGTGCCGGTGCGCGAGGAGCGCATGACGGCCTACGAGATGATGCTGTCGGAAAGCCAGGAGCGCATGCTCATGGTCCTGCAGCCGGAAAAGGAAGAGGTAGCCAAGGCGATCTTCGTCAAGTGGGGCCTCGATTTCGCCATCGTCGGCAAGACCACCGACGACCTGCGCTTCCGCGTCATGCATCAGGGCGAGGAAGTCGCCAATCTGCCGATCAAGGATCTCGGCGACCAGGCGCCGGAATATGACCGCCCCTGGCGCGAATCCGACAAGCGTGCCCCCCTGCCGGCTAATCTCGTTGCCGCTCCCACGGATTACAACGAAGCGCTGCTCAAGCTCGTCGGCTCCGCCAACCAGTCCAGCCGCCGTTGGGTCTACGAACAGTACGACACGCTGATCCAGGGCAACTCCCTGCAGCTTCCGGGCGGTGACGCCGGTGTCGTGCGCGTCGAGGGCCACCCGTTGAAGGCCCTCGCCTTTTCCTCCGACGTGACCCCGCGCTACGTCGAGGCCGATCCTTTCGAAGGCGGCAAGCAGGCCGTCGCCGAATGCTGGCGCAACATCACGGCAACGGGCGCCGAGCCGCTGGCTGCGACCGACAACCTCAATTTCGGCAATCCGGAAAAGCCCGAAATCATGGGCCAGTTCGTCGGCGCCGTGAAGGGCATCGGCGAAGCCTGCCGCGCGCTCGACTTCCCGATCGTCTCCGGCAACGTCTCGCTCTATAACGAGACCAACGGCGTCGCCATCCTGCCGACGCCCACCATTGCCGGCGTCGGCCTGATGCCCGACTGGCGCAAGATGGCCCGCATCGGCAGTGCGGCCGAAGGCGACAGGGTCCTGCTCATCGGCACCGACGGCAGCCATCTCGGCCAGTCCGTCTACCTGCGCGATATTGTCGGCAGCGCGGAAGGCCCGGCGCCGGAAGTCGATCTCTTTGCCGAGCGCCGCAACGGCGATTTCGTCCGCTCCGTCATCCGCAACGGCCAGGCGACTGCCTGCCATGACATTTCCTCGGGCGGTCTTGCGATCGCGCTCGCCGAAATGGCGATGGCCTCGGGCAAGGGCTTGCGCATCAGCCTCAGCGAAGGCAAGGGTGCCGCGCACGCCCTGCTCTTCGGCGAGGATCAGGCGCGCTACGTTCTCACGGTCCCGAAGGACGTCGCCGATTTCGTCTGTGCCAATGCCGAAGGCGCCGGCGTGCCCTTCCGCCGTCTCGGCACCGTCCAGGGGGATGCGCTCGTCGTCGACGATCTGATCGCCCTGCCGATTCAGCAATTGCGTGATGCCCATGAATCGTGGTTCCCTGATTTCATGGATAACAGCGGCGAGCTTGTCGCTGCGGAATAATGTATAGGGAGTAACGATCATGGCGATGACACCCGGCGATATCGAAGACATGATCAAGGCCGGGATTCCCGGTGCCAAGGTAACGATCCGCGATCTGGCGGGCGACGGCGACCACTACGCCGCCGAAGTCGTCGCGGAAGCCTTTCGCGGCAAGAGCCGCGTGCAGCAGCATCAGATGGTTTACGAGGCGCTGAAAGGCAACATGGGCGGCATCCTGCACGCGCTTGCCCTGCAGACCTCGGCGCCGGATTGAAATCCGGGTTCAACTGAAGAACGGAAACGAACGGCCCGGCTGGAAGGATTTTCCCGCCGGGCCTTTTGACGATCGGACGGACCCGCGCGAAGGCGATCGACGCTCTCTGCTGGTTTGCAGGTTCAGGCGGGAAGCTTGCTCTGCTCGGGATAGGCAAAGACGGAGGCCGGCATCGGCCCGGCGGTCAGCAGCGTGAAATCGAAGGCGGATTTCGTGTCCGGCCCCAGCACATATTGCCGGTGCACGCGTAATTGATCCCCGCGGATCTTCCTGTAATGCTCCGGCGTCAGCATCTGCCGCACGCGGATATGGATCATGCTGGCCTGCGGCGCGTCCGGGTGGCCGGAAACGCTGACGACCGGCACCTTGTAGAAATTGATCGAGTCCGTCAGGCACTGCACGTCCAGCCAGAAAATATCCGGGCAACGGGCAATCAGACCGACGCGCGAGCGCAGCAGCGTTGCCGACGACATCAGCGCGCATTGCAGGATGGCGCAGCCGAGTGTCGCAAACACCACGCGCTTGCCCTTGAAGACGTCCGGCTCCCGCTCCAGCAGGATGCCGACGACATGGGCGGCGACGCTGGAGCCCATGCTGTGCGAGGAGATGACATATTCGTCCGCCTCCTCGTCGAGCGCTGCGCGCATCGCGCTTGCGCATTGCTCCAGCCAGTCGTTGAATTCGGGCCTGTCCATGCGCGCCAGCGCCACGGCCATTTCCCAGTCGGCGAAGAGGTGCAGCGTGTGGAAACGCTCGGAAAATGGCAGAAAACCGAAGATGAAGAAAACGGCCGCCAGCGGCGCGCTCCAGCCGAAGTGCCAGCCCGGAAGGCCGAGCCAGTAATGCAGCGTCAGGATCTGCAGCGCGACGAGGATCGCGAACGCCGTCAGCAGGAAGGGAAAGATGAAGAACAGGCCGAAGCGCCAGGCGTGGCGGAAATAGCCGGCCATGCCGCCCTCGCGCACAACCTGCCAGAAGCTGGCAAAACCCGACGCGATCCGCCCGGCCGTATTGCCGGCGCGCAGTCGCTGCACCAGCTCATTGTGATCGAAGACATGTACGCGCGTCTGCGTTTGCCAGCCGTCGGCACCGGTGCCGACATCGAAGGAAACATGGTGCCCGTCGTCGGCGGCACCGGTCGCGACATTGTAGCCCCAGACGGAGGCGCTTTGCCTTGCGCTGCGCTCGTAGCGCGCCCGATGCGCTGCGCCATCCAGCGGTTCGAATCCGGGAAAATGCAGCACCACCCGCTTTTCGACGAGTTTCATAGTCTTTTTCTTCTTTCAGGCGGGTTGAATGCGCCGTTGATCGAGTGACCGGTTCGCTTGAAAATACGGCGAAAAAACGGATAAAAACTTCGAGCCGCCTTGCTAAGCGAACTCCTCGGGAATTCAATAGGAAAAGCGGCGTTTCGATAGGATTGAGGGGGATTTTGTGGCCAATCTCGTGAACGAACTTGTATCAGGCGTCATCGACAGCGTGCTGAAGGAAATTTTGAAGAAGACGGCGGGCCGCACGACGACCAAGCGCAAGCGCCGCAAGGCCGCATCGGCCGCAACGGGCCGCACCACCCGCAAGGCAGCGTCGGTGAGCCGCAAACCGGCCCGCAAACAGGTGAGCAGGCGCCGTACCGCCGCCGGCCGCAGCAAGCAGCGGCGCGCATAGGCCGGCAGGAGCTTCAGACCTTCTCCCCCATCACCAGCCGCATCGTCTGCACCTTTTTCATCAGGTGCTCGGTCAGGAAATCGAGAACGATGCGGATGCGCGGCGTCTGGCGGTTGCGCTCATGCGCGAGCAGCCAGACTTCCTTGCCGGTCTGCACGTCGACCGGCATGCAGCGGATGAAATCCGGCTCGTTCATGCCGATCATGTCCGGACAGATGCCGATGCCGTCACCGGCCTTGACGCTGAAGAAGGCGGACATGAGGCTGCTGTGGCGCAGGACGATATTATCAGGCGGGAAATGCGTGTTCATCCACTCCGTCAGCCTGTCCGGCCGCGCCCGCTCGACGATGCAGATGAAGCCGTGCTTGCCGAAATCGGCCGTCGTCGTGGGGTAGCCGTTCGCCTCCGCATAGGCGCGGCTGCAATAGACGCTCCAGGTGTCGTTGATGATGCGCCGCCCGAAGAGCGCGCCGTCCGTCGGCGGGTCGCCGGCCCGCAGCGCAATATCGGCCTCCCAGGACAGATCGAGATACTCGTCGCTCGCCACCAGCTCGATCCGGATATCGGGATTGAGCTGGCGGAACTGCTGCAGCGGAAATTTCAGGAAATGGCTTGAGATCAGTTCCGGCGTCGTCAGCCGCACCGTGCCGCTCAAACCCCGGCAGATGACGCGGGCCTCGCTTTCGAAGGCCGAATGGGCGGCCTCCACCGCCTCCAGCTTGCCGAGCAGGCCAAGCAGCGTATCGGTCGGCACATAGCCGCTGCGGCGCTTTTCGAACAGGCTCAGCCCAAGCTGGCCTTCGAGCACGGCAATGCGGCGCATGACCGTGCTCTGGCTGGTATTGAGCACGCGCGAGGCCGCTAGCGTCGAGCCCTCGCGCACCACATGCAGCAGAAATCTGAGATCGCCCCACTCCACCATGCATCCATTATGCAAAAATGCAGAACCAACTTTCAATATCGGTGTTTGAGCCCGCCCAAGAATTGCCTTAGCAGATCGCCGCCGCCGTTTCTATTCCCGGGTAGTAAATATCATGAAGCTTATATACGATCCGACCTCGACATCTTCGCGCATCGCCTCTTTTTTCCTGTTTGACCAGAATGTCGAGTTCGAAGAACAGATCATCTCGATCGCCGACGGAGAGCAATACACGGCCGAATTTAGCGGCATCAATGCCAATGCTCAGGTTCCCGTGCTGGTCGATGGCGATTTCACTGTGGCGCAGAGTTCGGCGATCATCCGCTACGTCGCCCTGAAATATGAAATGCCCGTCTATCCGGCGGAACTGCAGGCCCGCACCCGTGTCGACGAGGCGGTGAGCTGGTTCCAGACGAATTTCCACGTCTTCCACTGCGTCCTGCTTTCCTACACCCATATATTGCCGCCCCTGCTGGCGCTGGAGGCAAAGACGCTTGCCGCGATGCGCGCGATCGGCGCGCAGGGCAGCCGCAAATATCTGCAGGTTCTCAACGACCGCATGATCGGCGACAGCGAGTTCGTCTGCGGCAGCGAAATCACGCTTGCCGACTATGTCGGCGCCGCCAACGTCACGCTCGGCGCTTTTGCGGATGTCGATCTCTCCGCCTTTCCCAACGTCCTGCGCTGGCTTGCGACGCTGAGGGAACGCCGCGGCTGGAACCTTGCCTATGGCGATTTTGAACGGGCTGTTGCCGCAAGGCAGCGTCCGGCCGCCGCTTGAACCATATCTTCCTGGGAGGTCTTCAAATGTTTCGCATCCTGAAAATCGTTCTCGCCGCACTCGTCGTTCTCTGTCTTGTGGCGGTTGGCGCCGTCTACAGCCTGTCCGAAATGCGGCTCGCAAGGAGCTACGATCTGGCGGCCGCCGATTTCACCGTCAAGACGACGCTGTCGCCGGAGGAATCGGAACGGCGCGCCCGCACCTTCATGTGCGGCGGCTGTCACCGCGATGCCGGCAATGTCCTGGTGGACGACCCCGCGCTCGGCCGCCTCGTCGCGCCGAACCTGACGCGGCTGGTTCCCGAATATACCGATGCCGAACTGGTGCGCCTCATCCGCCACGGCATCAAGCGGGACGGCACCGGCGCCGTCATCATGCCGGCCAGCAACCTCTCCAACATTTCGGACGAGGACATGGCCGATATCATCGCCTGGCTGCGCAGCCAGAAGCCGCTTCCCGATGCCGTCGACGGCGGCACGAGCTGGGGGCCTGTCGGACGAATCGCGCTGGCGCTCGGCCAGATCCCCTTCGAGGCCGACGACGTGGCGCCGGGTTTCAAGCCGGCGGCAGCGCGCCCGGCCGATATCGGCGAATATATGTGGAAGACGGATTGCAGCCACTGCCACAATCTCGATACCGAGAAACAGTCGCCGGCCTTCAAGGCCCCTGCCCTGAAGCCCCTGGCGCAATCCTATCCGCCCGAACAGTTCAAGGCCCTGCTGCGCACCGGCAAGGGCATGGGCGGGCGCGACCTCGGCGTCATGACCGAAGTCTCGCAGTGGGACTTCAGCCACTTCACCGACAGCGAGATTGAACAGATCCAGGCTTACCTCGCCAGGGAGCAGTAACACATGGGCAACAATACCAGCCGCAGAGTGTCGCGGATTGGTCTTTTTTTGGTTTGGGCGGGTGGAATTCCCGCCCCCACATGCTATCTAAGGAAAATGATTGAAACGGCGGGCCTTTAACCTGCCTGTTGAAAGGATTAGGTCCCATGAGCGGTATCAACGAATTCATCGACAACGAAGTCAAGAGCAACGACGTCGTCCTCTTCATGAAGGGCACGCCGCAGTTTCCGCAGTGCGGTTTCTCCGGCCAGGTCGTGCAGATCCTCGACTATCTCGGCGTCGACTATAAGGGCATCAACGTGCTCGCCGATTCGGAAATCCGCCAGGGCATCAAGGATTACTCCAACTGGCCGACGATCCCCCAGCTCTACGTCAAGGGCGAGTTCATCGGCGGCTGCGACATCGTCCGGGAAATGTTCCAGGCCGGTGAGCTCCAGCAGCATCTCCAGGAAAACGGCGTCACGGTCAAAGGCGCCGCCTGATCGGTCATCGGGCGTCCGTCCGGTTTCCAAATCTGTATTTTGAGTTCGAGGCGCTGCGCCAAGCAGCGCCTTGACCTGTTTATGGGAATTTCATTGTGACAGATTCATCACAAGCCATGTCCGCGGGTCGGCTGCCCATGGGCAAGCTGGAATTTATCGCGCTTGCGGCTTTCATGATGGCCGTCAACTCGCTGGCGATCGACATCATGCTGCCCGCATTGCAGCAGATCGGCGCGAGTCTCGGTGTCGAAAACGAAAATCATCGCCAATATGTCGTTTCCGCCTATCTGTTCGGCTTCGGCCTCGCCCAGCTTTTCTACGGCCCGCTGTCGGACCGCTTCGGCCGCCGCGTTCCGCTGCTGATCGGCCTCAGCATCTACGTCGTTTCCGCTTTCGGCATTGCCGTCGTGCCGACCTTCGCCGGGCTTCTGGCGCTGCGCTTCATCCAGGGCCTCGGTTCGGCCGCCACCCGCGTCATCACCATCTCCATCGTCCGCGACGTCTACGGCGGCCGGCAGATGGCGGAAGTCATGTCGCTCATCATGATGGTCTTCATGATCGTGCCCGTCATTGCGCCCGGCAGCGGCCAGATCATCATGCTCGTCAGCACCTGGCACATGATCTTCGTCTTCATCGGCACGATGGCGACGGCCGTCGGCATCTGGATGTATCTGCGCCTGCCCGAAACGCTGGATCCGGCCAATGTGCGCCCGTTCACGGCGCGCTCCATCCTGCAGGGTTTTGCGATCTTCCTTTCCAACCGCATCGCCCTCTGTTACACCATCGCCAGCACGATCCTGTTCGGGGCGCTGTTCGGCTTCATCAATTCCGCCCAGCAGATCTATGTCGGCATTTACGGGCTCGGCGTATACGCGCCGGTGGCCTTTGCCGGCGTGGCCCTGTTCATGGCGTTTTCGTCCTTCATCAATTCCCAGCTCGTCGGCCGTTTCGGCATGCGCCGCCTGTCGCACGCCTCCATCATCGGCTTCTGCCTCCTGAGCTTCGTCTGGCTTCTGGTGCAGGCCTTTGGGCCGCAGCCGATGCCCTTTGCGATCTTCATCGTCTTCTTCGCGCTGGTCATGTTCCAGTTCGGCTGGATCGGCTCGAACTTCAATTCGCTCGCCATGGAGCCGCTCGGCCATCTCGCCGGCACGGCCTCCTCGGTGATCGGCTTCATGAGCACGGTCGGCGGCGCCTCGATCGGCGCCATGATCGGGCAGGCCTATAACGGCACGGCAACGCCGATGATCGCCGGTTATTTCGTCGTCTCGCTGATCGGCATCGTCTTCGTGCTGATCGCCGAAAAGGGCCGGCTGTTCAGGGCGCAGCACGCGCCGCTGTCGAAGGACGCATCGCTTTCGAGCTTCACCGATATCGGCCACTGATATCGGGCACCGGAAGCTTCCAGACACATCAGGCGGCGGGGCATTCTGGTAGGGGCTCGCCGCATCCCGCTTCATTCGGCCGCGTTGCGGCCGCTCTTGCGTCATTCAGGGGGATTCGAATGACTCCGACACACAAACCGCATACGGAAAACCAGGGCTCGGCCCGCATCGGCATGGGCTTCGTCGAATTCGTGGTGACGATCGCCATCATGACCGCCTCGATCGCCATGGCGATCGACAGCATGCTGGCGGCACTGCCGAGCATCGGCCATTCGCTCGGCGTGACCAACAACAACGACACGCAGCTCGTCATCGGCGTGTTCTTCTTGGGCTTCGGCGCCTCGCAGATCGTCTTCGGCAGCCTGTCGGATGCCTTCGGCCGCCGCAACATCCTGCTCGGCGGCCTCGCCTGCTATGTCATCGGCATGTTTGCGGCGGCCGCCACCGGCAGTTTCGAAATGCTGCTGGTCATGCGTTTCGTCCAGGGCATCGGCGGCGCGGCCGTGCGCATCACCACCATGGCGATCGTGCGCGACTGCTTCGGCGGCCGCGAGATGGCCCGCGTCATGTCCTATGTCATGATCGTCTTCATGATCGTGCCGATCGTTGCCCCCTCCGTCGGCCAGCTGATCATCACCTATGCCGAATGGCACTGGATCTTCATCCTGCTCGGCGTCGTCGCCTCGATCCTTTTCGTCTGGGCGCTCCTGCGCCTGAAAGAATCGCTGCCGCCGGACGAGCGCATTCCGCTCTCCTTCGCCGCCGTTGCCGATGGTTTCAGGACGGTTCTGACCAACCGCATCACCTGCGGCTACATGATCGGGCTCACCATGTTCACCGGCGTCATCAGCGCCTATGTCATCTCGGTCCAGCAGGTCTTCGGCGAGGTCTACGGCCTCGGCGACTGGCTGCCGATCGCCTTTGCCGCGACGGCAGGCGGCATCGCGGTCGCAAACTTCCTGAACGGCATGCTGGTGCGCAGCTTCGGCATGCGCCGCATCTCCCATGCCGCCATGCTGCTCTTCACCATCATTTCGGCAATCGGCTTTGTCGCAGCACTCGGCGGCACGCCGTCCTTCGCCTTCTCCTATGCGCTCTTCTCGATCCTCCTGATGATGTTTGCCGTGATCGCCACCAATTTCACGGCCATCAGCCTGGAGCCGATGGGCAACCTCGCCGGCACGGCAACGGCGGTGACGGGTTTCGTCTCCACCACTTTCGGCGCCGTTCTCGGCGGCGGCGTCGGCCAGCTCTTCAACGGCACCGTCCAGCCGCTCTTCGGCGGTTTCGCGCTCTTCGGCGCCATTACCATCGTCATGGTGCTCTGGGCCGAAAAGGGCAAGCTTTTCACCCACCCCGGCGACAGCCCGCAGATCGACCCCGGCGCCGTTCACATGTAATGGTGCTCGAGCGCCAATATTGGAAGGTGATGATGAGCCGTTTCTGGAGCCCCGTCGTTCATTCCCTGACACCCTATGTGGCGGGCGAACAGCCCGTCATCGAGGGCCTCGTGAAGCTGAACACCAACGAGAACCCTTACGGCCCCTCGCCGCATGCGCTGGCGGCGATTGGGCAGGCGGTCAACGACACGCTGCGCCTCTACCCCGAGCCGACCGGCCTGAAGCTGCGCCGGGCGATTGCCGCAAGCCACGATCTCGATCCCGGCGAAGTGTTCGTCGGCAACGGCTCGGACGAGGTTCTGGCCCACACGTTCCAGGCGCTCCTGAAGCACGAGTTGCCCCTGCTCTACCCCGATATCAGCTACAGCTTCTACCCGACCTATTGCCGCCTCTACGGCATCGAATTCCGCGAAATCCCGCTGGACGAGAGGATGCGGGTGAGGATCGAGGATTACCGCCAGCCCTGCGGCGCGATCATCCTGACCAACCCGAACGCACCGACCGGAACGGCGCTGCCGCTCACGGCGATCGAAACGCTGATATCCGAGCACCCCGATCAGGTCGTCGTCATCGACGAAGCCTATGTGGATTTCGGCGGCGAGAGCGCCATTCCGCTGGTCCGGAAATACCCGAACCTGCTCGTCGTCCAGACCTTCTCCAAATCGCGCGGCCTCTCCGGCCTGCGCGTCGGTTTCGCCGTCGGCCAGCGCCCGCTCGTCGACGCGCTGGAACGGGTCAAGGACAGTTTCAATTCCTATCCGCTGGACAGGCTGAGCCAGGCCGGCGCCGTCGCCGCCTGGGAGGACCGGGACTGGTTCGAGAAACATTGCGAACTGATCATCGCCAGCCGCGAGCGGCTGACGGCAGCCCTTGGCGAACTCGGTTTCGAAGTCCTGCCCTCATCCGCCAATTTCGTCTTTGCCCGCCATAGCATCCGCAGCGGTGCGGAGCTGGCGGCGGAATTGCGCAAGCGAGCAATCCTCGTCCGGCATTTCCGCAAGGAGCGCATCCAGGATTTCCTGCGCATCACCATCGGCACCGATGCCGAATGCGACAGGCTGCTGGATGCGCTGAGGGAGATACTGGCCTGAACGCACGTTCAGGCCATCTCGGCCTCAGACCGTGAAAACCTCGCGGCGCAGGATGTCCCAGCTCTCCTTGTCGGGCGCAATCAGCAGTCCGCCGGTGACATGGTGCGGCAGGTAAGCCGAGCCGTCGAAACGGGCGGCATGGGCGCCGGCTTCCTGGCAGATCAGCGTGCCGGCCAGATGATCCCAGGGCATCAGCTTGTTATACATCAGGTAATGCACATGGCCGCCGGCAAAGGTGCGGTATTCGTGGGCAGCGCAGCGGTAGTTGGTGAGGAAGCGCACCTTGGCGAGATTGCCGAGGATTTCGGCGCGCTTTTCCTGCGGCAGGTAGCCGGTGGAGGCCATGCCGACCATCTGGTCGAGCGCAACCGGTGCTGCCACCTTGAGCCGCTGCGCCTCGCCGTCCGGCCGCCGCAACCAGGCGCCACCGCCCTTTTCCGCCATGACCCAGTCGTCGCCCATCGGATCGTAGATGATGCCGGCAACCGTCTCGCCCTTGGAAACGACCGAGGCCATGACGCCGAAGGCCGGAATGCCGGCAGCAAAGTTGAACGTGCCGTCGACCGGATCGACGACGATGGCGAGATCCGCCCCCGCGAGCCTGTCCAGCAGCGACGCGTCGGCGGCAACCGATTCCTCGCCGATGAACAGCGCTTCCGGCCAGAGGCGCTGGGCTTGCGCCTTCATCAAACGTTCGGCCTGCTCGTCCGCCTCGGTCACGAGATCGGTCGCTTCCGTCTTGGCGCGCACGTCGCCGCTGCCCAGCCGGCGAAAGCGCGGCAGGATCTCGGCTTTCGCTGCCTGCCGCAGGAGATCGGCAAGCTTCATCGTATCTATGGCAGTCGTCATGGCGCTTTCCTTTCGGTCTATCGGTGGCCGACGATCTCGCTGCGGATCATCTGCCAGCTTTCCCTGTCGGGAGCCGAGATGATGCCGCCGGAAATCTCGCCCGGCCTGTAGGGCGTTCCGTCGAATTTCGCGGTATGGCCGCCGGCTTCCTGATGCGTCAGCACGCCGGCGAGATGGTCCCACGGCATCAGCTTGGCATGGCCGATGAAATGCAGTTTGCCGGACGAAGCCATCCAATATTCATAGGCCGAGCAGTTGAAGGCGAAGGTCATGCGGATCTTCGCCATATTGCCGGCAATGCGCGAACGATCCGGCTCCTCCATATGGCTGCAGGCCATGGCGCCGACCATGCGGCCAAGCTCGACCGGTTCTGCGACCTTCAGGCGGACCGGCTCGCAATTGCGCTTCTGCTGGAAGGCGCCGGCGCCCTTGAGGGAAATGACCGTATCGCCGAGCGCCGGATCGTGAATGATGCCGGCAACCGTCTCGCCCTTGACCGTTACGGCGAGGATCGTGCCGAAGACCGGCAGGCCGGCGGCGAAATTGAAAGTGCCGTCCACGGGGTCGATGACGAAGGCAAGATCGGCATCGGCAAGCGCCGGCACCACCGACCGGTCCGCCTCATAGGCCTCCTCGCCGACGATGAGCGCATCGGGAAAGCGCTCGCGGATCGCTGCCGTCAGATAGGCCTCGGAGCGCAGGTCGGCCTGCGTGACGAGATCGACGGAGGACGTTTTTTCGGAAACATTGGCGGCGGCCGCATTGCGGAACCGCGGCATGATTTCTTCTTCGGCGACATGCCGGAGGCAATCGCCGAGAAACTCTATGTCATTGTCTGAGAAAATCATTCTGGACTCGTTGCATGGATCTGCAGAGGCTCATAGCAAGTCCGTTATGACGTTTGGGTGACGCTCAGCGCAGAAAAGTCGAAAAGTTTGGGGTCGAGCAGATGCGACGGGTTCACATGCGCGAGCGCCCGCAGCATCGTGTCCTTGCGGCCGGGCATGCGGCGCTCGATATCGGCAAGCATGTCCTTCATCGCATTGCGCTGCAGGCCGTCCTGCGAGCCGCAGAGATCGCAGGGGATGATCGGAAACTGCATGGCGGCCGCGAATTTCGCCATGTCGTCCTCCGCGCAGTAAGCGAGCGGACGCAGCACCATCAGGTTGCCTTCGTCGTTCAGAAGCTTCGCCGGCATGGCCGCCATGCGCCCGCCGTGGAAGAAGTTCATGAAGAAGGTTTCGAGGATGTCCTCGCGGTGATGGCCGAGCACCAGCGCGTCGCAGCCCTCCTCCCTGGCGATGCGGTAGAGATTGCCGCGCCGCAGGCGCGAGCAGAGCGAACAGTAGGTCGCCCCCTCCGGCACCTTCTCCTTCACGATCGAATAGGTATCGCGATATTCGATCCGGTGTTTGACGCCGATCCTGGTGAGATAGTCCGGCAGCACATGTTTCGGGAAATTCGGCTGGCCCTGGTCGAGATTGCAGGCGATCAGTTCCACCGGCAGCAGGCCGCGCCATTGCAGGTCGAGCAGCAGCGCCAGCAGCCCGTAGGAATCCTTGCCGCCGGAAATGCCGATCAGCCAGCGCTTCTGGCCCTTCAGCATGTCGAAATCGTCGAAGGCCTGGCGCACCTGCCGCAACAGCCGCTTGCGCAGCTTGTTGAAGGAAACGGAGTGAGGCGCATCGGCAAACAGCGCATGGCCGATGCCGGGGTCGGCCGCTTCCAGATCGTCGGCAATATTGGCTGCGATATTCATCTTCCTACCTGTCTGCTGTGCCTGCCCTGCTTAGCAGAAAGCGGCAGCCCAACACAGCCTCAATCGCCGAAAACGGACCAGCCGGTGCGCGCCGCCAGCATCTCCAGCGCCACGGCGCCGAGCTGCGAATTGCCGACCTTGTTCAGCCCCGGCGACCAGACCGCGATGGAGGCGATGCCGGGTGCGACCGCAAAGATGCCGCCGCCGACGCCGCTCTTGCCCGGCAGGCCGACATGATAGGCGAAATCGCCCGATCCGTCGTAATGGCCGCAGGTCAGCATCAGCGCGTT
Organism: Hyphomicrobiales bacterium; assembly: GCA_900471515.1. Lineage (GTDB taxonomy): Bacteria > Pseudomonadota > Alphaproteobacteria > Rhizobiales > Rhizobiaceae > Rhizobium. The sequence continues at coordinate 69,252 of UCFC01000029.1, read as the reverse complement.
GATGCGCCGCGCGCGCTTGGGCGAGACGACCGAATGGCCGGTCAGCGGATTGCTGCCGCGCGCCGCCAGGAACAGGCCGGCGCGGGCGAGCTGCTCGCAGCTCATCGACAGCGCGCACTGGTGGAAATAGACGCCGAGCACATGGTCGACCGGATGGTCGAGATTGCGGTAGGAGCGCATGAAATTGGCAAGCGCGAAATTGCGATAGCCGGTTGCCGTCTCCGAACGCGCCACCTTGTCGTCGATGGTGACAGATTCGTCGTCGGCGAGGTAACGCACGAAGCGCAGGAGCTCGCCGATCGCCTCACGCGGCGCATGGCCGGCCATGACGACGTCGGTGACGGCGATCGCGCCGGCATTGATGAAGGGATTGCGCGGGATGCCGTGTTCGTGCTCGAGCTGGACGATGGAATTGAAGGCCGATCCCGACGGCTCGCGCCCGACCCGCTTCCACAATCCCTCGCCCACCTTGCCGAGCGCCAGCGTCAGCATGAAGACCTTGGAAATGCTCTGGATGGAGAAGGCGACATCGGCATTGCCGACGCTATGGACCCTGCCGTCGACGGTGACGACCGACAGGCCGAACTGGTTCGGATCGATCTTGGCAAGCTCGGGAATATAATCCGCCACCTTGCCCTCGCCGATGCGCGGCGCCAATTCCTTGTAGATGCTGTCGAGGACTGCCTGCAAATCCACCATGACTTCTCTCCGAAGACAAAAAAGCCGCCTTGGAGGGCGGCTTTTCCGTATGCGAAAACGTCTTTCGCCCTGCTGCGCCGCACATCGAAGATGTGCAAGGGACGCAGCAGCACTTATAGAGACGCATAAGCCTCTCCGACAATCGAAATCGATTGTCGGGGTTATGCGTTAACGCGAATAGAATTCGACGACCAGATGCGGTTCCATGACGACCGGGTACGGAACGTCGGACAGCGTCGGGACGCGTGCGAAAGTGGCAACCATCTTGTTGTGGTCGACTTCGACATAGTCCGGAACGTCGCGCTCAGCGAGTGCAACGGATTCCAGAACGGTCACGAGCTGCTTGGACTTTTCACGAACTTCGATAACGTCGCCGGCCTTGCAACGGTAAGAGCCGATGTTGACGCGCACGCCGTTGACCGTAACGTGGCCATGGTTGACGAACTGACGGGCAGCAAAGACCGTCGGAACGAACTTGGCGCGGTAGACGATCGCGTCGAGGCGGGACTCCAGAAGACCGATCAGGTTTTCCGAGGTGTCGCCCTTGCGGCGGGCTGCTTCGGCGAAGATGGCGCGGAACTGCTTCTCGCGCAGGTCGCCGTAGTAACCCTTCAGCTTCTGCTTGGCGCGCAGCTGCACGCCGAAGTCGGAAAGCTTGCCCTTGCGGCGCTGGCCGTGCTGGCCCGGACCGTATTCGCGGCGGTTCACCGGGGACTTCGGACGGCCCCAGATGTTTTCGCCCATACGGCGGTCGATCTTGTACTTGGACGATTCGCGCTTGCTCATCGTATTTCCTTTCAAAGTGTTGTGACGGTCTGTTACCAAACCGCGCGAAGGAAACACGCCCTCCTTTGATCCCGTTTCCGGGAGCCGACAGGATCTTTCCGTTACGCGAACGGATCTGATCCACGGGACATGTCAAATGAAACACCGGACATTGCTGCCCGGTGCTGGCGCGGTCTTTAGGGATAAGTCACAGGATTGTCAAACAGAATCTGCCGTTTCAGGGCCGTTCTCGCCTGCCCGCTCGAGCGAACCGGCAAGCTTGCGCAGCAACCCCGCCAGTGCCTGGCGCTCACCCTCGTCCAGCCCATCGAGATGCGCAAGCTCCCGTTTCATATCTTCGCGAAAGGCGTTTTCCGCGCGGCGGATGCCCTCGTCCGTCAATACCACTTCGAAGCTGCGCTTGTCCTGCGCCGATCGCTCCCGGCGGATAAGCCCCGATTTCTCCAGCCTGTCCAGCCGGTGCGTCAGTCCGCCCGAGGAGATCATCAGCAGGCCGTAGAGTTCTGTCGGGATCATCCGGTAAGGCGGCCCTGCCTTGCGGATTGTCGCGATCACGTCGAACTCGCCCCTATCGAGATCGAATTCGGCAAATGTCGCTTCGATCGACGGTCGCACCAGATTGGAGATCCTGTAGATGCGCCCGAGAATGCTCATCGGCGTCGTATCGAGATCCGGCAACTCCGCGGCCCAGAGCGCGCGCAGCCGGTCCACATGGTCTTCCGTTTCCATGATCACTCCAAAACTATCTTGACGAGAAGATAAATTGAAGGAATTATCTTCTCGTGAAGATAATTCATAGCGAAGCCTGCCGAGTGATCAAGGAGGAAATCATGTTCCATGTCATACCGCGTGAAAGCCAGCAGCAATTCGCCAACCGCACCATCCGCTTCGAAGGCGGCGAATATGGCGCCCCCGTCTCGATCTTCCTGATCGACAACGAACCCGGCCAGGGGCCTGAACTGCATGTTCATCCCTATGCGGAAATGTGGATCGTGCGCTCCGGCAAGGCCCGTTTCACCGTTGGCGAAGAAACGCTGGAACCCAATGTCGGCGATATCGTCGTCGTCAATGCCGAGACGCCGCACTGCTTCAAGAATGTGGGAACGACACGGCTGGAACTCACCTGCATCCACGCCAGCCCGGAAATCATCCAGAGCTGGGTCTGAGCAAGCTTATTCGGCAGCGCTCTTCAGAAAGTCGCTATCGGGCGCGTCCGCCGAACCGGGTGCCGTCTCTGCCTGCAGGTCCGGAAAGGCGACGATGCGCTTGCCGGTAAAGTCCGTATGGACGACGATCAGCCCCTGCTCTTCGAAATAGCCGAGCAGGCGGCGCGCGCGCCTTGCCGAATGCGTGCCATAGGCGCGCGCGATGCGGGCGTCCGAAGGGCAGGCCTCGCCACCGATCGCAGCCTTCGCCATCATCAGGAACACGCCCTGCAGATCGTCGGTGACGCCGTTGGAGAGCGACAGCGCCGTCGCCCAGGCCTCGCTCGCCGCCATTTCGGGATCGACGCCGGAGCGCGACACCGCCACGCGCCGCCGGAATTCCGGCAGCGACATCGGCGGGCCGGGAACGCGGCGCATGCGCAGCCGAACGAGGAATTCCTGATAGAGAACGGCATCCGTGCGGAAGCCGGAGCCCGGATCGTCGAGGATTTCGGCGAGCACGCCGGCAAGCCGCTCCTCGCGCTCTTCGGCCGACAGTTCCGGCTGCGCCGCCCTGGTTTCGGCAGGCTGCACCGGGCCGGCTGCGGGCGTGGACCGCGAGAGTTCGGCCAGGATATCGGTGGTGGGGCGCGGTGCGGGCGGCGCGCGGCGCACGATCGGCCGCTGGAACTCTTCCGGATCGGGCGTGAAGATCAGGTCTTCGACATCGTCGGGCGAATCCGGCAGCGGCATCAGCTTCGGGCTGGAAGAGCGCGCCGAGGTCTCGACATTGCCGATCTGGATCGGCAGCGGCCGGCGCGACAATGCCGGGCCAAGCGCCACGAAATGGCCGCGCTTCAGGTCGCGGAACATCTCGGCCTGGCGGCGGTCCATGCCGAGCAGGTCGGCGGCGCGCGCCATGTCGATATCGAGAAAGGTGCGGCCCATCAGGAAATTCGAAGCTTCGGCCGCGACGTTCTTGGCAAGCTTGGCGAGCCGCTGCGTGGCGATGACGCCGGCAAGCCCGCGTTTGCGCCCGCGGCACATCAGGTTGGTCATGGCGCCGAGCGAGGCCTTGCGCGCATCTTCCGAGACGTCGCCGCCGACCGAGGGCGCAAACATCTGCGCTTCGTCCACCACCACGAGCACCGGATACCAATATTCGCGATCGGCATCGAACATGCCGTTGAGGAAGGCGGCCGCCGCCCGCATCTGCTGCTCGATATCGAGCCCTTCCAGCGTCAGAACGCCGGAAACGCGGTGCTGGCGGATCCGGTTGGCAATGCCGGCAAGCTCGGCCTCGGTGCGCTCGCCATCGACCACCACATGGCCGAAGCGATCGGAGAGTGTCACGAAATCACCTTCGGGATCGATGATGACCTGCTGCACCCATTGGGCCGATTGCTCCAGCAGGCGGCGCAGCAGATGCGATTTGCCGGAGCCGGAATTGCCCTGCACGAGCAGACGCGTCGCCAGCAATTCCTCGATATCGAGCGTCGCCGGGCTGCCGGACGCCATTCCCATATCGATGCCAACCTGCACGTCCCATTCCCCTTACAAATTCCAGCCCACGTCTCTAGCAGATTCGCAGGCGCTGTTGTCTTCAAACCTTCAAAAACCCACAGGGAAAGTCCGCTGGGGAAAGATGCCTCACACCGCCTCGCGCTCGACGAGGCCGCCCGCCATGTCTGCCTGCGCCGGAATCAGCAGGCGGGTGCAGAGCAGGCTGACGAAAAGCGGAAGCAGCAGGACCGCAAGCCCTGCCCGCAGCCCCAGATGTTCGCCGAGAAAGCCGATGATCGGCGGCCCGATGAGAAAACCGCTGAGCGCCGCGAAGGAGAGCGTCGCAACGCTTGAGGCCGGCGGGCGGTCGGTCAGCGAAGCGACGGCCGTCACCGCAAGCGGAAAGCCGACCGAGACGCCGACACCGACTGCGGCAAAACCCAGCAGGGCAAGCGGCGTCGCCGGCGCAAGGAGAACGACGAGCATGCCGGCAAGCGAGGCGATGCCGCAGCCGCGGGCAATGGCAACCGCGCCGAACCGGCCCTTCATGTAGTCGCCGCTGAAGCGCCCTGCCGCAACCATGAAAGCGAAGACCGAATAGCCGAGGCCGGTCTGCGCGCCCTCGCTATTCATCACATCGCGCAGATAGACCGCCGACCAATCCGCGATCGCGCCTTCCGTCATCGTCACGCCGAAGACGAAGGCGCAGATGCCGAGCAGGGCAAGGCTCGGCGGCTTGAAGCCGGTCCCTGCCTGCGCATTCTCCGCATGGTGACTTTCCGGCAGTTTCGGCAGGCGCAGGCTGGCAAGCAGCGCGACGGGCAGGATGACGATCGCCGTGAACAGGATCGACGAGTGCGGCGAAAGCCCGATGGCGATGGCACCGACGCCGAGCAGGCTGCCGGCCATGATGCCGAGGCTCCAGAAGCCGTGGCAGCGGCTCATGATAATCAGCCCCGTCGCCTTCTCCGTCACGTCGGCCTCGACATTCATGCCGAGTTCCACCGTCGAAAGCGCCACCCCGACGATCATCAGGGCAAGGAACAGAAGCACGGCGCCCGGCGCGAAGGCCGGCAGCGAAACCACGGCAAGAAAGAAGACGAAACCGTAGACGATCGCCATGCGCCCGCCGATGCGCGAGACGAGGCGGCCGGCAAAGGGCAGCGTGATCAGCGTGCCGATCGGCAATCCGAGAAGGGCAACAGCGAGATCGGCGGTGCCGAGTCCCAGTTTCGCCTGGATGTCGGGAATGCGCGGCAACCAGGCGCCGAAGGCGATCGGTTGCAGAAAGAAGATCAGCATGACAAGTCTTTGCAGCGGCACGGCGCATCCCTTTGCATCTTGAGCGGCAGAGACCCGCTTGCGATTCCCCGCGGCGATCTTGCGCGATGAGGCCGGTGAAATAAAGCGCGCTGCGCCTTACCGCGTGCTCAGCCCGAAGCCCTGCATCAGCCGCCGCGTGGCGAAATCGGGATTGCCGGAGGTAAAGACGGCGAAGTCGAAATGATCCGGGTGGACGGCATCGGCCACCTGCGGCACCAGCGAACGGGCGCGCCGCGCAATGGCTTCCGCCGGATCCAGCCAGTCGACCGGCCACGGCGCCAGCCGGCGGAACAGATTGGCCATGAACGGATAATGCGTGCAGGCCAGCACGACGATATCGGTCTTGCGCCCTTCCCTTTCGACGAAACATTGTTCGATCTCGGCCATGACGGCCGCGTCGGAAACCGCATCGCCGCGGATATAGGCCTCCGCCATGCGCGCCAGGTTCTCGGAGCCGACGAGCCGCACATGGCACTGCTGCGCGAAGGACTGGATGAGATCGCGCGTATAGGCGCGCCTGACCGTGCCGGGGGTGGCGAGCACCGAGACGAGGCCGGAGCGCGTGCGCTCGGCCGCGGGCTTGATCGCCGGCACCGTGCCGACGAAGGTCATCTGCGGGAAGGCGGCGCGCAGGTCCGCCCCGACCAGCGTGAAGGCCGTGTTGCAGGCGATGATGCAGACTTCGGGATCGTATTCTTCGAGCAGCCGGGCAAAGAGCCCGATCACCCGCTCCTTCAGCGCCTGTTCTTCCCAGCCGCCATAGGGAAAGCCGGCATCGTCGGCCACATAGATGAAGCCGCGCTCGGGCATCAGCACGCGCGCCTCGCGCAGCACGGTCAGCCCGCCTATGCCTGAATCGAAAACGAGGACGGGTTTCAGCTCACTTGTCGGCGCTGTCATCGGTGGGCGCATCCTTGCCGGATCGGGTGAAACCGCCTTTGCGCGGACTGTTGCGCGTGAAGCGGTCGAGGGAGGAGATGACGCCGCGCAGCACGCTGATTTCCTGCTCCGTGAATGCCCGGCGGGAGAGAACGGCGCGCAGGTTGTCCACCATTTTCGGCTTTTTCGAGGGCGGATGGAAATAGTTGCGCGAATCCAGCGCCTCTTCCAGCTGCTCGAACAGGCCGAACAGCTGCTCCTTGGTGGAGGGCCGCTGTTCCAGCGCCTGGAACGGCACCGCTTCCAGATCCTCCATGCCCGATTTCATCCACTCATAGGACATGAGCAGCACGGCCTGGGCGATATTGAGCGAGGCAAAGGCGGGATTGACCGGGAAGGTGACGATCTCGTCGGCAAGCGCCACTTCCTCGTTGGTCAGGCCCCAGCGCTCGCGGCCGAAGAGGATGCCCGTCGCCTCGCCTGCCCTGAACCGGTTGCGCAGGTTTCCGGCGGCAAAGACCGGCGAGCGCACCGGCTTGTAGTTGTCGCGGCTGCGCGCCGTCGTCGCGTAGACGAAATTGAGGTCGGCGATCGCCTCTTCCAGCGTGCCGAAAACCCTGGTGCCTTCGATCACGTGATCGGCCTTGGAGGCGGCGGCCTGCGCCTTCTCGTTGGGCCAGCCGTCGCGCGGATTGACGAGGCGCAGATCGGCAAGCCCGAAATTCGCCATGGCGCGCGCCACCATGCCGATATTCTCGCCCATCTGCGGCTCGACCAGAATGATGACAGGCCCTTCGGCCAGAAGTTGATGCTCGCTGTTGGTACCCGCCATGTGCTTCCTATTCCTGATTTACCGGCGCAATAGCTTTGCCGGCCGCAACAGGCAAGTCCTGCGCCTCTTCCGGGTAGAGCCGCTCCAGCGTCGAGCCGATCATTTCCACCGCAAGCCGCGCCCCTTCCCGCCAGAGCGGCAGGTGGCGGCCGGTCGGCCGCATCTGCTTGCGCACGATCAGGAAACATTCCGAACCGCGCGGCGCCGCCGCATCCAGCAGGCCGAGATCGGCGGCGATGCTGCGCTGCAGATCGTCATCGACCGCATCGGCCATGTGGTTTCGCGCCAGGATGCGCGACCAGTAGGTGACGGAAAGGAAGATCGCCAGCGTCCGGCGGATTTGTCCCGGTCTGGTGACAATGGACCAGGTCGAGCCGAGCGGACGCGCGGCGAGCGTCATGTCGCGGTAGCAGGCATCGACCTTCTGCGAGATGACGATGAGTTCCGGCTGGCTCTTCTTCTCCGATACGGCCGACAGCAGCTCCTTCAGGGCGTCGAACCATTTGGCGAGCGCCGTATCCAGCGTCCCGCGCGTGCGCGCCGGCAGCACGAGGAAGGCAACCAGCGTTCCGGCGACCGCGCCGATCAATGTCTCCTCGAGGCGCAGCTTCAAGAGATCGAAGGTCAGCACGCCCATCATGCCATAGACGAGGCAGAGCACGATCGAGACGAAAAAGGTCATCGTCGCATAGGAAATCTGCAGGAAGTAGAAGGCGAGGAAGATGCAGGCGACCGAAACCGCGACCGCTATCGCCACATGCCCTGTCAGCAGCGTCGCCAGAACCAGGCCGAAGGCGATGCCGAACAGCGTGCCGATCGACCGCTGCAGCGCCTTGATGGCGGTGTCGCCGCGCGAATTGGTATTGGTGAACACGAGGAAGGAGGCCAGCACCGCCCAGAACCAGCGTTCGCGCGACAGGGCAAGCCCCAGCGTCATGGCAATCGCCGCAGCGAGCGTGATCTGCAGGGCCGAGCGCATGAGCGGGTTCTTCAGGGAAAAATCGATTGCTGCCGGCGCGCTCGCCTCTTCCACCGAGGCAATCTCGGCAAAGTCGGAGCCGCGCCCGGCATCGATGGTTTCGGCAAGCTGCCGGCGTGCCGCCGCAAGCCAGAGCAGCGCGCGCGCCGTCTCTCCCCGCGGCTCGCCTTCCCTCTCCTCCGCCGCTTTCTCCTCGGCCGAAAGGGCGGCGCGGTCGTCCTCGATCACCGCATGGACCAGCGCAAAGGACGGCGGGCTTTGAAAGCTCAGCACGATGGCGCTCTCGGTCGCCAGATGCGCGTCGAACAGGCGGATCGCCAGTTGCGCGGCCGGTGCGGAGGCGCCGTCGAAGACGCCGCCCGGCGGGCGCGGAATGAAGCTCTCGGCCATCAGCACCACTTCCTTCAGCCGGTCTTCCAGCTGGCGCAGTTCCTGCCGGTCCGCCTCGTTCACCGTTCCGACAGCGGCCAGTGCCGCGAGCTTGTAGAGGATCTGGTTGATGCGGCCGCGCACGCTTTCGAGCGAGCGCAGGAGGTCGCGCCGCCAGTTGTCGGGCAGGAGCACCGCCCTCACCCAATGGCTGACGAGCGCGGAGACGACAGGACCGATGACGATGACGGGCAGTTCCCCGACGGTCGGGTGGAAATAGGCGCCCATGAAATAGGAGGTGAAGGCGAACATGCCGATCGCAAAGCCGCGCGGCCCATAGACGCGCCCGATGGAGGCAAGGCAGATCACCACGAGGAAGATGAAATCCGAAAAATACCGATAGGGCTCGAGCACTGCCGCAATGCCGACGACGATCACGCTCGCCAGACAGCCGAGCAGCCGCGTGACCAGCTGGCGCGCCGAGCCCTTGTCGCGCACGGCGACCCCGCCTTCGATCGACAGCACGATGCCGAGGGCATAGGAGGCGATCGGCAGCGGCACGACAAGCGCGTGGATCAGAAGCAGGATCGCGAAGGACAGGCCGATCGACAGCGTGACGCGCGTGCCCATGCGCAGGCGCGAAAGCGCCGGGTCATTGGCGAGCAGCCAGTCTCGGAACTCGAATCCGGAAATCACCCTTGCCAATCCTCATGCGCGCCAGCGCCGGCGGCGCCCGAGAGCGAGATACCGCTGCCCCGGCAAAAATCAAATCGCAGCCGGTGTCGCCGGCCGGTGACGCCGAAGAGGCGTCATTCGCCGTTGGCGATCTGCACCATCGCTTCCTTGAGCGAGATCGGCCCCTGGCCTTCCTCGCCCTGGATCATGATATCGTCGATGACCGGCTTGCCGTTCTCGTCGATCACCTCGAAACGCACGGTCGTGAAGGCATCCTTGTCCGGCGTGCCTTCCATGCAGGTCGCCGCCTTGAACTTGACCGTCACCTCGGTCGTGCCGTTGGCCGGCTGGCCGCTTTCCATCGAAAGGTCCTGAAGCGGACAGGCATCCTGGCCGTTGACGATCACGTCGTAATCGAAGGGCGAAATGCCGTCTTCGTCGGCGGCCGGGTTCTGGGCGGCCGCCTTGTATTTCTCGGCAAAGTCCTTGCTGTAGAGCCGGCCGAGCGTGGCCTCGTCGAAAATGTCGATCCAGTCGCTGTTGTCGCCCGCCCAGTTCTTCTTCGTATCCTCGATGATCTCCTTGACCGGCGCGGTCGCGTCCGCGGCGGCCGAAACGCCGGGCAGGACGGACGAGGCGGCGACGAGGCCGGCGAAGAGAACGGCGATCTTTTTCATGGCGAAATGTCCGAGACTCGGGGCTTGTGCCGGCGAGACTAGCCATTTTCCCGCGCTTGGCAAAGGCGGCAAAAACGTCACGGCGCCTGCCCGTTCTGCTTTGCGTTCCCGGCTCACAATGCTATAGCGCTCCGGACCCACATCACCCACCCGGGACAGATGTCCCTTTCTTAAGCTTACGAGGCAGATACATGAAGAAGATCAAGGTCGCCAATCCCGTCGCCGATCTCGACGGCGATGAAATGACTCGCATCATTTGGCAGCTCATCAAGGATAAGCTGATCCATCCGTATCTCGACCTCGACATCGACTATTACGACCTCTCGGTCGAAAACCGCGACGCCACCAACGACCAGGTGACGGTCGATGCCGCCAACGCCATCAAGAAATACGGCGTCGGCATCAAGTGCGCGACGATCACGCCGGACGAAGCCCGCGTGAAGGAATTCAACCTCAAGGAAATGTGGAAGAGCCCGAACGGCACGATCCGCAACATCCTCGGCGGCGTCATCTTCCGCGAGCCGATCATCTGCCGCAACGTTCCCCGCCTCGTTCCCGGCTGGACGCAGCCGATCGTCGTCGGCCGTCACGCTTTCGGCGACCAGTACCGCGCGACCGACTTCAAGTTCCCCGGCAAGGGCAAGCTGACGATCAAGTTCGTCGGCGAGGACGGCACGGTCATCGAGAAGGAAGTCTTCAACGCGCCGGGCGCCGGCGTCGCCATGGCGATGTACAACCTCGACGAGTCGATCCGCGAATTCGCCCGCGCCTCGATGATGTACGGCCTGATGCGCAAGTGGCCGGTCTACCTGTCGACCAAGAACACCATCCTCAAGGCTTATGACGGCCGCTTCAAGGACATCTTCCAGGAAGTCTACGAAGCCGAGTTCAAGGCGCAGTTCGACGAAATCGGCATCACCTACGAACACCGCCTGATCGACGACATGGTCGCCTCCGCGCTGAAGTGGTCCGGCGGTTATGTCTGGGCCTGCAAGAACTACGACGGCGACGTCCAGTCCGATACCGTTGCCCAGGGCTTCGGCTCGCTCGGCCTGATGACCTCGGTTCTGCTCACGCCGGACGGCAAGACGGTTGAGGCCGAAGCCGCCCACGGCACGGTCACGCGCCACTACCGCCAGCACCAGAAGGGCCAGGAAACCTCGACGAACTCGATCGCCTCGATCTTCGCCTGGACCCGTGGCCTCGCCCACCGCGCCAAGCTGGACGACAATGCCGAACTCGCGAAGTTCGCCTCCACGCTGGAAAAGGTCTGCGTCGACACCGTCGAAGCCGGCTTCATGACCAAGGACCTGGCGCTGCTCATCGGCCCCGATCAGCCGTGGCTCTCCACCACCGCTTTCCTCGACAAGATCGACCAGAACCTGCAGGCCGCAATGGCCTGAGCCCTGCTCGCATAGAGATCGAGAAACCCGGCCTTCGCGCCGGGTTTTTTGTTGCCGGATAAAATCGGATCCCGTAGCTAATTTAGTAGTAACTTTCGCAAATAAGCCTCGCGTAAGTTGCAAGGCCTATCTGGAAACTCACCCGGGCATGGAGATTCCGATGGTCAAGACGAGTATTGTCCCCGAATTCCTGCAGCTTGTAAGGCTTCTCGCGCGGCGCGAGGGCCAGGATATGATTGTCTTTTATCTCGATCTCGCTTTGCTGGAGACCGGGACGCAATATTACAATCAGCGTTGGCGCTCCCCTCCCGACCAGGCTTCCGGGATCACGCCGACGCCGGTCGCTCCGCCTGCGGCTGTGAAGGTGCCGCCCTCTCCAAGGGTTGAAATCTCCCGCGCCGGCGCTACGAAAACAACATGGGAGAGAGGAGACCAGGATGAGCGAGGAAATCACCTTTTACACCAATCCGATGTCGCGCGGCCGGATAGCGCGGTGGATGCTGGAGGAGACCGGCGTCCCCTACCGTACTGAAATCCTGACCTTCGGCGGGACGATGAAGGGCGCGGACTACCTTTCCGTCAACCCGATGGGCAAGGTGCCGGCGATCCGTCACGGCACGACGATCGTGACGGAATGCGCGGCGATCTGCGCCTATCTTGCGGATACGTTTCCGCAGGCGGGCCTCGCGCCGCAGCCCGATGAACGCGCCGATTACTACCGCTGGATGTTCTTCGCCGCCGGGCCGCTGGAAGCTGCCGTCACGCTGAAGGCGCTCGGCTTCGAAATCCCGCAGGAGCGGCTGCGCATGGCCGGCTGCGGTTCCTTCGGCGATGTCATGGGCACGCTGGAAAAGGCGGTCTCGGCCGCCTCTCCCTATATTGCCGGCAAGCGTTTCACGGCCGCCGACGTCTATGTCGGCTCGCATATCGGCTGGGGCCTTGCCTTCGGCAGCATCGAAAAGCGCCAGGCCTTCGTCGACTATTTTGGCAGGCTGTCAGAACGCGACGCCTATAAGCGGGCAAGCGCGCTGGACGAAGAGGCGGCGAAGGCCATGCAGGCCGCCTGAGCGTTTCGCTCAGGCCAGCGGCATATAGATATCCGTCAGCAACTCGGTCGGCGCGACCTCGCGCGGATTGTTGAGATATTCCTCGAACATGACGCGATCCCGGATCTGCCGGCCGGAGGCTGGCAGCCACTGGGCGTAGAGCCACTGATAGGCCTTGTGCATGTCGGCATAAGGCCCCTTGTGATGCAGCACGGCATAATCGCCGCCTTCCACCAGCCGCCGCTCCAGGGGAGCGTTGGCGGTCGTCTCCTGCCCGGCCGTCACACAGGCGACGGAGCGCAGCTTTTCCGGCAGCACGAGATCGGGATCGTCGAGATAGACGCCGATCATCCGCATCTCGGGCCTTGCGAGCCCGCGCGTGTAGAGCGTGCCGAACAGCGTCTCGAAGGCCTTGCCGATCTCCATATAGGAGCCGGTATGGGCAACGCCGACGAGTTCGAGCGGCGGGATGGTTTTCAGGGTGACATCAAACATGGCTGGTGCCTTTCCGGAGATTGAGGGTTCGAACTGCTTGTGGCTTCCCTCTTTCCGGTAGCGCGCCGGCGGCATGCCGTAGACCGATTTGAAGATGCGGTTGAAGGACTGGAGATTGGGATAGCCCGATCGCTTCGCAATCTCGCTGACGCCAAGCTCGGTGCGGACGATCTCGCCCGCCGCGCGATGCAGCCGCAGCCGCTTGACGGTCGCCGCCAGCGTCTCGCCGTAGATCGCCCGATAGATCCGGTGCCAGTGATAGCTCGACAGGCAGGCGATCTCGGCCAGCCGCTCCATATCCAGATCCTCGTCCAGATGATCGTGGATATAGGCCGAGACCCGTCTCAGACGGTCCTCGTAAAGCGCCCATGCCGTTTCGCCTGTCATGTCGAACCTCGCTCTTCGATCGGCGGCAACAAAGCATAACCCGATTTGACAAATCCTGCGGACTTGAGGCTGGTATGAAAGCGCGTGGCGATTAGCCTTGGCGCACGGCCTGCGCCCGCTCCTGAAGCTCGGACAGGATCTGCTCCACCGGATGGTCGAGACCGCTGACCGAAAAGGTCAGATAGTCGTTCGACTTGCCGAGCGCCTTGTTGTTGAGGCGCGTCATGCGCGAGATCGTCAGCCGTGCGGCTGCGGCCGGTGTGATCTGGAGTTCGATGAAGGGCTGCCTGTGCACCTGGAATGCGCGGACAGCCACAAGGTCACCCCAACCGATCCTCTGGGGAGCGACTTCGGTCACCAGAAGGCCCTCGTCAGCGAAATCCATCACCGGACGCCGGTCAAACGCCTTCCGGAGGAAGGCGATGAAGGCGACGAGGAAAAGCACGCCGAGGAGGCCGAGCACGACGGATACGCCGTTCACGCCTTCCTTCTGATAACCGGCGAAGCTGAGGGCGGCCAGAAGCGCCGTCATCAGCAGCGAGAGAACGGCAAGACCGATCGTCTTGCCTGGAGAGCGATGGACTTTCACTGGGAACCTCCTGCCCTCCGGGTCTTTGTCGATCAGCTGGCGAGTGCCGCTGCGACAGCCTCAAGCGCTTCATCGGCCTTGGATCCATCCGGGCCGCCGGCCTGCGCCATGTCGGGGCGGCCGCCGCCGCCCTTGCCGCCAAGCGCTGCAGAGGCGACGCGCACCAGATCGACGGCGCTGAAACGATCGACGAGATCGGGCGTGACGGCCACGACCGCGCTCGCCTTGCCGTCTTCGGACACGCCGATCAGCGTCACGACGCCGGAGCCGAGGCTGGCCTTGCCGTCATCGGCGAGACCCTTGAGGTCCTTCGGATCGACGCCGGCCACGGCCTTGCCGAGGAACTTGACGCCGCCGACCTCGCGCACGGCATCGGCAGAACCGCCCTGCCCGCCGCCCATGGCGAGCTTGCGCTTGGCATCGGCCAGTTCCTTTTCCAGCTTGCGGCGCTCGTCCATCAGCGCCTCGACACGCGCCACAACGTCCGAAGGCTGAACCTTCAGCGACGCGGCGAGCGTCTTCACGCGCTCGTCCTGCTCGGCAAGATATTCGCGCGCCGATTCACCGGTCACGGCCTCGATACGGCGAACGCCCGCACCGACGGCGCTTTCGCCGAGAATACGCACGAGACCGATCTGGCCGGTCGCCGAGACATGCGTGCCGCCACAGAGTTCGATCGAATAGGGCTTGTCCTTCTTGGCGCCGTGCAGGCCCGTGCCCATCGACACGACGCGCACTTCGTCGCCGTATTTTTCGCCGAAGAGCGCCATTGCGCCTTCCGCGATGGCATCGTCGACGCTCATCAGGCGTGTCGTCACCGGCGCGTTCTGCAGCACGATCTCGTTGGCCATCTCTTCGACGACCTTGAGCTCTTCGGCCGTCATCGGCTTCGGATGCGACACGTCGAAGCGCAGGCGCTCGGGCGCGACCAGCGAGCCCTTCTGGGCAACATGCGTGCCAAGCACCTCGCGCAGCGCCTCATGCAGAAGATGGGTGGCCGAATGGTTGGCGCGCAGGCGCGAACGCCTGATATGATCGACCGTCAGCGCGACGGCTTCGCCGGCCTTGACCACGCCTTCGACAACCGTGCCGGAATGCACGAACAGGCCCTCGCCCTTCTTCTGCGTGTCGGAAATTTCGATCCTGCCGTGATCGGTGGAGATCACGCCGGTATCGCCCATCTGGCCGCCGGATTCGCCGTAGAACGGCGTCTGGTTGACGACGATCTGCACCTTGTCGCCGGCCCTGGCTTCGGCTGCGACAGCACCGTCCCTGACGATCGCCTGCACCACGCCTTCGGCCGTCTCGGTGTCGTAGCCGAGGAATTCGCTCGCGCCGTGCTTTTCTTTCAGCTCGAACCAGACCGTTTCCGTGGCCTTCTCGCCGGAACCGGCCCAGTGCGAACGGGCCTCGGCCTTCTGGCGCTCCATCGCATCGGTGAAGCCGGAAATGTCGACGCCGATCTCGCGGGCACGCAGCGCGTCCTGCGTCAGGTCGAGCGGGAAGCCATAGGTATCGTAGAGCTTGAAGGCGGTCTCGCCGTCCAGCATGTCGCCCTTGGACAGGTTGACGGTCGCGTCCGAGAGAAGCGACAGGCCGCGCTCCAGCGTCTTGCGGAAACGGTTTTCCTCGAGCTTCAGCGTTTCGGAAATCAGCGCCTCGGCGCGCACCAGCTCCGGATAGGCGCGGCCCATCTCCTGCACCAGCGTCGGCAGCAGCCGGTACATCAGCGGCTCCCTGGCGCCGAGAAGCTGGGCGTGGCGCATGGCGCGGCGCATGATACGGCGCAGCACGTAGCCGCGGCCCTCATTCGACGGCAGCACGCCGTCGGCGATCAGGAAGGCGGAGGAACGCAGGTGGTCGGCGATGACGCGGTGGCTGGCATTGCCCTCGGCCTTGACGCCGACGGCATCCTCGATCGTGCCGGTCAGCGTGCGGAACAGGTCGGTGTCGAAAACGCTCTGCACGCCCTGCAGGACGGCCGCCATGCGCTCCAGGCCCATGCCGGTATCGATCGACGGACGCGGCAGCGGGTTGCGAACGCCGGGCTCGGTCTGTTCGAACTGCATGAAGACGAGGTTCCAGAATTCCAGGAACCGGTCGCCATCCTCTTCCGGCGAGCCGGGAGGGCCGCCCCAGATATTCTCGCCCTGGTCGATGAAGATTTCCGAGCACGGGCCGCAGGGGCCGGTATCGCCCATCTGCCAGAAATTGTCGGAGGTCGGGATGCGGATGATCTTGTCGTCGGAGAAACCGGCGATTTTCTTCCACAGCGACGCAGCTTCCTCGTCTTCCGAATAGACCGTCACCAGCAGCCGGTTCTTCGGCAGGTCGAAACCTTCGGTGACGAGCTTCCAGGCAAGCTCGATCGCATTCTCCTTGAAATAGTCGCCGAAGGAGAAGTTGCCGAGCATTTCGAAGAAGGTCAGGTGGCGCGCGGTATAGCCGACATTGTCGAGGTCGTTGTGCTTGCCGCCGGCGCGCACGCATTTCTGCGAGGTCGTCGCCGTCAAATAGGGACGCTTTTCGAGGCCGGTGAAGACGTTCTTGAACTGCACCATGCCGGCATTGGTGAACATCAGCGTCGGATCATTGCGCGGCACGAGCGGGCTTGATGGAACGACCTCATGGCCGTTCTTCTTGAAATAGTCGAGGAAGGTCGACCGGATATCGTTTACACCGCTCATTTCATGCCCTTCGATGCTGCCAGCAGGCAGGTAAAATTAAATCCATCGGCTTTTATCGTCCGGCCCTGCCACTGTCCAGCATACAAACAAAGTCCGGCACACAAACAGAAGCGGCCGCATTCTCGTGAGGGAATGCGGCCGGTTCGAATTCGCTTTGCGCTCAGGCTGGATTACATGTCGCCATCGCCTGCATCGTCGCCGGCGTCCGGGCCGCCGTTCTGCAGGAAGCGGTCGGCGATCAGGCCGGCATTCTGGCGAAGCGCGGTTTCGATCTCGCGGGCGAGATCCGGATTGTCGCGCAGGAAGATCTTGGCGTTTTCGCGGCCCTGGCCGAGGCGCTGGCTGTTATAGGAGAACCAGGCGCCGGACTTCTCGACGATGCCGGCCTTGACGCCGAGGTCGATGAGTTCGCCGGTCTTGGACACGCCCTCGCCATACATGATGTCGAATTCGACCTGCTTGAAGGGAGGCGCCATCTTGTTCTTGACGACCTTGACGCGCGTCTGGTTGCCGATCACCTCTTCGCGCTCCTTGACCTGGCCGATACGGCGGATGTCGAGGCGGACGGAGGCGTAGAATTTCAGCGCGTTGCCGCCGGTCGTGGTTTCCGGCGAACCGAACATGACGCCGATCTTCATGCGGATCTGGTTGATGAAGATCACCATGCAGTTCGACTTGGAGATCGATGCCGTCAGCTTGCGCAGCGCCTGGCTCATCAGGCGCGCCTGCATGCCCGGCAGGTTGTCGCCCATTTCGCCCTCGATTTCGGCGCGCGGCGTCAGCGCCGCAACGGAATCGACGACGAGAACGTCGATGGCGCCGGAGCGCACCAGTGTATCGGTGATTTCAAGCGCCTGCTCGCCGGTGTCGGGCTGCGAGATCAGGAGGTTCTGCAGGTCGACGCCGAGCTTGCGGGCATAGACCGGATCGAGCGCATGTTCGGCATCGACGAAGGCGCAGATACCGCCCTTCTTCTGCGCCTCGGCAATGGTCTGCAGCGCCAGCGTCGTCTTGCCCGAGCTTTCCGGACCGTAGATCTCGATGATACGACCCTTCGGCAGACCGCCGATGCCGAGAGCGATATCGAGGCTGAGAGAACCTGTGGAAACCGTTTCGATCTCAACGATGTTTTCGTTCGAGCCGAGTTTCATGATCGAGCCCTTGCCGAACGACCGCTCGATCTGTGAGAGTGCCGCTTCGAGCGCCTTGCTTTTGTCCACCGATTTGTCCTCTACGAGCCGCAATGAATTCTGAGACATTCGATCCACCTTTAGGTTATTGACGCTGCTCTAGCAATGTCGCCGCTGATGCGAAGTTTGTACCCTATTTGTTCTTATTTCGCAATGGGGTTGCAAATATCTGAAAGAAAAAGGTAAAACGGCCCGTGTTCTATTTTTGTTTTATCGATGCAAAGCAACGGCTTAGTGCGCCCCGCCCTGTGGATGCGACAGCGTCCGCCGCCATTCGATTCGCTTGCGGAGTGCAGAAATGAGCGCCAGGATTCTCGTTCTCGGCGGCGCCCATATCGATCGCCGCGGCCGTATTTCCGGCGAGACGGCACCGGGCGCCAGCAATCCCGGCACATGGTTCGAGGAACCGGGCGGCGGCGGCTTCAACGCGGCCCGCAATCTTGCCCGCCTCGGCTTCGACGTGACGATGATTTCGCCGCGCGGCGGCGACCCGATCGGCGAGATGGTGAGCGAGGCGGCAGACTTTGCCGGCATCGACGACCGCCCCTTCGTCTTCCTCGACCGCAAGACGCCGAGTTACACGGCGATCATCGAGAGGGACGGCAATCTCGTCATCGCGCTGGCCGATATGGAACTCTACCGTTTCTTCGTGCCGCGCCGCCTGTCGATCCGCTGGGTGCGCGACGCCTTTGCCGCCACCGATTTCGTCCTCTTCGACGCCAACCTGCCGGAGGAGACCGCAGCCGCGATCGTTTCCAGGGCCAATGCGCTCGGCAAGCCGGTTGCCGCGATTGCCATTTCCCCGGCCAAGGTCGTGCGCCTCCTGCCCTGCCTTGAAGGCATCGACTATCTCTTCCTCAACGAAGCCGAGGCCGCGGCGCTGACCGGCGAGCGGCCCGACAATGCCGCCGCCTGGCCGTCCCTGCTCGGTGACATCGGCATCGGCGGCGCGGTCGTCACCCGCGGCCAGCGGGAACTCGTCGCCTTCAAGGACGGGCGCGCCCTTCTCCTGCAGCCGCCGATCTCCGATACTGTCGCGGATGTCACCGGTGCGGGAGACTCGCTTGCCGCCGGCACGCTGGCGGCCCTGATGCTCGGCCATCCGCTGGAAGAGGCGGTTCGCCACGGCGCGGCGGCCGCCGCACTCACCGTCCAGTCGCATCACGCGGTGAGCGAAAATCTCTCTCCCGAATTGCTCCGCGACATGCTTTCGCTTGTCCCGGCGGCGAGAATTCTGCAATGAAGCGGCAACATCGATAAACGGATACGGATCATGACCAAACCCTTCTCGCCCCTGCTGCCGATCTCCTATTCGAAGGAAGTGGCCGCCGCCAAGCAGCGCGGCGCCCCGATCGTCGCCCTCGAATCGACCATCATCACCCACGGCATGCCCTACCCCGGCAATATCGAAATGGCGCGCAGCGTCGAATCGATCATTCGCGACCAGGGTGCCGTTCCCGCCACGATCGCCGTCATCCACGGCACGCTGCATATCGGCCTGGAGGCCGCCGAGCTGGAACAGCTCGCCAGGGCCAAGGACGTGATGAAAGTGTCGCGCGCCGATATCGCCTTTGCGATCGCCGAGCGCCGCACCGGTGCCACTACCGTTGCCGCCACGATGATTGCGGCCGCGCGCGCCGGCATCAAGGTCTTTGCGACCGGCGGCATCGGCGGCGTGCATCGCGGCGCGGAAGAGACTTTCGATATTTCCGCCGACCTTGAAGAACTCGCCCGCACCGGCGTCATCGTCGTCTGCGCCGGCGCCAAGGCGATCCTCGACATTCCGAAGACGCTGGAAGTGCTGGAAACCCGCGGCGTTCCCGTCGTCACCTATGAAAGCGACGAATTCCCGGCCTTCTGGTCGCGCTCGTCGGGCATCCGCAGCCCGCTGACGCTGAACAGCCCGGCCGCGATCGCCAACTTCCAGACGACCCGCGAACAGCTCGGCATCGATGGCGGCATGCTGATCGCCAACCCGGTTCCGGAAGCCGACGAAATCGCCCGCGAGGAAATGGAAATCTATATCGAGCGCGCGCTCGACAGCGCCGAACGCGACGAAATCACCGGCAAGGCGGTAACACCTTACCTCTTGAGCACGATCTTCGATCTGACCGATGGCCAGAGCCTGAAGACGAACATCGCGCTGGTGGAGAATAATGCGCGGCTGGCGGCAGAGATCGCCGTGGCGCTGGGCGAGTAATGAATGATGGGGCGGGCTGGCCCCGCCCTGCCGACGCATTTGTGCGGCAGAATTCCCTGTCGAAAGGGGGGCCGCACGCACTGCCCGCGCTGACCGCCTGAATCCCTCGACCCGTCAGCTATCCAGCGTTTCTTTCACCGCCACAGCCAGCTGCTTCAGCGAGAACGGCTTCGGCAGGAAGCCGAACTTGGCTTCCGGCGGCAGGTTGCGGGCAAAGGCATCCTCGGCATAACCGGACACGAAGATGAATTTCAGGTCCGGATATTTCTTGCGCAATTCGCGCAAGAGCGACGGCCCGTCCATTTCCGGCATCACCACGTCGGAAACGACGATATCCACCTTGCCTTCGAGCTCGTCCATGATCTCGAGCGCTTCTACGCCCGAGCCCGCCTCATAGACCGTATAGCCGCGCGTCTCCAGCATGCGCTTGCCGCCGCGGCGCACCGCCTCCTCGTCCTCGACGAGCAGGATGACGGCAGAGCCCGTCAGGTCTTCCGGCTGCTTCGGCTGCACCAGTTCCACGACATTGGCGCCGCCCGAAGCAACCGCCTGATCGGCGGCATCAGCTTCGGCGGCGACGGCCGGCTCGACGATATGGCGCGGCAGGAAGATGCGGAAGGTCGTGCCCTTGCCGACTTCCGATTCCGGCTGGATATAGCCGCCGGACTGCTTGACGATGCCATAGACCATGGCAAGGCCGAGGCCGGTGCCCTTGCCCACTTCCTTGGTGGTGAAGAAGGGCTCGAAGATCTTGTCCATGATCTCGGGCGCGATACCGGTGCCGGTATCGGTCACTTCCACCAGCACCATGTCCTCGTGCGGCATGTAGGAATAGTTGAAGGCCGCGACTTCGGCGGCTGGAAGGTTACGGGTGCGCAGCGTCAGCGTGCCGCCTTGGGGCATGGCGTCGCGCGCGTTGACGCAGAGGTTGATCAGCACCTGCTCGAACTGCGACAGGTCGGTCTTCACCGGCCAGAGATCGCGGCCATATTCGACATCGAGCTTGACGTTCGTGCCCGAAATCAGCCGGTCGACCAGCATGCGCAGGTCGCCGACGACATCGGTGAGGTTGAGCACGGTCGGCCGCATCGTCTGCTTGCGCGAGAAGGCGAGCAGCTGGCGCACGAGAACGGCGGCGCGGTTGGCGTTGCGCTTGATTTCCATCAGGTCGGCAAAGCTCGCGTCGGCCGGCCGCGCCTGCAGGAGCAGGTGGTCGGAGGAGAGCAGGATCGCCGTCAGCACGTTGTTGAAGTCGTGCGCGATGCCGCCGGCAAGCGTGCCGACCGCGTTCATCTTCTGCGTCTGGGCCATCTGCGCCTCAAGCGCCTTCTGCTCGGTCACTTCGACCGCATAGACGATGGCCGCCTCCTCGGGCGCCTCGTCGGACTGGTCGATGACGGCATTCACATAGAAGCGGAAGAAGCGCGCCTCGTCGGTCGGCGTGCGGGAATCGATCGGCGCGATATCGCCCTGCCGGTCCTTGGCGGCGGCAAGGGCTTCGGCAAGCTGCGGCCGGTCGCTTTCCTGCACGATGGTTTCGAGCAGCGCGCCACGCTCCAGATCGTCACGCGAGACGATATTGGAAAAGAGTTTCAGGAACGGCGCGTTGGTGCGCAGGATCTTGCCCTTGCCGTCGACGGACGCAATCGCCATCGGCGTATTGTTGAAGAAGCGCGTGAAGCGCATGGCCGCCGCCGAGGCGGACTGCCCGCTTTCCTCACCCGCATCGCGCGTCAGCACGATGGTGCGGCTTTCGCCGGGCGCCCCGTCGCGCATGGACGTGACGCGGTGGATGATCTGCACCGGCAGGCTCTGGCCGTTCGATTTGCGCAGGTCGAGGTCCAGCGTCACGGTCTTCTTGAGCCCCGGCTCGGCCTGCACCGACTGGATCAGCGCCAGCCCCTCGCCGGCGACGAGATCGCCGATATTCATCGAGCCTGGTATGAATTTGGTGAGATCGAGGCCCAGCCATTCGGCCAGCGTTGCGTTCAGGTAGAAGATCTCGCCCTTGCGCCCGGCGGAGAAGAAACCGGACGGGGCGTGGTCGAGATAGTCGATCGCGTTCTGCAGCTCCTTGAAAAAGCGCTCCTGATCCTCGCGCTCGGCGGTGATGTCGGTGATCTGCCAGATCTGCAGCGGCTTGCCGTCGCCGTCTTCCGCCTTCAGGAGCCGCGCCTTCAGCCGATACCAGTGCGCGCCGGCGCTGCTGCCCGGCCCGACGGCGCGCAGCAGGCGGAATTCCTCGCGCCCTTCCCGTCCCTCGCGCAAGCCGTTCACCAGCCGGTAAAGCGCCTCGTTCGATTCGCGGTGGCGCGACAGCAACGTCTCCAGCGTCTGCACCTCGGTCGCCTTGCGCGCGCCCGTCAGCGCCCCGTAGGCGGCGTTGGCATAGACGATGCGCCCCTTGTCGTCGGTAATCAGCGTTCCGTCGGGATGGCTGTTCAGGAAAGCGCGCGCCAGGCCGTCGGACTGGCGCTGCGGCATGACCTCGATGAAGCCGATGACGGAGGAGACGAGGAAGAAGATGCCGACCATGGCGAGAACGCCGAGACAGCCGAGCACCAGCTCGTTGCCGAGCGAATCCTTGAAGAAGACGAAGGCGGCCGCCGCCGCGATCAGCACGATCGCCAGCAGAATGATGCGTATCGCCGTGCCCGAACGCCCCTCGCGGTCCACAAGCGGCGCGTTATAGTCGTCGACCTGACGCGATTTCGTCATCTATTCCTCGCATGAGCCTTATCCGCCCCGCGCGTAACACCGTCGCGCAGCGGGAATCAGGCATTCTTCTCCTTCTTATCAACTTGCCGCGCCGGCAAAAACAGCAGGCTTTCGTGAGACTGCTTGAATTCACAGGCAAACGCGCCAGTTTGCCCGTGAGTTCGCCGGCCTGCGCGCAGCCGGTCCCGGCCAAATGGCCGCAGAACACGAAATCGCGTTCGCCGGTGACTGGACAGACAGGCCGGCTCTTGCCTAAGGAGCGGAAACGTCGTCTGTTGTGCCAAAATGCGAAATGGAGTGAGTGCCTATGTTCGATGATGTTGTAGGGGCATACGGTAGCAACTTTCTGGTCGCCGCCGGCGGCGTCGGCCTTGCCCTCATCCTGCTCGTCCTGGTTCTCTGGTTCCTGCGCAGCCGTGCCCCCTCGCCCTTCGTGCGCGGCGGGCGCAACCGCCAGCCGCGCCTGCAGGTGCTGGATGCCGCCGCCGTCGATGCGCGCCGCCGCCTGGTGCTCGTGCGCCGCGACAATGTCGAACATCTCGTCATGATCGGCGGCCCGACCGATATCGTCATCGAAAGCCGCATCCTGCCGGAAGGCGAAGCCGAAACGGCGGGTGACGCCCGCCCGCAGCCGGCCGAGGAGCCGGCGGCCGTCCAGCCGCGCCGCGAACCGCCGCCCGCCCCGCAGCCGAGGCCGGTCGCCCCTGTCGCCGCACCGCCTGTCGCCGTGCCACCTGTCGCGGCAAGCGCCGAGCCCGATTTCGAACCCTACAGCCCTGCACCGGCTCCGGTCATCGCCCCGCCGGTCATCGCACCACCGGCCGAGCCCATCCGCCAGCGGCCCGAACCTTCGGTCGCTCCGGCCGTTGCGCCGCCCATGTCCGGCCAGCAAATGACCGGGCAGCAAATGACCGGCCAGCAAATGTCCGCGCCGCAGGTTTCCGCCCCGCCGCTTACAGCCGAGCGCGACGGCCCGCAGCGCGTGTCGCAGCTTCCGTCCCGCCAGCCCGAACGCCCCGCGCCGCAGCCTGTGCCGGATGCCGCCAGTGCCGCCGATATCCTCGACGCAGCCCGCCAGCGCGTGCTGCCGCAGCAGCGCATCGAGCCGGAAGTGTCCGCCCCGCCGGCCCAGGCCATGCCCGCCGCCTCCCGCAGCACGCCGCTCGCGGCTGAGGAGGGCGGCCTGCAATCGGCCGCCATCCGCCGCGATTTCCAGCGCATCCTCGATGAGGAAATATCGGCCGGTCCGGCCGCCGAGCGCGTGGTTCCCGCACCCAATGCGCAGCAGGCGCGGCCCGCCCCGCAGCCCGGCCCCGCCCAGCCGGGATCGATGCCGCGCCGCGACCCGGAAATGGCGCCGATCACCGGCGCGGATGCCGCCCTTCAGAAGGAGGTCGCCCGCATTTTCGGCGAAATGAGCGTCAATCGCGACAAATAGCAGCCGGCTTGCGTGAGCCCGGCGCAAGACCGCCAAAACAAAAAGGCACCGCGATCGTCTCGCGGTGCCTTTTCAATTGCCGGTCGGGTCAATTGCCGGTCGGGAGCGCTTATTCGTCCCGGTAAACCTTTTCGCGGCGCTCGTGGCGCTCCTGCGCTTCGATCGACAGCGTCGCAATCGGGCGGGCGTCGAGGCGCTTGAGACCGATCGGCTCGCCGGTTTCCTCGCAATAGCCGTAGGTGCCGTCTTCGATGCGCTGCAGGGCTGCGTCGATCTTGGAGATCAGCTTTCTCTGGCGGTCGCGGGCGCGAAGTTCGATGGCCCGGTCGGTTTCGGAGGAGGCACGGTCTGCAAGGTCGGGGTGGTTTGCGCTTTCTTCTGCGAGGTGATCGAGAGTTTCGCGCGCTTCGCGGAGGATGTCGTTTTTCCAGGCGATCAGCTTGGCCCTGAAATAGGCCCGCTGATTTGCATTCATGAATTCCTCGTCCTCCGAAGGAACATAATTGCTAAGATCGATCTTCTCACTCAACGCGATTCTCCTGAAGAACATCTCATCTGGCCGGGTGTATATCCCAAGCGCTATCCGCGATTCAAGCCAAATAAGACAGGTAAACAGATTTTTAAATCTGTCACAATTTTAAGCTAACAGTCTATTTTCTCACCATTATTCGGAACGGCGATTTTAGCTTCGCCATCAAAACGCCCTCTCCGCCATGCCGTTTCGCGCCGTTGAAGGCCGGCCGGCAGTTGACGTTGCCGGACCGCAACCGCTACTGAAAAGGCTCCGTTCGAAGCTGGATTTGCCCATGGCCGCCCTCCTGCCTCCGCCCCATCGGATCTACCTGCTGCGTCATGCCGAGGCCGCCTGGGCCGAGCCCGGACAGCGCGATTTCGACCGCCCGCTCAGCCGGAAAGGCTTCGGCGATGCCGAGATCGTCGCCGACCGCGCCGCCGACAAGGGCTACCGTCCCGATATCCTGATCAGCTCGACGGCCCTTCGCTGCCGCGACACCGCCGAGGCCGTGCGCCGCGCCATGGGAGAGGCGCTCGACATGCGCTTCGTCGACACGCTCTACAATGCCTCGCTCGACACCTATCTCGAAATCATCGACGCGCAGGATGCGGCAAGCGTCATGCTCGTCGGCCATAACCCGACCATGGAGCAGGTCCTTTCGGCGCTGATCGGCCAGAAGGCCATGGCGGCCTCCGCGCCGAAAGGCTTTCCGACAGCCGGGCTTGCCGTCATCGATTACGTCGCGACGACGTCGGCCTGGCGTCTCGTCGATTTCGTCACCGACTGAGCTTTCGCGCCGCTTCTTTTTCAGGCAGCGACGGTTTCCTATATTGCGGACAGTGCCATCAGGGATCCCGATTTGCCGCCACGCCTGACAACCTTTGCCGACGATGCGCTGATCGCGCTTGATAACCTTGCCGACCGTGCCAGCGGTCTCGTCAATCCGACCATCCGGCTCGGCGTCACCGGCCTTTCCCGTTCCGGCAAGACGGTCTTCATTTCGTCGCTGGTCCACAATCTCCTGCATGGCGGCCGGCTGCCGCTCTTCGAGGCGGTGCAGTCCGGCCGCGTTTCGGCCGTTCGCCTGGAGCCGCAGCCAGATGACGCCGTGCCGCGTTTCCAGTACGAGGATCATATCCGCGCGCTGGTGAAGGAGCGCATCTGGCCGGATTCCACCCGCGCGATTTCCGAGCTGCGCATCACGCTCGACTATCAGAGCGCCAGTTCCTGGACGCGCATGTTCTCGCCCGGTCGCCTGTCGATCGATATCGTCGATTATCCCGGCGAGTGGCTGCTGGACCTGCCGCTGCTCGGCAAGGATTTCCGCACCTTCAGCGAGGAAACCATCGCTCTTGCCGCAACCGGCATCCGCCGGGAATTGTCGAGCCGCTGGCTGGCGCTGACCAAGGCAACGGATATCCACGCCACGGCCGACGAGATGGCCGCCCGCGCGCTTTCCGCGAGCTTTGCCGATTATCTGAAGGCCTGCAAGACGGACGAGCGCTCGCTCTCCACCCTGCCGCCCGGCCGTTTCCTGCTGCCCGGCGATCTCGACGGCTCCCCTGCCCTGACCTTTGCCCCGCTTGCCCTGCCGCCCGAGGGCCGCGCCGGGCGCGGCTCGCTCTGGGCGATGATGGAGCGCCGTTACGAGGCCTATAAGTCCGTCGTCGTCAAACCCTTCTTCCGCGAGCATTTTGCCAGGCTCGACCGGCAGATCGTGCTGGTCGATGCGCTGCAGGCGATGAACCGCGGCCCGGAGGCCGTGCAGGATCTGGAGCGCGCCCTGACCGACGTGCTCGCCTGCTTCCGCCCCGGCACCAATTCAATCCTGTCGTCGCTGCTCGGCCGGCGCATCGACCGCGTTCTGGTCGCCGCCACCAAGGCCGACCACCTGCACCACGAAAGCCATGACCGGCTGGACCGGCTGACGCGCCGCCTCGTCGATCGCGCCATCGACCGCATCGGCATGGCCGGCGCCGGCATCGACGTCATGGCGCTCGCCTCCGTGCGCGCCACGCGCGAGGCGACCGTGCGCCGCGACGGCCACGACCTGCCCGTCATCGTCGGCACGCCCATGGCCGGCGAAAGGATCGCCGGCGAAACCTTCGACGGCGAGCGCAAGACGGCGATCTTCCCCGGCGATCTGCCGGACAATCCGGAAAGCCTGTTCGAGCGCATCGAGGCCGGCGACAGTTCGGTCGAACTGCCCGACGTCAGCGTCGTGCGCTTCCGCCCGCCGCAGCTCGAGGAAACCGGCGGCGGCATCAAGCTTTCCGTGCCGCATATCCGCCTCGACCGCGCCATGCAGTTCCTGTTCGGAGATCGCCTCGCATGAGCAAGCCGCCGATCGACCAGCCCAATCCGCCGCGCCGGGCGCCTGCCGCCTTCGCTTACGAGGAAGAGAACGCCGCGCCCGAAACGCCGCGCGCCGAGCGCCGCAAGCCGGCAAGCTTCTCCGGCGAGGTCGTGCTGACGCCGGACGAGGACGATCCCTTCCTCAATCCGGAACAGGATCCGAGCCCGCTGCCTGTCGCCAGCCCGCGCAAGCGTCGCACCTCCCTTGCCGGCATTGCCGCCGGCGCCTTCGGCATCCTGCTGTCGCTCGCCTTCGGCCTGTGGACCGACCGGCTGATCCGCGATCTCTTCAGCCGCGCCGACTGGCTCGGTTACACCGCGCTTGCCGTCCTCGCGATCGGCATCCTCGCCGTTATCGCCATCGCCATCCGCGAGACGGCGGGCATGATGCGCCTTGCCGCCGTGCAGACCGTCAAGGCCGAAGCCGATGCCGCGATCCTGGAAACCCGCCCCGCCAGGGCGCGCGCGGTCGTCGCCCGCCTGACGGGGCTGCTTGCCAGCAAGCCTGAAACCGCCAGGGGCCGCGCCACGCTGAAGGAGACCGAAGGCGAGGTCATCGACGCGCCGCATCTGATTGCGCTTGCCGAGCGCGAGCTGCTTGCCCCGCTCGACCGCCGGGCACGCGCGCTGATCGTCAATTCCTCCAAGCGCGTGTCGATCGTCACCGCCGTCAGCCCGCGCGCCGTCGTCGATCTGCTCTACGTGCTCTACGAGTCCGCCCGCCTGATCCGCGCCATGGCCGAACTCTATGGCGGCCGGCCCGGCACGCTCGGCATGCTGCGACTGATGCGCGACGTGCTCGCCCACCTTGCCGTGACCGGCTCGATCGCTGTCGGCGACAGCCTGGTGCAGCAGGTCCTTGGCCACGGCCTTGCCTCGAAGCTGTCGGCCCGACTCGGCGAAGGCGTCATCAACGGCCTGATGACGGCGCGCATCGGCATTGCCGCCATGGATCTCTGCCGCCCGCTGACCTTCCGCGCGCTGAAACGGCCGGGAATCGGCGATTTCATCGCCGACCTGACGCCCTCGATGACGGCACGCAACGGCAATCCTTAAGAAGGCGGCGAATTTCGCCGCATTGCCGGCCGATTTCGGGTGGCGCGAAAAATCATAGCGGATTCAAGGCGCTATAGCTGCGGCCTCAGAGACGTCGCCTTGCGAAAGCCTTGTATCTCCATGCATTTCAGCGCCGCCGGAAAGAAATGATTAACCATTCTTCGGCAAAACTTCCGATCAGTTCCCGAGTGGTGTTTGCCAAGGAAAATCCATGTACTCGCGCAAGTTTCTTTTTGTATGCGGCCTGGCCGCCGCGGCATTGTCTCCGGTGGCAGACGTCGCTTCCAACGCCACTGCCGCAACCCGCGACAAGGCCTTCTTCGAATCCGTTGCCGGCACCTGGAAGGGTCCGGGCGAAATCGTCGCCGGCAAATACAAGGGCACCAAGTTCACCTGCAATCTCGTCGGCTCGCCGACCGAGGATTCCTCTGCCGGCATCAAGCTGGACGGCACCTGCCGCGTCGGCGTCTTCAAGCAGCCGATGACTGCCGTCATTTCCCAGTCCGGTTCCACCTACAAGGGCAAGTTCCTTGACGGAGCCGAAGGCAAGGGCCTCGATGTCGTTTCCGGCGCCGTCACCGACGATACCGTCGTCGTCGGCATCAACCGCGCCAAGCTGAACGGCGCCATGATCGCCCGCGTGCGCGACGACAAGACCATGAACGTCACCGTTTCGGTCAAGGTGGAAAGCCAGATGATCCCGGTCATCGGCCTGACCCTGACGCGCCAGGTGGACGAAATGGCGGTCGGCTCCATCCAGTAAGCCGTCTGCTTCTGGCGGGTTTTCCAAGCGGCGGTCTCCCGCCGCTTTTTGTTTGGCCGAAAATTTATCGCCGAGCGGGATCGTTTCCCCTCGCACGTCGTTCTTCCTGGATGCCGGGGCTTGTCCCCCACGCAACCAAGGAGGCCGATGACATGAACACGGACGACAAGGATACTTCCACCAAGAGCCTGCGGCTCGCCGAGGAATATCTGCGCCTTGGTGGACGCCGCCGCTGCAAGATCGACGACAACATCACCACTGTGCGCCAATGGGAAAAAGACCCGCCGGAGGCCGAACGTTTCTGGCAGGAACGGGTTCAGCCGCTGTCTGCCGCTGACCGCAAGCAGGTGGAGGATTTCCTGCCCAGCATCAATTCGCCCTGAACACAGGCTCGGCAGGGCTTTATGCCGTCAGGGCCTGCGCCACCAGCCGCGGTCCTCGTTGGCGATCTCGATACCCGCGACGTCGGCGCCGGCCAGCCAGTCGGAGACAGCCCTGCCCCGGACCGTGAGTGCGGGCGCGATATCGGCAAGCGGCATCAGCACGAAGCCCCGCTCCGTCATGCGCGGATGCGGCAGTTCCAGCCGCGGCGCGTCCTGCTCGACGCCCTCGAAGGTCAGCACGTCGATATCGAGCGTGCGCGGCCCCCAGCGCTCGATGCGCTCGCGCTTCATCTCCCGCTCGATCGACAGGCAGAGGTCGAGCAGCGCTTCCGGCGCCATCAGCGTTTCCACCGCCGCGCAGGCGTTGAAGAAATAGGACTGGTCGGTCTTGCCCCAGGGCGGCGTGCGGTAGAGCCGGGAGACGGCGGCCACCCGGCAGTCCGCGCGGGCGTCGAGCGTGGCAAGCGCTGCCGCCATCGCCCTGACCGGATCGCCTATATTGCCGCCGAGGCCAAGCGTTGCGAGACGGAAGGGATTATCGGGCACGATGCTCAACGGTCACCTGCACGAAGTCGAGCACGCCGGGGATCGGCGCATTCGGCTTGCGCACGGTGATCCTGGCCCGGATGATCTGCGGGAATTTCCTGCACAGTCCCTTGGCGATATCGAGCGCCAGCGCCTCGATCAGGTAGCGCCGCTGGCCGACGACGATTTCCTCGATGATGGTGAAGGCGGTGCCGTAATGCACGGTTTCGTCGATGGAATCGTTTTCCAGCGCGCTGCCCGCTTCCACCTCCAGTTCGGCATCCACGAAGAAACGCTGGCCAAGGAATTCCTCCTCGGCATGCACGCCGTGGCGGGCGAAGAAGGCGCAGTTCTGCATCAGGATCGTATAGGTGCCCATGACGGCCTCTTCTCTAGAGCGTGTCGTGCGAAGGTGTGCGGCACCCTTGCGATAGCGACATGCGTAAAACAAAGACTTAAAGCGGGATGCGCGGACCTGAAGGATCGCGACCCGCCTTGGAATTGCTGTTCCGGGCGGCCAGCATAGCATCGGCGACGGCAAGCGCATCCCTGTTGATTGCGACATTGTGCACGCGAAAAACAGCGGCACCCTGCAGCCTCAGAAGCGCGCTTGTCGCAGCCGTGGCGGCATCACGCTCGGCCGGCTGCCGGCCGGTGACGGCGCCCAGGAAGCGCTTGCGCGAGGTGCCGGCCAGAAGCGGCAGGCCGAAACGGTGCAGCTCTTCGAAACGTGCCATCAGTTCCAGATTTTCTTCCGGCGTCTCCTTGGCAAAGCCGAAGCCGGGATCGAGCACGATGCGGTCGCGCCCGACACCGGCGGCAGACGCGATTTCCAGCGAGCGCTCGAGAAAGAAGACCTGGTCGTCGATGATATCGGCAAGCTTTGCCCGGTCGCGGCCCGTATGCATGATGCAGAGCCCCGCCCCGGTCTCTGCCGAAAGCGCGGCGATGGCAGGCTCCTTCTGCAGGCCGAAGACATCGTTGACGATATGGGCGCCGGCGCCGATGGCAAGCCGCGCCGTTTCGGCGCGATAGGTATCGATGGAAATCAGGGCTTGCGTGCGCGCCCTGAGCGCCTCGATGACCGGCAGCACGCGCGCCTGTTCCTCCGCCGGGCTGACGGGGGCCGCGTCCGGCCGCGTCGATTCCCCGCCTATGTCGAGAATGTCGGCCCCGTCGGCGACCGCCTGCAGCGCGTGTTCGACGGCGCTCTCCACCGTGTCGTAGCGCCCGCCGTCGGAAAAGGAATCGGGCGTCACGTTGACGATCGCCATGATCGCCGAGCGCCCGTTGAGCGCGATCTCGCGGCCATGGGCCACGCGCCAGACACTGCTTTCCAGCTGCTTCATCCGTTTCGTCCCGTCTCCTCGCCGAAGCCTGTCGCAGCCGCGGATCGGCCCGCCGGGCTTCGAATCTGTCCGGCCCATCTCGTTGCCGCAGAGCCGTTTCGCACTTTTGCGCGGCATGCTGTAGCCAAAAAAGCCGCCGTCCGATATTGCGCTTGCGGTGGCTATGCCCCAAGCTCCCCCGAACTTCAACACGGGTACAGTTCAGAATGCCGCTTGCGTTGCGTTATATGCGCCTGCCCATCGCCTTTTTTATGATTGCCTTTTTCTGCGGCACCGCGGCAGCCGAAGTCATTGCGACGAAAAGCTATTCCTATTTCGACATCAAGGGAAAGACGGCCGACGAGCTGGACGACGAACTGAGCCGGCGCGGCCCGACGGCGAACGGCTCCTCGGCCCGCCATCCCGGCGCCACCAAGATCCGCTTCGGCGGCGAGGCGACCTATATCCAGGACAATGGCCGCTGCCGCGTCGGCAACGTCAAGGTCACGGTCCACACGCAGATCATCATGCCGCGCTGGCGCAACCGCAAGGGCGCGAGCCGCGAACTGTCGATGATCTGGGATGCGCTGTCGAGCGACATCAAGCGCCACGAGGAGCGCCATGCCGAGATCGCCCGCACCCAGGCGCGCGCCATGGAACGCGAACTGAAGGCGCTGCCTGCGCAGCGCAGCTGCGAGCTCATGCAGGAACTCGTTTCGGACAGGTCGGCTCGCGGAATAGAAGAGCACGACAGGTTGCAGGCGCGATTCGACCGGGTCGAGGCGGTCAATTTCCAGAATCGCATGCTGCGGCTGCTCAATAACAGACTCAGAGGCAAGGGCGGCGAAAGATAAGCCTTTTTTGCCCTAAGGGCGAGCAGAGATCGTTAGCTGCGCAATGAAACCTGTGCGAAGCTTGTGGACGTCACAGCCTTTTACCGGTCATTTTTCATTCTGGTGGACTCAACCGGAACGCGGTAATATGACTATATTCGAAAGTGCAGTGAGGCAGCTGGCTTTCGTGACTGTGTTCTCCTGGCGCGTTCCGAAGCCGCGGGTGTTCCTCCCTCATCCGTAGGTAATGCGCCCGCCTCGCCTCGCCCGCCTCCGGCGTGCGAGGCTCTCTTTTTGAAGAGCTTGCGGGAAAATCAGGCCTGCCGTTCCGGCACGTGAACGGTCAGCCCGTCATAGGCGGCCTTCATCCTGATCTGACAGGAAAGGCGCGAGGTCGGACGCACGTCAAAGGCGAAATCCAGCATATCCTCTTCCATCGCCTCCGGCGGGCCGACGATTTCGCTCCACTGCTCGTCGACATAGACGTGACAGGTCGCACAGGCGCAGGCGCCGCCGCATTCGGCCTCGATGCCGGGCACGGAATTGCGGACCGCGTTCTCCATCACGGTGGAGCCTTGATCGACATCGAGATCGAAGCGCGTTCCGTCAAAGGCGACGATGGTAAGTTTGGGCATCAGGACTATTTCCGGTCTTTCGTAGGAGATGGGCGGATTTTCTTCCGACAATTCGGCGTGTCAGTCAACATTGCCGGCATGCCTCGAACGTCGCAGATCGGGCAGGCTTGCGCCATTCAGAATGCGTCATGGCCCTGGTCGCAAAAAGACCCGCCGTTCCCGAATGGAACAGCGGGCCTGGTGTCTTGCCGATCTGTCCTGCCTTATCCGCGGCAGAGTTTCAGAATGAAATTCTCCGCATCGACGACAGCCGCGCCGAGCGCCGCCATCGCGGCGGCGTCGCCATTGTTCTCTTCCACCGCTTCGGCCGACTGCGAAACCCGGAAGGCGCCGACGGAGCTTGCGGCTCCCTTCAGGCGATGTGCCGCAGCGCCCACCTTGGCGGTTTCGCCGCTTGCGATCTCCTGCAGGCAGGCCCGCGCCTGGCGCGCAAACATCTGGAGAACTTCGATTTCCACCGTCTTGTCGCCCATCGTCTGGCGCGCAAGGTGAACAAGGTCGATCGGCCGGACCTTGGAAGGCGAAGGACCCGTGGAATTGTCCGGTGCCTCGAATGCGATATTCATTGCTGCCATTTGCCAATTCTCCCGTCTTGTATCGTCCGCGCTTGCTTCCGTTGTGCGGTCGGAGAATGGCGATCCCGTTAAATTCCGGCGCCTTCGCGACGGAAATCTGACCGTATGGTTAACGTCCCTTAAATAACGCTAAAATATCGGCTTTTGGGCGGCTTCCGAAATTTAAAGGTGTTAACAACAGGTTAAGAGCCATGCAAAGGCAAGGGTTCGTTAATTGTCTCGGGGGCGCAGATGTGTCACTACGATACTGTTGAGGCGGGCTCCTGCCGCGCGCCTTTGCCGCCAGAGTGGATAATGGTAGTGTTTTGATACCTTTCGTTTGAAAAATCGGCTATCTACTCTGAAATGACATGCTTATCCGTCCGTCTTGGGATGGAAGGCTGGAACGGCGAAGGTTCATCCGGGCGAAGGCGATGGCCCGGACGCGCTGCCGGGCTGGCCGGGAATTGCGAGGCATACCGGAATGGCGAATAACAAATACAATGAATCGATCGAGGACAAGGCGTTCAAGGCATTGGACGAGGCGCTTCAGATTGATTTCGGCCAGGAGAACGTGCCGTCTCGCCGCGGCAGCGCGCCCCATGCCCCGGAGGCTAATGTGACTGAACCATCCAATGCCCGTAATCAGTCCCAGGAAGAAACGCAGCGCCGCCGCGGCCGCGCCGCCCGCACCGGCGATCAGCAGGCTCCGCGCGCACCGGCCTTTTCGCCCGCCAACGATGCCAGCCGCAACTCGCCGGCCTCGCTGCTGAAGTCGCTGGAAAGCGGCTCCAGCCGCCCTGCCCTGCGCACGGCCGCCCTCGTCTCCATCCTCTGGGTCGTCATCGGCCTCGGGCTGATGTTCATGCTTTATGCGCCGCAGATCTCGCAGATCCGCTCGCTGACCGATCTTGCCGCCCTGCCGGGCGTGATTGCCGGCATCGTCGGCATCGTCGTGCCGGTCATGATGTTCTACGCGTTCGCCATCATGATCTCGCGCGCCCAGGACATGCGCAACGCC
This sequence comes from Hyphomicrobiales bacterium, assembly GCA_900471515.1. Classification (GTDB taxonomy): domain Bacteria; phylum Pseudomonadota; class Alphaproteobacteria; order Rhizobiales; family Rhizobiaceae; genus Rhizobium. The sequence goes on along the minus strand of UCFC01000029.1, from coordinate 35,265 downwards.
GCCCGCTCCATGGCCGAAGTGGCATTGCGCCTTTCCGAGCCGGAAACCATCGCCTCCGAACGCATCATGACGGTCGGCCAGGCCGTGCGCCGCGAAGTCTCGGCGATGAACGAAGGCATCGAGCGCACCATTGCGCGCGCTTCCGAACTCGAGACGCTCGTGCATTCCGAGGTGAATGCGCTCGAGCGCTCCTATGCCGACAACGAACTGCGCGTGCGCGGCCTCGTCCATGAACTCGGCTCCGAGCGCGAAGCGATCGTCAACCATGCCGATCGCATCCGCTCCTCCATTGCCGGCGTTCACGACCAGCTCAAGGAAGAACTGTCGCTGGCGACGGAAGAGATCGCCATCCGCCTTGCGACCTCGGGCGAAGCCTTCGCCTCGCTCATCGATACGCGCGCCGCCGCGATCATGGAAAAGTCCGACAGCGCCATGCAGTCGCTCGGCACGCTGCTGGCCGCCAAGGCCGATACGCTGCTTCACACGCTGACCGCCTCCGGCCTTGCGATCGGCAACGAGTTCGACAACCGCCTGGATGCGCTCACCAACACGATCAACGAACATGGCGAGCGCCTGCTCACCCAGTTCGAGACGCGCGCCTCGACGATGGATGCGAGCACCGAGCGCCTGAACGCGGCGCTGCAGGAGCGCACCCAGCAGCTCAACGAAATCCTGATTTCCCGCACCCGCGAGATCAACGAGAGCCTGACGACCGGCGAACGCACGATCGGCGGCACGCTGGACGACGTGCTCTCCAGGCTGAACGCCGCGCTCGACGAAAAGGGCGCGAGCTTCCGCCAGAGCCTGCAATCGACGGCCGACGACGCGGTCATGGATCTCGACGTGCGTTCCGGCTTCTTCGAGGAACGCCTGCAGACGACCGTCGCCCAGCTTTCGACCGCCTTCGACGAGCGCGTCGCCGAATTCACCGATGCCTTCGACAAGCGCTCCGGCTCGCTCGATACCAAGCTCATCGAAAGCCTCACCCGCATCAACGAGACGCTGTCGGGCAACGCCGATTCCATCGAAGGCATCCTCACCAGCAATATCGATCGCCTCGGCGCGTCCATGAGCGAGCGGTCGCTGGCGCTGGCGACCGCCTTTGCGACCGGCCAGGAAGTGCTGGAAAACACGCTTGCCAACCGCGCCGACGAAATCACCTCGGCGCTGACGGCCCGCACCGGCGAACTCGGCTCGGCGCTGAGCACGGCCACCTCGGAAATCTCGCTGGCGCTTGCGGCCGGCACCTCGGACCTGCAGAACAACCTCGCCGCCCGCGCCGCCGAATTCCGCGAGACGCTGCAGACCACCACGAGCGAACTTGCCGCTGCCGTCGATAGCGGCACCGAAAAGGTCACGAGCGCATTCGGCGGCCGTGCCGAAGAGCTGAGCGGCGTTCTCGCCGCCCGCGCCGCCGAGATCACCGATGCGCTGAAGGCGGCGCACAGCGATCTCGACAGCGTGATGGCCGAACGCGGCGGAGCGCTGATCGGCGCGCTCGCCGACCACCACAGCCGCTTCGACGAGGCGCTCACCACCCGTTCGGAAGCCATTATCAATACGGTCTCCGGCACACATGACCGTCTTGCCGAAACGCTCGACGAAAAGGCGATGGCGCTGGCGATTTCGCTCAACGAAACGCAGTCGCGCATCGAAGACACGCTCACCACCCGTTCGCAATCGCTCATCGATGCCGTGTCCGGCACCCATGACCGCCTCTCCGATACGCTGGACGAAAAGGCGATGGCGCTCGCCATCTCGCTGAACGAAGGCCAGGCCCGTATCGACGACACGCTCTCGACCCGTTCGGAGGCGCTGCTCAGCGCCGTTTCCAGCACCCACGACCGCCTTGCCGAAACGCTGGACGAAAAGGCGATGGCGCTGGCGATCTCGCTGAACGAAGGCCAGGCCCGTATCGACGACACGCTCTCGACCCGTTCGGAAGCGCTGCTCAGCGCCGTTTCCAGCACCCATGACCGCCTTGCCGAAGCGCTCGACGAGCGGGCGATGGCGCTCGGCATTTCGCTCAACGAAACGCAGTCGCGCATCGAAGACACGCTCTCGACCCATTCGCAATCGTTCCTCAGCGCCGTTTCCGGCACGCATGACCGCCTCGCCGAAACGCTCGACGAAAAGGCAATGGCGCTGGCGATCTCGCTGAACGAAAGCCAGAGCCGCCTGGAAGACACGCTGACGGCGGGCGCCGACGCGCTGGTCAACGCGGCCGCCGGCACGCATGAGCGGATTACCGCCTCGCTCGGCGAAAGCCAGCTGCGCATCGAGGAAGCGCTCGCCAGCCGCGCCGAATCCATCGTCCTTGCCGTTGCCAACAGCACCGACCGCCTGTCCGACACGCTTGACGAAAAGACCATGGCGCTCGCCATTTCGCTCGACGACGGCCAGAGCCGCTTCGAATCGGCGCTCGAAAACCGCAGCAACGCCATCATGGACACCGTTGCCAATGCCGAAGAGCGCGTCGCCGGCGCCTTTGCCGACCGCACGGAAGCGATCCGCGCCGCCTATACGGACAATCAGGCGCGCCTGGAAACCGCGCTGGCCGAGCATACGTCCACCCTGTCGGAAGCCCTCGACGCCGGCAGCGCCCGCATGGAAGGCATCATCGGCAGCATGACGGGCCGCATCGAGAACGGCCTGACCGACGCCGAACAGCGCATGGCCGCCCTTGCCAACGACGCCGCAAACAATGTCGAAGGCGGTCTTGCCGCCGCGCATGAGCGCATCCGCACCACGCTCGAAGACCGCACCAATGCGATCACGCTGACATTGAGCGAGGCGCACAACCTCATCAACGACACGCTCTCCGAACAGGCGACCTCGATCGGCACCTCTGTTGCGACCAGCATCAGCATGCTCGAAATGTCGCTGGAAGATCGCGAGGCGGCGATCCGCCAGGCGATCGACAGCAGCGCCCAGTCGCTCGAAGAGCGCATGCGCGAGGGCGCCGGCCAGATTGCGGGCCGCTTCCAGGAAGCCGCCGACACGATCTCGCGTTCGGCCGTCGATTTCTCCGGTCATCTCGACCAGTCCGTCGACAGCCTCACGGGCCGCTTCACCGAAACCGGCGTCCGCGTCGAAGCCAGCCTTGCCGCCATCGAGGCGCGCATCGCCGATGGCGTCGAGGGCGTGGTCGGCAGGGTCGATGCCGCAGGCAGCCATCTCTCCGGCCTTCTGGACGACGGTATCTCGCGTCTGGGCTCGATCGGCGACGACGCCGCCCAGCGCATCGCCACGACGCTCGGCACCAGCGCCGCAAACCTGACGCAGGCGCTCGACAGCCGCACCGCCAGCCTGACCGAAACCTTCGACGGCCGCGCCGCCAGCCTGACGGATGCGCTGCAGACCGGCAGCGCCAACCTCACGCACGCTCTCGACAGCCACAGCGCCCATCTCACCGAGGCTCTGGACAGCCGCCGGGCGCAGCTTGCCGAAACGCTCGAGAGCGGCAGCGCGAACCTGGCCCAGTCGATCGACGGCCGCACCGCGGCCCTGAGCGACATGATGGATCGCGGCACCGCACGCATCGAAGAGCGCCTGTCCACCATGGACCGCGCCCTGACCGTCGGCCTCGACGCCGTCAACCGCACGATCGAAGGCAAGGCCGCCGGCCTTGCCGCCAGCCTGCGCAGCGCCGTTGCCGAAGCGGCCGAAGGCATGGACGGCGAAGCCGTCAAATCCTCCGAACTGCTCAGCCGCACCGGTCAGCAGTTCGCCGACGCCATGGACGAGCGCTCCTCGCAGATCGTCAACCGTGTCGCCGAAGCGCAGAGCCGCCTCGCCGGCCAGGCTGCCGCCGTTGCCCAGACCTTCTCCGAAGCCGGCAACGTCATCGTCAGCAAGGTGGCGGAAGCCGAAAACATCGTCAGCGGCCAGGTCAGCGCCATCAACCGTGCGCTGGCCGATGCCGGCCAGACGCTGGAGGCGCACGGCAATTCGATCCGCTCGACGCTGACGGATGCCGGCAGCCAGATCACCTCCAGCATGGCCGAGGTCGACCGCGCGCTGGAAGCCCGCAGCAGCATCATCCGCTCCAGCCTGGAGCAGCGTGCCCGCGAAATCGACACCACGCTCAGCGATATCGACAAGGCGCTGGAAGCGCGCGGCAATTCGATCCGCGCCACGCTCGACGAGCGCACCCGCGACCTGAACTCCATGCTGGCCGGCCGCTCCACCGAACTGACGCGCATCCTGGACGAGACGGCGCGCCCGATCATCGACCGCTACAGCGATGCCGGCCAGGAAGCCGCAGCCCGCATCACCGCGGCCGCGAGCCTCAGCGCCGAGCGCCTGCGGGCGGAAAACGACGCGCTGACCCAGGCCGTCGCCGCCCGCGCCGAAAATGTCGCCAATGCCGTCGCCGCCATCGAGAACAGCCTGACGAACAACGTCAACGGCCTTGTCCAGCGCCTGTCGGAAAGCAGCGCTGCCATGTCCATGATGATGACGCGCGCCGCCGATCAGCTGAGCGGCGTCGACAGCCGCCTCGGCGACACGACGACGCGCTTCACGGACTCGGCCGCCAAGGCTGCCGAAATGGTGTCCGCATCCACCCGCCTGCTCGAAGGCAAGGTCGATCGCCTGTCGGATATATCCGGCCAGACGCTCGCCCAGGTCGGCAGCATCATCGGCCGCTTCGACGACCATTCCAAGGTTCTCGGCCAGGCATCGCATCTTCTCGCGGCCGCCCAGTCCGGCCTCGTCTCCACGCTGGAAGAGCGTGAAGCCGCCCTGCAGACGCTGGCAAGCGGCCTCGTCCAGCGCTCCGGCGAGATCGAAAAGACCATGCGCGGCCTGGGCGGCATGATCGAAACCGTCTTCGAACGTGCGGAACAGCGCTCCAACCAGGTCACGGGGACGCTGCGCCAGAGCGTGCAGGCCTCCTTTGCCGATATCGGCCGCGTGCTTTCGGATACGGAAAAGCGCGCCGAGGAAGCGGCCTTGACCATGCGCGAGGCGATCAACCGCGCCGGCGAAGAGGCCAACGCGACGATCGACAACAGCTTTGCCAATGTCGAGCGCCGCTCCGGCGATCTCACCAACCGCCTGCGCGGCGGCCTGACGGCCTCGCTGTCGGAAGTCGAGCGCATGCTCGGCGAAGCCGGCCGCGCTTCCGACAATGCGGCGCAGAACCTGCGTGAATCGCTGCGGGACGCGATCGATGAAGCGGTCGGCCGCTTCTCGGGCGCCACCGAAGAAATCCGCCGCTCCGCGGCCGATATCCGCAACGAACTCGACGCCACCCGCGCCGAGCTGAAGCGCGGCGCCTTCGACCTGCCGGAAGAAGCCAAGGAAAGCGCGTCCGCCATGCGCCGCGCCGTCGCCGAGCAGATCAAGGCCCTGCAGGATATTTCGCAGATCGTCGGCCGTTCCAGCCATCGCCTGGAAATCTCCGAACCGGTCGCCCGCTCGCTCGCCCAGGCAGAGCCGGCACCGCGTGTCAGCCAGCCGGTGATCCCGGCGGCGCCAGCCCCGCAGCCGGCTCCGACGGCCCGCCAGTCGATCGAATCCATGGGCCTGCGCGGCACCATCGCCCCGAACCCGGCAACAGCCCCTGCGCCGGCCCCGCAGCGTCCGGCTGCCCAGGCTCCCCAGCCGGCACCGGCTGCAGCCCGGCAGGAAGCGCCGCGCCCGGAAGCCACGAGCGGCGGCTGGATCAGCGATCTCCTGCGCGGCGCCTCGCGTGACGAGGCCGAGGAAGCCTCGCGTGCGGCCCCGGCCCGCCCGGCAGCGGAAGCCGCAGCCCCTGCTCCCGCCCAGCGCGCCAACGATGCCCGCAACCCGCGCCATGTCGTCGAATCGCTGAATTCGCTCTCGGTCGATATCGCCCGCGCCATCGATCACGACGCTTCGGTGGACCTGTGGCGCCGCTACCAGCGCGGCGAGCGCGACGTCTTCACCCGTCGCCTCTACACGCTGAAGGGCCAGCAGACCTTTGACGAGATCAAGCGCAAGTACGACCGCGAGCCGGAATTCCGCACCGCTGTCGACCGCTACATCGGCGATTTCGAAAAGCTGCTTGCCGATGTCGCCCGCACCGATCCGAACCGCACGGTCACGCAGTCCTACCTGACTTCCGATACCGGCAAGGTCTATACGATGCTGGCCCATGCGGCAGGCCGGCTCAGCTGAGCGCGCGCCGAAAGATGGTGAGACAAAAGGGGTCATCTGTGGATGGCCCTTTTTTATTGCCCCTGCTCCTTCATTCCGTCACAAACATTCCCGATCCGCATCCATCGACGGGCCGGGCCGTATCAGGCCATGGCTCCATCAAGACCTTTGCCAAGCCAATCGCTTGCCACGACAGAGACCGCAGACATTGATGACCAAGACGACCTCCCGGCTGATCGCCGCCGCCCTGTCCTCCGCATTTCTTCTGGGCGCATCCATGCAGGCCGAAGCCGGCCAGGCAAGCATCCTCGTGGACGTGCAGACCGGCCAGGTGCTGGAAGCCTCCAATCAGGACGAGCTGAACTTCCCGGCATCGCTGACCAAGATGATGACCCTCTACCTCACCTTCCAGGCGCTGCATGAAAAGCGCCTGACCTGGGACCAGAAGATCACCATGTCGGAAAATGCCGAGAGCAAGGAGCCCTTCAAGCTCGCCGTCGGCGCCGGCCGCAAGGTCACGGTCAAGGAAGCCGTCGAAAGCATCGTCGTGCTCTCGGCCAATGATTCCGCCGTGGCGCTTGCCGAACAGCTTGGCGGCTCGGAACAGGCTTTTGCCACTGTCATGACGGACAAGGCTCGCGCGCTTGGCATGAAGGACACCGTCTTCAGGAACCCGTCGGGCCTGCCCGATCCCGAACAGGTGACCACTGCCCGCGACATGGCGACGCTCGGCGTGGCGCTGATGCGCGACTTCCCCGAGGAGTTCAAGCTCTTCTCCATGCGCGGCTTCCAGTTCCGCGGCATGAAGCTGCGCGGCCATAACAACCTCATGTACCGCTATGCCGGCGTCGACGGCATCAAGACCGGCTTCACCGATGCGTCCGGCTACAATGTCGTGACATCGGCTGCCAAGGACGGCCGCCGCGTCGTCGGCGTCGTCATGGGCGAAAAGACCGCCAGCCTGCGCGACGACAAGATGGCCGGCCTGCTCGACAGCTACCTGCCCCAGGCCTCGACCGCCACGGCCTCGGCAACGGGTGGCACGCCGTCAATGACGGATGCCCAGCCGACGAAGTAAGGCCTCCGGACAGGCCGGAAACGAAAAAGCCCGAAACCGCCTGACGGTTTCGGGCTTTCCCTTTCGAAAATCGAAGGCTTAGATCGACTTCAGCGTCCAGCCGACGATCTGGTCGGTCACGGCCGTGAACGCCCGGTCGAGCCCCTTCACGAAGCCCGCATTGTCGCCGCCGGCCGCAGCCGTCGCGCGGAAGACCTGCTGGGCGCGCACCGTGCCGTTGCGGTCGTTGAGGATCTTGACGGAAATCTCGACCACGGCCTTGTTGCCCGAGGAAGCATCGATCTCGAAGGACCGGATATCGCTCACGACCTGATAGTCGATCGCCAGTCCCTGCCCCGGCTTGCCGACGCCGCCGAGCTTGCCGGAATTCTCGAAGGCTTCGACGAGCTTCGACTGCACCATGCGCGGCAGCGTATCGCTCCATTGGGCGCGTGCCAGATACTGGATTTCCGAGGGCGAAACGCGGATGACGATCTGGTCGCTGTTCAGCGCCTTCAGGGCCGTCGGGTCGGCAATCAGGATCTGCTTGTTTTTGGCCGACGGGCCGGTGCCGTCGACGTTGGCTGCCGAGAGATCAAAGGTGTCGTTCTTTGCCGTCGTTCCGCAGCCTGCCAGAAGTGCGGCCGTCAGCGGCAAAATAATCGCCGTTCCGCGGATCCAGGAACGGCGCGACATCACATGCGATAGACCCATATTACGCTACCCCTGACCTCTGTTCTTCTTTCCCGCAAATCCTGACTGAAACTGCTGCCTGCAGCTCGGCAATTCCGCACGCAAAACCGCTGCGCATTTTTGCCGGAACCGCCTCAACGCCGCGTACGCCCGTCATACTGTTTCACCGTCGGCCCGCCGAAGATGATCCGCTGCGGGTTCTGGTCGAAATTGGTAATGGCATTGTTGAGATTGTTGGCCGTGCCGCGCAGCTCGTTGACCAGCGTCTGCACGTCGCTCAGGCCGCTGCCGGAAAAGCGCTGCAGATTGTCGGCGATCGGCCCGATGCGGGCATTGATGCTGTCGGCCACCTTCTTGAAGGATTCGAGCGTCGCGCGCGCTTCGGTGAAGAGCGAATTCGTATTGTCCGAGCCGAGCAGCGCATCGACCTTGATGAGAATGCCGTCGACACGCGTCGAAGCCGAGTTCAGCTTGTTCGCCATCTGCTGCACGTCCTGGATCGTCTGGTCGATATCCTTCTTCCGGTCGGCCACCGTATTGGTGACATCGCGGATCGAGGCGACGGCGACGCGTGCATCCCTGGTCGCCTGGGCGATATCGTCGACCGAACCCTTGATCTTGTTGGCGTCGATGGCGGCCACCAGCGTATCGACGCGGTCGAGCGTGACCTGCGCCTTCTTGCCGAATTCGTTATAGGTCGTCACCGTCTGGTCGACCTTGTCGACCAGCCCCTTGAGATCGCCGGACGCATCGGCGATATCGCGGCTCACCTTCTCGGCGTTTGTCAGGATCGTGTTGATCTTCTGCGCGTCGACGGCCTTCACCAGATCCTCGACGGCGGCAAGCGTGGAATCGACCCGGCCCGAGACGTTGCGCACCGTGTTGGAGAGGTCGCCGACACTCTGCAGGAAACTGTCGATATTGCCGGAATTCTTGGCCAGCGCATCCGAGAAGGTCTCGGCATTCTGCAGCGTCTTGGTGAGCGGCCCGCGCGCATCGCGCACGAAGCCCTGCACGTCGCCGACCGCATCGTTGGCGCGGTCGAGGATCTTGTCGGCGGTGGCAAGCAGGTTGGTGACGCTCGACTGGTCGGCGACGATGACGGCGCGTTTGCCGCTTTCCAGCGCCTGCTGGAGAATGTTCTTGTCTTCCTTGCGCCCGCCCGAAAGCTCGATATAGGCCGCACCCGTCAGGCCCTGGATTTCAAGGGCGGCCTTGGTGGAGGGATAGATCGGCGCGTCCGAGCGCACCTCGGTGAAAGCCAGCGAATATTGCGGATCGTCGGCATCGATGGAGAGCGTCTGCACCGAGCCGACCTGGATGCCGTTGAAGCGCACGGGCGAGCCGACGCTGAGGCCGTTGGCGGAGCCCGGAATGCGCACGATCAGCTCAGCCATCGGCCCGCTGCGGCCATATTCGGCCATCCAGTAGACGAAGCCGAATGCGGCCGCGATCACCAGAACGGTGAAAAAGCCGACGATCGTGTAATTGGCTCTGGTTTCCATCGTCTCCGGTCACTTCCCGCTGTCATGCTGCGCCCTTGCCGGCGCGTCGTCCTGCGGCACGATCGAGCGCGCCCGCTTGCCCCTGAAATAGGCCTGCACCCACGGATCGTCGTAGGCCAGCATGTCGTCGATCGTTCCTTCCACCATTACCCGCTTCTTTCCGAGCACGGCAATACGGTCGCAGACCGAAAACAGGCTGTCGAGGTCATGCGTCACCATATAGACGGTTAACCCCAAGCTATCGCGCAGGTTGGCGATCAGCTCGTCGAATTCGGCAGCACCAATGGGATCGAGGCCCGAGGTCGGCTCGTCGAGGAAGACGAGTTCCGGATCGAGCGCCAGCGCGCGGGCAAGGGCCGCGCGCTTGATCATGCCGCCCGAAAGCTCGGACGGATATTTGTCGGCCGCGTCGGCCGCCAGACCCACCATGCGGATCTTCAGATGCGCCAGCTCGTCCATCAGCGTCGCCGGCAGATCCAGATATTCGCGCATCGGCACCTGGATATTCTCCTTCACCGTCAGCGAGGAGAAGAGCGCGCCCTGCTGAAAGAGAACGCCGAGACGCATGTCCAGCGCATTGCGCTCCGGCTCGTCCAGCTCGTCGAAATCCTGGCCGAGGATCTTGATCGTGCCGGAGCGGCGCGGCAGGAGGCGCAGCACGGTGCGCATCAGCACCGATTTGCCGGTGCCGGACGCGCCGACGAAACCGAGGATCTCGCCGCGGTAGATATCGAGGCTGAGCTTGTCGAGCACCACCTTGGAGCCGAAACCGACGGTGACGTCGCGCGCCGAAAGCACGACGTCGCGCCCCCCGTTCTGGGTGCCGTTCCTGCCCGTTTCGATCGGTTGCTGATCCACGTTGCCCGCCATGTCAGAAATCGATCGCTGCATAGAACATCGCAAAAAGCCCGTCCATCAGGATGACGACGAAAATCGCCTTCACGACGGAGGCCGTCACATGCTGGCCGAGCGATTCGGCGCTGCCGCCCACCTTCAGCCCCTCGACGGCTGCGACAATGCCGATGACGAGCGCCATGAACGGCGCCTTGATCATGCCGGCGAGCACGGTCGAGAGCGTCACCGCCTCGTGCAGGCGCGAAAGGAACGTGGCGAAGGTAATGCCCGAATAGGCATAGGCGACGGCGGCGGCACCCGCGAGCGAGGCAAAGTTGGCGATCACCGTCAGAAGCGGCAGCGCCACGGTCAGCGCCACCAGCCGCGGGAAGATCAGGACGCCGATCGGGTTCAGCCCCATCACCTTCAGCGCATCCACTTCCTCGCGCATCTTCATGGAGCCGATTTCGGCGGTGATCGCGCTGCCCGAACGGCCGGCGATCATGATGGCCGTCAGGAGCACGCCGATTTCGCGCAGCTGCAGGATGCCGACGAGATCGACGACGAAGATTTCCGCGCCGAAATAACGAAGCTGGAAGGCGCCCTGCTGCGCGATGATCGCGCCGATCAGGAAGGACATCAGCAGGATGATCGGAACGGCGCGCACGCCCATATGGTCGATCTGGTTGACGATCGAGGCCGGCGAAACGCCGCTGCCGCGGCCGAACTTCATCTGCGCGCCGCGCACCGCCGAGCCGAGGATATACATGGCGGCGGCCAGGTTGTCCCAGACGTCGAGCGTCATGCGCCCGATCGGCGCGAAGATGCGCTCGGTAATCGACAGCCGCTCCTTCTGCTCGGGCTCCTGCTTTTCGGGCTCCCTGGAGAAAGTGGCGATCAGCTCGTCGATATGCGGGTTGGTTCCCTCGAAGCGAACCGTCCGCCCGGCCTCTTCCTGCTGTTTCTTTAGCCGGCAAAGTAGCCAGATGCCGGCCGTGTCGATATCGGTGACGCCGGAAAGGTCGAGCGTCAGGTCGCCGCTGTTGCTGCGCGAAAGCTTATCGAAATCCTGCAGCACGAGATGGATGTTGGCGCTGCGCCAATTGCCTTCAAGATGCACGTGCTGGCCCGAGCCACCGGCTCGGTCGTCCACATGCAGCGAGGCGGCGTTGCGTTTCTCGGACTTCAAAATACTTGTGTCTTTCAATGCTTGCGGCGACAGTTCCGACTCGCGAACACTATATTCGCCGCCGGCGCGTCAATATACAGAAGCAACGCGCAATTTCCATGCTCGCAGGAGAGCAAATATGCCGCGTCACCTTGATATCCAGATGAATTCATTCCCGATTGCCGGAACTTTCACCATCTCGCGCGGGGCAAAGACCTCGGCAGAGGTGATTACCTGCACGCTGACGGAGGCAACGGCCAGAGGGCGCGGCGAATGCGTGCCCTACCGCCGCTACGGCGAGACGATGGAAAGCGTCATGGCGCAGATCGAAGCGGCCCGCCCGCTGATCGAGAACGGCGTTTCGCGCTCCGAACTGCTGCACGCCATGCCGCCGGGTGCCGCCCGCAACGCCGTCGACTGCGCGCTCTGGGATCTCGAAGCCAAGCTGACGGGCAGAAGCGTCGCCTCCCGCCTCGACCTGCGCAAGCTGAAGCCGCTGACCACGGCCTACACGATCTCGCTCGGCGAACCCGACGTGATGGCGGCCCAGGCGCGCGAACATGCGCAGCGCCCGCTCCTGAAGGTGAAGGTCGGCACCGGCGACGACGAAAGCCGCATCCGCGCCGTGCGCCAGGCCGCCCCGAACGCCGCCATCATTCTCGATGCCAACGAGGGCTGGCCGGAGGATCGGCTGGAACATCATCTTCGCATCGCCGCCGAAGCCGGGATCGCGCTGGTGGAGCAGCCGCTGCCGGCCGGCCGCGACGACATGCTGGCCGAGATCGCCCGTCATGTCCTTGTCTGCGCCGACGAAAGCGTCCACCACACCGGCGATCTCGCAAGCCTTGCCGACCGCTACGACGCCATCAACATCAAGCTCGACAAGACCGGCGGCCTGACGGAAGCGCTTGAAATGAAGGAGGAAGCGCAGCGGCTCGGCTTCTCGATCATGATCGGCTGCATGGTCGGCACGTCGCTGGCGATGGCGCCGGCGGTCCTGCTGGCGCAGGACGCCGATTTCGTCGATCTCGACGGCCCGCTGCTGCTGGCCCGCGACCGCGAGCCCGGCCTGACCTATGCCGGCTCCCTCGTATCCCCGCCCGAAGCCAGCCTCTGGGGCTGAAGGTAATAGGCGATGATGACGAGCGCGAGCCCGAAGGCCGCGACGCAGGCCATGACATAATAGCTGTCGAGGCCGAGTGCGGCGTAGATATAGCCGGAGGCGATCGTCATCAGCCCCGAGGCCATGCCGATATAGAAGAAATAGGCGCCCTGGGCCGAAGCCTCCTGCGTCTCCTGCACGGTCGCCACGATGCGCCGCTGCACGCCCGTATGCACGAAGGCATAGGTGAAGCCGTGCAGGCATTGCAGCGCGAAAAAGCCGATGAAGCTCGTCTCCGTCGGGAAGAAGACCCAGCGGCAGATGCTGACGGCGCAGCCGAAACGGATCAGCGTCCAGGCGTTGAAGCGGCGGTTGAGGCGGCGCGACAGGAAGAAGACCGTCACCTCGGAGGCGACGCCCGCGCTCCAGAGAATGCCGACCTCGGTGCCGGAAAAGCCGAGCTGGTGCCAGTAGATCGAGGAGAAGGCGTTGAGCAGCGCATGGCTTGCCTGCTGGATCGACACGCCGAGCAGCAGAAGCAGAAGATGCGGCTCGCGCAGCCCGCTGCCGGTGGTGGCCGGAAGGTTGATCGGCTGGCCGCGCCGCCGCGTCGGGCCGATGCGCGGACAGAAGATCGCCATGACGATGGTCAGCAGGAAGCCGAAGATCATCACCGGCAGCACCATGCCGCCGCCCCAGCGGCCGACCAGCTCGCCGCCTGCGAGCGTCGAGACGATGAAGGCGACCGAGCCCCAGACGCGCATGGAGCCGTAATCGAGCCCCCAGCGGCGCACGCCCGAAATCACGATCGATTCGACCACAGGCACATAGGGCGCAAAGGTCGCGCCCTGCAGCGCAAAGACGATCAGCACCGGCCAGAAATCCGTCGTCCAGTAGAGCGCGATGGCCGTCAGCAGCGACAGGATGCCCGACCAGAGCAGCACATGCGCCCGCTCCTGCATGCGGTCGGCAAAGACCGCCACGATGGGCGCCACCAGAACGCGCACCACCATGGGCACGGCGAGAATCGTGCCGATCTGGTGGTCGTTGAACTGGTGGGTCGACAGCCAGACGGGAAAGAAGGGCAGGACGATACCGTTGACCAGCAGCGGCGCGCTGTAGCACAGCGCGCTGAGCAGCCGGAAGCGCGGTGGCGCTCCCTCGCCCCTGGAGGGATTTTGAGCGGGAATCATGATGGACCTGAAGGAAACTCTGCGTTGCCTAACACATCCAATCAGACTCGACTATGGCGAGAAATAGCCCGATCGAAACGATACGGATAGAATTCGAAACGATTTAAAAAAATAAATAGGGCCTGTCGCCCGAAGGCAACGGCTAAATTCATGGTGCACCGGCGGCAGGCCGCCGATGCGGTACGCACACATTATTCAGGCAGCCTGCGGGGCGAGATCGCCCTCCTCAAGCAATTCGACAGATGTCAATGCCGGCACGTTGCTGGTCAGCGCGCGCCAGGTGATGAGTTCGAACGTACCGTCTTCATGCTCCACGATCGCCGTGCAGCTTTCCACCCAGTCGCCGGTATTGATGTAGCGGATGCCCTCCATATCCTCGATCACCGCATGATGGATATGGCCGCAGATGACGCCGTCGGCGCCGCTCTTGCGGGCTTCCTCGGCCACCACGCGCTGGAACTCGCCGATGAAGTTGACGGCGTGCTTGACCTGCAGCTTGGCCCAGGCCGAGAAGGACCAGTAGGGCATGCCGAGGCGGCGGCGCACGGCGGCGAGCACCACGTTGATGCGGATCGCCATGTCGTAGGCCCAGTCGCCGAGATAGGCGAGCAGCCTTGCGTTGCGCACCACGACGTCGAATTCGTCGCCATGCAGGATCAGGTATTTCTTGCCGTCGGCGCCGTCATGGACGATTCGGTCGACCACTTCGATGCCGCCGAAATGCGTGCCCGGAAAGGCGCGCAGGAATTCGTCGTGATTGCCGGGGATATAGACGACGCGCGTGCCCTTGCGCGCCTTGCGCAGCAGTTTCTGGACGACGTCGTTGCAGACCTGCGGCCAGTACCAGCTGCGCTTCAGGCGCCAGCCGTCGACGATATCGCCGACGAGGTAGATCGTGTCGGCCTCGTGATACCGCAGGAAATCCAGCAGGAAATCCGCCTTGGCGGCCTTCGAGCCCAGATGCAGATCGGAAATGAAGAGGGTGCGGAAGCGCCGGGGTTCCATCATGTCTGTCACAAGCCTTTCCGCTCGTGTCCCATCGTTCTTCGTCTGGTCTTCCAAAATCAGACTCGTGTATCAGGAAGATGACAAAGCGCGGGAAAGCCCTGCAAAGCCGTTCAATCCGCCGGCCGGGGCCTTGCCTTGCCGCCGGATCAAAAAGTTCCGCCGCGGGCATTTCCGTACTGTTCCGGCCGGTCGATTGATGTATGGAGGAAGCTCCAAAAGACTTCGAACAACGCTGGAGGCGGCGATGGATCACCAGGAGAAATCCAAATCGGAAAAGAATTTGACGGGCGGCAGCCTCGACGAGCAGGCGCTCTTCTTCCATCGCTATCCGCGCCCCGGCAAGCTGGAAATCCAGGCCACCAAGCCGCTCGGCAACCAGCGCGACCTGGCGCTCGCCTATTCGCCCGGCGTGGCCGCTCCCTGCCTCGCCATCCGTGACAATCCGGAACAGGCTGCCGACTATACGTCCCGCGCCAACCTCGTCGCCGTCATCTCCAACGGCACCGCCGTTCTCGGCCTCGGCAATATCGGCCCGCTGGCCTCCAAGCCGGTCATGGAAGGCAAGGCGGTGCTGTTCAAGAAATTCGCCAATATCGACGTCTTCGATATCGAAGTCGATGCGGCCGATGTCGACCAGATGGTGTCCACCGTCGCCTCGCTGGAGCCGACCTTCGGCGGCATCAACCTCGAGGATATCAAGGCGCCGGAATGTTTCCGCATCGAGAAGCAGCTGCGCGAGAAGATGAAGATCCCGGTCTTCCACGACGACCAGCACGGCACCGCCATCATCGTCGCCGCCGCCATCCTCAACGGCCTGGAACTCGCCGGCAAGAAGATCGGCGAGGTCAAGATCGTCGCTTCGGGCGCCGGCGCGGCCGCGCTCGCCTGTCTCAACCTCCTGGTGACGCTCGGCGCCAGGCGCGAAAACATCTGGGTCCACGATCTTGAAGGCCTCGTCTATGAAGGCCGCGTCGAGCTGATGGACGAATGGAAGGCCGTCTACGCCCAGAAGAGCGACACGCGCACGCTCGCCGAAAATATCGGCGGCGCCGACGTTTTCCTCGGCCTCTCGGCCGCAGGCGTTCTGAAGCCGGAACTGCTGGCCCAGATGGCCGAAAAGCCGCTCATCATGGCGCTCGCCAACCCGACGCCGGAAGTCATGCCGGATCTCGCCCGCGCCGCCCGCCCGGATGCGATGATCTGCACCGGCCGCTCCGACTTCCCGAACCAGGTCAATAACGTCCTCTGCTTCCCCTATATTTTCAGGGGTGCGCTGGATTGCGGCGCCGAGACGATCAACGAGGAAATGAAGATGGCCGCCGTGCGCGCCATCGCAGCCCTCGCCCGCGAGGAGCCGTCCGACGTTGCCGCCCGCGCCTATTCCGGCGAAACGCCTGTTTTCGGCCCCGATTACCTCATCCCCTCGCCCTTCGATCCGCGCCTCATCCTGCGCATCGCGCCTGAAGTCGCCAAGGCTGCGGCCGAAAGCGGCGTCGCGCGCCGCCCGATCGTCGATTTCGATGCCTATCTCGACCAGCTGAACCGCTTCGTCTTCCGCTCCGGCTTCGTCATGAAGCCGATCTTCACGGCCGCCAAGACGGCCGAGCGCAAGCGCGTCATCTTCTCCGAAGGGGAAGACGAGCGCGTGCTGCGCGCCGCCCAGGTGCTGCTCGAGGAAGGCATTGCCGAGCCGATCATCATCGGCCGCCCGCAGGTCATCGAGACGCGCCTGAAGCGCTACGGGTTGCGCATCCGCCCGCTGCAGGATTTCGAGGTCATCAACCCCGAGGACGATCCGCGCTTCCGCGAATATGTCGATCTCTACCTGCAGCTCGTCGGCCGTCGCGGCGTGATCCCGGAAGCGGCGCGCACCATCGTGCGCACCAACACCACCGTCATCGGCGCGCTGGCGCTGAAGCGCGGTGAAGCCGATGCGCTGATCTGCGGCCTCGAAGGCCGTTACGAGAAGCACCTGCGCGACGTGCGCCAGATCATCGGCAAGCGCCCGAACGTGCGCGATTTCTCGGCCCTCAGCCTGATGATCTCGCAGCGCGGCGCCACCTTCTTTGCCGATACCTACGTGACCTTCAACCCGACGGCGGAAGAGATCGCCGAGGCGACGGTTCTGGCAGCCGAGGAAATCAAGCGTTTCGGCATCACCCCGCGCGCCGCCCTCGTCTCGCATTCGAACTTCGGCTCGCGCGAATCCGAAAGCGCCACCAAGATGCGCAATGCGCTGCAACTCGTGCGCGAGGCAGCACCCGACCTCGAGGTCGACGGCGAAATGCACGGCGAAAGCGCGATCTCCGAGGAGCTGCGCCGCCGCGTCATGCCGCACACGACGCTCAATGACGAAGCCAACCTCCTGGTCTTCCCGAACCTCGATGCCGCCAACATCACGCTCGGCGTCGTCAAGTCGATGACCGACGGCCTGCATGTCGGCCCGATCCTGCTCGGCACGGCCATGCCCGCCCACATCCTGGCACCGTCAGTCACCTCGCGCGGCGTCGTCAACATGGCGGCGCTGGCCGTCGTCGAGGCCTCGCAGCCGGCCTAAACATGTCAGGCCTGTCGGGGACGCCCTGTCGAGCGGCGTCCCTGATCCGACAGTTCGTCGGCGCGCTCGTTGCCGGCAATACCGGAATGGCCCTTGCACCAGGCAATGCCGATCGCCGGATTCTGCAACAGCCTGAGATCGACGGCCCTCCAGAGGTCCGCATCCGCGATCGCCCGGTTCCGGGCCTTGCCGCCGGGATTGCTCTTCTTCCAGCCGTTGTTCCGCCAGATCGGCCGCCAATGGTTGCAGCCTTCGACGACGTAGACGGAATCGGACCAGATCAGCGCCGGCAGGCCCGCCTCCGCGCCGCCGATCCAGGCCGCCGCCTCAAGCACGGCGGTCAGTTCCATCCTGTTATTGGCGGAATTCTCCGCGCCGCCGAAGCCTGCGGCGATTTCGGCGCCGTCGCGGTAGGCGACGAAGGCCCATCCTCCCTGCCCGGAACCGGGCTCGAAACAGCCGTCCACGAAAACGTGAAGGCCCTGTCTGCCCTGCGGCATTGCCGATGCGGCTGCGCGGGAAAGCATGTCGCGTGGGATATCTGTCATATCAACTGTTTAGCTGTCACGGATGCCCCCGCGCGATTGCGGGAGCGGCGGGAGCGGAGCATCGGGTCTTCTGGATAAGATCGCAAAAATGCGCTAGGAATTCATCCGAGCTTATTAAGGGAAATACGTTAAGACAAAGCGCGGCGGATTGAAGCCGCAATTCGCCGATGGATGCTTTTTCTCACTCCGGAACGACGTCGTGAAGCGCCGAAACCTGTATCTCGTCTTCTTTCTGGCATTCGCGGTTCCCGCAGAGGCGCAGACCAATGCCATCTGCGAGGATCTGCGCGGGCGTCTTGCCGACCTGCCGCAGGTGATCGGCAATGCCAACGGCACCGAGATGCGCCAATATGCGGGCGCGCTGGCCGAACAGAATCTGGAATTGCGCAAGGTGCGCGGCGATCTGCGCCGCTACGGCTGCACGTCCGGCAGCATGGTCGTCGTCGGCGGCGAGAATGCCGGCTTCTGCGAGGAGCTGGAACAGGCGCAGGCAAAGATGGTGGACAATATCCGCTACCTGCAGGACCGCCGCGACGCGTTGCGCCAGTCCGCTGTCGATCCGGCCCGCGAAGGCCTGCTGGCCGCGCTTGAAGACAATGGCTGCAACAGCGACAGTTTCAGCGAACCCGCGCAGGGCGACCTCTATGCGCCGGCCCCCTCGATCGAGGAACAGGCCATGCGCGGCGATACGTTCATTCCCCTCGGCGGCGGTGAGCGCTACGGCCTGCCGCGCGCCGAAATGCTCTCGCCCGTCAGCACCATCTGCGTGCGCACCTGCGACGGCGGCTTCTTCCCGATCAGCAACAACGCCACCTCGGTCGATTTCGGCCGCGATGCCGCGACCTGCGCCAAGATGTGCCCCGGCGTGGAGACGGAACTCTATTATCGCGATATTTCCAGCACCGAAGCCGCAAACATGATCTCGACGGCGACGGGCGCGCCCTATGGCGCGATGAAGAACGCCTTCGCCTACAAGACCCGCCCGCCCGGCGAAAAATCCGCCTGCTCCTGCAACCTGAACGCCTATTACGAGGAAATGCGCCGGAACCAGACGGTCTCCGCGCCGGCGCCCGAGCCGCAGGGCTCGATCACCACGATCCGCACTCAGCCCCCGAAGGCCGCGGATACGCCGCCGCAGCCGCAGGTGCCGGATCGCCCCTACGATCCCGCAACCAAGGTTCGCCAGGTCGGCCCGCAATTCCTTGCCGGCGATCAGGGCAAGATCGATCTCGCCAATCCGGCCGTGTCAGGCCCGCAGCCGCAGCAGCAGCCGTAGGAAACGGCGCGGCCTTAGCCTGCCGCCTGCCCCCAGCCGTCATGGAAGACCAGTTCTTCCAGCGCCAGGCGCTGCCGCCAGCCCTTGACCGCCAGTTCCGGCTCTTCGTAGAGCCGGTCGACGAAACCGGCGCAGAGCCAGGCCACCACCTCGATATGATCGGGTATGCCGAGAATCTGCTTCAGGTCGCCCTCGCGAAAGATGCTGACCCAGCCGATGCCGACGCCTTCGGCTCGCGCCGCAAGCCACAGGTTCTGGATGGCGCAGACGGTGGAATAGCTGTCCATGCGCGGATTGTGCGTGCGCCCCAGCACGACGCTGCCGCTGCGGGTGGGATCGCAGGTGACGCAGATGCCGAGCGGCGCCTCGACGATTCCTTCGAGCTTCAGCGCGCGATAGGCCTGCCGCCGTTCGGCCGCAAACATCAGGGCGGCCTCTTCATTGGCCTTGACGAAAGCGTCGCGCACCCGCGCCCTCACCTCGGCGCTTTTGACCAGAACGAAATTCCACGGCTGCATGAAGCCGACCGAAGGCGCGTGATGGGCGGCCATCAGAAGCCGCCTGATCAGGTCGTCCGGCAAGGGATCGGGCAGGAACTCGCCGCGCACGTCGCGCCGCGTCATGATTGCGTGATAGACGGCCTCGCGTTCGGCCGCAGAAAAACCGGATGCCGGGCAAACGGCATCGTCAATGGGTCGCATCGTCAAATCCCCAACAACGCAACCGCCCGCCGTCCGCGCGGGTTAGGTCTATCTTGCCAGGCCGGTCTTCTGACTCGGCGTCATCCGCCCGGCCGCTGCCTTCCCGGCCCTGCGGCCAGTGGCGTCATGAAGCGGCGGGCGTCGGCCTTACAGCGTTGGGCACGTTCCGGCCTTGCACCGGATTCCCGATTCTCCCGCCTGTGACGGCGGGCACCTGACAATCGGATCTATGGCGCGGAAACGGCACGACGGCAAGCCGCTGCGACATTGATTTCGTGGACAGGCCGAAAATGCTGGCCTAGAAGGAAGCCAGAATCCGACCGGTGCCGAAGGCGCCGAATCCCATCCCGTTGCATTCCGGTTGCCCGTGTCCCGTCTAACGCCGATGATCCTTGCGGTCGCCCTGTTCATGGAACAGATGGATTCGACCGTGATTGCCACCAGCCTGCCGGCCATTGCCGCCGATATCGGCACCTCGCCGATCGCGCTCAAGCTTGCGGTAACGAGTTACCTCGTGGCGCTGGCGATCTTCATTCCGATCAGCGGCTGGATGTCGGATCGCTTCGGCGCCCGCAACGTCTTCCGGCTGGCAATCTTCGTCTTCATGGTCGGCTCGGTCGCCTGCGCCTTTTCCAATTCCATCGCCGCCTTCGTGATCTCCCGCCTCATCCAGGGCGCCGGCGGCTCGATGATGACGCCGGTCGGCCGGTTGCTGCTGGTGCGCGGCACGCCACGTCACCAGCTGGTGAATGCCATGGCCTGGCTGACCATACCGGCGCTCATCGGCCCGATCATGGGGCCGCCGATCGGCGGCTTCCTGACCACCTATCTGAGCTGGCACTGGATCTTCTGGATCAACGTGCCGATCGGCATTATCGGCATTGCTCTCGTCACCCGTTTCCTGCCGGCGGTCGAGCCGCGCAGCCCCAAGCCGATGGATTTTCCGGGCTTCTTCCTTTCTGGGATAGGTTTTGCCGGTTTCGTCTTCGGCATTTCCGTCATCAGCCTGCCGGCCGTTCCCGTCGTCTACGGCTATGTCACCGTCGCCGTCGGCATCCTCTCCGGCATCCTCTATTTCGTGCACGCGAAACGCACGCCGCATCCGCTGCTCGATCCGAAAATGTTCCGTTATCCGATGTTCCGGGCGGCGATTCTCGGCGCTTCGAATTTCCGCATGGGGCTTGGCGCGCTGCCCTTCCTCCTGCCGCTGATGCTGCAGCTCGGGTTCGGGCTGACGCCGCTGCAGTCCGGCTCGATCACCTTCGTCAGCGCTCTCGGCTCCATGGGCTCGAAATTCGCGGCATCGCGCACCTACAATGCCTTCGGCTTCCGCAACGTCATCGCGCTGACGACCTTCCTGGCGGCGATCTTCCTGGGCATCAACGGCTTCTTCACCGCCGAAACGCCTGTCTACGTCATCATGGGCTGTCTTCTCGTCGGCGGCCTGCTGCGCTCCATGGCCTTCTCGGGCGTCAACGCCATGGCCTTCGGCGATGTGGACGAGGCGGACAGCAGCCAGGCAACCGCCATCAATGCCGTGGCGCAGCGCATCTCCATGGCCATGGGCGTTGCCGTGGCCGGCACGATCCTGGAAGTCTCCGCAAGCTTCCATGGCGGCAGGCTCACGGTCGGCGATTTCCACATCGCCTTCTTCATCGTGGCGACGATCTCGGCGCTTGCCTGCATCACCTTCCTGCGCCTGCCCGCCAATGCCGGCGAGGAACTGACGACCCGGCGCCGCAAGAACCGGCATCCGGAAGAGGCAATGGCGGAAAGCCGCTGAAAACTTCACGGACCCGTCATTTTTCCTCACAGATTCCGCGTGACAATTCCAGTTCGCATGTCTACATAGGCGGCATGTCGATTTCGTCCGTTTACGCATCGCGATTTTATTCGTACCGCTGCTTCCAGCGGATGCGGGTCTGTGCGTAACCGAAACTAACGCGACGACAACCCGAACAGCCGCTAGTCTACCTGGCGGCTTTTTTGTTCCGCACGGTATGACCAAACAGGAGAGCATACCGTGACCGATACCATTGATGATCTGCGCATCGTCGAGATCACCCCGCTGACCAAGCCTGCCGACATCCTCTCGGAAATCCCGCGCGACCGCGCCGTCACCGAGACCGTGACCGGCACGCGCGACACGATCCACAATATCCTGACAGGCAAGGACGACCGCCAGCTCGTCATCATCGGCCCCTGCTCGATCCACGATCCGGCGGCCGCCCGCGAATACGCCTCCCGCCTCGTCGAGCAGCGACGACGCCTCTCCGGCGATCTCGAAATCGTCATGCGCGTCTATTTCGAAAAGCCCCGCACCACCGTCGGCTGGAAGGGCCTGATGAACGACCCGCATCTCGACGGCAGCTACCGCATCGAGGAAGGCCTGCGCCTCGCGCGCCGCCTGCTGCTCGACATCAACGCCATGGGCCTGCCGGCCGGCTGCGAATTCCTCGATACGATCACGCCGCAATACATTGCCGATCTCGTCAGCTACGGCGCCATCGGCGCGCGCACGACCGAAAGCCAGATCCACCGCCAGCTCGCCTCGGGTCTCTCCTGCCCGATCGGCTTCAAGAACGGCACGGACGGCGGCGCGCGCATCGCGCTCGACGCGATCGTCGCGGCCTCCCAGCCCCACCATTTCCCGGCCGTCACCAAGGACGGACAGGCCGCGATCGCGTCTACCCGCGGCAACGAGGACTGCCACATCATCCTGCGCGGCGGCAAACGGCCGAACTATGAGGCTGCCGACGTCCAGGCCGTCATCGCCGAGGCGATCAAGCTCGGCGTCGATCCGCGCATCCTCATCGACGCCAGCCACGCCAACAGCAACAAGGACCCGATGAACCAGCCGAAGGTCGTCCGCGACGTCGCCGGCCAGATCGTCGCCGGCAACCGCCATATCAAGGGTATGATGATCGAGAGCAACCTCGTCGCCGGCCGCCAGGACCTCGTCCCCGGCAAGCCGCTGGTCTACGGCCAGTCGATCACCGACGGCTGCATCGGCTGGGATATGTCGGTGGATGTGCTCGAGGATCTGGCCAAGGCTGTCCGTGATCGGCGGAAGGCCGCTGTTGCGGCTTGAGCGAGAGAATGAAGTGCGGCGGGCGAAATCCCGCCGCCCATTGACAGGGCGGTGGGGGGCAGCAACGGTAACGGCGCGCATGCATCCTCAACTCAGGCACGTAGACGCCCTCTAGGCATGATTGAAAGACAGAGCGAAATGCAGCACCATTACGTCCCACGATTGATATTGCGATCTTTTTCCCATGACGGTCGTCATCTTCACATTATGGAGAAGGATAGCGGCAAGGTTTTCGGGGCGCCAATCGACAATTCATTCTCCATATCTGACTTCAATAAAGTGGTTCCGACTGGCCTGTTGGAGGGTCTGAGCGAAGATGAAATCGATGTGGAAGGAATTCTCGACAGACAGTTTGAGACGCCAGTGGGCGCAATATTCCAGAGAATCACTGCGAGCCGTCAGCTGATCCTTTCGCCAAAGGAACGCGTTGACATCATCAACTTCATGGCAATCCAATGGGCGAGAACCCCTGGTTCATTTCTTCGGCAGCGCTGTGCTCTTGGCGGCCCTGCGCCGAAGAATAAAATGCGACCTTTGGGAAAAGCGGGTGATGGTGAGGATGAGCTTCGTGACGTAAAGCTTTCTTTCATGCCAGTGGACACGCGGCTGCTAGCGACGGTCTTGCAGCGCGCTGACCTTTACCTTCACAGCCTTGAAGACGGAGAGTTTCTGCTCGGGGACGATCCCGTCATAGTTATAAAGGGGATGGAGCTTCCGGAAAATCTGGTAGTTAACTACGATATTTCCGGCCCGGGTTCACAAGTGTTTCTGCCTATCGCTCCGGACTTGGGGTTACACCTTTACACTCGCTGGGATGCTGGGAGTGGCAGTGTCGGAGGAACGCATAGGGAGCCGGTAGTTCTTGATGCGCGACATCGCAACCACTTGAATAACTTGCAGGTTAAGAACGCCCTGTCTTACGTGATCTCGAAGAGCGGCATTTTCCAACTAGGATAGTAGCCCACCGCCCCATCATCCAATGCTTGGCATCCGCCTTTCAGGATTTTGACATGCGTTGCAGGAAATCCGCACGATCTGATTTCCAATCCTCGTCCAAAAAACGCAGACCCTCGTCGGTCCAGAAGCCGCCGCCTAGTTCAGGCTTGACCAGCCCATAGGATGCCAACACTTCGACCGCGCGTTCACCAGGATCCATCGACATGTGCACGAGCCCTTCTGGGCCTTGATCCAAGTACTGGTAGCACATGGAAGCGAGAGCTTGCAGGATCGTTCGTTCTTCCGGCGTCACTGAATTTATGCTCCTCAGCACGGCAGAGGCACTGACCGTATAGGACATCCTCGCCACCCACCAACCCATCGTCTAATGGCGATGCGCCGCTCTCAAGCTCTCGCCGGGAAATACCGCACATAAGCGAATTCCTCGCCATCCGGCGACCAGTTCGGCACGTTGATCGTGCCCTGCCCGCCAAACAGCTCGAACAGCTCCGTCAGGTTGCCGCCGTCCATGTCCATCATGCGCAGGCGCACGTTCAGATCGCGCGGATGGTCGAAAACGTCGGGGTCGTAGGAGAGGATCAGTACCTTGTCGTTGTCGGGCGACGGGTGCGCAAACCAGTTGCCGTAATTGTCCGATGTCACCTGCTGGAGACCGGTGCCGTCCGGGTGGATGCGCCAGATCTGCATCAGCCCGGTGCGGCTGGAATTGAAATAGATCCACTGCCCGTCCGCCGACCAGTCCGGCCCGTCGTTGCGGCCCTCGCCATGCGTCAGCCGCTTCTCCTCGCCGCCATCGACCGAGATCGTGTAGATGTCGAAGAGGTCGTTGCGGATGCCGCAATAGGCAAGCTCGCGCCCGTCGGGCGACCAGCCGTGCCAGTAGGACGGCAGGTTCTTGGTGATCAGCCGCGGCTTGCCGCCCTCGATCGGCAGGATATAGATCGCCGACTTGCCGAACTCGGTCTTGTCGGAAATGACGATCTGCTCGCCATCCGGCGAAATGCCGTGGTCGTTGTTGCAATGGACGGCAAAGCCGGTATCGACCCGCTCGACCAGATCGCTGCCGTCGAGCCGCAGGCGATAGAGCAGCCCGTCGCCGTTGATCAGCAGATAGGCCCCGTCGCGCGAGAAATTCGGCGCCTCCACCAGCGCTTCCGTCTGCCAGACGACACGGCTTTCGCCCCGCCGCACATTGTAGATTTCAACAGAGCTGCGCATGTCACCCTCCTCTCGCAAGCTAAGGGATCAGAGCGCTTATTGTGCTCTCACCCTGATCTGCATGCGGTTTGTGCCATGCATCTGCGTTTCAAGAAAGTGGCAGTTCTTCAAAACCGTACTGAATTTCGCCGATCCGAATTCCTTCGGACTGAATCCCGGATGAAGCGCTCTGATTGCGGACCCAAGCCGTGCGATGTCGAGCCACTCATCGCGATTATGCTGAAGTGAATTCAGTGCGTCGAGGATATAGGGACGGATGGCGGCGGGCTGTTTCAACGAGACGACTTTTGACGAATGGGCTTGGGTGGCGACCTTGATCTCTAGCTCGAAGAACTCATCGAAAGCATCCCTCAGCGTCTTGCAGGCCTTCGGGCTCCCGATCCCGATTGCCTGCTTGCCGCGCATCCGCAGTCGGCTCGCCAGATGGGTGAAATCGCTGTCGCTGCTGGCGATGCAGAAAATATCCGCCTCTGATCTATAGAGGAATTCCACCACATCGATGGCAAGCAGAATGTCGCTGCTGTTTTTGCCCGGCAAAGCCGTGCAAACGGTCTGCAGGCTCAGTGCGTGTGCCGGCGCAGCCTCGACCCAGGGCCGCATCGCTTCGCGCGTGAAATCGCCATAAGCATTGCGCCCGACGATCCGGCCATAGCGGGATGCGATTTCGATTATGCGACCGGCAATACGCGCCGGCAGATTTTCGGCATCGATGAAAATGGCGACTCGGCCACCTGCATTATCCATTGTTGTCCCCTCGCTCTCGCAAGAGGAGGAAACAACAAAATGGTGCAATCGATAAAGCGGCTTCAACCGAAGCGGTTAACGATCCCGGAATCGATTGGTGATCGGGTAGCGCCGGTCGCGGCCGAAATTCTTCTTGGTGATCTTCACGCCCGGCGCCGACTGGCGGCGCTTGTATTCGGCGAGATAGAGCAGATGTTCGACGCGGTGTACCGTCTCGACATCATGGCCGCGCGCCACGATTTCCTCGACCGCCATTTCCCGCTCGACCAGGCATTCCAGGATATCGTCCAGCACCGGATAGGGCGGCAGCGAATCCTGGTCCTTCTGGTCCGGGCGAAGTTCGGCCGACGGCGCCTTGTCGATGATGTTCTGCGGAATGACCATGCCGGAAGGGCCGAGCGCATCCGGCGGCACGTTTTCGTTGCGCCAGCGGGCGAGCGCATAGACCTGCATCTTGTAGAGGTCCTTGATCGGGTTGAAGCCGCCGTTCATGTCGCCGTAGAGCGTGGCGTAGCCGACAGACATTTCCGACTTGTTGCCGGTCGTCACCACCATGGAGCCGAACTTGTTGGAGATCGCCATCAGGATGACGCCGCGTGCGCGGCTCTGCAGGTTTTCCTCGGTGATGCCGCTGTTCGTGCCTTCGAAAAGGTTCGACAAGGCCGAGGAAAAGCCCGTCACCGGCGCCTCGATCGGCACGATGTCGTAGCGGCAGCCAAGCGCCTTGGCGCAATCGGCCGCGTCCTTCAGCGAATCCTCGGACGTATAGTGATAGGGCAGCATGACCGTGCGCACTCGCTCTTCGCCGAGCGCGTCGACGGCGATCGCCGCGCAGATCGCCGAATCGATGCCGCCGGAAAGGCCGAGCACGACATTCCTGAAACCGTTCTTGTTCACATAGTCGCGGAAGCCGAGCAGGCAGGCGCGGTAATCGGCCTCTTCGCCCTCGGGAACGCGCGCCATCGGCCCTTCCGAGCAATGCCAGCCTTTTTCCGTGCGCTTCCAGGTGGTCACGGCAAGCGTCGCTTCGAACTGGCTGAGCTGGAAGGCGAGCGACCTGTCGGCATTGAAGGCAAAACTTGCGCCGTCGAAGACGAGTTCGTCCTGGCCGCCGAGCTGGGCGGCATAGACCATCGGCAGGCCGGTCTCGATCAC
Organism: Hyphomicrobiales bacterium; assembly: GCA_900471515.1. GTDB lineage: Bacteria > Pseudomonadota > Alphaproteobacteria > Rhizobiales > Rhizobiaceae > Rhizobium. The sequence continues at coordinate 8,332 of UCFC01000029.1, read as the reverse complement.
CTGCTTCAGCACGACCTGATGGCGGATATCGACCTTGCCGCGATAATAGGGCGAGCCGTTCGGCACGAGCAGGATTTCCGCCCCGCTCTCGGCCAGCGTCTCGCACACGCCGAGATCGCCCCAGATATCCTCGCAGATCGGGATGCCGATGCGCACGCCGCGGAAGTTCACCGGACCGGGCATCGCGCCCTGGTCGAAGACACGCTTCTCGTCGAACTCGCCGTAATTCGGCAGGTCGATCTTGTCGCGCACCGCAATCACCTTGCCGCCGTCGAGCACGGCGACGGAATTGTAACGCCCCGTCTCGTCCTGGCGCGGAAAGCCGATGACGATGCCCGGCCCGCCATCGGCCGTATCGGCCGCCAGGCTTTCGACGGCCTTCCAGCAGGCGCGGATGAAGGCCGGCTTGAGAACCAGGTCTTCCGGCGGATAGCCCGAGATGAAAAGCTCGGTCATCATGAGCAGATGCGCGCCCTGCCGGGCCGCGTCGGCGCGCGCCTCGCGCACCTTGGCAAGGTTTCCGGCGATATCGCCCACGGTGGGGTTCAGCTGGGCGATGGCGATGTTGAAGATCTGGGAGAGAGCGTTTTCCTGTGTCATGTCATTCATTTAATCCGCCCCTTCGTGCACCGCAATAAGCCGCTTGAAAAGCCGTAGCGATCTGCGGCGAAAATTTGATGAAGGCGGCGCCGGTGCCGGAACCCATCCCTGCGTTTGCCTTGCGCGACGCCGATGCGCATTGCAATTTGCGGCATTGGCGGAATACTGCGCGCCAATTCGATCCATTTCCGGGACAATGCCATGTATAACCTTCCGAATTTCGTCCACCTGCATTTCGGCAAGCCGGCCGACGAACTCGGCGATATCGAAAAGCGCGTGATCGCCAAGGCGCACGAACGCAGGATCATCTCCACCGACGTCAACGCCGCCTTTTCCGCCGAAGCCTCCTTCGGCGAGCGGCTGGCCGACAGCATCGCCCGCGTCGGCGGTTCCTGGTCCTTCATTCTCGCCTTCATCGGCTTTCTGGTGGTCTGGACGATCGTCAACACGGTCATCCTGCTGTCGCGCGCCTTCGATCCCTACCCCTTCGTCTTCCTCAACCTGATCCTCTCCATGCTCGCCGCCATCCAGGCGCCGATCATCATGATGTCGCAGAACCGGCAGGCCGAGCGCGACCGCTTCGAGGCCGCCAAGGATTATGAGGTGAACCTGAAGGCGGAACTGGAAGTGCTGTCGCTGCACCAGAAGATCGATATGCATGTGCTGACGGAACTGACGGCCGTGCGCGAGGAAATCGCCCGCCTGCATTCCATTCTGGGAGAGCGCGGCCAGGCGTGATGCGCAGACGGAATTTGCAAAGGAATCTTTGCAAAGATTTGTTTGCGGTATTATGCTGGCGGCATGAAGACACCAGCCGATCCTGACGCAAGGCCAGCAATCTCCCGCAACGTCAGCCGCGTCGTTCCCGACGTCACGGCGCTGAAGGCGCTTGCCCATCCCGTGCGCCTGCGCATGCTCGGCATGCTGCGCATCGACGGACCCGCCACGGCAACCGAGCTTGCCGTGCGCCTCGGCCTCAACAGCGGCGCCACCAGCTATCACCTGCGCCAGCTTGCCCAATACGGTTTCATCGAGGATGCGCCGGGTCCCTCGCGCCGCGATCGCAGATGGCGCGCAAGTCACGAGATCACCTCGGTGCCGGCCGCCGAAAGCGAAGGCGAAGCTTTCGACATGGATGTCGCCTTCACCCAGGCCGCGTTGTCGCTGCAGGTCAGCCTGATGCAGAAGGCGGTCGAGGAATATGCCGAACTGCCGCTTGCATGGCGCAGGGCGAGTGCGGCCAACGACATCGTCATACCCCTGACGCCGGCACAGGCCGAAGCGCTGACCGGGCGGCTGAACGATATCGTGATGGAAGCGATGGCCGCCGCCCCGCCGCTCGGAAAGCCCCTGCCCGCCGATATGGTGCCCTTCTCGGTCATGCTGCACGCCTTCCCCTATCCGGGCCGGGTGCCGCATGGCGAAGACGGGAACGGGCCGTGAGCGGGCGCCGCCCCTTCCTCGCGCTCGCCCTCGCCGAAACGCTCTCCCTGTCCGGCACGCGGCTCTCCGGCGTCGCCATTCCCTGGCTGGTGCTGAGCACGACGGGCAGCCCGGTGCTGACCGGTCTCGTCGCCATGATGGAAATGCTGCCCTATGTCGTCGCCAAGGCGCTGGGCGGCCCCCTGATCGACCGGCTCGGCGCCCGGCGCATCGCCATTGTCTGCGACGCAGCATCGGTGGTCGCGGTCGGCCTCGTGCCGTTCCTGCATCTCTTCGGCCTGCTGACCATGCCGCTCCTGCTTCCGATCGTCTTTGCCATGGGCGTGCTGCGCGGCCCCTCTGACGCCGCCAAGCAATCCATGGTGCCTGATATCGCCGATCTGGCCTCGGTGCCGCTGGAGCGCGTGACGGGCGTCGTCGGCGCCATAGAGCGCCTGGCATCGACGGCCGGAGCGGCCGGCGCCGGTGCATTGATCGCCCTTGCCGGGCCGGGCCAGGCGCTGGTCGTCAACGCTTTCACCTTCGCCGCTGCCGCCGTGACCGTCGCAGCCGGCATCCCCGCATTGCCGCGTGCCCCGGCGGCCGGACCGGCCGGTATCTCCGCCTACGGCCGGGAACTGGCGGAAGGCTGGCGTTTCCTGCGCGGCGACGCGGTGCTGGTCGCAATCGTGCTGATGGTGGCAACCACCAACCTGCTCGATCAGGCCTTCGCCGCCGTCCTGTTGCCGGTCTGGACGCAGGCCTCGGGCAATGGGCCGGCCCTGCTCGGCATCATGTTCGCCGCCTTCTCCGGCGCCTCGATCGCCGGCGCCATGCTTGCCGCCGTCATCGGCGAGCGCCTGCCGCGCCTTGCCGTCTATACGGTCGCCTTCCTGCTGGCCGGCTTTCCGCGCTTCCTGGTCTTTGCGGTGGATTCGCCGCTCGTGCTCATCTTCGCCACGCTCGCCATTGGCGGCTTCGCCTCGGGCTTTCTCAATCCCATCCTCTCGGCCGTGCTGTTCGAGCGCATCCCGAAGCCGTTGACCGGCCGCGTCACGTCGCTGAACGCCGCGCTCTGCTGGGCGCTGCTTCCATTCGGAGGGCTGGTCGGCGGCGTGCTGATCGATGCCCTGGGCCTGTCTGCGGCCCTGTCCCTGACGGGCCTTGCCTATCTCATCGCCACGCTCGCTCCCCTGGCGCATCAAGGCTTTCGCGGCTTCGAAAAGAAGAAACGCGCGGACAACTTGCTGTCTTCGTAAGCTCGCTACGCCTTTTTGCCCATTGCCGTCATTTTTGCTTTGCATCAATTTACGACGGTTAACGCGTATCGCCGCCGCAAGCGGGTGAGCGTGGCCTCGTCGAAGGGGCGCGCGCAAGCCCGCACGGAGGCGAACCTGCCTACGCATGTTTGAACGCAGTTTTGCGCTGGCGGCGGACCTTCTTGCGACAGGCGGCGCCGCAGCCAGTCCAACATCACCAGAAAATCGGAGCCAGACCATGCCTTTCATCAAGACTACGGACGGAACTGAAATCTTCTACAAGGATTGGGGTTCGAAGGACGCCCAGCCGATCGTCTTCCATCACGGCTGGCCGCTCAGCGCCGACGACTGGGACGCGCAGATGATGTTCTTCCTCGAAAAGGGTTTCCGCGTCATCGCCCATGACCGGCGCGGCCATGGCCGCTCCACCCAGACCTTCGAAGGCAACGAGATGGACACCTATGCGGCCGACGTCGCCGCGCTGACCGACCATCTCGATCTCAGGAACGCCATCCATATCGGCCACTCCACCGGTGGCGGCGAAGTCGTCCATTATGTTGCCCGCGCCAAGGAGGGCCGCGTCGCCAAGGCGGTGATCATCGGCGCCGTGCCGCCCGTCATGGTCAAATCGGACAAGAACCCCGGCGGCCTGCCGCTCGAAGTCTTCGACGGCCTGCGCGCGGCCCTCCTTGCCAACCGCGCCCAGTTCTTCCTCGATCTCCCGACCGGCCCCTTCTACGGCTTCAACCGTGAGGGCGCCAAGGTCAGCCAGGGCGTCATCGAAAACTGGTGGCGCCAGGGCATGATGGGCGGCGCCAAGGCCCATTACGATTGCATCAAGGCCTTCTCCGAAACCGACTTCACCGAAGACCTGCAGAAGATCACCGTGCCTGTTCTCGTCATGCACGGCGACGACGACCAGATCGTCCCCTATGCCGATTCCGCGCCGCTTTCGGCCAAGCTCCTGAAGAACGCCACGCTGAAGACCTATCCCGGCTTCCCGCACGGCATGTGCACCACGCATCCCGAAATCATCAACCCGGACATCCTGGCCTTCATCAAGGGCTGAGTTTCCTGGCGAACATGGCAGAAGGCGCGTCCCTGCGGCGCGCCTTTTGCTATGGATGGATCAATCCCCACGCGCCGTCATGGCCTGGCCGCCCACGTCACCGCTCGGAGACTGTTTCGGAAGCATGCGAAACAGCAAGCACCATTGCGGGTGTCCGATATCGTCAAGGGCTTCGGCCTCGCCGGGCGTGACCCATTGCATCGCCGTGTGCTCGTCACCAAGCAATACGGGCTCCCCGCCCTGCCATTCACTGACGAGAAAGAGATGGTAGGTGGTGCCCTGTTCGGATTGCTCCGCGACCTTCCGAAACCGCAAGGGAGTGAGCCCGATTTCCTCTTTTGCCTCGCGCACCATTGCCGCCTCGGGAACCTCGCCCGTTTCGACATGGCCACCGACCAGATCCCAGCAATCCGGAAATCGCTCTTTGTGCCCTGCGCGTCGGACCAGCAGAACCCGGCCTTCCCGCCAGAAGATGGCGCATGCAATATCGGTCAAAACATTCCCTTTCGATGCGTCCGCAGCTTGCATCAGCGGCAGGCGAAAGTCATGTCCTCGTGCCCTTGCCGAGGCCCGGCGAAACCCCGACCGACGGCGCCGAACTGACTTCTCTTCATCTGGCGCTTGAGCATGCCGGAAGAAAAGAGTCTTTCGCGCCCAATGACTTGGGCGCACTGGATTCCTGTGACAGGCACAGGAATGAGGTGGTGAATGGGCGGCAGCCCAACGACCAGAAAGCCCAGCTTCGCGGCCGGACCTTCCATTCTACTCACTATTCACTATTCACTATTCACTATTCGCTATTCGCTATTCGCTATTCGCTATTCGCTATTCGCCATCCGATCGAATTGCTGCGGGAGGCCATGCGCAACTGATATCTGGTGAACGACTTGAGCATACCGGAAGAAAAGAGTCTTTCGCGCCCAATGACTTGGGCGCACTGGATTCCTGTGACAGGCACAGGAATGAGGTAGTGAATGGGTGACAGCCCAACAACCAGAAAGCCCAGCTTCGCAGCCGGGCCTTCCATTCTACTCACTATTCACTACTCACTACTCGCCATCAAGCGCTCGCAGCCATCCGCTTCTCGTCACGCCCACCCTTCATGCGTTCGGCGAGAAGGAAAGCCAGCTCCAGCGCCTGGTCGGCGTTGAGGCGCGGGTCGCAATGGGTGTGGTAGCGGTCCTGCAGGTCCTCGGCAGTGACGGCGCGGGCGCCGCCGGTGCATTCGGTCACGTCCTTGCCGGTCATTTCGACATGGATGCCGCCCGGATGAGTGCCTTCGGCGCGGTGGATCTGGAAGAAGCTTTCCACTTCCGAGAGGATGCGCTCGAAGGGGCGCGTCTTGTAATTGTTGAGCGTGATCGTGTTGCCGTGCATCGGGTCGCAGGACCAGACGACCTTCCTGCCCTCGCGCTCGACGGCGCGGATGAGTTTCGGCAGGTTTTCGGCGACCTTGTCGTGGCCGAAGCGGCAGATCAGGGTCAGGCGGCCGGCCTCGTTGGCCGGGTTCAGCGCGTCGATCAGCTCGATCAGGTTGTCGGGCTGCAGCGACGGGCCGCATTTCAGGCCGATCGGGTTCCTGATGCCGCGGAAATATTCGACATGCGCATGGTCGAGCTGGCGCGTGCGGTCGCCGATCCAGATCATGTGGCCCGAGGTGGCGTACCAGTCGCCCGAGGTGGAATCGACGCGGGTCAGCGCCTCCTCATAACCGAGCAGCAGCGCTTCGTGGCTGGTGAAGAAATCGGTCTCGCGCAGGCTCGGATTGTTTTCCGAGGTGATGCCGATCGCCTTCATGAAATCCATGGTTTCGGTGATGCGGTCGGCAAGCTTGCGGTAGCGCTCGCCCTGCGGGCTGTCCTTGACGAAGCCGAGCATCCACTTGTGCACGTTGTCGAGGTTGGCGTAGCCGCCCATGGCGAAGGCGCGCAGCAGGTTCAGCGTCGCGGCCGACTGGCGATAGGCGTCGAGCTGGCGCTCCGGCGCCGGGATGCGGGCTTCCGGCGTGAATTCGATGCCGTTGACGATATCGCCGCGATAGCTCGGCAGCGACACGCCGTTCTGCGTTTCCATCGGCGCCGAACGCGGCTTGGCGAACTGGCCGGCGATGCGGCCGACCTTGACCACCGGCAGCTGTGCGCCAAAGGTCAGGACGACGGCCATCTGCAGGAAGGCACGGAAGAAGTCGCGGATATTGTCGGCGCCATGTTCCAGGAAGCTTTCGGCGCAGTCGCCGCCCTGCAGCAGGAAGGCGTTGCCTTCGGCCACATTGGCAAGCGCGCTCTTCAGGCGGCGGGCCTCACCGGCAAAAACGAGCGGCGGATAGGTGGCAAGCGTGGCTTCCGTCGCCGCCAGCGCAGCCGCGTCAGGATATTCCGGAACCTGCTGGATCGGCTTGCTCCGCCAGCTGCTCGGGGTCCAATTCTGTGCCATGTCACTCATCTGCTTCCCCACCCGGTTTGCCTCGGATGCCTGCCCGTTAAAGATTGCGGCGGCTTATAAACCTTTCGGCATCCCTTGCCTAGCGCATTCGGCGCCCTGCGGGCGTTTCCGCAAGCGGCCGACGGCACCGTGCCGGTCGTGCCGGTATGGCGCAAAATTTTATGGTTAAGGCCGCATTTATCATACTATTTTCCAGCTAATTTAGAATCTGAATGTACAGCTACCCCTAAAAAACGGGGGTTGAATATGCATTTCCTTTTGTCCGCTTTCTTTTCGGACCGATCCGGCAATTTCGGCATCATGACGGCGCTCCTGATGGTGCCGCTGGTCGGCTCGGCCGGCCTGGCGCTCGACTATGCCCATGCGCTTAGCCTGCGCACCCAGCTCTATGCGGCGGCCGATGCCGCAGCCGTCGGCGCCGTTTCCGAGAAGTCGGATGCGGTGGCCGCGGCCATGACCATGCAGGGCGACGGCACGATCTCGATCGCCAAGACGGATGCCCGCAACATCTTCTTCTCGCAGATGTCCGGCGAGCTGGCCGCAACCCCGGTGGATCTCGCCATCGACGTCACCAAGACGGCCAACAAGATCAATTCGCAGGTCGTCTTCAGCGCCACCGTGCCCACCACGTTCATGCACGTGCTCGGCCAGGACTCGATCACCGTTTCGGGCATGGCGACGGCGGAATACCAGACCGCCTCCTTCATGGATTTCTACATCCTGCTCGACAATACGCCGTCCATGGGTGTCGCCGCGACCCCGGCCGACGTTTCCAAGCTGGAGGCCAAGACCGGCTGCGCCTTTGCCTGCCACCAGATGGACCAGAGCAGCAACAATTACACGATCGCCAAAAGCCTCGGCGTCGCCATGCGCATCGACGTGGTGCGCAAGGCGACCCAGGCCCTGACCGATACGGCCAAGACCGAGCGCGTCAGCGCCGACCAGTTCCGCATGGGCGTCTACACGTTCGGCACCAAGGCGGAAGACGCCAAGCTGACGACGATATCGAGCCTCACCTCTGACCTGACGAAGGTGAAGAACTATACCGACGCCGTCGACCTGATGACCATTCCCTACCAGAACTACAACAAGGACCAGCTCACCAGCTTCGACAGCGCCATGAGCCAGATGAACACCATCATCACCCCGGCCGGCGACGGCACGTCGAATATCAGCCCGGAAAAGATCCTGTTCTTCGTGTCGGACGGCGTCGGCGACAGCTACAAGCCCTCGACCTGCACCAAGAAGACGACCGGCGGCCGCTGCCAGGAGCCGATCGACACGTCCTTCTGCAAGCCGCTGAAGGATCGCGGCGTCAAGATCGCCGTGCTCTACACCACCTACCTGCCGCTGCCGAGCAACAGCTGGTACAATGACTGGATCAAGCCCTTCCAGAACGAGATCCCCTCGCGCATGGCCGCCTGCGCCTCGCCCGGCCTCTATTTCGAGGTATCGCCGACCGAAGGCATTGCCGAGGCCATGAAGGCGCTGTTCCTGAAGGTCATCCGCGCGCCGCGCCTGACCGGCTAGAAAGGAAAGG
>UCFC01000011.1 GCA_900471515.1 Hyphomicrobiales bacterium | reverse complement strand
ATCGTCGAGGACGATTACGACAGCGAATTCCGCTACGACATCAATCCCGTGCCGCCGCTTTTCGGGCTGGAGGCGGCAGGCGGCGTCATCTATTCGGGCACGGTTTCCAAGACGCTTTCGCCCGGCCTGCGCCTCGGCTACCTGGTGGTGCCGGCCGGGCTGCAGGACGTGTTCGCAAGGGCGAAGCTTCTGGCCGACCGGCACGCGCCGCTGCTGCAGCAGGAGGCGCTGGCGCATCTCATCGAAAGCGGCCTCTACGAGGGGCATCTGAGGCGTCTGCGCCGGCGGAACCACGAGCGGCGCGCAAGCCTGCTTGCCGCGCTTGGCCGTCGCCTCGGCACCCGGATAGAGGTGGAGGGCGCCGATGCCGGCCTGCATGTCGTGGTGTGGCTGAACGGGATCGGCCGGGCGCAGGAGGCCGCGCTCGTGGCGCAGGCGCGCGCAGGCGGGATCGGCCTCTACCCGATTTCGCCGCTCTACGACCCCGACGTGCCGGCGGGCCTCCCCGACCGGGCGGGGCTCGTGCTGGGCTACGGCGCGCTTGCGCCCAGGGATATCGAACGCGGGGTGCAGCTGCTGGGTGCCGCCGTCGAGGCAATCGCCGCGGCCGTTCGTGAGCGCCGCCGGCAATATCCATATTTCCGTTCCGTGATATAATCGCCCTTCGCCCGGCAATATCGGCCGTGGGGTTGCGTGCGGAGGCTTGCGGGATGAGCGAAGTGGAGGGGCTTTTTGCGGCCCTGCGGCAGGCGGCCGACCCTGAGACGGCCGAGCGGATCGAACATGTCGTGCGGCACGGCGGCGACCGCGAGCTCAACCGCATCAACGCGCTCGCTTTTGCGGCCGCCCACCGCCTCGACGAGGAGAAGGTGATCGCCGCCTTCCTCCATGCCGCCCGCATCGGCGCCTTCGAGATGACCTGGAACGTGCTCTGCCCCGGCTGCGGCGGCGTGCTCGATACGGGCGCGACGCTGAAAATGGTCGACCGGGAGGCCTATCATTGCGCGCTCTGCGCGGCCGGCTACGAGCCGACGCTCGACGAGATGGTGGAGGTGACGTTCACCGTCAGCCCGCGCGTGCGCAGGATCGCCGCCCACGAGCCGGACCGGCTGCCGGCGCTCGAATATTACCGGCAGATCTTCTTTTCCTCCGGCGTCGACCTGCCCGACGACCTCGAGGAGCGGTTTTCGCGCATCCTGCTCGAAATGGTCGAGCTCGATCCCGGCGAGCGGGCCTTCGTTTCGCTGCAGCTGCCGCCGCAATTCGTCATCATCTTCGATGCGGTGACGCATTCGGCGCAGTTCATCGACGTGCAGGGCGAGCCGACGGGCGAGCGCCAGGCGCTGTCGATGGTCATCAGCCACGGCCATTCGCCGAACGAAACGCTGGTGCTGCGCCCCGGCTCGCTGCGGCTGACGCTGGAAAACCATACCGACCGGCGCGTGCTGCCCAACGTCTGCATCGCCGGCGACGAGCTGCACGACATTCTCGGCCACAGGCGGCCGTTCCTGACGGCCAAGCGGCTGCTCACCAACCAGAGTTTTCGCGATATCTACCGCACCGATACGCTGGACGTGGACCAGCGGCTGAAGATCACCAGCCTGACCTTCCTCTTCACCGACCTGCGCGGCTCGACGGCGCTTTACGAGCGCGTCGGCGACCTTGCCGCCTTCGACCTGGTGCGCACGCATTTCCGGGTGCTGAACGAGATCGTGGCGTCGGAAGCGGGCGCCGTGGTCAAGACCATCGGCGACGCCGTGATGGCGACCTTTCCGAGCCCGGACCGGGCGGTGGCGGCGGCGCTGCGGATGCGCGAGGCCATGCTGCGGCTGAACGCCGAGCGCGGCAGCGAGGACCTGCTCCTGAAGATCGGCATCCACGAGGGGCCGTGCCTTGCCGTCAGCATGAACGACCGGCAGGACTATTTCGGCCAGACCGTCAACATCGCCTCGCGCGTGCAGGGCCTTGCCGAGCCGCAGGTGATCCTGACGACGGAGGCCGTCGTCGGCAACGAGCAGGTGTCCGACATGCTGCGGCAGGGCGGCATCAGCCAGGTCTCGCGCATGGAGGAGTTGCAGGGCATCAGCCGGGAAGTGCGGATTTTCGCGCTGTCGTGACGGGCCGGCAGCGGCTGGCGGTGGTCAGCCGAAGCGCAGGTCGAGCCAGGAATGGGCGTTGTCGCCGTAGACGCTCTGGCTGGGCACGAGATCGGAACTCTCCTCGAAACAGCCGAGCGCGATCGCCACCAGCCCCGGCCGGAATTGCGGCTGCCAGTAAACGGTCGAGCCGCAGGACGGGCAGAAATGGAAGGTCAGCTCCTTGCCGCTGTCTCCCGTTCTGACATAGGTGCTGGCCTCGCCCGAGACCGCGACATCGGACGCGGCGTAGAAGACGGCAACGCCGAAGGCGGAGCCGGTGCGGCGCTGGCACGACCGGCAATGGCAGGCCGATATTTTCAGCGGCGCTCCGCCGGCCGTGGCCGACAGCCTGCCGCAGGAGCATCTCGCCAGGCGCTGCATCGTGTCCCTCCCGTGGAAAGCCTCGCCAATTCGCAAGGCAGGATAATCGACCGGGCGCGATCATGCCAGGGCCGGGCCGGTCCCTGCCGGGCCTGCCGTTTCAGGATCGTGCGCACGATCGCGCGACGGATCGGATACGGGGATGCGGTGAAGCCGGGGCAGGAAATGCTGTTCCTGAACGCGTTCTACCGGGCGCAGCGCGAGCATCTGGAGAGTTTGAAACTGTTTGGCAAGCTGCGCGAGAACAAGTATCACGCGCATGCGAAGACAGAGGCGAAGAAGCTGGTTTGAGAGTGAGCGGAAGAGGCCGTTTGCCGGCCCTTCAAAGGATGATGTTTGTGGGGGCTTCGGTTTCGATGCTCGAAAGCCCGCCAGACTGGGGGAAATCCATGACGAAAATCTGCGCCGCGCTGGTCCGCGGGCTGGTGTTGCTTCTGACGGTGTTGCCGATGGCGACAGGACCTGCCGTTCCGGCCCATGCGCAAAGCGGAGATCGCGCAGCCGATTTGCGGCGCGCCCAGGCGGTGCGCGATTCCATCCAGCAACATTGGGTCGTGAACGCGGACCCCAAACTTGACGGTATGCGCGGAACAGCGAGTTTTGAGGTCGATACCGAAGGGCGCCTTGTCGGCAGGCCGGAGGTGAAGCTGACAGGCGGGACCGCAGCCCAGCGTGCTCTGGTCGCACGGAACGTGCAGGCGATCATTCAGAGAGCCTCGCCCTTTGCCGGGCCGCCCGGCATCACCTTTCCCGAGGTGACGAAGTTCAAGTTTTCCTTCCAATTCGATGGGGATGCCAGCCGCAACCTTTTGCGCAAAGGGAAGTGATCTCGCCTTGCCCTAGCTCTCCCCGGCCAGCTCCCAGATATCCACCTTCTCGGCGCGGCCCTTGACCTGCACCAGCCCGAGCGGGCGGAAGGCGAAGCGGTTTCCCACCGCCTCGCGGATGGCCGCGCTTGCGAGGATCGTGGTGCCGAACTGCTTGTTCAGCCCTTCCAGCCGGGAGGCGACGTTGATCGTGTCGCCCATGGCCGTATATTGCTGGCGCGAGACCGCGCCGAAGCTGCCGACGACGGCGGGGCCGGTGTGCAGGCCGAAGCGGGTGACGAGGGCGGGGCCGCCGGTGCGGCCGTTTTCCGCGTTCAGCGCGTCGACCGCCGCCTTCATGGCGAGCGCGCAGCGGCAGCCGTTTTCGGCGTGCCTCTCGTCCTCCACCGGGGCGTTCCACATGACGAAGATGGAATCGCCGAGATATTGCACCACCGTGCCGCCGTGGCGCTCGGCAATCGTGTTGAGGATTTCGAAATAGGCCGAGAGCGTATCGACCACGTCTTCGGGCGAATTGCGCTCGGAGAATGTGGTGAAATCGCGGATATCGGTGAAAAGCGCCGTCACGTCGCGGCGCGAGGCCCTGACGATCGCGCGCCCTTCGGGATTGACGATGCGGCGCACCACTTCGCGCGGCACGTAGAGCGCGAACTGGCGGATGGCGTGGCGGCTGGCGGCAAGGGCGGTCGCCAGCGTGTTGATCTCGGTAATCAGGGAGTGCGAGACGGGCTTTTCGCTGACGTCGAGATCGCCGATCCTGCGCGCCTCGTCGGCCAGCCGGTAGAGGGAGCGGCTGACCCGGCGCGACAGGAGCACGGAGGCGGCCAGGCCCGCGGCCAGGAAGGCGGCGGCGATCAAGAGGTTGTGCAGCAGCAGCCGGTCGGCCTCCGCCACCAGGTCTTCCAGCGGCACGACGATGGCCGCCACGCTGTCGCCGAACAGGCCGGAGACGCCGACGGGGGCGACCTGCACCAGCTGGCGCTCGCCGTCGATTTCGACGCGCGCCACGCCGCCGTTTATAAAGGCCGGGTCGCGGCGCAGCCTTGCCACCGTTTCCAGGCTCGTGTCGAACCCGTCGGTGGTGGTATCGACGGCGACGGCGCCCGCCTCGGCGCTCTTGGCCCAGATGGCGAGCAGGCGCTGCATGGTGGCCGGGTCGGAATGCACGATCAGGTCGTCGTTGTCGTCGACGATATAGGCGCGCGCCCGCGGCGAGATCGCCCGCGCGCTGAGGAGCTGGCTGACGGTGAGCAGGTGGATGTTGAGGCCGACGACGACGGCGGCGTCCTCGCGCAGCGGCGCGGCGATGGTCAGCGTCGGCAGCTGCAGCGTTCCGGCAATATAGGGGCCGACGGAGAGCAGGCCGCCATGCTGCACGGCCTGCCGGTACCAGGGCCGCTCGCGCGGATCGAAGGAGGATTCGACGCTGCGCTCCTCGATCGGCGTAGCTGCGGCGTCGAGGAAACGCAGCGTCGAAACCGGGGCGGGGCCGTGGCGGGCGGCGATGGTGCGGATGGCGAAGGCCGCGCCGTCGGGGGCGGCGAGGATGCGGCGCACGTCGCGGCGCTGCGTGTTGATGACCTGCAGGTAGGCGCCGTCGGGATAGCCGGTATAGATGCTGGTGGCGGCGGGCAGGTTGCGCAGCGCTTCCAGGAAGAATTCCAGCTTCGCGTCCATGTCCTGCGGCGGCGGGGAGGCGAGCTGCGGCAGGGTGGCGGCCAGCGTCACCGCCTCGGTGCCGCCCTGCAGCGTGTTGCGGTAGCCCTCGATCAGCCGCAGGCTCATCTCGCGCATCTGCAGCATGCCGGCGCTGACGGCGGCCTCGCTGCCGCGGCTGAAGGCCAGCCAGATGATCGGCATGGAGGTGCACAGCAGCGACGCCACCACCAGAACGCCGAGATGCAGCCTTAAAGGTTTGGACCAGCGCACGACATTCCCCCCGAAATGCGGACATGTGCCAGCAGCGAGGCCAGCTAACCGCTTTTTGCCGGGTTAGACAAGCCGCCGATGGGAGTACGCCCTCCGGGCGGCACCCCTTTGCGCGCCCCGAAGGCGCGCCCCGCCGCCACCGCGAGCGGCCCGGACCGGCCTTTCCCGCCGCAAATGGCGGGCATCGGACTTTGGTCCGATGGAAGCGGGGGCGGGGTCTGTTACATTGATTGCCGCCGGGCGTCGAACCCCGGCACGAAAGGGGTGGCCGACCCTGATCCGGCGCGCCCTTTTCACCTTTCTCCAAGGAAACCGCCGATACCCCTGGGCGGCTTCTTGGCCCTTCCCGTCCGCCGGCTTCGAGCCGGGGCAGCGACGGTAGCAAAGCCCTGTCACACACTTTTCACGCGACTCTTGCCGCTATTCATGTTTATTTCACGCGCCTAACGCGTTCTGGCGGACTGAGCAGATATCAGGGCTCGCGTCTGGTATTGTGTGGCGAGCCCTATAGCTGACCTCGGATCCCGGCCCTCGCGGCCACCGCCGCCCGCCCGCGTTCCGCACCCGCACCCCGGATGAAGAGAGGACAGGGATAGACGCCGCCCGGCGCGGCGAAGCTGCCTGCGGCCTTGATGGCAGACGGACGGATGCGGATCGGGAAGCGGCGGCTGGCGGTGGCGGAGATCAGGCCGCGAGGAATTGAGGGGCTCCCACTCAATACTCGGCAAGCCCCCCGCATCGGTTTCGGTCCTGATAATCCTACTACCGCCGCATAGCTACTTTCGTCGCGTCGAGGCCGATTCGCAATTCATCCAAAAGGGTTAGGCGCCAAACGGGCTACGCCTTAAGGCGGAAGGGGCGCGGCGAGGGGCGGGATGTGCTGCGGCAGGCCCGGTCCGGGTCGGCAAAAGCGGCGGCGCGGCAGCCGGCCGGCGGCCGGAAAACCACTGGACGCACGCGATAATTCTCCTGTGGTTGTTTCGCGGGGCAGGAGATCTGCGGCGGCGAAAGGCGGGCGTTCATCAACTACGGTGCGGCTGAAATTTCTGATGGACGCTTGCTTGTCTTGCGTTTCTCGATCCAGAGATAGTCAACCGTCTTGGCAACGACATATGCGGACGCCACTATCAAGACAAGAAATGCTGCGAAAGCCACGGATGAAGGAACTCCCATTTTCCCTGCGAATATCTTGAAGATGCCTAATGGGCCTCTGTGGAGAATGTAGAGCGGGTAAGATATGTAGCCGAGAAAGCGCGCGGCGGGCACAAGCTGCCTGGGGAATTCGACAAAAATTCCAAGTGCGACGATTGCCGGCGCCAAGATGATACTGAAGGCAAGGTCGAACAGGACACGACCTTCGCCATTCGCATTAACGAGCAGCAGTAACATCAGCGAGAGACCAAGGCCCGGGGCCGCGTAGCTGTGCTTCCAAACTGGCTGCGATCCAAGAAACCTGCTGAGCAGTATCCCCATCGTGAATGAAAACATGACCCGCGGAAAACCGCCCGCAGCCGACGGCCACTCCCAGCCGATGTTCAACGTCCCGTAGTGAAACCCTGCCCAAACGAGCCACGCGGCGAAAACGAAAGCCAGCATGGTGAGGACGAGGGTCGAGAGACGGAAAAGGCACAGGGCGAAAACCATATTCACGAACAGTTCGAAGAACATAGACCATGCCGGACCATTGATCGGAAACAGCCCCTGCATGGCCTGATCCTGGAAGAAATAGGTGGGGCTAGGAAGAAATATCGTATTTGAAATCAATGAGAGGATCAGGTCAAGAATGGTTTGCGTTCGCTCACCGATCACGGTCAAGAGCAATATCTGAAATAACCCGACGAGAATTCCGACGAAATAAATCGGCCACAGCCGGTTCAATCGTAATAAAAGGAACGGAACGAAGCCAATTCCTTCCTTCAGTTCGCGTTCGTATCTTCCCGCGATAACGAAGCCGCTGAGCACAAAGAAAAAGTCCACTGCCAGATGTGCGGATGGTGAGAAATAGTCTCGAAAGTGAACGGCGATGACACAAATTGCAGCCAAGCCACGCATAGCATCAAGATTGTGGTAGCGTCTTTTCTTTTCGAAAACCATCAATATCCCCAAAAACAAACAACGAACGACATCTTCAAGACAGTAATACCGCAGAGATCCTTTTCCTCGATTGCATTGCCTCGTCGAAGCTTTGCAGAACGTGCATTTTTACGTTTGACTTTTGCATTGCAGCAAATAAGAACGGATCACCAAATAAAGTTTGTGTGAGAGTGAAATGAGGCTCGCGTTCATCATCCCCGTCCGCCATCAGGATAATGCGAAAGATTGGTCGGGACTCAAACGCAGATTGCAACAGACAATTGCCTCGATCGCAAACCAGACCTCCGATGATTGGCGCGCGATCATTGTGTGCAACCATGGGGCTGACCTTCCTTCCTTGCCTTCAAAATTCGAGGTCGTCCGTGTTGATTTCCCGCCGAACCTTTTTCACGATTTGACACCGGACCGTGACAAGCACCTCGTTTATGATGCTTTTCGCCTCGATAAAGGCAGACGCGTCATGGCCGGAATGATACACGCGAAAAACTGCGACTTTTTCATGATTGTCGACGATGACGATTTCGTCAGCAATCGAATTGCGCAATTTGTTTCAAAGAATAATAGTCGTTCAGGCTGGCAGGTAAAGCGCGGTTATATTTGGACGGACGGTGGTCGACTTGTCTGCATCAATAATAATTTCTCTCACTATTGCGGGACATCTCTGATTCTGAGCCGTAATGTTTTTGATATTCCGAATGATATTCGCGATGCGGAGGACGGATACATAAAGGATATGTGTGGCAGTCATGTCGCGGTTGTGGCCAAGATCAATGCAACGATGCCTCCGCTGGATTCCCTTCCGTTTGCAGGAGCGATATATCGGGTCGGCCACAGTGGCGCCCACAGTCAATCCGGATCGCTGATGAGCCTCGTTTTGAACGCTCAGGGACCACGCCGGTTTGTCAGCGCCTTGTTGCGCCTTCGCCTGATCACGAGAAAAATAAGAGACGAATTCAAGCTTCCAGCTCGATCCCCTGAGCTAAAATTCAATGCGGCGACGCAGACCGCCGTGGCGGATTAACCGTCTCGCAGGTGGCCCTCACAGTTTTGCCGGTTGATCCGGTCTCGTTTCCTGGCGCGCTCTTCCGAGAGCAGGGAATACCCCGCAACTCGCGAGCAAACTTGTGGTCAAGAAACGAGACTTGTCCGCCCTCTCGATGATCGGGCGGTTGCAGCTAGCCTTGCCGCTTGACCCCTTTTTGATATTTCCACACCCGTTGCTGCGCCGCACGATTTACGCGAACTTTGCAACCTGCTAGCCTTGCTCGGGGATGGGGTTCAATGGATCGCAAGGTGTCACAATCGCCGGAACTCGATCAGCTTTTGGCCGCAATTTGCAGCGAAGGCGGCGAATTGAGCGGTATAGGCCTTGCGGATTATCCAATCGTGAAGGAAGCCAAGGCGCTAGGTCTGATTGACGTCACCGTCGGCGACGCCTGGGGCCTTGATGACACCGTCTCTCTCACGCCCCGTCAGCGGGTGGCAATGGGCCTCCCTCCGATCGTCCGCAAGCCCTCCGTGCTGGCCCTTGCCATGCAGGCCGTTACCGCTGTTGTCGTCAGGCTTTTCGGCAAACACAGCCACATGTGATCCGTGGGCCGTTCAGGATGGATCTGCGTGCGATGCGCCGGCGCCGACACTGGCGCCGCGTCGCGTGGCGCTGCTTATTGTGGGGCGATTGGGCTTAGGCCTCAAGCCGACTTCCGCCTCGCTGGAAGCAAATTCTCCACCTCACAACCGCGCCACCCTTCTCAAATGCTCCGCGGTCGTCGTGCCAAACCCGAAAAACTCCAAATAAGCCGGTATCTGCTCGAACAGCATATCCGTCCCCACCTGATAGCGGCACCCTTTCTCCCGCGCCGCCGCGAGAAACGGCGTGATCTCCTCNNGATGTCGAAGCCTTCGGGGTTGCTCCGTCCACGATCCTGACCGCGCCGCTCGTCGTGCGCGTGCGCCTCGACGACCAGGCCTTTTCCGCCAGCCTGCCGGCAGGCGCCACCGGCACGGCGGCGATCTTCACCGGCCATATGAAAGCCACCCACATCATCCGCCGGGTGGTGCTGCGGCAGGTGGCGATCATGAACTACGTCAATCCGCTGTGAGGGGGCCACTGTGAGGGGGCACTGCGAGGCGGGCCACTGTGAGGGGGCCACTGTGAGGCGGGCCACTGCGCGGGCCGGCTTGAGGAGCGGGTGCGCCGAAAGGCGGGGCCGGCGGCGGAAAGGCCGCCGGCCGCACGCGATAATTCTCCTGTGGTTGTTTCTCCCCATTACTCGCGCCAGGCGGGCGGCAATGCTAGAAATCGGCCGCTAACTGGGGTTACATCATGAAAAAATTCATTCTCGCCGCGGCCCTTGCCGCGGCCCTCGCGTCCTGCGCGAAACGGCCCGACGCCATCGTGCAGGCCGACATCCCGATGCAGGCCTACACCAATCTCAGCTGCCCGCAGCTGGCCCAGCTTCACACGACGGAAAAGAAGAAGCTCGACGATCTCTCGAAACAGCAGATCTCGGCGGCCAACGGGGACGCTTTCGGCGTGTTCCTGGTCGGCGTGCCGATCGGCAGCGTGGCCGGCGGGGACAAGGAGGGCGAGGTTGCCGTGTCGAAGGGGAAGGTTTCGGCGATGGAGAGTGCGGCGCTTTCCAAGGGGTGCAAGTTGTAGGTGAGGGGTGTGGGGATGCGGAGTGGGGTGGCGCCGACGGAGTGTCGAGGCGGCAACCCTCTCCACCCTCATCTCTGTGCTTGTCACAGAGATCCAGCCACCGCGCGTCTGCGCGGTGAATGACTCAATTGTAGCGATGGAAATAGTCTACAGGCACGCGCAACCGTTGAGGAGTGCAAATCGCGCCTCCCTTTACAGCAGACCTTTCGCGCGCAAATCAGGGGCAAAGGTTGCAAGTGGCATGACGAGGGTCAGCGGCCTTTCTTGTAGCGGTTCGGCTCCGAAAGAAGCGTACCAGTTGGCGGCGCGTTCGCTCTTTGCGTCGATAATCAGGAGAATACCACCGCCTTCACCGGCGAGCCGCAGGCAACGCAAGGCTGCTGCGGCAAGGAGTTGTCCTCCCAATCCCTGCCCCGCCATGGCACGGTCTGTTGCCAGACGGGCAAGCTTGAAGCCCGGTACGTCATGGCGTGCCAGCCCTCTCGTCATTGATGCGGGTGCGGTCTCATGCGCTACAGACGAGGGCGCTATCGTGTAAAAACCAAGGATGCGGTTTGGTATTGCGTTATCGACAGCGCAGAAGGTCTTGGCTGCATTCTGCTCATGGCTCTGTCGTGCAAAGCGTTGCAGAAACTCGTTCATCTGCGCATCGCCACAATCAAAGGAAGCCCGATCATGAGATTTCTTGATCGGTTCCTCATGCCATTGCGGAATGCTCATAGGGTATCCGGCAGCGCTGCGATAGCAGCACGCAGCTTGGCATTCGGCTTGGGTGGGTTTTCCAGCAGATTGAGGATGCGCAGGTAGTCCCGTTCCGATACCTTGACGACTTCGGCTTCGGCAATCACCGCCTCTGCTTCTCGTAGCGCGGATTGTGTCACGAAACTGGTTAGATCGGTATTGCGCAACGCGGCGGCCCGCAGCAGCTTGGCCTTCGCTGTCGCTGCAATACGCAGGCTCATGCGCTCGTTATCTTCGATTGCTGCTCTTGGCATGGAAGCCTCCATTCATATTACTTCAAGAGTATGGGAATTGACGCTCCATGTCAATCTGTACGCCTTCAATGCGTACACGGCGGCATTCGCACTCGTGGAAACTAGAATTTTTACGAGGAGGCATTTAAGTCCCTGAGCCGCCCCGAACACAGCAACCCAAAACCGCTGGAGCGAACTCAAAACCGGATAAAACTTGGGGGCAAGGTCAAACGGCCTGACGCTATCGTGCAGGCCGACATCCCGATGCAGGCCTACACCAATCTCAGCTGCCCGCAGCTGGCCCAGTTCCACACGACGGAAAAGAAGAAGCTCGACGATCTGTCGAAACAGCAGATCTCGGCGGCGAACGGGGACGCTTTCGGCGTGTTCCTGGTCGGCGTGCCGATCGGCAGTGTGATCGGCGGGGACAAGGAGGGCGAGGTTGCCGTGTCGAAGGGGAAGGTTTCGGCGATGGAGAGTGCCGCGCTGTCCAAGGGGTGCAAGTTGTAGGTGAGGGGTGTGGGGATGCGGAGTGGGGTGGCGCCGGCGGAGTGTCGAGGCGGCAACCCTCTCCACCCTCATCTCTGTGCTTGTCACAGAGATCCAGCCACCGCGCGTCTGCGCGGTGAATGGGTCAGTGGCTGCAACTGGAAAAGTAATCCTCGATGACCTGTCTAAACAGCAGATATCAACCGCCCACGGCCACGCCGTCGGACAAGGGCCTTGAAGGCGATAACTTAACTGCGTTCTGCCTCCGGCAGTGTCCATTGAGGGTTTTGTTTCGAAAACTCCCTAAAGAGCGCGTCCCTGATCTCAACGTAGACTGGCTCATCTTTGGTTAATAGACTTGGCGAGAAGGCCTGACAGATTGCCAACACTGCGTGTTTCGGATGTTTGCCGCCCTCACTGTCTATCCGGCAGTCGTCATAAGCATGCAACGCCTGAACCATCGGTCTACTTGGCGCGCGAATAGCCCTGATATCGACTGTTCTAGCACCGAAGATGTCCCAGAGAGCATTGCCCTCGGGGGGCTTATGCTGGCTCCTGATATCGTCTAGTTCCTGTTGTGAAGCTTCTTTTCTACGCCAGACGGAGAGTGATCCCGCCAGAAGGTCATTGTTCTTGATGAACGCGGGTTTCACACCGGAATTGTTGTAGTGAGCTTTCTTGCCAAAAGCGCCTCGGCATAAGACCTCTTCATCCGCAATGGGGCCTGGAGACTCTGGATCGAATTGCTCTGCTTCGTTGAAGCATCCGTAGCTACAAGCCATTTGCAGACGTCACTGAGTGAGCAGAGTTTGAACGTTGTCAGCACTGAATTTGATTGCCAGCCTGATACTGTCAGATGCTTTTAATCTCCAAGCGGGAGTTGACGAGTCATCAGCTGAGTAAAAACCTGTAACTCCACCTTGACCAACAAATGTTAGAGTAAAAGATCGCGATGCGTCGCCATCGATCCACCGCAACACGACACTGCCATCATCAGGATCAACCTCGGCTTCGGGAGTGCGAGTGAAGCTTGGCAGGCTACTTGATACTAGCTGAATATCTCGCAGGACATTAGCAGAAGGAGCTATGGAATCGGGGCCTGACCAGCCGTTGGTGAGACGGCCTAATTCACGAACGAGTTTTTGGGCCATGCTAGGATGAATGCTAGATGACCATTGAATAGGTTTCGAATAGCTCTCCTCCTTACTTCCACGAAAGCTGTTCGATTTTGTCCAGGTAGTCGACAGGGTATCGGTGTCGTAAAAGGTGAAGTGGATTCCATGCTGGACCAATGCGTTACGACCTGTTGTGTCAACGAATGCCACAAAGCTCCCCCGACGCCTTGTTAGAGGCTCCCATTGAGTGTCATCCCCTGCGACAGCATCTTCGATCTCAATAGCATCGAGACTGTCTTTTGCCAGAAGAACATCCACGCTAACTCGGTCGATTTTTAAGGTGTTATCAAACGTTGACATTAGTTGACGTCCCTAAGCCAATTCGACTGGCCATTTCATCTCTTAAAAGCTCGATCATCAATCGCTTGTTCGCTTTGTGCAAAGTGCTCATACTTTCCTCCAAGATTTTTGATATGTTTGTTGCATTGGCGGAAATATTTATTGGAGATTTCATGCCACCTTGTTGATAGTGCGACATGTTAATGAGCGTCGCGTCTTGAGTAGGTGTTGCGTCACAGTTGAGGTTGTGAAGTGTGCGGTGAGCACCTTCTCGAACTTCGAACCAGCCAGAGTTGGCATGCCAAGCCTGTCCAGCGTGGAAAATAAACTCGGGAAGTCGAGCGCAGGGCTTCAGCAACTGATCAAGGGGATAATTCTTCTCGGTAGCTACAAAAACATCCTTCACTGTCAATTCCACTGCACCGATTTCCAAGCTGGGTTGCGTCTTTGAAAGTATTTCAATTACCTTAACAAAGTATCCTCGAGCCTCTGTCCACACTCGTTCCCAGCGAGAATACAGAAAACATTCAACATCGATCTTGTTGACTGCTACTGTCATCGACCAACTGGGGGAACCATCAGGACGTACGAACGCAAAGAAAACGCCGGGTGCGTTTCCGGTGCGTCCACTACTTTCTATGCTCACGTCGGCAACAGAACGCGCAGGTAGGCTTTCGCGCCAGAGGTCGTGGCTCTGCTCAACAGCTAAAATCGACTGGGCGAGGATTCCCGAAGAAAATACAACGGAAAACTTCACGCTCTCGATAGCGTGGTCCTCATTGAGAGGCCGAAACCTCATTTGCCCTTCCACGAAACCTCCACAAGACGGATTGTCCGTCTCACCACCATTGAATCTTGCTCCGATTCTGAGCTAACTCCAACAACAATTGAATGCACAATTCAACTGCGTATTGAATATAAGATTCATTTGATTAATTTGCAGCGTCAGCATGACGCACGTCTAAGAAACACTCAATGCGCCAGATTTGGAAGCGGTTGTATATCTTCATCAACAGCGAGGATTGCCGATACTGCATGATTGCCGCCACCGGGCTTGCCCTAGGCCTCGTGGTCGGATTAGCCGCCGGGGGTGCATTCCTCAAGGGATGCCCGGTCGGTTCGGATGCACCATTCGGATGTATCGAGTATTTCCTTTCGCGATATCAGACCCTGATTGCTGGCCTGCTGGCACTGATTGGTGCATGGCTTCTATGGGTTCAAATCCAGGACCAGCGTCGGCATGCTCTAGATGCTCGAAAGCAAAGTGAGATAGCTACTCGCATTCGCATGCCTCACGCTCTGTCCCGGTTATCGGTCTATTGGAAGCATTGCTACGATGCGTGGGAGGCGGGTGACATTAGTCGCAAAACGATGGAGCCGCCGCATGAAGCCATTGAGACGATTATGGCTGCTGCTCCCGCCGCCGATCCGGAAACCTTCGAAACCATCAAAAAGTTGACGGTTCTCTCACAGGCATTCGAGGCACGTTTGCGGCCATATCATGATCTAGGAGAACACCAACGCCTAGCGCAGATGATAGTCGATATCTCGTGGCTGAATTATCTTACAAACTCTCTCTACGGGTATGGCCGGTTGGAAGAAGATGCCGCGCCCTACCAAAGGCCGGATAGAGATACCCTGCAGCATCAGCTTGATCGCTACATTCCCTATCGCCGAAATGCGGAAATTGAGCAAACTCTTGCACGAATAGACGCTGCATTTGACCAAAAGTTTGGTCGAAGACCTGGCGTGGAAGCTATTGTCAGCGATGAAGATGCTATTGATGACGACGCGCATTGAATCTCGACGTCCGTTTATTGCATCTTGTGACCAAAAACCTGATGCGGCTACAGACACGGTTTGCGAGAAAGGGATATGTGAGAGCCGTAAAATAGGTGCGGCGGCTGTTTACAAAAGAAAGGCTGCGTGAACGGCTTTCCACTTTTGACCAACTGCTCGTGTGCCGAAACTGCTAGGCCCCTCACAACCGCGCCACACTTCTCAAATGCTCCGCGGTCGTCGTGCCAAACCCGAAAAACTCCAAATACGCCGGTATCTGCTCGAACAGCATATCCGTCCCCACCTGATACCGGCACCCTTTCTCCCGCGCCGCCGCCAGAAACGGCGTGATCTCCTCCTTCATCACCACTTCGCCCACGAAAGTTCCGGCCGAGAGCCTGTTCACGTCCACCGGCAGCGGGTCGTCCTTGCGCATGCCGAGCGGGGTGGCGTTGATGACGATGTCGAAGCCTTCGGGGTCGCTGGAGCCTGATGTGACCGGGGTGGCGGGGTACCAGGTGTTGAGGCGGGCCTTCAGGCCTTCGAGGGCGGCCTTGTTGTCGTCGTGGAGGGCGAGGTGGGCGATTTCGGCGGCGGCGAGGGAGGCGGCTATGGCCGAGCCGACGCCGCCGGCGCCGATGATGAGGGCTCTGGCGCCTGTGATCTGCTGGCCCTTGCGCTTGAGGCCGCGCACGAAACCTTCGCCGTCGAACATGTCGCCGATCAATTTGCCGTCGGGGCCGAGCTTGATGGCGTTGCAGGAGCCGGCGACGCGGGCGTTGGTGGAGATCTCGTCCAGCAGGTGCATGGTCGGGATCTTGTGCGGCATGGTGACGAGGGCGCCGTGGATATTGGTCAGGCGGAAGAGCAGCCTGACGAAGGCGGGGTAATCTTCCGGCCGGCAGCCCATGGGCATGACGACGGCATCGATGCCCTGTTCCTCGAAATAGGGGTTGTAGATCAGCGGCGCCTTGAAGCTTTCCGTCGGGTAGCCGAGATGGGCGATCAGCTTTGTGGTGCCGGAAATCATGATGCCTGACCTTTTAGGAAAATAGTCCTTCCCGTGCGGGCGGAAGCCTTGATCGCCTCGATCACCTCGAGCGTCGCCAGCCCCTCGCGGCCGCTGACGAGGGGGGCGGCGGTGCCTTCGACGACATCGCAGAAATGCTGGAGCTGCAGGGTCAGCGGGTCGGCCGGCGTGACGGGCAGGCGCTCTCTTGTCAGTTTCTCGCGCCAGTCGGGGCGGGTCTCGTTGGTCCAGAGCGCAAGATCGGGGATGGTGAGCGCGCCTTTAGTGCCGCCGATCTGGTAGCAGAACTGGTCCTCGCGCGGGAAGGCGGGGTTTTCGCCCGAGGTCCGCTCCCAGCTCCAGGGCGAGGGCACGGCGTCGGATGCGCTGAGCGTAGCGAGCGCGCCGCCGGCAAAGCGCAGGAGCACGGTGGCGGTGTCTTCCACCGCATGGCCGCGCGCGGCATTGCTTTCCATCGCATGCACGCTTTCGACCTCGCCGATCAGATGGCGCAGGAGATCGACATCGTGGATGAGGTTGATGAAGATCGGCCCGGCGCCCGGTTCGCGCCGCCATGCCGCCTCGAAATAGTCCTCGGGCTTGGCAACCCAGAAGCTGCCATGCACGGCGCGGATGCGGCCGAGCCGGCCGCTTTCGACGAGGCGCCTGGCCGCGGCGATGATCGGGTTGTGGCGGCGGTGGTGGCCGGTGAGGATGGGCACGCCCGCCGATTCCGCCCTGGCGACGAGGGAGGCCGCGGCGGCCGCATCGTCGGCGATCGGCTTTTCGATGAGCATCGGCAGGCCGGCCGCCAGCGCCTCCAGCGCGTTTGCCACATGCAGCTGGTTGGGCGTGGCAATGATGACGCCATCGGGGATGACGCCGCCCGCCAGCGCTTCGGCAAGGCTGGCAAACCAGGGCAGGCCGTTCCTTGCCGCTTCCTCGCGGGCGGCGGGCGAGGGGTCGATGACGGCGGCAAGCGCCGTGCGCGGCTCGGCCAGCACGCCTTCGATATGGCGCCTGCCGATCAGCCCGGCGCCCATGACCGCGATTGCGAGGGGGCGTTTTGACATGCAGCTTCTCCCGGTCTCCGCGTGAGCGGGTTAGTGGCGCAGGATCTCGCCGAGGAACTTGCGGGTGCGCTCGTGGCGGGGATTGGTGAAGAATTCGGCCGGGGCCGCCTCTTCCACGATCGCCCCGCTTGCCATGAAGATCACCCGGTTGGCGACCTGGCGGGCAAAGCCCATTTCATGGGTCACGCAGATCATCGTCATGCCTTCCTCGGCCAGGCCGATCATCGTATCCAGCACTTCCTTGACCATTTCCGGATCGAGCGCCGAAGTCGGCTCGTCGAAGAGCATCACCTTGGGGCGCATGCAGAGCGCGCGCGCGATCGCCACGCGCTGCTGCTGGCCGCCGGAAAGCTGCACCGGATATTTCTCCGCCTGTTCGGAGATCTTGACGCGGGCCAGCATGGTGCGGGCGCGCTCCTCGGCTTCGGCCTTGGTCACGCCCAGCGCCCGCATCGGCGCCAGCATGCAGTTCTGCAGCACGGTCAGGTGCGGGAAGAGGTTGAACTGCTGGAAGACCATGCCGACCTCGCGCCTGATGGCGTCGATCGCCCTGGCCTGGTTGCCGAGCAGGATGCCGCCGACGCGGATCTCGCCCTTCTCGTAGGTCTCCAGGTGGTTGATGCAGCGGATCAGCGTCGATTTTCCGCTGCCGGAGGGGCCGCAGAGCACGATGCGCTCGCCGCGGCGCACGTCGATATTGATATCGTGCAGGGCCTGGAAGGCGCCGTACCATTTTTCCACATGGCGCATGGTGATCATGGTTTCGGAGGACGGTGCGGGTGCGTTGCTCATGGTGTCCGGGTTCATGGTGTCTGGTCCAATTCGTGAGGGCGCGGCGTCAGCGCGCGTGGGCCGCGTTGAAGCGGCGCTCCAGGCGGGCGCCGAGAATGGTCAGCGGGCAGCACATCAGGAAATAGAGGATGCCGACGATGCCGAAGACGGTGAGCGGCTGGAAGATCTGGTTGGAAATGATGTTGCCGGCCCGCGTCAGCTCCGTGAAGCCGACGATGGAGGCGAGCGACGTGCCCTTGATGAGCTGCACGAGGAAGCCGATCGTGGCCGGCAGCGAAATGCGGATCGCCTGCGGCAGGATCACGTCCTTCATGCGCGAGACATATTTGAGGCTGAGCGCCTTGGCCGCCTCCGTCTGGCCGCGCGGCACGGCCTCGATGGCGCCGCGCCAGATTTCGCCGAGATAGGCGCTGGCATGCAGCGTCAGGCCGATCGCCACCGCCTCCCAGGCATCGAGCTTGAAGCCGATCAGCGCCAGCCCGTAATAGGTGACGAAGAGCTGCATCAGAAGCGGCGTGCCCTGGAAGACGGCGATATAGGCGGCCACGGCGCGCTCCATGAGCGGGTTGCCGCAGGTGCGCGCCAGCGCCACGGCAAGGCCGGCAACGCAGCCGCAGACGAAGCCGACGGCCGACAGGAGCACGGTCCATTTCAGGCCGATCAGAAGGAAGGTGAATTCTTCGCTGCCCATGGCGCCCTCACTTGACCGGATAGGTGAAATAACGGGCCGAGAAAAACGCGAAGAGGCGCATCATCAGCCAGGAGATGACGAGGTAGAAGACGGTGATGGTGAAATAGACCTCGAAGCTGCGGAAACTGTCGGATTCGATGCGCTGCGCCACCGAGGTCAGCTCATAGGCCGAGATGGCCGAGCAGATGCTGGTCGAGAGCGTCAGCAGCACGAACTGGCTGGTGAGCGAGGGGTAGATCGCCCGCAGCGCCGGTTTCAGGATGATGAGGCGGAAGACCTGCACCTTGTGCAGGCCGAGCGCGAGGCCGGCTTCCATCTGGCCGCGCGGGATGGATTGCACGCCGCCGCGGATGATCTCGATCGCATAGGCGCCGCCATTGATGCCGAGCGCGATGATTGCCGTCGGCGTCGGGGCGAGCCGGATGCCGATCAGCGGCAAGGCGAAGAAGAGGAAGAAGATCTGCACCAGGAAGGGCGTGTTGCGGATGAGTTCGACAAAGCCGATCACCAGCCAGCGCAGCGCCTTGACATGCGAATCCCTCAGCGCCACGCCGCCGATGCCGATGACGACGGCAAGCGCCATGCCGCAGATGGCCAGCAGGAAGGTGCCGAGACAGCCGAGCAGCAGGCTCGGCATGCCGTCGATGACGGGGGTGAAATCCAGTTGGTAGTTCATGCTGTCCTTGCCGCTTTCGCCATATCCGCGTCCACCATTCCCGACATTGCCTCTATCGCCAGCTCGTAGCCGCGGGCGCCGAAGCCGATCAGGATGGCGGTGGCAACGCGCGAGACGAGCGATTTGTGATAGATTTCCTCGCGGGCATGGACGTTGGAAATATGCAGCTCGATCTTCGGCGCATCGAAGGTCTTCAGCGCATCGAGAAGGGCAATCGAGGTGAAGGTGTAGCCGGCGGGATTGATGATGATGCCGCAGGCTTGCCCGCGGGCCTGATGCACGCTTTCCACCAGCTCGCCCTCGAAATTCGTCTGGCGGAAATCGATCGCAAAGCCGAGGCTTTCCGCCTTTGCCGTGCATTTTTGCCGGATATCGGCAAGCGTGGTGGCGCCGTAAATATGCGGCTCGCGCTCGCCGAGCAGGTTGAGGTTCGGTCCGTTGAGGACGAAGATGGTTCTGGTCATGTCGCGCACCTCGAACGGGGCTGGGTCTCTGGCTCCGGTCGCCATCCCCGGGACAGGCCCGAGGATGACGGCAGAGACGGCGTCAGCCGGCGGTGAACGGAATGCCGTCGAGGCTCTTCGGGAATTCCGGAACCGGCACCTTCATCCACTTGTCGTAGATCTTCTTCAGTTCGCCATTGGCCTTGATCTTGTCGATGAAGGCGTTGATCGAGGCGTTGAGCTCCTTTTCGCCGAGGCGGGTGCAGGCGCCGTTATAGAGCTTCTGGAATTCCAGCTTGTTCTCGAATTCGCCGGGGCGGGCCTTTTCGACGCGGTCCATGTAGAAAATGTTGCCGCCGAGCGCATCGACCTGGCCGGAAACCAGCGCCTGCACGCTTGCCGCATCGCCGTCGAAGCGGCGGATGGTGGCGGTCGGCGGGGCGTTTTTCGTCACCTGCGTATCCTGCGCGGCACCCTTGGCGACGGAGATGGTCAGGTTCGCCATGTCCTCGTTGGTCTTGATCGACTTGTTCTTGGGGCCGATCAGCACGATGGCATTGGCATTATAGGGCTGGCTGAACTGCACCGCCTTGGCGCGGTCGGGCAGCATGGCCATGGTGGCAAAGAGCACGTCGACGCGGCCGGACGTCAGCGCCGGGATGCGGTTGTTGACTTCGAGCGGCACGAATTCCACCTCGACGCCGAGTTCCTTGGCATAGGCCGCGCCCATATCGGCATCGAAACCGTCCTGCTTGCCGGCGCTGGTGACGAAGCCCCATGGCGGGTTGTCGCCCTGGATGCCGACGATCAGCTTGCCGCGGGCCTTGATTTCTTCCGGGGTGACGGCGGCGGCCGGGTTTGCGAGACCGACGGCAGCCACGAGAGCGGCGGCACCCAGCAGGGCGCCACGCCGCGTCAGCAAAGACTTCAGCATTGCAATTCTCCTCCTTTTGCACGGCCGCCGGGCAAGGGCACGGGCGGCCCGACAGTCATCCTCTCCCGACTGTTCGCAACCATGTTTGCCAGAGGGGCGCTCCCAAATCAACATAGTTTTTGAAAATCATATGAGACTTTTGATTTGATCAATTGAATTGAAATCCTCACGACATTCACCATAATGCCATCAGGAGATTGGCGCGCCGCGGCCAGCGCGGCCCGAAGGAGGAGGATTTGCTGACATGAAGACCTCGATTGCGACTGTGACGCTTTCAGGCGAATTGCCGGAAAAACTCGAAGCGATCGCGCGCGCCGGCTTCGACGGCGTGGAGATTTTCGAAAACGATTTCCTGGCCTTCGACGGCAGCCCCGCCGATGTCGGCCGCATGGCGCGCGATCTCGGCCTGACGATTACGCTGTTCCAGCCCTTCCGCGATTTCGAGGGCATGCCGGATGCCCTGCGCGGCCGCACCTTCGACCGGGCCGAGCGCAAGTTCGACATCATGCAGGAACTCGGCACCGACATGGTGCTCGTCTGCTCCAACGTTTCGCAGGCGGCCCTTGGCGGCATCGACCGGGCGGCGGCCGATTTCCGCGAGCTTGGCGAGCGGGCGGCCAGACGCGGGCTGAAGGTGGGCTACGAGGCGCTTGCCTGGGGCCGCTTCGTCAACGACCACCGCGATGCCTGGGAGATCGTGCGCCGCGCCGACCACGAGAATGTCGGGCTGATCCTCGACAGTTTCCATTCGCTGTCGCGCAAGATCGACATCAATTCCATCCGCTCGATCCCGAAGGAGAAGATCTTCATCGTGCAGCTGGCCGATGCGCCGCTGATCGACATGGACCTGCTCTACTGGTCCAGGCACTTCCGCAACATGCCGGGCGAGGGCGACCTGCCCGTCACCGCATTCACCGAGGCGGTGGCCTCCACCGGCTATGACGGCTTCTTCTCGCTGGAAATCTTCAACGACCAGTTCCGCGGCGGCTCGACACGCGAAATCGCCGCCGACGGCCACCGCTCGCTGATCTATCTGGCAGACCAGATCCGCCGCAAGGTGGACACGCCTGTCGGCATCGACATGCCGGACCGAGCCGCCGTCAGGGGCGTCGGCTTCGTCGAATTCGCAACCGATGCGGAGGAGGCGGTGGAGCTTGTCGCCCTTCTCGAAGCGCTCGGCTTCCGCAAGGCGGCGGTGCACCGCTCCAAGAAGGTGACGCTGTTCCAGCAGGGCGCGATCCGCATCCTCGTCAATGTCGATCCGGCAGGTTTTGCCAATGCCGCCTATGCCGTGCACGGCACCTTCGCCTATGCGATGGCGCTCGTGGTCGACGATGCGGCAGAGGCCTACGCGCGGGCGCTGGCGCTCGATGCCGAAGCCTTCGCCCAGCCGGTGGCGGCGGGCGAGCTGCAGCTGCCGGCGATCCGGGGCGTGGGCGGCGGGCTGATCTACCTCATCGACGAAAAAAGCCCGCTCGGCCGTTTCTCGGAGATCGATTTCGAGCCTGTCGCGGAGGAGGGCAAGGCCGGCGATGCAGGCGATGCCGGCCTCCTGCAGGTCGATCATATCGCCCAGACGGTGGCCTATGACGAGATGCTGACCTGGCTGCTTTTCTACACCTCGATCTTCGACACCCGCAAAACCCCCATGGTCGATATTATCGACCCGGCGGGCGTGGTGCGCAGCCAGGTGATCGAAAACGAGGCGGGCACGCTGCGCATCACCATGAACGGCGCCGAAAACCGCCGCACGCTCGCCGGCCATTTCATCGCCGAAAAATTCGGCTCCGGCATCCAGCACCTGGCATTCTCGACAAGCGATATCTTTGCCACCGCCGAAGCCTTGCGCGCCAGGGGCTTCAAGGCCTTGCCGATCTCGCCGAACTATTACGACGACGTGGAGGCCCGCTTCGGGCTGGAGCCGGCGCTGACGGAGCGGCTGAAGGCGGAAAACATCCTCTACGACCGGGATGGCGAGGGGGAATATTTCCAGCTCTACAGCGGCACCTATGGCGAGGGTTTCTTCTTCGAGGTGGTGGAGCGGCGCAGCTATCGCGGCTACGGGGCGCCGAACGCGATCTTCCGGATTGCGGCGCTGAAGAAGCAGATGCGGCCGGAGGGGATTCCGCGGGATGCGGGGTGAGGCAAACCCAATCGTCAGCCGCTCACCCGATCCGCCCGCTCTTCAGCACATGCGCCACACCGCTCTGCACATGCCGCACGATTACCGCGCGCGCGCCCTCGACATCGCGTTTCAGCGCCAGCTCGAACAGCAGCTTGTGGTCGTCCACCACGGCCTGCCCGCGAAAACTCCGCGCCAGCATGTGGTACCTCAGAAACCGGTCGAAGACCGAGGACAGCGTCGCCATCAGCGTCGCCGAATTGCAGGCCGAGACGATCGCCTGATGAAATTCCCAGTCGTAGCGCACCCAGTCGACCGTCCTTGACGCATCGCCGGAGAGCAGCTTGCGCTCGGCGGCGGCCAGCTTGTGGTGGGCGGCGACGATGCGGCCTTCCCATTCCAGGTTTCCGGCGGCAAAGGAAAGCCCGATCGCGTGGGTTTCGAGCACGGTGCGCAGATCGGCAAGCTCTTCCAGTTCCTTCACCGAGGCCGGGCTCACCTCGAAGCCGCGCTGGCCCTCGGCCAGCACCAGGTTTTCCATGGCAAGGCGGCTCAGGATCTCGCGCAGAGAGGAGACGCTGATCGAATAATGTTCGCGCGCCTGCTCGAGCTTGATGCGGGCGCCCGGCGCCAGCGCGCCGGAAATGATGTCCTGCCGGACGCGCCGGAAGACGACGTCGCTGATCGTTTCGGAGGCTTCGCCGGCCGTCTTCGGCATCTGTTTTTCGCTCGGCATCAGGTTCCGTCCCGCTTCATTTCTGGGCGGGCAGGGCGGCGAGCAGCCCGCGGCCGAGCGCATGTTCGACACCGGCCTGGATATGGCGCTGCAGGATTTGCTTGGCGGTCGCGCTGTCGCGCCGCAGCGCCGCCTCCAGAAGCTGCCGGTGCTCCTCTTCGGCCACGCTGCCGCGATAGGAAAGCGCCACCATCTGATAGCGCAGGTATTTGTCGAAGACGGAGGAATGCGTTTCCATCAGAAGCCGCGAGCCGCAGGCGGCAATCAGCGCCTGATGGAATTCCCAGTCGTAACGCTTCCAGTCCTCGGCCCGGCTGGTATCGCCCGACGCCATCACCTTTTCCATGCGCGCCAGCTTGTAATGGGCCGAAACGAGCTGCGCCTCCCATTCCACATCCCCCTGTTCGAAGGATTGTTCCAGCGCATGTTCCTCCAGGAGCAGCCGCAGGCCGGCAATCTCGCGCAGGTCGGCCACCGAAACCGGCGCCACCTCGAAACCGCGCTGGCCCTCGGCCACGACAAGCCCTTCCGAGGTCAGCCGGTTGAGGATCTCGCGCAGCGTGCTGACGCTGGTGCCATAGGCCCCTTTCAGATTTTCCAGCTTCAGCTTCTGCCCCGGCGCAAGCCGCCCGAAGAGGATATCCGCCCGGATCTGCCGGTAGCCGCTCTCGGCGACGGTCTCCTCGATATCTTCCTGCCGCATGCTTGTCTCCGAGATTTTCCGTTTTCTCCTATATAGCGGGAGAACTCGGGCAGGTTCAACGGAAAACGAAAATTGCCGTCAAGGGGCGCCGGGGGCGGGCTTGCCGCAGGGCGGCCGCTTGCGGCGGATCGGCCTTCTAGCGCGGCGTTTACGTCAGGCAAGGTCTCTGAGGTAAAGTGTCCCGAAACATTACGGAGGCTTGACTATTATCATAACCGTGGTTCCATTGTGCGACGCAGCATAGGAGCAACAATGGAACTCTCGTCAAAACTCGTGAAATCCGTTGCCTACGACCCGTCGACAGGGGTCCTCGACATCGAGATTCGCCTGAAGGGCCACCGCCGCTATTTCAACGTGCCGCCGGTCGTTTACCAGAACCTGATTACCGCCACGTCGCCCGGCTGGTACTACACCCGCCATATCCGCGACGCCTTCCCCCGCTCGGCCGACAGGGCCGAAGGCCATCTCGGCGCGCTCAAATCGATTCTCGGCCGGCGCGGCCAGTTTTCCTGATTGGGTGAAGATGGCCGGGTCGGGGGCCGGCCGTCGGCAAAAACGGACATTGGCGAACGCCGCCAGCGCCGGCCGCCCAAAAGTCTTGACCTTGCGTTGCATTGCGGATTCAAGCCAATCTGGATTGCTCGGATGGGGGATGTCTTGGCCCATAGTTTCAGATCCGGCCTGCTGGCCGCAAGCCTCATGATTGCCTGCGCGGGCCCTGCCGCGGCGGACGAGATGCCGGCGTCGTGGAGGAAATCCATGACCGGCGATCCGGCAAAGAACCATTATGTCGCCGAGGCCCTGAGGCCGCTTGCGAACCCGGATGCCCAGACATTGCGGGTGGTGAAGCTTGCCGATACGCTCGCCAGGCTCTGCAGCGGGGCGGCGCTCGACAAGAAGGCGCTCTACGCCTTCATGACCGAGGCGCGTTTTGCCGAGATCAAGGGCAAGGCCTATAACGAGGCCGCCTTCCTCGCCGACAGCACCTTCCGCTATTTCGACTACCGGGCGCTCGCGCATCTGTGCGCCGGCAGCGCCACGCTGTTCGGGCCGCAGGGCCGGCTTGCGCCGGGTGTGCTCAAGCCCGGCAAGGGCCGGCCGACGGCGAGCTACGATCCGGGCAATCCGCTCGTCCCGCTGCCGCCGCTGGCGCGCAAATCCTGAGCGCAGCGGCGGCGCGGATCGATCCCTTGCGCGCCGCAGCAAATTTCGTCAGCATCCGGCCATGCCGACTCTCAAGCAGCTTTCCATAGCCCTCGGTCTTCTGACCAGCGACCACGCTCCCGTGCCGGATCAGGACGGCTGGGTGAACTATGTCTGGCGCGTGCAGACGGCCCGGCAATGCCTTGCCGTCAAGGACGGATATTGCGAGCTGGTCGAGGACAAGTGGGACTGGAAGCGGCCGCAATATTACAGTTTCGCCTTCCGCGCGGACCCGGCCAGCAATTCCGTCACCTCGCGCATCACGCTCAAGAACGAAGACCCCGAAGACGACGACCAGGTCTGCGTCGTCGCAAGCTATCTCAACGCGGCGGGGCAGGAGGTGGGCATTTTCTACGCCAACTGGCGCGCGCTGCCCGGCCGCTCCTATACGCGCGAGGCGCCGATCTGGCTGAGCACGGACGTGCGCGAGATCGAAACCGTGGCGATCGGCACCAAACAATGCGACGTGAAGGCCAAACCGGACGCGGAGAATTTCTACCGGATCAGGCTGGCGCTGAACCAGCACTAAGGACCGAAGGCAGCCGTCGTTTCCGCCATCTATCGAAAGTCGCCGCCGGGTCGATGTGGCGTAACCAGATCGCCGGGACTGCCGAGCCGGCCGCCTTTCCTGACGCCGATCGTTCCCGTCGGGCGAGGGTCGGCCTGTTCGTTATGGGGCGACGCCATGACGAAGAAAACGAGCGCGAGCGCGGCGGCAAGAAATGGCGGCCCGGCGAAGATGATCAGAAGGTAGTGCAGCGGTTTCATCGCGTATCGTATGCAGGTGAGCTTCTCACCTGGGCAGCGCTTTCTCCAATCGGTTGCAGTGGGCGGATTCGAGTGGGCTTTCCTGCTGCCCGCTCTCGCTTGCCGCTGCCGTGCTGCGAATCCGGCAGAAGGCGAAGCTGGTCCTTCCCGGCCTTGGTAATCGGGATTGCCGGCAAAAGATATAACAGATGTCACATGCCGGTTGCAAACCGGCGAGGGGAACCGGTTGCGCTCGCGTAGATTGACGGACCGTCGTGGCGACGTTTTCCTTGCGCCTGCTGCGGAAGCGCAGAAGCCCGGTTGGGCCTGCAACCTCATTTTACACACGTAAAAATTCGCGGATTGCGGGCGCGACCAACCTAAAGGATAGTCGCGGTGCCTACAAATGTTCTCCCCGGATTGGGGGCCTCGCGCGAGCGGGGCCTTTTTTCCGTTCGGGCGGCAGGCGCGGCAGTCCGCCCTCCCGCACCCGCACGCCGCCCCATCACCCCACCAGCCTCTCCTTGTCCGCCTGCGCCAGTCGCGGCACGATCCAGTGGTCGATGTAGCCGGGTTGCGGGTGGACGCCTTCGGGGCTGATGGCCCAGTAGGTGCGGGCGTTGGGCTGGAAGGCGGTGTTGTAGGTGTTGGCGAAGGTGATGAAGGAGGTGCCGTCGCCGTTGTCGCTGGCGTCGGTCACCACGCGGTTGGCGTAGAGGCCCGGC
The DNA here is from genome assembly GCA_900471515.1 of Hyphomicrobiales bacterium. GTDB lineage: Bacteria > Pseudomonadota > Alphaproteobacteria > Rhizobiales > Rhizobiaceae > Rhizobium. The sequence continues at coordinate 6,805 of UCFC01000011.1, read as the reverse complement.
TGGTATTCGACGAGAAGCGTGTCGCCCACCTTCGGGTGGAAGTCGGCGGTGGCGGTCGGGTGGGTGGTGGCGCCGTCGCCGGGGGTGACGGAGAGGAGGGTGCCGATCTGGCCGAGATCGGTGGCGGCGCGGAATTTGTCGGGATTGTCGGGATAATCGGTCCAGGCGCGGTCGACATCGAGGCAGCCGTCGTGGCCGAAGCCGGCATTGGCGCGGATATCGTCGTTGATGCTGGCGCGGCCCGTCGTCCAGACCGGCGCGCTGACGGTGATGGCGGCGGCGGTGGAATAGGCGGCGGTGGTGCCGTTCTGCGGCGGCACGGTGCACTGGATTACCCTCATGTCGCTGCCGAGGCGGGCCTTGATGCGGGCGATCAGGCCGGTGAGGCGCAATTTCCAGGTGGCGGTCGCGGTGTTGGCGTCGTTGGTGCCCATCTGGTTGACGACGACGGTGAAAGGGTAGCGGCCGGCGTTGAAATCCCTGATCTCGTCGAGGATATCCCAGCGCATCAGCGCGCTTGCGGCCAGTTCGCGGGCGGACTGGGCCGAGGGGCAGCCGATGAAGAGATGCGGGATGCGGCCGGGGCCGCCCTCGGCATCCAGCCATTTGCTGAGCCAGCCGAGATTGCCCCTGGCATCGGCGGAGGCCGAGACTTCCTGGCGGCCGTAGCCGACGCTGTCGCCGACGCCGAGCACGACGGGCCGGCCGTCCCAGCCGCCCTTGGCGAGCATGATGTCCGGCCCGTAGCAGATGAGCTGGCTGTTCGTCTGGTTGCCGGGGGCGACGGCGTAGAAGGCGTCGAGGGCGGCCGTGGTCGGCGCGTCGGCGGCGATGAGGGCGGCCAGCGCCGGCGCATCGGCCGCCGCCCAGTATTTTTCGCCGCGGTGCTTCTGGATGCGGGCGGGGCCGATGAATTTCTGGCCGACGGCGGCAATGTGCCAGCGGGTGACGACGTGGAAATCCTCCAGCGGCCCGATCTCGCCCGCAAAGGCCGGGAAGTCGCAATAGGTGCCCCGGGAGCCCGAGGCGATCGTTGCGCCGGGCGCGCCGGCAAAATCGGCCGGGTAGGCGGTGCCGCGCACGATCAGCTCCACGCCGTCGATCATGACGTCGTTGCCGGGCAGGATCGTTTCCTGCGGGCCGAAACCTTCGTTCAGCGCAAAGCCGGAAAAGTGGAAACGCGGCGCTCTCGTCCCGTAGGGCGCGTTGCCGAATGTGAGCCGGCTTGCGAAATGGGTAAGGCCGATGCCGGTCGTATCGACCGCATAGCCGGAGGGCAGACGCCCGCCGCGCGAGGCGAAGAGCATGTAGCGGTCGGGATCGACAGGCACGCCGCCGGCGCTCCTGACGGGGATGACGGGCGCATTGGCATAAAGGCTGCGCCCGTCGGTGATGCGCACGGCGCCGAGCACCGGCAGGCCGTTATGGATCGTGGCGCCATCGCTGACGATCTCGATGCCGAGCACGGGCCGGTTATCGGCAAAGAGCGTGGCCTCGCCCGCCTCGCGGATGCCGATGACGGGGCGGTTGTTGAACATCAGCGTGCCGTCGGCAACGATGACGACGCCCTGCACGGGCTGCATGTTGTAGAGTTTCGCCATCGGCGCTCTTCCTCGCGGAACGGAAAAAAGAGAGCGGCCGAAGCCGCCCGAAAGTGCCTGCCGGCCGGTCTCGGTCAGCCGCCAGGCGGGGAGGAGGTCAGAAGCTCGGGCGCCAGCCAGTCCGGGGCAGGGCCGCCAAGGGCTTCCTGCACGCCGTTGCCGGCGGGTCTTCCCGGCTCCGCGGCTCTGGCTGGCGCCTTGCGCTCGGCCGGCTGCGGCGGCACCTTTTCGCCGGCCTTTGCCAGCCGCACCCATTTCGGGCGGCGCTTCTCGTCGCGCCAGACGCTGTCGGGAAGCGTGAAACGCTCGCCGGGGTCGCGCCTGGCGCCGCCGTAATAGCCGGACAGGGTGGCGACGACATCAACCATGCGAGGGCACGCCTGCGGTGAAGCCGGCGGTGATCCTGCCGGTCGTCGGCGCCGTGCCGGTCACGGTGTAGAGCAGGCGCAGATAGGCCTCGTCCGTGCCGTGCGGAATATGGCTCGGCGGGATGATCCTGCCGGCCTTGAGATCGGCGAGGCCGAGCGTGGTGGTCAGCACGGCCTTCGGCGAGGCGAAGGCCTCGTTGTCGTCGGTCTGGATGGTGACGGCAAGCGAGGTGAGGTTGTTGAAGCCTTCCACCACCTGGATGAGGAAGGGGATCGGCTCGCCCTTGCCGATATCGCGGGTGATGCCGGCCCTGACCGGGCCGAGATGGATGACATTGGTGCTGGGGCCGGTCGCGGTGATCGCCTGGGCGTCCGAAAGCAGCGTCTGCCGGTCGAAAATCATGGTGGATACCTTTCCGTGGGGGGCTGCCCGCCGCTCGTCACGGCGGGCTGGTTCAAAGAGGGCCGCCCGCCGCTTGGGGCGGCGGGGCTGGATGGGGCCGATCAGGCGAGCGCCGGAACGGCGGCTTCGGTGTTGAGGATGGCGTCCGTCTCGCGGATCGGGATGCCGCGATAGAACTTCACTTCCTGGCCCTCGACGAACTGCGTGGTCAGGTGCACGGTGTTCTGCCGGTCTGATGTCAGCGCGCGGTCGGAAGACTGCACGTCGAGCACTTCCAGCACATCCTTGTTCATGTAGATGGCGATGCGGCTGGCCTTGGCGTTCAGCCGGCGCGACTGCAGGCGGTAGTAGGCCTTGCGCATCAGCGACCAGAGATCGACGTTGCCGGCCATCATGTCGGACACGTCGATATTGGCGACGCGGGCATTGTAGCGCCAGTCCTTCACGGCCGCCCCGATATGCCAGGTATAGAGCGTTTCCTTGGCATAGTAGGGGTCGCCGTTGGCATCCAGCACGCGCTGCTCGCCCTTGTCGTCGATCTTCACACCCGCCTTGGTGCCCTTGGGGTAGAGAAGGTGGGTGGCGTGGTCGCCCCAGGTGACGAACCAGATCGAGGTATTGTCGGCCCCGGTGCCGCCGCCGTTGACCACCTGGTTGGCGATGTTCGGCTGGGCCGGGTTCGGCAGGTTGGGGTTATAGGCTAAGTAGCGGGCCGAAAGGCCCTTGAACTTCTCCGGCGTCGTCGCCGTATCGTGGTAGAAGAGGCCCGACGCCATTTCCTGGCTCAAGGACTCGATGAAGGGCATGGTGTCGACCAGGCGGGCCTTGGCCTTGTCCGGGGCGAGATCGAGCAGGCGCATGTCGATTTCGGAGCGGGCATGCACGAAGCCGGTCGTGTCGTCCACCTGCTGCATCGTCGCCTTCGACTGCTTGATGCCCTGGTAGAGCCGGCCCCAGGAGACCGACGGCAGGCCGGTGCGCACCATGTGGCGGTGCACGGCATCCATGTTGCACTCGACGGCCATCGCGTCGTCGAGGATCGGGTTCTGCTGGGAAAGAAGCTCGATGACGGCGCCTTCGGCCGAGCCTTTGAATGCGTCAACGAGGTTGGGGTAGTAGCTGCCAATGGTGGCCATGTCTTATCAGCCCTTCGGTGCGTCTTTGGGAAACATCAGGTGCGCGGTTTCGGCCTTCCTGCCGTTTCCGCCCGCGCCGCCGTTCGGTGGGTTGTCCTCCTGGATCATCGATCCGACCTTTGCGAAAATTCTGATCATCTCGGGGTGGTTGCCGCCGCCGCTGGAATTGAGGTAGTCGCGCAGCGCCGGCGTGCCGAGCCGGGAGAGCGCGCGCTGGGCCGCACCCACGGTGCCTGCCCATTTCGCGCCGCCGATCTCGCGGTCGCGGCGGGCCTCGTCGGCCCAGCCCTGCACGCGGCCGGCCCAGGCTTCGGAAGCCGCCTTGCCGCGCTTGCCCTGGATCTCGATGAAACGGTCGGCCAGCTGCTGCGCCTGCCGGTTGGTGAGGCCGAGCGCGTGGAATTCCGGGCCGAGCGCGTCGACCAGTTCCTGGTCCACCGCGATGCCTTCGGGCATGGCGAGCTGGTAGCGGCCGTCGTCCGGCACGCGGTCGGCAATATCGCCGGAAGTCTCGTCGCCGCCGGTATCGGCGGCGTCGCCGCGCTCTTCGGTGGAAATATCACCGTCCGGTGACGCGGCATCCTCGGGGAAGAGAACGGTCTCGGGGGCCGCATCCTCGCCATTGCCGCTGTTGTTGCTGGCGTTACCGCTGCCCACGCCCTCGGCGCTCATCGCCATCTGCGGCCTGCCGATCCTAAACGTCGCTGTCATAATCCTCGCCTTCCTCGTCTGCGGCGCGGCTTGCCGCCGCTGCCCTGTCGTTTGCCTTGAGATCCGCGATTGCCAGCAGCAGGCGCGGATAGAGCGTCGGGTCGATGCGGTCGAGCTCGGCGATCAGCCGGCGGCCGACGCCCTGCCTGCCCAGCGTGTAATGCGTGGCGTTCACGAGTTCGCCGGCATAGGCTTCCCCGTAGATCGCGCACTGTTCCAGCAGCCAGAAGAGCACGCGCTTGCCGGATGCGGTGGAAAAGACCTCGCGGAAGGCCGCGGTGATTTCGTCCTGCCCGATGCTGTGCGGGATGGACGGTTGATCCTTAAACTGCTCCATCAGGCGAGCCCCAGCTGGCGCAGAAGCGCTGCCCCGTTCGGGTTCTCGTTGGCGTCGGCCAGCACCTGCGCGGCCTTGGCGCCCTGGTTCAGCGCGGGCGCCACCTGCTGCGCCATCTGCGCGGTCTCAGCCGCCTGCATCTGCTGGGCGCGCTGGGCGCGGATATCCTCCACCCGGTCGTCGGCAAGGATCATCGAGGGCGGCGCGCCGATCGCGTCGAAATAGAGGTCGATCGCCTCGTCGACATCGAGCTTGTCGAGCGCTTCGGGCTTGACCGCCGAGACCTGGCCCATGAAGGCGACGCCGCGTTCGATGGCGCCGGTCGCCACCGCCTGCTGCGCCTGGGCGAGCGTGGAGATGTACTCCACCTTCAGCTCCGTGCCCTGCAGCTCCGGCGGGGGCGGGGGCAGCTCGTCGCGGGCGGCCAGAATATCGAAGGTGCGGTCGATGGTCGGCCCCAGCTGGTCGCCGAAGACGTTTTCCAGAACCGGGCCGAGCTGCAGCAGCTGCTCTTCCTTGCGCTGCGTCAGCTCGAACTGGTTGCGCGGCTGCACGCCGTCCATATTGGTGATGGCGAAGAAGAGATCGGCAAAGAAGGTCTTCTCGATGCGGTTCTGCACTTCCCTGATGTCTTCGCGCAGCTCCATCAGGCTGAGGTTCACCTCCATCGCCGGACGGAAACCCTTGCCGGTCGGATCGTCGACATAGTTCACCGCGCCCGGCAGCAGCGAGGCCGGGCTGTTCTGCATGGAGGTCGGCGCGTTCATCGGCGGGCGCACCTTCTTGTCGATGCCTTCGAGCTTGCGCATCTGCTCCAGCTGCAGCATGCGGATATCGCCGAGCGCCTTCTGGCCGGGCGAGAGCGCGTAGTGGTCGTCCTCGGAAAGCTCCCAGGCGGGCGCGATGATCGGATTGCTGTCGAAGCCGCTTTCCTCCAAGAGTTCGGAGCCGGTCTCGTCGATCCAGTAGTTGGAAAGGAAGGGCTTGTTGCGCTTGTCGATCCTGTCGGGATCGCGGTCGTGGCGCGGCTCGATGGCGTGGTAGACATCGAAACATTCGCCGTATTTCGACGTGTCGTAGAGGCTTCTGACGCGCTCCGGCACGTTGTCGTAGCCGAAGCGCTCGACGATGCGCTGCACCGACCAGCGGAAGGTGCGGTAGAGCGTGGTCGCCTTGCCCTTGTGGTCCCTGGCGATCCAGAAGCGGCCGTGCACCAGCTGCTGCACGCGGATGACCGTCTCCTCGTCTTCCACGAGGATGGCCACCGACTGGCCGAACTGGCCGAGATCGCCATAGCCGATATGGAAGGCGCGGTAGAGATTGGAGGCGGCGAAGACCTCGCGCATCTTGTCCTGCACGGCGGCGAGATAGACTTTCACCGAATCCCGCTTCTTCAGGTCGGGATCGAAGGTGGTGAGGCGAAACCACGGGCGGGCCGGCGAGGTCAGGCCCGAATGCATGCCCGATTTCAGCGTCTCGTAGGCATGGGTGCCGGTGCTGTCGATGATCCTGTCGCGCGAGCGCGGCCCCTCGCGGCCGGAATGGAGCCTCAGCCGCGTCGGCTCGATATGCTCGGCCAGCGCCCGCCACTCGGCCTCCCAGGGCTGGCGCACCTCTTTCAGTTCGGCCAGCCGGCGGCGGTGATAGGCAATCTGCGTCTCGTTATCGCGTCGATGGTTTTCCATGGCGCGCCTCACTGACCGAGCAGCGTCTTCTTGAGCGCATTGCCCGACAGCGCCGGCGATTGCGTATCGGCAAGGACGGGCGCGCCGGACGGCGAGGTGAGGATGGTGGACGGCGCGCCCTTGATGCGGTCGGAAGCGCGGCGCGCGGCCGACGATTGCGCGGCGGCATAATCGGGCGTCTTCTGCTGCGCATATTCGGGCGGTGCCTGCGGCGGCTCGGCTTTCGGCGGGGAGGAGAACATGCACATGGGGCGTCATCCGATCGTCAGGGTTGGACCGTCGGCCGGCAGGCGGATGGCCCACGGCCGGTTCGGCATCGATGGGAGACAGGCTTGCGGGGGAAAGGTTGTGGGGGTGACATGGGGGCGTTCGCTGAGGGGAGCGGGTGTGCGAGGCGGCTCTGTGCCGCTGGCGTTGTGGCGTGGGATATCGCTCCACGCCGCTGCTGTCATGCCGTGCCGCACCCCCCTTGTAACTTGACGTCATCCGCTTGCAGCCTAGCTAGCGCTTGCGGTGACGGAGCCGAGCCCGCACCCCCTTTGGACGGAAAAGCCCGTGACAGAG
>UCFC01000041.1 GCA_900471515.1 Hyphomicrobiales bacterium | reverse complement strand
GGGGAATTCGCGCTCGCGCTGGCACAGGCGATCGACGGTGACGGCGCCATCCATGCGCTCGCCGCCGACACCGACGGCATCGACGGTTCGGAAAACAATGCCGGAGCGTTTGCCGATGGCGGCACCGTCAAACGGCTGCGCGCCGCCGGCTTCGATCCACGCCGCCTTCTCGACGGCAATGACAGCTATCCCGGCTTCAAGGCGATCGGAGACCTCTTCGAAACCGGCCCGACCGGTACCAATGTCAATGATTTCAGGGCAATCCTGATCCTCTGACCGCGCGCTCCAAATTATCAAGTACCCTCAATAAACCGCCTACCTGTTTCGTGCGGTTTTCTGGTGCGTCAACCAAGACATGAAGCTTGCAAATAGGGCCTTGCGGCTTCAACAGTCTACGAGACAGCGGGATGATTGTGGCCCTGGTTCCCCATTTTATGCCGCGTGCGATGGGCCAAATGCTGCCGCGCGAAGTTGCTCGGCGTCGAGCCTGTATAGCTCGCAAAGGCGACCGTGAAAGCTCCGATGCTGTTAAAGCCGACCGCGTAGGCTGTTTCCGTCACAGTGCAGGCGCCGTCGCGCAAAAGCCTCATCGCCTCGCTCATGCGCGCCTCGTTGATGAATTCGCGCCAACTTATTCCAAGCTCGTCCTTGAAGCGTCGGCGGAGCGTGCGCTCCGACATGCCGGCTGCCGCGGCGGCTTCGGTGATGGACGCCGTTTCCAGATTCTGGCGGGCGAAGCTTATGGCCTGCTCCATCTCCGGGTCGCTGCTGAACGGCGTCCACATCTTTCGCTTCACATCGAACCAGATTCCAAGAAGCTGCCCTAAGGTCCGAAAGAAATCGTTAGCAAGGGAGTCGGCCGGATTCCGGTCTCGCCCCCATTGCCGCGCGAAACAAGCCATCTCCACGGCAAGCGCTGGCATGGCGACAGCCCAGCAGCCGGGGTGGCGCCAGATGGTTTCCGTACGCGTGAACTTCAGGAGGGTGATGTGGGTCGGCTGTGTCGCAACCAGCCTGTAGGAACGTTCCGCAGGAATGAACACCATGTGGCCCGCCGGCAAGGTCCACTGCCCTGCAGCACCGAAGAGCTTTGCCTCCCCCTCATGGATACAAACGAGCATGCCGCCCGCCTCCCGTTCGGAACTCGCGTCGAAGGACAGCGCATCGATCTCGACTGCGTGGCTTGGGGACGCATGATCGACCGCGAAGCGCTCATCGCGTGGGCCGAGCACGAATTGAGACGGGGCGTTGCCACCGCCGCTGAGCGGGCAATTCATTTCGAGGTTCGAGGCATCATTCACCTGTCGAGGCACCAAATTCATCGCATTTGTCCGTTTTTAGAAAAATTGTGGCCTGTTTTCGAATGACGGCCTCTTATTAGCGTGAGATCATCAAACCTACAAGAGGCTGCACGCGAGCGTCGGCAAGCCTTGGTGGGAGGAATGAGAACGTGTTCACGCTTCATGAACATGCAGCGGTGCCGCTGCTCGACGTTTCGGGGGTCGGCAAGCAATTCGGCGGCACGGTCGCGTTGCGCGATGTTTCGTTTTCGATTGCATCCGGCCAGATTGTCGCGCTTCTCGGCGAGAATGGTGCCGGTAAATCCACGCTGATCAAGATCATGGCTGGAGTCTATCAGGCCGATGCCGGCTCCCTGAGCTTCCGGGGCGGCGCTCTCCAGGCGGCGACCAAGGCCGGTACCATTGCCTTCATCCATCAGGATCTCGGCCTCATTCCATGGATGACGGTTGCCGAGAACATAATGCTCGGCACGTGCTATCCGCGCCGCCTCGGTCTGATCGACTGGCGCACCAGCCGGAAGAAGGCACGGGAGGCTCTCGCCGAGATCGGCGGCGAAATCGATCCCGATGACCGCATCGAGAGCCTGAGCCGCACCGACAAGTCATTGGTCGCGATTGCTCGTGCACTGGCAAGCGACGCCGAACTGATCGTGCTCGACGAACCGACCGCCAGCCTGCCGCAGTCGGAAGTCGAAAGGCTGCACGAGGTGTTGCGGCGTCTGCGCGCGCGTGGCGTCGGAATGATCTATGTCTCGCACCGGCTTGACGAGGTCTATGCGCTCTGCGACCGCGTCGTCGTACTGCGTGACGGCGTCGTCGCCACCATCGCACGCACAGCCGAGATCGGTGCCGACGCGCTGGTGCAGGCAATCATCGGCCGCCCGCACGATCAGATCTTCGTCCGCCCGCCGGCGCCGCAGAAGCGCGAAACGGTGCTGAGCCTCGAAGGCGTCGAAACCGCTGACGTCGGTCCGATCGATCTCGTGCTCGGCCGCGGCGAGGTCGTCGGTCTCGTCGGTCTGCGCGGCGCCGGTCAGGACGCAATCGGCAAGGCATTGTTCGGCACGGAAAAGATCGCCTCAGGCACCATCCTCCTCGCGCGCCGGTCCTATCGGCCGCGCGATCCCTTCGATGCAATTTCGAAGGGCGTGCTGATGGTCGCGGGCGACCGGAACGCTGAATCCATTGCCCAGGGCATGAGCATCCGTGAGAACATGTTCCTTAACCCGGTGGCCGCCGGACGCGGTCTCCTCGGCCTGCGCTCGCACGGCTCGGAGGAACACGAGGCGGAAGCGATGGGCGCCAGGGTACGCCTGCGGCCGAACGTACCCGCAGCGCCGATCGAGACGCTGTCCGGCGGCAACCAGCAGAAGGTGGTGATGGCGCGCTGGATGCGGATCGGCGGCAAGGTGCTCGTGCTCGAGGACCCGACGGCGGGCGTGGACGTTGGCGCCAAGGCGGAGATCTACCGCCTGCTCGCCGATGCGCTGGCAAGCGGCCTCGGCGTTCTGCTGATTTCGACCGATTTCGAGGAAGTCACTGCGATCTGTCATCGCGCCTATGTTTTCCGCTCCGGCCGGGTCGCGGCCGAGCTTCCGGAAGAGGCGCTGTCGATCGCAGGCCTGCTCAGCGCCGCGTCGCTTTCACCCGCAGCCTGACCTCAACCCGCACTTAGAGATGCCGGCCGAGAGCACGATGCCTGCAGGCCGGAAGGGAGGAACATCATGGAATCCATCAAATCGACGGCGCTGGAGCCGACACCGCGGGAACTCGCGCATCTGTCGTTGCTGCAGAGGCTCGTCCGGCTGCTGCCGGTCTACGGCCTGCCGATCCTGACAGTCGCCCTCATCGTTCTGTTCAGCATCCTGCTGCCGACCACCTTTCCGACGATGCTCAACCTGCGTTCGGTACTCGGCGACAAGTCGATCATCTGCGTGCTGGCACTCGCCGCCATGGTGCCGATGATGGCCGGCCGCATCGACCTGACGGTGGGCTACGGCATCGTCATGTGGCATGTGCTGGCGATCAGCCTGCAGACCCAGTATGGCTTCAACTGGTTCGCAGCCGTGCTTGTCGTCCTGGCGCTCGGCGCCCTGCTCGGGCTCATCAACGGTCTGCTGGTCGAGATCGCCCAGATCGATTCCTTCATCGCGACGCTCGGCACCGGCACCGTTCTTTATGCGCTGGCGCTCTGGTTTACCGGCGGACGCCAGGTGATCGGCGCCCTTCCGAGCGAATTCACCAGCATCTATGCGATCAACCTCTTTGGCCTGCCGATCGCCGCCTTCTATGTGCTGACGATCAGTATCGTGCTCTGGATCGTCGCCGACTACCTGCCGATCGGCCGCATGCTCTATGCGATCGGCGCCAACCAGCGCGCCGCCTCGCTGAACGGTATCCGCACCCGCCGCTTCGTCATTGGCGCTTTCGTGACGTCAGGCGTGCTTGGCGCCTTCGCCGGCATCGTTCTCGCCGCGAAGCTGCGGATCGGCCAGGCGAGTGTCGGCCTCGAATTCCTGCTGCCGGCCCTCGTCGGCGCCTTCCTCGGCTCAACCACGATCAAGCCCGGCCGGGTCAATGTCTGGGGCACGGTCGTGGGCGTCGCCATCCTCGCCGTCGGCATCTCCGGCATCCAGCAGTTCGGCGGCGCCTTCTATGTCGAGCCGCTCTTCAACGGCATGACCCTGCTCGTCGCCATCGGCATCGCCGGTTACTCGCAGCGCCGCCGCTCTGTCGGCCACGTCAAGCCGACGACGAAGACATGAGCTCAGACGTCACCCCATCGCAACGTGTCATATCGGGAGGAAACCAAATGACATCTCACTACAGGAAAAGCTTCGGCCTTCTCGCTCTCGGGCTCGCCGGAACCATGCTGACGGCCATCGGTGCCGCTGCGCAGGACGACAGCGTCAAGAGCGCGCAGGATTACATCGCCGAGGTGACGAAGCCCAATCCGCCCTGGACCGGTCCGACCTCCGGTCCCACCGCCCAGCCCGGCAAAACGATCGTCTATGTCTCGGCCGACCAGCGCAACGGCGGTGCGCTCGGTGTCGCGCAAGGCGTGGAAGAAGCCGGCAAGGCGATCGGCTGGACGGTGCGTGTGCTTGACGGCCAGGGCACTGTCTCCGGCCGCTCCACGGCGCTGCAGCAGGCGATCGCACTGAAACCGGATGGCATTGTGCTCGGCACGGTCGATGCCAAGGAGCAGGCCGAATTGATCGGCCAGGCGACGCAAGCCGGCATCGAGGTTGTCGGCTGGCATGCGGTCACCAATCCCGGTCCTTCGGAGGAGTTCAAGCTTTTCACCAACATCGCCACCGACCCGCTCACCGTTGCCAAGGCTGCAGCCTCCTTCGCGGTCGCCGATTCCGGCGGCAAGGCCGGGGTCGTGATCTTCACCGACTCCACCTATGCGATCGCCATTGCCAAGTCGGACGCCATGGCGAAGATCATCGGGGCCTGCAGCGGCTGCAAGGTTCTCGATGTCGAGGACACCCCGCTTGCCGAGGCAAGCACCCGCATGCCGCAGCTCACGACATCGCTGATGCAGCGTTTCGGTGAACAGTGGACCTATGCGCTCAGCATCAACGATCTGACCTTCGATTTCATGTCGGCCTCGCTGGCCTCCGCCGGCGTGTCCCAGGAAGGTTATCCCCGCAACGTCTCGGCCGGCGACGGCAGCGAAGCGGCGTTCCAGCGCATCCGCACCAATTTCTATCAGGCCGGCACCGTGGCCGAACCGCTACGCCTGCATGGCTGGCAGGCGGTGGACGAACTCAACCGTGCCTTTGCCGGCAAGCCCGCCTCCGGCTTCGTCGCCCCCGTGCACCTGGTGATAGCGGCCAATATCGGCTCCGACGGCGGGCCAGACAATGTCTACGATCCGGAAAACGGCTACCGCAATGCCTACACCAGGATCTGGACAGGCAAGTGATATCTCGCGGGGGCCTCGCGGCCTCCGCCCTTCAATCCTCCCAAGCGTGAATGGAGTTCGACCATGAGCAAGACCTATTGGCCCGATGGAAGCCGTCTCGTCATTTCCATCTCGATGCAAATGGAAGCCGGCGGTGAGGCGCCCTACGGGCCGGGTGGCCCCTTCTCCGGCTTCATCGACATGGATCCGACCTATCCGGATTTTCCGACCAAGTCCTGGTACAAATACGGCTACCGTGAAGGCATCCAGCGCATGCTGGACCTCTGGGATCGGCTCGGCATCAAAGTGACCTCGCACATGGTCGGTTCGGCCGTGGACCGCGCGCCCGAAGTTGCCAGGGAAATTGTCGAGCGCGGCCACGAGGCTGCCGCCCATGGCCGCGACTGGGTGCAGCAATACGACCTCGACTACGAGGCCGAGAAGAAGTTCATCCAGGACAATATCGACAGCGTCAGACGTGCCACCGGTAAAGTGCCGGTCGGCTACAACGGCGCGGCCATGCGCGGCACGATCAACACACTGAAGATCCTGCAAGAGCTTGGCTTCAAGTATTTTATCGACGATGTCAGCCGCGACGAGCCCTTCCTCATCAAGGTGCGCGATAAGGATATGGCGATCGTTCCCTATTCGCTGAACCTCAACGACATCATCCAGTTCGAGGCCTACAAGTTCTCGACCGGAGAATACGAGCAACAGCTGAAGGACGAGTTCGACCAACTTTACGAAGAAGGTGCCTCCCGCCGACGCATGATGGCGATCTCCACCCATGACCGCATTCAGGGCCGGCCCTACCGTGTGCGCTCGCTCGCCCGCTTCCTGGAATATGCGAGCAAGCACAAGGGCGTGACCTTCCTGCGCAAGGACGAGATCGCCGACATCATCTATTCCGACCCGCAGCCGCTGCGCGACATCAACGAGCACGATGCCTGGGCCGAATGGGAACGCAAGAACGGCAAACAGAAGATCCTCCCGATCGTCTGATGCGATGAGGGGCCGGCGCGACCGGCCCCTTCCCCATGAATACGGGAATTCACGCCTATGAATTATGATCTTGCAATCATCGGCGGCGGCATCGTCGGACTGGCGACGGCGCTGGAAGTCAGCACCCGCTATCCTGGCCTGACGATCGTCATCCTCGAGCGCGAAAACGATGTTGCCCTGCACCAGACCGGCCGCAACAGCGGCGTCATCCATGCCGGCGTCTACTATCAGCCGGGCAGCCTGAAGGCACGCTTCTGCAAAGAGGGTGTCTTGGAGACGATCCGCTTCTGCCAAGACCATGGCCTGCCCCACGAGCAATGCGGCAAGATGCTGGTGGCGACGGATACGACTGAACTCGACCGCATGGCCGCGCTGCACGAACGCTGCATCGCCAACGGCCTGCCGGTCGAACGCCTCGACGCCGCAGAATTGCGCCGGCGTGAGCCGCATATATGCGGGGTAGGCGCCCTCTTCGTTTCGACGACGGGCATCGTCGACTACGGCCTCGTCGCGCGCACAATGGCGAAACTATTGAGCGAACGCGGCGTCGAGATCATCACCGGCGCCGCAGTCGACCGCATTGGCGAAGAGCCGGCCGGGGTGACGATCGGTGCCGGTGCAATCGTGATCAAGGCGAAAAACCTGATCGCCTGCGCCGGGATCATGGCCGATCGCATCGCCAGGCTCGGCGGCCTCGACCTCGATTTCCGCATCGTGCCCTTCCGCGGTGAATATTATCGTCTCGGTGCCGACAAGAACGATATCGTCAGCCACCTGATCTATCCAATCCCGGATCCAGCCCTGCCCTTTCTCGGTGTCCACCTGACGAAGATGATCGGCGGTTATGTCACTGTCGGCCCGAATGCCGTGCTCGCTTTTGCCCGCGACGGCTATCGTTTCGGCGATGTCAGCCTGCGCGATCTCGCCGAGATGATTACCTATCCCGGTTTCCGCAGTGTGATCCGCGCCAATTTGCGCTCCGGCATCTCGGAAATGTGGAATTCGCTGAACCGACGCGCCTATCTCGCGCTCTGCCAGCGTTATTGCCCGGAACTGACGCTCGACGATCTCGAACCCTACCGCCCCGGCATCCGCGCGCAAGCCGTCCTTGCCGACGGCACGCTGGTGCATGATTTCCTTATCCATGAAACCGCCCGCAGCATCCATGTCTGCAACGCGCCCTCGCCCGCCGCCACTTCGGCGATCCCGATCGGACGCGACCTTGTCACGCGCGCAGCCGCCCAATTCGGTTGGCGCGCGGCCGCGTGCGCCTGATCCCGGGAGAATGAGCGCGATGAACGATAGATCATTGGCGCGGCCTCTGAGCCGGGTTCGACACTGGCAATCAGCGCGCCGCGCAGATCGCCGAGCTTGGGGACCTCCGCCAGGTCTGGCGTAAGGTCCTGGATACCGATGCCGAGTCTGCCACGCTGAATCTCGCCATGGGCGATCAATTGATTCATCATCGTCACCGCCATGCTGCTGGGGACCGCAAAGCCGATATGGACATTGGCACAGCGGGACCGAGGATCGCTGTATTGACCCAACCAGCTTGCTATCGAGCATCGCCAACGCACCGCCGGAATTGCCAGGATTGATCGAGGCGTCAGTCTGGATGAAGTCCTCATAGCCCTCGATGTTCAAGCCGCCCTGTCCGAGCGCGCAGACGATGCCCGAAGTCACCGTCTGGCCAAGGCTGAATGGGTTACCAATGGCGAGGACATAGTCGCCCACCTTGAGGGCATCGGAATCCCCTTTCTGGATCGCCGTGAGGTTTTTCGCTTCGATCTGGCGCAACGCGATATCGGTCTCCTTGTCGCTGCCGATGAGTTTTGCGGGCCGCTGACGTCCATCCTTTGCGTCACCTAAATTTCGGATCCGCCATCGACGACATGATGGTTTGCCAGCACATGACCTTTCACGGCATCGACGATGGCGCCCGAGCCGACGCTCATTCTTGCCTGGGGTTGCTGCTTCGGCAGATTAAAGAAGCGACGGAAATTAGGACACTGTAAAGGGGATTGCTCTCAGCGCTCTAGCATTACAGTTGCATTTTTATGCATTGCCTGAATCTATAGGTCTCCATGATTCGGAGGTCATGGATGACAGGTGTATCGATAGAGACGACACTTGAGCTTTGGGCGTCTTCGTTGCGCGATGTGAAAGCGCGAATGCGACCGCTGTTCACACAGGAGCGAGTGGCGAATTCAGCGAGCCAATTTCTGGACGGCTTGCTGGGAGAAGAGCGGCGCAAGACGGGATGGATGCGGGCGGAGGCGGCCGGCGATCCCGGCCCATGGCGGCAACAGGCTATTCTGGGGCGTGGTCATTGGGACGCGGATGCCTTGCGCGATATCGTGCGTGACTATGCCCTTGAGACGTTGGCCGATGCTGATGCCGTCCTGGTGATCGACGAGACCGGTTTTCTCAAGCAGGGCAAGGCATCCTGTGGTGTCGGCCGGCAATACACAGGTTCGGCGGGCAAGATCACCAATTGCCAGATCGGCGTGTTC
The DNA here is from genome assembly GCA_900471515.1 of Hyphomicrobiales bacterium. Taxonomy (GTDB): domain Bacteria; phylum Pseudomonadota; class Alphaproteobacteria; order Rhizobiales; family Rhizobiaceae; genus Rhizobium. The sequence goes on along the minus strand of UCFC01000041.1, from coordinate 63,282 downwards.
GCATCGTATGTCTCCCGCCATGGTCATGCCTTCATCGACCGGGCACTCTACCTGCCGAAGGTCTGGACGGAGGACCGGAACCGTATGGCCAGGGCTCATGTGCCGGACACTGTCAGCTTTCTGACCAAGCCGGCACTGGCGCTTGCCATGATCGAGCGGGCGATCGCTTCGGATGTGCCATTTTCCTGGGTGGCTGCCGACAGTGTCTATGGCGTGGGCGACATCGAAATGGCGCTCAAACGATCCGCCAAGGGCTATGTGCTGGGCGTGAACGCCAATCATCTGTTTCGCTCATGGGGCAAACCGCTGGCCGTTGCCGGGACAGCGAAGGACATTGCCGAAGCCTTGCCTGACGATGCCTGGCGACGCCTGTCGGCCAGCGATGGGACCAAGGGCGCGCGATTGCATGATTGGGTCTATCTCGAATTGGCCGATCTCGATGCCGATGATTTCGATGCGGCATTCCCCGGCATCTGGACACGCGGGCTGCTGATCCGCCGCAACATCGCCGACGGCGATCTCGCTTTCTTCTCCACATGGTGTCCGGTTGGCACATCCATGGAAAAGCTGGTCATGCCCGCATTCGCCATGATGGCTGTCATTCGTCATCGCGCCAACACTATGCCGCCCCCAAAAACGAAGCAGCGCTTAGGACCCGGCATCAGCAACTGATCCGCTGGTCGATCCAGGAAATTCGCCGGATCGCAACCCGCCTTGCACGACGACGAATTGAACCTTCATCCGTCATCGCATGGTCGCTTTGGCGACGGGCACACCAAGCCGCAGCGAGGCAAGCGCATCTTAAAACAAAAATGCAACTGTAATGATAGGTGAAATGACGCTGATGGCCGCTCTCCTTGGGGCGGCCACACGCCTTAGGAGGTACAGATAAAACGCCGAGTTTCCGGGCGCTGGTGGCGACCGTTGGGCTCACACCTAAACGGCAACCGCATCCGAGATCACGATGACTGTCTATCGCCAGGGGTTGCACCTTCAGCTGGCCGCGACAAACGAAGCAATGCCAGTACTTATACAGCCGGCCAATAACGGAAGGAGAAGGCGTCAACAGATACGTTATCAATCAACTCTTGAGAATTTTCGTTTCGCAGCACCTGTCACGCTTTCCGTGAGAATAAGCAGGCAGGCCGCGAGCGCACCGAAGCTGGCCCAACCGAGCAATCCGGGGCGTGCGCCGGTGACGATGAACACCACTTCGACACCTTCGAGAAGCACGGCCTTGAATGCGGCAAGACCGGCGAGGAAGCTGGCACGGCGGTCGTCCGCCTGACGACGCAGGCTGTCCGTCTCCTCGGCGAAGACCTTTTCCTCGTCATGCAGGGCGATGAAGCCGGAGGCACGCAGGATCGAGGACCGGATCAAGGCGGTCCGCCTTGCGAACCGAAGCCCGGCCCATGCGGTTCTGGAACTTGACAGGCCACCGGACGCGCCTGCAACCACGCCGAAATGTGCTTGGACCTCAATGGCATCGCCAAGGGTTATGGCGTCGATCAGCTTGCGGAGGCTGCGCGCGCACACGGTATCGAAGTCGGCCTCTTCGCCATTGACGACGAGTTGCGAGCGCTCGGCACTCAGCCTGACGGTCGCGGCTGGACTGTCGCTGTCGAAATACCCGACCGGGAAACGCGAGCCGCACACTCCATTCTCGAACTACGCGATGCCGCCGTTGCCACGTCCGGCGACTACCGTCATTGGATTGATGTCGGCGGCCATCGTCTGTCGCACACCATGGACCCGCGTTCGGGAATGCCACTCAGACATTCGCCAGCCTCTGCAACCGTCATCACCCATGAATGCATGGGCGCCGACGCCTGGGGGACGATGATGGTTCTCGGAGAAGCACGCGGTCTTTCGCTCGCCGAAAGGCTTGGGCTCTCCGTCCTCTTCCTCGATCACGGCCAGCCGAAAGGAGCCGGATACGGTAATCGTCCCCGCCGCGATCAAGCGCATCCATTATGCATCGCGGGCGGTCAGGGCGAGAAGGGGCGTCGGTCGCGTCATGTGCCGCAGCGGCAGGCCGTCGTGATCGGGAAGCCCGAGATCAAGAATGATCGCCTCATAATCAACATTCGCAGCCGCTTCCTCAGCATCATAGGCCGTTGCAACGCGGTCCACCGTAAATCCGTAGGACCGCATCGCATCGACTGCCACCACCGCAAGCTTGTAATTATCCCCAACGAGAAGCACTCGCATCCATCCGCCCTGACTTATTGCGGCTGCGCCGGCGTTGGGCCCGGAGCCGGATTTTCCTGAAACCGAAATTGCGCGATACGGCCATAGCCGGTTTGCGCGTGCGTAAATACCGCTCCGTGTAGAACGGCTATTTGCTGGACAATTTTCAGGCCGATGCCCATTCCGCCGGATCGTTCCGATACCTGGCAATCGGCATGTTGGCCATGGCCGCCTTTCGTCCTCGAATCTTCGACCTCGATCCCGGTTCCTATCGTGCGCACGACGATGGCGGTACCTGGCGGCGTATGGCGGACGGCATTTTCAATGAGGTTGCGGATCGCATCCTTCAACAGTCCGTCCACAGCTGGGACCACGCGGTGCTTGCTCGCCTCCAGTGCCAGCGAATGCTGATGCTCATAGACCCAGGGCGCCAGCGATTCGACCACCTCGGAAGCAATCTCAGTCAGGTCGATATCCCTGAAAAGGCTGCGGTCGAAGCTGTCGAGACGGGCGAGCGCCGTGAGCTGCCCGACGAACCGGACGAGTTCGTCGAGATCATCCTCGGCCTTACGTGCCCGAGGATGATCGATACGGCTGAGTTCGAGCTTCATTGCGGCGAGAGGCGTACGCACTTCATGGGCGATGCCAGACGTCAACACCTTTTGCGACTTCATCAAATCTCCGACACGGCCGAATGCTCGATTGACCGCCTCCGCGAGATGGGCAATCTCCAACGGCATGCCAACCGTCGGCAAATGCGATCGGGGATCGAATGGATCGATCGCGTCGGCTGCAAGTGCGGCCGCCTGAACCGGACGCAACGCCTTGCGCACCGATAGCAACGTTCCACCCATGACCAGAACGAGAAGAATGCTCATCGGAACGATCATGTGGTCGAGCACTTCGTTCCAGAGAACATCCGAAAGCACATCCTGCGGATCCCCCGTTGTCGCCACCTCGACGAGGATTGTTTTATTACCGGCTGCGAAGGCTCGGCCGCCAACAAGGGACAATGGTTTTCCAGGCCGGATCGTGCGCAGCCAGAAATTCGGCGGTCGCACGTCGAGCGGCAGGAAATGGCGTTCGCAATCGTCATTGCAGGAGGTGAACAGAATCCGGCCATCGTCGGTGCGCAGGCGTGCGACGTAGCCGCTGTCTGCGCTTCTGTAGCGGGCCGCCAGGCTTTCGGGAAGCGTGAAGGCAAGGTTCGGCGCAGTCCCTGATACCCCGTCAGCAAGGCGTTCGGTCTCTTGCTCCACGAACAGGCGCGACAATTCGCCATCGTTCCAGTAATAGTCGGAAAAAACCACGAGGAGTTGGAGCAGCATTGCGAGGACCGCGAAAAACACGACCCTCCCCATGATGATCGCACCGAGGGACCGGTTTGCCAGCCTCAATGAGCGACCTCGCGCAACAAGTATCCGACGCCGCGCACTGTTTCGATGATCGCTCCCGAAGGCCGGCCCTCCAGCTTTTTGCGCAGGCGCGAGACCGCAAGCTCAACCGCGTTCGTCGTCCTTTCGTCACCGAATTCGGAAAACGCATGCTCTATCCGCCGCTTCGGCACAACCTTCCCGGCATCGCGCAGCAGAAGTTCGAGCAGGGACCGTTCCGCTGGTGCGAGTGCCAGATCACTGCCGTCACACAGCACGGTCTTAGTAGCAATGTCCAACTGCAGCCTGGCAAATTGCAGCACCGGCATGACCGATACCGGCGAACGTCGTAAAAGTGCGCGGATCCGCGCGAGCAGTTCGCCGTTGTTGAACGGTTTCGTCAAATAGTCGTCCCCCCCGGCATCGAGACCCGCAATACGCTCATCGACGGCGCCACGGGCCGTCAGCACGAGAATGGGGAGCTGATGTTTTGCCATTCGGATCGCCCTGAGGAGATCGAGGCCATCCTCGTCGGGCAGGCCGAGATCGAGGAGCAGAAGATCGTACTCGACGGTGGCGAGAGCCGCACGCCCCTCGCCAGCTGTTTCGAACCCGTCTATGCGCCAGCCTTCCTCACGGATCGTTTCCGATATGAGCTCACGCAAGCGGGGACTATCCTCGATCAGCAAAAGTCTCATGCACGCTTACGTCCCGTCACCATAGCCCAAACCAGATTCTCCTTATGGCGCCAGCTTTCGATCAGGGCGGCGGCGGCATGGAGAATGGCCAGCACCATGATGCTATTGGCGATCGTGCCATGCAACTGCTCCAGCCACTTCTCGCCCCAGAAAGCATCGAGTGTCGTCATCCAGCCGGTCAGGCAGGTGGCGGACAGCAATGCCATCAGCAACAGCATCATCACCGATGCCAGAGGATTGTGGCCAAGCGAACGCTGCTCGGCGCCATCGATGATATCAAAGATCTGCCCCATGACCTTGGAGGGTGTCGGGAAGAAATCCGAAAAGCGGGCGTGCCGCGTTCCAATGAAGCCCCAGACGAACCGGATGGCAAGAGCAGCGGCGACCGCGTAGCCGGTCATCCGATGCCAGTATTTCCCCTCTTCGAGAATGAAAAGGTTGAGGATGCAAGCCGTGACGACTGTCCAATGGAAGAGGCGAACGATCGGATCCCACACCTTGACCGTCGCCGGGCGAGTTTTGGAGGGCTCGCGGCCCTCCCTCCTGCCGGTGATCTCCGTCATGGGATCAGCCGCCGATCTCGGACTTGACGATGTCGCCGGAGACCGGATTGAAATACACTTCAGCACGCTTCCCGTCCTTGTTCTTGCCATAGATTTCGTAGCAACTTCCGGTGACTTGGAAGGTCTTCACCTTGTAGCCGGCCGCATCGATCTTTGCCTTCATTGCGTCTTCCGACATCCATTTGGACTTCGTTTCGGTGGTACAACTCGGGCCGGCCAGGACGAGCGAGGGCATGGCGGCAACAGCAGTGAGCGCTACGATGAATTTCAGTTTCATATCTTGGTCCTTTGTTCAGTCCGCCGAATTCGTCCGCGGCGAACAGAGGACTACGCGATCGAACCTGTCCGTTTCCTGTCGAAAGAGACAACTAAAATGAAGAGGCGGATGGAAAGCAGTCTCGCAGCGGCCGTGGTTGGGGCCTCCTCCACGGCCGATGTGCAGCCTAGCTGTTTGATCCCGGCATTTGATGGTGCAATTTTCTCACATGATTGGAGGGAAGCACTATGGGCCAGGTTTTACACGGGAGCGCCACGACGACAGAGGCAATCCGTCGAGCAATACAAAATAGTGAAGAGAGCCTGAGAACGCTTTCGATGTAAGCGATGTTCTGACCGTACCTTCCGGATCAGCGCGTGATTGACGATGTTGAGGCCCAAACGAGGGCTTATACATATGTCGATTTCACAGCTTACGCTTACATCCAGCAATGAAGAACCGGTGCGCCGGTTTGAGGTTTTCACCGACAGCGGCCGCCGTCGCGAGTGGAGCGATGAGCAGAAGGCGCAGATCGTTGCAGAGAGTGACGAGCCGGACGTGAAGGTCTGCTCGGTGGCTCGGCGTCACGGATTGACCCCGCAGCAGTTGTTCACTTGGCGCCGGCTCGCCTGCAAGCCGCTCGGAGCTGTCCCTGATGTCGATGTTCCGATGTTTGCGCCGGCGGTCCTGGATGTGCCCACGACGCCTTCGGCGAAAGGGCAGGAATCGCCGCGCGCAACGAGAAGGAAGTCGAGCACCGGCGCAATCGAATTGGAGATTGGCGGGGCCATGATCAGGATTGCATCCGGCACAGAACTGATGGGGTGGATGCCCCTTCCCGGCCGGCATCGGCATATGATGCCTGCCCAGCGCCATGGTCGCGCTTACGGAGGAGAGGCAGATGACAGCAGTCCACATTCTGGCGATTGACCTCGCGAAGCGGAGCTTTCAGGTCTGTGCAACGGATCGCAGCGGGGCGGTTCTATTTAATCGAGTTCTTTCTCGGGCACGGTTGCAACAGCTTTTGAGCGAGCAGTCTCCCTGTATTGTCGCGATGGAGGCCTGCGCCACCAGTCACTTCTGGGGTCGCCTCGCGCAAGGCTGCGATCACACAACGTCCGGCTGATACCGCCGATTTACGTCAAGCCGTTCGTCAAACGCCAGAAGAATGATGCGGCGGACGCAGCGGCAATCGCCGAGGCGGCATTGCGCCCCAATATGCACTATGTCGAGGTGAAGAGTGCAGAGCACCAAGCTCGGGCCTTGGCTTTCCGCACCCATCAGTGCTTTGTCCGTCAGCGGACGCAACTCATCAACGCGTTGCGTGGGCACATTGGCGAATTTGGGATCGTCGTGGCGCAAGGACCGGCCAACCTCACTGCGGTCGTTGGCATTCTTGCTGACCAAACGAATGATCTGCCTGAAAGCGTCAGAGAGATCGGTCGTCTTTACCTGGATCAGATTGGGCTGCTGACGGAGAAGATCGACGGACTGATGCTGAAGCTTAGAGAAGCCACCAAGGCGAATGAAGACATGCGTCGTCTTTGTACTGTTCCCGGTGTCGGGCCTGTGACGGCGGGCGCAATCCTCGCGTTTGCTCCCGATCTGCGCGCTTTCAAAAGTGGTCGGAATTTTTCTGCCTGGCTCGGCCTCGTATCCCGCCAGCATTCTACCGGAGGAAAGATCCGGCTGGGAGGCGTGAGCAAGATGGGGCAAACGGATATCCGTAAATTGCTCATCGTCGGAGCCATGAGCTTGATGCGCTGGATCGTGCGCAAGGGCATATTGCCGGACAATTGGCTGGGAGGCGTTTTGGGACGAAGCCTCGAATGGTCGCGGCTGTCGCCCTCGCCAACAAGATGGCCCGCATCATCTGGGCGATGATGACGAGGGAGCAGAATTATAGAATGGCTTGATCCGCTGCCTTTCTCAAAGGGCAATGCGGTGATGCCTGGCCAAGTGCGCCTGAGGGTCGTTTGCGGGAGGGCGCAAATCCAGCGGCAGACGGAAGATACGTCTGCCGTATGCCGAGCTCTCTGCAAAGGTCCGAAACGGATGTATCGCGTTGCGCCGTGGCAGCCTGAGTGAGGCGAACTTGCGCTTTGGTGAGAGCGAACTTTCGGCCACTTTTGCGGCCGCGCGCTATTGCGGCAGCGAGACCCGCCATGGTGCACTTGCGGAGCAAATCCCGCTCGAACTCGAGCTAAAGTCGCGAAGATGCCGACACCATGCTGCGGATGCGGTTGTGGTATCGACTTGAGCGGCTTTACCGGTCAGTACCCGCAGTCCGATATTGCGATCCGACAGATTCTTCACTGTATTGACCATAGGCGTCGTTCGCGATCCAGGTGATCCCTGCGACGACGAGCGAAGCTCCTGAAATCCTCAACGGCCTGCTTGTGAACCATGCCCGCCGCCGCATCCGCTGGCAGTTCGCTGTCATGGGCGGCTTTACTGATCATGTCTTTGCGGAGGAACGAACGAGGCTCTCTTTCGCCGAGCGATGGGCAGCAGCAGAGGGTCTGGCAAAAAATCTCAGTCCGCCGATGGCAAAGCGACTGGAGCCAGTAGCCATCACTCGCAAAGGATGATTCCTCGTCCGCCTCGGCGTCTTCTCCTTTTGGAGCGGCCAGCTCTTCTTGTGCGACGTGCCTGCTCAGCAGCCCGGAATCCTCGAGCGCCTCGATGTCGGGGAGGTCGCGCAGCGTTTCCAATCCGAACGCCGAGAGGAAATGCGGGGTCGTCACATAGGTATAGGGGGGCGCCTGGCGTTGGACTGCGCGGCCCGGAGGCAAGGAAACCGGCCTTGCGCAGATTGCGGATCGTGTCGTGACTGACCTCCTTGCCAAAGATCTTCGACAATTCACTGCGGGTCATCGGCTGGAAATATCCCACCGCCATCAGCACCATCGCCTCGAATTCCGACAGTGCTGCCGCGCCTCCCCGCGTCGGCGCCAACGAGGCGCGGATCGTTTCTGAAAACCGCACCCGGGTCCGATGCTGCCAACCGCCGGCGACCGACACGAGCTCGTAGCGCCGGTCGCGCAACTCCTCCCTGAGATCGTCGATCAGCAGGTCGATGCTGCAGTCCTTGCCGACCACTCGCGCCAATGTTTCTTGGGTCACCGGCTCGGCGGAGGCAAAGACCATCGCCTCGACCCGTAGCATCCATTCGCGCCAGCGCAATTCCGCGGGAAGATCCTCCAATTCGCGATCGAACAGCAGCTTTTGTGGATCCTTGTACTGCCGGCGCTTGGTTTTCGCTTCGCTCTGTCCCGCCATCCCCACAACCCGTAAATCCGGAAGGACGAGCGGCCCGACACTTCGCGCGCCGCCCCAAAGCCTTCGAGCCGTTCGAACAATCGCGTGCTGGCCCACCGCGAAAGACCCGCGCCCAGTGCGGAAGCCGGGATGGTATCCTCATCGAGCAGCTTGCGGATGACTGCCGCAGCGCCCTCGGTGCGGAGCTTCTGCGCGACGGCGAGAAGCTGGTCGGCCAGCGGGCGATTTCCAATGCGGAGCGTATCGTTGCGCTAACACCGTCGGCAAGGGCGAGGCAGACGGCCCGCTGGAAAGCCGGATCGCCGGGACGCACCCGTCCTCTGCCCCCGATCGTCCGGAACGCCGGTCCTACCGTTCGGCCATCAGCAGCGGCAGGGAAAAGGGCCATTTCAACATCGCGCCGATCAGCACGTCAGCCAGCGTAATATTCATCTTTTTCAACGAAATAGAGCTCCGCCGCCACCGGGGGTTGCTTAATATAAAGAATCATGCTTATGGTTGTTAATCATGGCTTGCAACAGTAGGTAGAACCGATTTATCAAAAACGATTTCATGCGGAGGAATTTTTGATGAATGAAGTCGGCACATTAACCCGTTTATTACTCCCACTGTCAGTCTCCGGCCTCTCTCTTCTTGCGATGCAAGAACAAGCCGATGCTGCATGCAGCTTGAATGTAGACACTTGGGATTGTTCGGGCACAATCAAGCAGCAAGGCGTCTGGCAGAACGGCCTTTATACATCCTTTAACAACGCTGGCATCCATGTCTATTCGGGCGACATAAAAATCCACATTCTACCGAATGGCCTCGTAACCACCGCCGGCCTGGCGGCCTCTGCTGACGCCATCAGCAACAATTATTCCGGAATGTCCCCTGGCGACGTCTACAGCCTCTATGTGCTAAATGACGGCCAGATCATAGCGACAAACAACGGAGGATCAAACTTCGCGGTTGAACTGTCGCTCGCCTCACCCGCTCTCCTCGGACCGGTCACATTCGACAATAACGGGCTGATCCAGGGTGTTTATGCAGCGTTTTCAGTAAACTCCGATGGGCTCTTCACTCTCAACAATTCTACGACAGGCATTGTGCGGGCCAATAATATCGGATTGAATCTGAATGGCCCCGGATCGATCGTCAACAACTACGGCACGATTGAGATTCTCAACCCGGCCGCGGGTTACGCCATTGGTGGAACCTCGGGTACGGACATCGTTTCCCAGTATGACGGCAAGATCGTCGGCGATATCCTCCTGCGAAACGGAGATGACACATTCAACTGGTACGGCGGCACCTTCTCCGGAGATCTTCTGCTGGGGAATGGTTCGGATACCGTCTCTGTTGCCTCACAGAACTTCAACAGTGAATACATGTTCGATGGCGGGGACGACACCAGCGTCTCGGATGGCATGGTCGACCAAATTACATTCGCGGGGATTTCCGCGAATGTGAAAGGCGCGAACCTGCTCAATTGGGAAGTCATAGCCGTTGACAATGCCGACCTAACGTTACTCGATGACAACATCACGACTGAAACTGACGCCGGATACGGCTTGAGAGTGCTCAATGGCGGATCGGTTCGCGCAAGCGGCGGCTTCACATTGGACGGCCATGCCACTCTGTCGGATGGCGGTATTCTCGGGCTGGTCTCGGGATCAGCCGGAGCTCTCACTGTGAATGGCGACGTTGAGAACGGAGGCGTTCTCGATGCGGCCAATGGCGTCGTTGGCAACAGTCTTATTGTCAACGGCGATTATTTCGGACAGGGCGGTCAGGTCTGGCTGGATGCAGACTTGTACGACGATAATTCTCCCACCGACATGCTCTTGGTAAATGGCAATACATCGGGCAGCAGCTATCTCAAGGTCGTCAACGTGGACGGCGCTGGCGCTCCGACCGTCGAGGGTATCAAGGTCATCGATGTGAGCGGAAACTCCGCAGGCACCTTTTCCCTGTTGGGCGATTATATTCATGACGGCCAGCAGGTTGTTGTGGGAGGTGCTTACGCCTACAAGCTTTATCAAGGGGCCCCGTCCACTCCCACCGATGGCGATTGGTACCTGCGTTCGCAGCTAGTCAGCGCACCTCAGCCGCAAGAACCGAACGAACCGCTCTACCAGGCCGGCGTGCCTAGCTACGAGGTCTATCCGAGGCTTCTTCTGGGCCTAAATGGCTTGCCGACTCTTCAACAACGTGTGGGCAACCGGTACTGGAACGAAGCCGGCAGCGATGTTTCGACGGCAAGCGCGAACTCTACCGATGGCGCCGAAACCGGGCGTCTCATCGAGAACAATGCGTTCTGGGCACGCGTTGAAGGTACTCATAGTGAATTCGAATCCCAGACCTCTACGTCGGAAACCGATTTTCGCTACAACACATACAAGCTCCAGGGCGGGGTGGATGGTCTGCTGCTGGAAGACGAAAGCGGTAAGCTGATCAGTGGCGTTGCCGCACACTACACCCGCGGCGTCGCTGACACGTACTCCAAGCACGGGATGGCGACATTCGCACCGACGGCCTTGGTTTGAGCGGAACATTGACCTGGTATGGTCAGAACGGATTCTATGTCGATGGGCAGGCGCAGGCCACCCTTTACAGTACCGATATAGGCTCCAGGCTAACAAGCTACAGCCTGGAGGATGGCAATAATGGCTTCGGCCATGCCGTGTCGATTGAAAGCGGCAAGCGGTTCGCCATCGACGAGCAATGGACACTCACGCCGCAGGCTCAACTGGTCTACTCCGATGTTCGCTTCAATGACTTCGACGATGTCTTCGGTGCGGCCGTAAGTCTTGATCGCGGTGAGAGCCTGCAAGGGCGCCTCGGTCTCAGTGTTGACCACGAGAATTTCTGGCAGGACGAACACGGCATGCTTACACGTGCGCACGTCTACAGCATCGCCAATCTCTATTACGAATTCATGGACCGCACGAAGGTCAGCGTCGAAGAGGTCGATCTCGTAAATCGCATCGATCGCCTTTGGGGCGGCGTCGGCCTGGGTGGCGCCTACAATTGGCGCGACGACAAATTCTCGATCTATGGTGAGGGCTCCATCAACTCCAGCTTGAACAACCTCGGTGAGAGCTTCACCTACAAGGCTACGGTCGGCTTCCGCATGAAGTGGTAGGCCGCTGACCTTGCCCCCATATGTGGAACGGCCCGCGTGGCAAGATTTTTTTCAGTCGATTTACACATTGGAACGGTGCGGTCATATGTCCGGCCTTTACGCGCAGCACATGGCCGCTGGCCTTGATGAGATCCGCGAAACGAGGAACTAAATCAAGTTTACGCGCTTGTGCGCATTGGAGGCAGTAGCTTCACTCGCGTCGGGATTATGTCCCATGGGTTCATCGCCTGTTATTGCACCTTGCCCTCTGCCAGCCTGCGCCGGTCAGATCGTTTTGAGGGGCACAGCGTTCATCCAACGGCGACCGCTGTAATCGCCAGTGGATCGGCACGCCGATAGGTTCCGCCCCGATTCAGAAGCGCCCAGATGATCCGCGCCGTCTTGTTGGCCTGCGCGACCGCAGCAACCTTGAAGGGCCTTCTGGCGAGAAGCGCCCTCAACCACGGCCGCGTCCGACTGTCGTTTCGGGCAACCCGCAAGACGGCGGTTGCCCCGTGAAGAGGTCGCACAGGTAGGCGTAGGGCTCGACGCCGTTCATTTTACAAGTGCCGATCAGGCTGGCAAACCGAGCCCAATTGCGGCCCCCTTCATCGTGCCCGGCAAAGAGCGCATTGCGGCGGTTCATGGCTGGTCGGCGGATCGCGTTTTCCACGAGGTTTGAGTCGATATCGACGTGGCCATCGTCCAGCCTCCTCGAGAGACTTCTCGGCGCTCTTTCTCAGACCATTCGCCCGTATAAATTTGTAGATGAAAAACGCCATAATGAAAGGGCATAGGATCAAGACGATCCCAACTCCTGCACCGATAGCTTGCTCGTTTGTCATGACTTGCTCCCCACCTCTAGTAGCAGAAGATTGCTTTTCTCTGCACGTTAGCGTCAAGGAATCCGAAGACATCAACCACTGAGAATCAGCCATCGGCGATCATTTGATGCGAGCTACTATGCTACGTCATCATGTGCATCATCGCTCGCTTCCGCGAATAGCGCCGCAGCCATTTCATTCCTGCTGAGCAACCCCGCATCCTCAAGCGCTTCAATATCCGGCAGGTCGCGCAATGTCTCCATCCCGAAGACCGAGAGGAAGTGCGCCGTCGTCACATAGGTATACGGTGCCCCCGGCGTGGGACTACGAGGGCCGGAGGCGATGAAACCTGCGCCGCGGAGCGCACCAATCGTGTCGCGACTCACCTCCCTGCCGAAGACTTTCGACAGTTCGCTGCGGGTCACCGGCTGGAAATATCCCACCGCCATCAGCACCATCGCCTCGAACTCCGACAGCGCCGCCGCCCCGCCCCGCGTCGGCGCGGACGAGGCCCGGATCGTTTCGGCGAACCGCGGCCGGGTCCGATGCTGCCAGCCACCAGCAACCGACACCAGCTCATAGGGCCGGGAACTGAGTTCCTCGCGCAGATCAGCGATGAGCAGGTCGATGCTGCAGTCCTTGCCGACCACCCGCGCCAGTGTCTCACGACTGACCGGCTCGGCCGAGGCAAAGATTACCGCCTCGACCCGCAGCATCCATTCGCGCCAGCGCAGCGCCGGCGGCAGATTCTCCAGCTCCCGGTCAAACAGACGTTCGTCTGCGGCGTTCGCCTTCCGGCGGGATTGCTTGGCTGCGTTCCATCCGGCCATGATCACAACCCAAAAATCCGAAACGACGACCGGCCGGACAATTCCCGCACCGCGCCATACTCTTGCAGCCGCTCGAACAGCCGTGTCGCGGCCCAGCGGGAAAGATTGCCGCCAGGCGCCGAGGCCGGCACGGCATCCTCGCTCAGCAGTTTGCGGATCACCGACTCGGAGCCTTTGGTCCGCACTTTCGGCACGACGGCCATCAACTGCGCGGCGCTGTGATCGATCTCGACGGCCGATCGCAGCGCTGCTTCTACGCTGTCAACCAATGCCAGGCAGACTGCCTTCGGATAGGCCGGCTCGCCCGGCCGGACGCGACCGCGACCACCGATGGTGCGAAAGGCAGGTCCGAAGCGCTTGGGCAGCAGGAGCGGCACAGGTTTCGGCCAACTCAGCTTTTGCGCCAGCACGGCCTCGGCCAGCCCCAGGGCCATTACTTCGGCGTCCGGGCGAAGGGTCGTGATCGCTGATAAAAGGTCCGCCATCGCGAGGGGTGCCATCCGCCCGGACTGCATCGCAGAATCGGCCATGTTACAGCGGCAGCCAAATCGTTCTGGAAGATCTGTCGGAGGACGCCCCCTCCCCCGCACCGCTCCAGGCGTCTACCCTGCCAGATCATCTGCAGGATCTCACTAATCGTGCACGCGGCTATGTCGAAGCCGCCAGTTCCGCCAATACCCGAAAAGCCTATGCCAGCGACTGGAAGCATTTTGCCGCCTGGTGCCGGCGATCAGGTCTTACCCCCCTCCCCCCGCATCCGCAGACGGTCGGGCTGTACATCACCGCCTGCGCTTCGGGCGCAGCTGAACGTGGAGTGAAGGCAAGCTCCGTTTCGACGATCGAACGCCGCCTCTCCTCCTTATCCTGGAACTATGCCCAGCGCGGTCTCTCACTCGATCGCAAGGACCGGCATATCGCAACCGTGATGGCCGGCATCCGCAACAGCCATGCCCGCCCGCCGGTGCAGAAGGAGGCGGTGCTGGCGGACGATATCATCGCCATGATCGAAACGCTCGACCGCGGCACGCTGCGCGGCCTGCGCGATCGCGCCATGCTGCTGATCGTCTATGCCGGCGGTCTGCGGCGCTCCGAGATCGTCGGTCTTGATCTCAAGGCTGATCAGACGGAGGATGGTCGTGGCTGGATCGAGATCTACGACAAGGGCATGCTCGTCACCCTGCGCGGCAAGACTGGATGGCGCGAGGTCGAGATCGGCCGGGGTTCTTCCGATGCCACCTGCCCGGTGGTCGCGATCGAAACCTGGATCAGGTTCGCCAAGCTCGCCCATGGCCCCCTTTTTCGGCGGGTTACTGGCCAAGGTAAATCCGTCGGGTCGGAGCGCTTAAACGATAAAGAAATCGCCCGCCTGGTCAAGCGTACCGCCGTGGCCGCCGGCATTCGTGGCGATCTGGCAGAAATCGAACGGCATCTCAAATTCGCGGGCCATTCACTCCGCGCCGGTCTCGCCTCTTCGGCGGAGGTCGATGAGCGCTACGTCCAGAAGCAACTCGGCCATTCTTCTGCCGAAATGACCCGTCGATATCAGCGACGGCGAGATCGCTTCCGGGTCAACCTGACCAAAGCCGCAGGGCTTTGAAGGCTTGCTGTCTTACGGGCGTGGGCCGCGTCTTCTCCAAGACCCCAGGTATAGGTCTCGGCTGCCACACATTTCATTTCAATTGCCGCGATCAACTGTTCGCAGCGCACCGGGCCGAATACCAAAACGTCGAAAAATAGCGCGGCTAAAGGATTGCTCCGACTGGTAACCGACGTCGGCTGCGATGGCTGCGATGGAGTCTCTCGTGTGGGTCAACCGAGTTTTCGCGAGATCCAACCGTAGATCATTAGCAAACGCCAGTGGCGTCTGACCGGATAAACGGCGAAACGATCGCACTAACGTCGCACGAGAAGTACCGGCTTCGCATGCAAGTTCATCCAATGTCCAAGCTCGGGTCAAGTCTGTCATCAACACTTTGATGGCGCGAGCGGTTACGGGCTCTGCCAGCAGCGCAACCAAACCTTCCATCGGAGGGCTCTCTTCCAGATGAAGACGCAGCAACATGAGAAATAGCACGCTGGCAAGTTCAGTAGCAATCAGGGCGCCAGCTAGCCTGCCTTGATCAAGTTCCTCAACGATTGTTTCAAGCAACATTCCTATACGATCAATCGTATTTCTGCCGGTGCCCATCACTATGAGGGCAGGAAGAATCGCGAGCAGAGGATTGTCCGGAACCTCGAACTCCAGCCGCCCGCAGATCAACTCGGTTTCCTCGGTACCGAGAGACCTGTCTACCAGCCTAATTGCATTGGGCACGTCGACGCAAAATTCGGCGGTGCTTGAGTTTGATGGATTGGCGGACCGAACGACATTGGTGTCGCCACGCGGCAAAAGAAGAATATCGCCTGCCTTTATCGTTAGCGGACCATGCCCCACCTGGTCGATTATGCATTGGCCACGCGTGACTATGTGAAACCACGCAACTCCGCACGGAGTCTTTTCCTTCAGCACAGACCAGTCACCACCAAGGCGACAATATTCGTCGATGACAGGACGCGCCCGCAACAGAGGAGCCACCCCGTCAAAAAGGTCAGTGCACTGGCTCAAGCCTCGCAAGTCGCTTTCCCACCATTTTGAGCCTCGAGGGCAATAGAATGCTCCTACAGGACATCAACGTCAGACGGACCGCATTCTACAGTGAACGAACTTAGAGAGGAAGTTCGAATGACGGGTCCACCTGAGCTGGTTGCCGCTCCCCACCTATAAGCCGCCGAGTTCCTTAGACGATCAGGCATTAGGGCGTTGATCGTCTTCGCACCGAACCCGGCAAATCATCAGAGATCACGAGCGACCAACACGGTCATGCCCCGTGCGCACCGCGCAGTCTTGCGCCGTGAGGGAAATTGCATGCCTTTCGAACAGTCAATCATCATTAATGGAAAGATATATCTCGAACTTTTCGAAGGCAAATGGCGGGAAACTTCCAAGAAGGACCCGTTGCTTGGTTGTGTGACACGACTCTTTCCTCCAGGCGCGGAGGAAGACATCACCGATCTTTCTATAGAGCGCTGGGCCACGAGCGGCGACCAGCCTCTGAAAATTGAGCTCAGACGCAATGAAGGCTACGACATCTGGCTGTCAGCTAGGCCATCCGACTTAAGCTATCGCCTTTCGCAAACCGGTGGCCCCCTCGTCAACCTCCATCCGGGCGAGCTTCTACTGATTCCTCCCGGTCTCGACACAGGGACGGTGGTTGATCTGAGAGCAATAGACAGCTTTCGCATCTCGGTTTCGCCGCCCCTGATGGCTCGAGCCGCCGAAGCAATACCGGGGCGAAGCGAGATGGAAGATCTGCGGATTTCAGCGCAAAAGACAGGTGATGAGATTCTTAAGCATCTAATTTTTGCGCTTATAGCTGAAGTTTCGTCTGCCGATTCCGCTACCGCTGCGCATGCTAACAATATTGGCTTTACGCTCGCGGTACATCTTGTCGCTACCTTCGGCGCGACTAAAGGGAAGGAGACGAATGTATCGATGACGATGCCGTTGCCGAGCTGGCGCCTCAAGCGGGTTCTCAATTATATCGAGGACCACCTCGGGGACGAGTTAGATCTAGAGGTCTTGAGTAAGGTCGCAGGCCTGAGCCGCATGTATTTTGGCGCACAATTCAGGGAGGCGACCGGAACGTCCCCTCACCGTTACGTGCTTAATCGACGCGTAGCGGCCTCGCTCGCATTGCTTCGCGATACGGAGCGTTCGATTGAAGAGGTGGCGCGGCGCTCAGGATTCAAGAGCGACACCCATTTCATCAAGGTATTTCGAAAGATCGTCGGCATATCCCCCGGCAATTGGCGTAAGGATGCCAAAGGTAAATAGCATTCGACTTTTCCGCTCACCAGGAGCCGAATATTCATACCGAGCACTTTGAGAATGTGATTATTATCAAGAATTTACGGTGGAAAGGCGGCAAGAATACATTTATTCAATCCATGTTGAAACGACCGCGAAGTTTGCGACACGTTGATGGAGATGTGGGTTTCGCATGGACACTTGCAGCAGATCTTTCGATCGAGCGATTCATGGAACTGAAGGTCATACACATCGGACGGCCGCTCGACACTGGCCAACTTTCATATCTCAGGAAGAACCGTGGCGTTGTCGACCCTCGCATTTGACTTTACGAGATGGGCGGTCGGCGACCGTCAGTATGACACGTTTCATCCAGCACCTGGTTGATGGCAGCATAGAGAACGTCTCGGATGCTGAAGATGATGCCCATGTCCTCACCATCTTATTGCGCAAGTCTCGGTCCGATCTCATTATCGCGAACAGATGTGTTCTACAAACTCACCGGTCGAACCAGATTTATATTACAGGCCCCAAGCACGGGACGTGGCGGTCGATTGCCCATAGCAATTTTGAATGCCTGCGGGTTTTCTTCTCTCAGGATGTTCTCCGGGAATGTTATGAAGCCAGGCATGGCAGGCCGCACGATCGAGACCTATCACTTCTGCAGGTCGCTTCCATTGAGGATAGCGTATTGAGACACTTGGCCCAATGCTTTGTCGCAGCCCGCAGCTATGACGAAGGAACCGGCCCGTGTTTCCTGGAGTGCCTCGGATTAGCATTCGCATCTCGTCTCGTCGAACTTCATGCGAGAGGACCGTCCATCATAAGCGCACAACCGATTTCGCTGTCGCAAGGCAGAATGAGGCTGACCAAGGACTATATAGAAGCCAACCTGAATGTACCTCTTCATCTCAAGGAACTCAGCGGAATCGCTGGGCTCAGCCGGCTGCAGTTTGCGCGCCAATTCAAGCTTGCCACTGGGCTATCGCCATATGCCTATATTCTCAATCGCCGTATCGAGCGCGCCCAGCATTTGCTTGCCCAAGATGCTGACAGCATTGTGGATATCGCGCTGCAGCTCGGCTTTGGTAGTCAGGGACACTTCACGACTGTATTTAGGAAGAGAACTGGACTTACACCTGCCGCATGGCGAAGAAGTCGTGACTAAGCCTCGACCGCCGGAACCAAGGGATACTCTGTTGTCGGGGCCTAAAAATCAAATACCCCTTGGGCATTGCAAAATGGGAATGAGCGGGTAGAGAGGCCTTTCACGCAGACATATTCGGTCTTCCGGGTGCCAATCGGCTTTTCTGATCAGGAATCGGATCTCCAGAAAGCTCCGAAATCCCATCCGGACCGACCTCGAAGAGTTTTGGATACTGCCCGATAGGAGAGCTCGCTACTTTGCCAATTCGGATGACGCACCCAGAAACCAGATTCTCCGTTCAGTTTCGTCAATCCAATTCTCGATTAGGCTCGCCGATGCCACATCATTCATCTCTGAGCAGAGGTTGTGCGTCTTGCGAAGGATCGACAACAGTAGCCGGTTATCTCCCCATAGCTCCTTGAGCATGTCGGCAGTTGCAATGACCGTGATGTCGTTATCCGAGATTTGTTTCAGGCGAGCGATTTGGCCGATTGAACGCAGGGTAGACCCTCCGATCTTGCGGGCGCGTTCGGCGATCGTGTCAGTCATCGAAAATATCTGATCCGCTTGCTCATCGAGTAAAAGGTGATAGTCACGAAAATGAGGACCGGACAGATGCCAATGAAAATTCTTCGTCTTGATATACAAGGCAAAGACATCGGCCAACAAAGTGGTCAATTTCGATGAAATGTCTTTGATTGCATCGCGGGGCAGATCGATCAGTGTGTCTGTAGTCAAGGAAATTTTCCGATTCTTGAATCTGATTTATTGAAATTCTCTCGAAGGTTCATCCGTTCGTGTTGCGTAGTAGGCGACGGCCTCGAGCATCGTCGCCATATCGCCGATGATTGCCGCATCTTTCGCTTCAATCTGAAAACGGAGCCCTATCTCACGTGGATCTTCATAAGAAAGCATTGCGGCACCGGAACCGTCTTGCCAAACAAGGACTTTAAGTGGCAATGCGATACCGATCCTCTGATCAATCTGCATGAGGCGCGTGCCGGATAGAGGATTGCCGAACATCAGTACCGCAGTGGGCCGAAGATCGAGGCCTACTTGAACCGCGTTAGCGGTATGATCGACGCATGCAAAGATCGTCAGACCACGCTTCTCAATCGCAGCCATCAAACGCTCCATGGTTTCCGCCGGGGTGTAATTACTCGCCTGAGTGACAAAGCCGTTGGGCATCGCCGCGTCATCCCGCGCTCATGAGACCGGCGGATTATTGACGCGGCGTCAAAAATCCGTTCCAGTCGTTGGTTATTCAGTGATTTTGACGAAGCCCTGTTGAACGAGCTGCGTCGTTCGCGCCATTGCATCCGTATTGACCTTTATATCGGGAAGGAGATCTTCATTTCCCCAATTGTGGGCTTTGGCGGTCGCGCCACATAGTTCGACGTTGACGCCCCGCTTTATCAACTCAGCGACGAGATTGCGATACGGGTTACCTGTGGCGATGTTGCGATCAGCATTGTAGGCGGCATCATGCAACGTCACATGGCCTGCATTGGTATGAAAGACGGCAACAACTTCCGACTTCGCATGCCAATCGGCAATATCGTTCTCGATCAACTGCATGTGGAAGATGGAAGCAGGCAGATCGCCTTCAAATTCTAGTCTACCTATGCTGAAAACCATCTTCACATCGGACAGCTTGACGGGAATATCGATATGAAGGGACTTCTCTAAAGCGGTCACTTTGTAATTCCTTTAGATACCCCGACGCGACTCGTGCGCCGCGATGGAGAGACGTACGTCTTGGAGGAGGAAATGGAGCGGGTTCAGACGCCATGATAGACGAGGCGGGTGAAGAAGGCCGGCGTAATGACAAACTGCCCCCATTTTGCATCGAAAGCCTCTGTCGGCTTGGCTGCAATTGCCTCATCGACAGTATGGCCCTGCTGTTTGAGCTTCGCGACATTGTCGCGAATGGTCGAGAGCATGTCTCTATAGGCTGTCAGTTCCATCTTGTTGCTCACAGGACTACCGTGGCCGGGAATGATGATGGTTTTGTCCGTGGCAGCAGCAATATTGGCTTCAGTGGCCTTGATCATGCCATCAATATTGCCGCCGGTCGAATAGTCAATGAAGGGATAGATGCCGTTCCAGTAGGTATCCCCGCAATGGAGGATATCTGCCTCGGCTATCGTCACCGAGAGATCGCTATCGGTGTGCGCCGGCTCGTAGTGCTTCAGATGCAATGTGGAGCCATTCAGCTTCAGCGTGGATTCATCCGAAACGATTTCTGTCGGGACGGCTGCAAGGGGAGACGCAGGAAAATTGAAGTCCCAATCATCAACGCGTTGGGCTTCCAAAAGATGTTTGTGAGTATTCTCATGACCAATGATGGCCGCACCCTGCGCGTTCAGCCATGCATTTCCATCCGTATGGTCGAAATGCCAATGGGTATTGATGAGATACCTGATCGGCTCCTTGCTCAGCTTGTTGGCTGCTTCGAGAATCCGCGGTCGCGAGGCCGTGATGCCCGCATCGATGAATAACTTACCATCCGCACCACTCAGGACGCCGATATTGCCTCCAGATCCCTCAAGGATGCTGACGTTACGCCGAAGCTTATGGATCGTGATGGGCGTCTTCGCTGCGGAGTCCCGGATCATGTCCACGATGTTCTTCGCTTCGGCAAAGGCCTGCGAAGGTGTCAGCCAGCCTCCAGTTGCTGCGAAGCCTGCCGCAACTGCACAGCAGATACAAAAGCCACGGCGTGACATCGAGTGTTGACGAGAGAGTGCCATATGATTTTCCTCATGCATGGTCGGAACTGAATTTCGGCCCGCGCGCATATATCTGCCAGCCTGGAAACGAAGAACCTCCGATTCCCCTCGCAGAGCAGGAAGCTCTCCCCACGACGCGCTCAAAAGAAACTACCGAGTGGGGTGCCCCATGGATTTCAAGAAAAATGCCCGGACTGCAAGTTTGCATGATAATCTTCGTCAGGTCTCACGGCGTATTAAGAATATACCCACCCTGATGCCGTGACGAAGGACATTGTATTATTTTGCATGCCGGAGAGGAAGCGAGCGATATGGCCTACTACGCTCATACAAACTCTCATAGACCCGGTTATCATGCTTTTGTGCAGGTCGCGCAATAAATCTAAAAGACTTCGTGCGCGTCTTTATCCATGACCTTCGGTGCGCGGCAACGACAATTGTAACCGTGTTGCGTTTGCTTTTCCTCAGAGCGTTCCAAGCAACGCATGTCTCAACAACAATATCGGAGCATAGCCATGCCCTATATCACAACCAAGGACAGCACCCAGATATTCTACAAGGACTGGGGTACCGGCCAGCCGATCGTGTTTCATCATGGATGGCCATTAAGTGCGGACGATTGGGACACCCAAATGCTTTATTTCCTGCAGAAGGGATATCGCGTGATCGCTCATGATAGGCGGGGCCACGGGCGTTCGACCCAAACGTCAGGTGGAAACGATATGGACACGTATGCAGCCGATGTCGCCGAGCTTGCCAACGCATTGGATTTGCGGGATGCAGTTCATATAGGCCATTCGACAGGCGGTGGCGAGGTAGCGCGGTATGTGGCCCGTCACGGCAAGGGACGCGTGGCAAAGGCAGTACTCGTTAGCGCGGTCCCGCCGATCATGGTGAAGAGCGAGAAGAATCCAGGCGGCTTACCTATCGAAGTGTTTGATGGGCTTCGGACTCAGCTGGCGGCCAACCGCGCACAGTTCTATCGTGACGTGCCGACCGGCCCCTTCTATGGCTTCAACCGGCCAGGCGCCCAGACCATTGATGGTGTCGTCGACAACTGGTGGCGCCAAGGAATGATGGGTGGCGCCAATGCCCACTACGAATGTATCAAGGTATTTTCTGAAACCGATTTCACCTCAGATCTTGAGATCATCGATGTGCCTACTCTCGTTCTGCACGGCGATGATGACCAGATCGTGCCCTATCAGGACGCCGCGTTGCTGTCGGCCAAAATCCTGAAAAAGGCAACTTTGAAGATTTTTCCGGGTTATCCGCACGGCATGTTGACAACACATGCCGACGTCCTCAACCCAGAGATCCTGGCCTTCATAAAAGCCTGATATCTCCCGGTCGGCCTGTTTCGTGACCTACTCATGTCGACCGTATTTATCTGGGCTTTCGAAACGATCAATCACTGTCGAAAGCCCAACTCTCTTTTGGTCAAGCTACGAACACTCCTCTATATCAGCCTTTCGGTAGACCAATGGGGCGACCGATGTCGAAATCGAATGCGGCCTCATAAAAGAGACGGTGGCCATTAAGGGGCGGGTTCGTCTCTCAAGCCTGCTAATAAGCTTTCGGCAGCCGATCGGTACCGGCAAAGGCAACCTCGACCTCGTTCACCAGGCTGATCATGCCATCACGATCGTTCATTCACCTATAACCAAATACTCGGGCTGCATCCGAGCGATGTGATGCTCACACAAAACAGCTTCGCTCGTCAATTTGGCTTGTGTCGAACTGTCAGAAAGAAGCGCGCGCCCATCATCCGGCGAAAGCCAGTAACGACTGACCCTAAGGAAACTGACACGATGATCGAATTCAACGGGACCGCCGACCAGAAAATAGCATACCCGGCTCACAACCTTCGCCGCAACCTGAAGCTCACCACCATCTTTGCAGGAGCCATGATCATGACCCAGTCCGCTTTCGCCCAGGACGTTGCCACCGATCCAAACCTTGATCCGCAGGTCCGGTCCTTCCTCGTCGAACTCAACAAGAACGCCGCTCCGATCTGGGAGCTCCCGCAGCCGAAGCCGCAGGAGATCATCACCGGCCTGCAGGATCAGACGAAGGTCGACATGTCGGGCGTGACCACGACGGAAAAGACCATCGAGCAGAACGGCCAGAAGGTGAAGCTGTTCATCATGAAGCCGGAACACGTTGCCGGCAAACCGGGCGTACTGCTCTTCATCCATGGCGGTGTCTGGATCGTCGGCAACTTCGATAACCACAAGCGCCTGCTGCGCGACCTTGTGGTCAAGTCCGGCCAGGTCGGCGTCTTCGTCGAATACACACCTCTTCCGGACGCCAAGTTCCCGACCCAGCTGGACCAGTCCTATACGGCGCTCGAATATGTCGCAGCGCATGCCAAGGACTTCGGCGCCGACGGCAGCCGCATTGCGGTCGCCGGCAACTCGGTCGGCGGCAACATGACCGCGGCCCTGACACTGATGGCCAAGGATCGCAAAGGCCCGAAGATCGACTATCAGGTTCTGCTCATTCCGGCGACTGATGCCAGCGTCGATACCCAGTCCTATCAGGACTACGGCAACGACCGGTTCCTCGCCCGCGCCTTCATGAAGTATGGCTGGGATCTCTATGCGCCCGATGCCAAGACCCGCGATAACCCCTATGTCTCCCCGCTGCGCGCCAGCAACGAAGAATTGAAGGACTTGCCCCCGGCACTGGTGATCACCGCCCAGAACGACCCACTGCGTGACGAAGGCGAAGCCTATGCCCGCAAGCTCAAGGATGCCGGCAACGAGGTCACCGCGGTCCGCTACAACGGCACGATCCACGACTTCGTTCTGCTGAACGCCCTGCGCAACCTACCGACCACGGAAGCCGCCCTCGATCAGGCCGGCGAAGCCATCCGCCAGCACATCGGCCAATAACGGATCGTCTGGCCCAGAGAAGAACTCGTCAGCCGAGCAGCGGCTGGCGAGTTCTTCGACACGCAAGTCCAATCACGCCACAGGAGATGACCATGCCCGCCCCTCTTCCGCCATTCACGCTCGAAACAGCCACCCACAAGGTCCGCCTCGCCGAAGATGGCTGGAACAGCCGAAACCCGGAACGCGTCTCACTTGTCTACACAGCGGATAGCCAGTGGCGCAACCGCGCCGAATTCGTCACCGGCCGCGAAGCCATCGTCGCCTTTCTGAGCCGCAAATGGGCAAAGGAACTGGACTATCGGCTGATCAAGGAACTCTGGGCCTTTACGGAAAACAGGATTGCTGTTCGGTTCGCCTACGAGTTCCATGACGACAGCGGCAACTGGTTCCGTTCCTACGGCAACGAAAACTGGGAATTCGATGCCGAGGGTCTGATGCAACGGCGTTTCGCCTGCATCAACGATATGCCGATCACAGAAGCAAACCGCAAGTTCTTCTGGCCCCTCGGCCGAAGGCCTGATGACCATCCTGGTCTGTCCGATCTCGGTCTTTAAGACTCCATACGGGACGGCGAAAAAACTCACCTGTTCACGGCGCCTTGTGAAAGAGCTGCATTCGCCACCCGGACGAATAACCGACGAAGCCAGCAGGCGCGGTCGTCGGTTTCCGGGTCATCAGCACAACGTGACCCCGTCTTGGAGTTCCTTTCTGTTCATCACCAGTATCGTTTCGACGACCGATTTTGTCGCACTTGTGCCTGCACTGGTGACAGTGGCATATAGATCGTCTCATGGTCGTTGAACCGCCCCGTGCGGTCGATTGCTTCGCTGTTGGTGTGGTGTGGCATGGACACCTCCAGGATCACGTTGGCTAAAACCGGATTCGCGAGAAGTTGTGGGAGTGAGCTGCCCCCACAAAACTTAGAACTATACAACTGGTATCGGAGGCCACAATTCTGGAATGAGCCGGTATGCCTCACCCTTGCGGACGAGGCGGGCAACAGCTGGAAACTCCAGATGGCAGCCAGCGACGAGAAGGCCTCTGTCGACCACCTTGGCGAACACCCTCTTACACGTCGCTGCGGCGACCTCCGGATCGACATCGTGGATAACGCCGGCTTCCGGCTGTGCCGGCTGGATTGCCGGCATATGGATGATGTCGGGCCAGACGAAGATGGTCTGCCAGGACATCCCGATCCGGAAAATCCCGGTCGTTCTATGGCGATAACGGAAGTGATAGAAGACAGCGCGCGCTCGGCCATGTCTTGTTGGCTGCCGTTCCGGGTTTCAGTATGCGCCATGCCGGAGACGAGTGCAGGCGTTGGGGATGAGCACTTTCCAATAAGCGGCTGGAAAATCGCTTTTCCCACGTTTCGTCATGCCGTGATTTTTGGTCTATATCGTTTAGCCCTGTCCCGCCCGCTTGCCCACAGGAAACGTGAACAATGCCGCTTGGTTGCCTCGAAAGGAAAGACATCGCTACGGTGACCATCTCGAGGTTAGCGGCCGCCTGCGATGCTAGCTGACGACGTCCACGGCAAAACTCAAATCGAAAATGAGGCCGTCCGGCTCGAACGCAAAGCTCGCCTGCGGATTGAAGGCGCTCGGCGACGCACCCTGAATGAGACGAGAACCGACGCCTTGCCGGCTTGGGACGATCATAGGTGGCCCTCCCCTCTCTGCCACCGAAATTCGACCATCCCCTCCGTTTCACGCCAGGAGATCTCGATGTGGCCGTGATCGTTCGAAAGCGCGCCGTACTTAGTCGCATTGGTCGCCAATTCATGAATGATGAGCGAAAGCGACAGCACCGCTTGCGCCGGCAGAGAGATCGGATCTCCAGTTAAGGAGACGCGGTTTGCCGTAGCGCCCACATGGGCAGCCAAGGCGGCTTTCACGACGTCTTCTATCTTCGCCTCTTCGACATCGTCCGAAAACAGCAGATTATAGCCACTGGCAAGTGCCGTCAGCCTTTCGGAGAACTGCGAATATTCAGCAGGGGCAACCGGCCGGAACGATTAGCGCGCGATCACCTGGACGATGGTCAGAGTGTTCTTGATGCGGTGCCTCAGCTCTCCGACAAGCAGGTCCTTGTCGGACTGCAATTTTGTCGCACGTGTATCTCTGTCATGAAGTTCGTCCATAAGCCCGTCGAGGGTCGAACCCACGCGGCGCAGTTCGTCTTTGCCTGCCATCCGGTTCGTGCTGTTGCCCCGCCGCCTCGTCATCGCTCGAGCACATCGAGGATCCGGTAGACCGGACGGCAGAATGCCGACGAATGACGATGCTGCGAAGGCCAATAATGCACCCGCTACTAGGGAAGCTGGGGGAACCCCGCGTCTCTAGTGGAGTGCGTGGCTTACCAGGCGATAGGGATGCAAGACGTTGAACTGCGAGATCATGGTGGACGCCTGCAGCAACACACGCTCGGCGTTCTGAAGATCGTCGCGCGCCAGTTCGTCGGCATTGATGCGGATCGCCTCTGCCATGTTGGCCGACAGCGCGGCGAAATGGCGGTTGCCTTCGACAAAAGCTTCGCGTGAAGTCCCCTCCAGGACACGCGCAATATCGACAAAGACCTCTTCGCGTTCCTCGATGCTAAGGTCTTTGATGATTTTGATCTTTTCTTCCATATCACTCTGACTCTGAACAAGATGTGGGATGCGACCGAGCTCTTTAAGCCTCGATCGCGCAAACAGCTAGGAAGAGAAAAATCCGGATTCAAGACCTCAGTGCAGCTTGAACTCGCCTTCGACACGCCGCCATTCGTTCGGACCGATCAGGCGCTGATGGGTATAGCGGACGGAATGCAGCGGCCCGTCGAGATTGGCCTCCCAGAACTCAAGGAACTTCTGCATTTCCGGAAAATCGGGAGCCAGATCGTAGTCTTGCCAGACATAGGTCTGCAGCACGGATTCGAAATCGGGAATGCGGTAGAGGATGTGCGCGGTTGTCAGTCCATAGCCATTGAGCTGACGCTCCAGATCCGATGAGAATTGCATGCTTCATCTCCGTTTCATGACACTGCAAAGGTGGCGCATAATGTTGCGTCCATCAACAGATTTTTGAACGGTGCCTCAAGCTTTGTTGTTCCTTTCCAGTATGTTAGCAGCCATGCACCACGAGTGCTAATTTTTCGTTTCTCCCTCTTGAAATCAAAAAAACACGAAAATAAATCTTTCCCGCGAACGCTCATTCGAGGTCCGCACCCGCCCGGACTGGTCATCCGGTCCGGCCAGGGGACAACGTCATCTTTTTTGCTCAACGGAGGAAAACATGTCGTTCCGACCGCTTCATGATCGCATTCTCGTCCGCCGGGTCGAATCCGAAGAAAAGACCAAAGGTGGCATCATCATTCCCGATACCGCCAAGGAAAAGCCGCAGGAAGGCGAGGTCATCGCCGTCGGTCCCGGTGCCCGCAACGAGGCCGGCCAGATCCAGCCGCTCGACGTCAAGGCCGGCGATCGCGTCCTGTTCGGCAAATGGTCCGGCACCGAGATCAAGATCAACGGCGAAGACCTGCTGATCATGAAGGAAAGCGATGTCATGGGCATCATCGAAGCCCAGGCCGAGGTGAAGAAAGCCGCCTGAGGCGATACCAGTCCATCCAATCCATCAGTCAGATAGCTGCCTATTGAGGAGTTAAAGAAATGGCTGCGAAAGAAGTCAAGTTTCATACCGATGCCCGTGAACGCATGCTGCGTGGGGTCGATGTGCTCGCCAATGCGGTGAAGGTCACCCTGGGACCGAAGGGTCGTAACGTCGTGATCGACAAGTCCTTCGGCGCGCCGCGCATCACCAAGGATGGCGTTTCGGTCGCCAAGGAAATCGAACTGGAAGACAAGTTCGAGAACATGGGCGCGCAGATGCTGCGCGAAGTCGCTTCCAAAACCAACGATCTGGCCGGTGACGGCACGACGACTGCAACCGTTCTTGCCCAGGCGATCGTCAAGGAAGGCGCCAAGGCCGTTGCGTCAGGCATGAACCCGATGGACCTGAAGCGCGGTATCGACCTTGCCGTCGACGCCGTCGTCAAGGAGCTGAAGACCAACGCCCGCAAGATCACCAGCAATTCCGAGATTGCCCAGGTCGGCACCATCTCCGCCAATGGCGATTCCGAGATCGGCCGCTATCTCGCCGAAGCGATGGAGAAGGTCGGCAACGAAGGCGTCATCACTGTCGAGGAAGCCAAGACCGCCGACACCGAACTCGAAGTCGTCGAAGGCATGCAGTTCGATCGCGGTTACCTCAGCCCCTACTTCGTCACCAACCAGGACAAGATGCGGGTCGAACTGGAAGATCCCTATATCCTGATCCACGAGAAGAAGCTGTCGAACCTGCAGGCGATGCTGCCGGTCCTCGAAGCTGTCGTGCAGTCAGGCAAGCCGCTCCTCATCATCGCTGAAGACGTCGAAGGCGAGGCTCTTGCCACGCTCGTCGTCAACAAGCTGCGCGGCGGCCTGAAGATCGCTGCGGTCAAGGCTCCGGGCTTCGGCGACCGCCGCAAGGCGATGCTCGAAGATATCGCCATCCTGACCGGCGGCACCGTCATCTCCGAAGACCTCGGCATCAAGTTGGAGAATGTCACGCTCAACATGCTCGGCCGGGCCAAGAAGGTGGCGATCGAGAAGGAGAACACGACCATCATCGATGGCGTTGGCTCCAAAACGGAGATCGACGGTCGCGTTGCGCAGATCCGCGCCCAGATCGAGGAAACCACCTCCGACTACGACCGCGAGAAGCTGCAGGAACGCCTTGCCAAGCTCGCCGGCGGCGTCGCCGTCATCCGCGTCGGCGGCTCGACGGAAGTCGAGGTGAAGGAAAAGAAGGACCGCGTCGATGATGCTCTGCATGCGACCCGTGCGGCCGTCGAGGAGGGCATTCTGCCGGGCGGCGGCGTTGCCCTGCTCCGTGCCGTGAAGGCACTCGACAATCTCGACGCCGCCAACCAGGACCAGAAGGTCGGTATCGAGATCGTTCGCCGCGCGATTGAGGCTCCGGTCCGCCAGATCGCCGAGAACGCCGGTGCCGAAGGCTCCGTCATCGTCGGCAAGCTGCGCGAGAAGGCTGACTTCTCCTATGGCTGGAATGCCCAGACCGGCGAATACGGCGACCTTTATGCTCAGGGCGTCATCGATCCGGCCAAGGTGGTCCGTACCGCGCTCCAGGATGCGGCCTCCGTGGCCGGCCTTCTGGTGACGACGGAAGCCATGATCGCCGAGAAGCCCAAAAAGGAAGTCGCTCCGGCCATGCCCGCCGGCGCCGGCATGGACTTCTAAGGCGATCGAAGGAGGCCCGCGCCGTCCGCCAGGCGCGGGCCTCATAAGCACGCATCGAACCAAGTTCCATCGGTCAAGATCAATGGAGCCAAGCCATGAGAAAGGAAAGCATCAGCAATTCGATACCGGAGGAAGCCACAGCCGCGATCAGCGCCGAACATCTGCTTCATCCGGCCAAGCACTTTGGTCATCCCCGTGACGTTCTTGCCGCGGACGATATCGGCGATGACGAGAAGCGCTCCATTCTTGCGTCATGGGCATCCGACATCTTTGCCATCGAGTCCATTCCGGCCCTTCGCCTTTATCCCGGCACGGATAGGGCCGTCTCCTATGACGAGATCATCGAAGCGCTGAAGGCCTTGGACCAACCCGATCGGCGACCCGAAGATCAGGGCGCAGTCAATTCCCTCGATATTCACAGAAGCCGTCGTCGCAAATCGCAATCGCGCCGGTTTGGCGGCCTTGGCCTGTGCAGCTACCGGAAAGGAGACCGCCGCCGACAGCCATTCGAAATCTAGGCACTGCCACGAACTGCCCGCGTGCCTCTTAGAGGGCGCGTGCATGATTTTTACCGACGACTCTTTGCTCAATTGAGGAGGTTTTGCCGATGAAGATCGCTCAGATCGCACCACTCGCCGAAAGTGTTCCGCCCAAACTCTATGGGGGAACCGAGCGCATTGTTTCCTATCTCACCGAGGAACTTGTCGCCAAGGGCCATGACGTGACCCTCTTTGCCAGTGGTGATTCTGTTACCGACGCTAGGTTGGTGGCCTGCTCGGACGTCGCGCTCAGGCTCAACCCGGATGTCAGGGATCACCTGCCGCATCAGGTCGTGATGCTGGAGGAGATCCGTCGGCGGGCGCACGAATTCGACGTGCTTCACTTCCATATCGATCTCCTGCATTTTCCGTTGATCCGGGACTTTGCCGACCGCACCGTGACGACGCTGCATGGGCGCCTCGACCTGCCGGACCTCAAGCCCTTCTACAGGGCTTTCCCCGATATTCCGCTGGTATCGATCTCCAACGACCAGCGCCACCCGATGCCACCGGTGAACTGGACAGGAACGGTCTATCATGGCCTGCCCGCCAATCTTCTGCCGTTCACGGAAAAGCCGAAGGGTAACTACCTTGCCTTCCTCGGACGGATATCGCCGGAGAAGCGACCGGATCGGGCCATCGAGATCGCGGCCAGAGTCGGCATGCCGCTGAAGATCGCCGCCAAGATCGACAATGCCGACAAAGCCTACTGGGAGACCGTGATCGAGCCGATGGTCAGGAGTCATCCGAATGTTGAATTCATCGGCGAGATCAACGAGCATCAGAAAGCCGACTTCCTCGGCAATGCCGGCGCTTTGCTGTTCCCGATCGACTGGCCGGAGCCCTTCGGGCTGGTCATGATCGAGGCCATGGCCTGTGGCACGCCCGTCATCGCATTCGGATGCGGTTCGGTGCCTGAAGTCATCGACAATGGTGCATCGGGGATCGTCGTCGACAGCGTCACTGAGGCGGCCGAGAACGTCGAATGGGCCCTCAGGATGGATCGAAAGAAAGTTCGTGCGACCTTCGAGAAGCGATTCAGCGCAGAACGGATGGCACGGGACTATCTCGACATCTACCGCAACCTGCCAGGCGTTCGCACCAAGGCGGCCCCGCTGCGCCGCGCCAATGGTCAGGACATCGACCTGCAGGTCGTGGCGTAAGAGGGATAGCGACAATGTCGGCCGCTTCTCTCGACAGCAAACGATCCGGCGCATCGGCAGGCCCAGCTGCGCCGGTGGCGCAGTTCTTCATCCCGGCGGCGGCCTCGCTCCAGGAGCGACGGCCGCGCACCCTCAAGCATGGCGATACCTTCGCCGTGTTCGACCACAATGGCGATGCGCTTTCCGGGCCGGGCAGCCCGGAAGGCCTCTTTCACCGGGATACGCGTTATCTCTCGCATCTCTACCTGACAATCAACGGCAAGCGGCCGATGCTCTTGTCGTCGACGCTGCGCGACGACAATGCGACGCTCACCTGCGATCTCACCAATCCCGATCTCTTCGACGAGAAGGGTAAGCTCATACTTGGACACGATCTCATCCATCTGCGCAGATCACGCTTCCTGTGGAATGGCCGTTGCTACGAAAGACTGGCCATCCGGAACTACGACGATCGACGCCAGCACGTCCGTATCGAGATCGCATTCGGCGCGGACTTCGCCGATCTGTTCGAGGTCCGGGGAACCGTGAGAGCTAAAAGAGGGCGTGCACTTCCTTCCATGGTGGAGCAGGGTTCGGCCGTATTGTCCTATATCGGACTTGATGAGCAGAAACGATTGACGTCCCTCTCATTCAATCCCTGGCCCGATGAAATTCGCAACGATGCGGCGATCTTTGACCTTCGGCTCGAGCCGCATGAGACGCGATCACTGTTCATCGAGATCGCTTGCGACCAGACCGCAGCCGATCGACCCAGCCATCGCTCCTTCTTCCTGGCCCTGCGGGATGCCCGCCGCGCTTTGCGCGCCTCGTCCTCGCGTGCGGCCTCGATCGTGACGTCCAACGAGATATTCAACGAGGTCGCACGCCGCAGCATCTCCGATCTCTATATGCTGATGACCGACAAGCCGGAAGGGCCCTATCCCTATGCCGGCATTCCCTGGTTCAGCACCGTCTTCGGCCGCGACGCGCTGATCACTGCGCTGGAGACCCTCTGGCTTGACCCGCAGATCACCCGCGGCGTGCTCGGACATCTGGCTGCAAACCAGGCGACGGAGGGCGATCCTGCTTCCGATGCAGAGCCCGGAAAGATCCTCCATGAGGTGCGCTATGGCGAGATGGCCGAGCTCGGCGAGGTTCCCTTCCGCCGTTATTACGGCAGCATTGACTCCACCCCGCTCTTCGTCATGCTGGCTGGCGAGTATCTCAAACGGACCGGCGATCTTGCGACGATCCAGCGCCTCCTGCCGAACGTCGAGGCAGCCCTGACCTGGATCGACGAATACGGCGATCGCGATGGCGACGGCTTCGTCGAATATGGACGGCTGACCGAGGAGGGGCTGATCAACCAGGCCTGGAAGGATAGCCACGACTCGGTCTTCCATGCCGACGGTACATTGGCGAGAGGACCGATCGCGGTCGCCGAGGTTCAGGCCTATGTCTACGGTGCCTGGGGGGCGGCGGCGGAAATTTTTCGGCAACTCGGCCGGCCTGAACGCGCGGTAAAGTTCCTGGCCCGAGCGGAAGGCTTGCGGCGTGCGTTCGACGCTGCCTTTTTCGATGAGGAAATTGGGACCTATGTGCTTGCGCTCGACGGAGAAAAGCGCCCTTGCAGGGTGCGCTCTTCGAATGCCGGCCACGCGTTGTTTACCGGCATCGCTTATCCCGAAAGGGCCGCGCAGGTCGCCCGCACATTGATGAGCGCTTCGTCCTTCTGCGGATGGGGCATCCGCACTGTCCCCTCGACCGAGGCGCGCTACAATCCGATGAGCTATCATAACGGCTCGATCTGGCCGCATGACAATGCTTTGACCGCCAGCGGGCTTGCCCGTTATGGCTATCGCGCTGAAGCGGCACGGATCTTCGAGGGCCTGTTCGCGGCTTCGACCTATATCGACCTGCGCCGCCTTCCGGAACTCTTCTGTGGATTGCCGCGCCAACGCGCGCAGGGGCCGACGTTCTATCCGGTCGCGTGCTCTCCCCAGGCATGGTCAGCCGCAGCGCCACTCTTCCTGCTGCAATCGTGCCTCGGCCTCGACTTCGATCCGAATGCCTTGCATGTCAGCTTTAACGAGCCGCAATTGCCTTCTTTTCTCGATGAAGTGACCCTGCGCCGTCTGCAGATCGGCAAGAGCACCGCCGATGTCACCGTGCGCCGGTCCGGCCCGCATGTCGTGGTCGACGTCGTCGATCGCCGCGGCGATATCCGGGTGCTGACGACGGCATAGACCACGCAACTTTTGCAAGGTGGCATGGTCGCCGCCTTGCCTATTCCGGTTCCTCTTCGTCCAAAACCAGCAGATCGACCAGGGTGGCAACCCTGCCGCTCGGCAGACGCCGCCCCTCGCCCATCAGTGCTTCATCGTTATGGGCCCAGGCAAACGCCTCGGCGAGTTCAGTCTGCGTCGCACCCGTTGCAATGACCTCGGCCACCAGCGTTTCGTCGACAGGCCCAAGGATGGCGGTGACGTCATCAGAAGTCATTGTCATATCCGTTACTCCTTTCTTGATCTGGTCACATCTGACTTCACCGGAATCTGGTGACGGAAACGAAAAAATCAAATTTTTACACCAGGCAATTCCACAGCTCTTGAAACTGCAAGCCACTGAATTATATCATTATTGTTCGATTGCCCACTGGGGATCGACAAGTCCAGGAGGCGCCATGTGCTCTTGGCGTCTCCTTGTATCCATGTTGCTTACAAGGAGGATATGGTTATGAGGACAAACCTCGATTTTTCTCCCCTGTTCCGGTCGAGCATCGGCTTCGACCGAATGCTGAACGCGCTCGAGGCTGCAAGCCGCATCGAGACGATCGACAACTGGCCGCCTTACGACATCGTCAAGACCGGTGAGGACGAGTACCGCATTATGATGGCGGTCGCCGGCTTCTCGCAGGACGAACTGACGATCACGCAAGAGCAGAGCATGCTCTTCGTATCGGGCCAGAAGGCGAACGCCGACGACGTGCAGTATCTGCATCGCGGCATCGCCGGCCGCTCGTTCCAGCGCCGGTTCGAGCTCGCCGATCACGTCAAGGTCGTCGGCGCCGGTCTCGTCAACGGTCTGCTGACCATCGATCTCAAGCGCGAAATCCCGGAAGCGATGAAGCCGCGCCAGATCGCGATTTCGACCGAAACGGCTCTGCCGAAGGCTGAGATCAAGCAGATCGAGGCCGAGAAGCACGCGGCTTAAGCTCCAGCAACAGCATAGTCGGCAAAGACGGCGCCGGGCACATCGTCCGGCGCCACCAGAGAACCTTTGCCAATCGAACCACGAGACAAGGAGAAAACCATGAGTGTTCGTGATCTGATTCCCTGGGGCCGCAACAATGGCAACCAGGTTCCGACTGTCCTGCGCGACGACGACCGGGATCCCTTCCTGTCGCTGCATCGCGAGGTGAATCGCCTGTTCGACGACGTCTTCCGCGGCTTCGGCTCCGGCCTGCCGGCCTTCGGGAGCGGTTCTGCCTTCAGTGCCGGCTGGCCGAGCGTCGAGATCTCCGATACCGACAAGGAGATCAAGGTGACCGCCGAGGTGCCCGGCCTCGAAGAGAAGGACATCGAAGTCCTGCTCAACGACGGCGTGCTGACGCTCAAGGGTGAAAAGCGCTCCGAGACAGAAGACAAGGATCGCCAGTTCACCGAGCGTTATTACGGCCGCTTCGAGCGCCGCATCCCGCTCGGCGTCGAGGTCAAGGATGATCAGGTCGATGCCCGCTTCAGGAATGGGGTGCTGACCGTGACCCTGCCGAAGACGGAGAAGGCGCAGTCGCAGGTCAAGCGGATCGCCATCAAAAGCTAGTCGATGAACCCACCTGGCGGCCGGCCCGATGGCGGCCGCCAGTATCCTTCGCCAACAGGGAGGGATGAACGATGGAGATTGCAAAAGAGAAACATTACGAAAAAGTAACGCCGGCTTCGGCTTTCAACGCATCGAACGACAACCGGCACAGCCGTCACTCTTGCGGACTATCTGTGTTTCCCGAGAACGCCGTCGCCCGCATTTTTAGGCCGTCGCGATCGGTGACGACATCGGGTAAAGCGCGGCCGAAAGGATGGCAGCTTGCGTTCGAGCGCCGCAAGGCGCCGTTCATCGAGCCTTTGATGGGTTATACGGGCAGCACCGAAACGCTGACGCAGGTGGAGCTGGAATTCCCAACCCTGCGCTCCGCCATCCGCTATGCGGAGCGGCAGGGTCTGACCTATGTCGTGCAGCGTCTGATGAGTGGAGCCGCGTCAGCGGAAAGGCACAGAATTAACCGCCGGGCGAACCAGACATCTCATGCTTTTTCCGATGCGACATTGGAGCGGCTCGGCCTTGCCGCGCTTCGGGAAAGCTACGGACAGGCAATGGACGAGGCGGCGGAACGAAACGATGCTTCCGGTCCCGCGACATGGTCATCGCCCATGGATGTTATCCGTGATCCGGCGCTACCCCTCGAAGCGAAGCGCTCGATCCTGATGAACTGGGCCTGGAACGAATATCTGATCGACCAGGCGACCAATGAAGGCATGCCGGAGAATAAGCGTCCGTCGCGCCTGCACGAGGTCGAGCAAGCCCTGCTTGCGCTCGAACGAGACGTCGAGA
Source organism: Hyphomicrobiales bacterium (assembly GCA_900471515.1). Classification (GTDB taxonomy): domain Bacteria; phylum Pseudomonadota; class Alphaproteobacteria; order Rhizobiales; family Rhizobiaceae; genus Rhizobium. The sequence continues at coordinate 27,970 of UCFC01000041.1, read as the reverse complement.
CCAGGCGGGATCGTACCACTGCCGATCGGAAAGCTGCATGAGGTGCGCCCATGGACCCGTATGTCGTTTTCGATTGCCAGAAGATTGTGCCGAACAGGTTTGCGCTGACGATGGTCGCAGCTGCCCGCGCTCGTGCCCTCAACCGCGGTGCGGAGCCGAGGCTTGATCTGCCGCATGCCGATGTAAGCGAGCTGGCGCTGCATGAGATCGCCGATGGCGCGTTCAGCCGCGACGAGCTCGCGCCGCTCCTTCTCGGATCGGCAGCAACAACGCTTCTTCCGGCTCCTGATCCAACAACAACCGAGCTTCGCGGCGACGGCGCGGCAAGTGCTGCCGCCGCACCCGTCTCCTCTGCACAGGAGACGGTTCATTGATGATGCAACCAACCGATAAGGAGAAATGAACGATGCTGAAGTCCCTGTCTTCGAACAACCGGACGGTTTTCGATATCGTCAATATCGTTGCCGGTCTTGGTCTTCTGGTCTCGCCGTGGCTGCTTGGCTTCGCCGCCGAGACATATGCCGCCCGGAACGCCTGGATCGTCGGTGCGGCCATCGCCCTAATCGCCGCTGCTGCACTCTACGCCTTCTATGAGGCGGAGGAATGGGTCAACCTTGTGCTCGGCGTCTGGACCGTAGGTGCTCCGTGGGTTCTCGGCTTCTCGGCCGTGACGGCCGCAACGTGGCTCCATGTTGTTGCCGGTCTTGTCGTCGCGGTGCTTGCCGCCGGCAACATCTGGTTCAGCCATAACCGCCCGCTCTCGACTGCATGAGTAAATCAAGAGAGGCGGGTCCGGACATCCGGACCCGCCTCTTTTTCGATCCCCTGTGGGCCGCGCCCGGAAGGACACCAATCATCAGATTCAAGGAGCAACCGATGTTCGATCTCGCCCCGAGGCTTCGCACGATTGCCATTTCCGCAGCCGTCGCCGTTGGAGCCATTCTCTTCACCACAAACCCGCTGCCTGCGCAAATGACAGGACCGGTTTCTTCGTCCACCGGCCTGCCGACATTAGCGCCGATGCTGGAACAGGTCACACCCGCCGTCGTCAATATCGCGGTCGTCTCGCGAGCGCCGGCGCAAGACAACCCGCTCTATAGCGATCCCAACTTTCGACGGTTCTTCAACCTCCCGGAACAACAGCAGCAGGCCAGGATGAGCGCCGGCTCCGGTGTCATCGTCGACGCCAACAAAGGATATGTGCTAACCAATCACCACGTCGTCGACGGCGGATCAAAAATCTCGGTCACACTGAAGGATGGCCGGCAGCTGCCGGCAAAACTGATCGGCACCGACAAGGAGACCGACATCGCGCTGCTCCAGATCAATGCCAAAAACCTCACAGCCATTCAGATCGGGGATTCCGATGCCCTGAAAGTCGGGGACTATGTGGTCGCCATCGGCAATCCCTTCGGACTCGGCCAGACGGTCACCTCCGGGATCGTCAGCGCACTCGGTCGCAGCGGGCTTAATATCGAAGGTTATGAAGACTTCATCCAGACCGATGCCTCGATCAACCCTGGCAATTCCGGTGGGGCGCTCGTGACGCTCGACGGCAAGCTGATCGGGATCAACACCGCGATCCTCAGCCCGGCCGGCGCCAATGTCGGCATCGGTTTCGCAGTCCCCAGCGACATGGCTCTATCGGTGATGAATCAGCTGGCGGCCCATGGCGAGGTCCGCCGCGGCAGGCTCGGCATCGGCATCCAGGACCTGACGCCCGACGTGGCCGAGGCCCTCAAGCTCGGTGATCTGCGCGGCGCGCTGGTTGCCAGCGTCGAACCCGGCTCGCCGGCCGCGCGGGCCGGATTGAGGACCGGCGATGTGGTGACCGCGATCGACAACCGCCCCGTCCACGGCGCAACAGATCTTAGGAACCGGATCGGCCTCACCCCGGTCGGAACCAGGATCAACATGACGGTAAAGCGAGGTGATGGCGACAGGGTGATCGCGGTCACGATCACATCGGAGGACCGGCCATCCGCCGAACTCTCCGGCACACCCCTCGATGGCGCCAGACTGCGGGAAACATCTGCCGAAGAGGCTCGCCAGGCCGGTGCGCCCGGTGTCGTTATTGAAGGCGTCGCCTCGGGCAGCATGGCGGCTCGCACTGGACTGCAGAAAGGCGATATCATCGTGTTAGTCAATCGTATAACGGTTGCTTCGGTTTCCGACTTACAACGGGTGATCGCGGACAAACCAGATATAGTCGCCATTGAATTGATCCGCGACGGCGGCCGCCTGCTGCTGGTAGTTCGATAAAGGGAGGTATGCAGATCTAAGATCGAGCTGTCGCCCAGGCCACTGATCTGTGTCATGCAATCGGCAACTATTGTACGGAGGTCTTCTAACCGCTATAGCAGCAGGATCGCCAACGGTGAAATTCTGCTGGAACGGGATTTTGCTCGGCGCCGGGCGGAACGGGACGTGACGCGATAAACCGAGTAGAAAGGGGCTGCTTCGACAGAGACCCATTTGATTTAGGTCAGTTGTAGCATCGCTCGCTTCAGGTCTTGATCCAAGCGCGGGCCTGCTCAAGGCCAAACAGCATTTTTGCGCATCACCTCAAGCCGGATGAACTCCCATACCGTATTGTGTGAGACCGTTACGTCGCAGATTGCCCGCCATCATTCAAGCCACGCAGCGTCAGATGCAGGTTCTGATTGAGCCGCTCGGCAATGAAGGCACGAGCGGCTCCAGAGGCGCTTGCGATAACCTGACATCCTGCCCGGGGCGGCGGAGCAGCTCTCGCGCAATAGCGATGCGACCCTTTCACCACCCAAGAAATGGCAACGCCAAAGCATGGCATACATCCTGAAGGAGATGAGAACTCCACCTCGTAATTCTGCGTTGGCAACACCGGAAAATTCGCATCGCCCCTGATTCAGGCGCCCGGCTTGCCCGCCATCATCTCGTGGATCTTGCCCGCCAGAGTGTCGATTGTGAAGGGTTTCGAAATCATGGCCATGTTGGTGCCGAGGAAGCTTGCCTTCGTAGCGGCGTTTTCAGCATAACCTGTCACAAACAGGATAGGGAGGTGAGGCCTATGCTGTCGCGCTAAATCCGCAAGCTGCCGGCCATTCATCCCGGGAAGCCCAACATCTGAAACCATCAGATCCAGGTTTTGGGCGGAAGCGAGGAGCTGAATGGCTTCGTCGGCATTTTGAGCCGTCAATACCCGGTATTGGAGTTCTGTCAGCGCTTCGCTGATCAACAAACGAACAGCTTCGTCATCCTCAACGACCAGAACTTTCTGGCCGTCGCCTTCCTGGACCAACCGATTTGCGGGATTTGCCTCTCGGACGTCACGAGCGTCTGTCGTCGGAAAGAACATCTCGATCGTGCTGCCCTTGCCCGGCGCGCTATGGATACGAACATCGCCTCCGGATTGCTGCACAAATCCATAAATCATCGAAAGACCTAATCCTGTTCCCTGCCCGATGGGCTTGGTCGTGAAGAAAGGTTCGAAGACTTTTTCCAGGACCTCAGGAGGCATGCCAACGCCCGTGTCAGTCACGGAGATCATCACGTAGCCCCCTGACGGTTGAGAGGTCATACCTTCGTGAAGAAAATCGCCGACAACGCGCTTGCTTTGAAACGTCAGGCGTCCACCGTCCGGCATTGCGTCGCGGGCGTTGATCGCCAGGTTGAGCAAGGCGCTTTCAAGCTGGGTCGGGTCCGCAAGGATGTTTCCGACCTCGGGATCGGTGATCAGGTCGATTCCGATATTCTCCGGCAAAGTGCGGCGGAGAAGCTCCTTCATCGCCGATAGTTGCGCATTCACATCGACAGGCTGCGCATCCAGCGTTTGACGGCGCGAGAATGCAAGAAGTCGGGCGATCAATGCTGCGGCTCGATTTGCCGATTCCGTCGCGGCATCCATAAATCGGTCGACATCCTCGAGCCGACCGCTCGATATGCGGCGCTTCGCGACATTGATGCTACCGATGATGCCTGTCAGCATATTATTGAAATCATGGGCGATGCCACCGGTCAGCTGGCCGACGGCTTCCATTTTCTGGGCCTGGCGCAAAGCCTCCTCCGCCCGATCTCTCGCGGCAATCTGCTCTTCGAGCTCCGCTGTCCTTTGGGCTACACGCTCTTCAAGGGTACGGTTGAGGCGATCGAGAGCCTCACGTTCGGCCCTCAAGGCTGCTTCGGAAATCGCGAGCGCTTTTTCGGTCCTCTTCCGCTGACTGATGTCGATTACCGTTCCGATGAAGCGCACCGCCTTCCCATCGGCGAAGATCGATCCGCCTTTTGCGGCGATCCACCGTTCAACGCCGTCTTCGATCCCGATCGTGCGATATTCGATATCGTACTCGCCATTCCCGCCCGGCCGTAAAGCAGCATTGACGGCTTCGGAAGACCGCGCTCGATCGTCGGGATGCAGGCCGGCCAGAAAGCTGCCCTCATAGGTGATCTCGCGATTGGACCGGATTCCAAACATCGCCTTGCAGCGCTTATCCCAATTGAGTTTCCCGGCGATCGGATCAAAGTCCCACGTGCCGATGCCAGCGGCGCTCGTAGCCAGACGCAAGCGTGTCTCGTTTTCGTCAATCTCGGCCAGCCGATCCCGCATCTGGAACTGCTTTTGCCGCAAGCGCATGGCCGATGCGACCGCACTAATGAGTGACGCTCTCCCAAGTGGCCGTTCAAGGACGACGCTGTTGCTCGCGAGATCGAAGAGCGCGAGCTGGGAAAGACGCGCATTCGGCGTGCGTCCGGAACGTGGCGAGGCGAGCAGGACAAAAGGAATATCGGACCACGAGGGTTGCGTTGCGAGCGCATCCTTCAATCGCCCGACATCCCCGCTCAGCGCTTCCTCAGTTAGGAGAATTGCTCCGATCGTATCGTCGATATTACCGGCGATCTCGGAAATATCGCGGCAAGCCGTGGCATCGTAACGTTGCTCCCGCAAGAGCATTGTGACGCTATCCGCATCTCGACCGAACGGAGCACTGATTAGGATCCGTCGGCCTTCCGTTTGATCACCGTATGCCGCCACTACGATCTTCCATGAGTGGCTCCTGCGAGCCGAGATATTCGGGTGTCCCCGTCAAGACGCCTCTGAAACGCGATAGCGGCTCCCCTACTCGAATCCCACTACGATCGATCCGAAGTTCTCTAATCGTGTCTTCGTGCGCGCCGCCCCGGTTTTTGAGCACCGAGATCGCTTTGCGCACGCGCCCTTCAGCCTCAAAGAAACGCAACAGCACAACGGCATCCGCCACATAGGAAATATTGAGGTTTGTTGCCATCGAGCCGACCAGACCGTTCTGGGGGTTGATCAGGAAGGTAACCACACCTTTCTGATTGAGATAGGACAGCAACTCATGCATCTGCAGGACCAGTTGCTGCTCCTGCGGCATGGCAGCCATATATCCATTGAGACTGTCGATGATGATCATCCTGGAGCCGCGCCGCTCTACCTGATTGCGAACGCGCGCAGCAAACTCGCCAGGAGAAATTTCGGCAGGATCGATCTGCTCGATCGTCACAATACCACTTTCGATATGGCGTTGAAAATCGAGGCTGAAGGCTTTGGCCCTTGCCAGCAATGTTCCAATCCGCTCATCGAACTCGTAAACGGTGCAAGGCTCGCCGCGCTCGCATGCCGCGAAGAGATACTGAAGCGCGATGGTCGTCTTTCCACTGCCTGCTGGTCCCGTGAGGAGCGTACTCGATCCTCGCAGGGGACCGCCGCCTAGCAGGTTGTCGAGCTCAAGAACACCACTTGGCGTGACTTCCTCTGAAAAGCTCGCATGGTGCAATGCTGCGATCAAACGCGGGTAAATTTCGAGGCCGCCCGTCCGGATGTTAAAGTCATGATATCCGGCGGTGAAGTTCACGCCACGGAGCTTCTGAACCTGCAGGCGGCGGCGAGCCGCGCCGAAATCCAGGGTCAATCGTTCCAGCGTAATCACCCTATGACAGAGGCTGTGCAGATGTGCATCCCGGCCTGAGTCGTTGCCCGTCATATCGTCGACGAGGATGACGGTCGTATCTCGCCCAGAAAAGAACTGCTTTAATGCGAGGACCTGGCGGCGGTAACGCAGAGGATCTTGTGCCAGAAGACGCATCTCCGAGAGGCTGTCGAAGACAACGCGCTTTGGCTTGACCCGCTCGACCTCGTCTTGGACGAGACGGATGGTCTCTCCGAGTTCGAGTTCCCAGGGATGAAGGATCGATTGATCCCGGCCGTCTCCGAATACGGCGGATGCAGAATCGAATTCGAAGATATCGAAATCTCCAATATCCCATCCGTGAGACGCGGCGACCGCCGATAGCTCTTCCTTCGTTTCCGAGAGCGTTATGTAGAGCGCCTTTTCTCCTTGTTTGACACCTTCACGAAGAAACTGCAGCGCGAGGGTAGTTTTGCCCGACCCAGGTGCACCTTCCAGCAGGTAAAGCCTTCGGGACGGAAAGCCCCCGGCTAGTATAAGGTCGAGCCCTTCATTTCCGGAGGAAATTTTTCCAGACAAGTGTAAATCCCAAGTATCAGCGATTTCGCGCGTACAGTCCAAGAACTAGACGCGGCCTATCGATTGGCAAGGTGCTTCACAATTAACTTTAAGATAGTCGCTGCGTTTTTCACCATCACCGACGATGCCGCTAACCGTGTTCTGAACTCGTCGCGACCATCGAGTGCAGCTTTCGAAACAGAGCCTGACCGGTGATCTTCTCACTGTCGAACCGTTTCTCGTCCGCCCATTCAGTCAAACCGTCCGGCCGGTTTCCGACATAAGCCATCGCCCAGGTGTCGAACGCCCTTTCGAAATGGGAACGAACTCGAGCAGCGCAACGTCTCCATGCCGAGTATCTTGCTGGATCCGCTCGAACGTCGCTTCCACCGCTGCCTGCGGGCCTTCTAGGACCTGCCCAAAACGCCCGGCGCTGAACATCAGTGCGCCTGTCACCCCTACGAGAGCATTATTGCGGCGACTTTTCGAGAGGATGTCGTCGATTGCAGCACGCAAGTCTGCTCCGCCAGCCGAAACCCTGTTCTCGCTATAATAGACAAGACGATACACCGACTTCCCTCTCCCTTAACTTTGCCGCTCAACGAGTGCGGCAGCATCCGCTCCAGACAGGGGCCTCCCTGTCAGATACCCCTGGACCTGCCTGCAACCTTCCACAGCAATCTGTTGCAGTTGCGCGTCGGTCTCTACCCCTTCTGCAATGGTGGTCATTCCGAGGCTTCGGCCAAGTGCCGTCACGGCACGAACGATCGCCGCACTATCGTGGCTGCTTTCCATGCTGCGAATGAATGATTGGTCGATCTTGATCTTGTCGAACGGAAACTTCTGCAGATAGCTCAAAGATGAATAGCCAGTGCCAAAATCGTCAATAGACACCTTCACTCCAAGCTCCTTCAATTGCCTCAGCATCGTAACCACGACATCCGTATTGTCGATCAGTGCGCCTTCCGTGATTTCAAGATCAAGCAGGGAGGGCGCCAGTCCGGAAGCCGCGAGAGCAGACAGAATCGTCTCGACCAGTTTCGGGTTCTTGAATTGCAATGGCGACAGGTTGACCGATATCGACAACGGCGCCGTCCAACCTGCGGCGTCTTTGCAGGCGGTCCTCAACACCCACTCTCCAAGGGCGTCAATGAGGCCGATCTCCTCTGCAAGTGGAATAAATATGGCTGGTGAGACACTGCCGCGGTCAGGTGTAGACCAGCGGATGAGCGCCTCGAACCCGACGAGCAGCTTGCCCTCGATCTCGAACTGGGGCTGATAGACCAATGAAAACTCCTTCATGGCAAGCGCCCGCCGAAGGTCGATTTCCAATGCCCGCCGAGCCTGGATTTCCCGGTCCATGGCATCGGTGAAGAAGCGAAACGTCCCTCGACCGCTGGACTTTGCTTTGAACAGCGCGAGATCGGCGCTCTTGATTAGCTCATCGGGGCTGTTGCCGTCGGCGGCAACAAGCGCGATTCCGACACTGGCGCCTACTTGAACGGAGTGGCCGTGGACGAGATAGGTGCGGCCGACGATCTCGATGGCCTTACGCGCCAGCGCCTCCGCTGCTTGAGGTTGCTCTCCTTTGATCTGAAGAATGACGAACTCGTCGCCACCGACCCGCGCCAGAAGATCATGCGGTCCGAGCAGCCGCAATATCCTTTCCGCGACTAGCTTGAGGAGAGCGTCACCGACCGGGTGTCCCAAAGTATCGTTCACGACCTTGAATCGGTCCAAATCCACGTAAAGAAGCGCTGCAGACGTCGACATATGAGCGATGTCGGCGAGCTTGCCGAGAAGCGCCAAACGGTTAGCGAGTCCAGTGAGCACGTCTCGCTGCTGGCTGACCGTCGTCCTGACCACGAATGTCACATCGGTCAATGTGAGCAGCATGGCGTCGTCGGGCAGCCAATCAGTCGAGAGCATGATGGCGCGACCATCTCGTGTATCGAAAAGGTGCTGCGGGCGCTTGGCGGAGAGCGCGGCCGTTAGGCTGCCCACGGTCCCTGAAGACACGTGGCCAGCTTTTTCTGACTCGTTCCACAGATCCTCCATGCGCTTGCCGACACAGGCGGATCCGAAAAAAACGTGCGCCCATTCATTGGCAAATGTGACCAAGCCATCGTGCCCGACACGCAATGCGCCAGACATGGAGCCGAAGCATCTCGCCTCAACGGCGTAAGGTTCTAGCCTGTGATTTGGTGACGACATCGATGACGCACTCTATTTGCAGAGACATCATCAAGTAGATCCATTCCCTTTATTATTCGTGAGTTAGCGCCGACTAATTCCTAAAGTACGCTACCGTACGGAGGAGAAGGGTAGTGCGGCGAATACGTCAATAGAAAGCACCTCTGCTCCCCGATAGGGTTTCTCTGCGTGCGTCGAGACACCCCGATCCGACGAAACAGTTGGTGCAAAGCCTTCATGGGTAGCGGTAGAGACGACCTCTTCACGGTGTTCGCCACGGGCCTGTCTTGCCGTCTGGTACGCTGCCGTACCGGAACACTTTCGCCGGCAGAAGCATTCCTTTCCCTCGTCGGCGCAACGCAACCTGAAAGCGCTGATCCTCATTGAAGTCTACGATTATGGAGGACCCTATGGCAGCCGTAAAAACTCTCGACGACCTGTTTCTGGATACGCTGAAGGATATCTATTTCGCCGAAAAGCAAATCCTGAAGGCGCTTCCTAAAATGGCGCGAGCCTCGCAATCGGAGGAAGGCAAAGCCGGCTTCACGCAGCATCGCGAGGAAACCCAGGGACAGATCGAACGTTTGGAACAGGTGTTCGAACTGATCGGCAAACCGGCCCGCGGCAAGACTTGCGAGGCGATCCAGGGGATCATCGCGGAAGGCGAGGAGATTATCGAGGAATTCAAGGACTCCTCCGCCCTCGACGCCGGCCTGATTTCGTCGGCTCAGGCGGTCGAGCATTACGAAATCGCCCGCTACGGCACGCTGATCGAATGGGCCAAGCAGCTCGGCCTGAAAGATGCCGTGCCGCTTTTGCAGCAGAACCTCGCCGAAGAAGAGGCGACCGATAAGAAACTCACTGCGCTTGCGAAAGGCTCTGCGAACGCCAAGGGCAAGCAAGCTGCCTGAACGTCAAAGCTTAGCGAAGGCCGCCCGCAAGGCGGCCTTTTTCTGTTTTTCCCTACTTTGAGGACGGCGAGATGACCAAGAAGACAAAAGCGAATTCCCGTGAGCAAGTTTCCATCCACGATCAAAAGCTCGCACGCGGCCAAGGTGGAGAACTCAATCAGACAGCAGAGGACGGATTTGAAGTCCTGACCACATCACAAGGTGCGCCGGTCGCGGACGATCAGAATACGCTCCGCATTGGTGCACGCGGCCCTGCGTTGATGGAAGATTTTCACTTCCGGGAAAAGATCTTTCACTTCGATCATGAGCGAATTCCCGAACGCGTCGTTCATGCACGTGGTTATGGCGCTCACGGTTTTTTCGAAACATACGAGTCCTTGGCAAACTACACGCGTGCCGATGTCTTCCAACGCGCGGGCGAAAAGACGCCGGTATTCGTGCGCTTCTCGACAGTTGCCGGCAACAAAGGGTCGGCCGACCTTGCCCGCGACGTCCGCGGCTTTGCCGTCAAGATGTACACGAAAGAGGGCAACTGGGATTTGGTCGGCAACAACATACCGGTCTTCTTCATCCAGGATGCGATCAAGTTTCCGGACCTGATCCATGCGGCGAAGCAGGAACCGGACCGCGCCTTCCCGCAGGCCCAGACTGCCCACGACAACTTCTGGGATTTTATCAGCCTGACGCCGGAAAGCATGCACATGGTCATGTGGATCATGTCAGATCGCACCATCCCCCGATCTCTGCGTTTCATGGAAGGATTTGGCGTACACACATTTCGGTTCATCAACGCCAAGGACGAGTCGACATTTGTGAAGTTTCACTGGAAGCCGAAACTCGGCCTGCAGTCAGTCGCCTGGAATGAAGCGGTGAAGATCAATGGGGCGGATCCCGACTTCCATCGCCGGGATCTCTGGCATGCGATCCAGTCCGGCGATTTTCCGCAATGGGAGCTCGGTGTTCAGCTTTTTGACCAGGAATTTGCCGATAGCTTCGACTTCGACATCCTTGATCCGACCAAAATCATCCCGGAAGAGGTTCTGCCCGTGAGGCCGATCGGCCGGCTGGTGCTCGACCGCATGCCGGACAACTTCTTTGCCGAGACCGAGCAGGTCGCCTTCATGACGCAAAACGTCCCGCCGGGGATCGGGTTCAGCAATGATCCTCTTCTCCAGGGGCGGAACTTTTCCTATCTCGACACCCAGTTGAAACGTCTTGGCGGCCCGAATTTCACGCATCTGCCGATCAACGCTCCCAAGTGTCCGTTCGCGCATTTCCAACAGGATGGCCACATGGCGATGCGTAATCCGGTCGGCAGGGTGAACTACGAGCCGAACTCCTTCGGTGAGGGACCGAGGGAGTCGCCCGCCCGCGGGTATCGGCATTTCCCGGCCAACGAAAGCGGCCAGAAGGTTCAACTCCGGCCAGAAAGTTTTGCCGACCATTACAGCCAGGCCCGGCAGTTCTTCATTAGCCAGACGCCGCCGGAACAACGCCACATCATCATGGCGCTGACCTTTGAGCTGAGCAAGGTCGAGACGCTTGCGATCCGCGAGCGCATGGTCTCTCACCTTTTGAATATCGATGAGACATTGGCAACGGAAGTCGCCCATCGCTTGGGCATGCAATCCGTACCGAAGGCGGCGCCGGCCGCCGTGCCGACCCGACAGGATCTTGACCCCTCGCCGGCCTTGAGCATTGTCGAGCGAGGACCGAAGCGTTTTGAAGGTCGCAAGCTCGGTGTGCTCGTTGCCGACGGTGTTGACGCGAAACTTCTCAAAGGACTGATGAGCGCGGTAGCGAAGGAGAAGGGCCTTGTCGAGCTCATCGCACCGAAGGTCGGCGGCGTCACGGCCTCGGATGGCAGCCGCATCGAAGCTCATCATATGATTGACGGTGGGCCCTCCGTCCTGTTCGACGCCGTGGCGCTTTTAACCTCACCGGCAGCAATTGAAGACCTTTTGAAAGAGGCGACCGCACGCGATTTTGTGGCAGACGCGTTCCAGCACTGTAAGTTCATCGGTTATGACGAGTCGGCCTTGCCGCTTCTGGAAAAAGCTGGCGTCGCACAGGTCATGGACGAAGGTGTCATCCCGCTTCCCGGCGAAGCCGGCCTTGCCGCTTTCGTGGACGAGCTTGGAAAGCTCAGGGTCTGGGGGCGAGAGCCATCCGTCAAACTCGGCTCGGCCTCGCCACCGATTGCCTGATGGCGACTGCGGCGCAGGAAGCACCCTGCGCCGCCTTTTTTCGGAAATGCGGGAGAGACAAATGGACAGCAATCGAGACGATTGGATTGCTCGGCGTGCCTATGAATTATGGGAGCAAGCCGGACAGCCTGACGGTCAGGATCACGAGCATTGGGCACAGGCAAGCGGCGAGTGGGAAGAGCGCATGTCCCGTTCAGAAAGGCAGAAATGGAACGACGAGGAATGGTAGCAGGTGACAGAGAGCCGTTGACTCTCTCCAGGGGAGAACTTCATTCATCAAGTCGGAGAGCGGAACGGAAAGCTACCTTCTCAATAACCTGACCGGTGTCATCGGCAATCTCGAATACCTGGCCCCCGATCACTTCGCCGGCCAGAACTTTCGCAGCAATTAGCTCCCGTGCCGCGAGAAAAGCCTCGCGGATAGCGGTGTCCACGGTCTGAAACTCGGCGCCTTCCGGATCTTCCTCGAATTGTTCGCCATCCCGAACATGGAAATAATATCGAGCCATTGTCTCACCTTTTGTGGACAACCAAATCGCTTTTGCCTCCGCTTGTTCCCTCGCCCGAACCGGTTTTCGCAGCTTCCGGCTAGGAACCAGATCGGTGCGACAGTCTTATCGTGGGAGATGCTCAAAGGAATGGATATGGCGAACGAACCGCTGGATGCGCACAATAACAAGCTGATTGCTCGCTTGCCCGTTAACGAGCGCCAGAAGGTCCTGTTAAAACTTGAATCCGTCGCGCTGAGAAGAGACACGGTGATCAGCGAGGCAGGCAAACCAATCGAATGGGTCTATTTTCTCACGGAGGGAATTGGCTCGGTTTTTCTCGCCACTCCCGAAAGAAATCACGCGGAAGCGGGGATTTTCGGGTCAGAAGGTTATATCCCGACCTCGGCGGTGACGGATGTCGACTTCAGTCCGTTTAACGTGAATATCCAGATCGACGCGCTTGGCTACCGTATGTCATACCGCGACTTTCAGATGCTCATGGAAACGAGCCGGCCATTCGCGAAGGTGATGATCCGAGCCATCGAGGCCTTCGCCATTCAGCTCGCCTACACCGCTGTTTCGAACGCTGTACACGACGTCAATGAGCGGCTCGCTCGCTGGCTTCTCATGTGCCACGACCGCGTCGTGGGAGACTCGTTAGGGCTGACGCATGAGTTCATATCCTTGATGCTGTCGGTACGCCGACCAAGTGTTACGACGTCGTTGCATGTTCTCGAAGGCAACGGTTTCATCCGTGCCAAACGCGGGGTGATCACCATTCGCAACCGCGCCGCCCTCGAAGACTATGCGCATGATGCTTACGGTAAGCCTGAAGAGGAGTATCGTCGCCTGATGGAAGGTCTGTTCGGCGAGTAAGTTCACCGCTGTTTGCGGATATCGAGCGGACAATGAATAGCAAAGGATTAATACAGGCTCGCAATGAGTTACCCAGTCATAAGTCGTGTGGCAGCGGGCCCGGTGGTCTTATAGCACGGAACACTGTAAGACCGTATGTCCGTCTTCATGCCTGAGGTGGCTCGCCCTACACTGGTCTTCCGAGGGTGGCTCGGACGGGCCGAGCCGATCCTCATCACAGGAGGACGAGCCATGGCAGATAATAGAGAAGCTTTTGTAGGAATCGATGTCGCCAAGCTGAAGAATGCGATTGCTATTGCTGAATCCGGCCGGCGCTATTTCGGCTAGTTTGACGCCTCCGATGGCAGCATGCGCCGCATAATTCAGCGAATAGCCACTAAGTTTGATCACGTGCATTTCAACTGTGAAGCCGGCCCGACTGGTTATAGCCTCTATAGGCTGATCCAATCCCTTTTTGCTCTTGAAAGGACTCGAACCCGGGACCACCAAATTTGAAATTCGTAAGTGCCTGATTTCCCGGGGTAATGTGCGAAAGTGCGAAATCTATGCATCGTTGCAAAAGCTGCATTGCAGCGGTCAGTTGCCGTATTAATTCGATTATCGATCGAAGGCAAGGTAGCGCACGATGCAACCAAGGAGTGTGCGCAATAGCATCACGAATGTGGTGGATTGTCTGTCTTTGGCTAATATTTCAGTTTCAACAACGATGTCTCCTGTCATATCTGAATACTGTGCGAGAATGAGCTGGGAGGCGTACGATATACATTCCGCGGGTCCTTGTCGTCGGCGAACGGACCTTCACCGAAGACGAACTGCTTCGGGAAGGAAGAGTGTTCGTCGTCCTGGCCGAACCCGGCGCCGGCAAGACGGAATTACTCAACGCCTTGGCCGGTCTGCTTCAGACGACGCGCATCAGGGCGAGCGTTTTTCGCAATCGGCCGGCATCGCCCGACAACGCTCCTCTGGTCATCGACGCGATGGACGAGGTCGCCCGCATCGACAGGCTTGCCACCGACCAGATCATGCTCAGGCTAGCAACGTGTCTCATGCCAAAGTCGTCTTTGCAGGTCGTTCTAGCGAATGGGACCAAGGCCGAACGGCCTATGTCGAGGAATGCTTCGGGGTAAAGCCAACGGTCGTCTACCTGCAGCCGTTCAGCCGCGATGAACAGCAGCAGTTGTTCGCGTCAGAGTTTCCACAAGAGGATTTCGAAGCGTTTGCGGCAGAGGTAGAGCGCTTCGAGTTGGGGCCGCTCCTCGGCAACCCGCAATTCCTGAAGCTGTTGGGCGAGGCCTATCTGGAGAGCGAACGCGCATACGTTTCGAAGGCGAATATCTTCGCAGACGCGGTAAGGCGGCTTGCGCATGATACCAACCCCGAGCTCGGTCGGCAAAAGCTTAAGCCATCAACGGATAGGATCATCGCGCAATGCGAGGAAGTCTTCGCGAAGCTGATGCTCTCCGGTGCGGCCGGGATCGCGACTGTCGAGCAAATGAGCGACCGGGACTTTCCCTATCTTGAGGATCTCCTGCAACCAAACGCGGATTTGTCATTCCTGCTGGACACAAGGTTGTTCAAGCCGACCGAAGACGTGGAAAAGCACGAGCCTGTGCATCGCATCGTCGCCGAATATTGTGCCGCCGGCTATCTCGTGAAACGAATAGCAGATCCGTCCGACTGCTTGTCGCTCGAGCGGGTTTTCGCGATCATCGCTCCGAACAGGACAAGCCGCGACGAACTTCGGGGGATGCTCGGATGGATGGCCGCGCGTGGCAGCGAGATGCTGCAGCTCGAAGCCATTCGCCTCGATCCCTACGCGGTCCTTGCAAACGGAGATCCGGGTCAACTTACAGCCAAGGCGAAGAAGGCCCTCTTGGCGGCACTTGATGAACTCGCGGACAACGAGCCGCTGTTTCGGCGCAGCGATGCATGGCGGCGTTTCAACGTCGGCGATTTTTTCACGGGCGATGTCCTGACTGATATTTGCGCAATCCTGCTGAAACAGGGATCGCTGCGAGGTCTCGTGCTCGAATTGCTTGAGGAGACCGACGCGGTATCGAGCTTCGTTCCCGAACTGTCGCATCTGGTGAGAGACGCCGCCGCCGAACCTTCCGCCCGTCAGCTGGCGATGCGTGTCCTGCTGAAAACCCCGTCTTACGACGTACAGGACGACATCGGAGAGCTGATGACGGAGGACACGCCTATCGCCCTCGAGCTGGCCTCGCGGGCCATCGCAGCACGTGGCGTCGCCGCGGTGGACCGCGCTTCGGTCAGTTCGCTGCTATCCAAGCTCGGAAGTCTCTACCCGAAGCCGGGGACGCGAGATCGCTCGCCAATGTCGCGCTCGTTCATCGACAAGCTCATTCTGTCACTTGACCGCGACGACGCTGCGGGCTTTCTCGATGAGGTCGCGTCCAACATCACATGCACATGCCAGGCAAGTAATCGCTACACCTGCAAGTGCCGTGACGTGTCGAGCAAGGTTGTCGCAAAGCTGCTGGACCGGTTTTTCGATGATCCTCCCTTTGAACCCGAACCCTCCCGCATCTGGACGTGGCTGGCGCCGTTGAACTTCCGCAACGGAATGGCGCCTGAGAGGAGCCAGGCTGTAAAGTATCTGGCCGAGCACGAGGATCTGCGTCGAGCCGTGCAACAGTTGGCCGTCACAGATGTGGCAGGGGAAGATGCCGTGCATGATGCAGTTAGTCGGCTTTATTCGAGCCATAGCCATTCCGGTGTCATCATGCGAGAAGGCGATCCGGCGGCGCTCAACCAATACGCCTTCGATACCGGTTTCGTCGAAGTCTGGGCGGCACTCCGGTTTGGCCACGATATCTATCGGAAGTAGATGGGACCGAACCCAATGCGAGCCTTACAACGGCAACAGAGCAGATCGTCCCCTGCGTTTCTTCGCGTTTGGAGCTGTAGGGAAAGGCGTCAACGCGACTACATCCGGAAGGAGCGACAGAGTTTCAAGGTCCGTGGGCGGCGTTATGTTCAACGGGAAGCCGCGGTTGAGGCCCATAACCGGGCGCACCTCAGAGGCAATCTCGCGCAGATCGAAGCCGGACGCCACTGGGGTTGGCTGTACCAGTTTGCCACTACATACCTGCTCGAACCGGACAAACTTGGAGATCTCACTGACGATCCGGAGACGCCGCTGCGAGCTCTGCGAAACTGTTTTCCTTTCCTGACCCCGCATGTACCGACAGTAGAAGAGCTTGGCCAGCGGCATGGCACGCACATTGCCGAGGCGCTTCTCGCCGCCTGTATTGTTCGCGTCCGTGACGGCGGGAACCTTGATAACGTCGATCCTCGCATCCTCGCAGCGGCGAAGACGGAAGCGACATCCTATCCATGTTTTGCCGCGGGCGAGGAGATCGAGTTCGAGGCCAGACTGGATGCAGCGCTGTTCATAGAGAACGGCTGTGCAGAGAGCTTCGTACGAAGCTTCATTGAGCCACAGCTCGCCGCGACTGACGACGCTGTCATTTCGAACATTCATTGGCTGGATCACAAACCAACCTTCCAGCATCTGCGGACGACCCTGCCAATCGAATGGCTGGAGCGCTTCCCGTACATGCCGCTCGACGTCGCCCGGTCGCTATTCAGCCTGGCTGCAAAACACGCAGATTACGAAGCGCTTCTCGCGCTCATCGCCCGCCGTCTTGCCGATTCTGTTTCCGCCACAGGTCAGGACACCCCCGAAGACAAGCGGGCCCGCGCCCGCAAGAAGTTGTGGCAGGTAAACGCGTTCCTATATCAGGCAGAGGGCGGCGAAGCCGCCTGGGATGAAATCAAAATTGATCCTAAGACGATCTTCGCTCTGAAGCATCGCATCGGCCGCTACGATGTCAGCAGCGATGATGATCGTCCGCCTGTCACCTCTGAGACGCTCTACAGAATCTTGGACGCATATATCGGGGTCTGGCCAAAGGTGCCCCTCCCGAGCGGCTGGGGTTCCGGCGATCCCGAAGATGAAACGGCCTATCGGTTCCTCACCGAGTGTGTCTATCAGGTCGGCAATGACGCTCCGAACAGGCGCTCAGCCGTGCTGGATCGGCTGCTTGCCGACGAACGCTTTTCAGACTTCCGCGATGTGCTTCTGACAATACGCGCCGAGGCGGGCCGCGAACTTGCGCTCCAGGATTTTCGGGCGCCCTCCTCGGTCGAGGTCAGCAAGCTTCTCGACGAAAATGGCGTGGCCTCCGTCGAGGACATGCGCGCCCTTATGGTCCAAGAGCTTGGCGAGGTCCAGAAATGGCTTCACGGCTCGGAAACCGATCCGCTCGACACATTCTATCCCGGCGGGAAACGCGTCGACGAGAACACCGCTCGAAACCGGATCGTCGACCGCCTGCAGGGTCGGATGACTGCACTGGGGCTGTCCGTGGTCATCGAGCGTCATATGGCCGGAACCAACCGCTGCGATATCACCGCTTCGGCCGTGATAGAAGGCGTCGGCTGCCTACTGGTCATCGAGGTGAAGGGGCAGTGGAACAAGGAATTGTTCACTGCCGCTTCCGCGCAGTTGGACGAACGCTACGCAATTCATCCTGACGCTGCGCGCCAAGGCATCTATCTCGTGCTCTGGTATGGGAATGACGAAAAGATCGCTGGCCTTGTCGATCCGACGATTTCCACTCCGGCTGAGTTCGAAACCAAAATCCTGTCCAACATGCCGGAGGAACTGCAGCGTCGGATCGACGTCGTCATACTCGACCTATCAAGGTCAGGCTCGACGAGAGCGAAGCCGAAAAGGCCCGGCACCGCCAGAACGGCGAGGGCAAAAGAGAAAGGCTGAATCATGGAGCTCTTTCGCTGGCAGAATTGCTATGCCGACGTTCAAACATACCGGCACGCCAGAACGATGCAGACCTATCTCGACGATGTCATCATCCCGGCGCTGGACACCCTCGACCGTAAAACAGAAGAGCTGGAGGAACGCGGCGGTGCTTGGGCCGCTTTCGCGAAGCCGGACATGCAGGATGTCATTCGTGAGACAAAACTGGCATTCTCGCTCGCGATTCAGTCTATTTGGGAACGCCAGCTGAGAGCATACATTATCGGTTGCGCCAAGGAGCTGCGTCCCGCAGAAGACCTCCGTACCAAGATCGAACGCGCCGATTGGGAAGGATTGCAAAAGTATTACACGAATCTTCGAGGTATCGAGCTTCGCGACTTTCCGAGCTATTCGATGCTCGACATTCTTCACCATCTGGGGAACGCCGCTAGGCATGGTGACGGTAAGTCGGCAGCCAGGCTTGTTGACAATTGCCCAGATCTTTGGCCGCACTTGCCGCACCAGCTTGCGGAAAAACAACCATCGGCAGTTTACCGCTCCGTTGCTTTGATCGATGTTCCGGTTCTGCACCTCAAAACCTTTGCAGCAGCAGTCGCGGACTTCTGGAATGACACGGAATACATCTATAATGAGAGCATCGAGCGAAAAGACCCGAGTCTTGAGGCAAAATTGGCTCGGGACCGGATCGAGCGAACGTGGGTTCCCAAACCCGCAAAGTAACCCGCTGCATTGGGTATTAAAAATCGCGCTCTGCCCTGCGCACAGGCGCGGGCACTGGAGGACCGCGGCACGCCTTTAAGACGGTGGGCTGCCGGTAGTGCGTCCAACGGCTTACATGACGATGATTGTTCGGTTAGCCTGTGGGCTCGGAGGGGGAGGAAATTGCTAGCTTACAAGTGAGCGCAGATTGCTTACAACGACCTTCGCCATTTCGTCTGGCGACAACCCCAGGATGGCCGCCAAGGCGTCGGCAGCGACCGGAACATCGCTCGGTTCCGTTGCCCTGTCCTTGATCTTTGTAAATGGCCCGTCTGTCTCGGTAACGATGCGATTCCGCGGCAGGCTCGCGATGAGATCGCGTCCGCGATCCGTCCGCGTCATTTCGGCGTTGATCGAGAAGTAGCACCCGAGTGCTGCCGCTCGACGCGCGTCGCTCTTGCTGCCAGTGAACCAGTGGAGCACGACGGTTCCGCGTTCTATCGGCAGATGCGCTTCGATCATGTCCAGGACAGCGGGCGCGCTCCGCACGCTGTGTACCGTGAGGATCTTACCGCCGGCTTCGGCGCATCGTGCGAGGACACGCTGAAACACATACTTTTGAGCTTCCAACGATTTATAGAAACGAGGCCCAGCATCCAGGCCGACCTCGCCCACGTACCGTGTCTCGGGCAGTTGACGTTCCCATAATGACAACTCGTCGGCGCGCTCGGCGGCCAGCTGAGGGTGTAGCCCCAGCGCTGCGCGCACATAACGTGTGTGTCGCGTGAGCTCGTGGTTACGCGCCCACGCTCTCGGCGTCGTCGTCACCGTCAGCGTATAGATCCGCGCGGCTTCTGCTTTCGCGACGGCCGCGGCGTGATCGGGATAGAGATCGAGGTGACAGTGCAAATCCACGCCACAAATTGATGGTGTCTCGCTCATCCCGGCCTCGTCCTCACGCCTTTCAGGAGTTCACCCACCTCCTCAAGGCCGCGTCTATAGACATCCGCGAGCACGGCTTGGCGCTGCGGACTTTCATCGAACAGCGGTCCCGGTTTGTGAATGAGGATCGGCGCCAGTCCCGGCCGCGCCCGAAGGCGCTCGATGGCGAGCTGGAAGGAGCGGACCTGCACGCCTTCCGATTGGCGGGTGTCCAGCACTTGAGAGGCGAGATCGGGCATAGTATAGACCGTCGGATCGGCATCAGGCCGCAAGCCCTTAAGCAGGGCCGCGCGCCGTATAAGACAAGGCAGGCAATAGCCGCAGTGTTGCGTGCCGAGCCCTTGCCATCTCCCTTTCGTGGGGGAGGCGCAGGAGAGCGATGCCGACGTGAGCTTACGGAGAAGCGTCGGGTTGGCGCATTCCCCTGCCATTTCCCCTTTCGTGCGATCCCAATAGGGGTTCTCAATGCGGCCCGGGATCCCGAGCTCGCCCAAGGCATCATTCCAACGGGCGATATAGAAGGGATGCGTCGTGCGCGTGCTCAGCGCGCCGAGCCGGAGCGGGTCGAGCGGCACGTTAACCGCGATCAGGCCGTTTTCGGGTACTTTCAGAGTGAAGGCTCTCTCAAGGCCGGTGCCAGCAAATATCCCCAGAGCGAAGAAGAGGAAAGATCGTCCTCGCGTGGTGTTCTCCCCGGCCGACCCATGGACTAAACCATCGGGAAACGCCATCCAGAGACGCAGCCGCTCGAAGCCCCGTCCGCGATACTGCGCCTTGAGCGCGTCGTAGATTGT
Organism: Hyphomicrobiales bacterium; assembly: GCA_900471515.1. Classification (GTDB taxonomy): domain Bacteria; phylum Pseudomonadota; class Alphaproteobacteria; order Rhizobiales; family Rhizobiaceae; genus Rhizobium. Next base: position 7,589 of record UCFC01000041.1, on the reverse strand, counting down.
TCCTTGCGCATCGCTGGTAGCGCCTTCGCCGGCATGGCTGATGAGCAGCGGGATACGGCCCGCCTCGAGGGCATCGATCGCTCCGATCAGACTGTCGAGGCCGCCTGAGAACAGGGCGAGGTCGTCGAAAAGAGGTCCTAGCAGCCTTGCCGGAGCCGTAGGCGCCACGCGCGCGAAGCGCGGTGGACGAGGACGAAATCCAAGAGACCAACGATCGCCAGTGAGGAAGTTCAACAGTCTTTCGAATGTCGAGGCGGCGCGCCGCCAGCGGGTCACGTCCGATACAGGGACGATCAAACGCAATTCGCGCGTCCAGCCATCCTGGGATTCGCTGTCGCGCGAGACGCGGGTGTCGGCAGCATGAACATGTGCCGCCAATACCAAGAGATCCACGCCCATTTCCGACGGGAAGACCCCGAGGCGAGAAACATCGGTCAATGCGCGCCCGATCCCATGGTCGAGTGTTCGTTCGCCGACGATGAGGTCGAGCTGGGTTTCGGCTTCTCCATCGCCCAGTGGCATAAGGTCACGATCGCCAGGCCCGTAGCGGCCAGTGATAACATGTCTTCTCATTCGCCCTCCGCCTCCGCATCACCCATAACCCGAAGGATGCCGAATGCCTGCTCATAGACGCGTCCGACAAAGGCGAGCACCCGATCGGGCGTCAGCGCAGCGGCCGCAGCTCGCGCCGTCGTCAGTGCATCGGCAACCCCGCGCCTGATGAAATCGTTGAGTTGCGTCTGTACGCGCGCGGCTTCCCGGCTGTCGCTGGGCAGTGTCACTGTCCTTGCTCCGATATCGTTGCAGAGGCGGGCTTCGATCGCATTCGTCGCATACAGTTCGAAAACAGTCTGCATCTGCTCAGCGCTGATGCCGTCGAGGTCGGTGATGCCGGCTCCGGCGAGGTCGGCGATGGTTTCTATGAAGGCTTCACGGGCGATACCTTCATCGATCGACCCACCATCGGGGCAGACATAATCTGCGAGGCCAAGAAATATCTCTTCGATCGGTCTGCCGGCCAGGCCGTCGAGGTTGAGGGCGCGCAATGCTTCGGTGGCGCCACGGTTGACTGCATCCGACAAGAAGCCGAGCAGGCGACTGCCGGCGCTCCGTGCCGATCCCATCCGCGCGGCCGCCGTACGTGCGCCGCCAGACGACGAACCAACATAGTGAGACACTGCGCGACCGAGACTTCTGCGGTCATCACCCCCGGATCCGGCGAAGCGCGAAAAATTGTTGCGGGCCGCCGAAAAGCGGGTCGGATCCGCGATCGGTGGCAGTGGAGGTCTCGCTGGCGCAACCGGTGGCGCGTCGGGTGATGTTCCGTCAGGGGGAGCGCCGTCCGGCGGCTGACCTAGAGAAGCAGGCGCACCATCTGGCGCTGCCGGCGCGGCGCCGTCATCCCCAAGCCAGCTGGGGACAAGAGGGGTGCTGCCGCTCTGACCACCAAATGCACTGGATGTGCCCATCAGCGGCCTCCCTGCCGGGTGCGTAACACACCGTTGGCCGCCGTCTTCAGCATTAGCCCACCATCCTTACCCCATGTCTGCAGCAGTCGATCGTAACGCTGGACGGCTTCTCCGTCCTTAATGACACCCTCCCAGCCTCCGCAGACCCATGGACCGAGGCGATCTCGAGGAAGTGCGTCGAGGAAATCCAGGAGTTGGCCCTGAAGCGTGGGATGGGCCTTGATCAATACCGCGAGACCTGCCGCACCGGCAGGCTCTGTGTCGAATGCGTCCGCGCCGACGATGCGGCCGCGAACCGCTTCGAACACCTGTGCCGCCTCTGGTGGCGCGAGCCGCCTGAGATCGGCTTCGAGACCCTGTACGACCAACTTCCCGCCGAAGAGTTGTTCGACGACAGCCGACAGATGTCCGAGAACGGAGGCGGCGCCAAAATAGTCCTTCCGATCCTTGGCGACGAACAGATATGGCCGGAGATCCTCCTCGCCGATTATCGTGGGCACGATTGCCCAAGCCCTGATCGCGGGCGACGAGAGCCATTCACCCAAAAGCGCACTTTCGGTAGACTTCACCACTTCAAGCGCGGGTTTCGTGCCTTCGGCTTCTTTAGCGGTTGTTTTCGCCGCCTTCGCCTTCGTTTTGTCGTCCTCCTTCACTTTCGCTGCGGCTTCTAGAGAAGCCAGATCGGGGCATTTGCCATCGCTCGCAGCGGCGGCTGCAGCGGCGATCTGGTCGAACAACCGCGGAATGAACCGTTCGGCGAGCATCAGCTTGGCTAGGACGGGCAGCTTCACGTCATCACCGAAACCCCGCGCCTCGGCGGTCCGCTGTCGCAGAACTAGCGTATTAAGGAAGCGCTTGATCTGTCGTGGGTTGCCCTTCGTGCCACTGGCGAGGATCGGTCCAATCTGATCGCTAAGGGCAAGCGCATTATTCGCACGGGATGCCTTGTCGCCAAGGGCGGTCCTGACCGAGGCGGAATCCAACGCACCTGAGGTCCAAGGACGCTTCAATCGCTCTCGTGCGACGCCAATCAGTTTGTTGAATGCCGGATCGTCGTCACCCAGTTCGGACCCGACGAGCAGCAACGTCACATAGATGCGCGTCTCGGTGTCGCCGAGGGCGGGAATCCGAAATGGGACCTGGACCAGCTTCTCGAGATAGTTGCGGGCATATGTCTGCGGTCCGGTCGTATCAGGCAGATCCGGGAAATGCTTGCGCACGGCGTACTCGATCATCGCCTCGTCGGCCGCGACCACGAACGCGGTCCGTGACGTGAAGACAAATAGCCGGACCGCTTCCAGAGTTTCGATGGCTGTGTCAGGGAGGCAACGGTCGAGGTCATCGATAAGGACGACAAGTTGTTCAACGCCGGCCTTTTCAAGGAGCTCGTCGAAGGCTTTTCGGAAGGCGTTGATCTCCTCCGGAACGTTGGCGCTTTCACCTTCCCCTTCTTTCAGCAGCCCCTTTACGCTATCGATAGCCGACTGGACATTATCCTTGGTGGCGAGCTTCGTCGGATCGGAGAGGAATCCCTCCAACGAGCCGACGATTGCACCGATTTGATCGGGCGTGGGGATGCCCGTAAACGCCGTGAAAGCGAGACCGCCAGCTTTCTTCGCGACCTTGAGCCAGTCGATGCGGCGGAACACATCCTTCACGGCGTCCCCTGCCCGCGTCAGCGCCGGCCGCTTATCGATGAGCCCGGTGACGATGCCCTCGATCAGGGCGATCTTGGCATCCTCGAAGCCCTGAAAACGCCATCCGTTGAACTTGAGGCAAAGGACTTTCGATTCCTTCTCAAATCCAGCTTCGATCATCTCCAACACGCTCGATTTGCCGGCTCCCCAGTCACCATGCACGCCGATCGTCACCGGTTGATCAGGCCGATCTCGCAGGAGCTGAATGATCGTCGTGGCGATCGCCTCGTTGTTGAGAAGATCGACCTTAGTTTCGTTGTCCGTTAGGATCATCGGCTCCCGTCCTGATCGAATAGCTCCCGCCCGAGCACCCTGCTATTCTAAAGTTTGTTTATTGTTTTCTTCTAGGGCTGCAACTTTGGCAAGCATTTCGTCAACGAAAGCAAGAAAGATGATGGACTCCAGCGCACGGTTCATTGCTTGCTCGGTCGCGCGGTAAATCACCGCCCTCTCCATCGTTTGGGTATTACCCGGCGATCGTTCACACAAAAACAGGACAGCATTTGCGATAAGCGATCGTAGCGGAGTATAGAGCCTAAGGCAGGCCTCCTTGTTGCTCGATCATCGGAGAGTTGTTTTCTTGGAAAAACAGAGAGTTTATTGTGTCTTTGAAGGTGCTGGAGCCCGCGGACTTGGTCACGTAGGCGCCTTCCGGTCCCTGTCCAAACATAACGTCGAAATCTCAGGATTGGCAGGCACCTCCGCTGGCGCCATCTTGGCTGCTCTCGCTTGCGCCGGCTATACCGCCGATGAACTGTTTTCGGACCGGGCTGGCACCAATATTCTCGACAGTCTCGATCTCGACGTAGGTAACGACGACGCAACGCGCACGAACGAGCCAGCGCGAACACCGGCCAAGCTCTTCGGCGATGCCGCCTGGCGCAGAATTCGCGCGATCCGCTTCCTTATCGCCAATGGATGGTTGCTGAAGGTCTTCGCGTTCCTCGTTCTGGCTGTTGCGCTGAGCGGTTTGTGGTTCTTCCCGCAAGCCGCATTGGCAGTTCTCTTGCTGGTTCTGTTCGCATTAGCCGGCTGCGCAGCGTTTTTCATGAACGGTGTCGTATCTCTCGATACCGTCAAAGTGGGCCTCGACCAGCTGATTGCGATCAAACACCATGGCCAGCGGAAAGGAAAAGCGGTTACCTTCAGGGACCTGGCCGACGCGGGGCGTTTGCCATTGAAGATCGTTGCCGCCAATATAACGAAGCAGGAGCTTACGGTATTTTCCGCCGAGACGACGCCGGATGTGGCTGTCTCGGATGCGGTCTGCGCATCTATCGCCATCCCAGGCGTTTTCAAACCACGGTACGTTGACGGCAATTGGTATATGGACGGAGGACTGGTCTCCAACCTGCCGGCGTGGACGTTTGACGACGAACGCTCTATCGATCGCGACGCGTTAACCGCGGCCATCGAGATCAGTGTCGGTGGAGGCCTGAACAGCGCGGCGCCTGGATGGACATTGGGATCGGCAGTCAGGACCATGATCTTCGGATCGGGCATTCTCAACAAGCGCGGTGTCGACCGTCTTACATCAGAACGTCTCGTTGTCGATCTCGGCCTTCTAGATTTCGACATCGGCCGGGAGCGCGCGGCTGATGTTGTTCACAAGACGGAGACCTTTTGCGACGGAAGCCTTATCGCCCGCATGATCGAATTGCCGCGGATCATCAACGAGAAATGCGAGAGCGTGGCGCTGCGATGCCATGACCTCGTTGATGCAGCCCTTATGGCGGCAGGATCGCAGGACCGCACGTTCAAGACGCGCATCGCAATCGGCATCCCGATCAGCCCGCGAAACCGCACCGTCCGGCTTGAGTTTAGTTCCGGATATGACGATCTCTCGGATGAGCGGATCTGCCTGCCCGTCGAGCGCTCCCTAATCGGACAGGCCTGGAGTGAAAACCAGACCTTGTATGTCTCCAAGAGCGACGCTGAGATCTGGAACAAGAGCCTGTCTGCTCCGCAGGATCGCTGGCTTCGAAAGCTAATCTGGAGGGATCTAAGCTGGGTTCTTTGCGTTCCCATGGATATCGATCAGCGAACAAGGATCGTTGTGACGCTCGACAGCGACCTCGAGCTTGAGTTCGACCAGGATGTTCAGCAGGAGTTGCTGGATACACTGGAAGCTCTTATATTGAAGGAGTTCCAGTTTCTGGAGACCGTTGAAAGGGAGTTGCTCAATGGCCGTTAAAATGCTTTCGCGGACAGCAAAGACCGGTGCGAAAAGCAATTCCAGCACTGCGATCCGGACGGCTGTGAAGACGAAATATTCCGAATATCTCGCGTCCGAGCCGACGGATCATGCTCGAAAGGCATCCGACTTGGCTAAGAAAATTCGCGAGTTCGAAGCGAGCGTGGATTCCGATCCGCGCCCTGTCGTGCGTAGTCGCAATGCGAAGACGGGCCTATTCCTGAAATAGGCCCGCATGAGCCGCAGGATCAGGCAGCCGACCGGACAGGCCGCTTTTGCGGTTGATCCGGGCAAGCCGGGCAGGCGACGGACGCGCCAATCTTTATCGTCGGATCAATCGCGACCAATGTCGGACGTCCGTCCAAGATCGACTTGATCTGTCGATCGAAGTCCGACCGGCCGACCAGATACATTCCTCCCCGCGCACCCTCGAAACCGCAGTTCCAGGCGGCGAGCGCCTGACCAAACCGCAGTGCATCCGTCAGGCCGGCATCACCCCGGCCCTTGAGCTCCGCCAGACCATCGCTTGCAGCCTTCGCAAGGAAGCCACCGGTGCACCAGTCACCGGAGCCGCAACTATCGACAAGTCGGGGGGCGGAAAAGGCAGGGATTTGTATCCACTGCGAAACCACACCATCAAGGCGGTGACGATACCGCAGTCCGTCGGCTCCAGTTGTCTGGATTTCGACGAGTGTAGCTGTCCCCTCGGACATCGCCCCGCCGGCTTCGGAGAGACGCTGATCCGAATATTTGACCACATGCGCCAAGCTAAGTGCCTCCGCGAAAAGCTTGTCATCTGTCTTCCCCGACGGCTCGAAGACCACGACAGCCCCTTCAGACGCGGCATCAGCAGCCAGCGTCAGCGCGGCGCGCGACAACCGGTCGAGAAAGAAAACGGAGGAATGCTTGAGATGTGGAACTATGGTCTCCACTGCGGCCTGGGTGACAGGTCTGAAGCTTGGCAAACGCTGGCCACAATGCGGACATGTCCATAGAAAACGATGTGTGGGAGTGCCGTCCCGGCCGCGCTTGATTTGTTGGATGATAATAGGCGTGTGACCCGTCGGCGCGCTATTGGCAAAATCGAGATGCACATTCCAAAATCCAAGATCGGCGCGCACCCGCTCGGAAGCAGGATCGCCGTTCATTCTGGCAATCGGATATGCGTCCCACCCCAGATAGGCCATGATCGCCATCACGTTTCCGCACGTGCCGCCTGCCCACGATTGCACTGGCGAGTTCGGATCGAGACCCATTACGAGGTCAAGGGCAACCAGTCCTGTGCCGAAAATCTTGGGTCTGTCGACGATCTGCTTCATGAAGCGCTCGTCCTTTCATGTGTGTAGCAGCGGCCTTGGCTGTGGGTAAACGTCTCCCTCCAACCATATATGAACCAGATGCGTTGAATCTGGGGCGTCCGAGACTGATGCCTCTAAATCATAACCTAATGCCTCAAGGTAAGCGACTGGTAAATTCCTTTCGAGCGCTGCCATCAGCGCTCCAAGTGCCATCACCTTGCTTCCGAGCGGGGAAAGAACGAGCCGCGATCCGCCAACCTCGGAAAAAACCGGTTTGCGCAGGTCGTCGAGCCGTAGGATCGTCCGGTAGAGATCGAGAGGGTCCCGTTCGTCGGCATAGACGATATCACGCGTATCCACCGACCAGGCACTGTCCAGTTCGACCATGAATTCCTCGGCGAGGTTGTCGCCAAGGCGGGGATCCATCGACGGGAACGGCAGGATCGGGCAGGTGTCATGCGGCGAAACGAAATCGTACAAGCGATCGAGCGCCGCCCGTTTGCCGGTGGCAAGTTGAGGCAGCCACAGCTTGGCCGCTCCCGCGAACTTGTTGAGCGTAAGACCGCCAACAAAGCCATGCACATATCCGGGAGAATCGCTGGCAATCGTCTTGATCGCTCCATCCAGGGCAGGATTGTGGGCGACAAGCAGATGGAGATTGGGCGGGCCCTTTCCACGCTGACTGTACTCGACTAGGAGTCTGATGATCGGAAAGCTCGTCCCGACGGATAACGCGCTCACATCAACTACGATGTCGGTGACGGAGTCGAAATTCTGTTTCGCCACGAACCGCGCCACGTTGCGACCGCCGACTACGGCAAGATCGCTGCCGAAAATGTCGACTGGAACGAGCTCGTGGTCCGGGACGATCGCCTGCAGGTCGGCGATGTTCTTTTGTGCTCTTGAGACGAGGGCGGGCGATGGGGTGGGC
>UCFC01000060.1 GCA_900471515.1 Hyphomicrobiales bacterium | reverse complement strand
CCGCGCCACAAACCGACAGTCTTCCAAAAATAAGCGAAAAATTTCAGGTCTGAATGGCCAAATTTGACGGGGCGCGTCAAACCCAGCCCCCGTTAAGGTGGTGGCTCCTTCCGCCCGGCGCGCTCGCGCTTCCTCTCTTCCTCTTGCCTATTGTGACTTTACGAGCCCCGAGAATCCGGCGACGGCCAGGAGGCTCAGGGTCCAGCCGATCACCGACTGGAAGAAATAGTATTTCAGAGTGAATGGGCCATTCGGCTTCAATGAGTCCGGCCGCCAGTATTCCCTTTGCCCGATCGAGGCGACCGGCAGGAGCACGTCCAGAGAGTACATGATGGCATTGAACTCCGGGTAGCTGGCTGCCTCCGGCTGATTGCGAAAGCAAGTGAGCTGGTTCTCGCCGGCATCGGCACGCCCCGCCAACTCCTGCCCACTCGACGGCATGAAACGGCTTTCGCCTCGCCGTAGATCGCACATCGTCCACTCCGGCGAGCGCAGGACAACAGGGCTGTTTGGCTTCATCGCGCCGGTTCGGTACGCAGTCGCAAAGACGGCGGTCCCGATGGCCCAGAAGAGCGCAAGCCAGACCAGCGCCAGAAGCGGTTGGCGCCCATAGCGCAGGGTGACGGCAAGGACGGCGTCGACAACTGCGAGCATCGTCCGCAACATCGGGTTCTTCGCGCGAGCCCGCCGTGCGCGCCGTTGCAGCCTTTCCTTGGTAATCAGCACGGCTCGGGCCTCCTCGTCATGGCCCATCTCCCGGAGGACCTTCGCCAACTGCTCATAGGGCTGCGGCCAGAAGTCCGCGCCAAAGCGTTCCGGCGTCTGGCGCGACAACCAGTCGAGACGGTTTTCCGCATCGGCGGGTCCGCCAATAAAGGCGCCATACTGGCAGCGGTTCAGAAGCAGGTCGCCCGGAGCTGGCCAACTCGCCTGTTCGTCGTCGATCGCACCGATCGTGGTGGCCGTCAGGTCGAGCGTCCCCTCGATGCGCGCTTCCTGCCGCAACAGGAACGCGCCTTCGATCGTGGCACGGTTGAGCCGCAACGCAAATCCATCCGGATGCGAAAGCGACGCCGCCGCGCAGTCGATGTCGCCGCCGAAGCGGGCGCCCAGCAGACGCGTTTCACCGATGATGGTCGCTCCCCGCAACGCAAGGTCGCCAGCAACAATAATCGCATCACAGTTGAGGACGACTTCGGCCGGGCGTTCAAGCCGGGCGCCGGTCGCATTGAGGTCGCCGCCAAGGCGAACCGCTGCGAGATTGATGCCGCCTCGAACTTCCGCCCCGCGCAGCAGAATGCCGCCGCTTGCCTCGGCCCCGTCAGCGTCGAGTGCGATCGCGCCCGGTGAATTGACCGAGATGCCATCAGCTTCAATGCTGGCCCCTATCCGTGCGCCGAGAAGTCGGATTTCGCCGGTGACACTAGCACCGCGAAGGGACAGACAGCCGCGCGCTTCGAGCCGGTCGGCCTGCAATCCGGGCAACGCCGAGCCGTCTAGGAACAGATTATCGATGACGGCGGACCGCAACACGAGCGAGGCTTCGAAATGGCAGTCCTTGAGCCCGATGTCGCGCGGAATCCTGCATCCCTCGAGATCGAGGATACCCTTGATCCAGGCTCCGCTTAGGCGCAGGCCCTTCTCGTGCAGGCGATAGCCATCGGTGCCAAGGATGAGGTAACGCAACAGTTCGGCTCGCACTGTCCGCTCTGGCTCCTCCCGATCAGGGCGCAGGCCATCGCCCAGCCGGTCGAAGTCGCCCAACTGCAGATGGGCGACGACCTTTGCCTCCGCAGCGCTCAGGGGGCCAAAGCCCGCAAGGCCCGATGAGAAGGGAATGCCTTGCCCTGAGGGCGGGGATTTCTGGTTCATGAAACCGGCATCCCTCTGATCCGAGCTTTGCATCGTGCGCTCAAGTTCCGTTTGACGGGGCGTCTGCCGCCTTGCCCTCGTTTTTCTTGCCATGGCGTTGCTGCCGATGCTCTCCCCTCTGGCGGTTAGCGCTGTCCCGGAGGCTTGAGTGACACCGAGTGCGGGGCAGGTGGCCGACAACGCAGCGTTGGCCTCCGTCCCGTTCCTCGTGGGTGAATTCGCCGGTTTTGGCTGCAGGTCAAGGGGCGTTGTCGAAATGGCTGCCGGTGGCGCGACATATCGGACCATATGCATAGTTTCTGGACTTAATGCCGATCACAGCCTGTCGCACCCGATGCTAAGGTGCTGCGATGACGCTTGGAATCCGCGTCCGCCGCCGAGATGCCGCATAGAGAGAGGCCTGCCAGGGAGCGGAGGTCGGAACTCTTCCCTGGACTGCGCGCTGCCACTTCACCGAACTTGTCGAAAGCCTGCCATGCCAGAAGACCAAGAAGCACCAAAGCCAAGCGAACCGGCAATACCGCGAGGTCTTGTCCTTCTTTCGGGCTTACTCTTGACAATCTGGCTGGTGATAAATTCATCGCTTGAACTGCCAATTGTGGCCGTCGGCGCGCTCACCTCCCTGGTCCTCGCTGCCATTTTCGTTCATCGCGGCGAGGTCTGGAGCATCAGTGTCACGCCCGCCAGGGTCCTGCATTTCGTCGCCTATACCGGCGTCTTCTTCCGCGAGTTGGTGAAGGCAAACATCAACATGCTTTGCTACGTCTATTCGCCGCGCATCGATATTCGCCCGGGGATCGTCAAGGTCAGGATGCCGCTGAAGTCCCCTCTCGGGCGGCTCGCTCTTGCCAATTCGATCGCACTGACGCCCGGCTCGCTGGTAATGGACCTTAAAGGCGAGGCCCTCTTCATCCACTGGCTCGACGTGGCGTCCACGGACCCGGAAGAAGCGAGCCGAATCATCGTCGATCCCTTTGCAAAACATCTGGAGGCAGTGTTTGGCTGATTTCCTTCTGCAGATCGCCGTCGTCCTGATCTTCTTCAGCATCGCCTTTTCCGTGCTGCGGCTTGTGATCGGCAGAACGGCAATCGATCGTGTTGTCGCCATCGATATGCTCACGGTTGTGACGATTTCCCTGGTTACGCTCTACGCCCATATTTCAGGGCGCTTCGTCTATATCGACGTTGCTCTTGTCTACGGCTTGTTGAGCTTTCTAGCGGTACTCGCCATCGCCCGCTTCCTGGAACGAGGACCCTAGGCACCATGCTCGAGATGCTGATTCTGTTGATGTGCGGCAGCATCCTGGTGAGCGGAGTGTTGGCCGTCGCCCTGAAAAACCTGATGGCAGCCATGGTCAGTGGCGGACTGGCAAGCCTTTTTGCGGCCGCGTCCTATGTGCTGTTGGCCGCGCCCGATGTCGCCATGGCGGAGGCCGCCATCGGCTCGGGCCTCGCAACGCTGATCTTCCTCTACACGATACGCAAGACCGATGGCGGAGGCCGCGTCGATGAGTGAGGTGATCGGCAGCATCGTCATCCTCGTCGGAGCGTTTTTCCTGTTTTCTGCAGGCGTCGGGTTGCTGCGCATGCCGGACGTCTTCACGCGCATACAGGCCGGCACCAAGGCCTCGACACTCGGCAATATCCTGGTCCTTGCCGGCCTTGGCATCTACCATCCAGACTGGTCATTGAAGCTCCTGATCATCGCCTGCTTCGTGCTGATGACCAATCCGCTGTCGTCCCATGCGCTGTCGCGGGCTGCCCATGCCATCCGCACACCGATGGCAGCGGCAACCATCGTCGACGCTCTGAGGGAGGAGAATGACCGGGTGAGAGAGGACCGCTCATGAGGCGCGTCTTCAGCCTCATCGCCGTGCTTTCGTTCGCCGGGGTCTTTGCCGGACTTGTCAGCGATTACGACGAGCGCCAGAGTCTTTCCGCGCTCGCGATACACTATCTGACGCAGGTTCCGAAGGATCTCGGAGCCGCCAATGTGGTGACCGGAATTCTCATCACCTTTCGCGGTTTTGATACGCTGGGTGAAGTCGCAGTGCTGTTCATGGTAGCGGCCAGCGTCGGTTTGCTCCTCGCCGGCGGGGAGGTGGCTGAGCCTCGCTCGTCGCAAGCAGGCAACGGCGCGAGCCAAGGGCCAAGCGAACTGGTGCGCAACGGCGCAGAGGTCGTGCTTCCGGTGATTTTCCTTTTCGGCGCCTATGTCATATTGCACGGCCACTTGTCGGCTGGCGGAGGATTTCAGGGTGGCGCAGTCGTCGCCTCCGGCGTCATGCTCATGATGTTGGCTTATCCGACAGGGCCGTTGAACCACGGCTTCCTCAGCATAACGGAATCGCTCGCAGGCGTGGTCTATGTCCTGATCGGCATCCTTGGCATTATCGTGGGCAGCGGCTTTCTGGACAGCCACATCTTGCCACGCGGCAATTTCGGGACGCTCGTCAGCGCCGGCGCCATCCCGCTGATATCAGCTCTGCTGGGCATCAAGGTCGGGGCGGAACTGAGTGTCATCATCGACCGGTTTCGCAGCTAGCCCGAAGGGGAGGGAGCCATGGGATTGCCGATATCGCACATTCTTTTTAGCACCGGGTTCCTCATCGTTCTCATTGGCTTCTTCGGGATGCTGTGGCACCGCAACATCCTGCGCATCATCATCGGCTTCTCATTGATCGATACCGGCATGCACATCGTTCTGGTTGCCACCGGCTATGTCACCGGGGGAACCGCGCCGATCGTCGACGTGGCGCTCTCGACAACAGACGCGGCAACGCGCGCCGTTGACCCCATTCCGGCCGCGCTCGTCGTCACGGCCATCGTGATCGGGTTTTCGGTCACCGCGATCATGCTGTCCTTTGCGATCCGACTCCATGCCGTGAGCAAAACTCTGTCGATTGATGCGCTGACGGAGTCTCGATGGTAGACGACCTTCTCCACCCCCTGAACATCTTCCTGCTTGGACTGGGTGGGGGATTTCTCATTCCCCTGCTTTATCGCGTCGCCAGACCGTTGCCTGCAGTCGGCTTCATCATTGCCCTGCTCGGAATGACCGTCATCTCGTGTGTTGGCCTGTGGCGCATTTACGATGGCGCGCCGACGCTTGAAATCCTGACTGCGGGAAGCGTGCCACCGTTTTCGATCAATCTGCGCTTTGGTCCATGGGAAGGTTTCTTCTGCGCTTGCGTCAATCTCGTCGCCACACTTGGCGCCTGGCACCTCTGGCACCGGCTGCGCTCGAATTACGCGGCTGTCCTGCTCTATCTGATCCTGGTCATGGGCATCAACGGCATGGTCATGACCCGTGACCTGTTCAATCAGTTCGTTTTCCTGGAAATCATGTCGATCGGGACCTATGGCCTGCTCGGCCTGGAGCGTACCCCGGCAGCCCTTGCGGCAAGTTTCAAATACATCATGGCGACAGTGCTCGCCTCGTCGTTCTTTCTGCTTGGTGCCGGCCTCCTCTACCACGTGACAGGCACGCTCAACATCGACGGCATCATCGCCCAAAGGGCAGCAATCTCTGGCCCGATCGGCGTAAGCGCGCTGCTGTTCGTCCTTGCATGCCTCGTGCTGGAGCTGAAGCCGTTTCCGGCCAATGGCTGGGGGCTGGACGTGTATGAAACCGCGGAAGGCGGCATCGCCGCAATTGTCTCCGTCGGGGTTTCTGCCGGGGTGTTCTTCGGGCTTTTCAAGCTGCTGCCGCTTTTCGAAGACTACGTCGGCATCCTCGCCGTGTCGGGAGGGATCACCTTCCTCTGTTCTAATCTCGTCGGACTACGGCAGACGAACGTGCAACGCATGCTCGGATATTCCTCTATCGCCCAGATGGGGCTCCTGATGCTTGCGCTTGCCCTGCTGCACCAGCTTGGGGCAGAGCAATCGCTGCCTCTGGTGGTGGGTGGACTGTTCGTCAATCATCTCCTGGCGAAGGCAGGCCTGTTCTGGCTGGCGGGGCGTATTGGGCGCCCGGACATCGAAAAATGGTCCGATGTTGCCGGCAACCGTATCGTGCTTTCCGTTCTGGCCGTGTTTGTGGTCGCTATCGCAGGTCTCCCGCCCTTTCCGGGATTTTGGGCGAAATGGGAACTGGTGATGCAGGCTTCGGCCGGCGAGAGATCGATCTGGATCGCTGTCATTCTGGTCGGGTCGCTGCTCGAGGCCGCCTATATGTTCCGTTGGTTCAAGCTCGCCACGCGCCCGATCGGTGACCGGGCCGAGCGCATCCTGCCGGCGGAGCGAACAACCTTGACCGGTCTTCCGGCGATGAGGCTTGGCCCCATGATGGGGGCTGCCATCCTGCTGTTTGTCAGCGGCTTTGTGGCGGCGTCCCTTGCCGGCGCGGTTTCGCCGCTGCTCATCGCCCCTTTGTGCATTGGTGGCGTCCTTTTCCTTCTCGACGGACTCCCGGGGCGGATCAAGTGCGTGTTGATGCTGGTTGCGACGGCGATCGCCGGATCGTGGATCGCTCGTGACACGGACGGGTTGCGTGCGCTCTTTGCCGCCCTGCTTCTTTCGGGGGGCATCGTCGTCGCTTTCGCCAGTCTCTACCGGCTGGATGTCCGCCGGGGCTTCTACCCGATGATGGCGATTCTGCTTCTGTCAATCGCCGCTCTCCTGCGCGCCGAAACCAGCCTCGAATTCTTCTTCCATTGGGAAATCATCACCCTTTCGTCCTACTTCTTGATCGCTCAACGGCCTGGCGCTCATCCCTACGTGCTGCAGTTCCTTCTGTTCTCCTTGGTATCGGCGTTCTGTCTGCTTGCCGGCTTCGGCATCGCTACCCGCGCCAATAGCAGCACGGCCCTGGCAGCCTTTGCCACCGCTGGTCCGGATGCCGCCCGTGCCTTCTTGCTCCTCGCAATCGGATTTCTGATAAAGGCCGGGGCCGTCGGCGTTCATGTGTGGCTTCCGGGCGCCTATGCCGAGGCCGATGACGATCTGTCGGCCATGCTGTCCGCCGTCATCAGCAAGGTCGCGGTATTCGGACTTTTCATGGTGACCTATCTCGCCATTCGCTCCGACGTCGGGCTTGAGATGGCACATGTGATGGGGTGGATCGGCGTTCTGACGGTGATTGCCGGCGCGTTGATGGCGTTTCAGCAGTCCGACCTGAAACGAATGCTCGGCTATTCCAGCATGAGCCAGATTGGATACATCATCACCGCGATTGCATTGATGAGCCATCTCGGCTGGGTCACCGCGTTTTACCTCGTCGCCAATCACCTGATGGTCAAGGGCATACTGTTTCTCGCTGCGGCTGCTGTCATTCTGCGCACCGACACCCGATTGTTCGATGAGACCGGCGGCCTCGCGCGTCAGATGCCGCTTACTTTCGCCGCGGTTGTTGTCGCCCTTGTCTCGATGTCCGGTCTTCCCCCGCTCGCCGGTTTCGGCGGCAAATGGCTTCTGCTGAGCGCAATGGTAGACCGCGGATGGTACGGCCTTGCGGTCACTGGAGTGGCCGCGACGTTCATCGGCTTCCTCTACATGTTTCGTTTTGCCTATTCGATCTTCCTGGGCCAGGCGAAGCCCGTGGTTCGGGTCGTCAAAGAAGCGCCCCCGGCGCTGCTGGTGCCTCAGTTCGTGCTGGTCGTCGCGATTTTCCTGCTCTCCTTCTTTCCAAAGCTTGTCATGGATCCGGTCTCAGCGGCGATCGACCCCTATTTTGCCTCGACACTCGTCTGGCAGGGCATGTCGCTGGAAACGATCTACGGGTACTGGAATCCGATCCCGGTCATGATGGTAAGCGTCGCGATTGCAGGGGTGCTGTTTGCGATCTTCCTCCTGGTCTACAAGACGTCGCGCGGTCGCTTCATACCGTTCAGCGCCGCGCATTTTTACGCCTTCTATCGCGCTGCTTTTACGCCGCTCGTGACACCCTTCGCAAATCTGGTGTGGGACGGCGTTTGCAATTTGACGATCGGCGCAGGCGGAGTCGTGCGTCGTGTCTATACCGGCAACGGGCAGACCTACGCGCTTTATGTGCTGTACTATGCCATGGCGCTCTACGTCCTCGGCACGCTGCGCCTCGTTCCAGCTTGACCTCAGCCTTGCCAGCCTCGGCGCTCGGTCACTATTGGCCCGCCGAAGCTTGCGCCAGCCCGCCCAATATACGGCTGGGCAGGAAGATCACCAGGGACGCAGCTCCTTCGACGACCGACGCACCATCGGCGAGTATTGTCTGGCCCACCGGCCCCTGATCCTCCCTGAGGATGCTGCGTATCAGGGCATCGTTGTTGACGACCTCCATCAGAGTCGGCGAGCTTGCAAAGACATTGTGCCTGCCGCCGTCAATATCGGAAACGTCGATGACTGCAATCTCCCTCTTCTGAAGAGTGGCGACTTCCTGGCCGCTTCCGACACGCGGATGCCCGCCCGCCAAGCGCCTTGAAAGTCCCAGCGCACGGTCACGCTTGGAAACAATGATGGTGAAGGGTCGCGGGACCTCGCCAATGTCGTCAAGCTGGCTCAAGAACACGTCGACATCGATATCGGGCGCGGCAAGAACAACGCCCCCCAAGCGCTTCAATGTGCTGGTGCGGCCCCTCAGTGCCAGATCCCGTAGCGCTTCGGTGACCACGTACGCGCCCATCGAATGACCGACCACAACGACTCTCTTCGCATTGGTCCGAGCTGCTATCTCGATCGTCTCGGCAAGTCCACGCCGGCCGACCAGGGCGCTATCACGATCGAACACGTAGAGCGGAATCGATGCTCCCGATGGCCAGGCGTAGTGAAGTGACACCGCCTTGATATTGTAGTCGTGCACGATCTGGGCATTGCGGAAGACGCTGTCGGCGAAGTTGTTGTTGTAACCGTGGACAAAGATGAAGATCTCGCGGTCTTCTTGCGGTCGCTGCGCGAGCGCCGTGTTCAGCTGTTTGATGAACTCCTGCCGACCGTCGATTGGTTGGTAGGTCGCTGCCGAAAAATGGCGGCTGGGATCTGGAATCCGGCCGCTCGCCTCGACGCGGCCAGGAACGTGGTTCCGTGGAATGGCGATTTCGAGCTTCGCAAAATTCAGCGTTTTCGATCGCTCCGCAGAGTAGGGCAGGGAAAGATTGTTGGATCGGGCGCGTGTCGTTACGACGTAGACCGGCACCGTTGCCAGGGTTTGCGTTGCAGGCGACGGCGTCACCGGAAGGCCGAGAACCGCGCGTGGCCCCCCGCAGCCGGCGAGCACAAACAACATGATCACGATGACGGACAATCGCATTGACGACATAGTCCAGCCTATCCCTGGCAAGCTGTCCAACCTTGGCGAACCACAAGGACAATCGGTTCGGATCACTCGCTCCGGCTGCACGCATGAGGCGAAGCGTACAAAACTCTTAAGCTATGAATCGCTCCGGCGGTAGATGAATTTCCGACCCGGCAGCGCAAATCGGAGGCGTGTGTCGCCTAGACGACAAAGGACGGCGTGGCAGTCATTCGGTCGCGATCCGGGACAGGAAGACCGACAAAATCTGGACTGCAGGCATGGTCACGGGATTCTGTGCTGATCACTTCGCTTCTTGAACCGCTCTATAGTCCATAATGGGCATCCCGCCGTGCGGTTTTACGACTGCGCAGGGCTGATCGACGTTAGGAAGGAGCATCGCTTGATGGATGACGTGGGTGTTCCGCGTCCTCCTCGCAAATGACGTTTCAACAGAATTGCAGACTCTAGCAGCAGGACGTTTGCTCACATATCGAACGCGGCGTGCGGCCTCCGATCGACGGCGCATCGATCACATTGAGAATGACGCTTTCTAGCTGCCTGCGCACCTTGAGCGTCCATCGCCGAGGAGCGTTCGGGAAGGACTGGGGGATCCGCCGATGAACGTGCATGTCGCTCAATCCAGGTTCGGCAAATTGCTCGGCGTATCGGTCGCGATATTGGCGACCTCGCTGTTGGCAGCTTGCCGCGATGAGGACGAGTCTGCCGAAAGACCGCCGCGGCCGGTTCGAACCGTTGCCGTGTCGTTTAATCCCGAGGACACTTTCGGGTCGCTCGTCGGCGAGATCCGGCCGCGCACCGAGACCAGCTTCAGCTTCAGACAGGGCGGGGAGATCCGGGAGCGCGACGTCGAAATTGGAGACCTCGTCGAAGTGGGAACCGTCCTTGCTCGCCTTGACGCAGAGGACGCTCAGGATGCGATGCGCAAGGCCGAGGCAAATCTCTTTGCAGCCCAGGCTCAGTTCCAGAATGCCGAGACCGAGCGCGCACGCCAGCAGCAGCTCTATCCACGCACATCCACGCGTCAGGCCATGGAGGCCGCGACTGCCGCGGCAAGCATGGCGCAGGCTGGTGTCGATGCCGCTCAGGCCGGCTTGAGAATTGCCCAGACGAACCTCGACAATCGCGTTCTCAAGGCAAATGCCGCCGGCGTCGTTACCGCGATCGGCGGCGAGGTTGGACAGGTCGTGGGCGGCGGTCAGATGGTTGTGCGGATCGCCCAACTTGGAACGCGCGACGCCGTGTTCCAGGTTCCCGAGGCTACCATCCAGACCACGGGTGGCGATGCACGCGTCGACGTGCAGCTCCTGAGCAACTCAAACATAAAGGCGACCGGTACGGTCAGGGAGATTTCACCGACAGCAGACCCCATCACCCGCAATTTCACCGTGCGTGTCGGACTGGATACCGCGCCTGACGAATTTCGTTTCGGTAGCGCCGTGCGCGGTACGATCCGCCTTGCCGGCGAGCCCGCGGCGCGGCTGCCCATCACGGCCCTGTTCAATCAAGGCAACGAGAATGCCGTCTGGATTGTCGATGCGGCCAGCAAGACAACGAAGCTCGTGCCCGTCGAGGTGCATCGCTTCGACACTGAGGATTTCCTCGTCTCCAAGGGTCTGTCGACGGGAGACAAAGTTGTCGTCGCCGGTGTTCAGCAGCTTCGCCCCGGCATGCCTGTGCGGTTGCTTGAAGGAACCACAGAATGAACGAGGGCTTCAACCTGTCGGGCTGGGCGATCCAGCGCCAGAGCCTTATCATCTTCCTTGTGTTCTTGAGTGCGGCCGCTGGCGTACTTGCCTATGTCAATCTAGGTCGTGATGAAGATCCGGAGTTCACCTTCAAGACAATGATCGTCTCGGCCGGGTGGCCGGGCGGAACAATCGAACAGACCACGGATCAAATCACCGACCGCCTCGAGCGAACGCTTGAGGAGGTTCCCCATCTCGACAACCTGCGCAGCCTGACGACGGCCGGACAGTCCGTCGTCTATGTCACGCTTGACGATTCCACCCCCCCTGATCAGGTGGGTGAGTCCTGGTATCAGGCCCGCAAGAAGGTCGGCGATATGGTTTCGACTTTGCCGGCAGGTGTGCGCGGGCCGTTCTTCAATGACGATTTCGGCGATACGTTCGGCATCATCTATGGTTTCACCTCGGAGGGATTTCGTGATCGCGAAGTCCGCGACTGGGCCTACGAAGCCCGCACCCGCCTGCTGAAAATCGACAACATCGGCAAGGTCCAGCTGATCGGCACGCAGGACGAAACGATCTATATCGAATTCTCGACCGAACGTCTGGCAAGTCTCGGCCTTAGCGCTGCGACGGTCATCAATACCATACAGGCGCAAAATGCCGTGCTGCCGGCGGGCCTGATAACCTCGGCCCAGGACCGGACCATCCTGCAGGTGTCCGGTAGCCTCGCCGACGAGACCACGCTGCGACAGTTGAACATTCCGACCGCTTCCGGTTTCGTGCGCCTCGAGGACATCGCGAGCGTCGTGCGCGGGACGGTCGATCCGCCGCAGCCGCGATTCCGAATCAAGGGCAAGCCAGCGATCGGCATCGCCATTTCGATGGCGTCGGGCGGCGACATCCTGCAACTCGGCCAGAACATTGAAGCGACGATGCAAGGGCTCGAGGATGATCTGCCGATCGGCATCAACCTAACGCATGTCGCCAGCCAGCCGGCCGTCGTCAAAACGGCGATTCGCGGCTTCACGACGTCGCTCGCCCAGGCGGTGATCATCGTTTTGGGCGTAAGTTTCCTTGCGCTTGGTGTACGAGCAGGCATTGCGGTTGCCGTTTCCATTCCGCTTGTTCTCGCCTTGACCTTCCTGTTCATGGACATCACCGGAATCGCATTGCAACGGGTTTCCCTCGGTGCATTGATCATCGCCCTGACACTCATGATCGACGATACGATGGTGACCGTCGAGACGATGATGGCGAAGCTGGAGCAGGGCTACGAGCGTATCCAAGCGGCGTCTCACGCCTATACATCGACCGCATTTCCGATGCTTGCGGGCACGCTTGTGACAATCGCCGGCTTTATTCCGGTCGGCTTCGCCAACAGCTCTTCGGGCGAGTATGCGCGATCTCTCTTCCTGGTGATCGGTTTCGCACTGATCGTGTCCTGGCTTGTCGCCGTGCTCCTGACTCCGATCATCGGCCTTGCCGTGCTGAAATCGAAGTCGGCATCCGGACCAAAGCCGGACGGCGCGCTGCTGCGTGGCTTCAAGAACTTTCTCCATGCCTGCATGCGGATGCGCCTCGTCGTCGTTCTCGCGACAGCGGGGTTGTTTGCGGCCGCGCTGATCGGATCACAGGCCATGAAGCGTCAGTTTTTTCCCCCGTCCGATAGGCCGGAACTGATCGTGCAGTTGACCCTGCCCCAAAGCGCCTCGCAGGAGGCGACCGCTGTCGAGGTGTCGAAAGTCGAAGAGGTCCTTGCCGCCGACCAGGATGTGGCCGACTGGAGCTTCTACATCGGCTCCGATCCGGTCCGCTTTTATCTGTCGATGGATCTCCAGGCCCCCGCCCCCTCGCGCGCCCAGGCGGTGGTTATCGCCGCGAGCGTCGGCGCAAGGGAAGCCTTGCAGGCGCGTCTGCAGAAGGCACTGGTCGAGAAGCTTCCCGACATGATCGTGCGCGTCTCACCCCTCGAAATGGGGCCGCCGGTCGGCTGGCCAGTCCAGTATCGTGTCAGCGGGCCTGATATTGCGGGCGTGCGCAACGTCGCCTGGCAGGTGGCCGACGCCATCAGCAAGGTCCCCGGTGTGGTCCAGCCGAACCTTGATTGGAACGAGCCGGTCCGCAAGATCGTCATCAATGTCGATCAGGACAGGGCCCGACTCGTCGGACTCAATTCCTCCGTCATCGCCCAGACACTGTTTGCGACGGCTTCCGGTATTCCAATCACACAGGTGAGGGACTCCATCTACCTCATCAATGTCGTCGCCAGGGCCGCTGCCGATGAACGCGTCGATATCAGCACGATCCGGACGCTGCAGATCCCTGTCGGCCCCAACCACACGGTGCCCCTCTCCAGTATCGCCACGATCGACTACCAGACGACGCAGCCCGTTGTCTGGCGTCGTGACGGCTCGACGTCCATCACCGTCCAGGCCGATACCGCCGAGGATGTACTGGCAGCTGACGTCGTCGCGGCGGCAACGGACAAGATCGAAGAGCTGCGCCAGGCAAACCCGCGGTACCCGATCGTCGTCGGCGGCGCGGTCGAAGGCGCGGAAGAGGGGCTTGCCTCGGTCGTCGAGATGCTTCCTGTCATGGCGGTCATTATCCTGATTGTGCTGATGTTCCAGCTTCAGAGCGTGCAGCGGCTGTTGCTGGTCATCAGCGTCGTGCCCCTTGGATTGATCGGCGTCGTCCTGATCATGCTGATCACCAACACGCCGGTCGGTTTTATCGCGGTCTTGGGAATGATTGCGCTCATCGGCATGATCACCCGCAACTCCGTGGTGCTGATCGATCAGATCGACCTTGCCATCGAGGAAAAGGGCCGCACCTGGGGTAGCGTTATTGACACCACCGCGCAGCGTCTTCGGCCAGTGTTTCTGACGGCCGGCTCGACTGTGCTCGGCATGCTGCCGATCATCCGCGACCCCTTCTGGTCGCCGCTCGCCTTTACCGTGATCGGCGGACTGGTGGTTGCCGCGGCGCTGACCCTGATCTTCCTGCCGGTGCTTTATGTCCTGTGGTTTCGCATTCCAGCCGAGGCCGCGACCGACAAGGCCGAGACGTCCGTGCCGGAACCTGCCCAGGCTTCGGGGTGAACGTTCGGTCGAGTGACCTTCGGAGGCATGACCTGATGCAAAGAGATCCAGAATGGGAGGACTGACGATGTCTACTTTGATTGCAATTGTTTATCCGACAGAAGCCAAAGCCGAGGAAGTGCGCCAGCGCTTGTTCGAATTGCAGAAGGAGTACCTCGTCAAGGTGGGAGACGCTGTCATCGCGACGAAGAATGACGGCGGCAAGATCAAACTGAACCAACTGGTCAATACAACGGCAGCAGGTGCGGCGTCGGGTAGCTTCTGGGGTTTGCTGATCGGCGTTCTGTTTCTCAACCCGCTGCTGGGCGTGGCGGTTGGCGCAGCGTCGGGAGCGATCGGCGGCGCACTATCGGACGTCGGTATCAACGATGCCTTCATGAAGGACCTGGCCGCCAACCTTGATCCCGGCAAAGCGGCCTTGTTCGTGCTGATCCAGGAGATGACCGCGGACAAGGTATTGAAGGAGATATCGAGTCATGGGGGCGTCGTCCTCAAGACGTCCCTCGACGAAACGAAGGAGCAGGTTTTGCGTGACGCATTGCAAAAGGCGACTGCAGCCGCCTAACTTGCACACCCGATATCTTGGGCAACTCTGGCGGGTCCGGACGGCGAAGTAACATTGCAGGGGCGAGCATGCAGGAAACAAGTGGGAGTCGCATGATGGGTTCGGCGGCAACCGGTATCCTTGTTCTTGCTCTGCTCTACGTCGCGCAATCGATCTTCGCACCTCTCATATTCTCGCTGTTCGTCATCGCGCTGGTCTGGCCTTGCCAGGCAAGGCTGCAGCGCTTTCTTCCGAAGCTTCTCGCACTGCTGATCACGCTCAGTGTCACGATGGTTGCGATCGCGGCGATTGGATCGTCTGTGGCGTGGGGCTTCGGCAAGCTGGCGCAATGGCTGTTCGTGAACGCCGACCGTTTCCAGGCCAGCTATGTTGACTGGACAAATTGGCTTGAAAGTCACGGCCTGGCGGTCGCCGGCCCGCTGGCCGACCGCTTCGACGTCGCCTGGCTGGTTCGCTTTGTCCAGGGGATGGCGGGGCGATTAAACAGCTTCGCCGGCTTCGCGGTCTTGGTCTTCGTCTTTGTCATGCTCGGACTGCTGGAGGTCGAAGACTTCAACACGCGTCTCGTGGCCCCCGGAGCCCAGCCCTACGGAATGCGCATCCTGACGGCCAACCGAGTCATCGGCGAAAAACTTCGCCGTTTCATGGTCGTTCGCACCTTCGCCAGCATCCTCACGGGATTGGTGGTCTGGCTCTTTGCGCTGGGTGCAGGGCTTGAGCTTGCCGCAGCTTGGGGTGCGATTGCGTTCGCGCTCAATTACATCCCATTCCTCGGGCCGTTTGTCGCGACCGCTCTGCCGACCCTGTTTGCCATTGCCCAATTTGAGTCCTGGTACACGGCGGGTGCCATTTTCGCCTGCCTCAACCTTATCCAGTTCATCATCGGCAGCTACCTGGAGCCGCGGCTGACCGGAGCTTCGCTGGCGATATCTCCCTTCGCCGTGATCTTCGCGGTATTTTTCTGGAGCTTCATGTGGGGAATTTCGGGTGCATTTATCGGTGTGCCTATCCTGATAGCGTTCATTGTGTATTGCGCAGGAACGCCGTCTG
The DNA here is from genome assembly GCA_900471515.1 of Hyphomicrobiales bacterium. Taxonomy (GTDB): domain Bacteria; phylum Pseudomonadota; class Alphaproteobacteria; order Rhizobiales; family Rhizobiaceae; genus Rhizobium. Next base: position 25,813 of record UCFC01000060.1, on the reverse strand, counting down.
GAACCTGGATTGCCACGCTGCTGTCGGGCAGTTCGTGGACCGACAAGGATCATCAATCAGGGTGAGGACGACGGAGGAGAATCGGCTCGGTTCCGCGTTGCAACTTTAAGCCTCCGTGCAGCTTTGCATCTGACGGTTGAGTAGGGGGGCGGAAAGGACTAAACTGCAAGAGGGGAGACCACTCGCTGCCACCGGCAGCTACGGGATGAAGGCTGCAGCTTCGGCATTCCTTGTTGAGCCATCGGCAAGAACATGCAGAACGAGCCTTCACTTGCATCATTCAGACGTCATCCGGGCCTGCTTCTCGGGCTGAAGAGGAGAGCACGAATGAACTGCACATTTGTTTATGTCGCGCCCGCGACTTTGAAAAGCGATACCGGCATGACCTACCGCGTCCGAGGGGGGCGCCGCCAATTCGAGCGCTTCAATTCCCTACCTATCCGTGGCGGCCAGCTGCCGGCACGTGATGCATCGTCAGTATCCAGAGCACAATGGGCAGTATGTCTGCCAAGCCAGCCGCACATGGCCTGCCTCGCCTTGTCTGCAGTCGACAGGAGGTAATGCGATGGCGATGGAAGGTGTCCCGAACCGTGCGGGGCTGCCCGAAGGCGGGCCGGACCATGGGCGCCTCGCGAGCCGGAATTTCGACGCAGTCGAGGCAATGTCGGAAAATGGCAAAGCGGCCCGCTTGCCTTCGTTTGAATTTTCGACCGAAGGGCTGCCTCGGGCAGATCAGTTCATGGCATGGCACGATAGTTTCGCGCCGATGCTCGAACTCTCGGACATCGACCCCAGAACAGCCAATTTCAACGGCCGACAAAGGCTGTGGGATCTCGGCAGTCTTGTCCTTGCTCGGATCAGCACGGATCGTCTGGCGTTTTCAAGCCTGCCTGGACATCGTCGGCGCGATCCCCTCGATCACTGGACCATAACGGTTCTGCTGTCGGGACAAATTCACACGGATGCGGCAAGGAGCGCGTTTACCGCGGGTCCGGGGGAGGTCCAGATCCATTCGCTTGGGCGCTGTTTCGACGGCGTCGTCGACAAGAGCGAGATGCTCATTCTGTTCGTGCCGCGCGACCTGTCCCTCGAGACGTCGGCCAGACTTGGCTCGGCGGAATTTTCGACACTGGCGACTGGCATGGGGCAGCTGTTTTCGGACTATCTCGTTGACGTCGCCAAACGTTTGCCGATGCTTACCCAGGCCGAACTGCCCGGACTCGTCGCGGCCACGCGCGGGATGATCCTTGCATGTGTTTCGCCGTGCGCAGACCATATCGAAGCCGCCGAAGGGCCGATCGCCACTGTTCTTCTCGAGCGAGCACGCCAACTTGTCCAGAACAGGTTGCTCGATCCCAAACTCGGGTGCGAGTTGTTGCGGCGGGAGCTCGGGATTTCGCGAACGCGGCTTTACAACCTGTTCGAGCCTTTTGGCGGCGTGATGCACTACGTTCAGCACCGTCGACTGCTGAGTGCCCATGCCGCGCTAACCGACCCCAACGACCGGCGCCTCATTTTTCAAATCGCCGAAGAGCGTGGTTTCACCGATGGTGCGGAGTTCAGCCGCGCGTTCAAGCGAGCATTTGGTTACAGCCCGAGCGAAGTCAGGAATCGAGGCGGCGGCGGCATTCCTGTTCACTCCGACCTCGAGGAGTGCCCATCCGAGGAGAGGCTTGGTGTCCTTTTGCGAAGATTGCAGGGTTGACCTCCCGCGCAAGCACGGAACGCGGGCCAAACTCAACGAACAAGAAAGCCAAGCGCCGCCGCGTTTGCCAGGTCGATGAAGAACGCTGAGACAAGCGGGAGGATAATGAACGCGACCGTCGCTGCACCATGAGTCTTGGTGACAGCAGTCATGTTGGCGATTGCAGTCGGTGTGGCGCCAAGCGAGATGCCGCAGAAGCCCGCAGAAATTACGGCCGCTTCGTAGTTGCGCCCCATTGCTGGAAATACCACGAACAGGATGTAGGCAACGGCGATGATCGTCTGGATGGCAAGCACCACGGCCAGCGCCGGCCCAAGTCCACTCAGGCCCCACAATTGCATGCTCATCAACGACATGGCCAGAAACACGTTCAACGAGAGATCGGAGATCAGCGAGAGGGCGCGGCTACGTGTTGGCCATGGCAGCTTCGGCGCGACGAACGGGACGGTGTTCGTCATCACGATCGCGACGAGCAGGCAGACAACGAATAGCGGAAGATTGATACCAGCGTCGACAATGATCTCATGCAAGGCGTATCCGATGAGGATCGCAAGGTTGGTGACGAGTAAGGTCCGCAAGAGGCTGACGTAGCTGACGTCATCGTGATGGCCGCTTGTCGCTGCGCGCGATACGCCGATCGTAAGCTCCTCTTCTGCACCGCTCAAGCCATGGCGTTTGATCAGGTATCGTGCGATCGGCCCTCCGATAAGGCTGGCAATGACAAGGCCGAGAGTTGCGCTGGCGATCCCGATCTCCAGTGCATTCGTAAGGCCGAAACGGCTTGTTATGATCGGCGCCCAGGCGATCGTCGTACCATGCCCGCCGATCAGGGACGTTGATCCCAGCAACACCGAGGTGCCGGGCGGAAGTCCGAGGATGTCGCTCGTTGCAATGGCCACAAGGTTCTGGATGACGAGAAAGACCAGCGTGATGCCGAGAAGAATGAGGAAGGGTCTTCCTCCTGCTGCCAGATCGGAGAGTCGCGCATTCAGTCCGACGCCGGTGAAAAAATAGAGAAGCAGCATATCGCGTGCGGCCAGGGTAAAGCTGATCTCGACTCCAAAAAACTCATAGGCAATCAGGGTCGCAAGGGCCGCCAGAAGTCCTCCCGTGACGGCTTCAGGAATGCTCCAGTGGACAAGGATGGGAACCAGACGGTTGAGATTGGCGCCCGCAAAGAAGACAAGAATCGCGATAGTGAAGGATAGTAGTCCTGGGAGCTGCATCACCGACATGTGTCACCCCTCCGGCGCCGCGGCCCTCGCCACGTTTGCGGTTGCAGGCTCGACTTTGCCACGCGCCGCGCGGTTGAGCCAGTTCTAATCCGTTCATGCGGGCATGGTTGCAACGAAGTGCAAGACAAAACCGAGCCGCCGCCGACCAGCCGGTCGTCACCGCCCCTTTCGCCAATGCTCACCTACGGCAAGGTTTGACCTTTCCCTGCGAGTATTCCCCAAGGCCGATTCATGCAGGTGCCACGCGAGGTTAGTCACGTCACCGGTCGTGAGTTTTGAACTCAGGGCTTGGTTTTGGGATTCTATGCCGATCACAGACCGTCTTCTACGACACTATAGTCGGGACGAGGCGTACAAGTTGAAGTCGCGAATGTTCTGCCAAGCGAACCTCACAGAGGGCGAGTGATGAAGAAATTGCTGATGTGTTCGATTGCAGGCATTGCGCTTGCAAGTTGCACTCCCACACAGCAAGGCGCCGGTATCGGTGCCGCAACAGGGGCGGTGGTCGGCGGAGCCGTGCGGAACGACGTACGCGGGGCAGCGGTTGGCGCAGCGATCGGTGGCGCAACCGGGGCAGTGATTGGCAACGTTGCCGGTCGTCCGGGACAGTGCGAGTTTCAAGATCGCAACGGTCGACGTTACATTGCAGCCTGCCCACGCTGATTTCGAGGGGGCAGGCGGATACAGGCGGTATGGGAACGAAGGCTCGGCAGGATGCGAACGGTACGACTGTTCTGATCGCGGCATTTCCAGCTTAGCCGCTGTGCGCGGGAGTTCAATCAAGCGCGCCGATTGACGACCCTTTGGGTGCGATGAACTCGGTTCAACTGGAGGCAAGACATGGCCACTGCCAATGCCGCACCAAAGACAGCAATGCAGAGATTTCTCGACGGCGTTGAGAAGGTGGGAAACATGGTTCCCCATCCGGTGATCATCTTCCTGATCCTCATCGGCATCGTCATTGTGCTGTCGGCGGTACTTGGCGCATTCGGAGCGGCCGTAAACTATGAGCGCATCAATCCCGACACGCATGAGATCGAGCAGGCATCGACCGCCATCCGCAGCCTGCTGAATGTGGAGGGCATCCGCTTTCTATATTCATCGCTCATCCCCAACTTCATGAGCTTTACGGCAGTCGGCCTGATGATCGCTGCCATGATCGGCGCCGGCGTTGCAGAAGAGTCGGGCCTGGTCACGGCGCTGATCCGCAAGCTGGTGATTGTTTCACCGAGCTGGGCCCTGACCTATATCCTCGCCTTCGTCGGGATCCTTGCCAGTATCGCCGCCGATGCCGGATATCTCGTGCTGATCCCGCTCGCCGGCGTTGCCTATCTGGCAGTCGGGCGCCACCCGTTAGCGGGACTGGCGCTCGGATTTGCCGCCGTCGCCGGCGCGTTTACCGTCAACATGCTGATCAAACCGCTCGATGCGGTGCTTGTCGAATTCACCAACGATGCAGCGCATCTCGTCGATCCCGCGCGATCGATCGGCCTGGCGTCGAATGTGTGGTTTTCGATTGCCTCGGTGCTGTTCCTGACGGTGGTGATTGCATTCATTACCGACCGCATGATCGCGCCGCGGCTCGGCGAGTACAGTCCGGCCTTGGCCGAAGGCGATGTTCAGCCCCAGGGAGCAACGCTCTCCGAGCAGGAATCGCGTGGCTTGCGTTTCGCCCTGTACGGACTGATCGGCCTTCTCGTCGTCTTCTTGCTTCTGACCATTCCAGGTGGGGCTCCATTGCGCAATCCCGATTCGGGCGAACTCATCGGCAATTCACCTTTCATGAACGGGTTGATCGCGCTCATCATGCTGATCTTCCTGGTGACGGGTTGGGCCTACGGGATTGGCGCCGGCACCCTCAAGACACTTGCCGAAGTCATCGCGGCGATCGAGAAATCAATCAAGAACATGGGCGGGACCATTTTCCTGTTCTTCGTGCTCAGCCAGTTTGTCGCCTATTTCACTTACACCAATATTGGCACCGTCATGGCGCTCAGCCTCTCTGGGGCGTTGCAGGCCGCCAACATCGGCGCCCTGCCACTGCTGATCGGCTTTATCGTCGTCGTCGCCATCATCGACCTCCTGCTGACCGGCGCCATTGCCAAATGGGCAATTTTCGCTCCCGTCTTCGTTCCGCTTCTGATGAAGCTCGGCGTCGAGCCGGAAGCGGTCCTGGCTGCCTATCGTGTCGGTGATTCACCGATGAACGCAATCACCCCCCTCAACGCTTATTTCGCGCTCGTCGTTGGCTTTGCCCAGAAGTACGACAAGTCGGCCGGTGTCGGCACGATCGTCTCGCTGATGCTTCCCTACGTCGTGCTGATATTCGTGCTCTGGACAGGCCTTTTTGCGGTCTGGAAGGCCCTTGGGCTTCCATGGGGGCTGTGAGGCTGGGTGCCCGCATCCTTGAATGAATGAACACTCGAATGATCGGATGAGATAATGAGCAACACCTCCATTCCACTCGACGTCGCCGCCGCGGAAAATCATCTCATGCGTTTCCTGTCGGTGGAGGGCATCACCGGTCAGGAAAAGAACATCGGGCTTGCCGTCGTTGATGCCTTGAAGGCGATCGGCGTTCCCGAGAAGGCCATTCGCTTCGATGACGCCAACAAGCGGATTCCCCTGCCGACCGAGACAGGCAACTTGATCGTCGATATCGCCGGAACGCGGCCGGGGCCTCGGCTTCTCTTCTCGACGCATCTCGACACGGTGCCACTTTGCGCAGGCGCCAAGCCCCGGCGCGAGGGCGACCGAATTGTCTCCGACGGCACGACGGCACTTGGCGGTGATGCCCGCACCGGCGTTGCCGTCCTTGTGGTGGTCGCCGAGACCCTGATCAAGAACAACCTCCCACACCCGCCGATCACGCTGTTGTTTACGGTTCGCGAGGAAAGCGGTCTTCACGGGGCGCGGGAACTCAATCCCGCCGACCTCCATGGCGCCGCGATGTGTGTCAATGTCGATGGCCAGATGGCTTCCGACCTGATCGTCGGCGCCGTCGGCCAGGAAAATTGGGAAGTCGAGATCGTTGGCCGCGCCTCGCATGCCGGGGTTGCGCCCGAAAAGGGCATCTCGGCAACGCTGGTGGGTGCCGTCGCATTGGCGGAGGCAAGGAACAACGGCTGGTTCGGCAAGGTGGTCAAGTCCGATGGCCGCGGTACCAGCAATGTCGGCATTTTCGGCGGCAAGGACAACAAGCCGGCGGGCGACGCGACCAACGTCGTGACCGACTACGCCTTCATCAAGGGTGAGGCGCGTAGCCCCGAGGCAAGCTTCGCGACGAAGATTGCGACGGGCTACAAGGAGGCCTTTGCCAGGGCCCAGAGCGAAGTGACGGACGATCAGGGCCACAAGGCCGAGGTCAAGTTCAGTCACAAGCCATCCTATCCACCGTTTGAACTCGGCAAGGACACGCCGATCGTCAAGCGCGCGACAAGGGCCCTGCAGATGCTCGGCATCGAGCCGGTCTATGTCTTCTCGAACGGCGGACTAGACGCCAATTGGCTCGACAAGCATGGCGTTCCAACCATCACCATCGGCGCCGGGCAGGCCGAGATCCACACCATCAAGGAATATGTAAACCTCAAGGAATACGAGAAGGGCTGCCGTCTCGGCGTGCTGATGGCAACGCTTGATGATTGACGGGCGGGCATTGCACGGGATGGCGGCAGGCCTGACCTTTGCGGCGGGAGATGGGCGGCCGGCACGCATCACGTCATTGTCGTCCGCGCAAGCCATGGCCGAATTCACCGGAAGTCACGAGGCAGTGTTGGCAATTGCGTGCCCGCGGGGAACACCCGCGGTCCGCATGGCCCGAAAGCGCGAAAGGGAGCCGGGCGATTGAGTCCGATAGCATACACAGCGACCATCATCGCCGTTGCCGTGGTTCTGTTCGTCTGGAACAAACTGCCGGTCGTCTTCGTCGCCATGCTGACTGCCCTGGCCTTATGGGCCACCGGCGTCCTGACGCTCGGGCAAGCGCTTGGCGGGTTTGGCGATCCGGCGGTCATCTTCATCGCGTCCCTGTTCGTCGTCAGTTCCGGGCTGGAAGTCACCGGCGTTACTGCATGGGCGGGTCAGCTTTTGATCCGCGGCGCCGGCGAGGAAAGCCGTGCACGCCTGCTCCTTCTGACCATGGGCCTGGTATCGCTTCTCACTGCGCTGATCAGCGTCAACGGCGCGGTCGCAGCACTCCTGCCCGTCGTCGTCGTCATCGCCGTGCGCCTCCGGCGGAACTCTTCGCAGCTGCTCATGCCGCTGGTCTTTTCCGCGCACGCCGGATCGATGCTGGCATTGACGGGAACACCCGTGAACGTCCTCGTTTCGGAGGCCGGCATCGACGCGGGTGTGGGCGGTTTCGGCTTTTTCGAGTTCGCGCTTGCCGGTATTCCGCTTCTCGCCGGCACCATGGCCATCATCATTCTGTTTGGAAAGCAACTGCTTCCCGAACGCAACGGCGCGACCATGCCGGCCGATTTCAGTCATCATGCGAAGACGCTCGTCGAGCAATACGGGCTTGCAAGTGGCATCTACCAGATGCGGGTGCGGGCAAGCTCACCCTACGTTGGCAAGGCATCGACCGATGTCGATCTTTCTGCCCACCCGGGCTTGCAGCTAGTCGCCCTCCAGGAGGGCGAGACTGCCGGCCCGCTGCGCAGGCCCATCCTCGCGGAGGGTGACCATTTTATCGTGCGCGGAGAACCCGAGGTCGCTGCCGCATTTGCAGCAGCCATGCATCTCGCCTTTCGCGACGACAAGCCGAGTGGGCAGGGCGAAGAGACACTCTTCAACCGCAGCTCGGGTCTTGCAGAGGTCGTCATCCCGCCGCGGTCTGGCCTCATCGGCGAAACGGTTTTCCCAGGCATGGTCACCGAAAGCGGCGATCTGATCATTCTTGCGGCGCAGCGCGGGGGCGCCGGCATTCCGCCGGGCAGCGTTGCCAAAGATGCCGGTGGCGTCGTCCTGCAGGCTGGCGACACGATGCTGCTGCAGGGAACCTGGAGAGCGCTCGACGTCCATCTGAACGACCCGGATGTGCTGGTGGTGAACTCGCCCGAACTGGTCCGCCGCCAAGCGGTTCCCATGGGTCCCGGCGCCCGTCAGGCGGTTGTCATCCTGGTCGCGATGGTCCTTCTGCTCGCCACCGGCCTCGTGCCGCCGGCGGTGGCGGGTCTGCTTGCCGCCGGCGCCATCATTCTCTCGGGGATCATGACCGTCGAGCAAGCCTACCGCGCCGTCGGCTGGACGACCGTTATCCTCGTCGGCGCGATGATGCCGCTCTCGACGGCAATGGTGGAAACAGGCGCGGCCAAGCTGATGGCAGATCATCTCGTCGCCGCCGTCGGAGAGGCGGGTCCCGTCGCGCTGCTTGCCGGGCTTTTCGTGCTCACATCGATCATGGGGCAGTTGATCAGCAATACGGCGACGGCCTTGATCGTCATCCCGATCGGGGTGGCGGCGGCGACCGCCATGGGGATTTCGCCACGCCCGGTCCTGATGAGCACTGCGGTTGCCGCGGCAGCCGCCTTCCTGACCCCGATAGCGACACCGACGAACCTGATGGTCATGGGTCCCGGCGGCTATGCCTTCAACGACTACTGGAAGCTCGGATTGCCGTTGTTGCTCTGGTTCTTCGTCGTGTCGGTGTTCATCGTGCCGTTGATCTGGCGGTTCTGAATTTGCTGGATGGAGGCCGACCGTGGCGACGATCTGGTCGTGTCGCCTCCGATGAACTGGCGACCTGGCTGGCGTGGCATCGCCGCGTTTGCAGCATGACCGCTCGTGATGCAAGTAAGTAATAGCGGCTGTATAGCAGTTGCGGCTTGTGACTTTACAGGTTGTCCGTGCAATCAGGCCCCCGCAACCGGCTGCTTGATGTCATGATCCCCTGTTCCTATACCGGAATCTGAAGTGGCCCCCTCACGATACCGATGACCTGCCTGCCTCCTGGGCGGCCGCCGGACTGGCGACACGCCATGCAGATGGAAAAGCGGGCGGTATCGATGGGGAAATAGGGTGAGGTGGCTGGCCGTCACCTAACTTCCACAGGCTCGAGCACCCACGCCGTTCGCTCGGCCAGTTCGGGAATCTTGCTCAGATAGGCCTGATAATGGGACGTCATGCGATGCGCCTCGACGGCGGCAGCGTCCAGGTAGAGCTCATCGAGAACATAGCGATCGCCATGTGCCCGGTCGCGCCAGACATCCCAGCGCAGATTGCCGGGTTCGGCCCTGCAAAGCGGTGCCATGCCAACAAGCAATGTTCGCAGCTCGGCGGCTTTGCCGAGGTGGGCAGTCAGGATGGCTGTGATCCTGGTCGGCGATTGCATCATACCAAAGGCTCCCCGATGGGATGCGCCAGGCCGGTCCGCCTGGACGCACAAGACATTGCGGGCAGGGGACAACGGCATGAAAGGGCACACCGGCAACTTCCATGCCGCCATCGCGTCAACTCATGCCGAAACGGTTGCCCGGTCGAGCGCCTCGATGAGTTTCTCCGCGAGGGGATGATCCGATCGCGGGTTTTGGCCTGTGATCAGTTCGCGGTCCTCCACGACATGCGGGGAGAAGTCGACCGGGGTTGTGGTGACGTCGCCGCCAGCGATGCGCAAAGCGTCGGGCATGTTGAAATAGAGTTTGCCGTGAAGGATCTGTTCTTCGATCGGTTTCTCCTCGCTGGCGGAAAATACCGTCATCTTGTAGCCGGCATATTGCCAGGCTTTCGCCAGTTCGGACGCCTTGCCCAAGTCGCCGGAAATCAAGGCCGCCCGGTATTCTTTTGCCTGCGGCAGCGCGGCAAGCGAGGCGATCGGCCCGTGACACAGGAAGGCAGTGGGCTTCCCGCTCTTGTGGAAATGGCGCAGGATTTCGCCGAGGTCGGCGTTCTGCATGAGATCGACGACCGGCGCCTGTCCGCCAGGCACGAAGACACCCGCATAGCCCTCGAGCCCCTCGTCGATCACCGATCTCAAGGTCCGGACGTGCTTCATTCCCGGATTGTCACTGAAAAAGGCGCGCCCGCGCTGCAGGGCGGCCTCATCACCATCAAAATGCTGGGCAACATCCGATACGGGATCGATATGCGGCCTGGTGCCGTCGGGCGTCGCCAGCACAACGTCGTAACCGGCTTCGAAAAGCGCCATGGCAGGTACGACGGTTTCGTTGAGGTATTGACCGGTGGGACCAGTTCCACCGCCTTGAATTTCGATCCGGGTAGCATTCGAACCAATGACAAGCACTTTACCCTTGTTCATGGGAACCTCCTGACTTGATGCGGTTAAAAACGGTGCGAGCGAGCGGTTACGACGGTGAAACTCATTCCAATGCCCATGCCGGCGGCCTCTGGCTCACGTTCCCTCAGCATCCGCCTGGTCTCGGAAAGTGAAGGTTGCAATTGTGGGCATCGCATGGTCCTGCCTTGCCTTTGTCGGCCTACCGGGCCGCCTCCACGATGAGATCTGCGACCTCTTCGGGATGGGAGAGCATGGCGACGTGGCCCGACGGCACTTCAACCATCTCGGCTTTTGCGGATTTCACCTGGTCTCTTTGCATATCGGGCGCGATGATCTGATCCTTCGTCGCTACAACCATGAACGAGGGTTTGTCACGCCAGGCGGCATGGCTGACGGGCGTGGTGGTGGCGCGCACATGGAAACGTCCCTGCACGACCGCTACGAGCCTCTGCTCGTCTGGCGACAGGCCTGCCGCGAAGTACCTGGAGATTCCTTCATCGCTTATCTTGAGATACCCGTCCTCATCCTTGACATAGGTCTTTCGGCTTTCCTGAGCGGGGTATCTGGAGGCGATATCGACCAGCGATTGGCCGGCATCAGGTGCGTAGGCAGCTACATAGACCAGGGATTGGACCTTCTGGCCGTTGCCCGCCTCGGTGATGACCACGCCACCCCACGAATGACCCACGAGCACGACAGGTCCTTCGGCATCGCGGATTGCGCGCCGGGTGAAGGCCACATCGCTCTCGAGGGATTCCAAAGGATTCTGGACGGCGATAACTTTCAATCCGACCTTTTCCAGAAGCGGGATCACCTTCTGCCAGGACGATCCGTCGGCAAAAGCGCCGTGCACGAGGACGACGGTCTTGGCTTTGAGATCCGCTGCGAGCGCGGCAGGAGATATGCTTGCGAAGGCCATTAGGGCGCTGGCGACAAGTCCAAGGTTTCGGGACATGCGACGTTCTCCGGTCAGTGATCCGATGGCGATATTGGGAATAATCAACCAACCGAGCCTCGGAGGCATATTAATTGTGGTTAAATCCTGCGATTATGGCGCGTTCAGATGTGCGCCAGGCAACCACATCCTCCCGTGGTTCTTCAGAGCCTTCGCCTCCTCCCGTTTGCTGCGTTGGCCGACGAGGCATCATGGCCGCCTGCCGGCTGCCGTCTCGGTAGTGCGCGCCAATCCATTTGCATCGAGAAACTGCATGGTCTGCGGCTCCCGGGAGGAATCCCTGGAAGCTCAAGATGCCTGGAGTTGCATCGCCTGTCCGCCATTCGACGAGACAATCATGCTCGCATCGTGTTGTTGAGATGTTTGAACATGGCGCAAAGACTGGGGATGTTCTGTGAGCATGCGCTCCCCAGATGCGCGCAGCTTGAACGCTGCATAGGTTTTAGCGATGCCTGATAGCTTGAGGTGCGCAGGTCCCGTGCCCGGGTGAACTGAAAGGAGGGACTTGTCGATAAGATTGCCGATGGATTTGACGGTATCTGCTTGCCCGAGGCCATCGTCTTCCATCATCGTGAGGGCGGCATCGAGGGAGAACTCGCCCGAGAAGGCCGATAGTTGCCTGAAGACTCGTTGATCCATCGCGGACAGAAGGGCATAGCTCCAATCCATCATTGCTTCCGCATTTTGATGTCGAGGGTTGGCGTATCGACTGCCCCGCCATCGTAAAGCAAGTTGGTTGTCCAACAGTTGCGCGACCCGATCGAGGCCATAGGGTCCCATGCGGCTTGCAACAAGCTCGATCGCCAGCGGGTTGCCGTCCAATCTCCTGCAAATGGCCGCTATCCTAGCTGCTTCCTCGTCGCCCAGCGGCTCCAGGTAACCGCTATCGACCGCGCGTTCCACGAATAGCTGGATCGCGGGCCAATGTAACGCCTGGGCGGCGGTCAAACGCCCTGTGTTTGGAGGAACAGCAAGCGGTCGCAGAAGGAATACCGACTCGCCGGGCATACGGAGCGCTTCCCGGCTCGTGGCGAGAACATGCGTATTGGAGGTCCGTCGAAGCAGCGAACTCACGATATCGGCCACTGCGTCAATAACATGCTCACAGTTGTCGAGGACTACGAGGATGCGTCTTGGTGACAGCTGACCGACAATGGCCCCAATGGCATCACTTGCTGAAACGGGGATCTTCAGAGCTGAGGCCACCGCTCCCATGACCGCTGTCTCATCTTCGACTGAGCCGAGATCGACGAAATACGCCAGTTCGAACATGGGGAGCGCACGTGCCACCAGGACGGCTAGAGTCGTCTTGCCGATTCCTCCCGCGCCCACAATGGTCATGAAGCGGCGCTCCGCCACCATCTGTGAAAGCTTGGAAATATTCTCGTCGCGGCCGATAGGGCGGCCCAATCGAGGCGGAAACGAAACCATCGTTGCGGCATAGGATCCATCGAAACAAGTCCGATCGTCGCTCAGGGCGGCATGGCAGGGCGGATCCGGTTCGGACGCCTCTTCCCACGTGACCGGAGCGACGAAGCTGTAGCCGCGGCCCGCAACGCTGACGATGTAGCGATTGCCATTTTCGCCACAGCCGATTTCGCGCCGCAGATGTGTCATTTGCACGCGTATGTTGGAAGCTTCGACGTTGAGGCCAGGCCATGCAAATGCCATGAGCTCCCCGTGTGAGAGAACCTGTCCCCGGTGTCGGACGAGGGCGACAAGCATGTCGAAGGCGCGGCTGCCTATTGCCAGCAGATCGTTGCCTCGCAGGAGAACCCTTGCAGTCGGGTTCAAGCGAAATGGTCCAAAGCTAAAATAGCCGCTGCTGCCGTGATATCCCATTTCGGTTTCCCTCGATGGTTTTGTCCTCGTTAGGGCAACGCAATCCGTATGTATCCAGTTCTGATGTTACAGGAGTTCGCCACCAAGGGGGGTAAAGTGCGGTAAATTATCGGGCGCCGCGCGGCATGAAACTGACGCCGACAATCGGCCGAAAATTTATCGGCCGGCTATGGGCGTGGTATATCAAAGCAAGCCAAGTGAGGTAATTTGGTCCGATAATGCCGCCAATGGCAGACAGGCTCTGCCGTGCTCCAGGGCTGGTTGGCCGAGATCCGGAAATTGTCGCGTCCGCCCGCGCGCGATAATGGCCTCGATACCATTCTTGCGCGGACCCGATCATTCAGCGCGCAAAGAGGAGCGCATGGTATCGACGGAACCGGATGATGTGGTCGCATTTGGTCCCTTTCGCCTTCACAGGGAGCACCGCCGCTTGTTTTGCGGTGCCGAAGAGGTGCAGCTCGGCGGTCGGGCAATGGAGATGCTGGTGACCCTGGCCCGAAAAAAGGGCGAAATAGTCCAGAAGGAGGAACTATATAACGCTGCGTGGCCAGGCATCTTTGTCCATGAGGCCAATCTGAAAGTGACAATCGCCTCGCTCAGGCGGGCACTGAGGGAATATTCCCCCGCGGAGGACTATATCAGGACGTTTGTAGGCCGTGGCTATTGGCTGAGCGATCAGATTGTTGCCGAAAACATCCCGAGCATTGCGGATCTGCCCGTTGTGGCAAATACCCGGTTTCCCGAACTGGGCACGGTTATCGGGCGGGATGTTGAAATCGCCGAATTGCGAGACAGTATTGCCGCCAACCGACTGACCACGATCGTTGGCCCCGGCGGCATTGGAAAGACAACGGTTGCGGTCGCCACCGCTCAGCTGTTCGAAGACGAAGAGGGCGGTTTTGTCACCTTCATCGATCTCGCCCGGGTGGCCGGTGAGGAATTCGTCATCCCTTCAGTTGCCGCGGCGTTCGGTATCAGTTCAAGCAGTCAGGATCGCCTTGAGGCGATCTCATCGATCCTCGCTCGAAGGAAGACACTGCTTTTGCTCGACACGTGCGAACACGTACTCAATGCCGTTGCGCATCTTTGCGATGTCGTCCTTGCAAATACCAGGGACGTCAGGATTCTCGCGACGAGCCGCCAGGCTCTCCGCGCGAAACGAGAAGAGGTTCTCTGGCTTTCCCCTTTGGAAGTACCTCCGCCTGGCCGCAGCTACACCGCCGAACAGGTCCTTCTTTACTCCGCGCCCCAGCTACTTGTCGAACGAGCGTCCGAGAAGGGGAAATACACGATTGAGGATAGAGATGCCTCTGCGGTCGCCGAGATATGCAGACGGCTCGACGGATCGCCTCTTGCCATCGAACTTGTTTCGTCCTGGCTGACGGGCCGAAGTGCTCCCGATGTACTGGGGGAGCTTGACGATCGTTTCACGACACTGATCGGACGTGGTGAGGATGGACCACTTCGCCAACAGACCCTGCTTGCGACATTGGAGTGGAGCTATGCACTCCTGACGAAGAGCGAGGCAGCCGTGTTGCGTGCCGTGTCGATCTTCATGGGTACGTTCGATATGGATGCGGTTGTCAGCGTCGCAATCCACTACGGCCTGGATCCAACGGCCGTTTTTGATGCTGTCGCCGGGCTGCGCGCCAAGTCGATGCTGAGCGTCGAACAGATGTCGGGCGGGATGCGATACCGCCTTCTTGACAGCACTCGAGCATTTGCAGGCAATCTGCTGGAAGCCTCGGGGGAGCTGCCAGTCGTGTCGGAGGCTCATGCTCGCCTTGTGCTGGGCATCTTCACTCGTGCGAGTGTCGATCGGACACGGCTTCCGGCGCGGCAGTGGCACGCTGCCTATGCCAGCCACGCGGACGATTTGCGCAGGGCTATCGGGTGGGCGCTCTTTCTTCGCGGCGATCCGCTGCTTGGCATGCAACTGGTCGCATCCGGCATACCTCTATGGCATGAGTTGTCGTCAAGCGAAGAGGCCCGCAGCAACTGCGAGCACGCGCTTGCCGAGTTCGACCGTGTCGGCTGCGATGATAGAAGCCTGAAGCTTAAGCTGATTGTGGGGCTGGCGGCCGTAAGCAGCTACATATCAGCCGATGCGGACAAGGCCATCAGGACCTTTGAGACCGCAATTCAGTTATCACGTGAAATCGGGGATACCAATGCTGAGTGCCAGGCCTTGGGCGCTCTGGCGAGATACCGGCTCCTGCCCGGCAACCAGACCGAAGTCCAAAAGATTCTCAAAGAGTTGAAACGCGTCGCAGCGCGCTCGCACAATCGCCCGGCGCAATGGGAACATGAATTTCTTCGTACGGAACTGGACATCATCCACTGCCAATATCCACCCGCGATAGCCAGGATGGAAAAGTTGCGTCAGCAACTGCGGAACGCCTCGGAGGGATCCGTTTCGCGCTTTGATCTCGATCCCAGGATCAGATCAGAAACGGCAATAAGTGCGCTTATGTGGCTTGGCTCCCGCAGGCCCGGAACGGGCCTCAGCGGCGCCCGAATTATCGCGCGTGAGGCATTGGAAGCTCATCATGGATGGACGCTCATCTATTCTTATGCACACGGAATACTTTTTGTTCTGAGCGAATGTCAGGAATGGGCGCAAGCCAAATATTACTCCGTGCTACTGAAGGACACGATCTATCGTCATGGCATGCCGGCATGGATTCCGGTCGCAAACTGCCATATCGAAGCGCTTGATGCACTCTCCGGCGTTCGAAAGGACCCAGACGGAGTAATGTCGGCGTTTGATGAGCTCCGCACCGGTCTTAGGCAGATCGGACGTCATGTATACTACGCGCTTTTGATAAGGGCGCTCTACGCGAACGGGCATACGGATGAAGGCATGCGGATTCTCGACTATTTGTTCGAGGTAGGACCGCAACGCTCGATGGTGCCCGAATTGCTGCGCTTGCGGGCCGTCAAAGAACGGTCGGCTGGGCGCGATGACGATGCGATCGCCACCTTGCGTCAGTCGCTGCAAGCGGCCGAAGACAACGGTGCGTGGGGCTGGAGGATTCGCTCCGCAACGGATCTTGCCGCTGTTTTGAAAGATCGTTTGCGGTTTGATGACGCTAAAAGTGTTCTCGAGCCCATCTATCGCCAATTCGTGGACGGCTTCGATACTCCTGACTTGCAAAGAGCCGAAAACCTGCTGACGGAACTGCGGAATTTCGGGCGTGTTCCGCGCTCATAGCGAGCTGTACGCCGGTTCGTCGCGGATCGAGTGCACGCGGTCAATTGCGAAGAACTGCAAGACCTTCGATTGCCTGTGCTTGGCTTTGTTAATTCGAGCAAGAGCGATGACATGGCAGATTTCGCACGCATTGACGGCGTTTAGCGTGCATCGCCAAGACCGGATGTTAGTCTGTATCCCATTCAGATGACGGAGACGCATCGTGCGGACGCTCCGGCATGTCGCCGCGGGTGTGAACTGTTCGCTCGAATGATGTGCGCCGATCGGATCTTCCGAGGATGCGAGATGACCAGGCTTATCGCTACCCTTACCCTCGATGACGCTAAACTGATGCTGTCGGCGGCGGAAGCAAAGGCGGTGGAGTTTGCCATCGCCTACAATGTCGCCGTGGTCGATGCCGGAGGACATCTTATTGCCTTCGTCCGGCAGGACGACGCGCTGATCGGCAGCATCGATCTGGCCATCAAGAAGGCCGTTACGGCACGGCTCTTCGACAAGAAAACGGATTACCTGGCAAGCTTGGCCCAACCCGGCAGGCCGCTTTTCGGCATCCATCAGAGTAATGACGGCAACGTCGTCATCTTTGGTGGCGGGCTCCCCGTCGTCCGAGAAGGGCGGCTGATCGGCGCGGTGGGAGCAAGTGCCGGCTCGGTGGAGCAGGACATCGCTGTCGCCCAAGCCGCCGTATCCGCCATTGATCTTGGGTTGGCGGGCACGCGATCGGTCAATTCAGGAAAGGAGCAGAGAAGATGACGACCAATATCGAAGGAAAAGTCGTACTGATCACCGGTGGTGGAACCGGCCTGGGCGCCGAGACCGCCCAGATGCTGGCTTCAAAGGGCGCGAAGGTCGCGATAGCCGCGCGCAGGCGGGGCAAACTTGACGAGGTTGCCTTCAGGATTTCCGCCTCCGGCGGCAAGGCCCAAGCCTACGAGTTGGACGTGGCAAACAAGAACCAGTTCAAGTCGGTCGTGGACGCGGTCGTTTCCGATTTCGGAAAGCTTGATGTCCTGATCAACAATGCCGGGTTGATGCCGATTCGCCCGATGGCGGAGGCGAATACCGAAGAATGGGACGCGATGATCGACGTCAACCTCAGGGGCACCCTTTACGGCATTGCTGCGGTCCTGCCGATGTTCATCAAACAGGAAATGGGCCATATCATCAACGTCAGTTCCGTCGCTGGCGTCAAGGTCTTCGCGCCGGGGGGCACGGTCTATTCCGGCACCAAGTTCGCTGTCCGCGCCATCTCCGAGGGGCTGCGCCAGGAAGTCGGAAGCAAGATCAGGGTGACCTCGATCGAGCCCGGCGCCGTCGAGAGCGACCTCAAGCATACGACGAGCGGCACGTCGCAGGATGCGGTGATGGAATTTTACAAATCGGCGATCCCCGCCAGTTCCGTTGCAAGGGCGATCACGTTTGCCATCGAGCAACCTGCTGACGTGGACATCAACGAGATCGTGCTGCGTCCGACGGCGCAGGAATTCTGATCGGCGGCTCGAATCCGTTACCGCCACGACTCTCATCGATCGCGACCCGGGTCGCGGCGCTGCGCGAAGGCGCGTCCAATGTTCTCAAGATCGGCCGTTTCCGATCCCACATTAAGAGGAGAATATGACATGGCTTATCAGAGCGTAAATCCGGCGACCGGTAAGGTCCTCAAGACATTCAACAATCACAGCGACGAGGAAATTGAAAGGGCGCTCACCCGGGCGCACTCCCTCTATAAATCGCCTTGGTGCAAAGGCGACAGGACGCCCCGGCTCAAGGTCTTGCGCCGGTTTGCGGAATTGGCAAGCGAGCGCGTGGACGACCTGGCACGCATCCTTACGCTGGAAATGGGCAAGCGCATCAACGAGGCGCGCACCGAGGTGCGGATCACCGCCGAAATCGCCCGGTATTATGCCGACAACGCCGAAGCCTTTCTCGCCCGCGAGAAGGTCGTGACATCGAAGGGCGATGCATGGTTGGAATATCACCCGATCGGTGTCGTCGTCGCCGTCGAGCCCTGGAACTTCCCCTTCTATCAGCTGGTTCGCGTGGCCGGACCGAACCTCGCAATCGGCAATCCCGTGCTCGCAAAACATGCCAGCATGGTCCCGCAGGCCGCAGTTGCCTTCGAAGAGCTGCTGATCGAAGTAGGTGCGCCGGAGGGCGCCTGGACGAATATCTTTGCGACGGGCGAGCAAATCTCAAAGCTTATCGGCGACGATCGGGTTCAAGGCGTGGCCCTTACCGGTTCGGAGGGCGCGGGGAGCATCGTGGCGGCCAACGCGGGCAGGAATCTCAAGAAGTCCGTGATGGAACTTGGAGGAAGCGACGTTTTCGTCGTCCTCGACGATGCGGATGTCGACAAGGCCGTCGCCGCCGGGTTTGAGGCACGGCTTCGCGGGTGCGGGCAGGTCTGCAACGGCGCGAAACGCTTCCTCATCCACGAGAAGGTTGCCGACGAGTTCGTCAAGAAGCTCGCCGAAAAATTCACGAGCACCAAGATTGGCGATCCCATGGATGAAACCGTCGGGCTGGGACCGATGTCTTCGATAGGAGCACGTGACGATATTGCGGGGCAAGTCGAGCGCGCCGTCAAGGCCGGGGCCAAGGTCCTGGTCGGCGGAGAGGTGATCGAGGGGCCTGGCGCCTACTACAAGCCGACCATTCTCACGAATGTAATGCGAGACAACCCCGCCTATTTCGAGGAGTTTTTCGGTCCCGTGGCGCAGGTGCATGTCATCGCGAACGATGACGACGTCATCAGGATTGCGAACGATTCGAATTTCGGGCTCTCCGGCGCGATCTTCACCGCGGACGTCGAGCGCGCGAAGTCGCTGGCATCGCAGGTCGAGACCGGATCGGTGTGGATCAACACATCCTCTTTCACCGGGCCGGAACTTCCGTTCGGCGGGGTGAAGAGATCCGGCTACGGTCGCGAGCTCGCAGGTGCGGGTATCAAGGAACTGGTGAACCAGAAGATGGTGCTTGTCGCGCACTGATCCGCGTATCGTGCCAACCGGATCGCACTGGCATCCAGCGTCACGAAAGGGGCCGCGGCAGAGCGGCCCTCGTCACTTCGTATCGAAGGCCACCCGCATCATCAGCCAAACCGACGACCTGTGAAGAGAACCCAGCTCCTGGGCGACTGGGCCGTCGTCCAAGGAATTTGTCTTAAGGGAGCCACAGCCCCACACCTGCCCCGAAATGGGCTCCTTGAGGCACGCCGGGGATTGGGGTCGGTCCGGCTCCGATATCGTCGAGCCGCGATCAAGCCCCGACGATTGCGAGAAGAACAGTTTATGGAACTTCGGGTCTGACGCCGACGCTGACGGCGTGTGTGCGGATTTTACCAAGTGCAGGACAAGGATTTGAGTAAGTCCGGATGCACAAGACGGAAGCAAGTCAAGCTTCTGTTAGTCGTCTTTCGTGATTTCTCAGCCACAACCATCCCGAAAACTTGCGCGCCCCAATATCCCCATAGCGTTGTAGCTCCGACTAAGCTACATCCTGTGTAAAGGCTCAAGGTGAACGGTTCGCCGCCACAGCTGCGCCTGTCCGCAACTTAAGGGAAAATGACTTCGCTTATGGATGGCATCGGTCCGCAGCATCACGACTCCGGTCTTCGTGCGCTTTGCGGTATCGCTGCATTCTATCGGATCGCTGCTGACCCGATCCGGCTTCAGCACGATCTGGCGCTGAAGGGGCGTGCATCCGAAGCCATCGACATCCAGCGAGCAGCCGGGATCATTGGCCTCAAGGCGCGTGTGGTAGAGAAGGTCACGGAGCACCGCCTTCGATCAATGCCGGTACCGGCAATCGTGAAAGTGCGCGGTGGCTCCTTTCAAGTGCTCGGCGGCTTGAATCCGTCCGGAAAGTACAGGCTCGTCGATCCGATAACGCGTGTTGACCGCGAAATTGCCCCCTCGGACATATTGGCGGAAATCGGTTCGCGCGTGATCCTTGTCGGCCGGCGGATCGGCGGGGACGGATCCGATCCCAGGGAGTTCGGCTTCAAGTGGTTCCTGCCGTCCATCTGGCGGTATCGCAAGCCACTCGCCCATGTTCTGCTTGCCTCGCTGTTTGTGCAGATATTTGCGCTCGTGACACCCCTGTTCTTTCAGGTCGTGGTCGACAAGGTTCTGACACACAAAGGCTATTCGACGCTTTTTGTGCTGGTCGCGGGCATTGCGATCATCGGTCTCTTCGATGTCGTGCTTCAATATCTGAGAACCTACGCGCTGGCGCACACGACGAACCGGATCGATGTCGAACTTGGGCAACGGTTGTTTCATCACCTCTTGCGGCTTCCCCTCGGCTATTTCGAAACCCGCTCGGCAGGCCAGACCGTTGCAAGGGTACGCGAGCTCGAAACGATCCGTGCATTTCTGACCGGCCAGGGGCTTTTCTCTGCGCTTGATGTCATTTTTACTTTTGTCTTCATCGCGGTTCTCTTTGCTTATTCGTGGAGCCTGACGCTGATCGTCATTGCCGCGATCCCGATCTACATCCTGATCGGTATGATCGTCAGGCCGCCGCTTCGCGAATTCGTCAAGGAGAAATTCAACCGCGGTGCTGCGAGCCAGCAGTTCCTCGTCGAAGCGATCGTCGGTATCCACACGGTCAAATCCGCTGCGGTGGAACCGGTGATGCAGGCACAATGGGAGGAGAAGCTTGCAGCCTACGTGCGGACAGCTTTCGACACGACGCTGCTTGGCGCTGGCGGACAAAACGCCATCCAATATGTCAACAAGCTTTCGACGGCAGCTCTTCTTCTCTTCGGCGCCAAGGCCGTTATCGATGGCGAGCTGTCGGTTGGTTCGCTCGTCGCTTTCAACATGATTGCCGGCCAGGTCACCCAGCCGGTCTTGAGGCTTTCCCAGCTCTGGCAGGATTTCCAGCAGGTGCAAATCTCCGTTGATCGGCTTGGCGACATTCTCAACACGCCGACGGAGCGTCAGCCTGCCGTTCGTTTGTCGCTGCCGGCTCCGAGGGGGCATATCGAATTTCGAAATGTCACCTTCCGCTATCGGCCCGGCTCCCCGGACGTTCTGAAGAACGTATCGCTCGAGGTTCGGCCCGGAGAGGTGATCGGCATCGTCGGTGCTTCCGGTTCTGGAAAATCGACGCTGACCAAGCTCGTGCAACGCCTGTATCTCCCCGAAGAGGGGCAGGTTCTTCTCGACGGGGCGGATCTTTCGCAACTCGATCCGGCCTGGCTTCGAAGCCATATAGGCGTGGTTCTCCAGGAGAACCTTCTGTTCAACCGCACGATTCATGACAACATCGCTTTTTCAAACCCGGCGATGCAACGGGCTCAAGTCATTGCCGTTGCCAGGCTCGCCGGCGCCGATGATTTCATCACAAGGCTGCCGCAGGGCTATGACACGATGATTGAAGAGCGCGGGGCAAACCTCTCCGGCGGCCAGCGCCAGAGGATCGCTATCGCCCGGGCTCTTGCGACCAATCCGCGGATCTTGATTTTCGATGAGGCAACTAGTGCGCTCGACTACGAAAGCGAGAGGGTCATTCAGGCGAACATGGGGCAGATTGCCAGCGGCCGAACGGTGATCATCATCGCCCACCGGCTTGCCGCGATCCGGCCATGCAACAGGATCGTCGGTATGAAAGACGGCCGGATCGTCGAGGTCGGCGGCCATGACGAATTGCTGGGGCGGCCAGATGGCCTCTATTCGCGTCTTTGGGCCTTGCAGAACGACAGGGGAGCGGCATGAGCGCAACCGCGAACGCCTCTCGCTATTTGGGTCTTCCGCGACGGCCGGCAAAGCGTGCCGATCACGAATTTCTGGCGCCGGCCCTCGAGGTTCTGGAGACGCCGCCATCGCCCATACGCATGGCGCTGATCCTGATCATCTGTCTGTTCACCACGGTTGCGCTGGTCTGGTCCTATTTCGGCCGCATCGACATTATCGCTGCGGCGCAAGGCAAGATCCAGCCGACCGGCCGCGTCAAGGTCGTACAGCCGTTGCTGACAGGCAAGGTGAAGACGCTGCCGCCACAAAACGGCGACCATGTGCGCCGGGCCGACATTCTGCTCGAACTCGATCCGGCGGATGCTCTCGCAGACGAAAGGGACGCCGCAAAGAGCCTTGCCTCAGTCAGGGCGGAGGTTGAGCGCCGCAGGGCCGCCATCCAGTTCGTGCGTTCGCAACCGGCGGCGGGATCCGTTCCGGAAGTCAGCTGGGACCACGATACCGGCCTCGAACTGCAGCAGCGCGAGAACGGCATTCTTCGCGGCGATATCGAGAAATATCACGCAATCATCGCCTCGCTCGACGCGCAGCAGCATCAGAAGGAAGTGGAGAGTGAACGGCTCAAGGCAACAGTGGCCGCGCAGGAATCCCTCGTTGAAACGCTCAGGGAGCGTGTGGCGATGCGCAGCATGCTTGCCTTGAAAGATGCCGGCACCATGGCAAGCGTCATCGATGCAACAGAAACAATGAAGGAACAGGTGACGCAGCTGGCGATACAGCAGGCGCAACTTGCTGACGCCGAGGCTGCAATCGATGTCTTCGCCAAGGAGAAACGGAAAGCAGAAGGCGCCTTTCTGAGCGATCAGCTTGACCGGCTTGGCGATGCCGAGCGGCGCGCGGACGAATTGGAGCAGCGTCTGGCGAAAGCAAAGAATTCTCTCGAGCAGATGACGTTGCGCAGTCCGATTGACGGGACGGTGCAATCCTCATCTGTCACCGGTATCGGGCAGGTGGTCACCGTTGGCCAGGACCTGATGCGGATCGTACCGGAAGACAGTTCGCTTGAGCTTGAAGTCTATATGCCGAACAAGGACATTGGCTTCATCAGAGTGGGCCAGGAAGCCGTCGTAAAGCTTGAGGCCTTTCCCTTCACCCGCTACGGGACGGTTTCAGCCGTCGTCGTGAAGGTCGCCGCGGATGCCATTCCCGAGCCAGACGCAACCCGTCGTGAAGGAGACCCTATCGCGAGGCAGTCAGGCGCAACCTTTGGCGGTGCCGAGCGAATGCAGAATTTGGTCTTTCCCGTTACCCTGCGCCTTGCGAGCGATCACATTCAAGCTGACGGCTCGGATGTCAAATTGTCGCCGGGCATGGCGGCTGTCGCGGAGGTGCGCACCGGCCAGCGCAGAATATTAGAGTATGTGTTTTCTCCGTTGGTTGAGGTGGCTGACGAGGCGCTTCATGAGCGATAGAGGACCGGCACGATTTATGGGCTGCGTACGTCTTGCGACTGCGGTACGCTCGCCCGTTTTGTAAGTAAATAACAAGGCTTATCTTGGGTTTTAGGGATGAAAGGCGTGTTTACTGTAAACCATGTTCTGAAGTGCTTTACCCATCAGCACAACTCAAAGAGCCAATTGTCAGGGCTGTCGGCATCGCTGTGCCGACGGGCTTAACTTCAATTTTCAGCCGAGCGTCGTGCCTGCGGGGAGGTGAACCGATCCGGGGCATGGCAGGGTGGTATAAACAAGCGGTGATTTCATGACGGGCATTGTTACTCCCACGAAGAACGTCAGCTTGACGGGAGATCAGAAAATCGACGGGCTTCTCAGCGGCTACGCCTGGGACAGCACGATAACCTACGCGTTTCCCACCAGCTCGATTTCGTATTCCTATGACGGCGAGAAGGACTACGGCTTCTCCGCGATCTCTTCGCAACAGCGCTCTTTTGCCTTGTTCTTTATGGAGCAATCCTACGGAAACACGGCAAATGACGGCTTCTCCGTTGAGGGGTTTACCAATGCCGATTTCGTCGCCGGGAACGCGGACACTGCGTCGGTGCGCTTTGCACAATCCTGGTATCCCCCGACTGCGTGGGCGTATACCCCAAGTGCGGACAGTGCGGCCGGCGATGTCTGGTTCGGGACGGCATATGCCGGCACGGTAGTTGATTATCGCTACCCGGAGTTCGGCAACTATGCCGGCCATACGCTGGCACATGAACTGGGTCATGCTCTCGGTCTGAAACACGGTCATGAGCCGGACATAGACAATCCGCTGGTCGTGCCCGGTGCCTACGATTCCCTCGAATATACGATCATGACCTACCGTACATATGTCGGAGACAGTCCGACTGGTTACAAATACGAGCAGAACGGTGCGCCGCAGACCTTCATGATGCTCGATATCGCCGCTCTACAGGAAATGTACGGTGCGGATTACACGACCAACAGTGGCAATACGGTTTACAAGTGGAAGCCGAACGAAGGCGTCACCTATGTGGACGGGGTCGCGGCCATCACGCCGGACGCGAACAGGATCTTCGCGACAATCTGGGATGGCGGCGGTATCGACACCTATGATCTCAGTGCCTACACGACCAGCCTTCAAATCGACCTGCGACCAGGGGGGTACTCGGTCTTTTCTCAAGTCCAGTTGGCTTACTTGGGCGGTGGCTCGAATGGTGGCGATGCTCGCGGCAACATCTTCAATGCGCTTCTCTATCACGACAACCTGGCATCGCTGATCGAGAATGTTCAGGCAGGCTCCGGCAGTGATACGATTGTTGGCAACGAGGTCGACAACGCCCTATGGGGCAATGCCGGAAATGATACGCTGACTGGCGATGCCGGCGACGATACGTTGAACGGCGGCACCGGATCGGACCGGATGTCGGGTGGGGTGGGTGACGACACCTATATTGTCGATGTTGCGAACGATGTCGTGACCGAGAACGCAGGCGAGGGAACGGACACGGTCAGGACGACGCTTTCGAGTTACACGCTCAGCGTCAACGTCGAGAACCTGACTTACACGGGCACGACGTCGTTCACCGGCACGGGCAACGCTGCGGTCAATATCATTACTGGCGGAACTTGGTCCGATTGGCTGGATGGCAAGGCGGGAGCCGACATCCTGATTGGTGGGGCGGGCAACGACACTTATTTTGTCGATAATCTGGCCGACGTTGTGACCGAGGCTGCCAATGAAGGCACGGATCTGATCAAGACGGCGCTTTCTGCCTACACGCTGACCAATATTGCCAATGTCGAGGACCTGACCTACATCGGCACCGGCGATTTTGCCGGGACGGGCGATGCCCTTGCCAACACCATTACCGGTGGTGCCGGCAACGACATACTGGTCGGCGGTGCGGGCAACGACAGACTGATCGGCGGCGCCGGCAATGACGTGCTCTCCGGGGAGGCTGGCGACGATTGGCTGGATGGCGGCATGGGTGCCGACACGCTTTCCGGCGGTATCGGCAATGACACCTATTGGGTTGACAATGGCGGGGATACGGTCGTCGAGGCTGCCGACGAAGGCAGCGATACGGTGTACGTGCAGTCGGTCTATTTCGGGAGCTACACGCTCGGCAGCAATGTCGAGAACCTGACCGTCTCCGGCACGACGGCTTTTACCGGCATCGGCAATGCGCTGAACAACATCCTGACCGGCGGAGCCGGGGTCGACACGCTGAAGGGTGCGGCAGGCGACGACACCTATGTCATCGGCACCGGCGATATCGTCGTCGAGAATGCCGGCGAGGGTACCGATACCGTAAAGACGGGTCTGGCGGCCTATACACTGGGCGCCAATGTGGAGAACCTGACCTACACCGGGTCAGCGGCCTTTGCCGGTACCGGCAATGAGCTGGACAATATCATCAAGGGCGGTGCGGCGGCCGACAAGCTGACCGGGGCTGC
>UCFC01000009.1 GCA_900471515.1 Hyphomicrobiales bacterium | reverse complement strand
CAGATCCCCGGTTCGGTGCCGACGGCAGGTTCGGTAAAGGAAGGCTGTCCCTTTTACGCGCGCTGCCCGCTGCATATCGACAAGTGCCGCAGCGACATGCCGCCGATGTTTGCCTTCGGCCAGAGGCACAAGGCCGCCTGCTGGGTGACGGCCGAAAACAAGGCATCCGTCCCGTCGATCGAGGAGCATAGGCGATGAATGCGATCCTGCGTGCAGAAGGGCTGAGCAAGGTCTTCTCCGAGGGCGGCATGTTGTCTCTCAGGCAGGAGAGCAATGGCGTGCGCGCTGTTGACGATGTCAGCTTCGAAATCCTGCGCGGCGAAACCCTGGCGCTGGTGGGCGAATCCGGCTGCGGCAAGTCCACGCTCGGGCGGCTCCTGCTACGGCTCATCGAGCCGACGGATGGCCGCGTGTTCTTCGAGGGCACGGAGCTGACGGCGCTGTCGCACGAAAAGATGCGCGGCATGCGTCGCAATGTGCAGATGATCTTTCAGGACCCCTACGGATCGCTCAGCCCCCGCCGTTCCATCGCCGAAATCATCGGCGAGCCGCTGGATGCCTTTGATCTCGTCCGTTCGAAGCGCGAGCGGCGGGAGCGGGTTGCCGATCTCCTGACGCAGGTCGGCCTGCCGACGAGTGCCATGGACCGCTATCCGCGGCAGTTCTCCGGCGGCCAGCGGCAGCGCATCGGCATTGCCCGGGCGATCTCGCTCAATCCCGGCTTCATCGTTGCCGACGAGCCGGTCTCTGCGCTCGATGTTTCCGTGCAGGCGCAGATCATCAACCTGATGCAGGATCTGCAGGAGAAGAAAGGTTTCTCCTTCCTCTTCATCGCCCATGATCTGGCGGTGGTCCGGCATATCGCCGACCGCGTCGCGGTCATGTATCTCGGCAGGATCGTCGAAATCGGCGAAAAGCGTAAGGTCTATTCGGCCCCGCAGCATCCCTATACGCAGGCGCTGCTGTCGGCAGCGCCCGAGCCTGATCCGGATCGCAAAAGCCGCCGCATCGTGCTGGAAGGCGACGTGCCGAGCCCGTCGCGCATCCCGCCGGGCTGCAGTTTCCATACGCGCTGTCCGATCGCCCAGGACATTTGCAAGGTGGAGCGGCCACCACTCCGGGAAGTAGCGGGCGGCCAGATGGCCGCCTGCCATTTCGCCGCTCCCAATCCCATCCCCCCGCGCGTGCGCGAGGTTGCTGCCTAGGCTTTGCCCTTCGATGTCTTCGCAGGCACCTTCAGCTGGCGCCAGGGCGCGTGATCCGTACTGATCGTGATCGCGGCGGAAGGCGGCAGCAGCGGCAGGCGCTTGCGGCGTCCGAAACGGCGTTTGAAGCCGAGCATGTTTTCGATGAAGCTGCGGGCATAGAGGCCGGGGCCGCTGGAATAGATGCGCCAGCCGCCATCGACGTCGATCTCGCCCTTCCCGACCATGTCCCAGTCGCTCATCGCCTGGTAGCGGTCGGGGAAAGCGGCATCGCTGCTGCTGAAATAGGTGTTGCGCTGGCGCAGCGACGCATGCGGCAGGGCTTCGGTCACGGCAATCGGATTGACCAGGCCGATTGTTTTCCAGAGCGCCCTTGCATCCCCGGCAATTGCCAGGGTCTCGCAGTAACGCAGATGCGCGTGCACATACATGAGCCCGATTTCGCGGCCGAAGAAGGAGGACGATTCCGCGCGGCGGAACAGCGTTTCCTGACCGCCGGCATAGGTCGCGGGCTTTTCCATCAGGCGCACGCCATCGGGGAAGAGCAGGTGCTTCTCGATGAGCTTCATATGCGCCTGCCGCTGCTCCGGCGTGAAGAGCTTGCCGAGCATCGCCTGCGTCATCGAAATCAATGAATAATGCAGCCCGGTGCGCTGGTCGTCGGGATGGAGCAGCAGCTCGACGCCATCATGGGACGGATCGAAGATGCCGTAACCGGCGACAACGCCGTCCCGGATAAGGTGCCTGTTGAAATCGCGCTTCATTGCGGTGGCGATCTTGCGCAGCGCTGTGGCATTCGCGTTCTGACCGATACGGCGCAGGATGGCGGAATAGCGCACGATCTGTTCGTATAGCAGCGAAACGGTCCAACTGCTCACCATCCAGTCGCGCAGATGCGGATCGGCCGGCTGCAGGGAATCGTTCCAGTCGCCTTCGCCATAGCGGATCAGATGCGTGCCGGGAATGAAGCGCGCGCGCACGGTATCGAGAAGCTTGTCGACATGCACGGTGATCGTATCGGCGGGTGCCCTGCCCATGGTCCTGTCATCGCGCCACGACACCTTTTCGTCGAGGATCGCAATGTCGCCGGTCGCTTCTATATAGTCGCAGAGCGCCTTCAGCGGCCAGACGACGATGTCACCATGGCTGTCGCCGGAGCGGATGTTGGAATAGGGCTCGAGCATGAACCATTGCGGCCAGTCGCCCTTCTCGCGGTACTGTTCGCTGAAGACCGTCTTCACCACTTCCCTGGCTTCGCGATCGTGCTCGTAGGCGAGCAGGAATTCGATCGGTCCCTGGCAGGCGTCGCGCGTGCCCCAGGCGGCACCCGTATATTGTTCCAGCCCGTGCGGCACGCTCAGATGCACGATCGCATCATGCGCCAGCCAGGGCAGGATCGCCGCATGGGCCATAGCGTCTGCCTTGGATTTTTCGAGCGTCAGGCCGCGGATGGCATGCCGCCAGAAGCGGGAAGCGGCGGCGAGCATTGCTTCCTGGGCTACGCCGCCAGCATAGCGTTCCGCCAGGCGCAAGGCCTCCGCCTTGTCCGTCATCGAGCCGACGACAGACAGGGAGAGCGATTGTGTCTGCCTGGACTTTACCGCAATGAAGGCACCGTTGCGTGCAATGCCATCCTCATAAAGGAGTTCGTCGCCGCCGATCGCCTCGATGGCGTCGGGCGTGGAACTCACCAGCCAGTAGCTGGCATCGGGAAAACGCTCGCCCCAGAGCCAATGCGGGTCCGGGCGGAAGAGAATGCGCTTGGCGTCGTCGTCGAATTCGACAAGGCCGCTCGTATCATATTCCCGCTCGCCGAGAACGAGATGGCCGAAAACCAGGAAACGGCAAGGCTTACCCTCGACGGAAACCGACCATTGCATGGCGGAATCCTCGCCGGAGGCCGTGGCCGTAACGGTGATGGTGCGGTCGGCAAGGCGATAGATCCAGCGGCAGTCGCTGAGGCCCATATCGAAGACAGAGGGCACGCCGAGGAGCTGCCAGCCGTGGCCGATATCGGCAAGGATGCGCAAGCCGCTGGCACGCGTCAGATTGTAGGGATCGCGGGAAACGGAAAACAGCTTGTGGAAGGATGTGTTGCCGATCGTCAGCTGGGCGGCAAAGATGCCCTGCATCCAGCAGGTCGATGCCAGCGTGACATCGTCGAGCAGCATGTTCTGCCCGCTGCGCAGGATCGCGCCGTGACGACGCGCGACCTGTCGCTCCTTCTCCTGCAGAACGACGTGCCGGTTGAGCGCGCCCTCGGCCACGAAGAAGGATTGCAGCTTTCCATCCACTCGCTCCTCGAGCATACGGTTGGGATAGAGGCGGGCGAGCGACTTGTCGTCCAGCGCCTCTACCGTCAGCAGGCCGGCATCCTGCAGGATGCTGCGCGGGGGCGTTTTTTCGGCCGGACCTGCCGTCTTCCGCTCAAGGGCTCTCAGATGATCCAGGCGGGAAAGATCGGTATCGTCGGACGCAGCCTGATGATCGTTCAGGAACAGGCCGAAAAAGGTCGCGCTCACGCTTTCGGCGGAAACCGTGAGCGGCTTCGACTGAAGGGAGGGGCAGGCCATTTCGTGCTGACGGCGCCGGCTTGGCAGATCGGTGCCGAAGGGGCCGACGAGGCGATCGTCGTTGCCGGCGGCCGATTTTACGAGCTGGATCGCATCGGTGGCATAGGCAGCAACGCCCTCCAGGCAGCCCTGCGCGAGCCAGGGGTTGCGCCCGCCGCCCTGCTTCAGGTTCTGCCGGTTCATCACGACAGGCCCGAAGGTCTGGTGTTCTGCGATATGGTGGTCGACATATTGCGAGGCGTAGGCCTCGCTGTTCATCAGGAAACCGCGATCGCCGAGGCCGACGTCCTGGACCAGAACCAGATCGGCCGGCAGCTTTTCCTTGCCGGAATGCGTGAGCGTGACGTGCCAGAACCATATTGTCTCGGAGGGCGCAAGCACGAGGCTCACATGATATCGGATGTCGCCAACGTTACCGCTCCAGGAGAAGCCCGTATCGCTGTGACCGAAACGACCTTGTGCCCGAGGCCCGACGATTTCGGTAACGGCAGGTTCCTTGCCGCCGATCCGCAGGTACAGGCGGCCGACGCCGCCGGAAAGAGGCGATCCCTGGATCTGGTTGATCTGCACCGATCCGAGACTGTCGGCATAATCGATGGAGAAAAGCGTGCCGTTCGGCAGAGCGGATATGGAAAGGCCGGAACCATTGGCGATCGTCAGAAGACCGAGGTCGTCGCGGCGGGGCATCTGCAATTTGCGATTCAGTCTCGAGGGCATGTGAGATCTCGTGTCGCCTAAAAGGGAATCGGACAATGACGCAAAATGTTTGAGCGAAATATTACCTAATGTCACTGGTTAGATCGTGGCGCACCATGATGAACCCATGGGAAAGATCGGATCGCATTACCGAGCCGAATCCCGGTCAAAACAGGCGCTCCGAAGAAGAGGCGTGGCCATCCTGCGCTCGCCCGCGAAAAGTCATCGGCGGGGCGCCGATGATGCGTTTGAAAGCCCGGCTGAAAGAGGCCTCCGATTCATAGCCAAGGCGTTCGGCGATCGCGGCGACACGCTGACCTTCGCGCAGCCACTGATGCGCCTGATGCATGCGCATGCGAGCGACGTAGCGAGCCGGTGTTTCACCAACGGCCCTGGCAAAACGCTCCGCAAAACCGGAACGGGAAGCGCCCATCTTGCGTGCGAGTTCTTCGACCGTCCAGTCGTGTGACGGATCGAGATGGATCGCTGCCAGGACCCGCCCAACCTCGGGATTGCGAACTGCCGTCAGCCAGCCCGAGGCGTCGCCACAACCGTGCTCCACCCAGGCGCGAATGATTGTCGCCGTCAGAACATCGGCAAGCCGGGCCAGGATACCGCCGGCACCGACGCGGTTCATGTCAACCTCGTGCATCATCGCATCGAGCAGGGCAGGGATGGACGGTTCGCTGGCTGCCAGATCGCTTGTCCGCATAACGTTGGGCATCAATTGCAACAGGGGATGCCGCTTGTCGATATTGAAGCGCATGACCGCGAAGAACAGCAGGTTCTTGCTGTCCGCGCAGGGACATTGCAGATCGACGATCCCATCGCATATCGCCTTGCGCGGCATGGATTCGACCGGCGTCGGCACAATCCCGGGTGCGCTTGCAAGCACGTGGGCATCGCCTCGCGGCAGCAGAACTGCATCACCGGGGCGCATTTCCATCCATTCCCCGTCCGGCGTCTGCACATATGCCTCGCCGGCCGCCAGAAAGTGAAATTGCGCTTCATCCTTGGTCGGAAACGCAGTCGCCCATGGGGCGGACGGCCGGCATCGACCGTAGTCGACACCATCCAGCCGAAGCCCGCGCATCATTTCCGTCAATGCATCGCTCATCGTTCTCTCGCCATTTGGACGAATAGTCATGTCTTATAGATTTTCTAGCATAGAAACACCGGCAAGAGCCGTCTAGCCTTTCATTACAACATTTGGAGATGGCATATGAATATCAGTCCCGAAACCAATGGCTTCCATATGAACCGCAAGGAGACCGAACCCGCCTGGGCAGGGGTGGTATCGCTCTCGCTCGGCGTCTTCGGTCTGGTGACGGCAGAATTTCTTCCCGCCAGCCTGCTCACACCGATTTCTGAGGACCTCCACGTCAGCATCGGTGCGGCCGGACAGTCGGTAACGATGACGGCCGTTATCGGTGCTATCGCAGGACCTGCCGTCGTCATCGGCACCAGCCGACTTGACCGCCGTCTCACGTTGTTCGGTTTGACGGCCCTGCTTATTGTTTCCAGTCTCCTTGCAGCATTCGCCGGTGGGCTCACCATGCTCCTTGTTGCCCGAGGCTTACTCGGAATAGCGCTCGGCGGCTTCTGGGCCATGTCGCTGGCGCTCGCCATGCGGCTGGTTCCCGAGCGGCTGATGCCGCGGGCGATGGCTATCATCATGACCGGCGTATCCGTGGCCACGGTTTGCGCGGCTCCCGTCGGCGCGTGGGTCGGAGAAGCCTATGGCTGGCGTTTTGCATTTCTCATCGCGGCTGCAGTCGGCGGCATTGCCCTTGTCGCCCAGATTCTGACGCTGCCCGCGATGCCGTCGGCAGGTGCCGCCGGATTGGGGACGATGGCCGCGGTGTTGCGCCGCCCCGTGATCAGGCTGGGCCTTTTGACCGTCCTGCTGGTGGTCGCCGGTCATTTCGCCGGTTTCACTTTCATTCGACCCTTCCTCGAAACCGTGCCGCATTTCGGAGTCGAGGGGATTTCTGCGGTTCTGCTGGCCTTCGGAATAGGCGGTTTTCTCGGCAACCTGTTCGGAGGCTTTGTCTCTGAACGCAGCACGACCTTGTCCATCGTCATCGCAGCAACCGGGATTGCAGCAACCACCATTACCTTGGCAGTTGCCGGGGGCCTTGCAAGCGTTGCGTTCGCTGCGACTGCTTTGTGGGGGTTTGCCTTCGGAGCTCTGCCGGTGAGCGTGCAAAGTTTCGTCACCCAAGCCGCATCCGACGAAGCGGAAAGCGCCGGCGCGTTGATGTTGACCACTTTCCAGGTCGCCATTTCGAGTGGGGCGGCCATCGGCGGCCTTATCGTCGAGGCGCAGGGCCTGGCAGGAGTGTTTGGCTTTGCAGCTATTGCTGCGCTTTGTGGTGCCCTGGTGATCGGGCTCCTCAGCCGAAGGACCGTCGCGGCGGCATCCTAGACGGACGCAGGCACCAGCAAAGGATTTTCTGGGAGGGCGGGCATATTGAGGACGTACAAGGCCGGTCCGGTGGAAAGCCGGACCGGCCTTGGTTGGCTAGTTGTGGGCTTTCGATAGGAGATGGCGCGCGGTTGTTGAAGGCCGTCTTTCCAAAGCCGATGCGGCGCGGACATGCGGCGTGACGGCGAAGGTCGCGGCGCGCTGGGTCGAGCGGTTTGTGCGCGACGGGTCTGCCGGCATGGCGGATCGGTCGTCCCGACCGAAGATGAGCCCGCGACAGATCACGGCGGCCGTTGCCGGCGAGACCGCCATGCTGCGCCGCCGAGGGCTGACGGGCAAGCACATTGCCCAGCAGACGGGCGTTCGGCGGCGACGGTCAGCCGGGTACTCCGGCGGGCGGGTCTTTCACGGCTGAAGGATACCGAACCGGCCGAGCCGGTGCGCCGCTACGAGCGCGAGAAGCCAGGCGGGATGATCCACATCGACATCAAGAAACTCAGGCGCTTCGACCGTGTTGGCCACCGCATTGCCGGCCAGCGCGCCGCCGGTTCGCTATCTCAACGCGGTGCAGGAAAGTGGTCTGACGGCTGCCTGAGGACAGATAAGGCAAGGCTTCCTTCCGGCGCTTCGTCAAGCCTGGGCCACGAGCGGCAGACCGGTTTCAGCCATCAGACGGCAAGCGGCAAAAACCTCCCCGATACCGATCAGGACCGGCCGGTCGAGGCCGATTTCCGCCATGGCCGAAGAAAGGCCGTCCAGGCTGCCGGCCCAGCGCCGTTCGTCGGCATTGGCAACAGAACTGACGATCACGACGGGCGTTCCTGCATCGAGGCCGGCTTCGATCAGCCTGTTCTGGATCTCTCCGGCTGTCCGCCCGCCCATGTAAAAGATCGTCGTTTTTCTCGTATCTGCAATCGCCTGCCAGTCGATCGTCTCAGGCAGGCTGCCATGGCGCGAATGTCCGGTGACGAACTGCACGCTCTGTGCATGATCGCGGTGGGTCAGGGAAATGCCGAGCCGTGAGGCCATGGCGCTCGCCGCCGTGATGCCGGGGATGACCTCGACCGGAATATTGTGCTGCTTCAGATAGGCGATCTCCTCGCCGGCGCGGCCGAAGATCATCGGATCGCCGGATTTCAGGCGCGCGACGTTCTTGCCGGCTTTGGCGAAAGTCAGCATCATCGCGTTGATGTCTTCCTGCCGGCAGCTCTCGCGCCCGCCGCGTTTGCCGACGAGCAGGCGTTTCGCCTCGCGTCGGGCAAGTTCGAGAACCTCGTCCGACACGAGATCGTCGAACAGGATGACATCGGCGGCCTGCAGAGCCCGCACGGCTTTCAGCGTCAGGTATTCCGCATCGCCCGGACCGGCGCCGACAAGCGTCACCCGTCCAGGGGCACGCGCCGGTGCCGACCGCTGCACATCGGCAAGCAGGCCGCGGACGCTTTCCTCCGTCGGTTCGGCTCCGAAAGCGCGATCGACAAAACGTTCCCAGAAGGCGCGGCGGGCCGCACCGGGCTTCAGGCGATTGGCAATCTCCTCGCGCAGAGACTGGGCAAGGGTCGCCCAGGATTTCAGGGATGTCGGCAGCAGCGTCTCGATGCGGCGGCGAATGGCCTGGGCCAGGATCGGGGCTGCGCCATCCGTCGAAATCGACACGACAACGGGCGAGCGATTGACGATGGAGCCGAACTGGAACTGGCAGAACGCGGGCTTGTCGATCACGTTGACGGGAACGCCGGCCAGCCGTGCGGCATCGAAGAAGGTCTGAGCTTCGGCCTCGTCATCGCAGTCGGCTATGGCAAGTGCTGCACCTGCAAGAATGTCCTCGCGCCACGCCATGGGACGGTGAATGAGCGCGCCTTGCGGATGAGGTGAACCTCGCGCGACGAGCGTCGCGCAGGCTTCGGAGAGATGCTCGCCGTAGATCTCGACCCTGGCGCCGCAGGCCGCCAGCAGCTCCGCCTTCCAGGCACACGCATCGGAGCCCCCGGCGACGATCACCCGTTGGCCTGCCAGCGACCAGAAGACCGGCAGCTTGGCAAGCGGCGCCATGCGGGCCGGCGCCCGCTCGGCAATCTCATTCGGCAGCGTCTGCAACACAGGCATTGATGATCCCCCTGATCTCGGCGCGGCAGGAGCCGCAATTGGTGCCGGCCTTGAGTTCGCTGCCGATCGCCTCGACGCTGCGGCAGCCGGAACGGACGGCGGCGACAATCTGGTTGACGCCGACGCTGAAGCAGGAGCAGACGGTTGCACCCGGATCCGGCCTGTCAGCACCCGGCCGGCCGGCGATGATTGCAAAGCGGCGGCGCAGATTGCTGTGATCGGCTGTCAGTTGCGACACCGCCCAGTTGCGCGCCACGGCAACCGGTTCTCGTGCGAGGAAGAGCGCTGCAAGCAACTTCTCTCCGTCGAAGAAGGCAATACGCCGGTCGCCGGATTGCCGGTCGGCGTAACCCAACGGCTCGATATGGTCGGCGATGCCGAAGCTTTTCCGGCACCAGGCCACCCAGTCTTCGATGCCGTCACGGAAGGCAAGCTCCAGCCGCCAGCCGCCATCGGCCTTGGCGAGCGCCCAATAATCGGCATCGGGGACGTCGGGCTTTGCCATGCTGACGGCGAAACCATAGAAGGCGGCGCGATAGCGGCTGACGGCGACCGCGACGTTCTTCGAGGCGGGCTGACCCGAAACCGCGTCCGTCGCGGGTTTGACGACGGCGCCGATCCGCGCTTCGGCGGCATTCTGGTCGCCCCAGTGCATCGGCACAAAAACGCTGCCGCGTGCCTGCCGGTCGGTCACGAGCGCGCGGATGATCGCCTTGCCATAGCCGCTTTCGATCTGCACGAGGGCGGCATCGGCGACGCCGAGTTCCATCGCGTCGCGCGGGTGAATTTCGGCGAAAGGCTCGGCAATGTGGGACGATAGCCGCGCGCTCTTTCCCGTGCGCGTCATCGTGTGCCACTGGTCGCGAATGCGGCCCGTATTCAGCGTGAACGGATAGGCTGAATCCGTTCTGTCGGTTTCCGGCGCTTCGACGGCGATGAAGCGTGCCTTGCGATCGGGATGGAAGAAGCCGCCCTCGGCGAAGAAGCGCGTTTCCCTTTTCTCGGATCCGGACGGCTGCGGCCACTGGAACGGCTTCAGCGCGTCATAGGCAGAGGCCTGCGTTTCGGCGTAGGCACCGATGTCGAAGTCGCGGCTGCCGTCATTCTCGAAGGCGGAGAGTGCGGCATGTTCGGCGAAAATGGCGGCCGGAGACGTGTAATCGAAGGCGGCAAAGCCCATCCGGCGGCCGACTTCCGCCATCTGCCACCAGTCGGCGCGCGTCTCCCCCGGCAGAGCGAGAAAGGGGCGCTGCCGCGATATGCGGCGTTCCGAATTGGTGACGGTCCCGTCCTTTTCGCCCCAGCCGAGCGATGGCAGCAGCACATGCGCATGCCGTGTCGTATCGGTCTTTCGCAACATGTCGGACACGACCACGAAGGGGCAGGCGGCAATTGCCGCCTCGACACGGCGGGCATCCGGCAACGAAACGACAGGATTGGTCGCCATGATCCAGAGCGCCTTGACGCGGCCGTCCTCGACAGCCCGGAACAGGTCCACGGCCTTCAGGCCGGGCTTGGCGGCGATACCGGGCGCGTTCCAGAAGCGCTGCACGCGGTCGCGATCGCCTGCATTTTCGATCGCCATATGGGCGGCCAGCATATTGGCAAGGCCACCCACTTCGCGGCCGCCCATGGCATTGGGCTGGCCCGTCAGCGAAAACGGCCCCATGCCGGGCCGGCCGATGCGCCCTGTCGCCAGGTGGCAATTGATGATGGCGTTGACCTTGTCGGTGCCGGAAGCGGACTGGTTGACGCCCTGGCTGTAGCAGGTGACGACCTTCTCGGTCGTTTCGAACAGGCGGAAGAACTCTCGCACCTGCATGGCCGGCAGGCCGGTGCGCTCAAGCAGCTCGTCGACAGACAGCGCGGCGGCAGCGGCGAAGGCCGCTCCAAAACCCTCCGTGTGGGCGCCGATATAATTCTGGTCGATGGCGGGGCCTGCCGCCAGATGGGCGAGCAGCCCCATGAACAGCGCCACGTCGCCGTCCGGCCGGATGGCCAGATGAAGATCGGCAATATCGCAGGTCATCGTCCGGCGCGGATCGATGACGACGACCTTCAGGCCCGGCCGGGCCGCCTTGGCGGCTGCCAGCCGCTGGTAGATGACAGGATGGCACCAGGCGAGGTTGGAGCCGGTCAGTATGACGAGATCGGCAAGTTCCAGATCCTCATAGAGACCGGGCACCGTGTCCGAGCCGAAAGCGCGGCGGTGGCCGGCGACCGACGACGACATGCAGAGGCGCGAATTGGTGTCGATGTTGGCGGAGCCGATGAAGCCTTTCATCAGCTTGTTGGCGACGTAATAATCCTCGGTCAGAAGCTGACCGGACACGTAGAAGGCAACGGCATCGGGGCCGTGTTCGGCAATGGTCTCGGAAAACCTGCTGGCGACGAGATCGAGCGCCTCATCCCAGCCGGCCTGTCTGCCGTTGATCTCGGGATGGAGCAGACGCCCGTCGAGATCGAGCGTTTCGGCAAGCGCCGAACCCTTGGAACAGAGCCGGCCGAAATTGGCCGGATGTTCGGGATCGCCCCTCACGGTTACGGCGCCGGCCTCGTCCACCCGGGCGATGACGCCGCAGCCGACGCCGCAATAGGGACAGGTGGTCTTGACCTCCTGTTCCATCATTCGGCCGCCATAACCAGGCTTTCGAGCGCGATATAGAGTGTACCGCCCTCGTTCCTGAGCGGTATGGTGCGCACCGCGCCCTCATCGGCGCCGAGTGCCTTGCCGGTCTCCAGCGAGATCACCCAATTGTGCAGCGGGCAGGTGACGGCATTGCCGTGCACGATACCCTCCGAA
This sequence comes from Hyphomicrobiales bacterium, assembly GCA_900471515.1. Lineage (GTDB taxonomy): Bacteria > Pseudomonadota > Alphaproteobacteria > Rhizobiales > Rhizobiaceae > Rhizobium. Next base: position 88,749 of record UCFC01000009.1, on the reverse strand, counting down.
AGCGGCCCGCCTTTGTGCGGGCAGCGGTTTTCGATTGCGTAGACCTCGTCCTCGCCCGTGCGGAAGACGGCAATGTTCATGTGCGGGGTCTTCACGCAGCGAGAGCCGCGCAGCGGAATGTCCGAGATGTCGCCGATCGGGTGCCAGTTCATCATTTAAGTCCTTCCTTTGGGGGTGGCCCAGCCCTTCGCTTGCGCTCCGGGCATTCGTCCTTCGAAACGGTTCATGCGACCGTTTCGAAGGCCGCGCCGACCCGTCCTCACTCCGCTGCCTGATTGAAGCCGATGGTCGCCATCGGCCGGAACTCGTGCTTGTCCTTGCCGGAGACACGCTCCGACCAGGGATCGACCTGGGCAAACTTCTGGGAAAAGACGAAGCGCTCGTAATAGGCCTTACGCTTGTCGTGATCCTCCATGATCTGCCGGCGGATCTCGTCGAGACCGATGCGCTTGGCCCATTTGTAGATGCGCTCAAGGTAGCGGGCCTGTTCGCGGTACATCTGGGTCAGCGCCACGATATGCTCGAGCGCTTCGTCCTCCGTCTTGACGAGGCCGAGCACTTCCGTGCCCTTGATGTCGAGGCCGGCAGCGCCCGCGAAGTGGATTTCGAAACCGGAATCCACGCAGATCACGCCGATATCCTTGCAGGTGGCCTCCGCGCAGTTCCGGGGACATCCGGAAACGGCCATCTTCAGCTTGGCAGGCGTCCAGGAGCCCCACATGAATTTCTCGATGCGGATGCCGAGCCCGGTGGAGTCCTGGGTGCCGAAGCGGCACCAGTCGGAGCCTACGCAGGTCTTCACCGTGCGCAGGCCCTTGGCATAGGCCTGGCCCGAAACGAAGCCGGCCTTGCCGAGATCGGCCCAGACGGCCGGCAGGTCTTCCTTTTCGACGCCGAGCAGGTCGATGCGCTGGCCGCCGGTCACCTTGACCATCGGGATTTCGAACTTGTCGACCACATCGGCGATGGCGCGCAGTTCCTGCGAACTTGTAACGCCACCCCACATGCGCGGCACGACGGAATAGGTGCCGTCCTTCTGGATGTTGGCATGAACGCGCTCGTTGATGAAGCGCGACTGGTAGTCGTCGGCATATTCGTCCGGCCAGTCGCAGACGAGGTAGTAATTGAGTGCCGGGCGACATTTGGCGCAGCCGCCGGATGTCTTCCATTCCAGCTCCTGCATGATGGCCGGAATGGTCTTCAGCTTCTTCGCCTTGATCAGGCGGCGCACATCGTCATGGCCGAGCTCGGTGCAGGTGCACATCGGCTGTACGGCCTTCGGATTGTAGGCGTCACCCAGCGTCAGGCTCATCAGCTGCTCGACGAGGCCGGTGCAGGAGCCGCAGGAGGCGGAAGCCTTCGTATGGGCGCGCACGTCGTCAAGCGACGTCAGTCCCTTGGCTGTGATCGTCGATGTGATCTTGCCCTTGCAGACGCCGTTGCAGCCGCAGATTTCCGCATCATCCGGCAAGGCTGCAACGGCCGCCATAGGGTCCAGCGGAGACCCTCCCTGATAGGCCTGGCCAAAGATCAGCGTGTCGCGCATGTCGGAAATGTCGACGGCTTTTTTCTTCAGGTCGTTGAACCAGGCGCCATCGGCGGTTTCGCCATAGAGCACCGTGCCGATGATACGGTTGTCCTTCAGCACAAGGCGCTTATAGACGCCGGCCGTCGCATCGCGCAGCACGATTTCCTGCCGGTCGTCGCCGTCGGCGAAATCACCCAGCGAATAGAGATCGATGCCGGTGACCTTGAGCTTGGTCGGCGTGTCGGAATGTACGAAGCCGGGCGTCGTGTCGCCGGCCAGATGGGAGGCGGCCACGCGTGCCATCTCGTAGAGCGGCGCGACGAGGCCATAGACCATGCCGCCCACTTCAGCGCATTCGCCGAGCGAGTAGATGTCGCCATCGGAGGTCTGCATGCCGGCATCGACGACGATGCCGCGATTGACGGCAAGCCCGGCATCCTTGGCGAGACTGACGTTCGGGCGAATGCCGACCGCCATGACGACGAGCGTGGCCGGAATGATCGTGCCATTGTCGAGCTCGACGCCTTCCACCTTGCCGTCGCCGACGATCGCTTTGGTATTGGCCTTGCAGATGACCTTGATGCCGCGTTCCTCGACGGCCTTCTGCAGCAGATAGCCGGCGGCGGGATCGAGCTGACGCTCCATCAGCGTCGGCATGACGTGCAGTACGGTGACGTCCATGCCGCGCTGGGCAAGGCCGGCCGCCGCTTCAAGGCCGAGCAGGCCGCCGCCGATCACGATGGCCTTTTGCCGCGACTGGGCGGCCAGCAGCATGGCCTGCACGTCGTCAAGATCGCGATAGGTGATGACGCCGGGCAGGTCCTTGCCGGGAACGGGAATGATGAACGGCACGGAGCCGGTGGCAATCACCAGCTTGTCGTAGCTTTCGGTGACGCCATGGTCGGAGGTGACCGTCTTGGCCGCGCGATCGATCTTGATGATCTTGTGGCCCTTGTAGAGCGTGATGCCGTGCTTGATGTACCAGCCGTCGCCGTGGATGATGATCTGCTCGTAGTCTTTTTCTCCCGAGAGGACTGGCGAGAGCATGATGCGGTCGTAGTTGACGCGCGGCTCGGCGTTGAAGATCGTAACCTTATAGCGTCCGGGCGCCTGTTCGAAGAGGTGCTCCAGCATACGCCCAGGTGCCATGCCATTGCCGATGATGACGAGTTTTTCGGTCATATTTACAGTTCCTTGCATCAGGTTGCGGCCACGGGCACGGAGTGCCCCCGACGCGACAATTGCTTTACGGACAGGTGCATCCAGATGAGCGAGACCGCGACGATCGCGAAGAGCAGCAGGAAGCAGCTCGACCAGAGGCCGGTCATGTCCTTGAGAAGGCCGAAGGCGATCGGAAGCACGAAGCCGCCGAGGCCGCCCATCATTCCGACGATGCCGCCGACAGCCCCGACGTCCTGCGGGTAATAGGCCGGGATGTGCTTGTAGACGGCAGCCTTGCCGAGGCTCATGAAGAAGCCAAGCACGAAGATGACGACGATGAAGATCGCCGGCGTGATACCGAAGGCCGAACCCGTCTCTGAGGCCGCCGGCAGCGAAAGAATGAGGGTTGCCACGGCCGACACGGCAAACATCGTGTACATCACGCTGCGCGCGCCCTTCCTGTCCGACAGCACGCCGCCAAAGGCGCGGAAGACGCTGCCCGGGATGGAATAGGCGGCCGCGATCATGCCGGCGGTTTCCAGGTTGAAGCCGTAGACGCCGACCAGATAGCGCGGCAGCCACAGGGACAGGGCAACGAAGCCGCCGAAGGCGAAGAAATAGTAGAGCGAGAAGCGCCAGACCTGAAGGTTTCGCAGCGGCGCGAATTCCTGGGCAAGGCTCTTGGAGGCAATGCCACGTTCACGACGAAGGCGGAACGCCGGATCATCGGTGGTGGTGAACCAGAAGACGATTGCCATCAGTGCCAGGCCGACTGCCCAGATCTGCGCAACTGCCTGCCAGCCCCAGGCGATGAGCACGAAGGGGGCTGCGAATTTCGTTACGGCCGCCCCGACATTGCCCGCGCCGAAAATGCCGAGCGCCGTTCCCTGCTTCTCTGCCGGGAAGAAGGGCGAGACATAGGCGACGCCGACTGCGAAGGCGCCGCCGGCAAGCCCGACGCCGAGGCCTGCGATCAGCATCTGCGTGTAAGTGTGGGCATAGGAGAGCAGGAAGGTCGCCAGGGCGGCAGCAAGCATTGTCAGCGTGTAGACGAGGCGGCCGCCGTAACGTCCCGTCCAGATGCCGAGGACGATGCGCACGAGCGAACCGGTGAGGACCGGAGTGCCGACCAGCAATCCGAATTCGGCTTCGTTCAGGCCGAGTTCCTGTTTGATGCGAATGCCGATGATCGCAAAGATCGTCCAGACGGCAAAACAGAGAGTGAAGGCGACCGTCGATATCCACAGTGCTTTGGCTGGTTCGCCGGCGGACATGGGGTGCGCTTTCTCGATGACAGACATGGCTTCTCCGTGGCCCGACAAGGTCGCGCCGATCCATCGCTGGGGGTTAAAACAAAAAGCCGCTGGTCAGGACGCGCATGCACGAGGCGCGCAAAATGTCCTGATCAGCGGCTTTGCTGGTGACGTCCGCCGTTGGACGCCGAATCATGGCCTTCCGGCCTATCTGCCTTGAGCAATCTGTGGGCCGGACCGCTCAAGGTTACTGCTGTGTCTCTAACGGGCGCCTGTTGCGCTCATCCTGCTCCGATCGCCTTTGATCGGTGCACCAATAGCCAAGCAAGTCATGTGCCAGTTTCCGAATATTTTGCTAGTCTGTTGAATTTGAAGAATTTTTTGGAATCCTGCCGCCTGCGCGTTTTTCGGGCTTCGGTCATTTGTGCAAATCTTTTGTGCGCTCTCGTGCGTCGGACGCATGTCCATGGCGGCCTTTTGTGCAGGTCGGCAGGAGATCAGACCTCATCGTTGCCGGGGGCGAAGGGCAGGGCGCTCCTGACGGCAAAGCCTGCAATATAGTCCGGCAGTTTGGACGGATCGAAAACATGGCCGTCCATGAAACGGTCATTTTCGTCCGTGCCTTCGATGCGCACGTCCGCATCATCAGGCGCACTGCCTTCTCCGAGGGCTGCCCGATAGAGGTCCGGGCGATAGGCCGAGGCGGCGGCGCGAGCAGGGTTGAGGCCGAGTTCCGCCTGGCCCCAGCGGATCATCTGGCTGTAGATCCAGAGCGCCTGGCTGGTGCGCGGATAGTTGGCAAAGCCCGCATGGAACATGAAATAATCGTCGATGACACGCTGGTTTCCCTTCGCGTCGAGACTGAATTCACCTGCCAGCACATGGCGGATGATCTCCACCGGGGCGGCGATGTAACGGCTATCCGCCAGTGCTTCGGCAAGCATGTCGTGATTTTCCGGCTGGTCGCACCAGCATGCGGCCGCATCGAGCGCGACGATCAGCCGGGAGACTGTTTCCGGATGGCTGTCGGCCCAGTCCGGCCGCATGCCGATTACTTTTTCCGGCGCCGAGGGCCAGATATCCTGCTTGGCGGCGACGATGCGCCCGACCCCGAGTTGCGAGGCAACCATGTTCCATGGTGCGCCCACGCAGAACCCGTCGATTGCCCCGGCCGCCAGTGCATCTGGTGTCAACGGCGGCGGCACGACGACAAGTTTGACGTCTTTGTCCGGGTCGATGCCGCCGGCGGCGAGCCAGTAGCGGAATTCGTAATTGTGGGAGGAGAAGGGATAAGTGACCCCGAAGGTCGGCAGCGGCTCGCCGCGTGCCTTGATGTCGGCCAGAATTCTGGAGAGCGCCCTGGCGTTTTCCAGGGCGCTTGCGGTCTCGGAAAGGCCGACCGTATCGCGCATCCTGTCGAACAGGCGGGTCGAAAGCGTAATCGCGTTGCCGCCGCGCCCCAGCGAGAAAGGCGTGATCGTCGGCGAAGGATTGGAGCCAAGGCCGAGCATGGAGGCAACCGGCATCGGCGAGAGCATGTGGGCGATATCGAATTGCCGGAAGGCGAGGCGATCGCGGACATTGGCCCAGGAGACATCCTTGACGAGATCAAGCGTCAGGCCTTCCTTCCGCGCGAAGCCGAATTCGGCGGCAACAATCAGCACGGAGGCATCCACAAGCGGAATGAAGCCAGCCCGAAGCGTCCTGTCGCCTTCGCCGGCGAGGCGCGAGGGAGCGGGCAGGCCGCCGCCGAGGTGGAGGTTCTTCGTCATCATGTTCACTCCGGCTTCCTCCGGGCATCGGCATGCCAGACCGTCATCACATCAAAAGTCCCGCTGCGGTTACGACACTCTGGGCGATTTCGGACATTTTCTTCTTCTCGTTCATCGCCGTCTGGCGAAGCAGGGCAAACGCCTCTTCCTCCGACAGGCCGCGCATCTTCATCAATATGCCCTTGGCGCGTTCCACCACTTTGCGCTCCTCAAGCGCCGATTTGGCATCGGCAAGTTCGCGCTGAAGCCGGCTGAAGGCGTTGAAGCGGCTGACCGCCATGTCAAGAATGGGTTTGACGCGCTCCTTCTTCAAGCCGTCGACGATATAGGCCGAAACGCCGGCATCCACCGCAGCCTCAATCGAGGCGGTGTCGGAACGGTCGACGAACATGGCGATCGGCCTGCCGACGGTGCGCGTCAGCTGGAACAGGTGCTCCATCATGTCGCGGTTGGGGTTCTCGATGTCGATGATGATGACGTCGGGCCTCAGCGTGTCGATGATCCGCGCCACGCCCTGGACTTCGTGAATGACCGTCACGCGCGCATGGCCAGCCTCCCGCAGCCCCTCTTCGATGATGGCAGCGCGAATGGTATTTTCATCGATCACAAGAATGGTCAGATCGAGCCGGCTCATGCTCCATTTATGACGCAGCGCAGCAAAACGCACAAGCCATAAAGGCAAATTTTTAGGCATGTTAGTTTACTGATTAAACAATAGTCAAATTGCCGCCTATATGTGCAATCTCCCGCCGGAGACACCGTCGCGAAAGCCGCGCAACGTCCCTGGCCCGCCAGCGTCAGCTCTACCTATGCCTCAGTATAATGCCCGGCCCGATCCATCGCTGTTATCGTCGGCCGATCTTGAAGACGGAGAGCGAAGATGAGCGATGAACGTCCGGACGGAGTGGAGAGCTACGAGCATCCAGCAGGGGGGTGGGATGCCCTAAAAGCGGTGGCGAAAACACTGAAGCATCAGCAGATCGTCGCACAGGGCAGTGCCACTCTGCTCAAGGCAAACCAGCCGGAAGGTTTTGATTGTCCCGGCTGTGCCTGGCCGGATCCCAAGCATACGTCTTCGTTCGAGTTCTGCGAAAATGGCGCAAAGGCCATTACCTGGGAATCGACTGCCCGGCGTGTCGCGCCGGAATTCTTTGGCGAACATACGGTTTCCGAACTGTGGGAATGGACCGATCACAAGCTCGAGGACCAGGGCCGGCTGACGCATCCGCTGAAGTACGATAGTGCCACGGACAAATATGAAGCGATCGATTGGGATGATGCCTTCAACTTGATCGGCGCGGAACTGAACAAGCTTGTCAGCCCTGACGAGGCCGAGTTCTACACCTCCGGCCGCGCGTCCAACGAAGCGGCGTTCCTCTATCAGCTCTTCGTGCGGGCCTATGGCACGAATAATTTTCCCGACTGTTCGAACATGTGCCATGAGGCAACGAGCGTCGGCCTGCCGCTGTCGCTTGGGGTTGGCAAGGGTACGGTGACGCTCGAGGATTTCGATCGCGCCGATGCCATCTTCAGCTTCGGCCACAATCCCGGAACCAACCACCCCCGCATGATGACGACCTTGCATGAGGCCTCGCGTCGCGGCGTCCCAATCGTCGTCTTCAACCCGCTAAAGGAGCGGGCGCTCGAGCGTTTCGCCGCGCCGCAGAACCCGGTGGAAATGGTAACGCTCTCTTCGACGCGCATTGCGTCGGCCTATCACCAGGTCCGCACCGGGGGCGATCTTGCCGCCCTCAAGGGGCTGATGAAGCTGATCTTCGAGCGCGACGCGGCCGATCTCGCTGCCGGCGGCGAGGGTGTGCTCGATCGGGCTTTCATTGCCGAACATACCGTCGGCATCGACGGCCTGAAGGAGGATCTCGCAAAGGCGAGCTGGGCCGATATCCTCGGCGTCTCCGGTCTGACCATGGAGGCGCTGAACAGTGCCGTTGATGTCTACCTCAACGCCCGCAATGTCATTCTCTGTTACGGCATGGGCATTACCCAGCACGCCAACGGAACGGCGAACGTCCAGCAGCTTGCCAATTTCCTGATGCTGCGCGGCAATGTCGGCCGCCCCGGCGCCGGCCTCTGTCCGCTGCGCGGCCACTCCAACGTGCAGGGCGACCGGACCGTCGGCATTACCGAGATCCCCAACAAGGCGTTGATCGACGGCATGGAGCGCGCCTTCGGCTTCCGCCCGTCCGACAAGAAGGGCCATAACGCGATCGAATCCATCGAAGCGATCGCGGCCGGTCGGTCCAAGGCATTGATCTGCCTCGGCGGCAACCTCGCCGTCGCCATGTCCGATCCCGATGTCACCTTCGAGGCCATGCGCAAGCTCGATCTTGCCGTCCACATTGCGACGAAGCTCAATCGCTCGCATCTTCTGACGGCGAAGACTTCGATCATCCTTCCCTGCCTTGGGCGCACCGACCTCGACACGCAGGCGTCCGGCCCGCAGGCCGTGACCGTGGAAGATTCCATGTCGATGGTGCATGCCTCGCGCGGCTTCCTGAAGCCGCCGAGTGAATTCCTGAAGTCCGAACCCGCCATCATTGCCGGCATTGCCAAGGCGACGCTGGGTGCCAGATACGGCATTGACTGGAATGGGCTCGTCGCCAATTACGATCGTATCCGTGACAAGATTGAAGTGGTCTTTCCCGATTTCCACGAATTCAACAGCCGTGTACGGGGCCGAGGCGGCTTCCGGCTGGACGTGCCGGCATCCTATCGTGTCTGGAAGACGGCAAGCGGCAAGGCAAACTTTCTGGTTGCTCCCGGTCTGGATGAGGATCCCCGCCTGAAGAATCCGACGACGCTGGTCTTGACGACGCTGCGCAGCCACGACCAGTACAACACCACGGTCTATGGGCTCGACGACCGCTATCGCGGAATTTTCGGCCGCCGCGACGTCATCTTCATGAACAGCCGGGACCTCGCCGAACGCGGCCTGCGCGATGGCGACAGGATCGATATTCGATCGGCCGCCGGCGACGGCAGCGGCAAGACCGTGATCGGTTTCACGGCTGTCGAATACAATATCCCCGCCGGCTCGGTAGCCGGTTATTATCCGGAAATGAATGCCGTCATCGCGCTCGACCACTATGACCGCAAATCGGGGACGCCAAGCTACAAGGGCGTTCCGGTCGTGATCGCCAAGAGCGGGATTCAGGCCGCCGCATGAAGCGTGTGCGCGCAATCCCGGACAGGTTTAGTACGAAACCGTGTCGGTGATGCCCGTGCTCTCGCGGGCGATCACCTCGAAGCCGAGGTCGATCTGGTTCGGCGGTTGGCGGCCTGTGGAATCGAGGGCCGCCAGCACCTTTTCGGCGGCAAGCTTGCCCGTCTCGAAGCGCCTCGTGACGATCGAGGAAAGCGACGGTGAAGCGCAGGCCGAAAATTCGAGATCGTGAAAGCCGATGATGGCGATATCGCCGGGTACGCGGATGCCGCGCTTGCGGCACTCCTGCATGGCGCCGAGCGCGAGGTTGTCGTCCGTACAGAAGATCGCCTCGGGCCTGTCGCCGCGTTCATGCATCAGGGCCAGGAGGTCGGAGCCGAGCGCAACCGAACTGTGCCGCGGCCGGTGGGTGACGATTTCGAGGTCTTGCAGACCTGCCTCCCGCATCGCCAGGCGATAACCGTCGAAACGGGACTGGGCGCGGTGGTCGAGATTGCCGGCGAGGAAGGCGATGCGCTGGAAACCGCGGTCGATGAGGTGCTGTGTCGCCGCCTGCCCGGCCCGATCCTGCAGCATGCCGATATTGAGGTCGATCGGGTCGGGCGAAAGCTCGAACGTCTCTACGACCGGCAGGTGGGCGCGCGTCAGAAGCTGGCGGGCAAGCGGTGTGTGATGGATGCCGGCGATGATGATCGCCTCGACCCGCTGGCCGAGCAGCACTTTGACGGCATTCTCCTCTTCCTGCTCGGAGTAGCGGCTGTTGACGACGATGACCTGGAAACCCGCGCCGACAAGCACGTCGTGCAGCGCGAAAAGGTATTCGGCGAAGATGACGTTGTAGAGCGTTGGCACGATGACGCCGATTGCGTGCGTGCGTGACGAAGCAAGTCGGCTGGCTGCTATATTCGGCACATAGCCGAGTTCCTGGACGGCGGCATGGACGCGCCGCTGGAGCGCCTGCGAGACCGCGTCGGGCTTGCGAAGCACTCTTGAAACTGTGATCGGGCTGACGCCGGCCAGATTGGCCACGTCATCCAAGGTTATTCTTCGCATTGTCTTCTCGCTTTATACAGCAAATTCATCCATATCCGTGATTTATCTCGCAATTGCGAAATATTTCTTCTCGACCACCATAGTTGACAGCGCTAGCAAATCCGATTTGACAGCGCTGTCAACTATGTTACGCTCAAATTGTACCGGAAAAGGATGGGATGGAGCCTTCCGGCATCAGCATGCCAACAAGATTTCAGGAGGGGCGGCCTTGTCCGCCTGAGGAGGAGGCATTCAATGCTCAAAGTGAAGAAAGCGAAGATGGCCCGTGTCGCCGTGTTTTCCGCGTCGGCGTTTGCTCTGCTCTGCAGCACGGCCATGGCGGAGCCGAAGGTCGTGTCCGGTCCCGCCGCCGACCCGAACTGCATGGTTCCGTGGTCGGCAGAAACCCAGTTCCTGCAATATCCGAAGAAGGATGGTCCTTACCGCATCGCGCTTGCCAACGGTTACATCGCCAATACCTGGCGCATCCAGATGGTGCAGACCGCAAAGGCCTATGCCGCCCAGCCCGACGTCGCCGCCAAGCTGAAGGAATTCAAGGTCGTCTCGACCGGCGAGGATGTTCCGGCGCAGATTTCGGCGATCAACAACTTCATCGATGCCGGCTATGACGCCGTTGTCGTCAACGCCCAGAATCCGACAGCCTTCGGCCCGGTCATCAAGCGCGCCAAGGAGGCCGGCGTCGTTCTCGTCGCCTTCGACAACATCCTCGACACCAAGGATGCGATCAACGTCAATGTCGACCAGAAAGGCCTTGGCGTCATCTGGGCCGAATGGCTGGTGAAACACCTGCCGCAAGGCGGCAAGATCCTGGAAGTGCGCGGTGTCGCGGGCACCTCCGTCGATACGGACCGCCATAACGGCATTCACGAAACGCTGGACGCTTCCGGCAAGAAATTCACCGTTACCGAAGTCGTCGGCAAATGGGACGATAGCGTCGCGCAGAAGGCGACCGCCGATGCGATCGCCACCAACGGCCCGTTCGATGGCATCACCGCGCAGGGCGGGGATACCGGCGTCGTGCAGGCGATGATCGACGCGAAACATCCCTTCGTGCCCTTTGGCGGCGAGACGGAGAACGGCTTCCGTAAATTCTGCGCCGCCCATGCGGCCGATGGCCTGAAATGTTCGTCGGCCGGTACTGGCCCGGCACAGGTTGCCGTCGCCATCAAGACCGCAATCGCAGCACTTGAAGGCCAGGTCGTTCCGCAGGCTGTCAAGCTGCCGACGGCACTCGTCTCCGATCCTGATTTCAAGGAAGGCCAGGATTATTATCCGAAGGAATCCGACAACTTCTTCGTCGGCAATTCCTTCCCGACCTGCGGCATCAATTTCACCGCGCAGGAAATCATGGGGCAGACCAAGGAAAACCAGTAAGCGCCGCCATCCGGAGATGACCGCGGGCGTTCGCGCCCGTGGTCTCGATCTCGACGCGACCGAATGGAGGCTGGATGCATGATCCTTTCCGAACCGCTTCTGCGCCTGGAAGGCATATCGAAACGTTATGGCGGCGCGGTTGCGCTGAAGGATGCCAATATTGCCGTGCGACCGGGGGCGATCCATGCCGTGCTCGGTGAAAACGGCGCCGGAAAATCGACCCTCATCAAGATCATGGCAGGTGTTGTCGCGCCCGATGAGGGGCGCATGCTGCTCGACGGGAACGAGGTGTCGTTCTTGACGCCGGCTGCCGCCAATGCCGCCGGTATCGTCTGTGTTTTCCAGGAACTGTCGCTTATTCCCGATCTGTCGGTGGCCGATAACATCGTTATCAGCAATCCGCCGCTGCGTTTCGGCATGATCGACCGCAGGCGGCAGCGCCAGATCGCCGAAGCGGCGCTTGCCCGCGCAGGGGCTGCCGATATCCACCCGTCCTCGCTCGTGAAGGACCTGCCGCTTTCGCGCCGCCAGATGGTGGAAATCGCCAAGGCGCTTGCCCGCAAGCCGCGGCTGATGATCCTCGACGAGGCAACCTCGGCGCTGACGCAATCGGATGTCGAGAGGGTCTTTGGCGTGGTGAAGCAGCTTCGTGCCGAAGGCATGGCGCTGATCTATATCTCCCACCGCATGCATGAGATTGCGGAACTCGCCGATGACTGCACGGTCTTCCGCAACGGCCGCAGCATCGAATCCTACCCGGCTGGCAGCAAGAGCGACCAGCAGGTGGTGGAATTGATGATCGGTCGCGAATATACCAACGTTTTCCCGCCCAAGCCGATGCAGTCGGTGGCAGATCCGCCGGTACTCTCCTGCCGCGATCTCGCCTGGGGCGGTCGGCTTTCCGGCATCAATTTCGATGTTCGGCCCGGCGAGATCGTCGGTTTTGGCGGATTGGACGGGCAGGGGCAGCGCGAATTGCTCCTTGCGCTTTTCGGCGTGCTGCGCGACCTCAAGGGCGAGGTGGCGATCGATGCCAGGCCGGTGGCGCTGAAGAGTCCCGGCGAGGCAAAATCCGGCCGCGTGTCCATGGCGCTGATTCCGGAGGATCGGAAGACCGAAGGCTTGATGCTGCCGATGACCGTGCGCGAAAACCTGTCGATTGCCGCACTCGACCGCGTTTCGCGCAACGGCGTGATCGACCGCGCCGCGGAACTGCGCGAGATCGACGAACTTGTGAAGCTCCTGGGAATCAAGGCGGCGACGATCGATATGCCTGTCGCCTCGCTTTCGGGTGGCAACCAGCAGAAGGTGGTGATCGCCAAATGGCTGATGAACCGCCCGCGCATCATCCTGCTCAACGATCCGACCCGCGGCATCGATGTCGGCACCAAACAGGAGATCTACGCCCTGCTGCGCAAGCTTGCCGACGCGGGTGCGGCCATCATCTTCTATTCGACCGATTATGACGAGCTGGTCGGCTGCTGCGACCGTGTGCTCGTCATGTATGACGGCAGTATCATCCGCATTCTCGAGGGAGACGAGATCAACGAGCGCGAGCTGGTGAGCGCCGCCCTCAACATCGCTGCCGGTGATGCGCAGCAAAGGATGGTTCAATGAGCGAGCAGGCGACCGGCGAATGGCGCTACTGGTATGTGCAGCAGAAGGGCACGCTTCTTGCGGCGCTTCTCTTCGTCCTGATGTTCATCATCTACGTCTCGAACCATCCGGCCGGCTTCACGCCCAATGTGGTGCAGACGGCTGCCAACAAGGCCACGCTGCTGGCCTTTGTGGCAATGGCCCAATGTTTTGTCGTCATCACGGCTGGCATCGACCTTTCGGTCGGCATGATCCTGATCCTGTGCAACTGCCTTGCCTCCTGGCTCGTCGTCGGAACGCCGCTGCAGACCGGGCTCGGCGTCGCGGCCGTGCTTTTGACGGGCCTTGCCTGCGGCCTGCTCAACGGGCTCGTCATCATTTTCGGCCGGCTGCAGCCGATCGTCACGACAATCGCGACCAGTGCGGTCTTTTACGGCCTGGCGCTGCTGCTGCGGCCGACACCCGGCGGCTCGGTTAATGAGGACCTCGCCGATGCCTTCACGTCGAAGCTTTTCGGCATCCTGCCGGCAAGCCTTGCCGTGCTCGCCCTTGTCGTGCTGGTGATATGGGTGCCGTTCAGCCGTTCCGTTTTCGGTCGCGCCGCCTATGCGGTCGGATCGGCCGAAAACGCAGCCTACATGTCGGCCATGCCGGTGAAACGGGCCAAGCTTGCTGCCTACGCGCTGGCGGGACTGCTCTCTGCGATCGGCGGGCTTTATCTGACCTTCTTCTCCTATACGGGCGAGGCGGCGTTTGCGAGCGGCAACGCCTATACGCTTTATTCGATCGCCGCAGTCGTGCTCGGCGGGGTGTCGCTTGCGGGCGGCAGGGGAAGTGCCGTCGGCGCCGTTTTCGGTGCGCTTGCCTTCCGCACGATCGGCGATCTGCTGTTCGTCTTCGATCTCGACCCGCTCTGGCAGCCGCTCTTCCAGGGTGTGGTCCTGATGCTGGCGGTCAGCATCGGCTCTCTCGGCCTGTCACGCGTTCGCAACCGTCTGGAGTGGTTCCAATGAGCGAGGATGCTTCCAGCATGCGGCAAATTCCCGTGCCCGCCCGGTTGCGCGGCGTCGATCCGGCGGTGGCGATCGCCTTCGGATGCATCATCCTGCTGCTTCTCGGCGGCTCGCTCTATTCGCCCAACTTTCTGTCCCCCGACTATCTGCTGCAGCAATTGAAGGTGGCTTCCTTCCTCGGCGTTATCGCCACCGGCATGATGGCCGTCATTCTGCTTGGGCAGATCGATCTGTCGGTGCCCTGGGTCGTGACGACGGGAGCGATGATGGCCTGTGCCGCCACCGCCTACGGGACGACGGGCGCAATCCTTGCAATTCCCTTCGGCATCCTCTGCGGGGCTGCGATCGGTGTCGTCAACGGCATTGCCGTCGCTTATCTGCGCATTCCCTCGATGATCATCACCCTTGCCACCAATGCGGTCGCCCAAGGCCTGATGGTCGTCTATACCGGGGGCTTCTCGCCGCAGGATTCGGCGTCTGCCGCCATGCGATTTCTGGCCACCGGCTATGCCATTCCGGGGCTTCCGAACGGCGTTCTGGTGTGGCTCGTTGTCGGCCTGCTTGCCGTCTTTCTTTTGACGCGCACCACATTCGGCCGGGCGCTCTACGCGATCGGCAACCGTGAACGTGCGGCCTATATGTCCGGCATCAACACGCGCCGGATCACCCTGTTCGCCTTCGTCATCTCCGGCGGCCTCAGTGCGCTCGGCGGCGTTCTTCTCGCCGGCTATGCCTCGAAAGCATCGCAGTCCATGGGCGACGCCTATCTCCTGCCCTCGATTGCTGCCGTCGTGCTCGGCGGTACGCATGTGCTCGGCGGCAAGGGTTCCTACCTCGGGACTGTCGCCGGCGTCATCCTGATCACCCTGCTGCAGTCAATTCTCTCGGTCATGCAGATCGAGGAGGCCGGCCGCCAGCTCATCTATGGTGCGGTCATTATCGGCATGCTGCTGCTCTATGGGCGGCAGAAGGTCTCCTGACCAGGCTCAGCCTTTTTCTGCGCTTGCCATAAAATCCGGCGCGCTCGGGTTCGTCGCGATGGCGACGGACCGTCCGGCAGCATGCGAGGCGGCGACATCCGGCGGTCCTTGCCGGCACCGCCGACCCGGCCGCGATTTTCACCGGCGGTTCCTCCTGCTTGCTGCTTCTCTGTTCAACGAATTGAATTTGCATCACTTTTCAGTGCTACTCCGGTTCTTTGGCGCTCTGACATTTATATGATTATGCGACGCTTGACATTTGTCGAGCTGCAATTGAATATTGTCAGCATCGGCATTGGGCGGAGGCTCCCTGTGCCGAGCGGCGCACCGGAATGGGTTCGCCGGATGTATGCGTGGAGGAAACTGACGTGGAATTTCTGCTGGAAGTGGAGGGGCTCAAGAAGTCCTTTGGCGGCGTCGCAGCCCTGCGCGACGGCCGCTTCCAACTTCGCGCCGGCTCGGTCCACGCGCTCTGCGGTGGCAATGGTGCCGGCAAGTCGACCTTCCTGAAGATCCTGATGGGTATCCACAAGCGCGATGCCGGCTCGATCCGCCGGCGCGGTCGCGAGGTAGATTTCTCCAGTCCGGCCGATGCGCTCGCATCCGGTATCGCCATTATCGAGCAGGAGCTGAGCCCGGTCCCGCACATGACGGTCGCCGAAAACATCTATCTCGGTCGCGAGCCGTCCGCCCGTTTCGGCGGCATCGATTTTCGCAGCATGAACCGGGCAGCGCAGAAGCTGCTGGACGAACTGGAATTCGATATCCGCGCGAACCAGTACATGATGAAGCTGTCGGTCGCGCAGATGCAGCTGGTGGAAATCGCCAAGGCGCTGAGCCACGATGCCGAAGTCATCTTCATGGACGAGCCGACGTCGGCCATCGGCGAGCGTGAAACCCAGCAGCTGTTTGCAGCGATCCGCCGTCTGCAGGCGCAGGGGCGCGGCATCGTCTACGTTTCCCACCGCCTCTCGGAAATCTTCCAGATAGCCGATTCCTACACTGTCCTCCGTGACGGTTCCTTTGTCGGCGCAGGCGCCTTGTCGGAGATCGACCGGCCAAGCCTGATCCGCATGATCGTCGGGCGGGAACTTGCCGAGGAATACGTCAAGACCAACATGCCGACTGCGGATATCGGTCTGGAGGTCAGCGCGCTCTCCTACCCGAACAAGATCGAGGATATTTCCTTTGCCGCCCGCAAGGGCGAGATCTTCGGCATCTATGGGCTCATGGGCTCCGGCCGCACGGAAATCTTCAACTGCCTCTTCGGCCTCGACAAGCCGTCCGCGGGGCGCATCGCGGTCGATGGGGCGCCGGTCTCCATCTCCGAGCCATCCGACGCCATGGCGCACGGGCTGGCGCTGGTGACGGAGGATCGCAAGCAGACAGGGCTCAACCTGTCCGATTCCGTCCGCGCCAATATCTGCATGGCGAGCCTGCCGGAGCTGAGCCCCGCCTTTGCCATGGACCATGCGAAGGAGGCAGATGCCAGCCGGCGCATGCGCGAGCAGTTTCAGATCAAGGCGGCACGCGACACCATGCCGGTATCGGGCCTGTCCGGCGGCAACCAGCAAAAGGTCGTGCTTGGCAAATGGTTCCTGCGCAACCCTAAGGTCCTGCTGCTGGACGAGCCGACACGCGGCGTCGATGTCGGCGCCAAGCGCGAAATCTACCGCATCATCTGCGACTTCGCCGAAGGCGGCGGCACCGTGGTGATGATCTCATCGGAAATCGACGAAGTTCTCGGCATGTCGGACCGCATCATGGTGATGCGAGGCGGCAAGAGCGCCGGAATATACAGCCGGGAGGAGACGAATGCCCAATCACTCGTCCACTTATCAACCTGACCAGGGTCAGGGCGTTCGTCCGGCAGCAGAGGAGCAGGCAGTGTCAGTGAGTGACAACAAGAGTGCGGGCGGCTGGTTCAAGAGCGAACAGCGGCGTCTGATCGTGCAGGAATACGGCATCTTCCTCGCCTTCCTGCTCCTGGTCGTTATTCTCTCGTTTTCGAACGAATTCTTCCTGACCGGCGGCAATATCTCCAACGTTCTGCTGCAGACCTCCATCAACGGCGTGCTGGCGATCGGCATGACCTTCGTGATCCTGACGCGCGGCATCGATCTGTCGGTCGGTTCGGTCGTCGCGCTTGCCGGCATCGTCAGCGCCAGTTTTGCCACGACTTCGGCAACGGCCGGTGTCATCGGCTCGCCCTATCCGGTCGCGATCGGTTTGGCGGTCGGCGTGCTGGTCGGCATCATCTGCGGTTCGATCTCGGGCGCGATCGTCTCGCGCTTCTCGGTACCGGCCTTCGTCGCGACACTCGGCATGCTTTCGGCGGCCCGCGGCATGACCCTGATCTATGGCGGTGGGCGTCCCGTTCCCGCGCTCACGCCCGCCTTCCGCTGGATCGGCACCGGCGATGTGTTCGGCATTCCGGCGCCCGTCATCGCGCTTGCGGTCGTCTTCGCGGTTTCCTGGTGGATCCTCAACCGCACGCGGTTCGGCCGCTATATCTACGCCGTCGGCGGCAATCCCCATGCGGCCAAGACTTCGGGCATCAATACCGACCGTATCCGCTTTACCGTCTATGTCATCTCGGGTGGCCTGGCAGGGCTTGCGGGCATCCTGCTCAGCGCCCGTACCGGCTCGGGCCTGCCGCAGGCCGGTGTCGCCTACGAGCTGGACGCGATTGCCGCGGTCGTCATCGGCGGCACCAGCCTTTCCGGCGGCGTCGGCCGGGTGACGGGAACGCTGATCGGCGCGCTCATCATAGGCGTCATGAACAACGGCCTCGATCTGATGGGTATCCAGTCCTACTACCAGCAGGTTCTGAAGGGCGCGCTGATCGTCGGCGCCGTCATGCTCGACCAGAAACGGAATTTCGGAGCCTGAATTCGACAGCAGAAATTCGGGGCAGGCGGCCCGCCGCCCCGTCAGACAGGCAAGCCATGCCGGCAGCCTAAACCCAAAGTGGAGGAAATGATAATGAGAAAGCTACTGATTGCGCTCGCTTCGGCAACGGCGCTGCTGGCAACGTCTGCCGCAGCCCAGGAAAAGATCAAGATCGGCGCAGCTCCCTACGGCCTGAACGCAGAGTTCATGCAGATCTGGACGGCAGCCCTGCAGGACCATCCGGCGGTCAAGAGCGGCGAAGTCGAACTGACGGTTTTCGATGGCCGCTATGATGCGCTGGTCCAGCAGGATCAGTTCAAGACGATGATCACCCAGAAGTACAACGCCATCATCTTCGCGCCGATCGATGTCGATGCAGGAGCCGCCGCCGTCCAGTCGGCTGTTGATGCCGGCATTCCGGTCATCGGCTCCAACACCCGCGTCAATTCCGATCAGCTGACCTCCTATGTCGGCTCCGACGATACGGTGTCGGGCTATCTGGAAGCCAAGAGCGTTCTGGACAAGATCGGCTGCAAGGGTAATGTCGTCATCATCGAAGGCCCGGTCGGCCAGTCGGCGCAGATCCAGCGTCTGGAGGGCAACAAGAAGGCGCTTGCCGAGTGCCCGGATGTGAAGGTTCTCGAAGACCAGACGGCAAACTGGTCGCGCGCGGAGGCTCAGACGCTGATGGAAAACTGGCTGACGGCCCACCCGAACCAGATCAACGGCATTATCGGCCAGAACGATGAAATGGCCCTTGGCGCCATTGAAGCGATCAAGGCCGCCGGTCTCGACGTCAGGAGCTTCGCCATCGCCGGTATCGACGGCGTCACCGACGCACTGCGTGCGGTCAAGGCCGGCGAAATGACCTCGATCCTGCAGGATGCCCGCGCCCAGGCGCAAGGCGCTCTGGATCTGGCGATCTACAATGCCAGGAAAGGCGACTACAAGCCGGAATCCGATATCTGGACCACGTACAAGGATATGCCGTGGAACGACGGCAAGGATAAGACCTACAATGTTCCGTGGACCCCGGTGACGGCCGAAAACGTCGACCAGCTGCTGTCGACCCGCAAATGACCCCTCCCTGGGGCGGGATCATCTCCCGCCCCAAACCCCGAGCGTTCGAGAAAGAGCCATGACTGATTCCAAACAGGTTGACCTCAACTTTTCCCTGAGCGGCAAGGTCGCTCTGGTCACGGGCGGCGCATCCGGCATCGGCAGCGCCATCGCATCCGCCATGGCTGCCAAGGGCGCCGTCCTTGCCGTCGTCGATATCAACGAATCGGTGGCACGGGCCAAGGCCGAAGAGCTTGGCAATGGCGCGAAGTCCTTCGTTTGCGATGTGTCGGATCCGCAATCGGTCGAAAAGGTGGTTGCCGGCGTCGAGGCTGCGTTCGGCAGCATCGACATCGCAGTCAACAGCGCCGGCGTCGTCATGCTCGCTCCGGCTGAAGAGCTTAGCCTCGATGCCTGGGACAAGACGATCGCGATCAATCTCAAGGGCACGTTCCTGGTTTCCCAGGCCGCGGGCCGCGCCATGATCAGGGCGGGCAAAGGCGGCAAGATCATCAATATGGCGTCGCAGGCAGGTTCCGTCGCCATTGATCAGCATGTCGCCTACTGCGCCTCGAAATTCGGCGTTATCGGCCTTTCCAAGACGCTCGCCGCCGAATGGGGCAAGCATGGCATCACCGTCAATACGATCTCTCCGACCGTCGTCCTGACCGACCTTGGCAGGAAGGCCTGGGACGGCCCGCGCGGCGAGGCGCTGAAGCAGCGCATTCCGTCCGGCCGTTTCGCGTTTCCCGAAGAGATTGCGGCGGCTGCGGTGTTCCTGGCTTCAAACGGTGCCGATATGATCAACGGCGCGGACCTTCTGGTCGACGGCGGCTACACCATTATCTGACGCGCGGGAGATAGGAACTATTATGCAGCGGTTTATCAACAATCCGGATGAGGTCGTCGAGGATACCGTCAAGGGCTTCGTCAAGGCCCATGCCGATATCGTCAGGCTATCGGCACAAAATCCCCGTGTCGTCGCGGCCCGTCATGCGCCGGTCTCCGGCAAGGTGGGCGTCATCACCGGCGGCGGCTCGGGTCATGAGCCGGCCTTCATCGGCTATACCGGCCGCAACATGCTGGATGCCGTCGCCATCGGCGAGCTTTTCTCCTCGCCAACCGCAAAGAGCTTCCTTGATGCGGCGCGCGAAGCCAATGGCGGCAAAGGGGTCGTCTGCCTCTACGGCAATTATGCCGGCGACAACATGAACGTGAAGATGGCGATCAAGCTGGCGGCGAAGGAGGGCATCGAGATCGCCACCGTCGTCGCCAATGACGACGTGTGTTCCGCAGGCCCCGAGGAGCGCGAAAAGCGCCGCGGCGTTGCCGGCGAAATCTTCATGTGGAAGTGCGGCGCGGCAAGGGCCGCCGAAGGCGCAAGCCTCGAAGAGGTCCGCGCGACGGCGCAGAAGGCGATCGACAATTGCCGTTCGATCGGCGTCGGTCTCGGCCCCTGTACGCTGCCGTCGGTCGGCCATCCGAATTTCACCATCGAACCCGGCACGATGGAGGTCGGCATCGGCCACCATGGCGAGCCCGGCGTGCGCGTCGAGCCGCTGAAATCGGCCAAGGAGGTTGCCGAGGAGATGGCGAAGATCGTGCTCGACGATCACCAGCTTGCTTCCGGGACCGAAGTTGCGGTGATCGTCTCGGGTCTCGGTGCCTCGCCGCTCAACGAACTCTATATCCTCCACGACACGATCGAATCAGAGATTGCCGCACGCGGGCTGAAGATCCACAAAGTCTATATCGGCAACTATTTCACATCGCTGGAAATGGTGGGCGCGACGCTGACCGTGATGGCGCTGGACGACGAGCTGAAGCGGCTGCTGGATGTCGATGTCCAGTGCCCGGCGATGCTTTGAGGGGAGGCAGGCGAATGCAGCAATTCCAGAACGCCAAATCGGGCGATATCGTTCTGTCGCTGGCAGACCGGATCATCGAAAACCGCGCCTATCTGAGCGAAATCGACGGCAAGATCGGTGACGGCGACCACGGCGTCAACATGGCCAAGGGTTTCGGCATGGCGGCCGAGCGGATCAAGGGTGCGGATATGTCACTGGCGGAAGCGCTCGACACGCTCGGCACGGTGCTGATGACGGAGATCGGCGGTTCGATGGGGCCGCTCTACGGCGTGATGTTCACGCAGTTCGCCGAAACGATCGAAAAGTCCGATCGCATCGATGCGGCGACTTTCAGCGCCATGCTGCACAACGGGCTCGACGGCATTCAGGCGATCGGCTCGGCCAAGGTTGGCGACAAGACCCTGCTCGACACGCTGGTGCCGGCGATTGCCGCATTCGATACGGCTATTGCCGGCGGCAAATCCTTCAGCGAGGCCCTTCAGGCGCTGGTCGCGGCTGCCGAGGCCGGACGGGACAGCACGCGCGATCTCGTCGCCAAGATCGGTCGGGCAAGCCGGCTCGGCGAACGTTCGCTCGGCGTGCTCGATGCCGGCGCGACGTCTTGCGCGCTGATCCTGAAGTCGCTGGCGGGCGGCGTGGAAACCAGGCTTCAGCCCGCCTGACAGATCGGGCTTTGGTGAGAGCCCGCGATCCTCCCTTGCCGCACCTCCCGGCCGCTTCGGCGGCCGGGAACAATCGGGCGGAGGCACGTTGAAAACCGCGGCTTTTACGCTCATCTTCGCCGTCGATCGCAGACGAGGAGAAACCAGGCAGGATGACGGCTAAGACATCATCGGCACGAAAGAACAACACGGCGGATATCGCGGCCGAGCCCATCCCGCTGCGCTATGGTGACGACCCCTATGTCTGGGCCTGCTGGCTCTATTATGAAGACGGCATGACCCAGGGCGATATCGCGGAAACCATGGGCATTTCGCGCGCGACGGTAAACAGCTATCTCGCCGATGCCCGCGCCCGCGGCATCGTCAATATCTCGATCGAACCATCGCGCCTGAGTTCGTTGACCATCGCGCAGGAGCTGAAGCGGCATTTCGGCCTGCACGACTGTCTTGTCGTGCCGAGCGACGACAATGCCCGACCGCTGATCGAACGGCTCGGCGCAGCCGGTGCCCAGGCGCTGCAGAAGCTCCTGAAATCGGGCGATACGCTGGCGGTTGTCTGGGGTCGCACCATCATGGCGGTCGGCGAGCAGGCCGCCATTCCGGGACTGCAGGACATGACCGTCGTGCAGGCGACGGGGGGCACGAGCGCGACGTTCGCCTATACGCCGGAACTTTGTGCCGCGGCTTTTGCCGATGCGGTCGACGGCCGGCTGATCAACATTGCGGCGCCCGCCATCGTATCCAGCGCCGAAGTGCGTGATCTGCTGATGCGCGAACCGCTGATCGATCGCCAGTTCGAAGCGCTTTCGCGGGCAAACAGAGTGGTTTTCGGCATCGCCTCCATGCGCCCCAATTCCACCATCCACACCAGCGGCTTTTTCGATTCCGTGTCGCTGCAGGATTATCTCGCCAAGGACGCGACCGGTGTCGTGGCCGGCCGCTTCATCGACGGCCATGGCCGTCCGGTGGCCGGTCCGCTGGACGATCGCACCATCGGCATGTCGCTCGATCTCCTGAAGAAGATCAACATGCGCATTGCCGTCGCCGGCGGCTTCGACAAGGTGCCGGCCATTCTCGCCGCACTGCGCGGCGGCTACGTCAATGTGCTCATCACGGACGCCGCCACCGGCCGCGGCATTCTCAATGCCGATGGCGTCACGGAGTTCGCGCAAAAGCTCTCCCAGCGGCCGCGCGTGGAAAGCGAGATTTCGGCGCCGCTCACCAGCGCCCGCACGCATATCAAGAAGTTCCTGAACAATCCTGACGATGTCGTCGAGGAAATGCTCGAGGGTGTCGTCAAGGCGCATGCGAATTACCTTCGTCCGGTCGACAGTTCCAACCGCGCGCTTGTTGCCCGCTCAGGCCCACGGCCCGGCAAGGTCGGCCTGGTCGTCGGCGGTGGTACCGGCCATGAGCCAGCCTTCCTCGGTTATGTGGGCAAGGGGCTGGCGGACGCGGTCGCGGTCGGCAACATCTTTTCCTCCCCGCCTCCCGGGCCGATCCTGCAATGCGCCAAGGCGGCATCGGGCGGCGAGGGCGTGCTCTTCGTCTATGGCAACTACGCCGGCGACGTCATGAACTTCGAGATGGCTGCGGAAATGGCCGCCGAGGACAATATCGAGGTCCGCACGGTGGTGACGACCGACGACATTTCCTCCTCGCCCTTGGAGGATCGGGACGGCCGGCGCGGCGTTGCCGGCAATTTCTTCATCTTCAAGATTGCCGGGGCGGCCTGCGATCGCGGCCTGACGCTGGATGCTTGCGAGGCGGCAACGCGAAAAGCCAATGCCCGCACCTTCACGATGGGGGTGGCGCTCGAGCCCTGCTCCCTTCCGCAGACCCGCCGCCACAATTTCGAGATCGGTCCCGACGATATCGAAATCGGCATGGGCATCCACGGCGAACCGGGTGTGATGCGCGAGAAGATGATGAGCGCCGATGCCGTGGTCGATGTCGTCATGGACCGGATATTCTCGGAGATGAAGGCCGCGGCGGGGGATCGCGTCGCCGTTCTCGTCAACTCTTTCGGCGGTACGCCGCTGATGGAACTCTATATTCTCTACCGGCGGGTGGAGCAGCGCCTGAGCGCCAAGGGCATCAGGATCGAAGCGAACTGGGTGGGGCATTATTGCACATCGCTTGATATGGTCGGCGCATCCATATCGATACTGCATCTCGATCAGGAACTGACGGATCTGCTGCATCACCCCTGCGACACGGCGTTTCTGAGGGTCGTGAACTGAAAAGCAAGAAGGCATCCCACGGGCTGGGCTGCATGATTTGGGAGGATACGCATGTCGGCAAACGCGGCCCGCCGCCTCAGCAGGATGTTTCACCGGATATCGGTGGCGATCTCGGCCGAGAAGGATCATCTTTCCGATCTGGATGGCGCGATCGGTGATGCCGATCACGGCATCACCATGTCGCTCGGCTTTCAGGCCGTGAACGGCCAGCTGGCCAAGCATGACCTCGATGCGATGCTGCCGTCGGAGGTCTTTTCGCTGGCCGCATCGGCCTTCCTCGACGCCGTCGGAGCATCGACCGGTCCGCTCTATGCCACTGCTTTTCGCAAGGCAGCGCAGACGCTGAAGCAGGATGAGACGCTTTCAATCGCCGCTCAGGCCGCGCTGGTCGAGGCGATGACATCAGGCATCAGGGACCGCGGCAAGGGGCAGCGGGGCGACAAGACCATGCTCGACGCCTGGATCCCGGCAACCGAAGCGGCAGCTGCCGCGCGTGACCGACAGGCCGGCGTCTCGGATATGTGGAACGACATTCTGGAGGCAGCCGACGCCGGCGCGCGCTCGACCCGTTCGATGGTGGCCACCCGCGGGCGTGCAGCCCGGCTGGGCGAACGGTCCCTTGGCCACATCGATCCGGGCGCGGCATCGGCCGTCGTGATCATCAAGGCGATGAAGGAGACGTTCACGGAAAACGAGCCGGCGGAGTGATCCGCCGGCCAAGGAATGCTCAGCCGAACGTGAAGGCATAGGCCCGGACGCCGGGATCGAGGAAGCGGATCTCGAACTCGTGTGTTTCCACGGTACTGGATTGGCGCACCAGCTGGTAGAGCCTGGTCGATGTCACCGTGCCGTTCCCATCGGCGTCGATATCGCTGCCATGGTCGGCGCCTGGCATCTTGCCGTCGAGCAGCACCTGGAAGCGGACCGGTTTGTCGTCAGCGCCCGGGCCGAGGACAAGATGCAGGTCGCGCGCGCTGAACCGATAAGCAATGCCACCGCCTGCCTGGTTGAGGACCGCTTCTTCGGCCCCGACTGTCCAGTTGCCCGAAAGACCCCACTGATTGAGACCGGGCTGACGGACCGAATAGTCCCTGGGGGCATCGGCGCGCATGCTCTCGCTGGAGGCAAAACTCGTGGCCTGACGATAGCCGATATAGGTTTCGCCGGAACCGAGGTGCTTCAGGTCGGGCGCTGCTTCCGCGCCCTTCGCATCCGGCGTCACCAATGCGCTTGCCGCCGTGTCGCCGCCAGCTTCGTGCAGCAGATCCTGGATCGCCTGTTCTGTCTGGCCGTAGTTGCCTTCGCCGAAATGGTGATAACGGATATGGCCCCTGGCATCGATCAGGTAGTGGGCCGGCCAATAGCTGTTATCGAAGGCGCGCCAGATCCTGTAGTCGTTGTCGATGGCGACGGGATAGCCGATCTTGAAGTCGCCGACGGCCCTTTTGACATTCTCGATCTTCTTCTCGAAGGCGAATTCCGGAGCGTGCACGCCGATGACGACCAGACCCCGGTCCCGGTACTTCTCGGCCCATGCGCGGACATAGGGCGTGGTGCGAATGCAGTTGATGCAGGAATAGGTCCAGAAATCGACGAGCACGACCTTGCCGCGGAGTTGCTCCGACATCAGCGGCGGTGAGTTCAGCCATGCGACCGCGCCATCGAGCGACGGCGCGCGGCCTTCTATGGGCAAATCGCTGTGAAACGGCCTTGTCGCATCCGCAAGACCGATCGTCTTGTCGTTGCTTGCGACCTCAGGGGCCAGGCCGTCGCTTGGCCTGACATTCAACCTGTCGAGCACAGCCTGTTCGAGGGATGTGGTGCTGGCATAGGAAAGCTGGGAAAGCAGGCCGGTATCGAGGCCGAGCGCGATGACGGCGACGCCCGCAAGCACGGCGCCACCCAGGCCCTGGCGAATGCGCTCGCTGACGCCGAGCGATTTCTTCATGCCGGCAAGGACCTTCCCGCCGACGCAAAGTGCCACAGCCAGCGAAGTGGCCGCTCCGGCGGCATAGGCGAGCAGCAGCAAAGTCGTCTGCAGGTTGGCGCCCTGCAATGCGGCACCGGTCAGCACCAGGCCGAGGATGGGTCCTGCGCAGGGCGCCCAAAGCAGGCCGGTTGCGACACCGAGAACGAGTGCGCCCGCAGCGGTCGGCGCAGCACCCGTCCTGCCGGACGCGTTCAGCAGGCGATTGCCGAAATCGACGAGCGGCTGGGTGATGAAACTCGCGACACGCGGCGAAATCAGGCTGATGCCGAAGATCACAAGCAAAAGCAGCGCGGCAAGGCGGCCATATTCGTTGGCATTGATCGCCCAGCTTCCGCCAACGGCGGCAAGGGTCGCCACCAGCGCGAAAGTGGCGGCCATGCCGATCAGCATAGGCAGCGTGCCGCGCAAGAACGGCTGTCCAGCGCGGGCAAAGACGAAGGGCAGGATGGGGAGGATGCAGGGGCTGACTATGGTCAGCGCCCCTCCGAGATAGGCAATGACAAGAAGCGTCATCATCGTTTCCTTTGAAACCGGTGATCGGGTTGTCGGCGGCGATGCGGCTCGACCAGCTACGGTGCCAATCTGGTCGAGGCGATGTATCCCCGATGTGTCCGGCCTCGTGGCGAAATGTACCAAAGTGTAGGAGGCGCCCTTGTCGCGGCTGCGCTATCCTGTTCCGGTTGTTGGCTCCGGCCGCGGCCTCCTGCTGCTGTCGGCAGCGCGGGAGGTTGCCATGACGGTCGGGCCCGAGAGGATTAAGACCAGGCGAATCTATGAACCCAAGGCAGATGCGGATGGCGCGCGCCTTCTGGTCGATCGAATCTGGCCCCGCGGCGTGAGCAAGGAGCATGCCGCGCTCGATGCCTGGCTAAAGGATGTCGCGCCAAGCAACGAGCTGCGCCACTGGTTCAACCACGAGCCGAAGCGTTGGGAAGAGTTCTGCCGGCGCTACACGTCCGAGCTTCAGCAGAAGGGGGAAGAGGTGAGCCAGGTACTCGATTTCGCAAAGAAGGGCAACGTCACGCTGCTCTATGCCGCCAGCGATGACGAACACAATAACGCCATCGCGCTACGAGCTTTCCTCATCCAATGCATCCTCGGGTGAAGAGGCAGCCAAATGTATCCGAATGTATCGGCAAGGCCGGATCCTACATTGGCATGCAATAGAAGCAGGCGCCCGAAACATCGGTGATACATGCAGGCTGTTTTCTCCCCGCCATCAACTCGAAACGGAGAGAGCCAATGTCCAGCCAAATCAATCTTCAGCGGCGTCGTTTTCTGGGTGTCGCCGCAGTGACCATGGCGGCGGCCGAATTCGGCCTTGCCAGCAGCGCGACCGCGCAATCGCAAGCGGGCGTGCAGACCGTCAAGGCCGGCTCGCATACGTCCTTTGCGTCGCTGAAGCAGGTCGAGGCAGGCGTGCTCAATGTCGGCTATGCCGAAGCCGGTCCGGCAAATGGGCCGGCCGTGCTTCTGCTCCATGGCTGGCCCTATGATATCTACAGTTTCGTCGATGTGGCGCCGGTCCTTGCAGATGCCGGCTATCGGGTGCTGATCCCCTACCTGCGCGGCTATGGCGCGACAGAATTCCTGTCCGCCGATACGCCGCGCAACGGCCAGCAGGCCGCAATCGCTTCGGACATTATCGCCTTTATGGATGCGCTGAAAATTGAGCGGGCCATCATCGGCGGTTACGATTGGGGCGGTCGCACCGCCGATATCCTGGCCGCTGTCTGGCCGGAGCGCTGCAAGGCGCTGGTGGCCGTCAGCGGTTATCTGATCGGCAGCCAGGAGGCCAACAGGAAGCCGCTTTCGCCGCAGGCCGAGCTTTCCTGGTGGTATCAGTTCTACTTCGCCACCGAGCGCGGTCGCGAGGGTTACGAGGCCAACCGGCACGATTTCGCCAAGCTGATCTGGAAGCTCGCTTCGCCGCAATGGAGCTTCGACGACGCAACCTTCGACCGTTCCGCCAAGGCATTCGAAAACCCAGACCATGTCGCCATCACCATTCACAATTACCGCTGGCGCCTTGGCCTCGTCGACGGCGAGCGCCAGTATGACGAGCTTGAGAAGAAGCTGGCTGCCTTCCCCGTGATCACCGTGCCAACCATCACCATGGAGGGTGACGCCAACGGCGCGCCGCATCCGGAACCTTCGGCCTATGCCGGAAAGTTTACCGGCAGGTACGAGCATCGCACCATCACTGGCGGTATAGGTCACAACCTGCCGCAAGAAGCGCCGCAGGCCTTTGCCCAGGCAATTCTGGATGTCGATCGCTTCTGAAACCTGCCATGGCGGCGGCGAACGCACTTGCCTGTATCGCGGCCGCCGATTCAGAGTCAAAAGAGAGAATGGCGACGATGCCTTGCGCCTGACCGACAGAGGATACGGACGTCCTGACATGGAGCATATCGACCATATTCTGATCGTCGACGACGATCGTGAAATCCGCGAACTGGTTTCGAGCTACCTGAAGAAGAATGGCCTTCGTACGAGCGTTGCCGCCGATGGCCGCCAGATGCGCAGTTTTCTCGAAGGCAACACGGTCGATCTCATCGTGCTCGATCTCATGATGCCTGGCGATGACGGGCTTGTGCTCACCCGCGAACTGCGGGCCGGTAAACACAAGGCGACGCCGATCCTGATGCTGACGGCCCGCAGCGACGAGATGGACCGTATCATTGGGCTGGAAATGGGCGCCGACGACTATCTGCCCAAGCCCTTTGCCGCGCGCGAACTGCTCGCACGCATCAAGGCTGTTCTGCGCCGAACCCGCGCCCTGCCGCCCAACCTGCAGATTTCAGAAGCCGGACAGTGGCTTCGTTTCGGCGACTGGCGCCTCGATACGGTCGGCCGGCATCTTCTCGACAAGCAGGGTACGGAAATTGCTTTGAGCGGCGCCGAATATCGGCTGCTGCGCGTCTTCATCGATCATCCGCAGCGGGTCCTCAACCGCGACCAGCTCCTGAACCTGACCCAGGGCCGGGACGCGGACCTCTTCGACCGCTCCATCGACCTGCTTGTCAGCCGCGTTCGCCAACGGCTCGGCGACGATGCCCGCGAACCGACTTACATCAAGACGGTGCGCAGCGAAGGATACGTCTTTTCCGTTCCGGTGGAGATTGAAGAGGCAAGGTCATGAATCTCCCCGCCGCTCTTCGTTCGGGCTTTTGGCCGAGCACGCTGCGGGCTCGGCTTTTCCTTATTCTGCTGCTGGGTCTGGCGGTTGCCTACGGTCTGTCCTTCACGGTCCTCTTCGTCGAGCGTTCCATGTCGGCTACGGCCGTCATGCTCGGCACGCTGGAAAGCGACGTCGCGACGTCGATCGCCGTTCTCGACCGCCTGCCGGCGGATCAGCGCAGCGGCCTGCTCGATCGCCTGAGCCGCGGCAACTACCGTTTCGAGCTTGGGCCGGGCCTGCCCGGTGTCCCCGATAATTCCGCCAAGGGCAGGGAAATCGGCAGCAGGATCGAAGAGGCGGTGGGCGGCGCATACCCGATCCGTCTGGAATCCATTCCGGGCCATATCAGCCGCCTGCAGGCGCACCTGACGCTGAGCGACGGGAGCCCCTTGACGATCGACATCACGCCGCGCCCGCCCATGCCGATAGCGGCATGGCTGCCCTATGTGCTCGCCGTCCAGATGCTGCTCCTCGTGCTTTGCACCTGGTTTGCCGTGCGCCAGGCGATCCGCCCGCTTGGTGCATTGGCGGCTGCCGCCGACGCGCTCGATCCCAACAGGAAAGGCCCGCCGCTCAGCGAGCGCGGGCCAAGCGAGGTGGCGCATGCGGCGCGCGCCTTCAACGCCATGCGCGAACGGATTGCTCACTATCTCGAGGAGCGGGTGCAGATCCTTGCGGCAATCTCGCATGATCTGCAGACACCGATCACGCGCATGCGGCTGCGCGCCGATATGGCCGACGATTCTCCCGAAAAGGACAAGCTGGTGCGTGATCTCGGGGAGATCGAGCGGCTTGTGCAGGACGGTATCGCTTATGCCCGCAGCGCCCATGGCAACGGCGAGAAATTTTCCCGCATCGATCTCTCGTCCTTCATCGACAGTATCGCCTACGACTATCAGGACATGGACAAGGCCGTCAGCGTGGCCGGCCTCGTGCAGGGCGTCGCATCGACGAAACCGCACGCCCTGCGCCGCATCCTGACCAATTTCATCGACAACGCGCTGAAATTTGCGGGGCGCGCCGAAATCGGCGTCGAGCGAAAAGATGACGGCGCGATCGCCATTACGGTGATGGATCGCGGCCCCGGCATTCCCGATGCCATGCTGGAGGCGGCAATGCAGCCCTTTTTCCGGCTGGAGCAGTCGCGCAACCGCGAGACGGGGGGGGCCGGTCTCGGTCTCGCCATCGCCCAGCAGTTGGCGGCCGCAATTGGCGGTTCGGTGCGGCTCTACAATCGCGAGGGCGGCGGTCTGGCCGCAGAAGTCACAATTCGCGCCAGCTGATCTTGGCCCTGTCTTTGTATGCGAGAATGTCCGGTTAAGCTGGCGCTACGTTTTGATACAGTTCGGCCGAATTTGGAAACATGGGGGATACGTCATCAGGGCAAAACCGCTCCGTCATCAGATGTCGCAGGTCGCGACACCAACGCAAGGAGTGCTCTCATGACCACGATTGAAAAGGTTCTTTACACCGGCAAGACCCGCACGACAGGCGGCCGCGACGGATCGGCCCGCAGCAGCGATGCGCAGCTCGACATCAAGCTTTCACCCCCGGGCAGCGCCCATGCCGGCACCAATCCGGAACAGCTCTTCGCAGCCGGCTGGTCGGCCTGCTTCATCGGTGCGATGGGCTTGGCCGCCGGCAAGCGAAAGCTCAGGCTTCCCAGTGAAGCCGTCGTCGATGCGGAAGTCGATCTCGGCGTGACGGGCGACGCCTATTTCCTGCAAGCACGCCTCAACATCAGCCTGCCGGGCCTTGAGCCCGAGGTCGCCCGCGCGCTTGTCGAGGAAGCGCACCAGACCTGCCCTTACTCGAAGGCAACGCGCGGCAACATCAATGTCGAACTGAACCTTGTCCAGGTCGGGGAGGCGTAGCCCGGCTTAGGTCCAAGGAGCTTCGATGAAACGGATCATCATCATCATTCTGGGGGCGGCAATCTTTGCAGCTCCATGCGTCTATGACGTATTCTCCGACGAACCATCGGCGCTGTCTGGTTTGCTTGATGCGGCCTCCGGAATACCGGAAGACCTGTAGGCGAGCGCCGCCCGATATCGTCGAAGACAAGGTTCAAGGCACCCGCCAGCAGCGGGTGCCTTTGTTTTTGCGCGTGTTTTCGCGATCCTCACGTCGGCTGCACTGGGTCAAGGCACAGGGCTTGATTTTAATACGGTCGTACGTATTATGCCGCTATGGCAAAACACTCGCACCGAAACACAATTCTCGAAGCCGGCCGCAAGGTCATGTTCCGCAAGGGTTACATTGGCGCCGGCGTGCGCGACATCGTCGTCGAGGCGGGAGTACCGCAGGGTTCGTTCACCAACCACTTTCGTTCCAAGGAGGAATTCACGAAGGAGGTGCTCGATCTCTATTTTCGCGATGTTCAGTGCGCCATCGAGGCGGCGCTGGGAGATGCGGGGCTGCGGCCACGCCGGCGCATCGAGAAATATCTCGACATCATCACCGGCCGCCTGGCAGCCGACGGTTTCAGTCGTGGCTGCCTGATCGGCGATCTCAGCCTGGAGGCGGCCCCGCAAAGCGAAATGCTGCGCACGCGACTCTCGGAAATCTTTGGCGAGTGGAGCGCGCCGTTTACGGCCTGCATTGCCGAAGGACAGGCCTCCGGCGAGATCGACGATGCGATCAGTGCCGAAGACCTGGCCGAATTCCTCCTCGCTTCATGGGAAGGCGCGATCTTGCGCATGAAAGTCTCGCGGGACGCCCAGCCTCTGGAGCGGTTCAAGACGATCGTCTTTGCCACCGTGTTCAAGGATCACACCCATGAGACCTGATATCAGCCTGCCGCGCATACCGGTTCTCGATTCTGAAATGGCATATCGGGAGGCGGGCCGAACGGACGGCCCTGTCGCCCTCTTTCTGCATGGCAATCCCACCTCGTCCTATATCTGGCGCAACATCATCCCGCATGTTGCCGATGTCGCCCATTGCGTCGCTCCGGACCTGATCGGCTTCGGCCAGTCCGGCAAGCCGGATATTGCCTATCGCTTCGAGGATCATGTCCGTTACCTCGATGGCTTCATTGCCAAGATGGGCATCGGATCGGCCTATCTTGTGGCTCAGGATTGGGGAAGCGGCCTGGCCTTCCATCTCGCCGCCCGTCGCCCCGACTTTGCCCGTGGTCTCGCCTTCATGGAGTTCATCCGGCCGATCCCGACCTGGGACGAGTTCCTGCAGGACAGTGCGGAGCGCGAGATCTTCCGAAAGTTCCGCACGCCGGGAGAGGGCGAAGCACTCATCCTGAGGGACAATATTTTCGTTGAAGGCGTGCTGCCCGGTGCGACCGCCCGCCAACTCAACGAGGAGGAGATGGCCGTCTATCGCGCGCCGTTTTCGACCGAGGCCTCGCGCAGGCCGACATGGCGGTTCCCGAACGAGCTGCCGATTGCCGGCGAGCCGGCAGATGTCTACGCCACCATGGAAAAGGCACATGAGGCGCTGGCTTTGTCGCACTACCCGAAGCTTCTTTTCACCGGCGATCCGGGTGCGCTCATCCCGCCTGCCGTTGCCGAAGATTATGCAAGGCGCTTGCACGACTGCCGGCTGGTGAAGCTCGGGTCGGGCCTGCACTATCTGCAGGAAGACCATCCGGAGATCATCGGCGAAACGGTTGCCGAGTTCATCGCCGAGATCGAGGCGAGAAAGTCTCGTCGCATGAGCTGACGTGGTTCGGTTCGATGGGAGAACGAAGGCGATCCTCGGCTTCGTTCTCGTTTTAACCGCCCAGGCTAAGCGATCGCTCAATGTGCCCTTCTCACCGGGCGAACAGTGCGTTGCTCGATCCGACCGGCGACGGAGAAGATCAGCACATCGACATCGGCATCGATCGTCGCGCCGTCCAGAAGCCGTATGACATCGTCTATTCCCGAAACCGGATGCCCGCCGATGGCGAGCAGATAATCGCCTTCGCGAAGGCCGGCACTGGCGGCGGGACCGCCATCCTCGACACGGCGCAGGCGGACAGTCGTGCGCTGCGGCACACCGGCCTCGAGCGCGATGCGCCGATGCAGATCGACGGTATCGGCCGCGATACCGATATAGCCGCGCCTGACCTCGCCGAAGCGCAGGATCTCCGAGACCACATGCCTGGCGGTATTCGAGGCGACCGCAAAGGCGATGCTCTGCGCGCCCTGGATGACCGCGGTATTGACGCCGATTACCTCACCCGAAGACGAGACGAGCGGGCCGCCGGAATTGCCGGGATTGAGCGCCGCATCCGTCTGGATGATATCCTCCATCAGCCGGCCGCTCGCGGCGCGCATCGAGCGGCCGAGCGCGGAGACGACACCGGCGGTAACCGTCCATTCGAAGCCGAGCGGGTTGCCGATGGCGACTGCAATATGCCCGCGCTTCAGCTTCTTGGAATCGGCAAGCTGCGCCCAGGCGCCGGACCAGTCATTGGCGCGAATGAGGGCGAGGTCGGTGTCCTCGTCACGGCCGAGAACACGCCCCTCCACCACGGCACCGTCAGGTGTCTTGATGGTAACGGCCTTCGCATCGCCGACGACGTGATTGTTGGTAACGACAAGTCCGTCAGGCGAGATGGCAAAGCCGGAGCCGTGCCCCGCCCGTCCGCCGATGCGTTCGATGCGGCTAACTGCCGGGCCGACCGTATCGACGACGCCGGACACCGTTTCGGAATAGGCATCCAGCAGCCCGGCGTCCGACGACGGCTGAATGTCACGATCAATGAATCCCATGAAATCTCCTCCGACGCCGCGAGGCGTCGATGTTGAGGACCGGCAGCGACTGCTGATGGCAAAGGGCTGTCGTTCGACAGGTGAACAATGGAGAATATCAGGTGAGACTTGCGTGCCTGTCTTTCAAGGGCCGGCATGTTCTGCGGCTGCGAGGCGCTGGGCCGCGGCCTTACAGCCGGCCAGTGCCGCCGCGTCGGCATCGAGGCCGCGCACCATGGCATCGATGTAACCACCGGCAAAATAGTCCCCGGCTCCTGTCGTGTCGCGCACGGGGGCGGTGGTAGGGACATCGACGATAATCTGATCCCGCCGGCTGACGATCTCGATGGGTTGTGTGCCGCTCGTCAGGACGAGCGTTTCGAGCCGCGGCCCGGCGACCTCGGCAGCTGCCTGCCAGGCCGTTCGTGCCGCGCCCGTCACGTCCGAGCGCGATGCGATCAGGACATTCGCCGGCCGGCGTTCGGCGAATAGCGGGTACTGTGAGACCACCTGATCGAAATCGTCCAGCCGCTTCAATGCGGCCTCGCTCATGCCGCGCGTGTTGAGATAGACAAGGGAGGCATCGACTTCTGGCAGAGCCTCGATGCCGGGCCTGCGGCGGCCGGCTGGCGCGATGATGGTGCGCTCCCCTTGCGGGTCGACAAGGATCTCCACCGATGGCGTGGTGCCGGGTACGAGGTTGACGAAATCGGTATTGAAGCCGCGCTGGCGGAGATCGTTCAGGTAGGTACGCCCCTTGTCGTCATCGTAAAGGCTGGTGACGAGCGTCACCTCATGACCGAGGTCAAGC
The DNA here is from genome assembly GCA_900471515.1 of Hyphomicrobiales bacterium. GTDB lineage: Bacteria > Pseudomonadota > Alphaproteobacteria > Rhizobiales > Rhizobiaceae > Rhizobium. The sequence goes on along the minus strand of UCFC01000009.1, from coordinate 54,438 downwards.
AGGACGATGCCGGTATTATAGCCGCCACCGCCGTAACGTTCCTCGATCGCCTGACAGGAAAGCCTGCTGCCTGGGGCGACTGGCCGGTCGAGCCACCAGATCCGGTCGACATTGGCGTTGCCGACCACCATTATCCTTGCCATTCAATTTCCCTTGCCACGCTCTTCCGTTGCCTAGCGCAGACTGTCGTTCTTGCCAATGATCCTGCCACGCAGCCAGGCGGAGGAAAGATCGATAGCATAAACGACGGCGACGATCAGGAAGATGATTGTCCATGCTTCCGGCCATCGATACGCGGCAATGCGATCTGCAAGCAGAAAGCCGATTCCGCCGGCGCCGACAATGCCGAGGATGGTACCGGAGCGGGTGTTGGATTCGAAATTGTAAAGCATGATCGACAGGATCACCGGCATGGCTTGCGGCAGGATGGCGAGCCGGATGGTCTGCAGCGGCCCGCCGCCCGATGCCAGAACACCATCGACGGGTTTGCGCGAAGTATTTTCGATTGCCTCCGAAAAGAGCTTGGCGAAAGTGCCGATTTCCGAAACGGCGATGGCGAAGACACCCGGAAGCGGGCCGAGCCCGAAGGCGCGGATGAAGATCAGCGCAAGCACGATCTGCTCGACGGCACGCAAGGCGTCGAAGCCACGTCGGGTGGAGAGACGCACCCAGCCGAGCGGCACGATGTTCTTCGCGCCGAGAAAGGCGAGCGGAAAGGCGACGAGAGCGCCAAGCAGCGTTCCGAGGAAGGCCATCGAAATTGTCTGTCCGAGGCCGACAAGCACGTCGCCCCATTCCTGCCAGGTCGTCCAGATGTAGGGCGGGAACATGAAGGAGAAGATCATGCCGAGCCGGGTCAGGCCGTTGAGGATGCGTGCAGGCGAGAAGTCGAAAAGGTAGAGGCCGGCAAGGAGCGGCAGGATAAGGGCAATGGCGCCCGCATAACGCATCATGCGCACGCGTGACGGAACCGTAAACGCGCCGGGCACGCGCTGCCGCAGTTCGGATAGGGAGGAAATGTCGGTCATGGCTCAGATACTCGGGCTTTCGATGCCGATGATGCGGTGGCGCAGCTTCTCGCTCAGGAAATCGATGACGACGACCGTAACGAGGATGATGACGAACAGCGCCGAAAGATCGGTATATTCCTGCAGCGACATGGCGGTGCGGATCTCCTGACCGAGGCCGCCGGCTCCGACATAACCGATGATCGAGGAGGAGCGCACGTTGATCTCGAAACGCAGCAGCGTGTAGCTGATGATGTTCGGGATCACCTGCGGCACGACGCCATAGCGCATCTGCTGGAACCAGGTGCCGCCGGAAGCCTTGACGCCTTCCAGCGGTCGCATGTCGATATTCTCGTTGACCTCGGAATAGAGCTTGCCGAGCGAACCCGTCGCGTGCGTCGCGATCGCCAGCACACCGGCAAGCGGTCCGACGCCAAAGCAGAAGACGTAGATCAACGCCCAGACGATATCGGGAACGGTGCGGATGACCTCCAGATAGCGGCGCGAGGCGATCAGCAGAAAACCGCTGGGGCTGAGGTTGCGGGCGGCCGGGAAACTCAGGATGAAGGCGCCGACGACGCCGAGAAGCGTCGCGACATAGGCGATGAGGATCGTTTCGCCGAGCAGTTCCAGCCAGACCGGCCAGCGCCAGAACCATTCGGCGAGATCGCCGCCGAGCGTTTCGAGGCGCAGATGCGGCAGCGTCTTGTAGAGATATTCGCCAAGGCGGGGCAGGGAGGCCCACAATTTCCACGTGGTGACGCGCTCGCCCGAGGGCAGGTTGACCTCGGTCGTGTCGAAGAAACCGCCCGTCCAGGCCGTCAGCAGCACGGCGGCGGCAAAAAGCACGCCCGAAACGAGTTGCACGATCCTGGCGCGACTGCGGATGCGGCGGTATTCGGCCTCGAACTGGCGGACGGCGATGGAGGGCGATGCGGTCGTCATGTCTGGTCCCGGTCGTGGGAGCGCCTGACGGCGCGGCGCTCCCGTTGTCTGGCGTGGACGAAAAGTGTCAGCCGTTGCGGCGCTGCTTCTTCAACCAGTCGCGCATGTCGACGATCCACTGGTAGCGCTGGTGATCGACATCGACATAGCCCTTGGAGGTGGAGTTGTCGCCACCGCTCATTTCCCTGAAGGCTTCAGGTGCCTTTTCCGGCGTTGCCTTTACCGCTGCCTTGACCTCGGCGATCATGTCCGCCGGCAGGTTCGTGCGGGTGGTGAAGGGACCGTTGGTGATCTCGGGAGACTGCCAGATGCGGCAGATTTCACCCTTCGGGATCATGCCCTTGGATTCCATGCGCTGCGGAATGCCGCTGATCTCGTTGTTGATGTAGGTCGCGGCAGCATCGAACTGTTTGTTGGCGACAGCCATGACGCCGGTTTCATGCGCACCGGAGAAGGGGATGGCCGAGAAGAAGGTCTTCGGATCGTAGCCCTGTTTGACCAGGTTATAATAGGGGACGGCATAGCCGGAGGTCGAATCCGGATCGGCGAAGGCGAGAACCTTGCCCTTGAGGTCGTCAACCGACTTGTAGCCGGAATCGCAGCGAACGGTGATGACGGAATAATAGCCCGTCGAACCGTCCTGTTCCTGGCCGGCGAGCAGTGGCTCGACGCCGCCATTGGTCTCGGTATAGGCCGCGGCATAGGCCGAGGAGCCGAGGAAGGCAAATTCGATCTGGTCGGAGGCGAGCGCCTGGATGACGCCGTCGTAATTGCCGGCCGTGAAGATCTCGACCTTCACGCCGAGTTCCTTTTCCAGATATTGCTGGAAACCGACGCGGCGCGCGATACGGTCCTTTTCGTTCTCGCCCGAGAGAACACCGAGGCGGATCGTCTTGTACTGATCTTTCCAACCGTCGGCATGGGCGGCCTGGCTGGAAAGGGCAAACGCAGCCGTCACGGCCGCAAGCATGAGGACGTTTTTCATTCCAACTCTCCTGTTGCAAAAATGCCCGTGGCCTGGCGGGGCCGCGGGTGAAACTCATACGGCCAGGTAGACCTTCTCTTTTGCGGTGCGACCTGTGTTGAATGAGGTGGATGTCACGGCCTCGTCGATCTCCGCGTCGAAATCGTCGGTGCCGTAGATTTCGCGGACCCGTTCCTGGGTCAGATCCGCCGGTGCGCCGTCAAAGCGCACCCGCCCGGCCCGCATGGCGATGATGCGTTCGCAATAGTTGCGGGCAGTATCGAGCGTATGAAGATTGACGAGGACGGTAATGCCGTCCTCACGGTTGATCTTGCGCAGGGCCTCCATGACGCGCGTCGCATTGGCCGGGTCGAGCGAGGCGATCGGCTCGTCGGCAAGCATGATCTTCGGGTTCTGTACGAGGGCCTTGGCGATGGCGACACGCTGCTGCTGTCCGCCCGAGAGCGTGCCGGCCCGCTGCAGCGCTTGCGGCACGAGATCGAGCCGGTCGAGCGCGCGAATGGCCATGGCCTTTTCCTCGTCCGTGAAGCGACGCAGCATGGAGGAGAAGAAGCCGTGCCGGGCGACGCGGCCGATCAGCACATTCGTCAGCACATCCATGCGTTCCACCAGATTGAACTGTTGAAACACCATGGCGCAGGAGGCGCGCCACAGACGCAGCTCGCGGCCGCGCAGCCGGGTAATGTCCTTGCCCTCGAACATGATCGTGCCGGATGTCGGCTCGAGCAGACGGTTGATAAGCCGCAGCAAGGTTGATTTGCCGGCGCCGCTGCGGCCGATGATGCCGACCATTTGCCCGGCAGCGATCGACAGATTTACGTCGTCGACTGCGTGTGTTTGGCCGAAATTCTTCTTCAGAGAGTGAAGTTCAAGCACCGGAAGACCTCCGCTTGCCAGAAGTGCCGAAGATGAAGCTGAATTATATTTAGGTATCATCCTGTAAATGCAAAATAACACCTCACTGTGACAATTTTATTAAGTAATTCTCCAATATTTCCGGCAATTTGCGGCGCTTTTATCAAGTAATACATCCGGAATTTCCGGATGTATTTTGCCGGCGGGGCGTATCCCGCTTCTCTGCGCCAAATCGCTCATGCAGCCTGCTGGAATCGCCCGATGATCCCGTCGGAATAGACTTGCCTGCCTTGGCTGAACGTGGCTCGTACCCGCGGAACGCGCCCGCGCTCGGCTATCACGAGGTCGGCGCGCAGTCCGATCTCGATCGCGCCGCGGTCCGTAAGCCCGAGTGCGGCCGCCGGGTTGGCGCTCACCAGCGCCGCAGAAGCCGGCAATCCGCCGGGGCCAGCGTCCGCAAGCGCGATGATGGCGGGCAGCATGGCCGAAGGATGATAATCGCTGGCAAGAATATCGAGAACGCCGCGCTCGTAAGCTTCACGTGCGGAGAGATTGCCCGAATAGGACAGACCGCGAAGGGCATTCGGTGCGCCCATGGCGGTTGCCAGCCCGAATTTGCGCGCCTCCTGTGCGGCAGCCATCGTCACCGGAAACTCGCTGATGCGCGCGCCGAGCCCTTCGACGATGGCCACTTTCTCGACACTGTCGTCATCATGGGAGGCGATGATGACGCCATGGTCGCGGGCGGTCGCGGCAATGCCTTCAAGATTGTCGATCGCGTCATTGTTCTGGGCACGGTTCTCCATGCGTTCGCGAACGCGATGGGCAGCCTGCTCCAGCGTGATCTTGTTGTTGCGGGCGATGGTCTCGATATGCCGTTCGACGTCCCGGTACTGGCCCTGGCCCGGCGTGTGATCCATCAGCGAGACGAGATCCAGCGCGCCGGCCCGCAGCAGGTCTTCGATGACGGCGCGCGCATGGGTGAAGGTAATCTCGAACCGTGCATGAACCCTGTGATCGATCAGAAGATCGTTTTTCCGCAGTTCGACGAGCGTCTGGATGATCGAGCGCGAATGCTCCTCCGAGCGGATGTGGCCGTAGCTGCTGTTGGCATGAAAGGAGAGTGCCGCATAGGCGGTCGTGATACCGTTGCCGGCAAGCTTCTTGTCGAGCTCGAAAATGCCGAGTTCCAGCGGAAAGCGCACATTCGGACGCGGCTCGATCTCGCGCTCGATCATGTCGCCATGCATGTCGATGAAGCCCGGAAGCAGCAGTCTGCCGTCGCCGGAAATATCCGCCGCAGCGACGGGCGCCTCCCTGATCTCGGCGATCACGCCGCCTTCGATCCTGACGGCACCGCGCGATACGACCCTATCGCGCAGCACGATTTCGAAATCACTCAACCACATTCTCTGCTCCATCCTGGATCTGTCGGGTTTGAAGGCTGATTTCGCGGTCGATGAGATCCGCGACATCGTCGGGGTGATGAAAGACGCCGATCATTGCCACGCCTGCAGCCTTCAGTTCGGCAAGGCGGGCAACGAGCGCACGACGCGCATTCTTGTCCAGCGAGGCGGTCGGCTCGTCGAGGAAGAGAAGCCGCTGCGGCAGGATGAGGGCGCGCGCCAGATTGACCTTCTGCTGCTCGCCGCCGGAGAAGGTGGAAGGGTAGGCGGCCCAGAGCCCCGGCTTGACGCCGAAGGCGGAGAGCCAGCGGCGCGCCTCTTCGATCGCCTCGTCGTAGGGCCGGCCGGCAAGCCGCAGGGGCTCGGCGACCAGCTCCTCGGCCGCGACGCGCGGACGGGCCTGCAGGAACTGCGTCACGAAGCCGATCTCGCGCTTGCGCAGGAAGGCGATATCGACATCGGCTGCGACTGTCAGATCGATGACGCCTTCGCGTGTATGGTAATAGGCGTGGCCGGCGCGCGGTACGTAGGAGCGGTAGAGCGTACGCAGCAGTGTCGATTTGCCAGCGCCGTTTTCGCCCGTCAGCAGGATGAATTCACCTTCGCGCAGCTCGAAATCGACCTTGTCGAAGGCGTGCAGCGTGCGCTTGAGATGATGCATCTCGAAATGCTTGGCGAGGCCCTGAACGGCGAGGATCGTTTGTGCGGAAGCGGCAGGATGTGTGTGCATGTTCACCTGATGGCTCTCCTGTCAAAGCTTCGCATGCACGAGCTGCTGGGTATATGCATGCTGCGGGTCCTGGAAGATCTGGTCGGCAAGGCCCTCTTCGACGGCTTCGCCGTTGCGCATCACCATCACCCGGTCCGCCATCGTGCGGATAACACCGAGATCATGCGAGACGATGACGATGGTGATGCGGCGCTCGCGCTGCAGCCGCTTCAGCGTGTCGAGCACCAGCGCCTGGACGCTGACGTCGAGCCCCGTCGTCGGCTCGTCGAGAAGCAGAAGTGCCGGTTCAAGCGCGATGGCCTTGGCAAGCTGCACGCGTTGCTGCATGCCGCCGGAAAGTTCCGCGGGACGGGCGTCCATGCGCTGGACCGGAAATTCCGAAGCGTCGAGCGCGCCCCTGGCGCGGGCACGAAGTGTGGCGAAATTCCGCTCGCCGGCAACCAGCAGCCGCTCGGCGACATTGCCGCTGCTCGTGTGGTTCATCCTCAGGCCCAGATGCGGGTTCTGGTAGACGATGCCGATATGGCGCGCCCGCAGCATGCGCCGCTCGAAACGGTCGAGCGTGAAGAGGTTCAGATCCTCGCGACCGGGCAGCGCCAGCCGGTATTGCCCCTCATCCGGCCTGTCTTCGAGGTTCATCATCCGAAGCAGCGTCGATTTGCCGGAGCCGGATTCGCCGACAATGCCGAGCACTTCGCCGGGATAGACGGTGACATCGACGCCGCGCAGCGCCTGAACCTCGCCAAAGCTCTTGCGGATGCCGTTCATCGTCAGGATCGGTGAGGACAGCATCAGCCGCGGCGGCTGACGGACTGGGGCAGACGGATTGGGGGCGGAAAGACTTGCGGCGCTCATTGCTCGATCCTGCCCTGCTTGTAGTAAGTTTCACCGATAGCAACGGCTTCGCCGTCCCGCTTGCGGATATGTTTGACGCCGTACTGGCTGTCGGAGACCTCGAAGGCGGATGAGCCATCGTCCTGCGGCAGCTCGTTCATGAAGTAGCCTGTTACGCCGCTGCGGTGACAAATCTTGTCAGCATGGTCCTCGACCCGGTAGGGCACATCGTCGAAGACGAGCGGCTCGACGCGCGTATAGGGCGGTACGGCATGAATGCGCTTTTCGCGGCCGGCCGACAGGATGGTAAGGTTTGCCGCCTGGTTCATCTTCGGCACGTCCCAGCGCGGGATCGGCGAAGGCGTCATCACATGGCGGCCATTGACCATGCTCGGATAGCTGGAACCCTGCATGATGCGGCCCGAGCGCACGAGCTGTTCGTAAAGTGTAAGCCAGAGCTGACCATAATCGGCGTCGCCATGCATGACGCGGGCTTCCGACATGTCCGGCTGGACCGGCCGCAGCGGCTCGGGATTGGGAACCTGCAGCACAAGGATCTGGTCCTCGCGCAGCTTCTCTTCGGGAATGCGGTGGCGCGACTGGATGATGTCGGCCTCCAGGGTATCCAGCGTCTCCCGGGCCGAACTGACACGGCGCAGGAATTTGCGGATGCTGCTGGCATTGACGGAATCGTCGGCGCCCTGGTCGATGACCTTGACGACCGAGGTCGGTTTCAGGAGCGTCAGCGTCACCTGCAGGCCGCCGGTTCCCCAGCCACGGGCAATCGGCACCTCGCGGCTGGCATAGGGTACCTGATAGCCGGGAATGGCGATGGCTTTGAGGATGCGGCGACGCATCTCGCGCTTGGCGGATTCATCCAGGAAGCCGTAGCTGAAGGCCGCCCAGGGTTTGGTCAGTTGATCGAGTTTCACGGCATTGCCTTTTCGAGTTCGGCCTGTTGGACCGCGCCGCTCTCGGGCGCGCCGGGTTTGTTGGCTGCCTTGTCGGCCTTCACGCGCCTGATCGCATCGAGGCTCGACTGGAAGGTCACGTAATGCGGCAGCTTGAAGTGGATGCAGAAGCCCGAGCTTTCGACCGGCTCGGTGTGATAGAGAACGAACTCCTCGTTCGAGGCCGGATGCGGATTGGGCTGATTGGAGGCGAGATCGAGCGAGGCGGCCGCAATCACCTTCACCTCGTTCCAGCCGAAGGTGGCCGAAAAACCGAGCTCCAGCCCCTTGCTCTTGGAGATGATCTCGCTCTGGCTGACGCGCACGCGACCGGCGCTGAAGAGCGTGCCGCGCGGATGGCGGACACGGACCTCGGCCTCTCCGAGCCTGAGCTCGTTGACGGTCGGATGCACGCTGCCATAACCGCGCATGGTCGAATAGCCGAGCGCCAGCGTCCCGCCCGTATCGGCACGTGCGAGGCTCTGCAGCTTGTGGGCGCGGCTTGCCGGGAAGAGCAGCGGCTCGCGCGTCACGTCGGGGATCTTGTCGAGCGGGAGGTCTTCCGCTGGCGTCTCGGCGATCAGGCCCTGCGCCTTCTGCCAGTCCGTGAGGGACGGCTGCGTGGCGGGTGCCGGCCTGTCTGCCGATTCCACGGGTTCGGGGACGAAAGTCGCGCCATCGAGCACGCCGACATTCAGCAGCCGATGGGAGTAGTCGAGCGTCGGTCCGAGGATCTGCCCCCCCGGAATGTCCTTGAAGGCTGCCGAAATACGCCTGACGGTAAAGAGATCCTGCTGGCGAACCGGCTCGGCGATCGTCAGGCGTGGCTGGGTCGTGCGGTAGGCACGCAGCAGCAGCACCGCCTCGTAGAGGTCGCCGCCGGATTGGGCGAGCGCCAATGCGGCAAGCTCAGGCGCGTAGAGCGAGGCCTCGCCCATGACGCGATCGACGAGGTAGGGCAGGCTCTCGCCGATCGCCTCGATGCGGGCCTTGTCGACCTGTCCGAGCTCTTCGCGGTAGAGACGCTCGGATTGTTCGATGGCGTGTTCGCCGCCACGTGTCGCAACATAGGCCATCAGAGCACCTCAATCTTGGTGGAGCGGGGAATGCCGATCAGGCTTGCGCCATCGGCGAGGTAGATGTCCCAGCCGAGGGGATAGCGGATGATTTCGGCCCGCAGCGCCCAGAAATCCGGATGCACGCCGCCGATCGCGATATCGAGGGCGCCGTTGATGCCGGGGCCGGTCAGGCGAAGCCCTGTTCCGCTGCCGATCTGTGTCTCAGCGAAAATCGTCGCCGAGGCGTCGGGATAGAGCAGGTTGCCGCTCAGCATTGTCGAAAGTGCAAACAGGTCCGCCTGGTTGCCGACAGACGCGAAGACATATTCGGCTTCGTTCAACGCAACGGCATTGGCGCCGGTCCTGGCGATATCGGCCTTCAGTGCCTCATTGGAGCAATAGAAACTGCATTCGCGGTCGAGCAGGCTTTCGGCGAGCGCAAGCAGGCCCGGAAAGGGCAGGGGCTGGACACGGCCGGGGCGCGCGAGCGCCCACATCAACGCATCGAAGGTGGCATTGGTGCGCATGTCTTCGGCAGTCGGAAGAAGCAGGGCTTGGCTCATCAGAAGGTCTCCATCCGCACGCGCGTCGCTTCGACCTTGCGCAGCCTGACATCGTCGTCCTGCATCTGGCGGCGTTGTTCGCTCGTCAGGAATTTCTCGATTCCCGTTTTGCCGATACCGGTTGCAAAGCTTGCATCGATGACGGCCATCGCCATCGCATGTTCGAGATCGCGCCCGACGACGGCGCCGTAGCCTTCGACGCCATGATCGGCCAGACGAATGTGAGCTTCGGCCATCAGCACCTCGCCGAGATGGAAGGCTGTGTTCTGCACGGTGTCGGTATAGGGGAGCATCGCAAGGCCGGTGCGGTTGACGAGAACCTCAACCGCTCCGGCCTCATCGAGCAAATTCTCTGCAACGGTCTTGATTCCCTTGGCATCGGCCCTAGCAAGTATGTCGAGCATGCTTGCATGGCTGAAGCTGGCAGGGCGCGCGCCGGCGTCCATGGTGTCATTCATCGTCCTGTCCTTTCGCCGGTGTCGCCGCGCGATCCTCCGGCTCGTTGTCAATGCTGAATTGCACGCGCTCTCCGGCCCAGACGGTCTCGGAATAGGCGATCGGCCGGCCTTCCATGTCGACGTCGGTCTTCTGGACGACGAGCACCGGCTGCTGTGGCGATTGGGCGAGAAGCTGCGCCTCGTCGCCGATCGCCCGGCGGGTGAGGATCATGGTGCTCTGCCTGACATAGTCGGGGATGCCGAAGGCAGCGTAGATGCTGGTGACGGATTCACCCGCGCGGCGGCGCAGATGCATGTTCGGGAACCGCTCCACCGGATGATAGGAGTGGCTGAGGCTGATCGGCACGTCATCGGCAAAACCCCGCCGGGCGATCATGTAGACCTTTGCACCCTCGGGAAGCTTTAACGCAGCGGCGATGCCGGGCGGTGCGACAATCTCGGATTCCGACACCGGCTGCCCGGAAGGCACGCGCCCCTGTTCCAGCAGGTTTTTGCGGAAGCGCGTTCGCCGGGCAATATTGTAGGTGATGACGGAGTGCTCTTCCACGAAGGTGCCGCGGCCCTGCTCGACCCGCACCTTGCCGGCGGATGCCAGTTCGGCGATCGCCCGCCGGACGCTGTGGCGGCCGACCTTGAATTGCTCCATGATCTCGGATTCCGTCGGCAGGCGGCTTCCCGGCGCGAGCGCGCCCGAGGCGATATCCCGGTTGATGTGTCGCTCGACGATCTGCCACTGGCCGGAGCGCGATTTCATGTCGATCGGATGTTTTTCGTCTGTCATTCGGATGAATCCAAAATTCATTCGGATGACCTAAACATAGCTGTCGTCGGTGACGCTTTTGTGTAGGGCGACGCAAAATTGGGCACAAAAGAAATGTCACCTGCCGGCTTGCCGGTCGGCAGGTGACGAAGTTCGGCTACCGCTGATGCCCCAGCCGGCCGAACTTAATTTTCCGGCATCGCCTGGCTCGGTACTGCGCCCGTCCGCATCGTCCGCTTGAAGCCGCCGCTGCCGTCCATGCCGGGTGTGACGATTTCCGGGTAGAGGTAGAGGAAGTCGTGGAAATGGACGACGGTCGAGGGGCCGTCGATCAGCGTGATGGCATATTCTGCCGGGCCGACGCGGTCGCGGTGGCGGGAATCGCCGAGGTTCAGTGCGGCCTGGTGGTTGAGGCCGTAGCACATGGACATCGGAATACCGTGCCAGGAGCCGGCGATCGGCCGGTGGACGTGGCCGAAATACATATGCCGGATCGCCGGATGTGTCTTCAGTACGGCCAACAGCGCCTCGTCGTCGACCATGCGGATATTGTCGACGCCGTTCATGCCGATACGGAAGGGCGGATGGTGGAAGAAGAGATAGACCGGCCGGTCGCTCGCTTCGGCAAGCCGCCTTTCGAGCCAGGCAAGGCGGGCGGCGTCCATATGACCGCTATGTTTGCCGTGTTCGATCGTGTCGAGCATGATGAGCCGGCAGCTGTCGTAGTCGATCACCGACTGCACGAAGCCGTTTTCATCGACCGGCTGGTCGGGGAAGACAGATCGGAACGTGTCGCGATTGTCGTGATTGCCGATCATCAGGCGGTAGGGAATGGTCGTTTCCTGATCGAGAATGTCGCGCAGCAGAGCATAGGCCTCGGCCTCGCCGTGATGGGCGAGATCGCCGGTGAAGATCAGCCAGTCGGCATCGGGCTGGTGGGCGCTGATATCGCGCAGCGCCAGGCGCAGGCGCACTTCCGGGTCTGTATCGAAGAGCGAGCTGCCGGGCGGCATGAGGTGGACGTCGGTCAGCTGGATGAATTTCGGCATGTCTGTCTCCTGGGGATATTTATGCGGCTGCGCTGGCCGGCTGCGTTTCGATGAGGCGGCCGTCGCGGCCGAAGAAATGAAGATGTTCGGACGGCAGGTTCACCGTCAGCGCCTGGCCGACGGCCCGCTTGTCGGTTGCAGGCAGCAGCGCCGACAATGCGGTCTGGCCGATGCGCAGATGGACCTGCCGGCCATTGCCGAGTTCCTCGACGAATTCGACCGGAAGGTTCGCTCCCGCGCCGACCTGCATGTGCTCGGGTCGGATTCCGGCAACGATTTCCGTGCCCGGTGCGACCGGCAGCACACGCTCGAGGGGAACCTTGATGTCGCCGCCGAGTACGATGCCGCGGCTGTCGCCATCGACGACGGCCGGAATGAGGTTCATCGGCGGCGAACCGAGGAAGCTTGCGACGAAGGCGCTTGCCGGCTTTTCATAAATGTCGGCCGGTCGGCCCATCTGCTCGATCCGGCCCTTGTTCATGACGATCAGGACATCGGCGAGCGTCATCGCCTCGATCTGGTCGTGGGTGACGAACAGGCTGGTGACGCCCTGGCGGCGGTGCAGGCGCTTGATTTCGAGCCGCATCTGGGTGCGCAGCTTGGCGTCGAGGTTCGACAGCGGCTCGTCGAACAGGAACACTTTCGGTTCGCGGATGATGGCGCGGCCCATGGCGACACGCTGACGCTGGCCGCCGGAGAGCTGGCCGGGCTTGCGCTTCAGATAGTCCTCAAGCTGCAGCACCTGGGCGACTTCGGCAACGCGACGGTCGATCTCGGCGCGCTTCACGCCTGAAACCGTCAGCGAATAACCGAGGTTCTGGGCGACCGACATATGCGGATAAAGCGCATAGTTCTGGAACACCATGGCGACGTCACGCTCGCGCGGCTGCAATTCCTCGACCTGCCGGCCGGCAATCGAGATCTTGCCGGTCGAAACCCTTTCGAGGCCGGCGAGCATTCTGAGCAGGGTGGACTTGCCGCAGCCCGACGGGCCGAGGATGACGGCGAAGGCGCCGCGCTCGATCGACAGGCTGAGGTCGTGAAGTACCTGTGTCGTACCGAACGACTTGGTGACGTTGGTGAATACTATTTCGGACATTTGAAATCGATCCTTGCGCGCGGCCTATTTTTCCGAGTTGACCAGGCCCTTGACGAACCATCGCTGGGCGAAGATCACGACTGCGACGGGCGGCATCATCACGAGCAGCGCCCCGGCCAGGATGACGTTCCAGTCGTTGGCCCCGTCGGCGCCGGGCTGCATGAAGGTGAGGCCGATGGTGAGCGTGCGGTATGCCGGGCCTGATGTGACGAGAAGCGGCCAGAGATACTGGTTCCAGCCGAAGACGAACATGATCACGGCCAGCGCTGCGATGTTCGTCCGTGACAGCGGCAGCAGGATATCCCAGAGGAAGCGCAAGGCGCCCGACCCGTCCATCTTGGCCGCCTCGGTCAGTTCGTCCGGAATGGTCAGGAAGAACTGGCGGAACAGGAAGGTGCCCGTCGCGGTCGCAATCAGCGGCAGGGTCAGTCCGGCATAGGTGTTGATGAGGCTGAGATTGAGATCGATGCGGATACCGGATGCCGCCTTCACCAGCCAGACGATGCCGGTCCATTCCATGATTTTCTGGAAGGGCAGGAGCACGTTCGAGGCGACCTCGTAGGTCGGAACGATGCGTACCTCGAGCGGCAGCATCAGCGTGATGAAGATCATCCAGAAGGCCACGCCGCGGAAGCGGAAGCGGAAATAAACGAGGCTGAAGGCGGTGATCATCGCGATCACGATCTTGCCGACCATGATCGTCACTGCCGAAATCAGCGAGTTCATGTAAAGCGTCGAGAAGCCGCCCCGCTCCCAGGCGGCGGCCATGTTGATCAGCAGGTGGTCGCTCGGCAGCAGCGGCCTCGGGATCTCCGCCATGCGTTCGAGCGGCAGCGTCGCAGTGATGAACGATACGTAGATCGGGAAGCACATGAGGGCCGCTCCGCCGATCATGATCGCGTGCGTGACGGTGTTCAGGATCGGTGTCTTTTCGATCATTCGCCGGCCTCCCCCTTGTCGGAGCCGGCGTAGTGAACCTTGCGCTCGACGAAGCGGAACTGAAGGAGGGTGACGGAGATGACCAGCAGCATCAGGATCAGCGATTGGGCCGAGGACGAGGAAAGGTCGAGCCCGATGAAACCGTCCTTGTAGATCTTGTAGACCATGGTCTGGGTGGCGTTGCCCGGCCCGCCCTGGGTCATGACGTTGATGATGCCGAAGCCCTCGGTGAAGGAGGTCGCGACGTTGAGCACCAGAAGCAGGAAGAAGGTCGGCGAGATCAGCGGGAAAACGAGATCGAAGAAACGGCGCACCGGTCCGGCTCCGTCCATGGCGGCGGCTTCGACGAGATTGTTCGGAATGGCCTGCAGGCCAGCCAGGAAGAAGACGAAATTGAAAGTGATCGACGTCCAGCTCGAGGCGATGACGACCATGATGAGGGCGTCCGTGCCGCTGAGCGACGGGTTCCAGATACCCGGATACCATTGGTTCAGGATACCGATGAAGCCGATCTGCGGCTGGAAAATATACTGCCAGGCGACCGCGGCGACGGGTGCCGCGACCGCATAGGGCCACATGATCGCGGTCTTATAGAAGATCGTTCCGCGCAGGCCGCGGTCGGCGAAGACCGCAAAGATCAGCCCGAGGCCCAGCGAGATGGTCGTGGTCGATACCGACATGATCAGCGTGTTGCGAATGGCAGTGTGATAGACCGGGCTGGCGAGGATTTCGGCAATGTTGCGCAGGCCGACCCAGACGGCGTCGCCGCCGAACGGCGGTTCCAGCGTGAAGGACCAGAAAAGGGCCTGGCCGGTCGGCCAGTAGAAGAACACGAAGATGATCAGCAGTTGCGGCGCTATCAGCAGATAGGGCAGCCACCGGTCTTCGAAGATGACGCGTTTGATCATGCGGAATGCTCGGGCGATGGGACATCGGGGAGCCAATCCGGGGCGCTGGCGCAGTCCGGATTGGCGTAGTCAGGCAAAGGCAGGTCTGCCGATCAGGGCAGCTTGGCGCCCGGATAGGTATCGGCGAAGCGCTTGAGCAGCTGGTTGCCGCGCTCGGTTGCGGTGTCGAGAGCCTGCTGCATCGTCACCTGGTTGTTGAGGGCCTTCTGGATCTCTTCGGTGATGATGTTGCGGATTTCGACGTAGTTGCCGAGGCGAACGCCCTTGGAGAGCGGCGTCGGCGTTGCGCGGGTCAGGCTCTTGACGGCGAGGTCGCGGTTGACCTTGCCGTCCTGCTGGTAATAGCCTGACGCAACGAGGTCGTTATAGGCCGACTTGGTGACCGGGATGTAGCCGGTGCCGTCGGACCAGAGCTTCTGCTGTTCCGGCTGGGCGATGAACTGGTAGAAGGCGGCGACGGCCTTGTACTCTTCCTTGGAGAAGCCCTTCATCGTCCATAATGCGGCGCCGCCGACGAGGCTGTTGATCGGCGCTACGTCCTTGTTGTGCGGCAGCTGGGCAACCGTCCAGTGCGTGCCCTTCGGACGAGCCAACTCATCGGTCGTGGTGAAGCCGGCGATCGAGTCGAAGAAGATCGCGCACTGGCCGTTGACGAACATGTCGCGCCGGGTATCGACGTTCGGATCGTATTTGGCGAGACCCTGATCGAACCAGCGCTTCTGGCGTTCCATATGCTTGACGAACAGCGTCTTGTTGATTTCGAGCTGGGCGTCGAGGCCGTCGTAACCGTTATTTTCGGTGGCGACCGGAATGTTGTGGATCGCCGAGAACTGCTCCATGTCGGACCAGAGATCGATCGTCCAGGCGACCGGGCACTTCGAGCCGGCCTTGTCGCGCAGTGCCACCAGCAGGTTGTCGAAGTCTTCCCAAGTCTCCGGGAAGCGGTCGTAACCGGCAGCCTTCAGCTGATCGATGTTGTAATAGACCATGGCGGTCGAGGAGTTGAACGGGAAAGCCCAGAGCTTGCCGTCGCGGCCGGCGTAATAATTGCCGATAACCGGGAAATAATCGTCCCAGTTGACCTTGATGCCGGTTTCTTCGACCAGCTGATAGGCCGGAATGACGGCGCCCGAGAGCATCATGGTGCCGGTGCCGCGATCGACCACCTGCAGGATGTGGGGCTGGTTGCCGGCGCGAACGGCGGCCATCGCCTTCTGGAAGATTTCGTCGTAGCTGCCTTCGCGGGTGCAGTTGATGTGGTAGTCGTTCTGGCTCTGGTTGAAGCGATCGCACTGGGCGAGCACTTCTTTCTGCAGACGGCCCGAGAGGCCGAACCACATGTTGATTTCGGTCTTGGCGCTCGCGGGCGCAGCAGCGGACAGCACCGCAAGAGTGGTGGCTGCGATAAGAGCAGTCTTGAACATCCCTATCTCCAAAATTCGTTTCATGCGGCAGCCGGAAAACGATTGGCCCCGCGATAACGCGCGATTTCCAATCGTGGAAACGTTTCATTGGCGTGACGGCTTTGTGTAGGATTAGTGACGTTTCAGCTCTGACGGGAGGATCGCCTGCCGGCCGGCAATATGTTGGGGACTTCCCGCGTGGTGGCGCGGGAAGAAAAAAGGGTAGGAATTTGCAGGCGGGCTCAGGATCCGGCGGATTCGCTCGGAGCCGCCAGGCCCTGTGTTACCAGTTGGGCGGTGATTTCGACCGCGTTCACCCCGACGGCGCCGATGGAATAGGAGGCGCCGACCGCCGCCCAGCGTGCCGCCAGTTCCGCGTTGCGGCTATTAAGGTAGACGGCGAGGAACACGCCGACGAAGATATCGCCAGCGCCTGTCACATCGACAGGCTCCACCGCTAGTGCCGGCACAATGATGGGCGCGGCGCCGGGCCGGATAAGCGCCGAGCCGACGGCACCCATGGTCAGCACCACGCTGGCGCCATCACCTTCGACACGCTTCGCCAGAGCTTCCACGAGCGCGGCTTCGTCTATCTGTCCGCCCAGCAACTGGCGCGCGGCGGGCCGGCTCATGAAAATGAAGTCGCAGGCGCGGCGCAGCTCGTCGAATGCGGCAGGAGTCTGCCAATGCGCCGGCAGGCCGGTCGTGTCGATCGTCACGAGTTCGGGGCGCATCGCGCCGGTCAGGCGCAATTCGTCGAGCAACCCTACCCGGAAACCTTCCAGATGCAGGCAGTGGCGTCCGCCCCTGGCAACCGCTTCGCCCAGATAATCACGAATGCGCGGCACCGGCAATGACAGCGGCTCGTTGAGGATCGTTCGCCGGCCGCCCGTTTCCACGATGATGACGCTGCGTGACAGCCGCCCGCCGGCAACACGCTCGACGGCCTCGACATTAAGACCGCATTCGAGCAGCTGCGCCAGCGCCCAATCGCTCTCGGGATCGTCGCCGAGCGAAGAAATCAGGTTGACCGCGACCGGAAAGTCGCCGCCCAGGCGGCTGGCGGCAATCGCTACATTCGTGGCAGGCCCGCCGACCGAGCGATGAATGAGCCGGGCGGAAACGCGGCTGCCGGCCGGCGGCATCTCGTCCGTCAGAATGGAATGGTCGATGCTGACATAGCCGATCGTCGTCAGCCGCGGCGCGTCGGGTGGCAGCGTGATGCCGCGGCGGGCCTGTTCGGTCTGTCCGACCAGGGAGCGTGCGACGGAGCTTGGCCTGTATCCCAGCCGCTGGATCGCGTCGAAGACGGCGCGGCGGTTCTGCTCTGTCACGGCAGGATTTCCGTTGACGACACGGCTCACCGTGCCGACGGATACGCGCGCCAGCCGGGCGACATCCTTGATGGTGGCGCGGGCTTTCATGGCGTGATGACGTCCGTGGAGAGCGGGGCGGCGCGCATTCCGGCAGTTGCGGTTCCAGTGCGGGGGATGGAAATCGTGGTCGGGTGGGACTGAAGGTTCATGCAATCATCATAGAAGCGTGTCGGAAATTTCATATTCGCGGATTAGCCCTCGCGTGACTACACAATGAAACGTTTTCTTGGTGTAGCGCAACTCAAATTTATGCGAGGCTTCATGCTGATCACCACCTATAATATTCAATACACTCGTGGCCGTGATGATCGCTACGATCTGGAACGGATCGTCGAAACCGTCAAGGACAGCGACATTATCGCCCTGCAGGAGGTGGAGAATTATTGGGACCGTTCGGGTAATGTCCGCCAGTCGGACGAGATCGCGCGCCTCTTGCCCGATCATTTTTACCTCTGGGGTCCGACGGTCGATGTGCTCAAGGTTTCGGACGCTGCCGGCCGGCGCCCGACCGACTACAAGCGCCGTCAGTTCGGCAACATGATCCTTTCGCGCTACCCGATCCTGTCGACACGCAATCACATGTATCCGAAATTCACCGCACCCGGTCCGCACACCATCCAGCGCGGTGCGATCGAGGCGCTGATCGAAACATCGGCCGGCCCGGTCCGCTTCTATTCCACCCATCTCGACCACTTGGCGAGCCGCTACCGGATGGACCAGTTGCAGGAACTGGTTCGCATCTCCAACCGCGCCTTCTATGACGGCCCTGCAATTGGCGGGCGCGAGATCGTCGCCTCCTGGCGGGAAGAACCGGCTTTGCCCGACATGCCGCGCGAAGCGATCCTGCTCGGCGATTTCAACTTCGAGCCGACATCGCCGGAATATGAATGGATGTGCGGTCCGGTCAACCGCTGGCATGGCAGGCTGCCGGATGCTTCCGGCTTTGTCGATGCCTTCGTCGCGGCAGGCGGCGCGGAAGATCAGGGGCACACGCTTTACCGGGACTTCGACGCCAAAAGCGGCATCCGCATCGACTATTGCTTCGTGCCGACGTGGTATTCGAGCCGCCTCCGCAAGGTCTGGGTCGATGAACGTGCGGACGGATCGGATCATCAGCCGCTGCGTATCGATATCGACCTTTGATTGTTGCTGGGCCGATATTAGCGGAACGACAATGCCTGACGCTGCGGCTGGAGCTGCGGCGTCAGGACATCTCGTTCCTCCCTCGCGCGACTAGACAGCGTAGGGATTTTCCGCCGGTTTCGTGAACCAGTGCGGGCCGTCCTCGGCCATATAGATATGGTCTTCGAGGCGAACGCCGAACGTGCCGGGAAAGACGACCATCGGCTCGTTCGAGAAACACATGCCCGGTGCCAGCGGCGTTTTGTTGCCGCGGACGATATAGGGCGCCTCGTGGATTTCCAGGCCAAGGCCGTGGCCGGCGCGATGCGGCAGGCCGGGCAGGCGATAGTCCGGGCCGAGCCCGTGCCGTGCAAAAGTGCTGCGGGCCGCGGCATCGAGGTCTTCGCAGGAGGCACCCAGTCTGGCCGCATCGAATACGGCCTGCTGGCCTTCGCGCTCGATTGTCCATGCCCGCTCGAATTCGCTGTTGCCCGCTTCGAGCATATAGGTGCGCGTCAGATCCGAATGATAGCCATCGATGCGGCAGCCGGTATCGACAAGAACGACGTCACCCGCCTGCAGGACCTGTTCGCCGTCCGCCCCGTGCGGCAGCGAGGTTGCCGCGCCAAACGAGACGATGCAGAAGCTCGAGCCGCCGCTGGCGCCGGCGGCGCGATGCTGCTGGTCGATGAAGCGCACCACATCCGAGGCAGCCGTGCCTGCTGTCAGCGTGTCGCGAACCTTCCGGTGAATATCGAGCGTGATGCCCATCGCATAGCGGATGATGGCGATCTCCGCCGGAGACTTGATGGCGCGCAGCGCGCGGATCATCGGACCGCCATCGACGAGGCGTGCTGCGCCCATCTGCTCGGCAAACGCATGATAGAAGGCAAGCGGCAGGGCATCGTCCAGCGCGAGCCTGCCGGAGGGGCCGGCCAGTTTCGAAACCAGCGCCGACGGGTTTTCCTCTTCCTGCCATACTGCGATCTCGCCCGGCAGGTGCGGCAGGGTTTCGACGCGGCTGTTCTCGAAGCCGGGCACGACATAGATCAGCCTGTCTTCGGTGACGACGGCGCCGAGCAGACGCTCGCTCAAGTGCCAGACGAGGCCGGTGAAATAGCGTAAGCTCTCGGTCGGCCCGAGCAGGGTCGCAGCGATACCATGCGTCTGCATGCGTTCGCGCAGGCGCGACAGGCGGCCTAGCCGCTCCTCCTGTGTGATGGCTGCGACGGGATGGGGCCAGGCAGAATGAGACACGCTATATATCCGTAATTTTTGCCAGAATTAGATGCTTGATTCGAACATAGGGCAATTGTAGGCACTGTGTCGACAAACATTCTACAGGATCTCGCCATGCTCGTCAGCGAATACACGATCCCCGGCGTCCATATCCGCGACCACCTCGTCGGCGTGCCGCTTGTTTGGAAAGAACCGGATGGCGCATCGATCAAGGTCTTTGCACGCGAAGTCTGCGATCCCGCACGCAGACAGGAAAAATTGCCGATCCTGCTCTTCCTGCAGGGCGGTCCGGGCGGCAAGTCGCCGCGTCCGGTCGGAGGCGGTCCATCCTGGCTTGGCGAAGCGCTCAAGCATTACCGCGTCGTGCTGCTCGATCAGCGCGGCACGGGCAGGAGCACGCGTATCGAGAGCGCCACCATGTCCACCTTTGCGGATGGCGGGGCCGCGGCCGAATATCTCGGTCATTTTCGTGCCGACAGCATCGTTGCCGACTGCGAGCATATCCGGAAGACCGTCTTCGACGGCGTGCGTTGGGAGACGCTGGGGCAGAGCTATGGCGGCTTCCTGACGCTGACCTATCTGTCGCAGGCGCCGGGAGGGCTGGCCACCTGCTATGTTACCGGAGGGCTGGCAGGACTTTCCGCCACGGCAGATGACGTCTACCGCCGGACCTATCCGCGCGTGGCCGCGAAGAACCGCGAGTATTACAAACGTTATCCTGCCGATCTCGACCGGATTGCCCGGGTCGCCGAGCGCCTCGCGGAGGGTGATGTTCGCCTTCCGGACGGCGACCGCCTGACGGTTCGCCGTCTGCAGACCATCGGCATCGATTTCGGCATGGCGACCGGTTATGAAAACATACACTGGCTGGTGGACGAAGCCTTCACCGACCCGGAGGAAACGCGGTTTTCCGACGCGTTCCTGGCTTCCGTCATGTCGCTGACCTCCTATGACGGCAACCCGATGTTTGCCGCGCTGCAGGAAAGCATTTACGGGCAGGGCAAGGGCGCGACCGGCTGGGCGGCCGAGCGCATCCGGTCCGAATTTGCAGAATTCGGCGAAGGGAACCGGCCGCTCTATCTGACCGGCGAGATGATGTATCCTTGGATGTTCGAGGACATCCGGTCGTTGCGGCCGTTCCGTGACGCTGTCGAAGCGCTGGCACGCTACGATGCGTTCGAACCGCTCTACGATCCGGCACGGCTCGCGTCGAACGAGATCCCCGTCGCCGCGGCCATCTATTTTGACGACATGTATGTCGATGCGGAACTCTCGCTCGCCACGGCTCGAGAGGTCGGCAATGTGAAGACCTGGGTGACGAATGAATTCGAACATGACGGCGTGCGCCAGTCGCCAGCCGTCTTCACGCGTCTGCGGCAGATGGTTCGCGACAGCGGCGGCCCCCTCGGCTGATCGAGGCTTGCGCCGCCGCGGGTGCCGGATATCAGGCCGAGAGCGATTTGCCGCCGACGGGATCGAAGAGACGCGTGCGGTTCATGTTGAAGGAGAGCGGCCCGTGCAGGCACGTTGGCCTTGCCTGCCAGAAGGCTGGCTCGGGTTAAGGTGAAGCGATCGAGCCCGGTGCCGAGAGCCTGACACCGGCCTGCCATGGCCAGTCATCTATACGCGCGCTGCCTGATTGGCTTCGCTGTCGATCCGCATCCTGCTGTCGGTTGCGCGCGGCTTCAGCGCTTTGGTCAGGCAAAGGGCCGCGATGATGATCGGCAGGCAGATGAGGTAGGAAACCCTGATGCCTGCGTGCTCGGCGACGAAACCGAGCAGCGGCGGCGCGAGGAAGAAGACGACGAAGGACATTTGCCCGAGGGCCGCGACGTTCAGATGGGCCGGCCGATCGGTTCTTTGTGCGGCCGCAGAAACGGCCAGGGGGTAGACCGCGCTGCAGCCGCCGCCCATCAGCGCGAAACCGAAGAGCGCGACATAGGGGTGCGGGGCAAGCCAGACGGCGCAAAGGCCAGCCATCGAGAAGACCAGCAGAAAGGTGGCCACGGCGCGCGCACCGAACCGGTCGACAAGCGGGTCGACGAACAGCCGGGCCAGGGCCATGAAGAAGGTAAACATCGTCAGCCCGAGGCCGCCGACAAAAGGTTCGACCGCGAAGACATCGCGCATGTAGATGGCCGACCAGTCGATGCCGGCGCCTTCCACCAGAAAGGCGGCAATGCCGATGATGCAGAGCGGCATGAGCCCCCATGTCGGCAAGGCGACGCTCGGGCCTTCCACATGCTCGATCCCGGCACGGGCCGGGGCATTCTTCATGCCGGAGATGACGATGGTGCCGACGATGAGGACGAAGGTGAATGTCAGCGCAAGATGCAGGTGCATGGAGACGCCCGCCTGACGAACGGCCGAGCCGACCAATGCAGTCAGGAAGAAACCAAGGCTCCAGAAGCCATGCGCCCTGTTCATCACGCCCCGGCCGAGCTGGGCTTCGATGCGATCGATCTCGACATTGAGATTGATCTCCAGTGCGCCCGCAAGCAGCCCCTCGCAGAGCAGAATGAAGAAGACCAGCCAGGCGGCACCGGCCCAGGGAATGGTTGCCAGCAGCGCAGACGTGCCGAGCACCGTCAGAAACGCTGTCCTGCGCGCGCCGAAGCGCGCAATGAGCGGTGACGCGAATGTCAGGGAAATCAGGGCGCCGATTGCCGCGCCGATCAGCGTGAGACCGAGTTCGGACTTGTTGACAGCCAGGGCATCCTGAAGATCGGGCAACCGCGAGAGCAAAGCTCCCATCGAGATGGCGAAGAGAAAGAAGCAGACATAGATCCGGTGTTGCGGCTGGATATGCATTCGATCGCTCCGGGATGTGATCGGTTCGGAAGTTTGGCTTCAATCGTAGCGATAGCGAAAAAGACAATTTCGAGTGGCATTTCCGAGATATATCTTGTTGGTGGCAACCGCAACAGCAACTTTAACTGGTTGCCTGCCGGCGCTCGGATTTTCCGTTCCGCCGACCGCGGGGCAGGATGTTAAACCATCGTATATCTGACCTTTCGCCGTACGCGGACTTAGCCTGCCCGGATCGTAGCGAGCCCCAGAGGAGAAAGATACGATGCTCAAGTCCATGACCATGGCCGCACTGGCGTTGATTCTTGCCGCTGCCCCTGTTTCTGCGGCCCAGCAGGCCCACAACGCCAAGATCACGGTTGTCTTCGATCACGAATTGTCGAACGTCCCGGGCAAAAGCATGCGCGGCGTCCTCGTCGAATATGGGCCGGGCGGGTATAATCCTGCACATACCCATGCCAAGAGCGCCTTCATCTACGCGACGGTCATCGAGGGCGAAATCAGAAGCAAGGTGAACGACGGGGAAGAAAAGGTCTTCAAGACCGGCGAGAACTGGATCGAAGTACCCGGCGACCATCATCTGGTCAGCGCCAACGCCAGCAAGACCAAGCCCGCCAAAATCCTCGCGGTGTTCGTCGTCGATACGAAGGAAACGGAGCTGACAACGCCAGACCCCTGATTGCGATGCTGCTTGCGGGAAGGGGATGTTCCGTCGTGACCTTCCCGCCAGACGGGACGTTGGCTGCGACGGGAGCCTGCGTGTTATTGGTTAATGTTGACTATTCGAAATTAAGTAAAAAACAAGTTTTCCTCTCAAGAATTGGGGTATTCGATATTTGAGAGGACGTTATGCACGAGGAAAAGATCAAGCGGCCGATATGGATCCGCATTACGGCCTATGGGTTTGCGGCCGTTATGTTTGCAAGCGCGGCAATCGGTGGTCTTGCCTGGCATCGCCAGAACGCGATGAGCAATCAATCGCTCCAGAAAGAGCTTTCGTCTGACCTGCATGTGATCCAGGCGGATATGGAAGCTCAGAGGCGGGCGGCTGCGGGTCTTGCGATAGCCCTTGCCGGTGAGCCTGAGACGGCCGACCTGATTGCCAGGAATGATCGGGCATCCATTCTTGCAAAATATACCGCCAGCCTGCCGGCAATCAAGGCGCAGGGTCTTCAGCTCATCACGTTCAGCAGTTCCGATGGTGTGGCCGTTGCGCGTATCCACACGCCCGACGTCTTTGGCGACGATCTCAAGGGACGTCGCAAGATGATCGTTGCGGCGCTGACGCAGGGTAAGCTCAACGCAGGTATCGAACCCGGGCGGACCGCCGTCAGCATGTTTGCCTCGGCGCCGGTCATCAAGGATGGCAAGACCGTCGGCGTCGTCGATGTCGGCACCTCGCTCACGAACGACTATTTTGCGCCGCTGGCGCAATCGGTCGATGCCGCGGTTGCAGTCCATATCCTTCAGGACGGAAAATTCGTCTCTCAGGCCTCGACGTTCGGCGACAAGACGATCCTTACTCAGGAGCAGTTGCAGGCGGCTTTCAACGGAGACCGCGTTCGTGTCCATGCCATTCGCGGCGACAAGGATTATGAAGTTGCCGCCATCCCCTTCGAAGATTTTTCCGGCCGCAAGATCGGCGTTTTCGAAATCGGCTCGGATGTGACGGAGATCGTCGAAGCGTCGCGGCAGGCGCTCTGGATGGCCGCGATCGGCGCCGTCGTCGTTTCGCTGATTTCGCTTGTCGGCTTCCTCGTCTTTGCGCGTTCGATTGCCGCGGTCATCAAGAAGACGACAACTACCATGGCGCGCCTGGCCGCAGGCGATCTCAACGTCGAGGTTCAGGGCCAGGCCCGGCCGGATGAGATCGGTGCAATGGCTCGTGCCGTCCAGGTCTTCAAGCAGAATGCGATCGAGCGGGTTCGCCTCGAACAGGAAGCAGAGACCAATCGCAGCATGAGCGAAAGGGAGCAGGTCGAGCGCGAGGAGGAAAAGGCGAGGGACGCCGCCGACGTGCAGTTTGCCGTCGACAATCTCGCCGCCGGTCTCTCGAAGCTCGCCGAAGGCGACGTGTCCTACCGCATCGATCAGCCTTTCGTGGCAAGGCTCGACGGCGTCCGCAGCGATTTCAACAATTCCGCGGAGAAGCTGCAGTCGGCGCTGAACCGGGTGTCGCAGAATGCCCGCGGAATCGATTCCGGCGCAAACGAGATCAAATCGGCCGCCGACGATCTTGCCAAGCGCACGGAGCAGCAGGCCGCCGCACTCGAGGAAACGGCTGCGGCACTTGAGGAAATCACCACGACGGTGAAGGATTCAAGCAAGCGCGCCAAGGAAGTCGGTGAACTCGTCTCGCGGGCCAAGACGGGCGCCGAACAGTCGGGTGAAGTCGTCCGCCGCGCGGTTTCGGCCATGCAGCAGATCGAAAAGTCTTCGGGCGAGATCTCCAACATCATCGGCGTCATCGACGATATCGCCTTCCAGACCAACCTTCTGGCGCTGAACGCCGGTGTCGAAGCCGCGCGTGCCGGTGAAGCCGGCAAGGGTTTTGCGGTCGTCGCCCAGGAAGTGCGCGAACTGGCCCAGCGCTCTGCCAATGCCGCCAAGGAAATCAAGGCGCTGATCACCACGTCGAGCGAACAGGTCAATGCCGGCGTCGGCCTCGTCGGCGAAACCGGCAAGGCGCTGGAAACGATCGCCGCAGAGGTCCAGGAAATCAATCGCCACATAGTGGCGATCGTCGAAGCATCGCAGGAACAGTCTTCCGGCCTCGACCAGATCAACCTCGCCGTCAGCCAGATGGACCAGGATACGCAAAAGAACGCGGCGATGGTGGAAGAATCGACCGCCGCAAGCCACAATCTCGCGAAGGAAGTTGCTTCGCTCAACGAGTTGCTTGCCCAGTTCAAGCTCAGCGAGACGGGTCTCGCGCTGCGTTCGGCCGCACCTCGTGCTGCCGCCCGCAACGATGCACCGTCGCCGTCGCCGGTCCGCGCCCTCGGACGCAGGATCGCCTCGGCATTCTCAGGGAATGCCGCACTCGATGCGAAGGACGGCAACTGGGAAGAGTTCTGAGGCTCGAACCGCTGAAGAAAGCGGTGCGGCCGCTATCGCCGCACCGCCTTTAGTGCCAAGTCTGCATTCGTCAGCCCGAAGCAACCGCTAGGCGAGCAGGAGGCGCTTTTCAGTCTTAACGTCGAAGAGATGCAGCTTGCTGAGATCCGGCATCATCCTGACGGTGTCGCCGGCCTGCAGGGAAAGCCGGTCCCGCACTGTGGCAACAAGCGGATCCGATCCAAACTTGGCGTTGATCTGGGTTTCGGCGCCTGTCGGTTCGATGACCGCAACTTCGGCGTTTACGCCGTCCTGGCTGATGATCAGGTGTTCCGGGCGGATGCCGTAGACTACCTCTACGCCGCGTGCTGCCGCCGCAGCCTCCGGCAGCGGCAGGCGCCCGCCGCCATCTGCGACAAATTCCAGCGGCCCGGACGCGCTGATCTTTCCCTTGATGACATTCATGCCCGGCGAACCGATGAAGCCGGCGACGAAGAGATTGGCAGGCCGATCGTAGAGATCGAGCGGCGAACCGATCTGCTCGACATAACCGTCGCGCATGACGACGATCCGGTCAGCCATGGTCATGGCTTCAATCTGATCGTGCGTCACATAGATGGTCGTGGTTTTCAGCCGCTGATGCAGCTGCTTGATCTCGGAGCGCATCTGCACGCGCAACTTGGCATCGAGATTGGACAGAGGCTCGTCGAAGAGGAAGACCTGGGGCTGGCGGACGATGGCACGGCCCATTGCGACACGCTGGCGCTGACCGCCGGAGAGATTTCTCGGATAGCGGTCGAGCAGGTGTTCAAGGCCCAGGATCTCGGCCGCATCACGTACACGCGCCCTGATCTGCTCTTTCGGCGCTTTTGCCAGGCGCAGCGAAAAGCCCATATTCGCTTCCACCGTCATATGCGGATAAAGCGCATAGGACTGAAAGACCATGGCAATATCGCGCTCTTTCGGAGCGACGTCGTTGACGACCTTGTTTCCGATCGAAACGTTGCCGCCGGAGATTTCCTCGAGCCCTGCGATCATGCGCAGCAAGGTCGACTTGCCGCAGCCGGAAGGGCCGACGAGGATCACGAACTCTCCGTCGCGGATGTCGATATCGACCCCGTGCAGCACTTCGAAGTGACCATAGCTCTTGCGGACATTTGCCACATTTACGGACGCCATAACTGTCTCCGGCTGAAAAACTGATTTCGGATCTGTTGCCGCTCTGAAAGAGCGACATGCTGCGCCTCTTTCATCGAGGTGCGGTAGCGGCGGCGTAGGGGGCCAGGGCCGCGTCAACAGCGGCAAGGCAAAGATCGCGGGCTTTTGCCGCGACGCGTTTCTCGACAACGTCCGGATAGAGGCGGGCGAGATACTGGCTGACCAGCGTTTCCGGAATCGTGCCGGGCAGCCGGGCAAGCAGTTGGTCGACTGCCTGTGTTGCCCGTGCATCGGGCCAGTAGTAGCGGATGCGGTCGCTATAGCCGAAGTGTCGCTGCAGGCGCTGTTCCCTGCTCGTGCCGCTGTAATGACCGGCCCAGTGGTCGGGTTGAGCGAGCATGATCTCTTCCATGGTCGCCGCCAGTCTGCCGGCTCCCTTGTCTCCGGAGAGGATGTTTGCGATCGCGTCGAGGCCGTAGAGCGCTTCCCGCAACGCAAAGGTCAGGCCGGGGCCGACTTTCAGGATTGCAAACCCGCCGTCGACCAGCGCCGCAAGCGAACTTGCCGGCTGATAGTCGGTGGAATGGGCTTCGAAGAGCAGTCCCTTCATCTCGTCGAGCGCGGAGATCAGATCCCGTGCGCGCTCGGGTTGGTAGAGCGCGACGTTGGCATTGCCGAATTCCACGCCCGGCTGAACGACGATGGCGATGACGCGCTCCAGCGCAGCATCGACGCCGGCCTCCGCAAAGGCTCGCCGGTGAATATCAAACGTCCGCAACGCGGCTTCCCGATGCGTGATCTCCAGCTCGTCCAGTGCATGCGTCGCGCCGCCGGGTGGGGGCACTTCCGTGCCGATGACATAGACCGGCAGACGACGACCGCTGCGGCCGGCGGCCGCCTCGGCGGCTCGCGCCAGACGTGCCGCCCTTGCGGCGGTCAGTTCGTCGGCAAGGGCAATCGGTTCGCCGGCACAGCCCATCGACGTGTCGAGATGCAGCTTTTCGAAGCCGGCCTCGACATAGGCCGTCACCATGGCCTCAGCGCGCGCCATCGCGTCCTCGGCAGCGAGTTTTCGCCACGGGTTCGGGCCAAGATGATCGCCGCCGAGAATGATGCGGCCGACGGGAAAACCGATGCCTGCGGCGATACGTTCGATGAAGCTCCGGAAATCCGCCGGCGTCATGCCGGTATAGCCACCTTCCTGATTGACCTGGTTGCAGGTCGCCTCGATCAGGACAGCCTCGTCCTGCCGGGCCGCGCGCCGCAAAGCCGCCTCGATGACCAGCGGATGGGCGGAGCATACCGATGTAATGCCGCGCGGCAGAGGCAGGCCTCTCCCGCCGAAAAGCTTTGCCAGGGCGATCCGGCGGTTCTGATCGATGGCCGCGCTCATACCAGTGTCACGACCTTGGTGAGATGACGCGGCGAGACGGTGTCGATCTGCCGCGACTGCGCGGCGCGTTCGCCGAGGATCTGCAGTGCCGGCAGGACGACGAGACCGGCGAGCGACAGATCGACATCAACAGGAAGCTCCAGATCACCGGGGCCGCCGAAGCCGATGACCACGGCGCCTTTTTCCCGCAATTCGCCGACGAGCTTGGCCTCCGCCTGTCTCTGGTCCGAGCTGTAGAGCATGATCGCGGCCGTCTTTTCGTCGACGAGGCTGATCGGGCCGTGGCGGTATTCGAGCGGATGGAAGGCCTGCGTCATGAGCTGGCTCATTTCCATCAGCTTGAGGGCACCTTCGAGCGCGACGCCGAACAGCGGGCCGCCGCCCAGAAAGACGAAGTGCGAACGATCCTTGATAATATCGGGCAGGGCATCGTCGAGCGCATTTGCGAGCTGACGTGCCGATGCGACGACCGAGGCTGGCACGATCTGGCCGATCAGTTGCAGGCTGAGCAGAACCATAAGGCTTGCCGAAACCGTCATGACGATGCCCTCCTCAGGATGGGTCGGCGAGCAGATCAGCTGGTCGCAATTCTTCGCCAGCGCGCTTTCCGGCTCGACCGTTACGGCAGTCACGAAGGCTCCCGCCGCACGGCTTGCCTTTGCGGCGGCGACCGTCTCGGTGGTTTCCCCGCTGCGGGAGAGCGCCACCACATGGGTCTTCTGCCATTCCGGCCAGAAACAGGAGGGCCGGTTCAGCCATTCCGCGCCGGGAACCGCGATCGCCTTGCGCTTCAGGCTGTTGGCGTAGGCGGCCAGAGACAAAGCGAGGTTGAAGGAGGTGCCGCAGCCGACGAAGACGAGGAGATCGTCCACCTTGCCGCTTGCCGCATTCGAGCCGATCGCTTTTTCCCAATAGGGGAACTGCTCGAAGATTACCTTTTCGGTCGTGTTCATGATGTCTCCGATTATTTGACCGAACCAGCCAGCAGGCCGCTGACGAGGTATCGGTTGAGGAAGATGACGACCAGGGCGGGGATGACGATCGCGATCGATCCGCTTGCCGTGATCAGTCCGTAGTCGATGAAATTCTTGGTGACGAATTCCGGGATGAGGACCGTCAGGGGTTTCGTCGCCTGCGGCGAGAAGATGAGGGGAACGAGGTATTGGCCCCAGGCTCCCAGGAAGGTGAGGATGGCGGCTGCCGTCAGACCCGGTCCTGCCAGCGGCAGCACAATGTTGAAGAAGATGAAGAGGCGTCCTGCGCCGTCCAGCTGCGCGGCCTCTTCAAGCGCGATCGGAAGCTGCTCGAAAACGCTGCGCAACAGCCAGAGCGAGAGCGGCAGATAGGCCGAGACATAGATCAGCGAAACGCCGGTATAGGTATCGACGAGGCGCATCTTGATCATGATCTGATAGAGCGGGATCAACACCGCATAGGCCGGGATGGCAAGCGTTGCGACGACTGCCGCAAACAGGATGTGCCGACCGGGAAAACGCATCCGGGTGAAGGCATAGGCGCCGAGCGCCGAGATCGCCACGCAGAGCAGCGTGGCGGCCGCAGAGGTGATCACGCTGTTGAGCAGCGCAGCGCGGAACTGCTTCCACACCTCCACCCCGCCGATCCGGTCGATGTCGATGCCGAGCAGGCGAGAATAGTGGTCGAGCGTGAAATGCTGCGGGAAGAAGTGGATCGGCCGCGTCGAAAAATCCTCCGTCGGCGTTACCGAGCTTGCGAGCGTCCAATAGATCGGTCCGAGCGACCAGACCAGCAGCACGGCAATACCGGCCCATATCATCAGGCGATAGAGAATGGTTGGTTTCATCAGTCGAACCGTGTGTTGCGATAGACGCGAAGGACGTAGACGAGCGACACCAGCAGCGACACCAGGGTGATGACCACCGAAAGGGCCATGCCGTAGGAGAAGCGGAGGTTCTGGAACGTCTCGAGATAGATCTGCACGAGGATCGGCCGCGTTTCGAGGCTCGATCCGGCAAGCACCCAGGCCTCGTCGAAGAGGTTGAAGGCATTGACCGTCGCGTTCGTCATGGCAACGGCAATGGCGCTGCGCACGAGCGGAAGCGTGACCAGACTGAACATCTGCACGCGCGTTGCGCCGTCGATGCGGGCCGCCTCATAGAGGTGGGCCGGGATGCTCTGCATCGCGGCGAGCACGATGACGATGGTCAGCGGCATCATGCGCCAGACGTGCACGACGGTTACAGCGATGATCGCGCTCGTCCGGTCGTTGAACCAGACGTGATTTTCGAAGGGCAGGCCCATGGCGACGAGGATGCCGTTCAGCAGGCCCGCGCCCGGCTGATAGATCCACAGCCAGATGACGGAATTGACGACGCCGGGAAGTGCCCAGGGCAGGATGACGGCTGCAAGCACCCATTGCCGCCCGACCTTCACCTGGTTGATGAGGGCTGCGGCAAGCACGCCGAAGACGGTTTCGGCAACGACGGCGAGGACGACATAGACGAGCGTGTTCGCCCAGGTCGATGCCAGCTGTCCGTCGGACAGCATGCGCGTGTAGTTCTCCAGTCCGACAAAGGGGGTTCCCGCCTGCATCGGATTGACCCGATGCAGCGAGTCCCAGACCGTCCGGCCCATCGGATAGAAGACCAGTGCCGCCATGGTGAGAAGGATCGGCAGCACCAGCAGCAGTCCGAGCATGGTGTCGGCGTTGAGGCCGACACTCCGCTTGGCTGCGACACCTTCGGCGGTGACTGTTGTCATTGCGCCATAGCCTGCTTGGCGGCGTCGGCGATGGCCTGCATGGCCTGGTCGACAGTCATCTGATCCTTTGCCGCGCTATTGATCGCCGTGTTCACCGCGCTCGAAAACTGCGGATACCATGGCGGCGTTCCCTGCTGGAACAGCGGCTCGACGGTCTTGGACTGCGCGACCAGCGTGTCGCCGCTTGTCAGCTTGCCTTCCTTGTTGAGCTCGGAGAGGGCGGAGGTGCGCGTCGGCAGGAAGCCGTTTGCCGCATTCTTCTTCTGGAATTCGCGGCTGGTGAACCATTTGACGAAGGCGACCGCCGCTTCCTTGTTCTGCGAGACGTTCGGAATGGCGAGCGCTTCCGGAAGGCCGAAGCTGCGGGTCTGGCCGCTTTCGGTCGGAACGAGGATCGCCTCCACCTGGCCGGCAACCTTGGACTGTTTCGGATCGTTCATCTGGCCCAGTCGGCCGGGCTCACCAGAGATCATGATGCTGGTCAGGCCCTGGGCAAACATGCTCTCGTTGATCTGGCTGTCCTTGAGACCCGTGGAGGCCGGATCGACCAGGCCGTCTTTCAAGAGCTGCAGTTCGAAGGCGAGCGCCTTGTAGCCGGCTGAATCGGGCGTGAGGAAAAGCGGCTTGAAATCCTTGTCGAAGAGTTCGCCGCCGAAGGCCTTGGTCAGCAGATACCAGCTGGTGGAGGCGCCCTCGGTCGCCGAGAGCGGCAGGCCGATCGGATAGGTGGAAATGCCCTTGTCCTTGATCTTCTTGGCGGCAGCGACCAGAGCGTCGAGCGTCTTCGGCATTTCGGCGACACCGGCATCCGTGAAATGCTTCTTGTTGACCAGCATGACGCGGAAGTCGTTCGTATAGGGTACGCCGAGCAGCTGGCCGTCCACGGTGAAGATCTTGGCGACGCCGATGTCGGCGACCGTGTCCTTGTCGATCACGTCGTTCAGCGGCATGTACCAGCCGGCTGCGCTGAACTGCCCTGTCCAGGACCAGTCGAATTCCGTCACATCGGCGGGCGCCGTGCCGGCGACCAGCGCCGTTACCAGTTTCGGGCGGATGTCGTCCCAGGAGAGGGTCTGGAGATCGACATGAATGCCGGTCTCGGCTTCAAAATCGGCCGCAACGGTCGCGCCCTGCGGCGAGGGCATCAGCACCGTGATCGACTGGCCGGCAAGCGGCTTGGCGTCGTCTGCCATGGCAGGCAGGGCAACCGTAAGGGCAGCTGAGGCAAGCAAAGGCAATATGAAATTACGCATGTTCCCATCCTTCGTTATCATTGACACTCATTGTCGTGATCGCGCGATCACGGCTTGCGCCGCGACCGCGATTTGCCCGAACCAGCGCTCGTTCAGGGGCCAGCCGAGAAGTTGGGCGGCGGCCAGAAGCGCGCCGCCAATGGGAGGAAGTACCGGCGAAACCGCCGGTCGGCCGATCCGCCTTTCGACGGCATCGAGCAGCAGGCGGCTGGAAAAAGTACCGCCCGCATAGGTCCAATCGGTGCCGGCCTCGCAATGGCCTGATATCGCCCGATGGTGCTTGGCGAGTTCGTCGGCCGCCCTTTCGATCAGACCGATCGCTGCCTCGTCACCCTGGCTCGCCACCTGGTCGACAAGAACGGAGAGCGCGGCAATACCCGCGCGTGGCCGTGCGAGCCCGCTGATCCAGCCGCCGAGTGCGTTCATCGGATCGGAGATGTCGAGTTGCAGGTGGTCGTAGGCGGCCTTCGCCAGCGCGGTCGGCCCGGCGCGTCCGTCCAGGCTCTGGCTGATGAGATGCAGCGCCTGCCGGCCGATCCAGTAGCTGCTGCCCTCGTCGCCGACCACATCGCCCCAGCCGCCCGCGCGTGCGGAGATTCCCGCGCCGTTGCGCGCCCAGGACATGGAGCCGGTTCCCGACAGGACGAGAATGCCCGGCCGACCGGCAAAGGCGCCAAGGTGGGCGGCATCGACGTCATTCAGCACGATCCTTGAGATATCCGGAAAGGCTTCGTCGATGCACTGTTTCTGGAGCGCGGAGAGATGCGCGACTTCGCCATAAGCGGGCAGGGCGGCACCGAGGGCAGCCAGTCCCGCCTCATTGCGGAAGGGGGCGATATGCCGCTCCAGCTCGCGACGCCAGTCCGGATTGTCCATTGGATTGACGCCACCGCCAAGCGAGGTCCGCAGGATCTCGCCGTCCCTGTCGGCCAGAGTGACAAGCACCTTGCTGCCGCCACCATCGATGCCGAGGATCATCTCGCCGCTCATTCCTTTGCTCCGAGCTGGGCATAGGTCGTATCGACGCCGAAAGTGGCGAGCTCGGCGCGCCAGTGCGGCGTCAGGCCCTTGTCAGTGATCAGCTTCGCGGCGTTGAGCGGCGCGACCTTGTAAGTCGCCATCGTTCCGAATTTGGAGGAATCGGCGAGAACATAACCGTTGGCCGAGCGGGAGAGCATGCGCCGGTTCAGGCTGGCTTCAGCGCTGTCCACGCTGTAGATCGCTCCGTCCGGGCTGATGGCGCTAGCGCCGAGAAACAGCTGGTCGAACCAGATCGTCTCCAGCATCGCCTCGGCCTGCGGGCCGACAAGCGAGGCGTTTTCGCTGCGCAACTGCCCCCCGAGCAACACGACCTCGAGATGCGGAATGTTGAGAAATTCCTGTGCGACGATCAGGCCATTCGTGAAGATGCGCAGCGGCATCGGATTGATGCGGATCAGCCGCGCAAGTTGAAGGACGGTCGTGCCGGCATCGAGGAAAATCGCCGTTCGCGGCTGAAGCCTCTCGTAGGCCGCATTGGCGATTGCCCGCTTGGCCGAGAGATGACGCTTCTCCCGCTCCTGAAAGGCAAGTTCGACGGAAGAGCCCTCGGCAATGCGGGCGCCGCCGTGCACGCGGTCGATGGCGCCATCCTGTTCCAGGATCTGCAGATCGCGGCGTACCGTCGCCAGCGAAGCGCCGACGGCATCGGCCAGGTCCTGGATGGTCGAAAAGCCGTTCGCATAGAGATGGCTTCTGATGGCATCGAGCCGGTCCGTCTTTACGCCGCCACTCTGGTTCATCGGCTGTTCCCTGCTGCGGTTTTGCTTGTTGCGTCAACGTTCCCACCCAATACGATCAATGTCAATCATGATTTTGATCGTTTGTGATCTTTTTGGGGCTGTCGGCCGAAGCGTTAAAGGGAACGCGAAAAACGCGCCGTAATGGAATACGGCACGCTTTCTCGTCGGTCCTATCGGAGCGGCTTGGCCGCCGGCCAGAGCTCAGTGGTACTTGGGCAGAAGGTTTCCGTGCGCTTCGATCAGGTCGTCGACCATGGTCCAGATTTCGTCTGGCGACAGTTCGGCCGACGTATGCGGATCGAGCAGGGCCGCCTGATAAATGCGGTCACGTCTTCCCGTCAGAGCCGCTTCCACTGTCAGTTCCTGGACCGAGATGCTGAGCTTCATGACAGCAGCAAGCTGTGACGGGATCCTGCCGATACGGGTCGGTTGAATACCGTTCCTGTCCACATGGCAGGGCACTTCGACGATACATTCGGCCGGCAGGTTCTCGATCAGGCCGTGATTGGGAACGTTGCCGTAGACCAGCGCCGGATTACCCGTCACTGCGGCGTTGATGATGCCGGCCGCGTATTCATTGCTGCGGCAGACCTCGATCGGCCTGTCGCCTTCGAGATCGCGGCGCAGTGCATGCCATTCGGAGATCTGCCTTTCGCATCGGCTGATATATTCGTCGAGCGGGATGTTGAGCTTGTCGATGAGCTCGGGGCGGCGGTCCTTTATGTACCAGGACGTGTATTCGGAGAAATGCTCGCTGGATTCCGTTACGAAATGGCCGAGACGCTTCAGCACGTCGAAGCGCACGCGGTCGTCGGACGGTACGCGACCCTCGCCGGCCAGGGTTTTCAGGCGGGGATAAAGATCCTCCCGCCGCCCATCGGCATGCAGCTTCTCGTATTTCAGGAAGAAGGCGACATGGTTGATGCCTGCCGAGATGTAGTTGATGTCGGCAATGTCTTCGCCAAGGCAGGAAGCCAGATGGGCGGCCGTGTGCTGGACGCTGTGGCAAAGGCCAACCGTGCGAATGCTGGGCGCCAGTTCCTTGATCGCCCAGCAATTGATCGCCATTGGGTTTACATATTGCATCAGCAATGCGTCCGGGCAGACTTCCTCCATATCACGGCAGATCGCCTCCAGCACGGGGATGGTGCGCAGCCCGCGGAAAATGCCGCCGATGCCGAGCGTGTCGGCAATCGTCTGTCGCAGCCCGTATCTCTTCGGCACGTCGAAATCCGTTACCGTGGCAGGCCTGTAGCCCCCGACCTGCATCATCAGGATAACGAAATCCGACCCGCGCAGCGCCTCGCGACGATCAAGGGTCGCTTCGATCTTCACCTTTCGCAGATTGAGCGCCTCGCAGATACGCCTCGCGACGATCTCCGACGTCTTCAGCCGTTCCGGATCGATATCGAACAGGCTGATCACATAGTCGCTGCCCGAGGGCGTTGAGAGCACATCCCCCAGAATATTCTGCGCAAAAACGGTGCTGCCCGCACCCACGAGACAAATCTTCGGCATTTTGGTCTCCGGCCAGTCGATGTTGCCATAGTGGTGCCTCTTCCAATCGAGAATTTCTTCCTGATATTGGCGCAAGTGTTCCCGGATCGAAGCGGAGCGGAAGTATGGTGGATCATTTCGACGAAAGCAGTGAGTGGAAGGGATCGCCACGCGACTTCCTGATCGAACGCCATACGGCAGATGCCATGAGCGCTGCACATTGGCACGACCATGTCGAAATCAACCTGCTTCTCGACGGCGCCATGACCTATCTCTTCAACGGCCGTCAGGAGCGGGTCGAGGCAGGACGTCTCGTCTTGTTCTGGGCCGCCATCCCGCACCAGACGATTTTGGTGACACCGGAGGCCCCGCTTATCTGCATCTATCTTCCGCTCGTCGATTTTCTCGCGCTCGCCATCGACAAGAAGGCTAGGCAGGCGATCATGCAGGGTGCCTTCGTGGTCGAACCTCACCGCCGCGAGACGACCTCGTCAATTGTTTCTGCATGGGTCGAGGAATGGGGCGGGGGCGATCCCCTGCGGCGCCAGCTGATTGCCGACGAGGCCAAACTCAGGGTGCGTCGGCTCGTCCTCGATCACGCCGATGATCAAGGCCCGTCGGTCGCGGCCGCCGCGACACCCGTAAGCCCCGCCATCCGCCATTCGGAAACACTGACCGATCTCATCAACCGACATTTTTCGGAGCCGCTCAGCCTGGCGGATCTCGGCCGGCGCGCCAATCTGCATCCGAGCACCGCCAACCGGGCATTTCGCGATGTGCTCGGCATTTCCGTCATGGAATATCTGACGCGCTATCGTCTTGCGAGAGCGATGCAACGGCTGGCTGAGACGGAGGATTCGATCCTGGAAATCGCCCTCGACTGTGGTTTCGGTTCCAGCAGCCGTTTCTACGATATCTTCAAACAGCGAACCGGCACGACACCCCGGCAGTTTCGTCTGTCGCTCGTCAGGCCGTGACGCCTGTCCGGTCCGGACGAGGAGAACGACCGATAGATTCAAGCGCAAACAGGCTATCGAATCTTTCCGCCGGCGCGTTAATGTCCGCAGACGATCCATGCGAACGGATTGAGGGCCATGACGAGCGACAGTAGAAGTTCCACCGGCGACCTGGTGCCCCTGGCAGCGATCGCGGATTTCTGCCGAAAGGTCTTCCTCGCCGCCGGTGCCGACCGGGAGACTGCGGATGCGGCGACACGAGGGATGCTGCATGGTACGCGCTACGGCATCGACAGCCACGGTGTCCGCCTCCTGCCGCATTATGTGAAGGGATTGACCGAGGGGCGTCTCAACCCGCGCCCGCGTCTTGCCTTGGCAAACAGTTTCGGCGCCGTTGCTTCACTCGACGCGGACAATGGGCATGGTGCGCTTGCGACCTACACGGCGATGGACCATGCAACGCGCCTTGCCGGTGAATTCGGCATCGGTGCGGTCGCCATCCGCAATTCCTCGCATTTCGGCCCGGCGGGCGCTTATGCGATCGATGCGGCCGATCGCGGCTTCATCGGCTTTGCCTTCTGCAATTCCGACAGTTTCGTGCGCCTGCACGATGGCGCCATGCGCTTTCATGGCACCAATCCGATTGCCTGCGCCGTGCCCGTCAGGGGCGATAACCCCTGGCTCTTCGACATGGCGACGAGTGCCGTGCCTTACAACCGCGTCCAGCTTTACCGCAGCCTCGGCCGACAACTCCCGGAAGGGGTGGCCTCCGACGAACGGGGCTACGATACGACCGATCCCGGCGTGGCCGACATGCTGGCGCCGCTCGGCGGCGAGTTTGGCTTCAAGGGTGCGGGGCTTGCCGGCATTGCGGAGATCCTCAGTGCCGTCCTCACGGGCATGAAGCTGAGTTTCGACATTGCGCCGATGCCCGGCCCGGATTTTTCGACCCCGCGTGGATTGGGCGCTTTCGTCATCGCGCTCAATCCCGCCGCCTTCCTCGACGTCGAGACCTTCGATGCCGCCATGAAGCGCTATGTCGAAACTTTGAGGACATCGCCGGCGCGCGAGGGTTTCAAGGTGATGGCGCCCGGCGATCGGGAATGGGCCGTGGCCGCGGAGCGGGAAAAACATGGCGTCACCCTGGACCCGGCAACAGTTGACGCGTTCAGAACGCTTGCCGCCACTTATCGGCTGGTGAGCCCGGCCTGACCGTTTGCGGCGGATTGACGCATACCTTTCCCGATGATAGCGTCGGATCAATTGGTCAGGCCAGTTGACCAGTTGTGCGCTTGAGGAGAAGCGCGCCGGGGAGGCCATAATGTTTTCGGCAGTGGAATCACGCCGCCTCTACAGGCAGGTGGCGGACCAGATTCGTCTGATGATCATCCGGGGCGAACTCGCCGTCGGCCAGAGGCTGCCGGCCGAGCGCGAGCTTGCGGAGCAGCTCTCGGTTTCGCGCCCCACGCTGCGCGAGGCGTTGATCGTGCTGGAAGTCGAGGGCTACATCAATATCCGTATGGGCTCCGGCATCTATGTCACGCGCAAACAGCCGGCCGAAGCGACCGGCAGCGAGCGTGAACCGGCGGAAGGCCCTTTTGAACTGCTGCAGGCCCGCGCCATCATCGAATGCGCGATATCGGAGGAAGCCGCAAAAAACGCCCGCCCGGAAGACATCGCCATTCTCGACGAGGCGTTGAGTGCGATGAGCGGCGTGGTGGAGGATGCGCGCGCCGTGCTTGTCGCCGACCGGGCCTTTCATACCGGCATCGCCGCGATCGTCGGCAACGCGACCCTGATCCGCGTCACCGGCGAAATGTTCGACATGCGCATGACGCCTTATTTCGAGAAGCTTGCCAGCCATTTCGAAGGGCCGGTGTCGTGGCGCAGCGCGCTGGAAGAGCACCGTGCCATCCGCGATGCGATCGCCGCCGGCGATGCGGCAGGGGCGAAGGCGGCCATGCGCACGCATCTTGCGAATTCTCAGAAGAGGTTTTCCGAAAGCTTCGGGGAGGAGTTTTCGGGCGAGGAGGGGCGTGGCCATACGGCCGGGCCCAAGAAGGGAAAAGCAGCCATTTAACCGGAGCTCAGGAGGAGAGAGCGATGAAGCT
This sequence comes from Hyphomicrobiales bacterium, assembly GCA_900471515.1. Lineage (GTDB taxonomy): Bacteria > Pseudomonadota > Alphaproteobacteria > Rhizobiales > Rhizobiaceae > Rhizobium. The sequence goes on along the minus strand of UCFC01000009.1, from coordinate 15,999 downwards.
GAAACTGACGACGATACTGTGCACAGCCGCCGCAATCATGGCGACGACGGCGGTCGCGCATGCGCAGACCGTGCTGAAATGGGCGCATGTCTACGAGACCTCGGAACCCTTCCACACGGATTCCGTCTGGGCCGCGGAAGAGATCAACAAGCGCACCAACGGCCGCTACAAGATCGAGGTTTATCCGGCCTCGCAGCTCGGCAAGGAAGCCGATATCAATCAGGGTCTCAAGCTCGGGACGGTCGATATCATCATTTCCGGATCGAGCTTTGCCGCCCGCGACTACAAGCCGATCGGCGTGACCTATTTCCCCTATATCTTCCGCAACCCGGAACATCTGATCGCCTATACCAAGAGTGACGTCTTCAAGCGCCTCGCCAAGGGTTACGAGGACAAGACGGGCAACCATATCGCCGCCGTCAGCTACTATGGCACGCGCCACACGACGGCCAACAAGCCGATCGCCAAATGCGCCGACATGCAGGGGCTGAAGATCCGCGTGCCCGACGTTCCGGCCTATCTCGCCATGCCGCGGGCCTGCGGCGCCAACACCACGCCGATCGCCTTTGCCGAGGTCTATCTCGCGCTTCAGAACGGCACGGTCGAGGCCCAGGAGAACCCGCTGACGACGATCGAGGCGAAGAAGTTCTACGAAGTTCAGAAGAACATCATCCTCACGGGCCATATCGTCGATCATCTGAATACGGTGATCTCGAAGACGCTCTGGTCGAGCCTTTCGGACGAGGACAAGAAGATCTTCGGCGAAGTCATGCAGGAGGCCGCCGAGCGCACGACCAAGACCATCGAAGGCAAGGAAAACAGCCTGATCACGACCTTCAAGGAGAAGGGCCTCAGCGTCACCGAGGTGGACAAGGCCGATTTCGAAAAGACCGTCGCGGAAAAGGTCAAGTTCGAAGACTTCGGCTACGAAAAGGCCGATTGGGAAGCGATCCGCGCGATCCAGTAAGAGCCCGAGGGCGCGCCGGCGCGCCGCGCGCCCTCATTTCCCAACCGGAACAAGGCCGATCATGTCGCAAGAAATTCACACGCCAATCACTGCCGAGGAGATCGGCCACGAGTTCGAGGGACATGCGCCCACCGCCAATGTCTCCGATTACGCCATCGAGGACTGGATCACGCTGATCGTCTTCTGGCTGATGGCAGGCTGCGTCTTCCTGCAGTTCTTCACCCGTTATGTTCTGAACAACAGCTATGCCTGGACCGAAGAGATCGCCGTCAACTGCCTGATCGGCGTCGTCTTCCTGGGCGCCGTCATGTGCGTGCGCACGTCGCGCCATATCCAGGTGGATGTCTTCTATCACTACATGCCGGCAGGTCTTGCGCGTATTCTCGCGACCTTCGTGGATATTGTCCGCATCGGCTTCTTCGCCTACGGCTGCTATCTGATGTGGCGTTACGTGCAAATCGTCGCCGACGAACAGATGGTCACTGTCGACCTGCCGCGCAACATCGTCTTCTATAGCGTGCTTGCAGCCTTCGTTCTGATGCTGATCCGCGCGGTGATCGTCTTCATCGCCAATGTTCGCCGGGGCTATTCCGTCCTGGAACGCCCCGAAGAATTCCACGCCGTCGAAGGATGATCTGATGCTGCTCCTGCTTGGCTCGTTTCTGCTGCTGATGCTGATCGGCGTGCCCGTCGCAATCTCGATGGCCGTCGCATCGGTTCTCTATATCGTCCTCTACGGCGTCGCGCCTGACATCATCGTCGCCCAGCGCATGATCGCGGGTGTCGAGAGCTTCCCGCTGCTCGCCGTTCCCTTCTTCATCCTCGCCGGCAACCTCATGAATTCGGCGGGTGTCACCGGCCGTATCTATTCCTTCGCCGTTGCGCTCGTCGGCTGGATGAAGGGCGGCCTCGCGCAGGTCAACATTATCGGCTCGGTCATCTTCTCCGGCATGTCCGGTACGGCACTTGCCGATGCGGCCGGTATCGGCACGATCGAAATCAAGGCGATGAAGGATCACGGTTATCCGGTGGAGGCTGCCGTCGGGGTGACGGCGGCGTCCGCCACGCTCGGCCCGATCTTCCCGCCATCCTTGCCCTTCGTGATCTATGGCATGATGGCGAATGTCTCGATCGGCGCCCTCTTCATGGCCGGCATCCTGCCGGGCGTCGTCATGACGCTGCTGATGATGATCACCGTTGCGGCTTTCGCCTATGCGAAACGGTGGGGCTCCGACGCGCCGTTCGATATCAGACAACTCCTTTCGGCGGGACTGGAGATCGTCGTTGTGCTGCTGGTGCCGCTCGCGATCTACCTGATGATGCGATCGGGATTGTCGATGAACGCGGCGGCGGGCATTGCTCTTGTCGTGCTTCTGGCACTCGACTGGTATTTCCGCTTTTCTGCCGTCATGGCGCTGATGACGCCGGTCATCCTGATCGGCGGCATGACGATGGGCTGGTTCACGCCGACGGAAGCGGCTGTCGCCGCCGTTCTCTGGTCGCTGTTCCTCGGCTTGGTGCGCTATCGCACGATGACGCTTTCGACGCTTGCCAAGGCGAGCTTCGACACGATCGAGACGACGGCTTCCGTTCTCTTCATCGTCACGGCGGCTTCGGTCTTCGCGTGGCTGCTGACGGTGAGCCAGGCGGCACAGCTTCTGTCCGACGCGATCCTGTCGATCACCGACAACAAGTGGGTGTTCCTGATCCTCGTGAACCTGCTGATGCTCTTCGTCGGCTGCTTCCTCGATACGATCGCGGCCATCACGATCCTCGTGCCGATCCTTCTGCCGATCGTTGCGAAATTCGGCATCGATCCGGTGCAGTTCGGCCTGATCATGACGCTGAACCTGATGATCGGCCTGCTTCATCCGCCGCTCGGCATGGTGCTTTTCGTGCTGTCGCGGGTGGCGAAACTATCGGTGGAGCGCACGACGATGGCGATCCTGCCCTGGCTTGCGCCGCTGTTCATCGCCTTGATCCTGATCACCTTCGTCCCCTCGGTATCGCTGTGGCTGCCGCAGCAGCTTGGGCTTCTGAAATAGGAGGATGCAATGCAGACGCGTCTGGCACGGCTTTATGCAAAGGGCGATCTGAGGATCGAGACCGCTCCGGTTGCCGCACCCGGTCCAGGCGAGGTGCTGCTGAAGATGGCGGCCGCAGGTATCTGCGGCTCCGACCTGCATTATTACCAGGATGGCGGTTTCGGACCGGTCCGGGTTCGCGAACCGATGATACCCGGCCACGAAGCGTCGGGAACGGTGGAATTGGCCGGCGAGGGGGTGGACCTGAAGGTCGGCACCCTCGTTGCGGTCAATCCGAGCCAGCCCTGCGGAACCTGCGAATATTGCGGCAGCGGGCTGCCGATCCATTGCCTGGAAATGCGCTTCATGGGAAGCGCGATGCGCCTGCCGCACGAGCAGGGCATGTTCCGTGAATGGCTGGTCGTGCCGGCCAGACAATGTTTTGAAGTCGCTGCCTCGACCACGCCGGCGGAAGCGGCCTGCAGCGAACCTCTGTCCGTCTGCCTGCATGCCGCATCGCGCGCGCCCGGCATTGCCGGCAAGAAAGTCCTGGTGACGGGCGCCGGACCGATCGGCGCGCTGATGGTTGCGGTCGCCAGCTATTATCAGGCAAGCGAAGTCGTCGTCACCGACCTTGCCGATGCGGCGCTCGCGCGGGCCAATGCCATGGGCGCCAGCCGCACGATCAATGTGACGCGGGATGCGGCCGCTCTTGCCGAGTTTCAGACGGGAAAGGGCCATTTCGATCTCGTCTTCGAATGTTCTGCTGCCGCTCCGGCCATTCACAGCGCGATTGCGGCGGTCCGGCCGCGCGGCACCATTGTCCAGGTCGGCGTCTCAGGCGATGTGCCGGTGCCTCTCAATGCCATCGTCGGCAAGGAGCTTCACATCCACGGCACTCAGCGTTTTCACGAGGAATTCGGTGTCGCCGTCGATCTCATTTCGCGCGGGAGCATCGATGTGCGGCCGATCATCAGCCACAGCCTGCCGCTCGAAGAGGCCTCTTCGGCCTTCGACATCGCCGGCGACCGTTCGCTGGCATGCAAGGTCCAGCTGACTTTCCCGTGAGCCTGAACGGCGGTCCTGAGCGCGCCGGCCGGCAAGGCGCTGTTGGTGTTGAGTTGATGGTCGCCACGGGCTATCACCACGGACAATACATTTCCGGTTCCGAGAGACGCATCTGACAATGACCCCTTCATACCTGGTTACGCATTCCGGCGGCTTCCACGCGGATGAGCTGCTTTCGAGCGTCGTCCTGACCCGCCTGTTCCCCGAGGCAAGGATCGTTCGCAGCCGGAACGCCGAATGGACCACCCCCGGCGCCGACCGCATCATCTATGATGTCGGCGGGCTTTATGATCCCGCCGCCGGCATTTTCGATCACCATCAGCGCGGTGCGCCCGTGCGCGAGGATGGAAGGCCCTACAGTTCCTTCGGCCTGATCTGGAAACATTACGGGGCCGGTTATCTCGCAGAATTGGGCGTCCCGGAGAGGCATATTTCCGCGGTACACGCCGCGTTCGATGCCAAGTTCGTCCTGCCGGTCGATCTGACCGACAATGGAGCGCTTGATCCCTCCATCGCGGGCGAGCTGGGCGGCCTGACGCTGCCCGCTCTCCTGGAAACCCTGAAGCCGGTTTTCGATGCCAAGGATCCCGATGCCGACGACCGGGCGTTCCATGCCGCCCTTTCGATCGCACGAAGCTTCGTGGAGGCCGGCATCGCAACGCAGGATGCCAAGCTGCGCGCCGAAGCCCTTGTTCTCAAAGCGATCGGCGAGGCGGGCCAGCAGCGCGTCCTCGAGCTGCCGATGGGCATGCCCTTCCGGGCGGCGATCGTCAGGGCGAAGGCCGATCATCTGCTCTTCGTCGTTCACCCCCGGGAAAACGACTGGTGCCTGACGGGCATTCGCCGTGCCGACGAGGGTTTCGAGCTACGCGCCGATCTGCCGGAGGCCTGGGCAGGACTGACCGGCCGGGAACTCGAGCGCGCCTGCGGCGTAGAGGGAGCCACCTTCTGCCACAAGGGGCGCTTCGTCGCGGCCGCAAAGACCCGAGAGGCAGCCCTTGCGATGGCGCAAATTGCCGTAGAGCAGGCGCATCCGCTTGCCGGCTAGCGCTCTCGTCAAACTTCCATGACGTCTTCGAACGCTTCCGGGAAATTCTGGCGCGCCAGCTTTTCGTTGATGACAAGCATCGCCTCATAAGACATCGGATCGAAATCCTTGTCGGCAGCCACGACTTCGCGTCCGAAGAGCAGGTTGAGCCGAGCCGCGTCCAGATTACCGCGCTCGAAGGGCTCCGCGCCGAAATGATGCCAGAGCGCATGCAGGAAGGCTGCGTCGACCCGGTGTTCTGCCGTACCGGGGCGGGCGCGGCGAGGCAGAGCCTTGATCGGTGTCACCCCTCTCGGATTGGCGCGGCGGATGGTGAACTGGATGCCGCTTCCCGGCATTCCCGACGGAAAGCCGCGATGTTTCGTCATATCGGGAAGATTGGCCATGGCCGGCTCTCCTTCGTAATGATCCCGCCGCAAGGCCGGGTTTCAGGTCGCCACACGAATGGCGATGTAGGCGCTGCCTGGCGAGCGTGGCAAGACCCTATCCATCGAAATTTCTCGCCGGTTGTTCTCCGATACCCGACTTTCGGCACACAGGCACGGAACCGTCGGCGACCGACCGGGCCGGTTAACCGTCGGCAAGGCGCAGTCGCTGGTCAAGTGCCAAGGCTGCGCGCTGCAGCCAGAGAGCGAGGTCGCGAAACTCTGCGTCGCGCGGATCGCTCCGGCGCCAGGCGAGCGCTATCGATCGCGTATAACGGCGCTCGGATAGCGCGCTATAGTGGATGGGAGCCCCCTCGGTTCGCGCGAGCGCTGGTACGAGCGTACATCCTTCGCCGGCTGCCACCATATATTTCAGGGTTTCGAGGCTGGTGGCGTGACGGGTCGCCGCCTCCGATGGCGAGCAGGCCGCAAGCGCCTGTTCTCGCAGGCAATGTCCTTCGTCGAGGAGAAGCCGCTCGCTCCCTTCCAGGGCTTGCCAACCCGGACCGCCCGACCGGCTGGCGGGATGTCCCTCGGGCGCGGCGAGCAGGAAAGGCTCGACGAACAACGGGGTGGTGGTGAGCAGCCGCTGATCTTGCGGCAGTGACAGCAAGACCGCATCGAGCTCGCCTGCGAGCAATTGCTCGACCAATTGGTCCGTCAGGCCCTCGCCGAGATTGAGTTTCAGCCGAGGGAAATCTTTTCTGAACCGTCCGACGATCCGGGGGAAGAGATAGGGGCCGAGCGTCGCGATTGCCGCAAGCCGCAGAGATCCTCCGAAGGGTTCGTCGGATGCCCGCACGACGGCCAGGAGCGTGCGCGCTTCGCCCAGCACTTTGCGCGCCTGCTCCACAAATCTCTGCCCTTCGGCTGTGACGATCACTTTGCGGGTGGTCCTCTCGAAGATCGTGATGCCCGTCCAGGCTTCCAGCTTCCGAACCTGGCTGGACAGAGATGGCTGGGCGACGCCGCAGATTTCAGACGCGCGGACGAAGCTGCCATGTTCCGCGATTGCGACGACATATTCGAGGTCCCGCAGAGACAGGCCGCTCAGGTTTATGGAGGTCTTCACGACAGCAACTCCACCGGTTGGTGCAATTTATAGCTAATAGCTATTAATGGGATAGAATTAATATCATTCACCTGATGAAACGCAATTGGCAAGTTGGGCTCGGATATTCAACCGCTGGAGCGCTTCATGACCTCTGATCCGACCCGACCGCATCTCACCCACGCCAACGGCACGCCCGTCAGCGACAACGTCAACATCCAGACGGCCGGCCCGCGCGGACCGGCATTGCTGCAGGATGTCTGGCTCATCGAAAAGCTTGCCCATTTCGCAAGAGAAGTGATCCCTGAGCGCCGCATGCATGCCAAAGGCGCGGGCGCCCACGGGACATTCACGGTAACACACGATGTCACGCGCTATACGAAGGCGAAGATATTCTCCGAGATCGGCAAGCAGACGCCGATGGTCGTGCGGTTTTCCACGGTTGCCGGCGAGCGCGGAGCGGCTGACGCCGAACGCGATATTCGCGGCTTTGCACTGCGCTTCTATACGGAGGAGGGGAACTGGGATGTGGTCGGCAACAACACACCGGTCTTCTTCTTCCGCGATCCCCTTCGCTTCCCCGATCTCAACCATGCCATCAAGCGCGATCCGCATACGGGCATGCGGTCGGCCGACAGCAATTGGGACTTCTGGTCCCTGCTGCCGGAAGCGCTCCACCAGGTCACGATCGTCATGAGCGAGCGCGGTATCCCGAAGAGCTATCGCCACATGCATGGCTTCGGCAGCCATACTTACAGCTTCATCAACGCCGCCAACGAACGGACCTGGGTGAAGTTCCACTTTCGCACCCAGCAAGGCATTGAGAACCTGTCCGATGCCGAAGCCGAGGCGCTCATCGGCCGGGACCGTGAATCGCATCACCGCGATCTCTTCGACAGCATCGGCCGCGGCGATTTCCCGCGATGGACGCTGTTCATTCAGGTCATGACGGAAGAGCAAGCGAAGAGCTTCAGGTTCAATCCGTTCGATCTCACCAAGGTCTGGCCGAAGAAGGAGTTTCCGCTGATCGAGGTTGGCGTGATGGAACTCAACCGCAATCCCGGTAACGTCTTCGCCGAGATCGAACAGGCGGCCTTCACGCCGGCAAACATTGTTCCGGGCATCGGCTATTCGCCCGACAAAATGCTTCAGGCGCGTCTGTTTTCTTATGGCGATGCCCAGCGTTATCGCCTTGGCGTCAACCACCATCACATTCCGGTCAACGCTCCGCGCTGCCCGGTTCACAGCTATCATCGCGATGGCGCCATGCGCACCGACGGCAATCTCGGCGGCACGCCGACCTATTGGCCGAACAGCAAGGGGGAATGGGCCGACCAGCCGCAGCTCAACGAGCCGCCGCTCGAACTCTCAGGCGCAGCCGACCATTGGGATCACCGGATCGACGATGACCACTACCAGCAGCCCGGCGATCTCTTCAGGATGATGACGCCGGCCCAGAAGCAGGTTCTGTTCGACAATACCGCGCGTGCGATGGGCGACGCCCGAGCCGAGGTCAAACAGCGGCACATCGACAACTGTACAAAAGCCGATCCCGATTACGGCAAAGGCGTTGCCGAAGCGGTCGCCCGCCTCGCCGCAGGCTGATGCGCAGAGAATGCCCGGCGAGCAGCGCTCGCCGGGCATCGTTTCAGGATCGGCTCACTTCGGCGTCACGTCGAAGCCGAACCACTTTTCCGACAGGGTCTTGATCGTGCCATCAGCTTTTGCGGCTGCGATCGCGTCGTTGAACATTGCCTTCAGCTCGGTATCGCCCTTGCGCAGGCCGACGGAGCTGCCGCGACCGAGGAAGCCACCCTGGAAGCGCGGGCCGGCAGTCGTCATGTCTTCGTTGCCCGGCTTCTGCGATGCCGTCGTCAGATAGGCCATGGACGCCATGACGATATCGACACGGCCGGCCTTGAGATCGAGATCATGCTCTTCGGTCGTTTTGTACTCGCGGACCTCGACGACACCCTTCAGATACTTGTCGACGAAAGCGGCTGCGGTCGAGGCGGTCTGCACGCCGATCGTCTTGCCCTGCAGCGCCGGCTTGATCTTCTCGATCTCGGCGGCGGCACCGGCTTCATCGCTGGCGAGCGAGAAGACTTCACCCTTTTCAGGCAGGTTGGCGAGATCGCTCGTCTTCGAGGTCGCGAAGGCCTGGCCGGTAGAGCCGTAGGAATCGCTGAAGGCGATAACCTCCTCGCGCTTGGCCGTCGCCGACATGCCGGAGATGATGGCGTCGAACTTGCCGGCGTTGAGTGCGGGGATCATGCCGTCGAAATTCTGGACGACGATCTTGCACTCGACCTTCATGTGATCGCAGAGATATTTGGTCAGTTCGATCTCGTAACCGTCGAGCGTTCCGTCCGGCTTGGTGAAATTATAGGGCTTGAAAGCGCCTTCGGTGGCGATCGTCACCGTCGTCCACTTCTTGTCTTCGGCATGTGCGATACCGGCCGTCGCGATGATGGCCGCGGCTGATGTCGCCATCAGAACCCGTGAGAAGAATGTCATATTTTGCTCCCCTTTTCTTTGTTGGGCTGAGAAAACTATTGGCTGATGAACTGGCGGAAACGGTCTGACCGTGAATTGGCGAAGACTTCCTGCGGCCTGCCGTCTTCTTCGACGACGCCCTTGTGCAGGAAGACGACCCGGCTCGAGACGTCGCGGGCGAAGCCCATTTCATGGGTGACGACCAGCATCGTGCGGCCTTCTTCTGCAAGCGCGCGCATGACGCGCAGCACTTCGCCGACCAGTTCGGGGTCGAGCGCAGACGTCGGCTCGTCGAAGAGCATCACCTTCGGTCGCATGGCGAGCGCGCGTGCGATTGCTGCGCGCTGCTGCTGGCCGCCGGAAAGATGCGAGGGATAAAAATTGCGCTTTTCGGCAATGCCGACCTTGGCGAGTAGCGCCTCGGCTTCCTCGATGCATTCGGCTTTCGGGCGACCGAGCACATGTACCGGCGCTTCGATGACGTTTTCGAGCACCGTCTTGTGGGACCAGAGATTGAAGCTCTGAAACACCATGCCGAGCTGGGAGCGAATACGGTCCACCTGCCGGCGTTCGGCCGGCCTGCTGCCGCCCTTGCCGTTGGCCACCATGCGGATCGTCTCGCCGGCGACCGTTACCGAACCGGAATTCGGCGTCTCGAGAAGATTGATGCAGCGCAGGAAGGTGGATTTGCCGGAGCCGGAAGAGCCGAGGATCGAGACGACATCGCCTTCATGGGCATCGAGTGAGATGCCTTTGAGAACCTCGACGGGTCCAAAGCTCTTGTGCAGATCCTTCACGCTGAGCGCGATCGGCGCAGTCATCGGGCGTCTCCTTCGAGTGCGGATGCGGTGGGCGCCACCGGATGGTGGGGGAGGGGCTGGCGTAGATGCGGGCTCAGCCAATATTCGACGAGATGGACGAAGCGCGTCAGCAGGAAGTTGATTGCCAGATAGATGGCGCCTGCCACGACGAACACTTCGATCGCCCGGTAGGTCTCGGAAATGATCCTGGCGGCGACGCCGGTCACTTCCATCAAGGTGATGATCGAGGCGAGCGATGTGGCCTTCACCATGGAGATCATCTCGTTCGAGTAAGCCGGCAGCGCCTGGCGGATGGCAAGCGGCAGGACGATGCGGCGGAACTGCATGAAACGGGGCATGCCGCAGGCCCGCGCCGCCTCGATCTGGCCGAAGGGGACTGACAGAAGCCCGCCTCGAATGATCTCGCTGGCATAGGCTGCCGTGTTCATGGTCAGTGCAAGAACGGCACACCAATAGGCCTGGCGCAGGAACGGCCAGAAGATGCTGTGCCGGATTTCGGGAAACTGGCCGAGCCCGTAATAGATGAGGAAGATCTGCACGAGCAGCGGCGTGCCGCGGAATATGAAGACATAGGCGCGCGCAAACCATTCGAGTACGGCGATGCCGGAGAGCCGGCAAAGCGCGATTGCGAGCGCCAGAACAGCCCCGAGCGCGATCGAGGTCGCGGCGAGTTCAAGCGTCAGCGGGACGGCCGAAACAAGACTGACGAAGGTCTCGGCGAGAAATTGCCAATCCATCAGCCTCTCCTCACGCCACGAGAGAAGTGTCTTTCGGCCAGCCGCAGGAAAAGGCCGGAACCAGTTGAAATGATGAGGTAGATGGCCCCCGCTACGACATAAAAATCGAAAGGCAGGCCGGTCGAGCCCGCCGCAACCTGTGTCTGGCGCAGCAATTCGGCGACGCCGGTGATGGAGACGAGCGCGGATTCTTTCAGGACGACCTGCCAGACGTTTCCGAGGCCCGGCAACGCATGGCGCAGCGTCAGCGGCGCGACGATGCGGCGGAAACGCAGTGAACGGCCCATGCCGCAGGCGATCGCCGCCTCGATTTCACCTGCATGCACTGCCTTGAACGCACCGCGAAAGACCTCGGTAAATTGCGCACCTGACGTGACGCCGACGGCGAGCGATCCGGCCAGGAACCCTGGAAAGCCGAGGAATCCTTCAGCGCCGAAGAGCCGGCCGAGCGCTGTAACGGCGGCACTGCCTCCGAAATAGAAGAGGTAGATGACGAGGAGATCCGGTATGCCGCGAAGGACCGTCGTATAGGTATCGGCGGCGATGCGAAGGCCGCGGCCGCCTGAAATTTTCGCCCAGGCACCGAAGGTGCCGATGACGGCGCCGATGGCATAACCGGCAAGCGCCACCAGAATCGTCATCCACGCGCCGGCGATCAGCGCCTTGCCCCATCCGTCGGGGCCGAAGCTTATGAGCTCGAGGATGCCGGGCTGGTTCATGATGCCTGTTTCTCCGGCAGCGGTGGCTGAACGTTATCCGGGATCGGATTGACGAAGGGCGTCCCGTCAAGACGGCTCCTGAGGTCCGCCTTGGCCGCCTCGATGAGAGCCGGATTGCGGATCAGGTCGATGGCGGTACTCGCCATGACCTTTGCCGCATGTTCCGTACCCTTGTGGGCCGCAGGCAGCTTGCCCTGGGCGACAAGCTGCCAGGAGTGGCCGGGCGTGCCGATCGCGTAGGTCGCGCCGCGCATCTGGACCGTCGGCACGACCCAGCTGACGCTGCCGACATCGGTGGAGCCGACGATCGTGCTGTCACCGGCATAGAGCGGAAAGATTTCCTCGCAGAGCGGCTGGTCCTTCTTCGCCTTCAGGCCGAAGCGGGCATAGGAGGCGGCGATATCCTCGGCGCTCATCGTCGCCTGGAACATCCGGGCACGTGCCCGGTCGTCGTCGTCGAAGACGGGCGGGCCAAGGCGTTCGAGATTGGCAAACATCAGCTCTTCAAGCGGAACATTGCCGACGAGATTGGCGTCGCCGCTTATCACTTCGCTGCGCACGGACGTCTCGGTCATGAGGGCGGCTCCCTCTGCCACCTTCTTGACGCGAGCGACGAGCGACAGGAGTTCGGGCAGGTTCCGCGCCCGGATGAGGTAGCGCACCGTCGCGCGTGCCTGGACCACATTGGGCGCCGAACCGCCGGTATCGGTCACGGCATAGTGGATGCGCGCAGTCGAGGGCATATGCTCGCGCATATAGTTGACGCCGACATTCATCAGCTCGACGGCATCAAGCGCGCTGCGGCCGAGATGCGGCGTTGCCGAGGCATGCGAGGAGCGGCCGGTGAAATGGAAGTTGATCTCGTTGCAGGCAAGCGAGACGGGGTTGTTGACGCCGGCAAAGGCGGCCGGGTGCCAGGAGATGGCAATGTCGACGTCGTCGAAGACGCCTGCGCGGACCATGAAACCCTTGGACGAGCCGCCTTCTTCTGCCGGGCAGCCGTAGTAGCGTACACGGCCCTTGAGGCCGTTTGCGGCGAGAAAATCCTTTACCGCAGCTGCCGCCAGCATCGACCCGGCACCCAGCATGTTGTGGCCGCATCCGTGGCCATTGCCGTTTACCGTCAACTCGCGCTTTTCGGCGACACCGGCTTCCTGGCTAAGCCCCGGGAGCGCATCGAATTCTCCGAGGATCGCAATGACCGGACCACCTTCTCCGGCTTCACCCATCACAGCCGTCGGCAATCCCGCGACGCCGCGTTCGACACGGAACCCTTCCGCTTCCAGCTGGCGGGCATGCTCTTCGGAGGAGCGATACTCCTCATAATTCGTCTCCGGCATATCCCATATCCGGTCGCTGAGCGCAAAGAAGGCTTCGCGCTTGGCTTCGACGATGTCCCACACGGCGTCCGAGTTTTTCATGGCTTCCAAAACAGCTTCATTTTGCATAGTATCCAAAATTGGCACCAATTTAGGATACAAAAAATTTATGCGCAATCCATGTGCACGAATAAATTTTCATCACGGCAAACTGTTCGGGCTGCCTTACGGACATGCCGCAGCCCGTGGTATCGATGCAGAGAGTGAGGGGAAATTCGAATGGCGGATGTCGTGATGGATTCGGGGCAGGGAACGTCCAGCGGACGCGACGTAACGGACCTCGTGCTTCAGGACATCCTGGCCGGCGTGCTTCTGCCGGGGACCTGGCTGAAGCAGATCGATCTCGAGCGGCGGTATAATTGCACGCGGCCCGAAGTGCGCCGGGCGCTTGATCGCCTTGCCCAGAAGCGGCTCGTGGAACATGTGCCGAACCGTGGCTACCACGTCTACGAGCCGGATGGGCGGCGCGCGCGGGAAGTCAGCGAGATCCGCATCATCCTGGAAACGGCGATCGCCGGAACCATCGTTCAGAACGCGTCCCCGGCCGATATCACCAATCTGCGCGGGCTTGCCCAGCATTTCGACTTCATGGTGCTGAACGGCACGATGCTGGAACTTTACGAGGCAAATCTTGCCTTCCATCGCCAGCTTCTGGTCCTCGGCGGCAATCAGGAACTGGTCGATCTCATCACGGAAATTCGCCAGCGGACGTCATCGGCGCCGGTTTCCCAGTGGCGCACGCGTGCGCGCGTGGAGCAGTCGAGCCGGGAGCACCACTTGATGATCGATGCGATCGAAGCCGGCGATACGGAGCATCTGAAGGAACTGGTGCGACAGCATATCCTTCAGGGCTGAACGTCGGCTGCCGCTACTCGGCAGCCTCGTTATGGCGCTCAAGATAGTGCCCCTTCAGGAAGGAGCGATAGGCATCGGCTATGCCCTCCTTCAGGCCTATTTTCGGCGACCAGCCAAGGGTGCGCAGCTTGTCGGCACTCATCAACTTGCGCGGTGTGCCGTCCGGCTTGCCAAGGTCCCGCGTGATTTCGCCTTCGAAGCCGACGATCTCAGCAACGAGCCCTGCCAGTTCGAGGATGGTAATGTCTTCCCCTGAACCCACGTTTACGTGACTTTCGGCCGAATAGGTCTTCATGAGATGGATGCAGGCGTCAGCGCAATCATCGACATGCAGGAACTCGCGCAGCGGCGTTCCGGTGCCCCAGATGCGGATCTGCTTCTCGCCGTTGATCTTGGCCTCGTGCGCCTTGCGGATCAGGGCCGGCATGACATGGCTTGAATCGAGGTCGAAATTGTCGCCCGGCCCATAAAGGTTGGTGGGCATGGCCGAGATGAAATCCTTGCCGTGCTGTCTTCGGTAGGCGGCACATAGCTTCAATCCGGCAATCTTGGCGATTGCGTACCATTCATTCGTGGGTTCGAGCGCTCCGGTCAGAAGGGCATCTTCGACGATCGGCTGATCCGCGAATTTCGGGTAGATGCAGGACGAACCCAGAAACATCAGCTTTTCGACGCCGACTTCGTAAGCGGCGTGGATGACGTTCGCCTCGAGGATCAGGTTGTCGTAGAGGAAGTCGGCCGGATAGGTATCATTGGCGAGAATACCGCCGACTTTGGCAGCCGCCAGGAAAACGGCATCGGGACTGTTCTTCTCCATCCATGCCTCCACCTGATCCTGTCGTCTGAGATCGAGCTCGGCGTGTGTGGCAGTCAGGATTTCGCAGCCCTCGGTCGCGAGGCGCCGCACGATCGCAGAACCCACCATGCCGCGGTGGCCCGCGACATAGATCCTCTTTCCGGCAAGGCTGTAGATCACCTCAGGCATGGACAAGGCCCTTGTTCGCGCCGACCGCCGGAACGTTGCGGGCCATGACTTTCAGGTCCTCGCGAACCATTTCCGAAACCAGTTGATCGAGGCTGGTCTCGTGTTTCCAGCCGAGTTTCGTGCGCGCCTTGGTGGGATCGCCGAGCAGGAGATCGACTTCCGTGGGCCGGAAGTAGGCCGGATCGATCTCCACCACACAGCGGCCGGATATGGTGTCGTAGCCCTTTTCCTCGATACCTTCGCCACGCCAGTCGATCGGCATGCCTACCCTGGCAAAGGCCTTCTCGACAAAGGAGCGGACGGTGTGGGTCTCGCCGGTTGCGAGAACATAGTCCTCCGGTTCGTCCTGCTGCAGCATCAGCCACATGCCGCGGACATATTCGCGCGCATGTCCCCAGTCGCGCTTGGCATCCAGATTGCCGAGATAGAGCCGGTCCTGGAGGCCGAGATGGATGGCCGCCGCCGCGCGGGTTATCTTGCGCGTCACGAAGGTTTCGCCGCGGATCGGGCTTTCATGGTTGAACAGGATGCCGTTCGATGCATGCATGCCATAGGCCTCGCGATAGTTGACCACGATCCAGTAGGCATAGAGCTTGGCGGCGGCATAGGGCGATCGCGGGTAGAATGGCGTCGTCTCGTTCTGCGGCACTGCCTGGACCTTGCCGTAGAGTTCCGAGGTCGATGCCTGATAGAAACGGGTTTTCCTGGTCAAGCCGAGAAGGCGAATGGCTTCAAGCAGCCGCAGCGTGCCGGTTCCGTCCGCGTTGGCCGTATATTCCGGCGTCTCGAAGGACACCTGAACGTGGCTTTGTGCGGCAAGATTGTAGATCTCGTCGGGCTGCGTTTCCTGGACGACCCGGATGAGGTTTGTCGCGTCGGTCATGTCCCCGTAGTGCAGGATGAAGCGCGGATTCTCGACATGCGGATCCTCGTAGAGATGTTCGATGCGATTGGTATTGAAGGACGACGACCGCCGTTTGATGCCGTGGACAATATAGCCCTTATCCAGGAGCAATTCGGCCAGATAGGCACCGTCCTGACCTGTTACCCCGGTAATCAGTGCAACTTTCCTGTTATGTCTCATGCCGGTATCCATGATCGTTCTCCAACTCGAATACTAACGCTGTTTCTGAGAAGCTGATGCTGTCGTGCGCCGAACAGGCGCAATGCCTTGTCGAGTGCCATCGGCAGAGCGTTGGCCGCCTGAACGTGCGGTTCCGGCCTTGTCTGTGATGCGAGTGATCAAGGCGCCTGGCGGTCATTTTTGCATCCCCAGATACGGGTGCAGCCAGCGCAGGGTGAACCATGGCGCGATCGGTGATACCTCGAAATTCTGATAGGCCATCAGCGACCTTGCGTACAACTCGGAGTCGCGGAAGTTGTATTTGGCGTGTCGCTTGGGTCTGACATTGTTGATGGCGACG